>CAVOKT010000001.1:0-112745 GCA_963696575.1 uncultured Acidobacteriaceae bacterium
ACGGCGCTGCGGCGCTGGTGCCCGAGGAGGTTTGCGGCTTGCCGCTGCTCCCGAGGCTGGCGATGTTCTCTGCCGGCGCGGACAGTCCCCAGCGGCCGATCGAGCTGCCGAGATTCGATTCCGCTGTGGGCCTGCCTTGAAGATCGCAACCAATAACCGGGATCACCCAAGAATGGCGCGTAATGGCAGTACTACCCACGGTCCCCTGATTGCCAGCCGCCGCGACCACCAGCACTCCTCGTTGGGCGGCGTAGTCCAAGCGCCTGATCCAACTGGTGTTCTCCTCGCGACGATGGTTTCGAGAGGGCGGCGCTCAGGTTGATGATATTGGCGCCGGCGGCAATGACATCGTTGATGGCTGCGGCCAACTCTTCCGGAGAGGCGCTCGGCATGGGAGTCAGGCCAATCTCGGTTTCTGAGAAGATTGGGCGCAGAATCAGAGTGCAACCAGGGCATATCGCGGGAGCTGAGGACGAACGGCGCGCTACTAACATTCCGGCGACGAAGGTTCCGTGTGAGCAGGCCACACTATCCCGTCGCGAGCACGAGGCGCCAATACGGGGACGGGATTTCTGTCATTGTTGATTCGGAGAGATCGGGATGATCGCGAGCGACTGGACCATCAATCAGAGCCACCGCAATTCCAGGTCTCCCCTGGCTGCGTGACATCAATTGCGGTAGCCGAACCAGTTTAAGCGGGTTCATGGCAGGCGCCCATTTCTTGAAAGAGACCGACAATACCACGGATTGGCTAGAAGTCAAGCTACTACTGCACAATTAGCATTTGTTTGCTGCGGCTTGTGCTCTCACTAAAACGAGGATATCTCCAGCAGATCCAGTGGCTTTGGCGGCAAGGCCGCCTCCGTCGGGATGACAAAGAACAGTTGTCAGTTGTCAGTCCCACAAAAAAATCCCCGCTCAAGCTTCGCTTGAACTGATTGGATAAGGTCGGAGGCTCCGCTCAACCCAGTAGACTTTGGTGGATTGAGGACAGAAAGAAGATCGGGAGGAAGGAGCCCCAGATGAAGATAGTCGGATGTGATTTTCATCCCAGCTTCCAACAGGTGGCGTTCTTGACACCGAGAACGGGAGAAGCAGGGAGCACAAGCTGATGAATGCGACGGAGAGGCGGAACAGTTCTATCGCGGCTTGGCGGATCCATCGCTGATGGGCATGGAAGCCGGTAGGCAACAGCCAGTGGTTTGTGGAGCTGATCGAGCAGTTAGGGCATGAGATATGGATTGGCGACGCCGCGCAGATCCGAGCCAGCTACATGCGGAAGCAGAAGACAGACAAGCGCGACGCAGCCCATATTCTCAAGCTGTTGGCGGAAGGCCGGTTCCGACGATCTGGGTGCCGGAGGCAGAGATGCGCGACGAACGGCAGTTGCTGATCCATCGCCACAAGCTGGTTCAGATACGAACTCGCGTAAAGAACGGATTGCAACACTTGATGATGAATCGCGGCATGCAGAAGAAGAACAAGCTGTGGATGCGGCGGGAAGAGAGCGCTGAGCTAGCTGCCTCTGCAGCACTGGGCCGGGAGACGACGTGAAGACCTGCTAGGCCTACTGAAGAACTTGGACGAGCAGATCGAGCAGATGGACCAGGCGTTCGTTGAGGAAGAAGCTCAGAAAGACAAATGGTGCGGTTATTGAGGACGCAGCCTGGCGTGGGACCCGTGACGGCATTGGCGTTTGTGCTGACCATCGGGGATGTCAAACGCTTTCGGCGCGGCAAACAAGTAGCCAGCTACTGGGGCTGATTCCGCGCGAGTGCAGTTCGGGCGGACGGCAGCGGATGGGTGCGATCAGCAAACAGGGCAACCGCTTTCTGCGCATGTTGCTGGTGGAAGCGGCGCACGGTGCCAACCAGCAGGGATGAAGGATTTCGAAAGACGTATCAACAGCGCTGCCATCGCATGGCGAAAGCTGGCCAAGGTGGCCGCGGCAAGAAAGTTGGCAGTACGGCTCTACTGGATGCTCCGCACCAAGACGGGGTATCCGAAAGTCGTTAGATCGAGAGCAGCCTGTGGGTACCATGGTCAGCGAAAGCTAGACCGATCAATTGATTAGGCCTATCGCATCCAGCAAAGGACGGGAGGTCCGAATGGAAGAATCATGGCCGAAGTACAGGCCGTATCGATGGTTGGTGAAACGAAATTGGTTTCACCGCAAAGTGATAAACGCGAATTCTCCAGTGACTTTCGTCCTCAATCGTGTGGCGAGCGAGCGGTGTTGCGCACCGCCTCAGGAAACTCTCGCTGACAATGCCTTCGACCTCATCGAGGGGCACCCTCAAGAAAAAAGTGGTCGGTTAGCTGTCGCCCCGCTTGCGCAGGAAGGCTGGGATCTCCAGGTCGTTGGCGTCGTAGCTGATGTTCACGCTGCTACTGACGGTCTCGATCGAGGGCGGCTCATCGGGTACGGCTCCCGCTCCCTTGACCAGCGAGACATAGGTCGATTCGGCTTCGCGCGAATAGCTTGCAGCCGTCGTCCGCGCGTGGTCTGTCGGTTCAGCGTACCGGTTCAGCGTCGATTGGTTCGGCGTGGCGAACGATCTCCGACTCCAGATCGAGATCGTCGGTGGAATCGGGAATGTAGGGCACGTTGCGCGGGCGCTCGTTGATGCGCGGGTTCCGACCCTATCGCCAGATCGCCAAAAGACGGGCGATGAAGATGGGGCAGACGCACTATCCCCACATTTGCCAACGTCAGGCAAATATGGGCCACCCTGGACCTGGTAGGTAGCGCTGGCTGCGGATTCTCCCAGGTTAGCGCCGGAAACAGAGGCGCGGGTCTGGGGCACACGTTGTCTTCCCACCCTTTCGTCCGCTGACGCGGCCGATAAGGATGGGGCACCCTCGCGGCTGCGGGCCGCGTCTTTGAATCCGGTGGCGATGACGGTGATCTTGACCTCGTCCTTCATCTTCTCGTCGAGCACGGCGCCGAAGATGATGTTGGCGTCTTCGTGGGCGGCGCTCTGAATGATGGTCGAAGCTTCGTTCACTTCGGCCAGGCGCAGCGAACTGGAGCCGGTCACGTTGATCAGGATGCCGCGCGCTCCATCGATGGCTCCGGCTTCGAGCAGGGGCGAGGCGATGGCAGCCTGGGCAGCAAGGGTGGCGCGGCCTTCGCCGCGAGCGGTGGCGGTGCCCATCACCGCGTATCCCATGCCGGCCATGATGGTCTTCACGTCGGCGAAGTCGCGGTTGATGATGCCGGGGATGGTGATGATGTCGGAGATGCCCTGCACCGCCTGACGCAGAATGTCGTCGGCGACGCGGAACGATTCGAAGAAGCCGGCGTCTTTAGCGACCGCGAGCAGCTTCTCGTTGGGGATGACGATGGTGGTGTCGACCGAGTCGATGAGCTCCTGCATGCCGCGCTCGGCCTGGTTCTGGCGGCGCTTGCCTTCGAAGGCGAAGGGCTTGGTCACGACGGCGACGGTGAGGGCCCCCATTTCGCTGGCGAGCGAGGCGATGATGGGCGCGGCGCCGGTGCCGGTGCCTCCGCCGAGGCCGGTGGTGACGAAGACCATGTCGGCGCCTTCGAGGGCTTCGATGATCTTGTCGGCGTCTTCGAGCGCGGCCTTGCGTCCGACTTCAGGATTGGCGCCCGCGCCGAGGCCGTTGGTGAGCTTGACGCCAAGCTGGATCTTTACCGGCGCATGCGAGAGCTTGAGCGCCTGCAGATCGGTGTTGGCGACCACGAACTCGATGCCTTCGAGGTGCGACTCGATCATGCGGTTGACGGCGTTGCCTCCGCCTCCGCCGACGCCGATGACTTTGATCTTCGCGCTGTTCAGGGTCTCTTCGTTGAAGTGAATGCGAATGTCGCTGTCCGGTTGCTTGTTGCTGAAATCTTCGATCATCGTTACCTCGGTGGCGGGCTAAAGCCCGCCGGGAAAATTAACGTGCACGGCACGACTGAACAGGGCGCTGAAAAAGGCGACAATGCAAGGCTCTCGCGGACTAAAGTCCGCGAGAGGGAATGAAAAAAATGACTCAGACGCTGGACTAAAGGCGTGCTCTACCAAAACCGCTCTCGTAACGCTGGCCCTTCGACTCGCTCAGGGCAGGCTCTAAAGGCCAGCTCTACCTACTACACACTTCTGCTCGCGAACAGGGCCTTCAGCCGGGCACCGAATCCGCGATCGCCGTTGATGCGCGTCTGCCGCGCACGGTGTCCGTACAGCACCATGCCGATGGCGGTCGAGAATTCGGGCTCCAGCAAGTTCGACGGCAACTTGGCGATGGGCACGGGATATCCCAATCGCGCCGGGCGGCGCAAAGTCTCTTCGGCAGTCTCCATCAGCGAGTTCAGGCGCGAGCCTCCGCCGGTGAAGACCACGCCCGCCCCGAGGAGCTCGTAGACTCCTGCCTGGCGGAGGTGCTCGCGTAGGAGTTCCATCAACTCGCGCGCGCGTGGCTCGAGGATTTCGCCCAGCATGCGTTGCTGCATCAGTCGCGAAGGGCGGTCGCCAACGGATGGAACTTCAATCTCGTTGCCTTCGGGAATACGGGTCACGATGGCGCAGCCGAACATCTTCTTGATGTTCTCGGCGTCGGGAATCGGCGTTCGGAAGCCGACCGCAACATCGTTGGTGAAATGGTCGCCGCCGATGGGGACCGCTCCGGTGTGAATCACCACGCCTTCGTAATACACGATGAGATCGGTCGAACCAGCGCCGATGTCGGCGAGGCAGACGCCCAGCTCGCGCTCGTCGGTCTGGAGCACGGAATCGGCGCAGGCCAGCGGCTTCGAAGACGGTGTCGTCGACGTGAATGCCGGCGCGGTTTGCCGCGGTGACGACATTTTGCGTTGCGGTGGTGCCGGCGGTGATGACGTGTACGCGGACTTCGACTTTCTTGCCCATCAGTCCGGCGGGATCGTGCACGCCGGGTTGGCCATCGACGATGAATTCCTGCGGCAAAAGATGAAGGGGTTCGTGATCTTCGGGCAGAGGAATGGTGCGGGCCTTCTCTACTGCGGCGCGAACGTCGTCGCGGCTGATTTCGCGGGTGCGTCCGCCCAGCGTGATGCCGCCGTGGCTGTTGACTCCGCGAATATGCGACCCAGCGACACCAACAATGGCATGCTCGACGGGAGCCTGGGCGACGTTTTCGGCCTCTTCGACGGCCTTGCTGATGGAGTCAACCGCCTTGTCGAGATCGGCGATTACGCCTTTGCGCATGCCGCGCGAGTCAGCGACTCCGTGGCCGCGATAGCGCAGGGCGTATTCGTTGACTTCGGCGACGATGACGCAGGTCTTGGCGCTTCCAATGTCAATGACCGTTAGCAGGTTTTCGTTTTGACTTCCCATGGATCAGTGCTTCTTTGCTTTCTTTGGCGCAGCGGCTTTGTTCGTCGGAGCCGGAGCAGTCACGGGTGACGACGCCGACGCAACCGTAGTTGGCCGATGAGTCGGCGATTCGGGATTCACGATCACCTGGCCCGCATAACGCAGGTCGATTGAATCCAGGCGGGTTATATTGCGCTCTCCACTCCTGGGCGTGAGCAACGTAGATCTGGAAGCGATTGAGAAAATCTGACGAGCCGAGATGTACGAGCACTGCACCCTTAGGGTCGGAGACAGTTGCCTTTACGTCATCAGGGCCGGACAGGTCGACCTCGCTCAAGTTCTGCGAGTAGTGCGCTCCTGTGGAGTCGAGCTCGCTTGATCAGCTCGGCGTAAATCTTCATGCGAGCGGCGCGCGTGGACAGCGGCTCACTGTCGCTCATACCTACGATTACGGGAAACGAGTAAGCGGTCTGCGCTCCTGGCGGCGTATCCATGATGACGCCATGACCATCGATGAACGAGATGTGCGAATTGACCGCTACGAAAGCCACCGGCGTGCGCTCGTGCAGGTCGATCCTTACGCGGTTTGGATAGAGGCGCATCACGGTGGCCGATTCCACCCAGGGAATTTCCTCCAGTTGCTTCTTACGTTCCGCGAGGGGAACGAAAAAGATATTGCGGTCGATGTCTCCGCCCATCACTTCGAGAACCTGCGCGCGGGTGACATTCTGGTTGCCCAGCAGATCGATGTTGTCGCTGGAATCGATGCGGAAGCGCCACGACTGCGCCCCATAGCGGTAGAGGGTGACGCCAACCAGTCCAACCACGCCCACAACCAGTAAGACAATAAGGAGAAGCTTGATGCGGCCGACGGCCTTGCGCGGCAGTGCTCCCCGCCGCACTGGGACTCTTTTCTGTCCGCGCAGAAATGGAGACTCGGCCTCATCGTCGAGGTCGAGCATGCGCGCATCGAGCGGAGACTCGTCATACGAACGGCCAGGGGGCCGCGGTTCTGTGACCGCTTCGAACTCTTCATCCGGTAATGTCGAAGTTGTTTTTCGCGCCATGACAACGTGGAACTGCCGAGAACTTCGGCTATTGGCCTCACTATATCCGGTTTTGCCGGGATTGCGGAGAGCAGAAGATGCGGCATCCCGCCAATCTGAGCAGTGCGAACCTTGCAAGTAAACACGCGTGGGGCGCGGTGTGTGGAAATCACTCATTTGCAGGGTAGCCGTTGCGTGGGATCGGTGGCGCTAGATGTACGGCTGAACCGCTGAACAGCGCGGGACACCCAACCTTATGTTGATGTGCTGACCGTAGCTCTCCGCTGTAATTGCTCGAGCACCATCGGTCCCAACTGAACGACATTGCCTGCGCCGAGAGTGAGGACGAGATCGCCGGGCTTGCGCGTCGCGGCTGCCAATTCGGACGCCTCGGCGAATGAGGCTGCGTAACGAGCCGAGGTGTGCCGATCGTGGCTAATTCGACCGGCGAGCAATTCGCCGGTGATTCCGGGGATTGCGGCTTCGCTGGCGGCGTAGATGTCGAGCACCGTGACCGAATCGGCATCGCGAAATGCGGTGGCGAATTCGTCGAGCAGCAATTGTGTACGGCGTGTAACGATGCGGTTGGAAGATGACGTGGATCTTGCGGAAGCCGCACTGACGCGCCGCTGCCAGGGTCGCGCGTATCTCTGTGGGATGATGGCCATAGTCGTCGATCACGGTTACGCCGTTGGCTCGGCCCTTGAGCTGGAAGCGGCGGTCCACGCCGCTGAATTTTTCCAGTCCATCGCGTATGTTGCCGATTGGAATGTCGAGTCCAAAGCCAACCGCGATGGCGGCAGTGGCATTGCGCACGTTGTGTTCGCCCGGCACGTGCAGATGAAACTCGCCCAAATCCTTGCCGTGATAGCAAACATGGAAGGAACTGGTCGCGAGGCCTCCGTTGGCCGGCACTCCCGCTGTGCATTTCAGTGATGAGGAAGTCAGAGCCTTCGCGGGTTCCGTAGGTAACGATCCTGCGCCGCACGGCAGGCAGCAGGCGCCGTAGATCGTCGTTATCGTTGCAGGCGACGACCATTCCGTAAAAAGGAACGTGGTCGAGAAACTCGACAAAGGTCCGCTCGACGTCGGCCATGTCGTGATAGCAGTCCATGTGCTCGCGGTCGATGTTGGTGACGACGGCGAGAATCGGCCAGAGCTTCAAGAAGCGACCGATCACTCTCATCGGCTTCGGCGACAAAGTATTCCGACTTGCCCACGCGCGCGTTGGAGCCGATGGCGTCCACGCGTCCGCCAATAACGACGGTGGGATCAAGACCTCCGGCGGCCAGCACGATGGCGAGCATCGAGGTGGTCGTGGTCTTGCCGTGCATCCCGGCGACAGCGATTCCGTATTTCAGGCGCATCAATTCGGCCAGCATTTCGGCGCGTGGAATCACCGGAATGTGATCCAGGAGGGCGGCGGCGACTTCGGGATTGTCGCGCCCGATGGCGGAGCTGGTCACTACCACCTCGGCGCCCGCGAGATTCTCGGCGCGATGGCCTTCGAAAGTGATGGCGCCCAGCGATGCCAAACGTTGCGTGATGGGAGAGGCTTTGAGGTCGGAGCCGGAAACCTTGTAGCCGAGGTTCAGCAGCACCTCGGCGATGCCGCTCATGCCGATGCCGCCGATGCCCACGAAATGAACTGCGTTGAATTTTGGCAAACATGGATCAGTTGTCAGTAGCCAGTTGTTGGCTGCAGGAATGACTAGGCTACATCTTGGGGGTTGGGACGCCAGCGATACGGGCGGCCATGGCTGCGATTTCCGCGGCGGCATGGGGATGGGCGAATTGGCGGGCGGCGGTACCCATCTGCCCCAATCGGGCGCGGTTGCCCAGCAGCGATGCGACTTCCTGCGCCAATCGGTCGGAAGTCAGCTCGGCCTGCGGCAGCAATCGAGCGGCTCCGGCGTTGGCCAGAGTCTCGGCATTGTGTCGCTGGTGATCGTCGGCCGCGGTTGGCAGCGGAACGAAGATTGCGGGCTTGCCTGCGGCGGTGATTTCGGCCACCGTGCTGGCTCCGGAGCGGCAAACCAGCAGGTCGGCGCGAGCGAAGGCGGCCGGCATGTCATCGATGAAGCGCGAAATCTCGGCGGAAATTCCGGCAGTGGCGGCGGCGGCCTGTGCCGCTTCGTAGTCCTGTTCGCCGGTCTGGTGGATGAGGTGAATCCCCGGTACCTCCTGCGCCAGCTGGGGTAGGGATTCGATGACCGCCACGTTGATGGCGTGCGCTCCCTGACTACCGCCGAAAACCAGCAGCGTGGGACGGTCGTCGGGCGAACGCACGGGAACGTGAAGAAATTCGCGCCGTACGGGAACTCCGGTGACGACGGCATTGCGAAAGTAGCGTTGCGTGGCGGGAAAGTGCACGGCAGCCGCGCGCACCATCGGCGCCACCAGGCGGTTGGCAATGCCGGGAATCACGTTGGGCTCAAACGCCATCATGGGCACGTTCATCAGCGAGGCGGCGAGCATGGCGGGGCCTGAGGCGTAACCGCCGACACCGATCATGACATCCGGACGAAATCGGCGATCATGCGGGCCGATTGCGCTATCGCGCGCGGCAGGTCGAACAGTGTCTTGAGGCGCGTTGCCAGATCGACGCGGTTAAGCGCACCGACCGTGATCAGTTCAAGCGGGAACCCGGCGGCCGGGACGAGCCGCGTTTCGATGCCACGAGCGGTCCCGATAAACAGTATTTCCGCGTGGTAGTGGGATTGCAGTTCCTGCGCGATGGCCAGGGCAGGAATGACGTGCCCGCCTGTGCCTCCTCCGGCAATGATGACGCGCATCGCTAGTCCGTCTGTTGCGTGATATTCAACAGGACTCCCACGCTGGCGAGGGTGATGAAAAGCGACGATCCGCCGTAGGAGATGAAGGGCAGCGGGATTCCCTTGGTCGGCATGATTCCCAGGACCACGCTCATGTTGATGAGCGCCTGCACCACCACCATGGCGGTGATTCCGGTCGCCAGGAATCGCGCGAATGGATCCTGGGTGCGAAGAGCAGTGCGAATCCCGCGATAAAGAAAGATGCTGAAGAGGATGACTACCAGCGCCGCGCCCCAGAGGCCGAGTTCTTCCGCGATGTTGGCGTAGATGAAGTCGGTGTGCGGCTCCGGCAGGTAGAAGAGTTTCTGCTTGCCCTCCATCAGTCCAGCGCCCATGAGGCCGCCGGTGCTGACGGCGATCATGGATTGGATGATGTGGAAGCCGTGGCCCTGCGGGTCTTTCCAGGGATCGAGGAAGGCGATGATGCGGTGCCAGCGATAGGAAACATGAACGATCAGGAAATACAGTGGCAACAGGGACGCCAGAAAACTGTATCCGAGATAGCGCATCTTCATGCCCGCGATGTAGAGCACCGAGGCAGTGATCGCCATGCACGCAACCGCGGTGCCCAGATCGGGCTCCTTGATGATGAGCGCTGCCAGCAACACGCTGGGCGCCGCCGCCGGAAGCAGCACGTGCTTCCAGTCGGAAATCTGCTGCCAGCGGGACTCCAGAAAATACGCGAGGTAGAGGATGATGGCGGGCTTGGCCAGCTCCGAAGGCTGAAACGAGAGCGGCCCCAGCTTGATCCAGCGATGGGTATTGTGCGAATCGTGAAAAAGGAACACGCCTACGAGCAGGACACAGGTGAACCCGAGAAATGTGAAGACGATGGACGATCGCCGATACTGCTTGTAGTCGATGTTCATGACGATCAGCATGGCAGCAATTCCGGCGGCGGCCCATCCCATTTGCCGGAGCAGGAAGCTATACGAAGAACCGAAACGCTCCCTGGCCATTACCGCTGATGCGCTGAACACCATGATCAGCCCGAGGAAGACGAGCAGCAGGATCACCGTGAACAGCCACTTATCGACGCTGACGCGCTTCGCCATTAGCCCTTCCCTCCAGCGCGGCCGCTGCCTGCGGGTTGCGCTTCCCGCACTTCCATCTGTTTCACCAGGTCCTTGAAGACGCGTCCACGATGTTCGTAGCTGACGAATTGGTCGAAGCTGGCACAGGCTGGGGCCAGCAGCACGATGTCTCCCGATACGGCCGATTCGCTGGCGCGGCGCACCGCATTGTCAATCGTTCCGGCGCTGATGACCTGCGTTCCCTTCACCTGCGACTCGATCTTGCCGGCAGCTGAGCCAATGGTGTACACGGCTTTCACCCGCTTCTCCAACAGCGGATTCAGAACGCTGTAGTCGCTTCCCTTGTCTTTGCCTCCGAGGATGAGGTGAATTCCTCCTGGGAACGATTCCAGCGCCTTGATCGTCGCGTCAACGTTGGTGGCCTTGGAATCGTTGTAGTACTGAACGCCGCGGACAGTCGCAACGTATTCGAGCCGGTGCTCTACCGCCTTGAAATTCGTGACCGCACGACGAATGTCCACCGGATCGACGCCGACCAACATGCCCGCGCAGACTCCCGCCAGCACGTTCTCGAGATTGTGCGCGCCCTTCAGCGAAGTCTCTGCAATGGGCATGATGGTCTGTTCGTGACCCGCATCGCGCCAGACGATCGCAGCTTCGCGGACGAATGCACCGCGCTCGACTTCCCTTCGACGGCTGAACCAGTACGTTGCTGCGTTGTTTTTGTCGGCCATGCCAGCGGATGTGGTGTCGTCGGCGTTCAGAACAGCGAAGTCGCCGGCTGTCTGGTTTTCGAAGATGCGTGCCTTGGCGGCAGCATAGTTCTCGAAAGTGTGGTGGCGATCGAGATGATCGGGTGTCACGTTTAGCACGACCGCAATCTTCGGGCGAAAGGTCTCGATGGTCTCGAGTTGAAAGCTGCTGACCTCAAGCACAATCCAGGTTTCGTCGGTTGCGCTCCCCACAAAGCTAATGGCAGGAGTACCAATGTTGCCGCCGACCAGAGTCGGGCTACCGCCGGCAGCGATGATCTCGCCGATGAGCGCCGTGGTCGTTGTCTTGCCGTTCGAGCCGGTGATGGCGACGATCTGGCCTTTGAGGTAACGCGCCGCGAGTTCGATTTCGCCTATTACGGGGATGCCAGCCTGTCGCGCCTGCAACAACTGCGGCACGTCCGCCGGCACGCCGGGGCTGATAACGATAAGCTCCTGTTCTTTGAAGGTGCGTTCGCCGTGATAGCCCGCCTCAACTACGATGCCGTGGTCAAGAAGTTGTGGTATCTCGTGGTGCAGTTCCGCTTTCGATTTGGTGTCGGAGACAGCAACGCGCGCGCCTCGGTCCGCCAGAAAGAGGGCGCTGGCGATTCCCGACTTACCTAACCCGACGACCAGTACGCGTTTGCCCTTTACATCCATGAAAGTTCGGTCCGAAGGGTCATTGTGCCATGTTTGCGGCGTCACTAGCGCAACTTCAACGTGGTGAGAGCAAAGAGTGCAAACACCAATGACGCAATCCAGAAGCGCACGATCACTTTCGACTCGCTCCAGCCCATGAGCTCGAAGTGATGGTGGATAGGCGCCATCTTGAAGATGCGCTTTTTGCGCAGCTTGTACGACCCCACCTGCAGGATGACCGACAGCGCTTCGATGACGAAAATGCCGCCGATGAAGGGCAGCAGCAACTCCTGCTTGATCAGCACGGCGACCGTGCCGATCGCGCCACCCAGCGCAAGCGACCCCACGTCGCCCATGAAAACCTCTGCCGGATGGGCGTTGTACCAGAGGAAACCGATGGCCGAGCCGACCATGGAACCGCAGAAGATCGTGAGTTCCGACACTTGCGGAATCTTCGATATCTCCAGGTAATCGGCGAAAAGTGCATGTCCGCTGACGTAGGTCAGCATGGTCAGCGCTCCGGCGGCGATCACGGTGCAGCCAATCGCGAGGCCATCGAGGCCGTCGGTGAGGTTCACGGCGTTACTCGATCCCACGATGACGATCATCACGAAAATCAGGAAAGGCAGAAAGGCCAGTGGCCAAAGTGGAGTGTGCAGCAGGCGCCCAATCACCAGGTCAGGCCGGAAGTGCTTGAAGAAGGGCACGATCAGACGCGTGGAATAGAGCCCATAATGTTGCAACACGATCAAGACGATGCCAATCACCAATGCGGTCAGGAACTGGTAGAAAAGCTTGGCGCGGCCGGTAAGGCCAAGATTGCGGCGATGAATCACCTTCAGGTAGTCATCTGCAAATCCGATGCTGCCATAGGCGAGCGTGGCCAGCACCGCGATCCAGACAAAGCGATTGCTCAAATCGGCCCACAAGAGCGTTGGCACGACCATGGCGACCACGATCAGGACTCCGCCCATTGTCGGAGTGCCCGCTTTGCGCAGGTGCGCCTGCGGTCCGTCTTCGCGAATGTACTGGCCGATCTGGAATTCGCGCAAACGACGCACGACTGCCGGACCAATGACTAATCCAATAAAAAGTGCGGTGAGGCTGGCGAAAGCGGTGCGAAACGTCAAATAGCGGAAGATTCGGAACGGGCCGATGTGTAGAACGACGAAGCCCTTCTGATAAAGCAGCCAATAGAGCAAATTGTTCCTCGTCCTGTCGGTAGTGCCGCGGCTTAGCGCGGCTTCACGCCATCATTCAACTTTGCTAGATCTGCTTCAGCCGAGCGTCTTGTCTCTCAACCGTTTTGTCCATCCACAGTTCCAGAGCACGTTCCAGGCGAACTCCTCGCGAAGCCTTCAACAAAACCAGATCACCGGGCTTCACATTGTCTCGTAGCCATTCGGCGGCCTCTTCCGGAGTGGCAACAAGCTCCGCTGTCACGCCCGCGGCTGCTGCACCCTCGACGATGAAGCGGGCGAGTCCCCGCACGCCGAGCACCAAGTTCACGCCGTAGTTCCCCATGAGCTGGCCGCAGTCGCGATGCATGGCCTCGCTGCTTGGCCCCAGCTCAAGCATCTCGCCGGCAACCACGATGCGTCGCTGCGCCGGCATCTGGGCCAGCGACCTTACCATGCTCTCGAGAGCCTTTGGGTTCGAATTGTAGCAATCGTTGATGATCATGGCTCCGGCGTATTCGAGCATCTCTCCGCGCTTATCACCTGCGGATATTGATGCCAGCGATTGGGCAGTTTCCGGCAGCGTGATTCCATACTGCAGGCCGACCGCGACTGCGGCCAGCGCGTTGTAGATGCTGTGTTCCCCAAGTAGCGGAAGCGTTGCCCGACTGCGCCCGGCGTCGCTGACGATGTCGAAAGCTGAACCAAATGGCCGCAGCCCCTCGATGTTTTCGGCCCTAACATCTGCGGCCTTCTGCAATCCGAATGTCACCACCTTGCCACGAAAGTCACGTCCGAACTGGGACACATAGGTGTCGTCCGCATTGAGGACAGCGATGCCGTCGGCGGGCAGCGATTCGATCAATTCGTACTTGGCTCGGGCGATGGCGGCGATCGAAT
The DNA here is from genome assembly GCA_963696575.1 of uncultured Acidobacteriaceae bacterium. Taxonomy (GTDB): domain Bacteria; phylum Acidobacteriota; class Terriglobia; order Terriglobales; family Acidobacteriaceae; genus DASRAA01. The sequence goes on from CAVOKT010000001.1 coordinate 13,690, forward strand.
CGAAGAACTCCAGATGCACCGGAGCCACCATGGTGACTACGCCGCAGTTGGGTTGCGCCATCTTCGCCAGCGCGGTGATCTCCCCAGCGTGCGACATGCCCATTTCTATGACCGCAATGTCGTGCTCAGGCTCCAGCTTCAGCAACTGCAGCGGAAGGCCAAAATGGTTGTTCAAATTGCCTTGCGATTTCAGCACGCAGTGCCGGGTCGCCAGAACATGCGCGACCATTTCCTTGGTTGTCGTCTTACCCGCGGAACCGGTGATGCCGACCAGCGGTTTTCCCCACAGCTGCCGGACGGCCGCCGCAAGCCGCTGCAAAGCGACAAGCGTGTCGTCCACCACCAGGAGACCCGACTTCGCCGGAAAGCGTGCCAGCTGGTCGCGGCGCACCACAGCAGCAACCGCACCTCTCGACAACGCAGCTTCCACGAAGTCATGACCGTCGAGCCGTTCGCCTTGTACGGCGAAGAAAAGCGATCCTGGCTGAATGGTTCTGGAATCGATCGAGTACCCGACCGCTATGGCTTGAGGATTAAACTCGCCGCTCGCCTGCATGAATTCGGCGGCGCGCGAGAGGCTCAGCTTCATGATTCGACCGGATGCGCGGCCGCGTATCCGGCGTGGAGCAGAGCTTTCTGGGCGACCTCTACGTCGTCGAAGGGAACTACACCCTTGGCAGTCACCTGATGTTTCTCGTGCCCTTTTCCTGCGATAAGGACGATGTCTCCGGGCTCGGCTTCGCGCACGGCCAACTCGATCGCCTTGTGTCGATCGGGCTCCAGTGTGTAGCGCGCGCCGGTGCGCTGCAGGCCGGGCAACGCATCGTTCATGATGGCGATCGGATCTTCACTGCGCGGGTTGTCGCTGGTCAAGACCACAAACTCGCTGCCGCGCCCGGCGGCTTCACCCATCAGCGGCCGCTTGGCACGGTCGCGATCGCCGCCACATCCGAACACGGTAATGACGCGTCCTGGGCCACCGCGCTGGTGCAGAAAATCGTGCGCCACCGCCGTCAAGTTCCGGATCGCGTCATCGGTATGGGCATAATCAACGATCACGGTAAATGGCTGGCCAAGATCGAGCCGCTGGAAGCGGCCGGCGACGTGCGCAATTTGGTCGGCGGCCTCTGAGATAGCGTTGGGTTCCACGTCGCGCGCATAGGCCGCGGCTGCGGCAGCCAGCAGGTTGTACACGTTGACCCGTCCCAGCATCGGACTCCAGATGGGAATCTCACCTTGCGGCGTTACCATTTGGAAGCTAAGTCCATTGCCACTTACTTTCAAATCGTTGGCATGAAAGTCGCCGTCGTCGATTCCATAGGTAATCACTTCGTGACGTTTCTTGCACAGGGGCAATAGCCTCTGGCCGTATTCATCGTCAATGTTGATGACTACGGACCGCGGCGGCTCTACTCCCAGACCGTTAAACAGAATGGTCTTCGACTGGAAGTAGTTTTCCATCGTCCCGTGATAGTCGAGATGATCCTGCGTAAGGTTGGTAAAAACCGCTACTTCGAAGGGGATTCCGAAAACGCGCTGTTGCTCCAGTGCGTGGGACGAAACTTCCAGTACCGCTTCGGTACATCCGGTGTTCACTGCCCTGGAAAAAATCTGATTCAGTTCGAGGGCTTCGGGCGTGGTGTGAGGAGCGGGAAATGTCTCGTTTCCAATGCGGTACTCGACGGTGCCCAGCAGCGCGATCTTGCGTCCCGCAGCCCGCAACATGCGGCTCAGGATGAACGAGGTCGTGGTCTTCCCGTTGGTACCTGTGATGCCGGTGATGGTTCAGCTTTTCCGCGGGATGGCGGTAGAAATTCGCGCTCAGCCGAGCCAGTGCTCGGCGCCCATGGGGCACCACCGCCCAGGCAATCCCTTCGCGCGGGGGCAACTGAGTCGCTCACCACCGCAACCGCCCCATTAGCGATCGCCTGGTCGATGAAACGATTGCCATCGGTGCTTTCGCCGCGCATGGCGACGAAACACCATCCGGGCTTTACCCGCCGGCTGTCATAGTCGAGCCCGGCAATGGGCGGATTGCCACTCTCGTCCAGGTATTCCGCACCATGCAAGCAACTGTAGGAAGTTCATTCTACCCGCATTATAGCTGCGCTCCGAAGGCGGGGACGCGCCGTTTGAATCCGCTTTACGCGGGTGTTCCAAAACGGCACAACAGGGCTGCCTAGTGGCTGAAGCGAATCGTAACCTTCTGCCCCGCGAGCAGATGGCTGCCCGGAAGCGGCGATTGCTGACGCGCAATACCGCTGCCCAGAACGTTGATCTCAAGACCACTCTGCTGCGCTGCTTCCGCCGCTGAGCGCAATGATCTTCCCATGAACGACGGCACGACGATGCCGCTGTCAACGTTAAGTACTACCGTGCCTTTCCCCGCCGCGGCATGCGCTGCAGTTTGGACTGGCGAAACTTGAGCCGGGGCTGTCGGACGGGCTGCGACGACATCGGCTCGACCGTCCGTCAGAAGCATCAACGATTTTCGCCCCAGCCTGATTGAGCCACATTCGAAGAAGAAGAGGTGACAGACCGGTCATCTTTCGACGCCGGTTTTCCAGAAACGTCATCGCTATCGGCTATCAACGGGCTGCCCAGCCGGTCAGAAGCTCTCCTCCGCGTCATCATCGTTCTTCCTGGCCGACGCCACCAGCGACTGACGCAGCCTGGTTCTTCGGCTCAATGTCGTGCGGCACGTGCATGATACTCCAGCACCTGCTCGGCAATGCGCTTGAATACGGGCGCCGAAACCTGGCCGCCCTGGTGCAGTCCTTGCGCCGAATCGAGAATGACGGCAATGGTGATCGCGGGATTGTTCACGGGCGCGAAACCCACGAACGAGCCACGTACTTGGTCTTTGAATAGGCCCCGGTCGCCGGATCAACCTTTTGTGCCGTGCCGGTCTTGCCCGCGACCGTATAGCCATCGAGAATGGCGCGCCGTGCCGTGCCGTCGAGCACAACGGCTTCCATCATTTTCTTCATCTGCGCGGCGGTCATGGTTGAAATCACACGATGCTGCTGCGGGGGATGAAACACTACCGGTTTCGGTCCCGCGTTGGGGGGCAACTCGCCGGCCACGATGCGCGGCGGAGTGTACACGCCGTCGTTGGCGATGGTCGAGACCATGGACACAACTTGAACTGCGGTGACACCGATTTCCTGTCCCATCGACATGGCGCCGATGGAAACTTTGGACCAGCGATTGACTGGTTTCTTCAAGCCCCGGCTCTCGCCCGGGAGTTCGATGCCGGTCTGCGCTCCGAAGCCGTAGGAGCGAATGTAATCATCGAACCGAACATCGCCCAACTTCATTCCTGTCTTGACGGCCGCAACGTCACTGGAGTGCGCATAAGCCTCGGCAATCGTCATCACGCCCATTTTGTGGGCATCGTGTATGGTCATGCCGAAGATGGTGATGGCGCCACCCTGGCAATCCACCATGTCTTCGGGCTTGACCACTTTCTGCTCAATCGCCGCTGAGTAGGTCACGGTCTTGAAGACCGATCCGGGCTCGTACACATCGCTGACCGCGCGGTTCTTCAGCGCTTCCTTGGGAACACTGTTGAAGACATTGGGATTGAAGGTCGGGCGGTTGGCGAGTGCCAGGATCTCGCCGGTGTGCGGGTTCTGCACGACCACGGTTCCGGCAGCCGCTTTGGTCTCCTCCATCGCCGCGCTCCAGTTCTTTCTCGGCGATGTACTGGATGGTGGCATCGATCGTGAGCACCAGGTTCTGTCCGGGATCGGGCTGTCGCTCCACTCGCCCATACCACTTGCGGCGCGCGTCGACGAAAATCATTTCGCGGCCCGGCATGCCGCGCAAATCGTCGTCAAACTTCGAGCTCCAGGCCGCCCAGTCCTTCGTCGTCGACTCCCACATAGCCAACGGCTTGGGCGGCCAGATCGCGCTTGGGATAGAAACGCTTGGGTTCCTTGCGGAAATAGATGCCCCGCAGATTCAGGTTGCGGACGCGATCGCTGGTCTCGGCATCGAGCTTGCGCTTCACCCAGGCGAAGTTCTTCTGCGACCGCAGCCGCGTCAGGAGTTCCTGGGGGTCGAGGTCCAACACCTTGGCAAGGATTTGTGCGGTGGTTTCCTGGTCGGGAATTTCGCTGGGCACAGCGAACACCGAGTCGACATCAATCGACATCGCCAGTTCGGCGCCGTTGCGGTCGTAGATGGTGCCGCGCCGCGGGTCCACTTCGATCGTGCGCCCGTGCTGGCGGGAGGCCAGGTTAAGGAAGAACTGGTACTTGACGACCTGCAGATACAACCAGGCGGCCCAGCACCGCCGCCGACCCACAGAAAGAGCACAGCCGCCAGGATGTAAAGCCTCTTGCTTGGCGTCTTCGCCGGTGCGCTTGCCCGCATTGCCCGCTCTCCCCGTCGCGCAATTCCCGCCTCGACCGGGCTGCTGTCTTACTTTGTGGTATCTCCTACACTGTGGTACTGACATGCAGAAGGCGGTCCGTATGCGGCGGACCGCCGCTGAGAACTCTCGTCCGGGATTCAGGCCCGACGCTTTGTCGTCCGGCGGTCTTACTGTTGCATCGAGACCACCATGATCCCGTTGGGATTCGCCTTCGCCATGACCGGCGCCGCAGCTGTCGCCGTTCGCCGCTTTCGATGATCTGCACCTGTCCGGCCACCGGCGGAATCATGCCCAGTTTGCGCGCCTCGAGGTCGATGCGCTCCAGGTCTTTCAGCGAGGCCTCTTCCAGTTTCAATTCGCGATTGCTCTCCACGATCGATGCTCTGCTCCGCCTTCGCCTGCTCGATGCGATAGCCGTATTCGATGGCGCTGAGATGCTGCAGCAGGTACACCATCACCAGCAAGAAAAAGACGGCCAAGCGTGATCCCGAAGGACAGCATCTCGCGACGGCGCTTGGGATCAACCACGCGCACCACGCGCGAGTTGTCGATGCGCTTGGCGAAATAGATTTCCGGCGTGCCCATGAACATGCCGCGAGTGTCTGATACCTGTTCGCCCCAACTGCTGGCTTCTGCTGCGGTTGGATACAGCACTCCGGCTGCCATCGCTTTCTCCTGCCGGACCGCCTTGTACCTGGCGCATCTCCGGCTGTAATCCCACAATGTCGCAGTCCCACTTTCTGGCATACGGCTTATTCACATTTCCCACAACTTTTTCCGCAGACTCTGTGGATATGCCTGAGGAAAGTGTTGAAAAGTTTCGCAACTCAACCGACTATTGCGCTCCTGCAAAACTCAAATCCGCTCCGCCGCCCGCAACTTCGCGCTGCGTGACCGCGGATTGCGATCGATTTCTTCCTCGTCGGCGGTCACCGGCTTCCTGGTCAACACGCGGTATACGCCCGTCGTGCGCCCCATCGCGTAACGCATCTTTCACAATGCGGTCTTCCAGCGAGTGGAAGCTGATGACCACCAGCCTGCCGCCCTTCTTCAGCACCTGCGGCGCCGCGTCTTTACTCAGCAGCGTCTGCAGGTCGTCAAGTTCACGGTTCACCAGAATTCGGAGAGCCTGAAAGGTCTTGGTCGCCGGATGAATTCGCCGCTCAGCCTGGTTCATTGGCCGGGCCGCAGCCGATACGACCTCCGCAAGTTGTGCGGTGGTGCGAATCGGCCGCGCCCGAACAATGGCTCTGGCGATTCTCCGCGACCTCCTTTCCTCACCGAATTCGTAAATCGCGTCGGCAAGCTCGCGCTCGTCGAAGCGGTTTACCACTTGTTCGGCGGTCTGCCCCGACTGCGTGTTCATCCGCATATCAAGGGGCCATCCGCCTGAAAACTGAATCCGCGCTCGGCGTCTCTCCAACTGCAATGGAACTGACGCCCAGATCGGCCAGCAGCCCATCGGCGCTGGCGGGCGCTACGTGCTGCGCCACTTCGCGCAAAACTCGCGTGCACCAGCTCGATCTTCGGCCAATCGGCTGCCAACTCCGGGGGAGGGCTCATCAGCCGTTCGCGCGCCCGTTCCAGCGCTGCCGGGTCCTTATCGAAGCCAATCAAACGACCCGCTGCGCCGAGGCGTCTTGCGATTTCCCAACTGTGTCCGCCTAAGCCGAGGGTCGCATCGATAATAGGTCCCGCCGCGCCGTACGGCCAGGAATTCGATCGCTTGTTGTAAAAGAACCGGCACATGGCCAAACTGCCTTTTGCCCGCTTCGCCATGTCCGCGCCCGGGGGCGCTGTCCGCTCTTGAAATCTCGTTGTCCATTCACTCCCGTTCCGAGACGTTGAATGGATCGCTCTGCCTCACTAAATGCCCAGACCGTCCAGGGTTTTCGCATCCTCATCCGTAAACGGCTCGAGCCACCTCTTCGCGAAGCGCCTCGGCATTCTGTACTTCGAGGTAGGTCAAACGTCCCGCCACCGAAACCTCGCCCTTCAGATCGGCCGACTCGCGCAGCACCGCCGGCAGCAGCAGACGCCCTTGGCCGTCGAACTCCACTTCCTGTCCGTAATAGCTGGTGCGCTTCAACAACTTTTGCTTCGAAGCGTTGAAGGTGGACAGGCCGACCAGCTTGCGCTCGATCGTCTCCCACTCCTGGATGGGATATACAAAGGCACTCTTCCCATCCCAACTGGTGATATAGAATTTGCTTCCGTACTTCTCGTCGGCCAGGCGCTTGTATTCCGCGGGCATCTTGAGACGCCCCTTGTCGTCGAGCCGGGTTAAGTGCGAGCCACGAAACATAAAGACCGGCCCTTACGCCGGGAACTTACTTGTTTGGGAAGGAGAGGAAAACCTGAAAAACCACCCCACGTGGGAGCATAAATTGCGGTTGCGTCGCGCATTTGGCCGATGCAACCCAATTCGCTCTAGCAGCTTCCACGGGAGATATCAGACTTCCCATGATCTCCCACTATTTACCACTATTGGGCCGAATCTTACGCCGTTTCCATCCCGTGTCAAGCGGAAATCGTCCGCTTTTTGCGTGAAAGTTTTCTTAGACTTGGCCGACAACCACAGGTTGGGCTCGACCGCTCTGCCCTCCACAACAGTTTGGGTTTACTCTGGCGGTTCTCCGACCTACCGAATGCGGGACGATCCCGGAAGAAACCTGAAGTTGCCGGCACAAATCCGGCAATCGATGACGATTGCCTGCATCTGCACACGAGTCGGGAGCGGTGCGGCAGAAGCGCAACTCGGCTGGAGACGACGGATTTGGCAACGCGGCACGCTCGGGCGAAGTCCCATAGTCAAGGCGCTATCGTCATTCCGACGCATGAGCCAGCGCCTGCACGTCGAGCACTGGATACCCGTTCCCGTGCCGAGGGTATTTGCGTTCTTCTCTGACCCGCACAATCTTCCGCGCATCATGCCGCCGTCGCAGGGAGCGAAGATCGTCAAGCTCAACCTGGTGCCACCGCGATTTCCCGAAGGAGCGCGTCCCCGGGGCCTTGAGCACATGGCGGGAGCCGGCACCGAGATTACCTTCAAGTTCCGCGCGATTCCGTATGTCCCCATCCACGAGCGCTGGACTGCGCTGATCACTGAGTTTGCGTTCAACGAATACTTCTGCCGACATCCAGAAGCAGGGGCCGTTCAAGTCGTGGCACCACACCCACACTTTCGAGGCCAGGGTCGTGGAAGGTCGCGAAGGCACGGTCGTGGGCGATGAAGTGGAGTATGAAGTCGGCTTCGGCGTCATTGGGAGCCTGCTGGAGAAAGTGATCTTCCAGCGCATGATGCGTCGATCTTCGAACATCGGAAACAGGCGCTGGACAGGGTCTTCGCCACTGAAATCGACTCGGCGCGGCTGGCTTAGGCCGAGTTCGACCGTTGCGATCCAGGCCTCATTGGCATTTCCGTGCGTCGGTAAACTCCAGCGATCGGCTATGCTTTCGATGCATGGACCTGTTTGCCCTCACCCGCCAAGCTCATCGACATCGAATCCATCACCGGCAACGAAGCTGCGGTGGGCGACGCCATCGCGCGCGAACTGGCTGCCCTCGGCTACTCCGTCGAGCGCATGCCGGTGGAGGGTGATCGTTTCAACGTGTGGGCCACTCATCTGATCAGCCGCGTCCTGAACTAGTGTTTTCGACGCACATGGACACCGTGCCTCCGTTCATTCCGTCGTCGGAGACGCCGGAGCGAATCTACGGACGCGGGTCGTGCGACGCCAAGGGCATCATCGTGGCGCAGATCGCAGCGGCCGAAAAGCTCAAGGCCGAAGGGGTTCATGTCGGGCTGCTGTTTCTGGTCGGCGAAGAGCGCGACAGCCAAGGCGCGCAGACCGCCAACCTCGATCCGCGCGGCGCGAAGTTCTTGATCAACGGCGAACCAACAGAGAACCGAATTGCACTAGCGTCGAAGGGAACGCTCCGAGTCGAAGTCGTCGCGAGAGGCAAGAATGGCGCACTCGGCGTATCCCGAACTGGGTGAGTCGGCGATTGAGAAACTGCTCGACGCGCTTGGAGAATGTCCGCAAGACTAAAGTTGCCGGTGCATCCCAGCCGCTGGGCCTTCGACTCATGAACATCGGCTTGATCGAAGGCGGCCGCGCGCCGAACGTCATCCCCGATCACGCCAGTGCGAACCTGCTGATCCGCCTGGTCGGGCCTGCGGAGGAATTGCGTGCGCCAGATCACCGCTGCCGTGTCGGGCAAGGCCAAAGCGAATTTCATCCTTGAGATTCCCTTCATGGAACTGGGCACTGTGCCGGACATCGACACCATGATCGCCGCATTCACCACCGACATTCCGGCGCTCACCAACTGGGGCAAGCCCGATACTGATCGGGCCCGGCTCGATTCATGTGGCGCACACCGAAGGCGAGTACATCGAGAAGAAGCAACTGCTCGATGCGGTCGAACTTTATGCACGAATCGCGCGCCACCTCCTGCGGAACGGCGCGTCGTCAGAGTCCTGAGTCACGTGCAATCCGGGCACGATCGTCTTCGGCACTTGTTCCCGCGCCGGCTTTCTGATATCCCATCCATTGGCCGTGAAGCCGCGGCCGCCATCATGGCCACTCCAGAAAAGTACCCCGTTTGCGCCTCCGCAAACCTTAGCTATGGTTACGCGCGGACATCCTCTGCCTTTGGGCGCCACCGTTCACCGCGCGGGAGTGAACTTTTCGATTTTCTCCAAGCCCGCTACGTCCTGCACGCTGGTGCTGTACGAGCCGGGGTCTGAACGCGTTCGCGACGCGATCCCCTTGGATCCTCACGTCAACCGTATCGGCCAGGTCTGGCACGTCTTTGTCGAAGGACTGGATGCCGGCGCGCACTACGCTTTCCGCTTCGACATGCAGCCCAACCCCGAACCACAGATCAATCGCTTTATCCCACCCTCAGCCTGCTCGATCCCTACGCTCGCGTGATATCCAATGGTGCACCGTGGGGAGCCTACAAACCCGGGAGTCACCCCAAGCGGCACTGTGTCGTGACTGAGAACCATTTCGATTGGGGGGACGATCAGCCGCTCAACATTCCTCTGGTCGATAGCGTCATCTACGAAACCCACGTGCGCAGCTTGACCCGCCATCCCTCTTCCGGGGTGGCGCAACCCGGGCACTTTCGCCGGCCTGATCGAGAAGATCCCCTACCTCAAGGAGTTGGGCGTGACTGCGGTCGAACTGCTTCCGGTGAACGAGTTCGAGGAAATCGACACCGATCGTGTCAATCCGCTCACGGGTGAGCCCAACGTGAATCTCTGGGGATATCAGCCGACCGCCTTTTTCGCCCCGAACACGGCCTACTCCTCGAACGTCGCCGATGGCGAGCAGGTGCGTGAATTCAAGCGACTGGTGTCGGCTCATGCACGAAGCCGGCATCGAGGTCATCCTCGACATGGTGTTCAATCACACCGCCGAGGGCGCAGACGAACGGCCCAACCTGGTCGTTTCGCGGAATTGACAACGCGACCTACTACATCCTCGATCCCGAGACCGGGAAGTACCTGAACTACTCGGGGTGCGGCAATACGGTGAACTGCAACAACCCAGTGGTACACGACTTCATCGTCGACTGTCTGCGTTATTGGGTCACCGAGATGCACGTGGACGGCTTCCGCTTCGACCTCGCATCCATCATGGGCCGCGGGCAGGATGGAAAGGTGCTGAAGAACCCTCCTCTGCTCGAACACCTCGCCTACGATCCGGTGCTGGCGAATATCAAGCTGATTGCCGAAGCCTGGGACGCGGCCGGTCTGTACCAGGTTGGCACGCTGCCTTCCTGGGGACGGTGGGCGGAGTGGAACGGCATCTTCCGCGACGATGTGCGCAAGTTTGTGAAGGGCGACGCAGGCATGACCTCGGCGCTCGCAACACGCCTTTTAGGAAGTCCTGACCTGTACGAGACCAGCGCTCGCGAACCGTATCACAGCATCAACTTCACGACCTGCCACGACGGCTTCACGCTCAACGATCTCGTTTCGTACAACGAGAAACACAATCTGGCCAACGGCGACAACAATCAGGATGGCAACAACGCCAATCTGAGTTGGAACTGCGGAGTCGAAGGCCCCACCACCGATCCTGCCATCAACGAACTGCGCGCCCGTCAGCGCAAGAACTTCGCAGCTATCCTGCTTTTCTCGCATGGAGTGCCGATGATTCTCGGCGGCGACGAATTCTGCCGCACCCAGCAGGGCAACAATAACGCCTACTGCCAGGACAACGACGTAAGCTGGTTCAACTGGGATATGGCGAAGACGAATGCCGGCCTATTGCGTTTCTTCCAGCTCATGATTGCCTTCCGCAAGCGCTGTCCAATGCTGCGACGAAAAACCTTTGCAATCGACGGCGACACCGGCTTCCACGTGACGTGGCACGGTACAAAGCGTATGTCTGCGGACTGGGGCCCAGAATCACGCTCGGTCGCCATGCAGTGGACGCAAACTTACCAGAACGGTTCGCGCGAGGACTTGCACTTTATCGCGCACGCCCATTGGGAAGACCAGCAGTTCGAGCTACCGGATATTGGCAATCGTGTGTGGTTACGGTTGGTCGATACCGCTCTGCCTTCGCCTCAGGACATCGCCGAAGAAGGTCACGAATTCCCTTTGTCGTCGCAGGATAGCTATCCTGTGCGGTCCCGCAGCGTCGCCATCTTCATCGCAAAATGACGATGGTCTGAATCCCTAACGCTGTCCCAACAGCTCGAACCGTCCGCTCTCGGGATCGGCCTCCCGAATTGATCCGTTTCCAATGTCGTAGACCCAGCCGCGAATCTCGATCTCCTGCTTTTGTAGGCGATCGCGCACGCTAGGATGTGTCTTCAGGTTCTCGATCTGGCCCAGGACGTTGTACTCGGTCATCCGCCGCAACTGCTCTTCTTGGGACGCCCCGCCGCAATCACTCAACATGCGCCTGCGTGCGTCAAAGGCGTGACTCATCCACTTCTGCACACCCGGCATGCCTTCCACCTGTTCGGGATTCAGGAGGGCTTTCATCACGCCGCAGTCAGTGTGTCCACAGATCACGATCACAGGGACCTTCAGCACTCGCATCGCGTATTCGACTCCCGCGGTGACACCACCGACGAATTCCACATACGAAGGGACGATATTACCGGGGTTGCGTTCGATGAAAATCTCACCCGGATCAGTCTGCGTCACCAGGTTTGGATTCACCCGTGAGTCGGCGCAAGTCACGAACAATGCCAACGGATCCTGCCCGAGTTTCAGGCGCTCAAACATTTCCCGTTGGGCGGGAAAAATCTCGGTCTGAAATTTGGTCACGCCTTCAGCGATCCGTGCCAGCGCATCCTGTTTGTTCATTCTTTCTCCGTTAATTCAACAATCTCACGGAACCTGGCTGATTCGCCTGCGACTGTATTGACCTCGATCGATTTTCAGCTCTGTCAGGGTATCAAATCGTCCACACGATGGGTGGGCAAGGGCGCTCACTTTTCATGTATGAAGGAGCTTAAAACGGCCCGAAATTTGCGCCGATCTGCCCTGTTAGACTGAAGCCCTATGAGTGAAACCAACAACGCGCTTTCCAGCGCCTCGTCCGCCTATCTGCGGTCGGCGATGCATCAGCCGATTCGCTGGAACGAGTGGGGCGAAGACGCCTTTGCCGTCGCCGAGCGCGAGAACAAACCGATCCTACTCGACATCGGCGCGGTGTGGTGTCACTGGTGCCACGTCATGGATCGCGAGTCTTACGAGAGCAGCGAAATCGCCGAAATCATCAATCGCGAGTTCGTCGCGGTCAAGGTTGATCGCGACGAGCGTCCCGATGTCGACAGCCGTTACCAGCTTGCGGTATCTGCCATTTCCGGCACCGGTGGATGGCCGCTCACTGTATTTCTCACGCCCCATGGAAAGCCGTTTTACGGCGGGACCTACTTCCCTCCCGTCGATCAGTACGGGCGTCCCAGCTTCAAGAAGATCCTACTGGCGATTGCCGATGCCTATCGCGACCGGCGCGACGAAGTGCTGAAATCGGCCGACGAAAGCATGAACATGCTGGCCAATGCCGAGGGCTATGCCGCGCGTCACGCAGATTTTTCTCCGCGCATTGTGGGAGTGATGGTGCAGTCGGCATTGCCTATTTTCGATCCAAAGAACGGCGGATTCGGCAGTGCACCGAAGTTTCCTCATTCTTCGGCAGTCGATCTGCTGATCGACTGGTATGCGCGCACCAAGGAAGAGCGCGTAGCCACCGTGGTCACGACCACGCTCACCAAGATGGCCAATGGCGGTGTCTACGATCAGCTCGGCGGTGGATTCCATCGCTACTCGGTCGACGATCGCTGGATCGTGCCGCACTTCGAAAAAATGTCGTACGACAACTCCGAACTGCTGAAGAATTATGTGCACGCCTACCAGGTGTTTGGCTACGACTTCTACCGGCGCATCGCGGGCGACATCGTTCGCTGGATGGATGAATGGCTTACCGATCGTGAGCACGGCGGCTTCTATGCTTCACAGGACGCTGACATTAATCTCGACGACGATGGCGACTACTTCACGTGGACAGTAGAAGAAGCCAAGGCGGTGCTGACCCCCGACGAGTTCGAGGCTGTCGCTCTGCATTACGACATCGCCGAAGTCGGCGAAATGCATCACAATCCAGCCAAGAACGTGCTCTGGGTGCGCATGCTGGCGGATGAAATCTCAACCACCATGGGACGCGACATTACCGAAGTGCTGGAGTTGCTCGTCATCGCTCGCGCCAAGCTGAGCGCGGCGCGGGCGCAGCGTCCGACTCCTTTTATCGACAAGACGATTTACACCAACTGGAACGCGCTCTGCGTTTCTGCCTACCTTCACTACGCCCGGCGCACTCGAGCGTCCCGACGCGCGTCAGTTCGCGCTGCGTTCCCTCGATCGCATTTTGGCCGAAGCGTGGGAGGAGGACCGCGGCTTGTCCCACGTGATCGCCTACAGTGACGCGAATGCCGGCAAGCGCTTCGTGCGCGGCCTGCTTGACGATTACGCCTATACCGCTATCGCCTGCCTCGACGCCTACGAAGTCACTGGAGACCTCAGCTATTTTCGCTTCGCCCAGCGAATTACTGACCAGATGATCAGCCGTTTCGCCGACCCAACCTCCGGCGGCTTCTTTGACACCGAGCCTCCACTCGAAGAGCGACTGAAGCTGGGGGCTCTATCGGCTCGACGCAAACCGTTCCAGGACGCGCCCACACCTGCGGGCAATCCCTGTGCGGCGATCGCACTTTTGCGCTTGCACGCGTACACCAACGACTCCAAATACCTCGACAAGGCGGAAGACACGTTGGAGGTTTTCGCGGGAGCTGCCGAGCAGTTTGGAATTTATGCGGGAACCTACGGCCTTGCCGCATCGTGGCTTGCACGTCCATACACGCAGGTCATCGTGGTTGGAGAAGACGAAAACGCAAACGAACTTCTCAAGGCCGCCTCGGCTCCGTATGCTGTCAATTTGTCGGTCGTGCATTTGACGGACAGCGAAGCGGTGGCGGAAAACCTGCCTCCCGCGCTGGCGGAGACAATTCCGAATCTGCCCGCGTTGAAGGAAAAGAAATCGGTCGCGGTGGTGTGCACAAACTTCACTTGCCGCCCGCCCATAGAAAATCCGGAAGAGCTCACGGCGGCGCTGCGCGATGCGATCGCCGCGAAGTGATAGGAGGCACTTAGGAAGCGAGTATCCCATTGATTTAGTCGTCACGAGGCGCTGTCGCCGCTGTCAGTACGCCTCATCCAGCAACTCGACCACATGGGCCACTCGTGCGTTCATCTGCTTTCGCGCTACCCCTGCGCGAAATTGCAACATGCAACCTACGTTGGCCGTGGCAATGATCTCTGGCTCAACGCTGGCGACGAAGCCCATCTTCTCGTCGAGCACCTTCATCGAGATCTCATTCTGGACGACGTTGTAAACGCCGGCACTGCCGCAACACGAGTCAGGACGCGGCGACTCGACCAACTCCGCTCCGACATGCCGCAGCAATTGGCGAGGCGCGCTTCGAATACCCTGCGCGTGCGCCAAGTGACAGGGATCTTGATAGGTCACTCGCGCGCTCAGCTTGCGTTTGGGTTCCAGCAGTCCGACCTCGTCGAGATATTCATTAATGTCACGCACTTTCGCCGTAAATTCCTGCGCTCTCTGCCGGTAATTCGAGTCGTCTTCCAGCAGAGCCGCGTATTCCTTCATTGTCGACCCGCATCCCGCAGCGTTGCTGACGATGGCGTCGAATTCCGGATTGAGCATGGCGTCAATGTTGCGCCGCGCTTGATCGCGCGCCAGGTCGAGATACCCCGCATGCAACTGCAACGCGCCGCAACAAGCCTGCTTTTCGGGAACATGCACTTCAATACCGTTTTTCGTCAGCACGCGAATGGTGGCGCGATTGAGCTCTGCAAACGCCACGCTCGCCACACATCCGATCAACAGGGCGACCTTTCCGCGCCGGGCGCCTTCCGCAGGAAACACGCGTCCAAGGTCAGGGAACGAGAACGTGCTCTCAATCCGCGGCGACAGCGCGTCCAGATCCTCCATCCCCAGGAGCTTGAGCACCCCGGTCGCGCGCGCCAACGCTTGCAGTCCCGACCGCTGATAAAAGCGAATAAATCGCGCGTGGCCTGCGAGGCTGTGAAACGACGGCAGAATGTCGCGATAAAAGTGTTGGCGCAACTTCGTCGCCAGCCATGGCCTCTTATAGTTCTCCGCGATCTGCGACCGCGCCTGTTCGAGCAGGCTCCCATAGGCCACGCCCGATGGGCACGCAGTCTGGCAGTTCAGGCAGCCGAGACAGCGATCGATGTGCGTGACAAACGAATCGCTCAGCGCCAACCGGCCCGCGTCCACCTGGACGATCTGGTAGATGCGTCCGCGCGGCGAATCCATCTCCGTTCCCAGAGCGCGGTACGTCGGACACTGATCGAGACAAAGACCGCAGTGTACGCACTTAGAATACAACTCCCACGTGGGTTTCTCGTGCGCCGAGAAATTCGAGTGTTGAATCTCAATCACAGGAGCCGCAATGCTCAAAAGACCTCCCTCCCGCGCAGCACGTTGTTCGGATCGAGCGCCTGTTTGACGGCTCGCATACTGGCCAGATGCGGTGGGGAAAGCGGCCAGGGATTTTGTGAGCCGTTTTCAACTCTCACGACGAGGCCGCTCTTGCCATACTTTCTCAGATCCGCAACCACCGCCCCTGACGGCCGAGACAGCTCCGGGTTGATAGGCCACTCGCAGGCCAAGATGTGTCCCACCCCGGCGCGTCCAACGAAGGCTACGCCTATATCGCCCGACGCCCCGACTTGCTCCAGGATAGCAATCACGTCACTCACGTTCCGCGGTGGCACGCTGATATGTATTCTCGGGGCAAGTCGGTCGGCAACGCCTTCCCCTTGCCCGCAGAGCGGGAAATTTTCGATTGCCCGCCACATCTTGCTCTCATCCTCTCCTTCCAACTCACGTGTGATTGCCGCCCCCAACTCCTTGCGATACCGCGCCAACACGGTATCGCTGCCAGCGGCACGCACGCAGATCACCCACGCATCTGACGTCATCTCGGGCCGCATTAACTTGCGAGCGCCCGGCGAGACCAACTCCAGGCACATGGGTGACAGTGGTGATCGCATCACCACGTCGCGAAATTGCAGGGCCTCCGCTGCAGTACTGAACTCAGCGAGAAAAGTCCGCGTCTGCCTTGGCGCGGGAAAAAGCTTGAAGCTGGCCGAAGTAATGACAGCGAGCGTTCCGTAGCTGCCGATCAGCAGCTTCATCAAGTCGTAGCCCGCGACGTTCTTCACGACCCGCCCGCCGCCCTTGGCGCGCCGTCCATCGCCGGTCACGAAACGAATTCCAATGCAGAAGTCGCGCAGCGCGCCATACCCATGACGCAAAGGCCCGTGGCTGGCCGTCGCCAGAACGCCGCCAAGCGTAGCTCGTTCCGGGAACCGCGGATCACACGCAAACAGCAGGCTGTCTTGCGCGACCATCGCGCTCAGTTGAGCGACCGTCGTACCAGCGCCGACGCCCACCGTTAGATCGGCATGGTCGTAGTGTTCCACTTCCACGAGGCGCGAGGTCTGTAAAATAATGCCCGCGGGCGATAAACTCGAGTTTCCGGCTCTACCCTCGGGAATGACACTCAGTGCATTCGCGTTTGCGAAATGCAAGACCGCTGCTGTCTCTACTGCCGAGCCGGGCCGAACCGCCAATACAGGATGCTCTGGGTCTGTCCGCGCTTTTGATGCCTGTTCGCTGACGTGCTCCTCACCACAAATCGCACGCAGCTCGCGCTCGATGCCGGTCGCGTTGCTGACTCCACTCACATGCCCTCCGCCTGCCAGCACCGGATTCCGCGACGCCCCGCGCGTCTCGCGCACATGCGCGTCGTCGGAAACAGTTTGCCCGGATTCAGCACGCCCGCGGCGTTGAACGCATTGCGCAGGCTCAGCATCACGTCGAGGTCTTCGTCGGTAAACAGCAGCGGCATCAGGTCGCGCTTCTCCAGACCGACGCCATGTTCCCCGGTGATCGATCCTCCGACCGATACGCAATATTCCAGAATGTCGCGCGCCCGCCGCCTGCACCAATTCCAACTGCTTGCGGATCGCGCGGATCGAACAGGATCAGCGGATGCAGGTTGCCGTCGCCTGCATGAAAGATATTTCCGATGCGCAGCCCGTATTTCTTCGCCACGCCCCCAATGAATTGAGCACCGCCGGAATCTCGCGTGCGCGGCACCACTCCGTCCTGCGAATAGTACGAAGGGGCGAGGCGCCCCAGCGCAGCGAATGCATTCTTGCGGCCCTTCCACAGCAGCGCGCGTTCGGTCTCATCCTTCGCCCGGCGCACCTCGCGCGCTCTTTGCTGAACGCAGACCTCACGCACTGCTTCCGCCTGCTCCTCCACCTGTTCAGCCAGGCCTTCGAGCTCGATCAGCAGCACCGCGCCCGCATCCAGCGGATAGCCCGCGTGACAGGCGGCTTCCACCGCCCGCAGCGTCCAGCCATCAAGCATCTCCAGCGCCGCCGGAGTAATGCCCGCGGCCGTAATCGCCGACACCGTCCGCGCTCCATCATCGATGGTCTCGAAAATTGCCAGCAGCGTGGCGACTCGCTCCGGCCGCCGCAGCAGCCTGACCGTGATCTCGGTGACAATGCCGACCGTGCCTTCCGAACCGACAAAAAAACCCGTCAGATCGTAGCCGCTGCACTCGGCTGCCTTGCCGCCGAAGGACACTACTTCACCGCTCGGCAGCACAACCGTCATCCCGGTCACGTGATTCACCGTGACGCCGTTGACCAGGGTGTGCGGGCCGCCGGAGTTTTCCGCCACGTTCCCGCCGATGGTGCACGCCTTCTGACTGGAGGGATCGGGCGCGAAATACAGACCGAGATGTGCCACATTGTCAGACAGCTGCTGGTTTACAACGCCGGGCTGTACTACGGCGCGATAATTCTCCGCATCGACTTCCAGGATGCGATTCATCCGCGCGAAGGCCAGCACAACGCCGCCTTCGGGTGAAATCGCGCCGCCGCTCAATCCCGTGCCCGCGCCGCGCGCCACCACCGGAAATCCGGCCGAGCTGGCTAGCCTCAGAATCTGCGAGACATGTTCTGTAGTCTGGGGAAATACGACCGCGGCGGGAGTTCATTTACGCACTCCGGCGTCGTACTCATACAACATCAGGTCTTCGGGACGGTCCAATACAGCGTCGCGCCCCGCGATCTTCCGCAGCTGATCGACAACCGCTGGGATGCGCATAGGACGACACTGAGTTTAGCACCGCGGCGTGGCGGCGCAGTGACGGTCTTACATCAGCTCACACCGAGGTCTGGATATAGGCGCGCATCATGTCAGCCTCGCCCGACTTTTCATCCAGCGTGTGCCGCAGCAGGTCGCGCAGCGATAGGAAACCAACCAGCGTTCTGCCGTCGCACACCGGCAGGTGCCGGATGCCGTGTGTCTGCATCACACCATGGCGTCCTCGCACGGTCGACTCGGGCGCCAGCGTCCTGAGCTCGGTGCTCATGACCTCGCGAATTCGCGTGACCCGCGGATCGCGCCCGCAAGTTACTACCTTGCTCATGATGTCGCGCTCAGAGAAAAATCCAACCAGACTCGTGCCGTCCAGCACGGGGACTGCGCCGACCTTGCAGACGACCATATATTTCGCGGCCTCCAACACTGTCTGGTCTGGTTGAACATAGTGGATGGTTCGATTGATAAGCAAGTCTCGGATCGTTGCCATAGTGCCTCCGCCGAAGTGGCGGGCCCGCAGTCGCAGGGCAGTATATGCCTTACCTTGCCGCCAAGAAAGCGATAAATTTGCCCGTTTTGCAAGGACTCTTGAAGCTTGTTTTCTGCCCCCTTTCTGCCCCAAGACATCCCCGCCGTGAGGCTGCTATTCTCAACGATTGATCCACTAACCGGATGATCCTGTACTGCCAGTCTCGCTTGTATGGGACCCGACGTTTAGTGCACCTCAGGAGGGCTTCACCCGCATGGCGGTCAGCATGGAAGGACGCACGGTAGTGGTGTTTGGCGTGGCGAACAAACGCAGCATCGCCTGGGCCATCGCCCAGCAGATGCAAAAGGCGGGCGCAACCTTGGCGATTACCTACCAGAACGAACGCCTGAAGCAGGAAGCCGACGAAATGATCTCCGCCTGCCCAATGCCGACCGGCTTCCAGTGTGACGTCTCCAACGATAACGAGATTGCCGCGCTGTTCGAACTCAATTGAGTTCGAAATACGGCAAGCTCGACGCCCTCGTCCACAGCATCGCTTATGCTCCTGCCGAGGCGCTGCAGAACGAGTTCGTCCAGACCAGCCGCGAGGCCTTCCGCATCGCCCTCGATACCAGCGCCTACTCGCTGGTCGCCCTCTCCCGCGCCGCGGCTCCGCTGATGACGGACGGCGGCAGTATCGTCACCATGACCTATTACGGCGCGGAGCAAGTTGTCCCCAGATACAACGTGATGGGAGTGGCCAAGGCAGCGCTGGAGGCCTGCGTCCGCTATCTCGCCGACCGATCTGGGCAAGCACAAGATTCGCGTCAATGCCATTTCAGCCGGACCGATGAAGACTCTGGCGGCGCGCGGCATCGGCAGCCTGGGCGAGATGATGAAGACCCAGGCCGAAAAGGCTCCTCTGCATCGCAACATCGATGTGAACGAAGTGGCGGCAACAGCGGTGTTTCTCGCCAGCGACGGCGGCAGCGGCATCACCGGCGAGACGATTTACGTGGATTGCGGGTACAACATCATGGGGTTTGAAGGAGCCGAAACGGAACTTGCGCGCCAGGTCCCATGTGATTACAATGTAATTACCTGGAGAGAGCCCTGCAATCATGAAGACAGAGACTCGTTCGTATCGGTAACTCGCGAGGCATTCGCATTCCGAAACCTCTGATCGAGCAGTGCGGACTGGAAGGCACGGTGGAATTGGCGGTCGAGAATGATCGCTTGGTGATTTCTCCCGGGACGGCGATTGCGGCAGGGATGGATCGAAGCATTTCGCAATGCCGGGCCGCGGGGCCCGATGAGCTGCTGCTGGAGCGATGGGGGCAAACGAGTTCGACCGAAAGGAATGGAAGTGGTAAGCCGTCCGCCGCGCCTTGACGAAGTCTGGCTGGTGTCGCTCGATCCCACTCGCGGCTCCGAGATCAAGAAGACGCGCCCTTGCCTGGTCGTCTCCCCCGACGAAATGAACCAGCACCTGCAAGACGGTGATCATCGCCCCAATGACGACGACCATCGTCCATACCCCACGCGTATCGGCTTGACATTCCAGGGCAAGTCCGGACAGGTTGCATTGGACCAAATTCGTGCCGTCGATCGTGAGCGCCTTATGCGAGGCTCGGGACCATATCATCCAAGACCGCGCGAACTGTTTCCTCGGCTCTGGTCGAAATGTTTGGCCGCGAAATCTAGTCTTCGATTCGTCGCTCACGACGAACTTCCGCTCCTGCTCGCCCCGCCCGCTCGATCCGATCTCCGCATCGCACTCTGTCACCAGCCGCGGAAATTTTTCGCCCCACTCGATGCAGCACCAGATTCCCTTCAGAGCGAAGAGTCTCGTCGAGGCCAAGCGTTGCCAGCTCCCGCTCCGTCTCGATGCGGTATAGATCAACGTGGTACAGCGTTTACCTCGGGCCCGCGGATATTCATGGATCAGCGTGAAGGTTGGACTGGTGACGTCTTCCTGCGATGCAGCCTGCAAGCCTTCAGCGATGCCTTTGACTAGCGTGGTCTTCCCTGCCCCCAGATCGCCCTGCAAGAATGACGATGCGAAGCATCGCTTCAGCGTCGACGCCAACTCGCGCCCCAGCGCGATGGTCTCCTCCGCCGAGCGCGTGATGTATTCTGCGGCGCTCATCCGCTGATGCGCACCACGCTCTCGAGCGCCCAGCGCGTCGCGCGGCGAAACGCCTCCGGCAATCCAGTGAGCAAGATCGGTCGCGACCAGCGAATGTTCGCCCATGCTCTCCGCCGCGACATCGCCCGCGAGCCCATGCAGATAAACCGCCGCTACCGCTGCGCGCGCCGGCATCATTCGGCATCTGCGCCAGAATTCCCGCGGTCATGCCCGTCAGAATGTCGCCCGTCCCGCCTGTCGCCATCCCAGGATTGCCCGTCGGATTCACCCACGCCGTGCCATCCGGCAGCGCGATCATCGTGAGATTGCCCTTGAGCACCAGCACCAGCCGTGCTCACGCGCGAAAGTGCGCGCCACATTAAGGCGATCGGCCTGCACTGCGTTCGTCGAGATACCCGCCAGTCGCGACATTTCTCCCGGATGCGGCGTCAGCACCAGCGCGCGCTTGCTGCCATCGAGCAACTCCGTCTTGCCCGTCGAAAGCATTCAGTCCGTCAGCGTCGATCACGAGCGGGCACTTCAACGTGCGCACCGCTTCGCTGCACGAACTCAACCGTCTCGGGATGCCGTCCGATCCCAGGACCAATCGCCACCACCGTCATGGTCGAGGCCAACTGTTGCAGTTTGCCGGTCTTTACCGATGTCACGCCAATGCCACCTGTGTCAGTCTCCGGCAGCGGCCTCGGTCATGAGCTCCGCGGCAAATCCCGCCACGTTGGGCAGCGCACTCTTAGCCGTTGCGACCGTAACCAATCCTGCGCCTGCACGTAACGCAGCCATGCCCGCCATCGCCGCCGCGCCTGACTTTCCCAGCGATCCGCCTACGATCAGCACATGGCCATACACGCCCTTGTTGCTGTCGATGGGACGCGGCGCCAGAAACGCCGCCAGGTCCCGCGCCGTGGTGACTTCGAGCTTGAGCTTGGATTCGATGGCCACATCCGGCGATCCGATGGGCGCGACCACTACTGGCCCGCGCGTGAATTCACCAAACACATGCGCCGGCCGCGGAGCCGTGAACGTCACGATCGCGTCCGCCCGCGCAATTCCCTCGCCCGCTTGCGCCGTCATAGCATCTGAGTCGGCGCCCGACGGGATATCCACCGCCACGACTGGCTTGCCGCCACGATTGATCGCCGCAATCGCCTCGGCATATAGCCCCTTCACCGGAGGCTTGAATCCAGTCCCCAGCATCGCATCCACGATCAAATCGCAATTCCCCAGGCTGCGCGACGATTCCGCCTGCAACTCCTGCGCGCTTTGCACCACGATGGCACGCACCGGCAATCGCGCGAACATCGTCGCCGCATCGCCCTTCAACTCCGAAGGAGCGGCCAGCAGCAGCACCTCGACCACCCGTCCGGCGCGATGTAGCTTGCGTGCGACGACGAAGCCATCGCCGCCATTGTTGCCTTTGCCGCATACCACGGCGATGCGGTCAGCGCCTCTGTAATTTTCCAGGATGAACTCCGCCACGGCGCTGCCGGCGTTTTCCATCAAGGTCAGCGATGGCACGCCAAACTTTTCGGTGCTTGCGCGATCGATCTCGCGCATCTCCGCCGCGGTGGTGATCTTCATGCGGGCTCCGAAGCCGATTCTTCCAGCCGCCTCAGCCCATCGGGGTCTCCCATGGCAATCAGGTGATCGCCCACGTGAATCATCGCGTCTGGCGGAGGATTGAATCGCATGGCAGTGTTTTCGCCCTTGATAGCCACAACGATCACGCCCAACTCCTGCCGGATGCGCGCCCCTTCCAGCGTCTGTCCGGCGAAGCGCGCGCCCTTCCCCACTTTCACTTCCTCGATCTCCAGCGGGTGCTTCTGGTTCATCGCGGTGTCGAAGAAATCCACCACATTGGGACGCATGAACGTCTGGGCAATTCGATAACCAGCGAAACGGTAGGGCGAGACCACCGAATCCGCGCCAGCTGTCAGCAGGTGCTTCTCGGCTTCTTCTTCCGCGGCGCGGGCGATGATCTTGATTTTGGGATTCAGACTGCGCGCCGTGAGGATGATGTAGATGTTGATAGCGTCGGTGGTCGTCGCTGCTACCAGGCCCTTCGCTTGTTCAATGCGCAACTGCTGCAGCACCGTAGCCAGGGTGGCGTCGCCGACTAACGTCAGCCAACCTTCGGCGGCGTATTTCTGCAGCTTTTCCTGGTTGGTATCGACGACCACAAACGGCAGCGGCTTGCGCGCCAGTTCGCGAGCCGCGCTGCGCCCCACACGACCAGCCCCACAAATGATGAAATGCCCCGTCAGCCGGCTGATCTCGCGGTCCATGCGTCTCCTGCCGAATACCGATTGAAGCTCGAATTCTAGCAAAGTGCGTGAGGCGCCTCCGACCAACAGAAGCACCAGCCCCACGCCGGTAATAATGATGAAGCTGTTGAACAGCCGCCCGGCGTGGGTTAGTGGATGGATTTCTCCGTACCCAATGCTGGTGATGGTGGTGAGCACCATGTAGAAACCATCGAAGAAGGTCCAGCCTTCGATGAAGTGAAACCCCACAATCCCCACAATGACCAGCAGCACGAGGAGGATCGCAAGCAGCTTGAGATTGTATGGGACCTTCACGTCAGCCATTCTGCGCGATGCCCGTGCCCTCGCGCAATGACATGGCTCACTCTGCACGCGCAAAACAAAATGCCCTCCACTGAGGGAGGGCATTCGTCGAACCAGGAACTCCTATCGACCATCACTTCATTCGCTGCACGTGACTGTGGTGGCGTCCGTAGCCAAAGTAGATGGCCATCCCAATCGCCAGCCAGACGAACAACCGGATCCATGTGGCTAGAGGAAGGGACGCCATCAAGGCGAATGAGATGACGATGCCTAGGATTGGCACCAGTGGCACCCACGGTGTTCGGAACGGCCGATGCAGATCAGGACGCCTTCTGCGCAGTATCCATACACCCGCGCACACAATAACGAATGCCAGCAACGTTCCAATGCTCACCAGCTCACCGAGAATGCCGATCGGCACCACCGAAGCGAAGACCGCCACAAACAGCCCAACCGTAATCGATGAAATATACGGAGTGCGGAACTTGGGATGCACCTTCCCTGCCCATTCCGGCAGCAGGCCGTCGCGTGACATGGAGTAAAACACGCGCGACTGCCCCAGCAACATCACCAGCATTACGCTCCCTAGTCCGGCAATGGCGCCCAATTTCACCAGCACCGATCCCCAGCGAACTCCAGTTGCATCGATGCCCACCGCTACTGGAGCGGCCACATTCAGCGCCGAGTAGGGCACGATACCCGTCAACAATCCCGACACCAGAATGTACAGGATGGTGCAGACCACCAGTGACCCGAGAATGCCGATCGGCATATCACGCTGCGGATTCTTGGCTTCTTGCGCCGCGGTTGATACCGCGTCAAATCCGATGTACGCGAAGAAGATCACTCCTGCCGCACGCGCGATGCCCGACCAGCCATACTCGCCAAACGAGCCTTCGTTCGGTGGAATAAACGGGTGCCAGTTCGCCGTCGCTACGCCCGGATGCTTCAGCACGAATGCGCCTGCAATCGCGATGAAGATCAGCACAATCGTAACTTTCACGATCACGATTGCCGAATTGAAATTCGCCGACTCCTGGATCCCAACCACCAGGATGAACGTAATCACGCAAATAATCAGGAACGCCACGATATTGAAGACGCCTTGTACTTGAGGCAGCGTCGAGGCATCCACACCCTTCTGGCTCAGCATCGGCGCCGCTGTCGTCAGCAGCTCCCAGCGCCCCCCGTACTGCACCAGCATGTTCGGTACCCACTGGTTTCCCACGTGGGTGTAAGGCGTTGCCGTGAATTGCGGCGGAATGGTGATTCCCCAGTCCTGCAGAAAGCTGACGAAGTATCCCGCCCATCCGGAAGCCACCGTTGCCGCGCCAAACGCGTATTCCAGGATGAGGTCCCAGCCGATGATCCAGGCGAAAATTTCGCCCAGCGTAGCGTAACCGTAGGTGTAAGCCGAGCCGGCGATCGGGATCAGCGACGCAAACTCGGAATAGCACAATCCGGCGAACACACAGCCCGAACCCGCAAGTATGAATGAGAGCACGATGGCGGGTCCCGCATACATTGCGGCTGCCGAGCCTGTCAGCACGAAGATTCCGGCCCCGATGATGGCGCCGATGCCTAGCGTAATTAAGTTAACCGGCCCCAGTGCCCGCTTTAGACTATGTTCGTCTTCTTGGGTCGCCTCTTTCAGCAGTAGGTCGAGAGGCTTGCACTTCACAAGATTCGCCATTCGGCTTTGTCTCTCCTTGGAGATCAGGCTTACGCTTGCTCTACGTGGTTGCGCTTCGACCACACGAAATACACGGGGATGCCCAGCAACACGATAATCAATCCCGGCCACGTGTATTGAGGTTTATAGCGTAACAAGACTATATCAATGAACACGGCCATCAGAATATAGATCGCCGGAAGCACCGGATATCCAATCGCCCGGTAGGGCCGTGAAATCTCCGGCCGCTTGATTCGCAGCACGAACAATCCACCGATCGTCAGGATGTAGAACACCAGCACCGCGAAGATGATGTAGTCCAGCAACTGGCTGTAGCTGCCGGAGATGCAAAGTACGCAGGTCCACACGCACTGCATCATCAGCGAGTGTGCCGGGGTACGGTACTTGGGATGCAGTTTGGCCGCGCTCTTGAAGAAGAGCCCGTCCTTCGCCATAGCGTAGTACACGCGCGCTCCCGACAGAATCAGGCCATTGTTGCAGCCGAAGGCAGAGATCAGGATCAGCACCGCCATGATCTGCGCGCCACCCGAGCCAAAAATCCCCTGCATCACTGCAGTCGCCACCCGGTCTTCGGACGCATGTTGAATGCCGCGCGCCAGGATCGTTGTTCCGTTCGGATCACCCGCCAGCGGCAGGACGCTCAGGTACACCACATTCGCCATCACATACAAGAAGATGACGACGCCCGTCCCGATCGCCAGCGCCAGCGGCAGGTTTCGCTGCGGATTGCGGACCTCTCCCGCGGTGAACGTCACGTTGTTCCACGCGTCGGACGAAAACAGCGAGCCCACCTGCGCGACCGCAATGATAGTGATCGTCCCCACCAGCGCAATCGGCCCGCCCACGCCCACCTGCACGCCGTGCAGCGCCGACAATCCAGCGTTGTGCCAGAAATTCGCGCCGAAGTTCGCCGCGATAGCCTGTGCGTTACGGCCGATGAAGATTCCCAGCACCACCAGTCCCAGCAACGCCGCCGTCTTCGCAAAGGTAAAGACGTTCTGCACCGCCGCGCCCAGCCGTACGCCAAAAATGTTCAGTACCGAAAGGAAGATGACCACCAGCACGGCCATCAGGTTTTGCGTGTTCAACCCGACGTCCATGTTGCCCAGAACCATCGGCCCGATGGGAATCGGCGGCACATGCCAGAGATGCAGGATCCAATTCGTGGCGGATATGGAAGGAAAGAACACGCCCAGGAACTTGCCGAACGCCACTCCCACGGCGGCGATGGTGCCCGTCTGGATGACCAGGTACAGAGTCCAGCCGTAGAGAAATCCCCACAGCGGCCCCAGCGATTCGCGCAGGTAAACATACTGTCCACCCGCATGCGGCATCATCGCCGCCAGTTCGCCGTAGGCCAGCGCGCCCGTGATGGTCATGAAGCCGGTGACCAGCCATGCCGCAATCAGGAGTGCCGGCGAATTGACCTCGCGCGCGATCTCGGCCGACACAATAAAGATGCCCGAGCCGATCATCGAACCCATCACCAGCGTGGTCGCGCTGGTCAGGCCCAGTCCCTTAACGAACTCGTTCTCGCCAGAGCTGGAGTGGACAGAAATGGTCTTCGCTTCAGTGCTCAAGCCGCCTCGATGTTGGTCGTGCAGGTCTTCAGGCCTGCGTTGATAGCCCCGGTTTGAAAAAGCACGACTTCAGTCGTGCCAGCCACTTCACTTCTTTCGTTATGATTTGTCATCGCGAGCAAACTTCAGTCCGCAAGTGACCTACTTCTTCATTACAGTTTTTGAATGATACCTTGCCCCCCACCCTGCGGCCGATCCTGCCGCCACTCGACCCCTCGGACCTGATTGGCCGCCGTATCCTCAGTGGTGAAGATCTTTACACCAACAGCCGCAGAAATTCTTCGGCCGCCCTGCGCGGAGAGCTCAGCAAATCCCGAAATCACAGCTACCGAATCAGCGCCCGCCTCGATCACCGACTTGGCATTCGCACGCGTAATCCCTCCGATCGCCACCAGCGGTTTTTTGGTGGCGCCCCGCGCTGCCCGCACGCCCTCAAGTCCCACCACCACGTCAGGATTCTTCTTCCCTGTCGTCGGAAATACCGGCCCAATCGCAATATAGTCAGCCGGACCGGCATCGGCTTCTTTCACTTGTTCGACATTGTGCGTCGATACGCCGACAATCCTCGCCGCTCCAACCACCAGGCGAACCGCCTCGGCCGGAAGGTCGTCCTGCCCCAGATGTACGCCGTCGTAACCAGCCGCCACGCCGATATCCGCGCGATCGTTCATGATGAGCTTCGCTTTGCCTGCAAGCACACGTTTGATCTCCATGGCGTGCCGCAGCATCAGCCGGGTATCACCCTCTTTGTTCCGGTATTGCAGCAGGGTCACGCCGCCTTCGCCCAGGTCGCGCGCAAACTCCACAATGGAGTTCATCGTCCGCAGTGGAGGCGCAAAACACGTCACATCCACGATGGCGTACAGCTTGGGTAACTGCAGCTGGTTTGGCATAACTGCCTACGACTTTACGGTCTCTTGTCTGCTGGGCTGAGCCAGGAAGCGCTCCATAAACTTGGTATCAATGTCGCCCGCGCGGAAGTCCGCGTCCGCCATGATCCGCTTGTGCAGCGGAATGCTAGTGAAGATGCCCTCCACCACGAACATATCCAGTGCCCGCGCCATGCGTGAAATCGCCTCGTCGCGGTCGCGCCCGCGCGCGCACAGCTTCGCGATCAACGAATCATAGTATGGCGGAATCACGCCTTCAGCATACGCCGCGGTATCGACCCGTATGCCCGTGCCTCCCGGCAGATTGAACGCCGTGATCTTCCCCGCCGACGGCGTAAACCGCTCGGGATGCTCGGCATTGATGCGGCACTCGATGGCATGTCCGCGCGATACCACAGGATGAGTGATTACCTCGCTCATCTTCACGCCCGCCGCGATCATGATCTGCGACTTCACCAGATCGACATCCGTCGTCATCTCCGTCACCGGGTGCTCGACCTGGATGCGCGTGTTCATTTCGATGAAGTGCAGGCTGCGGTCCTCGTCCATCAGGAACTCGATCGTACCGGCGTTCATGTAGCCAATTTCGGCTAGCGACTTCACCAGGATGCCGCCGATGCGATCGCGCAGCTCCTGGTTCACCACCACCGACGGCGCTTCTTCCACCAGCTTCTGATGCCGCCGCTGGATGCTGCACTCGCGCTCGCCCAGGCTGATCACGTTGCCGTGCTCGTCGGCCAGCACCTGGAACTCGATGTGCCGCGGCCGCTCGATGAACTTCTCCATGTAGAGATCGCCATTGCCGAACGCCCCCGCCGCCTCCGACTGCGCCGCATGAAACTGGTTCGGCAGCTCGTCAGCGCTGCGGATGATCCGCATGCCGCGTCCGCCGCCGCCCGCAGACGCCTTCACGATCACCGGGAATCCAATGCTGCGCGCCCACTCCTGCGCTTCGTCTGCCGACGCGATAATCCCGTCCGACCCCGGCAGAATCGGCACGCCCACCTTCTTCATCGTGGCGCGCGCCTTTTCCTTTTCGCCCATCATCCGCGTCACTTCCGGCGGAGGCCCGATGAACTTGATGCCGCACGACTGGCACACTTCCGCGAAGTTCGCGTTCTCGCTCAGCAGTCCGTAGCCCGGATGGATCGCATCCACATTCGCGATCTCGGCGGCACTAATCACCGCCGGAATGTTGAGGTAGCTGTCGGCAAGCCGCGGAGGCCCGATGCAGATCGCCTCGTCGGCAAAGCGCACGTGCAGCGAGTTGCGGTCGGCTTCGCTGTAGATCGCCACCGCCTTGATGCCCAGCTCTTTGCAGGCGCAAATCACCCGCAGGGCTATTTCACCGCGGTTCGCTATCAGGATCTTCTTGAACATGAATTCGTTCGTTACGAACTTCTTGCGTGCCAACGTGCGATGCGTCGGGGCGTCCAGGGCAATCTCTTTGTAAATGAACGGCTGAGCTGGCCTTCAGGTCAGCGTCGAAGCCGTCGCTGCTGTCTGCGGGCTTCGGCCCGGGAATTCGGCGCAACCACTACAGAGCTTCCTATCTCTTCCGTATCCCAAACAGCGGCATCCCATATTCCACCGGGCTTCCGTTATTCACGAACCGCTTCACGATCTCGCCGGTGGCATCGGCCTCAATCTCATTCATCAGCTTCATCGCTTCGATGATGCACAGCACCTGTCCCTCTTTCACCGTGTCACCCACGGCCACAAACGGTGGAGACCCCGGCGATGCCGACTCGTAGAACGTGCCTACGATAGGCGACTTCACGATGTGCAGGTTCGCCTCGTCGGCAGCCTCAGTCGGTGCAGCTGCTGCCGGCTTCGCCTCGGTCGCCGCACTCGCTGGCGGGGCAGCAACCGGCACCGAGACCGGCACCGGCGCCGCCATGTGTACCACCTGCGGAGCATGCACCTCGCCTCCGCGCTTGATGTGCAGCTTCACATCGCCGCGCTCCATCTCAAACTCGGCGATGTCCTTCTCCACCAGCAATTCGATGAGTTCTTTGATTTCTTTTTGATTCATCGTATTCCGCTCGGCAGGAAAACGCCGGTCTCGTCGCCCTACAGCCCCGTGCGGAATCTCTTCCGTCCGGAAGCGAGCTCCAACCAACGTCGCCTACGATGGATTTACCTCAATGAGATCCTTGGTCACCGGCGTCAGCACCTCGCATCCCTTACCGGTGACCACCACCATATCTTCAATGCGAATGCCGCCCTTGCCGGGCACATAAATCCCCGGCTCGATCGTAATCACCATGCCCGGCTCGAGCCGCTCCGCCTGTTGCTTTCCCAGCCGTGGAGGCTCGTGAATCTCCAGCCCCACTCCATGTCCTGTCGAGTGGGTAAAGTACCGGTCCAGCTTCGCCTTCGCAGCACCGATCGCGCCGCTTCGTCCACTTCCCCGGCTGTAACCCCCGGTCTGACGGTGGCAATTCCCACCAACTGTGCTTCCAGCACCGCATCGTACCAGCGGCGCTCCACTTTGCCCGCTGTGCCCACATGCACAGTCCGTGTCATGTCGGAACAATAGCCCCGCAGTATAACACCCGAATCGATCACCACGAATCCGCGCCGTGGGATCGTCTGCGTCGACGCCCGCCCATGCGGCAACGCTCCCCGCTTTCCCGCCGCCACGATGGTATCAAACGACATTCCATCAGCGCCCGCCTGCCGCGCAGCGAACTCCAGTCTGCCCGCGACTTCGACTTCTCTCACTCCCGGACGAATCGCTCTCAGCGCGTGCTGATAGGCTTTCGCGCCCAGTTTCACCGCATCGCGGATCAGCTTCAGCTCTTCGCGATCTTTAATCATGCGCTGCCGCATGATCAGTCCGGACGTCGGCTTCCACTCGATCCGGCGCGGCACCAGCTGTTTCATCTGCACCCCAGCCGCCACCGTGGTCAGGTCCGCCTCAAACCCAATCGCCGCCGAAGTCAAGTTGCCGACGATCTTCGCCGCTTCTTGCATCAGCGGCCCTCTAGCGATCACCACTCGCGCGCCCTTCACCTCCTCGCGCGCCTGCTGCGTGTAGCGCCCGTCGGTAAAGAACAGTCGCCGCCCCGCTAGAAACAACAGCAGCCCGTTACTGCCCGTGTATCCGCACAGATAGCGCAGGTTCGCCGGATGCGTAACCACAAACCCGTCCAGTTCTTGGTCAATCAATGTCTGTTGGAATTGCTTCTGCCGACTGAGGTAATCCATCATCAGCATTGTACGCACGGCAACACGCTCGCGGCGACAGCGCTCGACCCGCCTACTGCGGCGCCTCGATCACCAGCGGATCCGTCGTTTGCTTCCGCTGCGCGATAAATGGTGTTGGTGCTTGCCACCTCCGCCACGGCATCCGCGTGAACGATGTACTTACCTGGTCCCGGACTCGCCCCAAACGGAATAACCTGCTCCGCTCCCGACGCCAGCGTGAATTCCTGATATCCCAGCGCCGTCGCCCGCCCGATGTCATTTACCGCCATCACAATGACCGTCAGCGTGACGTCCTGCTCCGCGAGGTTGCTGACAATCACCGACCCATCGATTTTTTCTGCATGCACAACCGGAGGCTGCTTCCAATCAATGCTGAGCGATGCGGTGACCACAAGCCTGAACTCCCGGCGAATCTGCATCGCCGGGACATTCGAATCCGTCACTGTTACTTCCAAGTTGTAAACGCCCGGCGTGGTGGGCGTTCCTGCGATCACGCCTTTCACCGGATCCAGCTTTAGTCCGGGCGGCAGCTTTGCACCCGACATCTTCCATGTCAGCGGCTGCACGCCGCCGGTCACCTTGATTTCGAGCCTCACGCTCGAACCCACTGCCACCGGTCCCAACTTCTGCGTCTGAATCGTCAATGGAGCTTGCGCCCACGACTCGCCCAACGCTGCCAGCAACAGCAGCCAAACTACGAACGCGCAGTTCCGCGACCATATCCCAGCCATCGTGCCGACATTATAGGTCGCACGGATGTCTCATCGTTTTGCGAATTAAGAAGGGCGGAAAGGCGTTTACTCGCAACTGGAAACTCGGAACTTGCCCCTACCGCGCCGCCTGCGCTAGCGGCAGCTTCTTGATCGCCGCCTCCAGGTCTGCGGGATGGAACCCAAACGGCCCCGGCTTGCTCTTGTACGCGACCTTACCGTCCGCGTCGATCAGGTACAGCCGATCCGGCCAACCGGTGTAGGCAACCTCGGTGTGGTTCTCGAAACCGTCGATCACCGCCGGAAACTTGATGCCCAACTTCCGCACGCATGCTCCGGCGACGAACGCGCGCTCTTCTTCATCCTTGGGGCTGGCGAAGACCACCTTGTCCTTTATATTGCTCTGCATCTGCCAGACATCACTGGGATGCGCTTCCAGAATGTACACCGCGTAGAACGCGATCTGGCTTCCGTATTGTTCATACAGCTTGTTGAGGGCAGGAACCTCCCGCCGGAACGGCGGTCACGTGTAGCTGCCGAACACCAGCACCACCGGCTTGCCGCGCAACGAAGAAAGTTGCACTTCGGACTGGTGGTCCAGCGTCGGCAGACGGAAATCGGGCGCCATTTCTCCCGGCTGCACCGTTCCCGCTCGCGCCTTCGTCCACATGGTTTCGAAGGGGAACAAGAAGAACGCCGGCATCGGCATGTGCGACATCACCCGCCCAAATTTCTCCGGAGGCTGCCGCATCGCCCATCCGATAGACAGCAGAAAGCTGCCCCACAGGCAGCAGCAGGACAACCGCAATAATAGACAAGGTTTGCTTCGACGGCTTTCGCATCAGGAGTTTCGCAAGTGTATTGCGAAGCTCACCCTGCGATGAATAGTTGTTTTAGACTAGGCTGGCACTTTCAGTGTGGATCTGCTTCGCGGCGGTTGAACAACTCTGCCACCCGCGATCGTGTGTCCCTCTTCCGCCAGGCGTCTGCGCCTGCTCCTCCACGCCGCCGGGAAACTTCGCATTCAATTCGCCATCCTCGCGCACAACGCGCCAGTATGGCGTAATGTCATGCCTCCCGGCCTTGCGGTCTTCCTCGGCAGCTTCCGCTACGATCCGCAGAAAAATTCCGGTCACCAGCGGGCAGGTCACATCGACGTCGTGCCAGTGCGCCAGCCGCCGTCGAATTTGCGAGATTGAACTCACTTGGCCGCGCGGAATCTTGCGAATCATGGCATCGACTTCCAACGCCGTCGGAATCAGCATCATCCCGCGGCCCAGCCGTTTCGTCATGCCCTCCGGCACCGGAACCAGCTTTGGCAGCGTAGGCTTCAGCAGCTTGGCGCGCCACGATGCTTTGGGCTTCCAGCCAACCTCAGCGCTGGACATACAGCTTCTCCTCGCTTTCTGCCCAACATCCCTTGTTTGCACCAGAATAGGCGCGCATCAATCGCCAGTTCAAGGAAATGACACATCCAATTGCACTCGATTTCCCGATACGGAAATCCTGCACTTACGTGCCTGATTGCGGAGGAAACATAGATATGTATTTGAGGATTGCTTCCGGGACTCGAAACTCGAAACTGCCTAACTCACTACGGCTCGCGGCGTTCTTGCCACTTTGCGTGGGCGGGACACTTCGCTATTCAGGCTTTTGTTCTCCATCCAGGTGTCGAGAATGCTCTTTTTGAACTTCCAGCGGTTGCCCAGCTTGAACGCGGGAATCTTCTCCTCCGAAACGTATTTGTAGAGCGTATCGGCCGAGACTCCCAGATACTGCGATGCCTGCCGGATATTCATCACTTCGCGCGCATCTGCCATGCCCAATCCTCCCTGGATTCCCCAAATACCCAGCTGTCTGTTGCTATGATTCCTCTGCTGCGAAGCCATCGCCTGGTCGCCGACCGCGTCGCCATCTCCTGCCCACACAATTCCGGTTATCCCGCAGTTTCTTCGGCTAGTTGCAGTGTTTCTACTGGCTATACTCCGGATTTGCCGGCACTTTCGCCGGATTTTCGAGGCGCCATTGTGCTGCCAATCGCAACTCATTGTAGGGCTACAACCGCCGCTCAGCCATAGGCTTGCTGTTGTCGTAAACGATACCTGCCCAAGCCGTAGCGCGAACTATGTCCGCACCGATCCATGAAATTCGTGGCTGCGTTTATGGAGTAATTCATCTCTATCCTCCCATGAGTTACGATGGTCTGGTTCCTCAGGAGGAAGCTTGCTCTGCAGCAGTTGCGGATACGACAATCCACCCGAACACCGTTACTGCGGAATGTGCGGAACGCCGTTCCCTCATCGGCTGCTCACCGTCCCCGAAGCGCAGAGTACGCTGACCTTTACCAGCAGGCCGATCGAGATCGCCCCATCGCCGCTCCCGGTTGCACCTGAACCTCCTCAGCCCGAAACCACCTCTTCCATCGCGCGGCCTGAGGTGGAGTTTTCGCCCTCGGCAACCTCTCAATCTGCGGTCGCCGAAGAAACGCCGCGGACTCAGGAAGTCGCCTCGATCACCGCGCCATCCGCCGCGATCGAAGAGCACTCAGCCCCGGCGCCGCTCGAGGTTTTTGAGGATCAGCACTCGTCACTTGAAGAGATCGTAAGACCCGCCGCAACTACCGAGTTCGTACCAGTCGATACTCGGAAGCTCGAACCGACTCCTCCGCCCGTCGCTGCCCAGGCTCAACCGTCGCCGGTTTCGCGTGAGGAACTTCCGCATCCGGCGATGCCCGAAATCAGCAGGTATGCGCCCCTGCATCATGACGTGCCTTCGGCTCCAGCGGACGTCGAGACTCGTCCACCCTCAACCGTCAAGCGCCCGCCGCCCCCACAGTCGACCGAACCTCCTCCCGAGTCCGCCGGAATGCCAACGTTCAAGTCCGTCTCCGAGGCTGCCGGGGCACCACCGATTAGCCCGTTCGAGCCGCCCGTTACGAAGAATCCCGACGAAGAACGCGAGTTACAGGAGTTCGTCGCGAATTTCCGATACAACCCTCCAGTAGAGTCGGTCGACGAGTTGACCATGCGCAGCGAGGTTCCTGTCCTCGACGCTGAAGCGCCCGTCACGCCCAGCCATCCTTCTTTCGACGACGACGTGCCACCTCCACCCGAAGCTGGCCCGCACCCTACTGGCGAGGAGTACTATCCGCCCACCAGCTCCACTGCCGATCGTTCGCGCTTTCTCGACGTCACCGCAACCCCAGATGTCGAACCCGCTCGCTTGGCCACCGTAAGTTCTAGCCCGTCATTTCTCGGACTCGATACTCCCGGGCCCGGCTCTGCACTTCCTCTCGACGAGGTCCCACCACCCGGTCGCAGCCATTGGGTCCTGTGGTCTTCGCTCACCATCCTGCTTGTCGTCTTTGGAATTCTCGGCTATCTCCAGGGTCGTGCCCAGTCCGATCCCACTCTGCCGAATCCCATGGCAATCGCCCACGAACAATATGCCAAGCTGCGTCAGCGCGTCACCGAGTTAGCGACACCGGCGCCCGTTGCTCCCGCAGAATCGCACCCAGTGACTCCTGCGCCCTCCGAACCACAGCAGGCAAATCCTCCAGCGACAGACCAGACCGCCGCGGCCACTCAGCCTCAGCCGGAAACTTCGGCCAACTCAAATCTACCGGCTTCGCAACCAGCGCAATCCGCGGCAACCACTAATCAGCAGCAAGGGCAACCCGCGGCGACGCCTGCTCAACAGCAACCGCAATCCGCAGCCACTCCGCCGTCCGCGCAATCTGCGGACAGTAAACTTGCCACGACTCCACCCGTCTCGCGGCCCGCAGTCACGCCACAGAAACCCGTCGACACGACTCCAACGGCGTCCGCCCCTAACACCACAGTTGCCAAACGCGAACCTCTCAAGGAACCGCCTCCTGCGGTCGCCAAGCCCAAGTCCAAGCCTGAACCCGGCCAACAGGAGTTAGCCAACGCGATGCAGGCCAGCGACCCTGCTGCTCAGGCGGCTTGGTTGTGGAAGGCCACTTCTCGCGGCAACCCCGAGGCTCCCGTCCGGCTCGCCGACATGTACATCAAAGGCAAAGGAGTGCCTCGCAGCTGCGAACAGGCTCTAGTCCTGTTGCGCGCGCAAGCCGCCAAAGAGGATGCTCCCGCCCGCAACCGCCTTGCCGCGCTCTACGCCAATGGAACTTGCGTCGCCCGCGACCGCGTCCGGGCCTATCAGCTGATGTCATCCGCTTTGGCGGCTGATCCCACGAGTGAATGGGCCGAGACCAACCGCAAGGAACTCTGGCAGGAGATGACTCCCGAGGAGCGTACTCAGGCCGAAAAATACCACTGATCGCCGCTTGCTCTGCGAACGCTATAATGTTTTGACCCGGGTCGCAGATCGCAATACCCGGGCTCCTTTTGCAACCACCTGAGTTTCCCTGGCATCACTGACATTCGGAGGAAAGAACCAGAATGGCATACGAAGTTCCACCCCTGCCTTATGATTACGCTGCTCTCGAACCCTATATCGACGCCCAGACTATGCATCTGCATCACGATAAGCACCATCAGGCTTACGTGACCAATCTGAACGCCGCCATCGACAAGGCTCCCGAGCTAAAAAATCTCAGCGCCGAAGAACTCATCAAAAGCCTGGAGAACGTGCCCGAGGCCGTCCGCAGCGCCGTCCGCAACAACGGTGGAGGCCATGTGAACCACAGCATGTTCTGGTCGATTATGGGACCTAACGCCGGAGGCGAGCCCAGCGGCGCTATCGCCGACGCTATCAAGAGCACCTTCGGCGACTTCGCCAGCTTCAAGGAAAAATTCAATGATGCCGGCGTCAAGCAGTTTGGCAGCGGATGGGCCTGGCTGGTGCGCGACTCCGCAGGCGCTCTACGCATCATGAGCACCCCCAATCAGGACAATCCGCTCTCCCAGGACTTCTATCCCGTCATGGGCAATGATGTCTGGGAACACGCCTACTACCTCAAGTACCAGAACCGCCGCGCCGACTACCTTAAGGAATGGTGGAACGTGGTCAACTGGGCGGAAGTCAACAAGCGCTTCCAAACGGGCAAGTAGCCGCTGAATTTGCGCCCATTAGAAAAGGCGCTGTTGGATTTAAACCCTCAAGAATTGAGAGAAGGGTGCGCCACCCGCACCCTTTCCCTTCGCCATCCGAACTGTCGCCACAGCGGCAATGCGCTTTTGCCCGTTCCGGTTGTTCGTCTCTAGCGATACATTGACTTGCAACACTTCAATTCCTAATATGAGTTGCGCGCACTGGGGGAGTCTTTTCCCGAGGTGATCGGCCAAACCATCTCGCATTACCGCATCCTCGAGAAAATCGGTGGCGGCGGAATGGGTGTCGTGTACAAGGCGGAGGACGTCCGCCTGGGTCGTCTGGTTGCGCTCAAGTTTCTTCCCGAAAGTGTGGAAACTGACCCCGAGGCCCTCGAACGTTTCCGTCGCGAGGCCCACGCGGCCTCTGCTCTAAGCCATCCCAACATCTGCGTAATCTACGATATCGGCGAAGAGGACGGCCGGGCCTTCCTGGTTATGGAGTTCCTCGACGGCCAGACCCTCAAGCATCTGGTAGACAGTGGGCCTCTCGACCTCGACCGCCTTCTCGACATCGCCATCGGAGTGGCGGATGGGCTCGACGCCGCCCATAGCAAGGGAATCGTTCATCGCGACATCAAGCCCGCAAACATCTTTGTCACCCGAAGCGATCTCGCCAAAATCCTCGATTTCGGATTGGCGAAAATGACCTTCGCTGATCCGCGCCTCGGCCCTGATCAATCGGGGGCCACAGCAAGCGGAGCGCGTGATGAACACCTCACCAGCCCCGGCAGCACCCTCGGCACCCTCGCTTACATGTCTCCAGAGCAAGCGCGAGGAAAACCGCTCGATGCCCGTACCGATCTTTTTTCATTTGGCGTGGTGTTGTACCAAATGGCGACGGGGGCGTTGCCCTTTCGCGGCGACACCACCGCTTTATTATTCGACGCCATCCTCCACAAAGCTCCGGTTGCGCCCGTGCGACTCAATCCCGACGTGCCTCCGAAGCTGGAAGACATCATTCATCGCGCGCTGGAGAAAGACCGCAACCTGCGATACCAGAGCGCTTCGGACATGCGGGCCGAGCTACGCCGCCTCAAGCGCGACACTGATTCTTCCCAGCATTCCGTTGCCGTCGCCGCAGACGACGAATCGCCAACCGCGCCGGTAGCAGTTTCTCCTGCATCTTCCAGCGGCAGCAGCCGGGCGGTATCGTCAAGAGTAAATATCTCTCAACCGGCAGTCGCAACCGGGCGAACCACCCGTCTATGGAAGAGTCTGACCGCCGCTGTTCTTCTGATCGCAGCTCTCGTCGCCGGTGGTTTGTACTGGCGCTCGCACCGGGCTCCGAAGCTGGGTGACGAAGACACGCTGGTGCTGGCCGACTTCAACAATACGACCGGAGACGCCGTCTTCGATGACACCTTGAAGCAGGCCCTCTCGGTGCAACTCGGCCAATCGCCTTTCCTCAATATCCTCTCCGACGCCAGAATCCGCGCGACGTTGCGGCTAATGGCCAAACCTCCCAACACCAAGCTGAGCACCGATGTCGTGCGCGATCTGTGTCAGCGTGCCGAAGCGAAAGCCTACGTCACCGGCACGATTGCTAGTTTGGGCAGCCAGTACGTCATCGGTTTGGACGCGGTCAACTGCAAGTCGGGCGATCTCCTGGCACAGGAACAGGTAACAGCGGCAGACAAAGAACACGTGCTGAAAGCCCTGGGCGATGCCACCACCAGGCTGCGCCGCAAGCTGGGCGAATCGCTGAGCACCGTGGAGAAGTTCGACACGCCCATGGATCAGGCCACGACTCCATCACTCGAAGCGCTCAAGGCGCTCTCGGAAGGCAGACGCACTCTGCAGGAGCAGGGCAGTTCGGCGGCAATTCCGTTCTTTAACCGTGCCATCGAACTCGATCCCAACTTCGCCGCTGCCTATACGGCCCTGGGAATCTCGTACTCCAATCTGCGCGAGCCTGGCCTGGCGAGCCAGAACCTGCAGAAGGCCTACGACCTGCGCGACAGAGTCAGCGAGCGCGAGAGGTACCGAATCGCCGGGACCTATTACCTCCTGGTCACCGGCGAACTGGAAAAGGCAATCCAGTCTTATGAAATGTGGGCGAAAACCTATCCTCGCAATGGCGAGCCCTACGGCAACCTGGGGGTCGATTACAGCTACCTCGGGCAGTATGAAAAGGCAGTCGCCGCCAGCCTGGAAGATCTTCGTCTTAACCCAGGCAGCGCCGCCGCATTCACCAATCTCGTAGGTCTGTATGCAGCCCTGGACCGCCTCAACGATGCCAAGGCGACGTACAAGGAAGCCGTCGATCACAAGGTTAACAACCCATTTCTGCACGGCAATCGCTACGGCGTTGCCTTTCTTGAGAATGACGTCGCTGAAATGAAGCGGCAAGTCGACGCGGCTGCCGGCAAACCGGGAGAAGACATCCTGCTTTCATTTGCGTCTGACACCGAAGCGTTTTACGGGCGCCTCAACCACGCTCGGGAACTATCCAAGCGCGCGGTAGAGCTGGCCCACCGCAGCGACTCTGTAGAGACGGCGGCTGCGTGGCAGATGAATTCCGCGTTGCGCGAAGCGGAGTTTGGCGACGTCGCGCGCTGCCGTCAGGAAATCGCCTCCGCGCTTGCCATTGCGCCTACGCGCGATGTGAAGATTCTCGCGGCGTTGGCCTTAGCCCGCATCGGCGACAGCGAACGCGCCAAGCGTATGGCCGACGAATTGGCCGAGCAATATCCCCTCAATACCGTGGTGAATCATTATTGGCTGCCCGCCATCTATGCCTCCATCGAAATCAAACACGGCAATGCGGCCAAGGCCATCGATATTCTTCAGACCACTCAACCGTATGAACTCGGCAGCCCCCTTCCTCAGTTCGAGGTGGGCGGGTCGCTTTACCCTGTGTATGTACGAGGCACGGCTTACCTCGCGCTGAATAAAAGCAAAGAAGCGGGTGCGGAATTTCGCAAGTTCGCGGATCAGCGTGGCGTCGCCGTGAACTCGCCTTTGGCCGCATTGGCTCAGCTTCAACTTGGTCGCGCTTACGCGCAGGCAGGGGACTCGATTAACGCGCGTAGCAGCTATCAGAACTTCTTTGGACTATGGAAAGACGCCGATGCAGATATTCCGGTATTGCGGCAGGCCAAGGCCGAGTACCAGCAGATACGTTAGTTCGTGTAACTCGTTGAGACGGTGATTTCCAGGCTTCCGATGGACCGCCTTCATTCTCACTGCACATTTGACCGTCGGTTGAACGGGCTTCACCACAACGGCCAAAGCGTGTGTCATAATTTGCCCCGCCATGAAAACCATCGTGCAGTCCGTCTTTGTTCTCGCCTTGTCCACATGTGCGTTCGCGCAGACGCCGCCGGCCGCCACGTCCGCAGTCCCGGTCAATCCCCAGATCAAGCAAGCGCAACAACTAAACAGCGAAGGCAAGCAAAACGAAGCTCTCGCTATTCTCATGCCGATGCTCGCTGCCGATCCCAAAAGCTACGAGGCCAACCTGAACGCCGGCATCGTGCTCGACCTCAAGGGCAACTACGACAACGCGCGCAAGTACCTGTTGCAGGCCGTCGAGTTCGCGCCGCCGGACCGCCGTGTCCAGGCGCTGCGCACAACTGCCGTGTCCTATGCCTTCACCTGCGACTTGCCGCAGGTACAGCGTTACGAGCAACTCGCCTATGACGCGCAGATGCGGGACACAGAAATTCGCCGACGCCGCCGGAACCGCCAACGAGCTGGCGCGCATTGAACTCGAGTGTGGCAATGTCGCTGACGCCACCAGGTGGTACAAGATGGGGTATGACACAGCGCTGCGCACGCCCAACCTCTCCGACGCTGACCGCGACCTATGGAACTTCCGCTGGGAGAACGCCCAGGCACGCATTGCCGCCCGCGAAGGCAATGCCATGCAGGCCGACGCCCACGTCGCGGCCGCCAAGACTATCCTCGACAAGGGCAAGCTACCTCCGAACCAGGCCGCGTTCTTTCCGTACCTCACCGGGTATGTCGCGTTCTATGCGGGCAACTACAAGTCCGCCATCGAAGAACTAAAGAAGGCTGACCAGAAAGATCCCTTCATCCTCGCTCTGCTGGCGCAAGCCTATGCCAAGAGCGGCAACCAGGACGAGGCCATGAAACTCTACCGCCAAGTCCTGGCCATCAACTCGCACAGCCCGACCAATGCATTCGCGCGGCCACTGGCAAAGAAGGAACTCAAGATCGGAAGTTAGCCGCAGACCACGGCTTTCGGCGTCCCAGAGACAACAAAAGGGGCACAGTTTCCGCTGTGCCCCTTACGCTTTACGATTCGCCTCGACGTTTACGCGGCTTTGTTCTCGCCGCTGCAGCAAGGCATGTAACCACCCTTGCAGCAAGCAGCGCCTTTGGCGCAACAGGAGACTGACGCGGCGCTCTTGCAGCAGCCAGCTTCCTTACCGCCGGTTGACAATGCGGCCGTCGACTTACCGCCCTTCATCATCGGGCATTTGTCGCCGCAGCAACCTGCCTTGCCGTCTTTCTGTGACATCATCGGGCACTTGTCGGCGCCGGAGCAGCATGCCATCTTGCCGTCCTTGTGTGCTTTCATATCGCACTTGCCGTCTTTGCAGCAGCCACCATCCTTGCCACAGCACGACGCACCTTCCGCCATCTTTCCGTCTTTCATCATCGGACACTTGTTGCCCGCCTTCATGTTGGCCATGTCATGGCCGCAACAAGCGCACGCCTTAGCGTTGTCGCCCGTTGCCGGAGCGGTGGGAGCCGCCTGTGTCGCCGTCTGCGCCATCATCGCCAGCGCAAACAACATCGTGAACAGCACTACCATTACTTTCGTTTTCATGATTTCCTCATTGTCTAGTTGCGCGGAGGGACTTCGTCCGCTGTTCGTGGCCTGCGACGGCGCAACCTCAACCGTCGCGCATGCGCGGCGAGACGCGCTCTAGATCCTGAGGTCGGTTTTCAGTTCGAGGATGGGTTTCACAAAACGAGGCGCATCGGCGCTGCGCAACTCGCCAAAATAGTTCGCCGGGCCCGGCTCGAGGCCCCCCGTCGTCGTGGCGACGGCATCCGTTGGATGCGACGTCGTCCGCTCCGCGCTGACCAAAAATCCCAAGGGTCGTTCCGCATCGTTGCTCACGGAACAACACGGTCGACGGTCCGCCGACAACACTGGCCCGCGCTTGGAATCAGACGGGCAACACGGCATCGCATCGTTGTCTTGCGTATCGGCGGCATCCGCAGCGGCCATCGTTCCCGCCTGGCCGTGCAGCATCATCGCGTGACACGCCATTACCCGGTCGCCCGCTACCAGCGCAACTCCAGCTTCGGCCCACAGCGCGATCGATAGCGTCAACGCCACCGTCAGCAGCCTACGAAATGTCGGGTTTCTTCGCACGTTACGATCTTAATTCTGCAATTCGCAACCTGAATCAGTCTGTGACATCGGTCACCAACCGCACGATTTCGACGGTTTTCATTGCAAAACGTAACCCGCACGATTCACTGGCGACGACTCTACGGCTGGTAAGCTTAAACTCTTTCTCCGGCCTGGCGTTGAATCCAATCCCTCACTTCTTCGGAGTTGCCACGTTTTGCGAGTGGCACATCTCTCTGGTGGTGTCGTTGAGGTGAAGCTGGCCGACAAACTGAACAATGGGAGGTTTGTCACCGATAATGGACCCATACCACTCGACTTCGACCACATTCGGCGTGTTCAGAAGGGTTAAGCGGTTGTCCGTCTCGCAAGTCCCGCTGCAACTTTTTTCGCTGTCCAAACTTCCTTGCCAAGGGCCTTCGTCTTTCTTGCACTTCCACAATGTTTCGGGCGACGCCGAATTTGGCGAATTGCTCGCCAGGCTTTGCAAGTCCTGCGGCAACTTCGAGGTATCCAGCTTATGGGTCGGCGTGAGTCCCCCCGGGTATTGGCCAGTGACCGTTCCCGTGGACGGAATGTTCAACGGTATGCAAACCGTTACCGGATATTTAACCTCTACGCTGTAGTTGGTGGTCACGTCGTCCGCCTGGCATGCGGGCTGAATCTTTGGCGGCGCCTCTGGCCGCGGAACTCGCTTTATTACGCTCGTGGCCAACATTTTGCTGTTAGGGACGGCTTTCAGTGTTGCTACGTCTGCCGACGGGAGCTCCGGCAGCGAAGCCACGGATTCTTGCTCCTTGTTTTTGTTGCTGCTACAACCGGTCCATGACATTCCGGTCAGTAGAAGCGCTAACGCTGCCACATAACTCATCCTTCGCGTCCGATGCATGATTTTCCTCCAATTTGAGTTGATCGAAATTTCGGAGGGCGCTTGATGTCCAAAATGCTGTCAGTTATTCAGTCGCCACTCTGGACGAAACAGGGATCGACCATAGCCGGACGAGATGAACTTTTCGAGGTGGCGGGAACGACCTGTCTGCGACTTCGAGAAATCGCAGCGGGGTGCGATTATGCCTTCGCTTCTGTCAGAAAGCAAGCGACGAATTCAAAGAGATTTACACACGACCTGGCAGGTCACTCAAGATGTCTCTCGCCATTGCGGCTGGTATGACCGACGGCCAAATTTCCGGTGCATCCTCGCAGAGCGGGAGCTATAGCTCAAAAATGCGGTAACTTGCTGCGGGCTGTTGCGTCTGCAGCAAAGTAATCGCCACGTTTCGCACGGGAATTCCGCCAGTTGTCTGGCCGTCTAGGGTTCCATGGTGAGCGTGGCCGTGCAATACCAGGTCGGCGCCGTGGCGATCGATCACCTCCGCCAGCCGCGACGTACCCATGAAAGGAAAAATCTCAGGGGCCTCGCCAACTACTGTAGCCGCGATCGGCGCATAGTGCAGCACCACCACTCGCTTTGGTGAGCGCAATTGCGATAGTCCGCGCTCGAGTTTCAATGCCTCGTCGATCGAAGCCCGCACGAAGGTTTTGATCTCGGACTCTCCGAACGCGGTGAGGACACCTCGGCCAAAACCACCTACAAAGCCCTTGGTCCCGGCGAATCCAACGCCATCGCGTTCATAGGCGCTACCGTCCAGCACTTTGATTCCGCCCGAGGTCAGCATCTGCTGCAGTTCCACTTCGTGCCCGCACTCGTAATCGTGGTTTCCCAGCACGACAATCGTTGGCACACGTGTTCGGACCAACAGGTTGAGCAGCGGTTCCATTTCCGTGGGCTGTCCGTAGTTGGTCAGGTCGCCGGCAAGCACCAGCACGTCGGCTTCATCGCGTACGTGCTGCAGTTGGTCGTGCAGAACGCTCTGGTTCTGGGGAATGAAGTGGATGTCGGCGGTAGCAGCTATTCTCATATGCATTGACGACGAAGAGGCGCCCGGTCGTCATGCACAATTCTCTTCGTCCTCCAGGCTAATCTGCGCGCTCCGCTCCCGGCGTTCCTCGAGAAGATTGTCCAGTCCCCATTCCTTTACGTCGATGGCAAACATCTTGTCGTCAACCAGGCTTCCCCGGAAGCGGGCATTCGGGTCCGGCGACAGCACCTCGCGCTCCAGTCGGCCGATCAGGTCTCGCCACAAGGCTTCTGGCACATAACCCGCCTGGCCGGGATACACGTAATGAAACAACAACAACGCCCACAGCAGAATTTCCCAATGCGGCCCGGTCAGCTGCATCACGCGATCCCACTGCAGCTTTCCTCGCGAAGCATAGACGATATGAGCAATGTCCGCTCCATCGAAACGCTCGCGGCGAATCACGAAGAGCTTCGACGCCAGTAGCTCTTCTGGAGCCAGCACCCGCGTCTTGACTCCAACCACCTCGGCAGGATGCGATCGGTCAATCCACGACTCATCGACCGCAAACACGCCATTACTCATGCCGGTGATCAGGTCGACGAAGAAGTCATCGCGATGTGCCTTGGCCAACCACACCGGATCGCGCACCTCGCATTCAAAACCGTGTGTTTGTAGAAGTTGCAGGGCTCGCGCCGCGTTGCCGGCACTCAAAAAAATGTCCAGATCTTTCGTGTACCGGCAGATTCCCGTGTGCTCACGCAAGGCGAATGCTCCGGCCACGGCATACGGGAGATTTTCCTTCTCAAAAATTGCCAGTACCTCGCGGAACAGGGCTTCCTGTTTCGCCGGCAGTCTGTCGGCAACAGAGGAAGTTTCGGGGACGTGCTCAACCGGCTTGGCAGTTCGCTTTGCCACAGAAGTATCTGAGCACCGGAAGGGCCCGAAGGATACATTCTCTTAAGCCGGAACAATGCAAAATCGCTCGCCCGTAGGCTGTTTGCCGTATCTGGCATGTCTTTTACATGCCTGCATTACACTGTTAGGGCAAAGGAACAACTCAATATGAACCGATTCGTCGTCCTCGTCGCCCTGCTCGTCATCACTCTCGTGATTATGCAAAGCCCGACCAGCGCGCAGAATGCGGCGCCGACTCCCATGGCCAAGATCGGACCCTCTTCGGTTTGGCATACTCCGGCGACGTTTCTCGCCGCTGCCCATAAAGCCTGCGACAGCACTCCCCAGCCGCCAAGCTTCGCCGAGTGCTTCATCAATCAGATGTCTCCCGGCTGGAGCAT
This sequence comes from uncultured Acidobacteriaceae bacterium, assembly GCA_963696575.1. Classification (GTDB taxonomy): domain Bacteria; phylum Acidobacteriota; class Terriglobia; order Terriglobales; family Acidobacteriaceae; genus DASRAA01. Next base: position 58,669 of record CAVOKT010000001.1, read on the forward strand.
CGCCGGCGGCGGTCGCCTTCACCCGCGCTCTCTACCAGCAGAGCGGCGGGGATGTCGGCATCATGAACGGCTTCAATAAAGTCGGTCCGGTGGATGTCGCCTTTGTCGTCTATCCTTTGCGGGCTAACACCAACAACGGCCTGCTGTTCATCAACGGCACCCCTGGGATCGTGAACGCCGAAAACCTGAAGTTGCTCGATCAAGCGACGATGCAACAGAGTCCGCAGTTCCAGAACACCAAAGCTCAGTTTCCCAGCGTCAACCTCTGGCCCGGCGACCGCGATGGAACCACCTGGCCCAACTCGTCCAACAATCCTGACGGCAGCGTCTCTTTCACCCTTGGCTACCCTCTGCGCAACGGATGCCATGCTTGCGCCCACGCCGGCTTCGCCGAGTTCAACTGGAACTTCGGCGCGCACGGAAAATTTCAGGGCACCAGTTTCATGGGCCTGACGCCGCCACCCGTGCAATAACCCGCAAGGAGCTGGCCTCAGAAGTCCGGCTTGGAAGGCCACGGCTCCAGCGAGCAGGCCGCGGCTTTTACCGCGATGGTACCGCGCTCCGCAGCTTTTGTTGATGAATACTATTTCAACCTGGCGTACTCGGCTTTGGCTTGCTTTAGAACGGGAACTTCCGGATCGGCATCTTCCCACATGGCCAAAAAGTTTTCATACGACCTGGCCGCAGCCTCTCTATTATTGGCACTCATAGCTTGCGCCCTGGCGAGTTGTAGATGCGCCAATGCGCCAAGCACGAAGTTCCCGGTGACTCCTTGGTGGCTCAGCATCTTCTGGAACTCGGCAGCCGCAAGTTGGGATTGACCTAACTGAAGATATGCTAAGCCACGCAAGTAGACCGGATACATCAGGGCGACCTGAGGTACCGGTCCCCCCAATTCATACGGAAGTGCCGGCTGTAATTGTTTGACTGCCTCCTGAGCATTTTTCGCGTCGAGCAAAATCGCAGCTCGAATTGCTGGTAGCCAGTAGAACTGCACAACCGTGTCGTGAGGATAGTCTGTTGCCAGTTGGTCGGCTATCTTCTGAGCACGCTTGGCATTGCCGCTTCGGGCGAGCGCCAGCCCTGCAAGAACGGCAGTGCCCTTACCGCGTGGTCCAGAAAGAGACTGCGACGGCCCGGGTATCACTGGGTTAGAAATACCAACCTCTATCTCTTGGAGAGCTCCCGAGAGCTGCCAGAGATCTGCGGGTTCGTGCTGGCTAGATCGCTCTGCCGAGGCTACCGCTCGTCTGGTGTACTCGCGTGCCTTGCCGAGATGTCCATAGAAAGCTTCGGTAGCAGACTGGAACGATAGCAGATAATTTTCGAGGCTCGCGTTCCCCATTTCGGCAAGCAGTTGCCGTCTCATTTCCCCCGCATCACCCGTCAAGAACGCCAGCAAGTAAGCGTTAAGTGAAAGGAACTCGTTCGCTATCTTTCGGGCCTTTGCCTTCTGGAGAATCGTCTTGGCATCGTCAATCCGGCCCAGACTGAGATAGTTGCCTAGGCAGTTCGCGTAGGTGTTAGCGTTGCCGGGGTCGAGTTGTAATCCTTCTTCGAGTACTGCCAGTGACCGCTCATACTCTCCAACATAATCATAAATCGCACCAAGATTAATATATGGTGACGCGTCTCTAGGATAGGTTTGTTTATAAACGGTGAATGCTTCGATTGCTTTCGGTAAATCACCGACGACATCCATATAATAATGGGCAGCGATGTAAAGCTTTTCTCTTTCCATTGCTCCGTCCCGCAATTGAAAAGCTTTAGCTAAGTTCATCGCCGCCAATTTCGGCTGAAGGAGATTCGCGTAGATCACCCCCATTCGGGCATAGGCCATGGCGAAGTTAGGATCCAAGTCGACTGCGCGCTCGTAGAATGGTATCGCTTCCCCCTCACCTTTGGAGACTTGCGTCTTCAGCCCAAGACTGTACGACTTTAGGGCATCAATCGATGGAGTAGTGGCCTGTTCAATCGGGGTATCGAATCTTGCCACGGAGGCCAGAGACTCGCCTAGCTTCTTTCGCATTTCGTTGCCAGCGTGGCTGAGTGTTCTTAATACTGTGTTTCGATTTTCCGCTTCATCGTCAACACTGGCCAGCGTATCGCCTGTCTGGCAGTTCAGCGCCTTCACTCCAACAAGGTAATGATCTCCCACTGGGGCGATGGAGCCCTCCAATAGCGCCTTACTGTTAGTCCGTAAACACACTTCAAGCGCCACTTTCTCGGTCAATCGCTCGTCCGGAGGCTGTCCCATCATTCTCATCGTGGCAGCCACTCTACGGCCGGAGAGAATATTCAGGAATGGTGACTCTTCAAGCTTGATGGCCAACGCTTGGGTCAAGGCGTCGTCAAAGATCGGTTCGCCAGTGGAGTTATCGAAATCGGCAAGAACGATGGTGTCCTTGTCCGTTAGGGCGGAGGCACGCTGGGTTCGCCAATAAACTCCGACAGCGACCAGCGCCAGCAGGCCCACCACCGTCATCGCCAGCCGCACCAGTAACTTCTTGAGCGGTCGCCGGGACCTCGCAGGTGCCTCTGTTTCTGGAGTCGCTGTCGCGCCGGTGATCGGAAACTCAGTTGCGCCCGGAAGCACTGCTACTGCGGCAGCATCTCCTGCAAGCTCGGTACTTGCGACTCCCGATGGCGCTGTCTCTCCCCGCACCGACCTTGTCGCCTCCGCCGCTCGTTCCAACATCGGTGGCAACCCGACGCGACTCTGAATTCCCGAGCTCGACTCGGTCACGCGTGCAGCGCGGTGCCGCGACTGTCTTTGACACTACGGGAGCAAGAAACCGATAGCCGCGCCTGGGTAGCGTCTCGACATAGAGAGGCTTGTCCGCATTGTCATTGAGGGCGGTCCTGATCTGCTTGATGCACTGGTTCAGTCCGTGCTCAAAGTCAACGTAGGTTTCTTCGCCCCAGACTTGCTTTTGGATCTCGTCTCTCGTCACCACCTGTCCGGCGCGACCGGCGAGCAGCGCCAGCACCTTGACCGGTTGCGGCGGTAGTTTGATAGGGATTCCGTCTTTGCGCAATTCTTCGGCGTCGAGGTTGAGCTCGAAGACTCCGAAGCGAAGTAGTTTTTCCGTGGCGCTCACGTTGACCACCCTGCCGGTCAAGCTATTGCGCGGAATTATACATCCGCACCCTCGCTTCCCCACTCTATTTCTTCGCTGACATGCCGATCTAACTCCCACCCTGCCAGTTGCTTAGCCGTTGACCTGAAACCTACCTCCAAATGACTCCCTAAGTATTGAACGCTTCGGCCACCGGGCGCATTGTGCCCTCACGAGAGCGGAAACCGAGTGCAAGAGGCTCACCTGCTCTGGTCGGGGATCGCACTTGGAGGTGGGACAAACATCCCGCCTCCGGGTGGCGAAACGGTTCCCGAGACAGCAACTCGGCGGAGTCAGCAATCGCCACCGCCATAACCGAACAGAAGGAGGTCGCCATGACAACGCAAAGCACTCTCGGCCCATTCATGACTCTCATCCTGACGTTGACGGCCACGACCAAGTACGCCGCCGCGACTGTCACCAATAGTCCTCCAGCGGGAGTAGCGAGCAGCCTTCTGTTAGCCCAGCTACTGGTCGAGCTCCTGAAAAGGAAGCCTGCCGGATACGCCAGCCCCGGCGCTCGCGTGTTCCGCATCGGCAACGCGCAGGAATGTCGAGCCGGTTCGTAAGTTTCGTCGCGCTCCGGAGCGGTTGTGACGCGGCCGTTTCGAATCTGGCCTGGCCCGTTGCAGCCCTGATCCGGAGTGAAACAAGAGGAGCCGGTGACGAAACCCCGGCTCCGAGCGGTGAGCGATGGTACCGCAAACTAACCGGCGACACGCCAGCTCAACGTGTCGCCACAACCCAGAACCACACGGAGAACCTCAATGAAAAACCTTTCTGGCCGATTACCTTGGTGCCGCGGTGCAACCATCGGATGTAATTCGCCGTCACCCACGACACTGTTTGCCATGTTTCTGCTGCTGCTGGTGGCGTCTTCGCTGCCGGCGGCCGCTGGAACCGTCAACATGAAGTTCAACGGCTTGCCCACGGGCAACAATTACTCGGGAGTTTCCAGCTACCCGTATGACCTCAGCGTCAACGGAGGTCCCAACCAATGGATGATGTGCATTGGCTATCGCGAGCACATTAGCGGCGGCGAAACCTGGCGGCGACGACAGCAACCAGCGTTGGTAGCCTGGATCCCAGCACGCACCTGCTCGACTACGAAGCTGCGTTCCTCTTCAAGATGGCGGTTGCTGATCACGGTGCTAACAGCGACATCAATGCTGCTGCATGGTGGCTGTTCGAAGGCGCTCCTTCACCTCTCGATTCAGGCGGACAGTCTCTCGTCGCGCTTGCCCAGAGCCAGAGCCTCTACTCACTGGGTGAGTTCTCGGATGTGCAGTTATATACCGCCATACCGGGAACCGAAAGCGGCAGCCTCGGAACGGCTCAAGACTTCCTGAGCAGCACTCCCGAACCCAGCACGCTTGCACTGCTCGGCACGTCCGTTATTGGTGTCGGCGGACTGTTGCGACGGCGGTTGCTCGGCTAACACCCACACTTTACCCACTACTTTCGGTGAGGAGTAGCTTCGCGGCGCAGCCGCTCCTCACTTCTTATCAACCACCGCCACAACCCTGACCCTAAGGAGGTCGTGATGAAAACTCAGACGAACGAACAGAAAACCAAGAGTGGATTGTTGGGCAAGGTGACACGTGCAATCAGCCGTAGTGCGATGGTCGCTTGCGCGCTGCTTACCGTTGTGGCGATCGCTACTCCGGCGGGGGCCAAACCTCTCTAACCCACCCCCACCACACTCCCCCCCCCCCTCCCCCGTCTCATTCTCCAACCCCCCCCCTCCATGAACTCAGCACGGAGGAAATGAATTCTCAACCCGTATCGATCTACCAACTGCAACACGTGGACTGCGAGGATGCGAGCGCTATCTCCGGTGGTTTCTTGGCTACAGCGAGAAGTCGCAGCAAGGTGGCTTCTCGGACCGATGTCAATGTGGCCGAGCGGTCGCCAGCCAGTTGCACCCAGCCCCCCTACCTACCCCCCTCCCGCTCGCCCTTTTCGGAACCAGCGTTCTCGGCCTCGGCGGATCCCCGCGCCGAAGGCCCTCGGCTAACACACGAACTCTGCTTCGCCCTTTTCGGTCAGGAGCAGCTTCGCGGTGCTGCCGCTCCTCGCCTCCGCACGAACGCCCGCCCCAACCGCTCGATCACAAGGAGATCGTCATGAATCACCAGGACGTTGAAATGCACGCACAGGCATGCGAAGTTGAAGTCCGAAACGAGTTCGTTCACCGTTCAGCTGTTTGATTGTGCTGTCGCTTGCTATAGGCATTGGGGCGGCGGCCACCCCGGCCTCGGCTGTTACGCTAGGCAATCTGTTCGCGCACCGCTCACTCTTCCCCCGCCCTGCAATCCTGGCGCCGCCTGCAACCTCCCTATACCAGGGCATCTTTCCCACACTCGCCGTTCCCGGCCCTTCGTCTTTCAGGGGGACCTGGGTTTCGTCCGTTGCACCTCGCTGGACGGGACATTTACCGGAACCGGACATTACCCCGACGGGGACCATGTAATCGGGCAGAGCGCTTGGGAATTCTCCAGGTGTCGGAAGCTTGGATACGGTTACCTGCCGATGGCCACCATTGTCAATTTCGGGGACTTTGATGGTGGTTCAGGGCCGACGAAACCATTTCATCTCAAGCGCATCCAACCTGCACAATTCGATAGGATCCTTGGTTGGACTCGCCATTCTATTGCTCAAGTCCGAACTTCTCAATCGAATGTGTCTCAGGCCGACATGCCCGAATACATGGAATGGAAACGGGTCTTACACGTTCGACGGCAATCACCTGAGTACCCACTTACAATCCCGACAGTGGTAGCGTCTGGCTCACAACCAATCGGTCGACAACCTTCGATTTCCTACGGTGGATACCGAGATCTCGATTCGACCGGGCTCGGTCTTTGGCTGCACCCATTCCTGAACCAGGTTCCTTGCTCCTGCTTGGTTCCGGCATCCTCGGCCTCGGCGGTCTGCTGCGACGGCGGATGCTCGGCTAATAGGCGAATCCTTCTCAACCATTTCAGGTGAGGAGCAGCTTCGCGGTGCAGCCGCTCCTCACTCCCTGTCACCCGCCGCCATAACCCCTGACCCTAAGGAGGTCGTCATGAAAAATCAAGCTATTGAACCAAACGCGCAAGCTGTCAACCTAACCCGAACCTATCCACCATAGAGCCGGCACCCGATATACCCAATCGATCGTCCGGAAGATCGCGGGCGCCGCCGTACGTTTCGCTATGCGAACCGTAGGTGTCGCGGTATTGTTCTTCTGCGCCTGCCATGGGACCCTAATGGCTCAAGGCCCAGCGTCGATTCTCTACGCCGAAACGCCCGGCCAACTTTTTACCACAGGTGGTGGTTGGGCAACCATCACGGGCCTAACCCTCACGCTACCACCTGCACCTGCATCTAACGTGGCGAACCCAACTACCGCGGCGCTTATAACACTCAACCTGCCGGCTCCTTACGCGACAGGCACCAATACCCCAGGGGGATGCTTCGGCATCGCGGTAAATGGTACTGTGCTTACGACCGTCGCCTGTTTTACCTACGATTCTCAAGCTCCTCAGTCCTATGGCAAAAACCAACGACTCTAGTCGTCAAGGTAAACTTGCCAGACGTACAACCCTCAAACAATCCGGCCGTTTGGGCAAATGTCCGTGGAAGCACGGTCATCATGAACTGCACGTCAACGCTGACCGCTGTGATCGCTCCCCTTCACTGACACCGGTCGCAGATATCCAGACCGAACACCCCGGGTGAGGAGCAGCTTCGCGGTGCAGCGGCTCCTCACGTCTCAATAATCCCTTATCTGAGGTCGCGGAATTCCCTTCGCTTGAAAGAGAGGAGCACGAAAATGACATACGTAGATTCAACGAGCATCCTTATCGAAGACACGGCCCGGACTGAGCTCGCGCGGCCATTGCTGGTTAGGCAGCCAGATCGCAACCAACGGATGGCCGAGTGGAGCCTTGCCACCCGCATTGCTTTCCGCTTCGTCTTCGCTTATTTCGTCTTATACGCGTTTCCATATCAAGCCCCTCTAGAGCGAGTCGTGCCTTGGGTGGGCAGCCACATTCTGCATCTGAGCCACGCTATCACCGTTTTCCCAAACGGCAGCGGAGACACAACCTATAACTACGTCGAGGTGCTCTGCTTCCTGGCAGTTGCCACCGTCGCCACGCTCACGTGGTCGTTGCTCGATCGAAAGCGCGCAAACTATGAGCGTCTGTTTCAGTGGCTGCGGCTGGGCATTCGTTTGGTGCTGGGGATGACCATGCTCGGCTACGGGGCCGCGAAGGTGATGCAGGGCCAGATGCCGGCGCCTTCGCTGTCAAGGCTGCTTCAACCTTATGGCGAATCATCGCCCATGGGCTTGCTATGGACATTCATCGGAGCTTCCGGCCCATACCAGATCTTCTGCGGAGCCTCTGAGATGCTGGGCGGCATCCTGCTCTTTGTTCCTTGGCTCACCGCGCTGGGATCGCTGGTTTGCGTCGGCGTCTTGACGAACGTCTTTGTCCTGAATATGTGTTACGACGTGCCGGTCAAGCTCTTTTCGTTTCACCTTCTATTGATGGCCGTCTTCTTGGCTGCACCGGACCTGCGGAAACTGGCAGACCTGTTCATCTTTCAGCGGCCAGCCCGGCTCTCTCACTACGCTCCCCTATTTCGCAGGAGGTGGCTTAATCGAACCGTATTGGCCTTGCAGTTGTTGTGCGGCCTGGGCTTAACATCGTTATCGCTTTATTACTCCCATCAGCTGACGAAGGAGATGGCAGTCACGCCGCCCTATTACGGAATTTGGTCGGTTGAGGAGTATGCGGTTGATGGCAATCTTCAACCGCTCCTTCTCACAGAAGCGACCCGATGGCGGCGGGTGCTCTTCGATTCCCCCGAACGGCTATCGGTACAACCAGTTGACGGTCCCCAGGAGCGTTTCATGCTGAAGCTGGATCAATCGAAGAAGTCGTTCACTCTGAGCAAGCGCGGAGACCCGAACTGGAAGGCCGATTTCTCCTATCGGGATGGTGAAAAAGACGTCTTGCTGCTGGAAGGCCAGTTCGATAGCCACAAGATCAGTGCCACACTGCATCGCGTCGACGAGTCCAAGGCTCTCCTCACCAGCAGGGGCTTTCACTGGATCAACGAATATCCCTTCAACCGGTGAGGGGGTCCCGGATCTCGCTCTAGCCTCTGCCTTGCGTTTTTTGCGGGCGCCGCCGGTTGCGGCGCCCCGTGGCCTGAACAAATCCCGCTTTTCCTCCGCTTCCACAGCCTTCCACAGCTTTGCACCAACATCGGGCGTTGTACCCGATCCCGGTCAGGAATAGAGTCCGAGAGTCGGCTGGCCATCGAGCAGGTACGGCGAGTTAGGATCGCCTATTTCGTCCTCCGGGTGTCGCAGTTCCTACAGTTCCGGTCCGGTCGCCAAGCCTTTTCCGCTCTGTGGTTTGCAGGTATTTTCCACCGACAGGCGACCCAATGTTTACTCTTTTGGTTCGGCAAATTGAGGAGTAAAATACAAGATGTTGGGTTAGTTACTTGACAGCCACAACATGGTGGGCGTACTGTCCGATTCCTCAGGTTTTTTCTGCTGTTCACGGAAGAGTCTGGTTGGGCCGAAGATTTCCCGAAATGGAACCAGGATGATGGGCACGTATCGGCGAGTATTGGGGATTTGGTTCCGTGGCGGCGAAGGGGCTGGGGTTGTTCGCCGATCAGTTCGGAAAGCGGTAAATGAAGTGGGTGGGTCGTCCAAATTCCCCCTCGAGTGTGGACGAAGTACAGAGTTCAGGTGAAATGGGGCGCATCGCGAGTCGAGCGCCTAGTCGTGGTCCTTTCCAAGTCCAGGTAGCAGTCGGTACGCAGATCGCGCAGCGTATCCGAGTTTGTGTCCCGTTCGGACGCAGGCAGCCGCAGTCAGTTTTGAGATTGCGGAATCTGTGACGCATGCTCGCGAGGTCGTGAGGCAGCGTTGCAGCGAGACTGAACGGTGCGCAGGTGAGTTACGCAGTTGTGAGCTTCTCGTGAAGCAGGGAAGCAAATTTGATACCAGGTTCAGGATTCATAATTCGTCAGGAGCAAGAGCAATGGCCGAAACAACCGACAAGACGACAGCAGCGGCAGCGACATCCAGCGCCGCGCCGACCACCACCAACAAGAAGAGACCGGCGCCCGGACTCACCTTCAAGCGATATTTCACCAAGGCCGGCGTCTCGCCCTACGACGAGATCGAGTGGGAGCTCCGTCTGGCCCAGATCACCGACGCCAAGGGCGGCGTGATCTTCGAGCAGAAAGACGTCGAGACCCCCAAAGACTGGTCGATGACCGCGACCAACATCGTGGCCAGCAAGTATCTGCACGGCACGCTCGACACTCCCGAGCGCGAAACCGGCGTCCGCCAGCTCGTGACCCGCGTGGCCGAGACCATCCGCGACTGGGGCATCAAGGGCGGATACTTCCGCACCGCCGACGACGCCGCCATCTTCCACGACGAACTCGCGCACCTGCTGCTGCAGCAGAAGGCCGCGTTCAACTCGCCGGTGTGGTTCAACGTGGGATGCGACCGCATCGAGCCCAACTCCGACGCCCAGAACTGGCACTGGAACGCAGTCGACGCAGAAGGTCGAATTCAGCGCCGTCGGCTACACCAAGCCGCAGTGCTCGGCCTGCTTCATCAACTCGGTGCACGATTCGCTCGACAGCATCCTGACGCTGGCCAAGACCGAGGGCATGCTGTTCAAGTGGGGCTCGGGAACCGGCACGCAACCTCTCGCCGCTGCGCTCGTCCACCGAGGCGCTCTCCGGCGGCGGAACCGCCAGCGGTCCGCTCAGCTTCATGAAGGGCTTCGACGCCTTCGCCGGCGTCATCAAGTCCGGAGGCAAGACGCGCCGCGCCGCCAAGATGGTCATCCTCAACATCGACCATCCCGACATCGTCGACTTCATCGAGTGCAAGCAGAAAGAAGAAGCCAAGGCGTGGGCGCTGGTCGAGCACGGCTACGACGGCTCCGGCCCTGACTCCGAAGCCTACGCGTCGGTGTTCTTCCAGAACGCCAACAACTCCGTGCGCGTGACCGACGACTTCATGTACGCCGTCGTGCGCGACAGCGAGTTCAGCACCCACGCGGTGAAAGACGGCCGCCCGGTGCAGACCTTCAAGGCGCGCGACCTGCTGCGCAAGATCTCCGACGCCACCTGGCATTGCGGCGATCCCGGCATGCAGTACGACACCACCGTCAACCGCTGGCACACCTCGAAGAACACGGCGCGCATCAACGCCTGCAATCCTTGCAGCGAGTACATGTTCCTCGACGACTCCGCCTGCAACCTGGCGTCGCTGAACCTGATGAAGTTCGCGCCCAACGGAACCTTCGACGTCGAAGCCTATCGCCACGCCTGCGCCGTCGTCATCACCGCGCAGGAAATCCTGGTCGACAACAGCGGCTATCCGACCGAAGCCATCGGACGCAACTCGCACGACTACCGTCCGCTCGGACTCGGCTACGCCAACCTCGGCGCGCTGCTCATGGCCTCGGGCCTGCCCTACGACTCCGACGCCGGACGCGACTACGCCGCCTGCGTGACCGCGATCATGTGCGGCGAGGCGTATCTGCAGTCGTCGAAGATCGCCGAGCTGTGCCCGTCGCTCGAGCCCGCCACGCCGCTGACGCACACCGTCGAAATCACCGGCGGCGCTTGTCCCGGCTGGTACGTCAACCGCGAGCCGTTCCTCGACGTCATCCGCATGCACCGCGCGTCGGTGAACAACATCAACCAGAAGAACGTGCCCGCGGCGCTCTACGAAGCCAGCGCGGCCACCTGGGACGAAGCTCTGCAGCACGGCGAGAAGTTCGGCTACCGCAACGCGCAGGTCACGGTGCTCGCGCCCACCGGCACCATCGGCTTCATGATGGACTGCGACACCACCGGCATCGAGCCCGACCTGGCGCTGGTGAAGTACAAGAAGCTGGTCGGCGGCGGCATGATCAAGATCGTGAACAACACCGTGCCCGCCGCGCTCTTCAAGCTCGGCTACACCAGCGACCAGACCAACGCCATCGTCAGCTACATCGACGCCACCGGCACCATCGAAGGCGCGCCCGCCGTCAAAGACGAGCACCTGCCCGTCTTCGACTGCTCCTTCAAGCCGTCAAAGGGCACGCGCACCATTCACTACACGGGACACCTGCAGCATGATGGCCGCCGCGCAGCCGTTCATCTCGGGCGCGATCTCGAAGACCATCAACATGCCCGAGAACGCCGAAGTGGACGACATCATGGAAGCCTACATCTCGGCCTGGAAGCTGGGCCTGAAGGCAGTCGCCATCTATCGTGACGGCTCCAAGAAGGCGCAGCCGCTCAGCTCCATGGGCTCGGCCACGCACAAGTCGCAGAAGGGCGATGCAGTCTTCGTCTGTGGGAGTCCCACAGGGTGGGACTGAAGAAGCCGAAGATCGAGTCCGCCGCTCCGCCGCGCGCGGTGCGTCACCGTCTGCCCGACGAGCGCCTCTCCATCACCCACAAGTTCAAGGTGGGCGGACACGAGGGCTACCTCACTGTGGGACTCTACCGCGACGGCATGCCCGGCGAGTTGTTCATCACCATGGCCAAGGAAGGCTCGACCGTCAGCGGCCTGATGGACAGCTTTGCCTGCGCCACCTCGATCGCGCTTGCAGCACGGCGTTCCGCTCAAGCTGCTGTGCGAGAAGTTCGCGCACACCCGCTTCGAGCCCAGCGGCTGGAGCAACAATCCCGACATCGGCTACGCCAAGTCGATCATGGACTACATCTTCCGCTGGCTGCAGTTGCGCTTCCTCACCGGACAGCAGCAGGCGCTGTTCGACGGCCTGCGTCCCAAGTACATGGGCGGCGTGGCTCCGGTCAGCGCGCCGGACGAGAACGGACATGGTCAGCAAATGTTTGGAGACCTCGCGGAAGGCAGTCCGAATGTTACTGACAACCGGCCACCGACAACTGACAACTTCCCGTGGGCGGAGCGGTCACCGGACACCATCCACGCCGCCGACGCGCTGAAAGAGCTGATCGACATGGGCGACGCCCCCAGTTGCTCGGTCTGCGGCGCCATCATGACCCGCAACGGAAGCTGCTACCGCTGCATGAGCTGCGGGAGTACGAGTGGGTGCAGCTAAGAGGTATTCACCACGGAGGCACGGAGGGCACGGAGGAATTCGGGTCGTCTTTTCCGTTGGCATGAGGTGCGGGTACCCCCTCCCCCCTCCCCCATGCTCGTAAAATATTGAAAATATAGGGGGCGAAAGGCGAAAGTCCGCGCAAAATATTGAGCGCGTGGGAGTTACTGGCAAAATATTCTGAATAAAGGACTTAGGCGGGATTTTCTGGGGATGGACGGGGGTGTTGGCGGGAAGATGGGTAGAAAAGCGAGAACGAAGGTGACCCATCACAGGTCGAACCACCTAGCTGGGGATGCGGGTAGTGTCCGGCTGCCGACTCTTTGGAAGACAGCTCTCCCTCATCCTTCCGCAGGTAGTGTACGAGGAGTAGTGGGAAACACCAAGCGAGTTAGTCACGGATCAGCGTGACGGACGACCATTGCCAATGGTTGGGCCACTCGCACATTTGCCGACTGCAGGCGAGTGTCCCCCACGCGCCGTGCCCCTTTTTGCTTCCATGCGATCGATGTGCGACAGTGTGGGGACACCCCGCTCAATTAAGGATGGGCAAACGTGAAAGACGAAAAAGTGCGATCGGCGTTTTCGGTCAAGAAGCTGAAGCCGCGGCCGACGAAATCGTTTCCGATGGACAAACGCGATTGAACTGCTGGATGCAAATGGCTTTTCCTCCAGTGAGTCAGTCGACCTTGCTCTGAAAGACTGGAATCAAAATGATGTTGAGCGCTTGACCGCTGACCTATTTGACTACCTATTTCAAAATCGCCCGGATCGTTCTGACGCTCTAAGTGCGCGTTCCCTGCTGACGGCCTCAGCCAGCTCTTCTATTCGCGGAGATGCTGGGTGCGGCATGGATAAGTGCAGAGCAAAAGAAACTTGATGTCCTGGCTGCTTACGCTGGCCTTTATGCTGATCGCGTGTTTTTACCCCTAGCTCTAGACCACCCTGACGCCGATCAACATCCAAGTTCACAACGTGAGTCGCTGAAGAGGGTCTTATTTCCCTTGCTACATCTTAAGGACTTAATTAGGGAAGGACTAATTCAGCCAGTTGTAACCACAAGGCACTACTGTTCCCGGTGCGCCGCGAGTGCCTTGTCTGAATATGAGGCGGGCCAGAAAGCTGCACATGCGCAGGCGGAGGCCCACATCAAAGATTTTCGATTCGGACTAATTAACTACGAAATTAAAGGCCACACCCTAAGCATTGTCGTAGTAACTGGCCCCGAGGAATATCTCGAACACGGCGGCCTGGCAATAATGTATCAGGAACGGCCGAGTTGGGCTCCTAACAAGCTTTATACTCCTGATAAGCCCTTCAGAGTGCCGGTGCGTACTGTCCGACAACATGGACTAGTAGAACGATTCTTTGAATCCATGAGCTCGGACGCCGTCTTCAATCAGGATTACTGCCGCGACTTTAATGCAGCATATCTTACAGACCTCGCAGGGGAGGCCAGTTTTTTGATCGCCTCAACCGTGGCGAGCCCGCTTGGGTCCGAGCAGCAGCTCTGTGCGCACAGCTGTCACATGAGTTGCCGGTATTTGCTGGCCTACCCATTGGCGAGATTGTGAAGATAAAAAGGAAAGAAATTCCTGGAAGCATTCGACTGCTTATAGGGGCCGGCTTACAGCAATAGCAAGAAATTTTGTTGAGAAGCACGACGTGCTCACTGCCAATGACGCAAGAGGCTGATCTATGAGGACGAGTTGCGGCCTGCCGTCGCGCGCCTGAATCTTGAGGCGGTGCGTGAGCGAAAAAAACGCACAAGAAAGTCGGCGACATTCGGTGCAGTTCTCATCGGAGCTATGTCTCTGGCAGCTGCCGGGATTATCAATGCTGGACAGTTGGTGGGCACGTTGACGGGTGCTGCCGGCGTAAAGCTCTTGGATACCTTGACGGAATCGGAAGCCACATCGTCGGTGGCGAATGATAGTTTTTATTTCTTGCTCCGGCTCGAGGAAAAGCGACGTCAAGCTTCGAAACGACGAAGCTAATAGTGAATGCCGGGTGCCCCACCCTCTTGCACTCATGAATGTGGCCGCCGTGGCCTTTAGTGGCGAACTAACAGCACTCACTTTCAACTTGACTTTGTCAGTCCGTCACCGCACAATTGCCGCCCTATGGAAAACATTCCCACTACGGCGAGTGACTTTAGCTTTCCGTATCCCGAAAAACATTTGTTGCAAGTGGCAGTTATAGCGTGGGTGGCAGTGATTCTCGGGACTGTTATCCCTGGTCTCGTGGCGTACAAGACCGACGTTTTTGACCGCAGCACAATGACCGCCAAACTAAGAGCGCTGCCGGGGACCCCCAGACTTGAACCGATCAAGGAAGCGATTCAGGAAGAGGATGATCTGTATCTGGAGATCAAGTCCCTCGACGGCCAATTGGCGATCGCGGCTTTGAACCCAACCCAAGCGCCCGACATCCAGAGATTGCTGAGCCTGAGATCCGCAGTTCAGGTCCAACTAGACAAGCTGCAACTTGCGCATACTATCTCGCCGCTGTTCATGAACGATCTGATGTTCGCCTGGTCTGGGATGTACACGTGCTTCGCAGTCCTGTTCTTTGTGTCAAGCCGTATCGTATAAAACTAAAAGGTACACGTTTAGGCTGGCTCGGCGTCGGCATTGCCTTGGCTTACCCCATGTATCAAGGTCCTGTGTGGGCGAGGAATACGTTCCTTACAAGCGAAGCGCGCAAAGTGTTCTCATTTGCGAATTATGAAATTTCCGCACCTTGTTTTTGGATGCAAGAGGTAAATACCCTTATTTTTTTCTTGATACTCTGGGGCGTGCTAGCGCAGTGGTCTACTTTTTATGCTGTTCGAAGAGTCGAGCTTCGAAGGGCGCGAGTTGAGCAAATCGGGATGCATACTCTTCGTCTCGTAACAGATACGTTCATACACTGGCAAGCGGCATCGGTCATTCTCGGCCTAGGATTCATAATTTTTACTGGAGTGTTTTGGGATCTCGTAATTGTTAGCGGTGATCGACGGTATCTCTTGCCGGCTTTCGTCATGCACGCGTTGTGGGCGTGGTCGTGGTGGATAATTTCACTGCCACTATTGATCACTTGGCAGGAATTCTCGCGGAAGAAGACGGAACTACTGCTGCATCGGTCTCAGCCGACTGTGCGAAAGGAAGATGAAACCAACTATGAGACGCTCGAGAATCTTTCTCCGATTTCCTTATGGAACGGTATTGGCTCCGTTGCTACCGGAATCTTGTCTTTTGCATTCCCCATATTGCACGCTGCTTTGAAGTAAGGCAGGCGAGTGGCCCAGACAACCAAAAACTACTATGCGGGTGCCCCACCCTTCGACTGCGCTCAGGGCAGGTCCGTCGAGTCCCCTTCGATTTCGTCAGGGTCGCTCAGGATTTCGGCGCGCGGCTCCGACGCCGTGCAAACGCCTCAACTTGAGTGGGTTTTTTCTTTCGTCTCGTCCACCACGAAGCAATTTCAATCACTCCTTCTTCTCCAGAGACATAGTGACGATAACTGCTCCACGGCCAGTCTTCCGGTCTCTCGACGAGGCCTCGTGCGACCGGATTACGGTGGATGTATTTCAACTTCTCTGTGCGTTTGGCGCTACTCCAGACATTGAAATCGTAATACCGCGGCTGCCAGAAGTGTTCGCGACCAGCGATGAGGCGCCGCGCGACGGACTGTTTCAGGGCTTTCAGAGTCTGTGTGAGAACGGTGCCGCCGCTACTTCCACCCCACGAAGCGCAACAACGGCGCTTCGCGGGGGCCCCGGCTCCGCGGCTCGATGATTGTTCCCACTTTACCGCGGGCTTACGCCCGCGGCTAACACAAATTTCGCCGCTGCGCGGCTGCTTCTGTCGCAGTATCAAATGCGATCTCCCACCGCGTTTTCGAAAACCGAGTTCTCACACAGACTCTTTCAGAGCAGTTGCGAGTATTGTGCGCTCAGGTTCGGTCACTAGAAGGTGGCTGAAAAAGTAGAAAGAGCAGATTCCTCGCGGCCTAAAGGCCGCTCGGAATGACAAAAATAGAGGACTTGTACGGCATGGCTGAAGCCATGCCCTTTCAAAACAGCTTCAAAAGCGACTTTTCAGCAGCCTACTAGAAGGTGGACATGCTCGGGCATCACGACGTAGCCGATGACATCGAATCGGTAACTGCGGCGGGTTTCCTCCAGCAGGTTGCGGAAGCGGAAAAAGTCCTTTCCGGCGATGGAACGGAGCACAGGGGCTAAAGCCCCCATGCATATTCAATCGTTTACGGCACGACTAAAGTCATGCCCTGATACGAGACCATCACGGGTGAGAGTTTTTCCGCAACCTGCTAGAGCACGAAGATTCGTTTCGATTCTTCCGATTGAAGATAGGGCTGACGACGATAACAACTGAAGGTGACGAAGTGCAGGTGGCGGGACTGCTGAAATCGGATGAGTCCCTTGGTCATGGTTGGAGATTATGTTCGGTGGATGGGTGCGTCTGTGACGGTCGGCACTTGGCGTTGTGTCCAGTTTGAAGACCCACACAAGCAAACCCGGCTTGTGTGGGGCGCACCCGGCCTTCCTTTGGGGGGTGGGGCACGGGAAAGGGCGGAGCCAAGAGAACCCTATCGAAGTTCGCGGAGCAGCAACTCGCTGGCCAGGTGGGTACGTTCGCCACACAGGCGTCCGATACGGCCGTGGCTCTCGGAGTCTAACTCTCCCGATCTTGCGGTCAGGAGAAACAGTTCGCCCTCAATCGTTCGCAGCTGCTCCCAAATGTCGATCTTTCGCTTCTCATAATTGGATAATTGCATTTCAACATCCTCATAATTGCGTACAGGCAGGTCACTTAAGTCGAGACTGGGTGGCACGCCTTCATCAGGCGCCAGTTATACCGGCATCGGTCTCGCAGGATGGAAGGGACAATCCAGTTTTCGTGCGAACCAGGTCAACGATCTGTTCGGCGCACTCGTGGTACTCGGTGTGTAGCGTGCTGCGCCAGCCTGCGAGTTCGCCCCGCAGAAATTCGGCCTCAGGTCCGGCGGCACCATTGTTATGTTCAGCATGGAAGGCCTGCAAAAGCAGTGCTCCCTGGTCAACTAGACGATCGATAGTTTCCGCATTTGCCACAAGACGCATAATAGTTATCCTTTGCGCAATCGGACTGCCTACAGAAACCAATTGCGCGATGCCGCTAACGGCCAGATAAGTTAGTAAGCTCGCGGCTGGTTATTAGATATATTTTGTAGCGCGGGAAGGAGAAATAGCTCACCTTCTGGAGCTACATGGTTGCCGAAACTACACGGCTACGGGACGTTATAGAACGTCGAGATCACAGTCTCATACCGTATAAGATGGAGAAAACTTCAGATGGGCTGACTTATATTCAGGGAACCTGAATGAGGGGAAGGTGGTCATTACCTCAACTTCGACTGTACAGGATAGTGTCCGTCCTGTCAATCTAGGAGCTGCTGAATAAGCCTCTTGTGAAGCTTTTAGATTTCAGTCAGCAGAGACTTTTCAAGAATCCAAGTTAGATAGTTTTTGCTCCTAATAACCCCTCTGATCATAACTCTAAAGGACTTACGACGGTAGTTGCGACTCTGCGATTCTCCTCAGGTAGAGCTATTGTGCTCAGACGCGGCGGCAGGCGAGCCCTACCATTGAGCCTGGCCAAAGAACTTTAAGGAGAAATGAATGAAATCTAAGAATCTACTTGCTGTCATCCTGGGGTCGCTAATCGTGTTCGCCCTGTCATTGCCGATGATGGCACAGAGCACCACGGAATCTACCACCTCGACGAGCACGACCCAGGCTCCTCCCGCGACGCAGAGCACCACCACCACGACTTCGCAGGACGCAACGCCCATGCCGGCCGACACCACGAAGACGACCGAAACTAATACCAAGTACAACCGGCACAACAAGGTAAAGCAGACCAACACGACCACCTCCACAACCACACCGGCAGTCGCACCGACGAAGCAGACTGACACCACGACGACCACCACCACACCGGCGCCGGAAGTGAAGAAGGAAACCACCACCACGACGACTACAACTCCGCCCCCGCAGAACTAATCGCGGAAAATCGGTCTTACTTGTTCTTCGGAGAGTAAGCGATGTCGCTTTCCCAAGCGCACCACTCAGGCTCCATGCTTGAGTGGCATTTTTTCGTAGGAGCTGACGATTCGGACGGTGGCCTTGGATCGGCGTATGATTGAGGTTGAAGAGTTCACGACTCTTCATTCAGATCCCCTGAACTAGGTCAGCTGTTCTGGAGTTCCCTCCTCTTAGTTGTGCAATCGCAGGAGTTCAAGTGTCAAAACCGAATGTCCAGGTTAGTCCCAAGGCCGTCTCCCCCATGGAACAACAGTCTTCCCCGCAGGTTCCGGCGAGTACCTTCTCCGATGAAGAGATCCGAGTCCGCGCTTACCAGATCTACGAGTCCAGCAACAGAACTACCAAACATGCTGACGCGGACTGGTTCGAAGCCCAGACCGAATTGATGGAGATGGTCGGCGGTAAGTAGGCCAGTAGCTTGTTCAACGCCCCTTCACGAAGCGGCAGATCTAAGTCGGGTATCCAGCGCAGGCTTCGCTTGGCTGGCCACTCGACTACCTACGAATCCAGCTAAGTGGGCGCGAGCATGCAACCGCTTAGCGGGTTCCGTTCTTCCTTCTGGGAACGACTTGCACCGGAATGTGGCTTAGCTTTGCGAAAAGGCGGCTGCGCCGACGCAAGGGCCACCAATCGTAAAGATACGTCTGCATGGGCTGCCACATAGCCACCCAACCTGCGATGGTTAGACTTTCGCGTACGACATAGGCCCAGGTACCGGTCTCCGCCCCAAGCAATACCTTACTGATCACCAGAGAGACTGCGAGGCACGAAAGCCCGATGAGCAGAGAGAGGCGTCCCTGCTTCATCAGCGCGTGGAATTCCAGGTTGGTCAGTTGGGCACGGTGAGCGAAATGGTTATGCACCGCCTGGCGGATCATCTCCTCGGGATCTTCCGCCGGCCACTGCTCAAGGTGTATATGCAGCTTGAGTGGCTCATCGGACGGAAACTCGCGTGCCCACCCCACGATGAATTCTTCAGCCTCGTCATCCAGGTCCTTCTCCAAGAACGGGGACGGGTCCATGGAGTTGAAGAGTTGGTTCAGGTCACGAAGATTCAGACTGATGCTGTGCGGGTGGCCGTGCCCGCTCGCCGCATTTTGGGAAGCCAACCAGTGCATTGATACGTCTCTAGCCTTTTACGATCGCGCCTTCACGGTGTGGCCTTCGCGGATCATATGCCCGTCTTCGGCCCGTCGTCGAGCTGGTAAGTCCGGCCGTCTCACAGAAGGATGGCCCACGTTTCGACGTGTGGTCGTCCACGAGCCACAGCAGGCGTTTGCTTTCGACGTCCACGGCGTCTTATTTGTATTCTCAGGTCGAAAAGGTATAACATCTGCGGCCAGCTTCGACTTCGGTGTCCCAAAGGAGGCCGCAATGGGAACCAGTGTTGCGACTCGGCCCGGCGTATCCGTGACTGAACTAGCCGCCCAACTGATGGCGCAGGCTGAATTCGCGTTGAACTACGAGGGCGTTTCCCTTGAACCAGATGGGAGAGATGCGCTGCGCCAAATCTTCACCAGAGCGGCCGATGCGATGGTGACCGGCCACCGAACCACTCCCGACGACCTGGGCGAAGCACATCATGCTGTCGGCCTGTTGGCGCGGGGAATCGTGCTGCAAGCGCGCACCGCAGCCGGCGCGGCAGTGAATGCCGGCATCATTCAGAAAGTCAAAGACTTTTTCTGTCCCGGGCTGTGGCCATTCTGTTGACTGATGGACGAGCAAACTAAAAAAGCGTTCGATTTCGCCGCCGATATCACCAAGCAGTTAATCACCGTGGCGGCGGCAATTGTGACCCTCACCGTGACCTTCTCAAAAGACACGCCCGCGGAGGCGAGATCGCTGGCGTTCCGCGCGTGGTGTGCCTTTGCGGTAAGTATTTTCTTTGGTTTCCTTTCGTTGATGTCGCTCACCGCGGAACTGCAACCGAAGCCGACTGGAACAACAGCAGCGGCCGGAAATCCAGCGCCTTCGATATGGAAGAAGAACATCATCATATTCTCGACTCTGCAGATGCTGGCGTTCCTGATTGCCGTCGCACTGAGCGCATATTTCGGCAAAATTGCCATGGGCTCGGTCGAGAAACCCGCGAGTCCCCCGGCCCAAGTCTGCAATTGCGTTTTGCCTGCACAACCTTCGCCTGCTCCCGTGCCTCGGGTCGCACCGCCGACGCCCGCACTCAAACACAAACCGGCGACCGTACAGTAGGCGCCTGACTGGCGGGGCGAGGACGCACCAGCAAATATTCTGGTTGGCTTTCCAGAAGTTCATGTAATACTTTCCCGCGCTTGGGATAGATAAGAGCGGAGACGCGATGCGTAAACGGACCATCGTTGGACGCCTCTTGTTCGTGGTGCTCGCCTGTGTTTCCGGGCTGGCGCAGGAGTCGTACGAAGATCGCGCCGCGCGGCTCCAGCCGGAAGACATTCCTCCGCTCATTCAGAAAGCCCAAAATGGCGATCGGAGTTCGCAGGTGCTGCTGTGGCTGGCCTACTCTGGCGGACACGGCGTGCCCAAGGACGCGAAGCAAGGGGTTCCGTATCTGCGGCAGGCCGCCGAGCAAGGCAGTACTGAGGGCCAGTGGGTCCTCAGCACGCTGTACGAGTTCGGGCATGCCGGCCTGCCGGTCGATCATGCTGAATCGTTCAAGTGGGCGCTTAAGGCTGCACAGAGCGGTCACATGATTGCGCAGCATAATGTCGCGAGTGCCTACACTCGCGGCGCAGGAGTAGAGCAGAACTTCCAACAGGCCCTTTACTGGTACACGCGCGCCGCCGAGCAAGGTTTCGCTCACTCCGAATGGAGCCTGGGCGAGATTTATTTGCATGGACAGGGCGTCCCTGCTAATCGCGACGAAGCACTGAAGTGGCTGAGCAAGTCTCTGGTCCAAGGACATGCGCCAACCATGCTCACGTTAGCCGAGATGTACACCAACGCAGCTGGCGTTCCTCTGCAGCCGCAACTGGTATTCGATCTGGATCGCGCCGCCGCGCAAACTGGTAGTCACCATGCTGAGTTCGAGGTCGGACGCTTTTATCGCGAAGGCTACTTAAGTGCGCCTGACTACGCCCAGGCAATCCTGTGGTTCAATCGCGCGGCCGCTGCTGGTTATGGCCCCGCTGACAACTATCTGGGCGCGATGTACGAAGCCGGGCAAGGTGCTCCCGTCGATCTGGTGCAGGCCCGCAGCCATTACGAGCGCGCCGCAGAGCTCGGTGTCTCGGGTGCGATTCAGAAGATGGGCGAAATCTACCGTGATGGCCGTGGCCTACCTCCCGATCTCGTGACCGCGTACATGTGGTTTGCGATTGGCGCGAAAATGGGCGCAGCGGAGAGCCAGGACGCCCTCGCCACGATGAAGGTGCGCTGCACTCCGGCGCAGCGCGAGATGGCCGAAGCGCGAGCCAATACCTGGACTGTCGAACATCCCGACGCAATGGAGCAAAAGCCGGGGCAGTTCGTCTATCAGGATTGGACTTATGTAGAACGCGGTCCCGTGCCTTCGCGCGGTCCCTCCACTCCGGAAGAGCGCGCGTATGCAATTCGGCTCACGCGATATCTGGAGAAGGATCCGCTGTCACTGGATGCCTCCGCCGCCCGCACCTGGCTGGGTGCCTGGTGGGAGCAAGTTCCCGACATCACCGTCCACCCCTGCAACCTGGTCGATGCCCCCAATCACGAGCCTTACGAATATGGGAAGGAGCTGTATGAGCAAATAACCTACTCGTCAGGTGCTTACATCCTGGAGAATCCTGCTAAACCGACTGATTGGAATGCCGCCTTTCTTGCCGGCATGAATGGGGCTCTGCTGGCCTACGAATCCATTCTGAAGCAGAAGCCATCGGCGAATTACGGGTTTCTCGACGATCTCCGCCAGCAACAGGACAGCGGCCGGCTGGCCGCCACGGTGGCCCAGATGGTTCAACAACGGTGTAAGTGAATTTGGCGAGTGGCTGTGGTTCATCAAAACGGGTGACCTAATCAAGCGAGGCTTTAGCGAATTCTTCGGTTCTAAAAGCGACAGTCCGGTGTACGAACGAAAATCCCCATTCAAGACCCAAAGAAGACCTTGAATGGGGACTCGGCTTTGGATTTCACGTTCTGTCTTCTGATGCTGTCGCTACTTCACCAGCTGGGCCAGTACGACCTGAGTAGCCGTGGCCGGGTTGTCCTGTGCCACGCTAGACACCGCCTTACCGGCCTTGAAACTGAGCCCAAAATCCGGGCCTTCTAAGTTCTGCAGCACGTAGACGTCTTCGTCATTGGTACGAAAGGTCAGTTTCGTGAGCCCATTGTTTGAACTATCGTGTGGCGATCCAAGAAGGAACGCTCCGATCCCCTGACCGTACTGGGAGATCGCGATGGTGTGGTTCTGCCGGTTGATAGCGAACGTGTAGTTGCCCGCTGGCATCGCTTTGCCACCCGCATAGAAGTTGAAGGGAATTTGGGCACGAACCTTGGGCCCAAAGTCTTGCGCCAAGGCCGCGGCGTTCAGCGCCATAACAAATACCACCAGCGCTACCAGTCTGCGATAGTGTTCTTTCATTTCTGCTCCTCTACCCACCATTAGGTTTGAATGCACGGAGTCCTTAAGATTTGAAACCATGCAACCGATGGATAGAGTATTAGACATGCGAACAGTCCGATTGGACGGTGCCGGTGTGTAACATCGAAGTCAAAAGATTGTCTACGAATCTTTGCAAACCTATTAGTCTTGGCGGGTGACATCGACTCGCCTTCGGCGTCGCTCAGGTTTTCGGTTGCAACACCTTGTCGCCGACCGGCGGGCTGACTGCATCAGCCGGCCACCTGTGCCGATGCATGGCGGCCACCTCAATTCAGCGCAGCGCTGCTAAAGCTGAGGCCGAAATCTTACTCCACATCCTCGATGAAACTTGTGGGAGGCTGGAACCGTACCAAGCCAATAAGATGCCGCAAACCAGCGACCTCGCTGTGACGATTCGCCCCGTGCGTCTCACGGACGCTCAAGCGTGGGAGCAATTGCGTTGTGAGCTTTGGCCTGACGGCCGCGAAGACCACGCTCCCGAAATAGCCGCGTTCTTCACCGGGACGCTGGAGGAGCCCTTGGCGGTTCTGCTGGCCGAGAATTCAGCTGGCAGGCTTGTCGGTTTCGCCGAGCTCTCGGTCCGAACGGACCTACCGACTTTGATTGGCACCAAGGTTGGATACGTTGAGGGACTCTATGTGGTGCCTGGAGCGCGAGGCGGGGGTGTCGCACGGGCGCTGCTTTTGGTCTCGCGTGAGTGGGCACGTCGGCAGAATTGTACGGGCTTCGCCAGCGATCGTGCCGGTCGCGTGATCATCGACCCCCGATTCCCAAAAAACGTCATTTAGGCCGAGCCGTAAATTCGCTAAAAAAGGAATCTGCTGGCGATAAGTGTGCAACCGATTGCGCATCTGGTCGCGCTTACCCTACTAACTCGCTGATTACATTGAGTTCAGAATGGACGACAAAGTGCTACCTACAGCTTGGGATGCTGTTCCGCGCTCAGGGCCTCGCCCAAAGGCCCCGCGAAACCACCTATCAAGCTCAGGAGGACACATGCGCAAACTCTTCGGAATTGTCTTGGCTGTCGCCTTGGTTTCGGCAGTAGCGTCGGCCGCGCCGATCACAGTAACGGTGCCTGACCCCAGCCCCAACCCGTATATCTTCTATGGACTGGGTGACGCCTCCGTGACCTACTCGGGTGTGCTGTTCACCCAGCAGCTCGCTCTTGGCGACGCTAACTTGTTCGACGTAGGCCCGCTGTTCAGTGGCGATCCGGCCGTCCTGTCTTCTCAGGAGGCCAGCGTAGGGGTGGAGAATATCCTCATTACGTTGCCGAACGCGACGACGTTCTTTTCGGTCGAGTACGGCACGTTCAACGGCGGCTCGGTAACCTTTACCATGTCGAACGGCAACACCTTTACGCAGGGAAGCACGGGAAGCGGTTACCTGACGCCCGACTTTTTCTCGTATTCCGGTGGCGCTATCAACACGGTCGAGATCACCTCTCCCGACTTTGTGCTCAACATTAACGACATCACCTACAACGGCACCTCGACGCCGGAGCCTGGCACTTTGATCATGCTGGGATCGGGCATATTGGCTGCCGCCGGTGCTCTGCGCCGCCGTTTCACGGCTTAGTAATCGGCCCAGCCTTAGTTGGGTATCCCGTTCGAGCCTGAGCTAATCCGAAGGCTTGAGCGGGTTTTTTTATGCCATCGTCTTGCGGACATTGGGCTTTCGGCTTCAACCGTTATTATGGTGCGGACGATTTCTGCGAACGGTTGCTGCCCGTACCCGGAGCGCCGAGACGAGGAGAAGACAATGTTTTGCAATCATTGTGGCAAGACCAGTCCGGACGACGCTCGGGTGTGCGCCTATTGCGGCGCGCCGATGGCGGGGGTTGTGGCAGAGCGGCGGCTGGTGCGTCCGCGGACAGGGCGGCGGATTGCGGGCGTGTGCGCCGGGGTGGCGCAATACTACGGCTGGAGTGTGACCACGGTCCGCTTGTTGTGGTTGCTGTTGTTCCTGTTCGCCGGAACTGGTGGACTTCTGTACCTCATTCTGTGGGTCGTCATGCCGAACGAGGCGTGAGTGACGCATTCCCCACCCAAGCTTCCGCAGCCTGGGTGGGTTTTGTGTTTCGTGGCAGAACACGCCATAAGTTCACTTCATGCCGTGGTCCTATGGGCCGGGACGACGCACCTGCGCTGATTTTTATGGCAAAGTGTGCGACGATGCGCCTGGTATGGATGAAGTACGAGCGCATTCAGCAAGAGAGGCACAGATCCGCATTGCGGATAGCGGGCGACACACCATGGATTGTGGCTTGCCTGGAAGCGGCATTCGCGCCTTATCGCGCTCACTATTCGCCGCCAGCTTATGCCGACACAGTACCCGGTACGCAAGGCATACTACGCCGCATTGCGGATATGCATGTGCTGGTGGCGGTAGCGCACCATCAGGTAGTGGGTACCGTTGCCGGATCGCTGCATGAGTTTGAGGTTGGTCATCTCAGAGGGATGGCTGTGCTACAGCAGTGGCAGGGCTCCGAAATTTCCAGCAAATTGCTTGCGGCCATGGAAGACTATTTGCGCGCGCAGGGCTGTCGCCGCGTCACGCTCGATACAACATTACCGTTGCACCGGGCCATTCGCTTTTATCGGAACCATGGGTACGGGCGATCCGGCGTAGTTGGAGACTTCTACGGAATGCCGCTCTATGAGTATGCCAAGGACCTGTGAGCGGCGGCGACTCCAGTCGCAGCGCTATAGTCGCACGTTGCTTCGTGCTTTCGGTTTGCTATCATCCTTCACAGAGGAAAGCGCACGTTGAAAACGATCGCACTATGTCTGTCGATTTTGAGCCTGGGGGCGGTCGGCTTGGCACAAAATTCGAGTCACGCTACGACCAAGCCGGCAGCGATACATGGTTCAGGCTGTGTCGAAAAAGCAGTGGAAACCAGCTGCCACGTTTTGACGGATTCCAAGACCGGCGAGACTTACAACTTGTTGTTTGGCGGCAAAGTTCCAAAGGCAGGCACCGCAATCCGCTTCAAGGGCACGGCGCACCAGGGCATGACCACATGCATGCAAGGCAAGCCGATTAA
The DNA here is from genome assembly GCA_963696575.1 of uncultured Acidobacteriaceae bacterium. Taxonomy (GTDB): domain Bacteria; phylum Acidobacteriota; class Terriglobia; order Terriglobales; family Acidobacteriaceae; genus DASRAA01. The sequence continues at coordinate 84,611 of CAVOKT010000001.1, forward strand.
CGTCACGTCGTGGAAGAAAGAAAAAGGGATCAAGTGCCCGCCTCCGGCTCCACCCGCGCATTAACTCTCCGTTTAGAGGCGCCTATGGCGCCATACCTTCTTCCATCCATTGTTTAAAGAGGTTAATTCGTTCTTGAGGCCAGACCTCGTCGCAAGGCATGCTGCCGTCTTCGACGCGCGCCAGAATGTTCTCGGATTGCAAGCGCACATCGTCGTACGACGAGAGGTCGAGACCGAAAGGCTTCATGACCTCCACATCCTGATCGTCACGAAACAAAGGACGAATATCTTTGCTGAAGCTGAGAGCCACGCATCACCTCGCCGAACTTGGGCTCTATCGTAACGCACACGGCCTGGGGTACGCGGTGGATGGCGAAGAAAAGTGGACGACAAGAAAAAGCGCACCAGTCTTATTCAGACGGTGCGCCAGTTGAATTGCTTAAGAAGTGCGCTGGACTAGAGCAGTTTGCGGCGCAGCAAGAAAGCGATGGAGCCGAGCCCGCTACCGAGGAGCAAGAGACTAGTAGGTTCCGGCGTGACCCCAATCAGCTCCGGGTTATGGCCGGAATTCGCCAGCAAGAGCGTTCCACAACCGCCAATCGGTGGACAATCAAATCCGGAGGCAATCGGAACAATTCCGCCGGCATTGGTCAGTGGCGTGGATAAGTACAGCACCGCGAACTCGGCAAAACCCGGACCCGCGAATCCGACCGTGTTGGGCAGGTAGGCGTCGACCACGATGGTTGCAGTAAACGCGGCTGCCGTATCCGGCCCGGTGACCATCAGCGAATAAGCGTCGAACGCGTTGAGTGCGGGGTTTACTAAAAACCAACCCGTCGCGACGTTGCCATTGTCGAAGGCGACATCATTCAGGGTCCACATTGTGTCCGCCATGGCGCCCAGCGATCCGGCGACCAGCAGACAAACCACGACTAGTACCTTTGACAAACTCTTCACTTACACTCTCCTCTTGATAGGTGAGTAACTATTCTAGCATTACTGGACAGCCTACGGACGCGAGGTTCGTCTCCGCTGCCCAGAAGAATGCTCTAAGTTGCTGTTAGAACAGGGGATTGCCACGGGAGTGCGCACTTTCGCGATGGAAACCAGTGACCGCGAGAGGCGATCTTGCCAATCGGAAGCAAAGCAACGTATCCTTTTCATCTCGACACTCTCGATTTTGGCGGGAGGAAGTGCCTCGACACTCTGGCAGGAGGATGCGATGACACCACGGAAACGGGGAGTAGCGTCCCAAACTAAGGGAGCTGCAGACAATGAGCGCAGCCGGCGCATGAAACAGATCAGCCGGAACACGTCGCAGATCGTGCAAGACGCCGCTTCCATGCTGGATGAAGAGGTAGCCGCAGGTATCGTAGCGGCCAAGCAGATGCAGCAGCGGTTTCAAAAGGAACGGCGCATCGATCCGGGCGACTTCAGCCAAGCGCTGCAGAAGTTCCAAGGTAATGCCCACGAAGTCATTACCTTACTGGACGACCAGCTTTCAGAATTGCAGTCCAAGGAAAACACTGAACTCGCCAGGCGCTTCATTACCCACACGCACGGGATCGTGGACCTCGCGGTTGAACTCGTCAATATGGGTGCTGAGTTGGCCAATCAGCTAACACCGACCGTCCTCGATCGGGTGAAGAGTGGTCGTGCCAAGCGCGGCCGCTGATCGCCGGACGAGTGGCCGTCCTCGATCGGGCACCTCGAAGTTTTTCCAAAGCAGGCTGGCGCGATACCGTGAGCTGACGAACCACGCGTTGTTGTCGTTCATCCCCGAGTCAGGGCCGCCCCATCTCTACGATTTAGTTCCGGCCTATCCCAGCAGACCGGGCAAAGGCCTGCGGTCGGCCTTGTGCCTCGCCACGTGCGCCGCCATGGGAGGCAGTGTTCGCCAGGCGCTCAACACCGCTGTCGCGGTAGAACTTTTCCATAACGCGTTTCTCATCCATGACGATGTGCAGGATGAAAGCGAGAGCCGCCGCGGCGGCCCCACTTTGCAGCGAGAGTTCGGCGTCCCGATTGCGGTCAATGTCGGCAATGCCACTAATCTGCTGGCGTTGCGGCGTCTGATGGAAAACACTGGCGTGCTCGGTCCGCAGGTGAGTTGGCAGGTCATGCAGGAAACCGAGCGCATGATGCAACATTCGCTGGCCGGACAAGCTACCGAGCTGGGCTGGATTCGCGACAACGTCTGCCGCCTTGATGACAAAGACTACCTGCGCATGTGCTTGCGAAAGACCTCGTGGTATTCGTTCATCTATCCCATGCGCGTGGGCGCATTGATTGCACAAGCGGGACGCCTCCCGCATGAAAAGTTTTGCCGTTTCGGCTGGTATCTGGGGGCGGCCTTCCAGATCCAGGACGACATCCTGAATCTCACCGGCGAGTACCAGAAATACGGTAAGGAGATTGGCGGGGACTTAGGCGAAGGCAAACGCACCCTGATGCTGATCCACTTGTTCCGGCATTGCGGACCCAGGGACCGCCGGAGGCTTGAGCATTACCTGGGACAGCCCCGGCAGAAGCGCGCCGTCACGGATACGGCGTGGTTGTGCAAACTAATGGTGAGGCATGGAAGTATTGAATATGCGCGCCGCGCGGCACGACAGCTTGCAGGAGCGGCGCTGCTCGAGGGTCTGGCCGCGTTTCGCGGCGTTCCCGACTCGGACGACAAGCGCTTTATTCTGGAAATGATCCTTTACGTCGTGAACCGCGATCGATAGCCTCGGGTCGCCGACCGCGGCCGCGCGTTCTGTCGATTTCATACTGAATGGCGGATGCAGCAAGGGCCGCCCGTTCCCACTCACGAGCGGCCCCGCGGCGCCAACTTTGTCTCCATCTGTGCCACCTATGGAGCCCAATTCCCTGCTACCGATTCCGGAGGTTTATTGCAGGGTGTAGTTGGCGACGGCTACGGCACTGGTGGAGTATCCATTGGCCAGAACAATCGCCTGCACCTTTGCGGATTGCGTGATGGAAAACGGTCCGCGATAAATCGGCGAAGACAATGTCGGCGTGGAACCATCCACCGTGACGTAGATCGTAGCGCCCTGCAGGCTGTCTGAAATGGACACCGTCAGGGGCGTCGCATAGGTGCCGGAGGACGGCGAAATCGCCGGCATCGGCGCCGCATTCATGCCCATGCCCGCCCCGTAGCCTCCACAGCCGGTGCCGATCAGCAGGACTAGAATTCCAAGCAACAAAGACTTCACAGTTCCCTCACAGATTCGGACAAGAATGAATGTCGAACTCGATCTCGATGTCCGCATGTGCCGAGGATAGGATGGCGCAAGCAAAGGGTTGTCATGAGGAAGCAAAATGAATGTCACAAGGGCGTGACGTGGACAGATAAACCCAGCATCTCTGCGGTACAGTCGCCTCCCCGGAAGCGGGCAAAAAAAACGCCCGGCTTTCGCCGGGCAGCTAGAGTTCTGGTTGGGTTGCGAACGTTCTTGTGACGTCGCTGCTTCTTTAGATGTGACGGCAACTGGCGAGATGCGTGGGACACACGATAGTGCGAAACTAAGAGGGTAGTGTTACGACTGGGTTGAAAGCGTCGCGATACCTGGCAAAGTCGGGCTACACGAATCGCGAATCATGATCGATGAACAATAAAGACAAGCACGAACATCGAGCAACTGCTCCACACATGCTCGAGATCCTGCGAAAGAAGCGCAATGGGAGCGAGTTATCGCGCGAGGAGATCGAGCACCTGGTGCGGGGACACACCAGCGGTGAGATTCCCGATCACCAGGCGGCCGCGTGGCTCATGGCCGCGCATGTTCGCGGACTCTCTGCGGCCGAGACCGCACATCTCACCGACGCGATGCTGCACTCGGGCGAGGTGCTAGACCTGATTTCGCTGGGGGTGAAGGCGGTGGACAAGCACTCGACTGGCGGGGTCGGTGACAAGACTTCGCTCATCCTCGCGCCATTGGTGGCTGCAGGCGGACTTGCGGTACCCATGATCAGCGGACGGGGCCTGGGACACACGGGCGGCACACTCGACAAACTGGAAGCCATTCCCGGCTTCCGTGTGAACCTGTCGATCGCAGAGTTCATGCGGGTGCTCGAACAATGTGGATGCGCGATGATTGGGCAAACGGCGGAGATCGCGCCCGCCGATCGCAAGCTGTATCAGTTGCGGCATTTCACGAGCACCATCGACAGTCCGGCTCTGATCTGTGCCTCGATCATGAGTAAGAAACTCGCGGAAGGTATCCACGCACTGGTGCTCGATGTGAAGACGGGCTCGGGCGCGTTCATGAAGCGCGAAGAAGATGCTGTAGAACTGGGCGAACTGATGGTCGATACCGCGAAGCGCATGGGCGTGCGGGCGGTGGCGCTCATTACCGATATGGACCAACCCCTCGGACACAGGATCGGGAATGCGCTGGAAGTCGAGGGAGCACTGGAGGTGCTCCGCGGGGGAGGACCGGAAGACCTGCGCAACCTGACGATGACGCTGGCGGCGTGGATGTTTCACCTGGGAGCGCGAACCGCGACAGTCGAGGAAGGGGAACAACTGGCGCGAGAACTGATTGCTTCGGGGGCAGCGCTGGCCAAGTTTCGTCACATGGTCGAGCTGCAGGGCGGAGACGTAGGAGTGGTTGACGATCCGCGGCGGATGCGGCGGGCGAAGTTTAGCGCGGAGATTGTTAGCGCCAGTTCCGGGTTCGTCAGTGCGATGGAGTGCGAACAGATTGGGCACGCCGGCGTACTCATCGGCGGCGGCCGCGAACATGAGCACGACACCGTGGATCATGCGGTAGGAATTGTCATGCACAAGAAAATCGGCGATCCGGTGCAAGCCGGAGAACTGTTGTGCACCGTGCATCACAACTCAGAAGATCGGGCGGCGCGGGTACGCGAACTGCTAGCCAGCAGCTTTGTCGTCACGGAATCTTCTCCGGCAAAACGCCACGGGACCGTTCGACGAGTGATTCGAGACAGCTAGCCCCCAAGGCTAGTCAGCGTCACCTAGCCATAAAGTGTTCCGAGGACTTCGCCGCGATGAGAAACTTCGCGGCGATTCGGCTGCTCCGGCACATAGGTTGGAATAGAACCTTCAGCGTGCAGCGGTTGCTGTCACGCAACCGCTCGATCAGGCGAACAACGTCCAGAACTGAACTCGCGCCAAGCTTGCGCATGACGCTTCCGCACTGTGCTTTGATGGTCCGTTCCGCGGTGCCGAGTTCGGCGGCAAATTGCTTTTTGAGCATGCCCTGTGCGCAGTTAAGGCGATACAGAGACTTCCATTCGATTCTGCGGGCATAGCCTTATTCCGCCCTCCGTTGAGATCGGCTAATGTGGCTCTCGTACCGCCGAGTTGCGATCACGCTACGGAGGCGGCGCTATTTCGCTGGCTCGGCCAACGAAATCAAGGAGGATTGAATGAAACACAAGAACTTACTGGCTATCGTCCTGGGCGCGCTTATAGTTTTCGCGCTGTCTCTACCGGTCGTGGCACAGAGCACGACAGAGTCCACCACCACGACAACCACACAGAATCCGCCGGCTGCGCCTCCACCAGCTCAGACGCAGAGCACAACCACCACAACGGAGGATCAAGCGGCGCAGCCCTCGGCACCGACTAGTCAGACCAGTGAAACCACAACGAAATATGGCAAACATCACAAGGTAAAACAGTCTGAGACAACGACGACGACCGACACCCCGGCGCCGGAACAGAAGAAGAAGAAAACTACCACCACCACTACGACCACGGAGCCGCCCCCGCAGAACTAAGCAACTAGCGATGTGTCTCGGCGAACTCCCGCACACTCGAGAAATGTGTGGGAGTTTCGCGTTTAGCAGAAAACATTTCTGGAATCGGATCACTGGGCCTGAGCGGTTGCGGCCTCGCGCTCATAGCGTTCGAGGTTGCCTCGCAGGGTCTGCTCCAGTTGCGGGTCGTGTTGCTGGAGGGCAAGATCGAACGCCTGTTGTTCCGTTCGTACGGCGTCGGCTGGTCGACCAACCTTATTATAGGCAGTGGCCAGCATATCGAGGCACCGCCAGTCTTTACCGTCGCTAACCTCTACGGCCTTCTGAAAAGTGGCGAGGGCGCCAGCGTAGTCTCCATGTAATCCCATGACGTAACCCAGATTGACGCGATACTCCACGGAATTAGGCCGAAGTGTCACTGCCTTTTGCAGTTCGTCGATTGCTTCGTCGTAAAGTCCGGCTTTGGCCAGTTCCCAACCAAGATGATTGTGGGCGTCGGGGAAGCCAGGGGCCATGTCGATCGACTTCCGCAGATGCTGGAACCCCTCTTCTGTCTGCCCCATTTCGCACAGCACTGTTCCCAAAGTCTCCTCCGTCCCTGCGTCGGAGGGATCGAGTGCCAGCGACTTGCGAAGGTTGACCGCAGCTCCGTCCAGATCACCGGTTGCGTGCCAGCGAGACCGCGAGGTGGTCGTACCATGCGGCGTGGTCGGGTTCGAGAGCGCAGGCCTTGCGGTATTCCTCCAGAGCCTCTCGCTCCTGGCCGGTGGCGGCCAGAGCGGTCGCCAGAGTGTAATGCGCAACCCCGAAGTCGGGATCGCGTTGCAGAGCCTGGCGCAATACTGGAATGGCTTCGCCCCACTGATTATTCTCAATCGAATCGAAGGCCTGATTGAACAAACCGTAGCCTTCGGTCGCCTGGGGGTCGATCTTCTGCAGTCCGTCGGGCGGCAGATTCACAAACTCAGGGATATTCACCGCGCGATTGGCGGCGGTGGTGTTGTCCACGAAAATCGCAGGAGTGTCATTGCCATCGGCGTCGATATGAGTCAGCATCAGCTGCGTGTATGCTGAGCGCGCCTTCGACGAAAATGCCAGCCATCGTCCATTGGGCGAAAAGGTGTGCCACGAGTTCATCAGAGAGGTGTTGCACTTCATCAGGCGAGCTTTGCCGCCGGCGAAAGGCACGATGTAGAGCTTGCTGTCAGGACGCATCAACAAGCCGTTCCGATTCTGTACGAACACGATCCAACGGCCATCGGGCGAGACTTTGGGAAAGTTGTTGCTCATGCCGTTTGCCGATGCGCCAGCAACGGGCTCGGCCTTGCCGCCTTTGCCATCGTTAAACGGAATTCGGTACAAGTCGTATTGGATCTGCGTTTCGTTCGGGTCGTTGGCGTACTCGGCCTTCTGAACTCCGGGCGGATAGGGATCGCGCGCCTCGGCGCGGCTAAAGATCAGGTACTTTCCATCCGGCGACCAGAATGCACTGGTCTGCACGAAGTGTGGGTCGTCTGCGCCAGGCAAAGGACGTAGCTTTCCGTCGTTCTTGTCGTACCAGACGAGGATGCCACGTGTCGGAAAAAAAACTTGGTTAAAGGGCGGGCCCTTGAAGTTCATGCTGTACAGCCGGTCGGCGATCCCTGGCGCGAACTCGGGCAGTTCGTCTTTGTGGGTGTTGCCGAGTCCAGGAGGCCCGATCGACGTCACCACGAAGCGGCCGTCAGGCGAGATCTGCGACATAAACCCGAAGCGCTTCACCGCAGGATCGGAAGTCTTGGTCTCAGGATTCTCCAGGAAGGAACTCCAGCGGATGACATCCTGATTGCGGATGGTGGTGGTTTTGGATACTGGAACCAGGGCGTACAACCCTTTGTCGTTCTTCGGTCCATCGAGATCCAGCCCGAGCGTCTTGCCGTCACTGGAAAACGAATGGCAATTGGCGCAGGTGGGAAGGTTCTCCATCACGACTCGGCTTTGGGGCTCCCCTATGTTGCGCAGCTTCCATTTGATGAGAGGAATGGCGAAGGGCGGCAGCGGCTGTATCGAGCCTTTCGCCGCGCGTGGCGACTTCATCAGCGGAACATCGCGGTAGAAAATGGGTGCACCGACGGGATCGACCGACGTGGAGATGGTTACGCGACCAACCGATACCGGCAGTTTCGAATTGGCGTCCGAAAACCCGGTAATCATGATCGTAGCCGGCGATTTCACGGACTGTTGCTTGATTTTCGCCCAGGTCGCGGCATCAGGCTTCCAAGTGCGGGTGGCGGCCTGCTGCGGAGTCAACTGGAAGACGTCTTCCTCGGTCGTCGCTTGAGTATCGATCTCACCCACCTGCATGTGCTCGCCGGGGGCGTCCACGCGGATTACATTGGGGTGGCCAGCAAAAGAAACTTCAATCACCCACCATTTCGCGGTCTCATTGGAATCGCGAAAAAGAAAAGTGGGCGGCGTGATCTCCGGAGGAAACACGGAGCCGTCGAGTGGATAGTCGATGACGATGTTCGCAGATGCGCTCACCGACCAAGCGGGACCAGCGCCGGACGATGTCGACATTCCTGCTCCGCCTGCCAAGAAAGCGGAACCAGCACCCAAGATGCCTGCTAACACCACGCTGGCTGACAGTAACTTCATGCCCCTCCCGAGCGGCGCTCACTGGATGTGCCGACCATAGAAATGAAGATAGTTCGGCCACGCGGCGAGCGCTGTGATGCTCATCACTTTCCTGAAGAAGGGCTGCGCGCCGAAGGAGTTATCGAAGGTGCTTTTCTATTGTCTGAACTAGAGCTATCGAAAAACGACAAATCGAAGGGGGACTAGGTTTCTTGCTCGCACCTCGCTCAGTTGGAACCACTTAGCTGACGGGATAAAACGCAAGGATTCCCGGCTGTCATCAAGATCTTGCGGTCCCCTCCAAAAGAGCTGGACCGCCGGCTCTCTCCATTGCGAAGGTCATTGCAGCGCTTGACGCAGCGCCGCCAACAGTTCTTCTGTCCGCACCGGTTTTTGCAAAAAAGCTGCAATACCGTGTTTCATGGCTTCGCGTTTGTTGGTCTCCGGCGGGCGGGCGGTTACCACGATCACCGGGGTTGCAACTGTAGGACCCATGGATCGCAGCCGCTCGAGAACCACGAATCCATCCCCTCCGGGCAGCCCAAGGTCGAGCAGGATTGCGTCCGGCTGTTCTTTCTTGACGGTGCTGATTGCGGTTACACCGTCACCCGCGGATACAACGTCATAACCGTGGGCCTTCAGTTTAATGGCGAGTGCCATTAAGTGTTCCCGATTATCTTCAATCACCAACACTTTGCTCTTGTGGTCGCTCACGTTGTTCTCCTGTTTCCGAGGGCAGTCCAATTGCCACCGCAACCTGATTGGCGAGATTCTGTACGGCTTGCGGGATATTTTCCAAGTCGATGTCTGACATGTCCAGAACCTGACAGGAGACCTCAAATTGTCCTTCCAGCGGTTGCAACTCCAGCGAAGCGTCCAATTCTTGCTGGGCGCGGGTTGCGATCGATGGCCCCCCATCCTTCGTGGTGAACGCGACAATATGAAGACCCGGACGCCCATCGACCACCATGACGGGTAAGATCAGGTCTGAACTCTCGTGGGTACAGCGCCGCACAACTGACCGTACCGATCGCATGTATCGGCCCTGGTCGGAGCTGCAGTTGGGCATTTCGGGAGTCTTGACCGTAATTACTGCGACAGTTTGCGCCGCAAGGTTCCTGGGAGACGCGATGGGCGTAAGAAGCCTCTCCAGCAGGAAGACCGGGACGGTGAAGTGAAAGGTGGATCCCCCGCCCTCTCTAGCCGACAGCGACAACTCGCCCCCGTGGGCTTTCACAATTTCACGGCTAATATAGAGGCCCAGTCCCAAGCCACCGGGATGGCTGTCGGGAGACTCTGACACACGGAAGAACTGCTCAAAGATGCGCGACCGATGTTGAGGGTCGATACCCGGGCCGTCGTCACTGACGCTGATGCGGACGAACTCCGGATCCTGTTCACAGCGCTCGGCCGCGATCTCCACCTGGGTCCCAACGGGGCTGTACTTGATGGCATTGTCGACCAGATTGGTCACCACCTCGGTGATGCGAGATGGGTCAGCGAATACCTGGGGCAACAAGGGTGGAGTGAGGTTGCGCAGGTCGATATGCTTGGCAGCGGCGGTAGCAGCAAAAGCTTCGCAAACCTCCGCGATCAGGTTCTCAACCCGCACGCACTCTTGCACGATAGGCAACTGGTGCCAGTCGGTACGGGTGAGGTCAAGAAGCCGGTTGACCATGATGGCGAGCTGGTTTGCAGCCCGCAGCACGATCTCGAGGAATTGTTTTTGTTCTGATGAAACTTGACCCGCGGCGCCCTCGGCGAGCAGAGAAGTAAAGTCAACAATCGTGGTAAGCGGGGTCCGCAACTCGTGCGAGATGTGCGACAGGAACCGGTCCTGCATGCGGGTCCGTTCCTGCCGGCTGCGCTCCAACTCCTGCGCTACCCGCTGGCGCTCGGTGATGTCCTGAGTGATAACCGCAAACCCATGGATTCCAGGGAGCGGGGTCAACGTCAGGTTGGCCCAGAAGGGGCTACCACCTTTTCGCACTTGCCAAAGTTCCTGGTCGGTCCGGCCCTTCTCTTCGGTCGCGTGAACCAGGCGCTCGTAGCTGTTGTCGCCAACATCTTCCTCGCGAAACAGCGTCCGCACCGCGAGGCCGATAGCCTCCCGCTCGCAATATCCGAAGATGTGCTCGGCACCCGCATTCCAACTGACCACCATGCCCCCGGGATCGACAATATAGATGGCGTAGTCTCGAATGCTTTGCACGAGCAGTCGGAACCGTTCCTCGCTCTTGTACAGAGCTTCCTGGGATTCGCGTAGGCGGTGGCTCTCACCGGCTTCTTTTAACGCCCGTTTCACCGCCGGCGCAAGCCTCTCCAAGTGATTCTTCAATACATAATCCGTTGCCCCATTTTTCAGCGAATCCACAGCAAGTTCTTCCCCGATTACCCCGCTGACAAAAATGAAAGGAGTCTGCGGAGCCAGTCGTCGGGCAAGGCTGAGCGCAGAGAAGCCATCGAATGCGGGCAGTGCCAAGTCGGCCAGAATCAGATGGCAAGGATTCTCATACAGGGCCTGGGTGAACTCCGCCCTGGTCTCTGCTCCAGTGATTTCGCACTCGAGCCCAGCTTGCTTCAACAGAGCAGCGACCAGCACGCGATCGATATGGTTGTCTTCGAGATGCAGGATCCGGACTGGCCACGACATGCTTGCTCCTCCCTGGATCAGCCTTTCGCACACGTTCCGACGAGCACTTGCCGCTGGACCGGCCGAGTTGCTGGGGGCTTGCATCGCGCGCTCCGAGCACGAAGCTGGTGTGGCCCACAATGGAGAGCTGAGCTCACGCTAGTCATAGAGCAACTCGCGAACCATCCAACTGCACGACCCGCGTGCATATCGTGAATTGCCAGCACTCACAGGTCGGAAGCAGTGGCCTTGCTTCACTTCCTATCGGCTGGATGGGTGAATTTATTGAGTAAGCTATTGCGGTTGCTGAACTGGAGGGGCGTGCCCCAATCTAGCGAAATTGACAGGAAAGTCGCGTTCGGCAGCCAACGATTACCGCATCGACTTGCACGTCCGATCGGGAAGGCTAAGGGACTGGGCCATTTTGGAATCGTACTCACTGCCCGCTGTGATCATCATCACGACCCGCTCACATTCGCGCGTGTTACGGTGAAGCTAACTTGTAGTACGTGGTAGTTGCTTCAAGAGGTACCAGGTCAGCTGTGGAGTCAGGCAAGAGCGATCCCAGGATCGACTGGATCGTTCATCCACGGGTTGTTTGGAGCGGGAATGACCGGTACTTCGCCTATTCGGCAGGACGACCGCTACGTGCTTCTGCGGACTCCCGTGCCGACTTTATCGTGTCGAGACACTACGCGTCGCTCCTACCCGAAGAGTTACCAATCTTAAGCTCGTCTCCCTCGCAGGCTGTATTCAACTTCGCATCCCGTGGTTTAGAACGAGCTACGGTACGCACAATGGAGGCTTGTAATGTCGACTCAGCAACCTAAGCTTGTGCCCAAGAATGGAGTTCTAAATGGCGGCGAGGCGGACGCGATTGTGGTCGATGGGGCACAAGGCAGCCGGGTCCTTACTTTGCCGACCTCCGAAGAACACTACCGCGTTCTGGCGGAACACATGAACGAGGGCGCAGTCACACTGACGACAGAAGGAACCATACTGTTCTGCAATCAGCGATTCGCCGAAATGGTGAGAGTTCCGGCCGAACGGCTTCTGGGTTCCAGCCTGATCTCCATGTTGCGCGAGGAGGAACGACAGGACTTTCCGAGGTTGGTTCGGCAAGCGATACGAAATAACGTGCGGACAGAAGGCCATTTGCTGCGGAATAGCGGGAATATGCTGCCGGTGCTGTTATCCCTGAGCCCGATCCCTCTGGAAGATTCGGGGCAAGGCATTTGCCTGGTAGCCACCGACCTTAGTGACCAGAAGCGGGTCGAAGAAGCGGCAAGACAGAACGAAATCCTCTATCGCACATTGCTCGAGAGCCTTCCGCAAATGGTTTTCGCCAAGGACAGCCACTTACGGTATATCTCCTGCAATCAAAATTATGCCGAACTGCTGGGCATCTCTCGCGAGGAATTCGCCGGCAAGACTGACTACGATTTCTTTCCAGCTGCGCTGGCGGATAAGTATCGCGCCGATGACCAGAGAGTGATGCAGTCGGGGATCGTGGAAGAAATTGTGGAGGAGTACGCAAGCGGCGGGAACACGATGACCGTGCAAACGGTGAAGGCACCGTTTCGCGATGCGGACGGCAACACAGTTGGGGTGCTTGGTATTTTCTGGGATATCACTACCCGCTCGCGAGCTGAACAAAAACTGCGGGAGCAAGCTGCCTTACTCGACCTGGCGCACGATGCAATCCTGGTAATCGACATGGACGGCCGAATACGGTTCTGGAACCGCGGGGCAACGGAGCTCTATGGGTGGGAGGAGCAGAAAGCCCTGGGCAAGGTCGCCCATGAACTATTGCAGACCGGGTTCCCTGACTCGCTCGAGAAGATCCAGGCCAAGTTCTTGGAGACTGGCAGATGGGAGGGCGAACTCCAGCACACGGCGCAGGATGGGAAAGTAATCATTACTGCTGGCCGCTGGTCGGTATTACGCGATGAGCATGGCGAACCGACAGCGGTCATGGAAATCAATCGCGACATCACCGCACGCTATCAGGCGGAAAGGCAGCTGCGCAAAGCGTCACTCTATACCCGCAGCCTGATCGAAGCTAGTTTGGACCCGTTAGTTACCATCAGCCGCGAGGGCAAGATCACGGATGTCAACGAAGCTACGGAGAACGTCACAGGAGTTGCTCGCGACCGGCTGATAGGAAGTGACTTCTGCGACCATTTCACCGAACCCGAAAAGGCCCGCCAGGGATACGAAAAAGTGTTTGAACAGGGGTCGGTGCAGGACTATCCGTTGGCCATCCGGCATGTCTCGGGGAAACTCACGGACGTGTTGTACAACGCTACCATTTTCAAGAATGAAGCGGGAGAAGTGGAAGGGGTCTTCGCAGCCGCGCGCGATATTACCGAAAAAAAGCGGGCGCAGGCAACTGTCGCGGCAGAACGAGAGAAGTTCAACACCATCCTGGATGTCTTGCCGCCTTATGTCATATTGCTGACTCCCGACTATCACGTAGCGTTTGCCAATCGCGAATTCCGTCGGCGTTTCGGCGAGTCCGGTGGGCGACGCTGTTTTGAGTTCCTGTTTTCCCGCGACGAACCTTGCGAAGTCTGCGAGACCTATAAGGTTCTGCAGACCAGGAAGCCTTTGGAGTGGCAGTGGACCGGTCCCGACGGGTGCGACTACGAGATCCACGACTTTCCGTTCACGGATTCGGACGGGACAACGCTGATCCTGGAGATGGGCCTCGACGTCACGGACCGTAAGCGAGCGGAGCGCGCACTACTGGAGAGCGAAGAGGCGTTTCGAACCCTGGCCGAGTTGGCGCCGCAGTTGGTATGGATGTGCACTCCCGATGGCTTGAACGTCTACTTCAACCAACGCTGGGTGGACTACACCGGGATGACGCTGGAGGAAAGCCACGGCAGGGGCTGGAACACTCCGTTTCACCCCGACGACAAACAGCCAGCGTGGGATGCTTGGGACCGCGCGGTCGCGACCGGCAATACCTACCGTGTCGAGTGCCGCCTGCGGGCCGTCGACGGCAGCTATCGCTGGTTCCTCACCAAGGGAGTTCCTCTATGCGACAGCAGCGGCAAAATCGTCAAGTGGTTCGGAACGTGCACCGACATCGACGATCTCAAGCGGGCACAGGAAGAACTGCACCTGAGCAATGAGAAACTCGAACAGCGGGTGCAAGAGCGCACCACCGACCTGGTCGCCGTGAACAAGGAGTTAGAAGCTTTCGCCTACGCGGTAGCGCATGATCTGCGGGCCCCGTTGCGCCATATTCACGGCTTTTCTGATCTCCTGTTGCATGACGGTGGGTCCACCTTGAGTGTCGACAGCCGGCACTGGCTGGATTGCATTCTCAATGGAACTTCGCGAATGGAAAAGCTGCTCGAGGATCTGCTGAACCTCAGTCGGCTGGGAAGACAGCCCATCAACCGGCGAACCATTCCGCTGAAGACATTGGTGCAGGAAGTGATTGATGATCTTGCGCCAGAGACATCAAATCGCCAGATCGAATGGAAGCTTGGCAACTTGCCCCCGGCGAACTGTGATCCTGCGCTGCTGAAGATCGTGTTCATAAACCTGCTGTCGAACGCGGTCAAGTTCACTCGTCCGCGCAGCACAGCCACCATCGAAGTGGGCCACAGAGTCTCGGATGGCAAGCTGGTGCTCTTTGTGCGCGATAACGGGGCAGGCTTCGATATGAAGTATGCCGACAAACTCTTCGGCGTCTTCCAGCGCCTGCATCTGGAAAAGGATTTTGAAGGGACGGGCATCGGTTTGGCTACGGTGAACCGCATCCTGCAGAAACATGGCGGAAGAATTTGGGCTGAGGCTGAATTGGACAAAGGAGCAACCTTCTATTTCACGTTAGGGGGCACCGAGGTGATTGAGGAGCAGCAAGTAGCGGCATTGGAGGCTGTATGAAGAAGGCTGTTGTAGAAATTCTACTGGTGGAAGACAACGAATACGATATCGAATTGACCTTACATGCGCTGCACGAGGACCATTTGGCCAATACGATCCACGTTGCTCGCGACGGGAAAGAGGCGCTGGAGTTTCTTGCAAACTGCGAGGCTGCGGTCAATCGTGGCGAAGGGGTAATGCCCAAGCTCATTCTATTGGATTTGAAGCTTCCCAGAGTCGATGGTCACGAAGTGCTGCGTCAGGCGAAAATCAACCCTGCAACCAAAATGATCCCTATCGTGGTTCTAACGTCTTCGAAGCAGGATGAAGATATGCTCAAAAGCTATCTGACTGGCGTCAACAGCTATATCCAGAAGCCGGTGAACTTTGAACAGTTTCGCAAGATTGTGAAGGACCTCGGCCTGTATTGGCTGGTAGTGAATCAGCTTCCGTCGATCACCACAGTCGCTGTGTAGCGGCTTATGTAGTAGCAGCTTGCCTGCTCGCGCACCATCTCCGCGAGGGTAGCCTGGTGCGTCCTAGACGCCGGCTGTAGCAATCCACTGGCCGACAGCTGAACAATAGTCCCCACGCACTGCGCCACCCTTCCTCTAAGCCAGCCTTGAAACGGGTTTGAATAGCTCAGATCATTAGTGGCGCTTGGGCTGCCGAAGCCGGGCCCTTGATCGTCGACAGCCGTAAGGTTGGCCCTCCCAACTCCATACTCACGCGACTGCGGCAATTTGCCGATGGGGATGTGTTGAAAGGAACAGTGCGGCTACTAGTAGGCATTCGTCACTTTTGAAGATTTGTTTGGACACATTGACTCTCTGAGGACATTTACTGCATTCGTGGCCGCGCGACAGGTGCTACCGACATGTCATATCGGGGTATATCTGCCTGGGAAACTGAGGTCATCGACAATTCGCAGCATTCCTTGGAAGCACTGGTCCACTTTGCTCCCCTCGCCATCGTTGAGGTTGACCGAGAAGACAGAATCAAGAACTGGAACCCGGCTGCCGAGCAGATGTTTGGCTGGACGGAAAGTGAAGTGTCGGGCCGGGTCAACCCATTGATTCTGCCAGAAAGGCGCGCCGAATACGAAGCGGACTTGCTTCATCTCCTTCAGGGCGCCACCATCCGAGGCAAAGAAGTATGGCGCCTGCACAAGGATGGGCAGCGGCTTACGATGAAACTCTGGGCAGCGCCCATTTACGCCCAGGGAAACGAAATCACTGGCGTCACCGCCTTCCTCGAAGACATCACGGACCAGAAAGAGAACGAACGCAAACTGCGAGAGTTTCAGGCGCGCGAGGAAGAAATGGAAACGCAACTGGAGCGCAATGAAGAAAGGATGCGTTTAGCTTTCGACACGGCCAAACTAGGATGGTGGGACTGGAATCTCGTGACTCACGAAATGGAGTGGTCTGCCACTGCCAACCTGCAAATGGGGCGGCCAGAGGACGCCCCGGCGAGCTATGAAGCATTCCTGAACTCCGTACATCCCGATTACCAAAAGGTGATGCAGGAGACGATTGCCGCAGCTCTTCAGGACGACAAGACCCACACCATCGAGTATCGCCAGGTTTGGCCAGACGGCAGTGGGCACTGGGTGTCAGTATCGGGCCGCGTTTTTCACGACAAGACAGGGTTTCCGCTGCGGATGCTCGGGATTTCCACCAACATCGATGACGAAAAGGCTGCGAACCAACGTCTCCTATTGCAGGCTGCGGCATTGCAAGCCGCTGCAAACTCCATAGTGATTACCGACAACCAAGGCACAATTCTTTGGACCAACCATGCGTTCTCACAACTGACCGGGTACGGCTCGGAAGAAGCTCTGGGGAAGAACCCTCGGCTCTTGAAATCGGGGAAAGAGAACAGCGCATTCTACGCGAAAATGTGGGGGACAATTACCTCAGGGCAGACCTGGCAAGGAGAGATCATCAACCGGCGAAAAGATGGGAGCCTTTACACCGAGGACATGACCATCACGCCAGTCCGCAACGGCAATGGCCCGATCAGCCATTATGTCGCTATCAAACAGGACATCACTTCGCGAAAGGTTGCCGAAGACAGGTTGCGACGCGCTGAAGAGAAGTACCGTTCTATTTTTGAAGATGCTGTCATTGGAATTTTCCAGACCACTCCCGAGGGACGTCCCGTCAGCATTAATCGTGCGATGGCGCGGATCCATGGCTACGATTCTCCCGAGCAGCTGCTGGCCGAAATCTCGAATGTGGGACGTCAGCTGTTCGTCGATCCCAACGCATCGACGGAGTTGTCGCGAGCCCTCGAACAGGATCGCACGCTTCACAGTGCCGAGTTGCAGGTCTACAGCCGGGACGGCAGTAAGAAGTGGCTTTTGGCGAACGTGCGCGGCGTGAGCAATGCCGACGGCAGAGTGGTGCTTCACGAGGGCACGGTTGAGGACATCACAGAGCGGAAAGCGGCTGAGCAACGAGTGCAATTCCTGGCGTACTACGATGCACTCACGGAATTACCTAATCGCGCACTCCTTCGCGATCGAATACTGGTAGCTCTCGCCAGCGCTCGCCGTCATCACGAGAAGGTCGCTCTGTTATTTCTTGATCTCGACCACTTCAAGACCATTAATGATTCGCTAGGACACTCGGTTGGCGACCTGTTACTGAAAGAAGTTGCCGAGCGCCTTAAGAAATGGACGCGCGCACCCGATACGGTAGCCCGATTGGGAGGCGACGAGTTTCTTGTCTTGATGACTGCCATACACGACACAGCCGACGCTCTTGAAGTCGCCGATCGCATTGTGAAATCCATGGCTACCGAGTTTGTCATTCAGGGCCATTCTCTCAACGTTACTTGCAGCTTGGGCATCAGTATTTTCCCGGACAACGGAGAAGACATTGAAGCACTGTTCAAGCATGCAGACTTGGCCATGTATAGCGCCAAGGAACATGGGCGGAACACCATCCAGGTATTCACGCAGGAGATGAATGTTCAGGCAATGGAGCGGATGACGCTGGAGAGCAGCCTGCGGCTGGCAGTGGAGAGGAATGAACTCTACCTGGTATACCAACCCCAGGAGGACCTGGCGACCGGCGAGATCATAGGATGCGAGGCTCTACTCCGCTGGAAGCATCCGGACCTGGGGCTGGTGTCGCCCAGCAAGTTCATCCCGGTCGCGGAGAGTAGCGGCCTAATCATGCCGATCGGCGAATGGGTGCTCAAGACCGCATGCGTTCAAGCCCGGCAATGGCAAAATGAAGGGCTCCCCGCGCTACCCGTCGCCGTAAATGTGTCGGCAGTTCAGTTCCGCCAGAAGGGCTTCCTGCGACTGATTGAAACGGTGCTGAGCGAGACCGGTCTCTCTCCTCAATACCTCGAACTGGAGCTTACGGAAAGCCTGATACTTTCCAACGCGAATGTTGTGCTTTCCATGTTGCGGCAACTCAAGGAGATGGGGGTGAGGCTATCCATCGACGATTTCGGCACCGGATACTCTAGCCTTAGCTACCTGAAACAATTTCCCGTCTACAAGTTGAAAATCGATGGTTCCTTTGTGCGGGATGTCAGCGTGGACATGGATGATGCTGCAATCATCAGCTCGATTCTCAGCATGGCGAAGAATCTGGGCCTTAAGGTCGTGGCGGAATGTGTTGAGAACGAAGAGCAGGTGTCTTTCTTGCGTGCGCATTCGTGTGACGAGATTCAAGGCTACTACTTCAGCGAACCTCTACGCCCGGACGACTTCGCTGACAAACTGCGAAGCATCTCACGTATGACTCTGTCCACGCGATAGCGGCTAACAAGATGCTCCCGGTTGGCCGCAGTCCGCAACAAACCGTCTTGACTCCACGGTCGCTTGCACTCGACATGGCAACCCGACTAGCTTCCAGTCCCGCTTGTGCCCGGTTCTCACAATTCACTTTGTACAAAGTTCGCCAGTCGCCTCAGCACTCTTCACTCCGTCCGGCGTGAAGTTTTGCGCCAACCACTCTGTGATCTCAATCAATCTGCCGTAATTGCGCTGGCACTCCCGTGCCTTTGGGTCGATAGAGGAAGCGCAGTGGTCACGCCGTTCAACGAAATAGGCACGGATCTTAGTGAACTCCTCACCCTTGGCTAACCTTGACGCGATCACTTCGTCCCAAAAGCAGTAATAGCCCATTCCGGCGGGCTTTACACCAAAGTGGGCGCACATTTCATGATTGACCGCTCTCAGCTTTACGGCAACGGCTTTATCAGAATTTCTATACAAACAGAACATGTTGGTCTTCCCTATTCGTTCTGAAATGGGGTCAAAACAACGGCTGTCGCGCCCCGTTTGTTGTGTATGGAGAGGCTCCTCTTCCGACCGTCATGGGTCTCATCGGTGACTCAATTGCAATTCGACGATAACGAGCGCGGCGTACCGGAAATGAAGGGTAGCCACTCTTGCGACCTGTCACGCCCCTTCCGCCCGGATACTTTATCGACAAAATCACGCTCCTAAATAAGTCCCGTGACGCTGGACATTCGGGCATTGAGGGCCGTAGTCGCAAAAAACTGGTGATCCCGCAGATGCTGCGGGATGCCGAGTTGGTAATGCAAGTGCCAGTCGAGCTGAGCCAGCGCCTGTGGGCTGATGGAACTGAATCGAGCAGACCTACTCCTCGCCATGAGTCCGCGAGTACTGAAAAGCGACCGGGAGCGCTGCTTGGAAGCGGAGCGATACGAGGAAATTGGGGGTCTGGAAGTGCAAGAAATCAAGGGAAGATAGCGGATGTTAGCTGGTAGCGCTACCGGGAATCGAACCCGGGTTTGAAGATTGAGAATCTTCCGTCCTAACCCCTAGACGATAGCGCCACGCCGGGGAACAACTTTCTGATTATAACAAACTAAATAATGCTGTCCGAAGCCGCTCCAGAAGCGGCTTTGCGAGGGGTTGACAAGCCTCCTGCCAGGGCGCAGAATCCTATCTGCGTAGGCGAATAAAAAGCGAAAGTAACAAGTCTCCGCCACTCGCCGATCGCCAGTCCGCACCTGAGGTCTTCCATGCCGTCAACCGCCACAGTTCGTGCCCGTGTCGAGTCTGCGCTCGGCGAACATCTGTCGTCCACCTTATTACTGCGCGAAAAAGCTGCGCCGCTGACGGTGTCAACCGGGGTGGCTCCGCTCGACGCGCTTACGGGAGGACTGCCGCGCGGAGCGTTGAGCGAAATTACCGGGCCGGCTTCGTCGGGACGCACCGGAGTGATGCTGGCAGCACTGGCCGGAGCCACGCGCCGTGAAGAAGCCTGCGCGCTGGTGGATGCCAGCGACAATTTCGATCCGGCATCGGCCGCGACGGCAGGCGTGGATCTCGACCGGTTGCTGTGGGTGCGTTGCGGCGAACTGAACAGCTCTTCCCTGCGCAAAAATCAGCGGCGAGCCGCCCTTGGACGACTGGAACAAGTGCTGAAGGTGACTGACCTGCTGTTGCAAGGCGGCGGCTTTGGCATGGTCGTGCTCGATCTCGGGGACATTCCCACGGAAAACGTGCGCCGGGTTCCGCTCACCTCGTGGTTTCGTTTTCGCCGCGCCGTGGAACCAACCGCAACGGTATTACTCGTGGTGGAGCAGGAGGCATGCGCGAAAACCTGCGCATCGCTGGTGGTGCGATTGCAGCGGACGGCGGTGTGTGCGCGCGATTCGGCGTCCGCTCAACCAGAGTCTCGGGGAGAATCTCAAGGATGGAAAGTTTTAGGACGAGAAACAGATGCAATTCCATTCATTCCATCGGCGAATGTGGTGAGTCATGCGGCGCTGTTGCGTGGCATGCAGTTGCGTGCCGAGGTGGTGCGCTCGTGGGCGCAACGCAAGCCCATGCACTCGGTAGGAGCCGATTTCGAGCTGCGCGCTGCGTGGTAATGCCTGGTCTTGCCGAGGTCTGCATGTTTGCCTGTATCTATGTTCCCGATTTTCCGGTGGCAGCCATCGTACGCGAGTGAGCCTCTACTGCGCGACCGTGCCGTGGCCGTGCTCGAGGGCAAGCCTCCGCTGGTGCGCGTGGCCGCGCTGAACGAAAAAGCTCGCCTGCTCGGAATGGAAGTAGGAATGACCAAGCTGCAGGCTGCGATTTTCGCTGTGCCCGAGAGAAGATGTGGTTTCTGCGCAGGCTGGTCCTAAGAGAAAAGTTTCGCAGATCGAACTTTCGTCGCGGCACGCAAAGAGGCAACCGAAGCTCACTGCGGCGGTTTTGCGGCAACGGTCGCCGGCGCAGGAGGAATCGTCGCACGCTGCGTTGCTGGATGTCGCGCATGCTTTTACCCCGCGAGTGGAGGACACACATCCCGACCGTTTGCTGCTTGACCTCGATGGACTGGAGCGGCTTTACGGATCGGCTGCGACGATGGCCCGGGAGCTGGCCTCGCGCGTGAGTGCCGTAGGACTGGAGTGCAACATCGGCATGGCCGCGAATCCGGAGGCTGCGATGCATGCCGCCTGCGGATTCAGCGGAACCACGGTGATTCCCGCAGGAGAGGAAGCCAAGCGGCTGGGAGTTCTGCCGCTTCCTGTTCTGCTCGATTCGTTTGACATCGCATGCCGCGGGGAAGTTGAAACTTCGGCCGCCGCACGCGAACGCGCAAAGTTGCGGGAGCAGATGCTCGACACGCTGGAGCGGTGGGGAGTGCGCGATTTCCGCAGGCTGGCCCTTCTGCCCGAACACGCCCTGGCATCGAGGTTGGGTGAAGCAGGAGCACGGTTGCAACGGCTCTCCCGTGGAGAAGGAATGCGGACACTGGCGCTGTGCGAGCCTCCAGTCCATTTTGAAGAGGCGATGGAATTGGAGTCGGCGGTCGAAACCATCGAGTCGCTGTCGTTTGTACTGAACCGCTTGCTGGAGCAGTTGTGTGCACGACTGGAAGCGCGGGCCCTCGCGGTACAGGAATTGAGGTTGCGCCTGCAACTGGAGCGGCGTGTCGCTGACGAGCAAACTACAACGGTGCAGGAACTGGCCACAGCGGGGAACGGTTTGATCTTCCCTGATCCGGACCATGGCAATCTCTATATGCGCACTCTGCGCTTGCCGGTTGCCATGCGCGATCCCAAGGTGTTTCTGAAGCTGCTGCAGTTGGATCTAGCGGCGCATCCTCCCGGAGCGCCCGTCTGCAAACTATGGATCACGGCTGAACCGGCCCGTCCCCGTTCGGCGCAACGCGGCTTGTTTTTGCCCATCACTCCCGAGGCCGAAAAGCTGGAGATCACGCTCGCCCGCATCACGGGCGTGGTGGGCGAACGCCGCGCGGGGATTGCAAAGTTGCTGGATACACACCGTCCTGGCGCTTTTCGCATGGAGCGTTTTGTCTCTCAACAGGAACCGAGTAATGGCGATCGTAGTCTGACATTGTCAGATACTGTCGAAATTCCGCCGCTTGCCTTGCGCGTCTTTCGCCCGGCAGCGTCAAGTCCGCGTGCAACTGGCGGATGGGCGTCCCTGCAAGCTGGCAGCGTTGGATCGACATACGGATCGAGACGAGTTGCAGGGAAAAATCTTGTGGTCGGCAGGGCCATGGCGGTCTTCCGGAGACTGGTGGGCGGAACAAGCAACAGCAAAGAGCGGTCCCGAAGATGCGCAAGCGTGGAATCGCGAAGAATGGGACATCGCGCTCGCCAACGACGACGGCAACAGCATTGCGCTTTACCGGATTTATCGCGATGAAGGCACGGGACAGTGGTTTGCCGATGCGAGTTACGACTGATTTTTCGCTATGTACATCGAACTGCACAGCCCGGTCAGCATTCAGCTTCCTCGAAGGGGCTTCGGTTCCCGAGGAGTTGGCCGAGGTGTGCCACTCCCATCAAATGCCGGCGATGGCATTGCTCGACCGGGATGGCGTTTATGGCGCTGCGCGTTTTCATCTGGCCATGAAGAAGCTCGGCCGGAAGGCGCATATCGGGGCGGAGATCACTTCCCTGCTGCCGCATACAACCCTTGCGGACAATCCCGTGCTTCCGCGTGTGTCCCTGCTGTGCACTTCGCGCGAGGGATATCAGAACCTTTGCCGACTGGTGACGCGCATGAAGTTGCGTGCTCCGAAATATCCTGCGTCCCTGCCGCGCTAAAAAAACAGGAAGCGAGCGAAGATCTGTTGATTAGTTCTCAGGCCGTTGCCTCTGCCGACGATCTCGCCGAATTTTCTTCCGGACTGATTTGCATGACGGGGGGAGAGGAAGGGCCTCTGGCTTGTGCTCTGGCGCAAGGCGGCACGGAGGAAGCGCGACGCACGCTTGAGCAACTCGTAGCGATCTATGGCCGTGACAACGTGTACGTGGAATTGCAACGCCATTACAACCGGGCACAGGAATCGCGGAACCAGGCAGCGATCGAGTTGGCGCGCAGTTTGAAGCTGCCATTGCTCGCGACCCAGGGTGCGCAATACGCCAAGCCCGAGAGCCGCGAGATCCTCGATGTGTTCACCTGCATCCGCCATCACCGTCATCTCGACACCGCTGGACGATTGCTCTCGCGCAACAGCGAGCGGCATATCAAGACACCGCAGGAGATGCTGCGCCTGTTTGCCGATCTTCCTGAAGCCACAGCCAAACGCTGGAACTTTCTTCGCGTCTGGAGTTCACGCTCAACGATCTTGGTTACAAGTTCCCAGCTTATCCCGTGCTGCGGGCGAAACCATGAGTTCGTTCTTGCGGGAGCGCACGATGGAGGGAGCACGCGACGCGCTATCAGCGTCCCGGGCAAAGCGAGCTGTGGCAGCGGGCGCGACGGCAGATCGAACGTGAACTACACTCATCGAGCGGCTCGAACTCGAAGGATACTTCCTGATCGTCTGGGACATCGTCCGCTTCTGCCGCGAGCAAGGCATCCTGGTGCAGGGACGCGGCTCTGCTGCCAACAGCGCCGTCTGCTATTCGCTGGGAATCACGGCGGTCGATCCCATTGGAATGGAGTTGCTGTTCGAGCGCTTCCTCTCGGAAGAGCGCGGCGAGTGGCCCGACATCGATCTCGACCTTCCCAGCGGGGATCAGCGCGAGCGGGCAATTCAGTACGTGTATGAGCGCTACGGCAAGCTGGGTGCGGCCATGACGGCCAATGTGATCACCTACCGCGGCCGTTCTGCTGCGCGTGAGGTGGGCAAGGTGCTGGGCTTCGATGAGGAGACGCTCGCCCGCCTGGCTGGACTGGTGAGTTCGTGGGAATACAAGGACCCCGGCGACACGCTGGAGCGGCAGTTTCGCGATGCGGGATTTGATTTGCAGCATCCGCGCATTCGCAAGTTCTTCGAGCTTTGCGTCGCGGTGCAGGACCTGCCGCGACATCTGGGACAACACTCTGGAGGCATGGTCATCTGCCAGGGGCAACTGGATTCCGTTGTGCCGCTCGAGCCGGCCACCATGCCCGGTCGCGTGGTGGTGCAGTGGGACAAGGAAGATTGCGCCGACATGGGCATCATCAAGGTCGATCTGCTGGGACTGGGCATGATGGCCGCGCTGAAAGATCGCTCACACTCATTCACGATCACTATAAAGAAGATGTCGATCTGGCTATGTTGCCTGCGGATGATCCGTCGTTTATGGCGCCTTGCAGAAGGCGGATACGGTTGGCATGTTCCAGATCGAGAGCCGGGCGCAGATGTCGTGCCTGCCGCGCCTGCATCCCATGCGCTTCTACGACATTGTGGTACAGGTGGCGATCATCCGTCCGGGGCCGATCGTGGGCAAGATGGTCAATCCGTTTCTCATGCGGCGGCAGGGGCGCCAGCCTGTGGCGTATCCGCATCCTTCGCTGGAGCCGGTGCTGGAACGCACACTTGGGGTGCCGCTGTTTCAGGAGCAGCTCTTGCGCATGGCCATGATCGCCGCCGGATTCACCGGTGGACAGGCGGAAGAGTTGCGTCGCGCGATGGGCTTCAAGCGCAGCGAGAAGCGCATGCGCGACATCGAGGTAAATCTCCGCGAAGGCATGGAGCGCAATGGCATTTCGCGCGAAGCGCAGGAGGAGATCATTCTCTCCATCACTTCGTTTGCGCTCTATGGATTTCCCGAGTCGCATGCGGCCAGCTTTGCCCTCATCGCCTATGCCAGCGCCTACTTGAAGTGTCATTACCTTGCGGCTTTTACGGCTGCGCTGCTGAACAATCAGCCGATGGGGTTCTATTCGCCAGCCACGCTTGTGAAAGATGCGCAGCGGCATGGATTGCGGGTGAAGCCGGTGGACATCACGCGATCGGAGTGGCTGTGTACGCTGGAAGAAGAAGTTGTCAAAGAGTATTCTTGGGGGGATTCTCGCAATGCGAGAAAACCGAGGTCCCTCAGCGGCTAAAGCCACCAAAAAAACGAGCGGCCTTGCGGCACGGCTAAAGCCGTGCCCTTTCAAAACTCGGCCCAGTCGAGAGGTCTTCTGCAAACCCTGAAGGCGTGCTCCACCCAACTTTGCGCATGGGCTTTCGTTATGCCAAGGGGCTGCGGGAAGAGACGGCGCAGGCGATTGTGCGGGCGCGCAATCAGCGGCCCTTCGAGTCGATTGCCGATCTTGCCCATCGGGTTCCCGAATTGCGCCGCAACGAGCTGGTGTTGCTGGCCTCGATTGGAGCGCTGAACTCGATTGGCTGTGCGGCTGCGGAAGATGTGGCGGCCAGTGATCCTCCGCGCAAAAAGCAGCGCCTGCATCGCCGCGATGCCTTGTGGCAGGTGGAACGGGCCGCGCGCTTTGCGGGGCCGTTGCTGGAAGGCATTCCGGAGATCGACACTGCTTCGCCGCTGCTTCCGATGACACAGGAAGAGCGGCTGGTCGCCGACTTCCACGGCACCGGACTGACGGTCGGCCCGCATCCTTTGGCATATCGGCGGGCTGAATTGCGCCGTGCACGGTGCTTTCCGCGCAGGAATTAACGCAGGTCGCGCAAGGCCGCCATGTGCGCACGGCGGGATGCGTGATTGCCGGCAGCGGCCCGGTACCGCGAAGGGCTTTGTCTTCCTGAGCCTGGAAGACGAAACCGGAATCAGCAATGCGATTCTCACGCCCGACGTTATGGAGCAGCATCGGGTGGTCATTACTTCGGAGAAGTTTCTGCTGCTGGAAGGGATCCTGCAGAACCAGGACGGGGTGGTCTCGGTGCGGGTGGAGCGGGTGGCTCCCTTGCGGGAGGCCTACGCGACAGAAGCCGTGGACATCACGGATGCGGAGGTCCGATCGCACGATTTTCATTAGCCATTTCAAGGCTTGCCTCAGCGGCTAAAGCCGTTAGCCGACGTGCAGATTTTGTGTACGCCCGAAGGCGTACTCCAGCCGCCCATCGACATTTGAAACTGCTCCAGAATCAGAGGAAAATGCGGAATCACGACTGTTTAGAATCAATTGTTTAGGAGGAAATTGCTTGCAAGTTATCATTCTAAAGGAGTTACACATATCCAAGTCTGCCCGTAGGACTTAGCTGGCAAAAATGGCTGTTTCGATCCTAAACCTTGACATACTTTACATACAGGCATTCGACCGACGCAAAACGATGTCAAAGAACAAATTCTCGGGCGCGCTGGGCGCGGGATGGGACAGGGACACAAATTCCCTCTGCCTCACGAAGCGAGTTTTAACGACTAGAGCCCCGTTGGGATAGGACGCAGGACACAGAGCGAGGTGATAAGGCCAGAGCACGTATACCCAGGTTAGCGTCCCAAAGAAGGACGCGAGCCTGGGGCACCGGGCAGATGCCTCATGATATAGTTCGGCGTCCGAATTCAGCAGGTTTAACCGATCGCGAAAATGCGCGCTTGACAAAGGTCATCGCGAACTGTTTCCCTTCGAATACCAACCAGTACCAAATAGTAAGCGGCAGGCGGGAAATTGTGACGCCGCAGAATCAGCAAAATTAAGCGCCGCGCGCACCCGGCTGGCCATGGTGCGGGAATCGGCCAACAACAGCGTTCCACGAAAGATCGTCCGGCGTGGGCTACGCGTGCGGTTTTCACCGTGCGGAGGAGCAAAATCCTATGCATCTCAGTCTGATTCAACGCGCAGTCATAGTCGCGCTCAGCGGTTTTGTCGCCTGGAGTACTGCGACAACCGCCCAAGCTCAGCAGATCCAGACAGTTTTCGTCATTTCGATGGAAAATCACAATTTGACCCAGCCCAACCCGCTTTCAAATCCACAGCAAATTAAGGGGAACGTGGCTGCGCCGTTCCTCAACAGCCTCATGACCGTGGGAAACCCCAACGCTTTGCAGACTTCCTTCGCGACAAACTACCAGAATGTAGCGCCGGGTATCCATCCGTCGGCGCCGAATTACATCTGGTCACAAGGGGGTTCAAACTTCGGGGTTCTCAACGATAACGATCCGTTTGGCTCCGGCGGCTCTGCGCAGACCACTTCTCAGAACCTGAGCAACTACCTCCAGACCGCAGGCATCACCTGGAAAGCCTATGAGGAGGACACTGATATCAACGTGACCAACAACACCGTGTTACCGAATAACCAGTGGACGGTGCCTCTCCCAAGCGTGTCGGGAACCTTCGCCAGCGGGACAAACGCCTATAACGGCAGCAATCAGTACAACTACGACGTGAACCACGATCCGATGGTTTATTTCATCGACACCAACGGCGGCAACAACACAACTCCAGTAACCCCCTTGCGCATAATTACGCGCCGCTGCAGCAACTCCAGACGGACCTGGCCAACGGCACCGTGGCGCGGTACAACTGGATCACGCCAGATCTGTACAACACTGCTCACGACCCTCTTCCCGGCGGTTTTACTTATCACGGAACGCATTACACAGGCGACCAGGCGGCGATCGCGCAGGGCGATAACTTCCTGTCGATTATCGTTCCCCAGATCGAAGCCTCGCAGGCTTACCAGAACAATGGCGTCATCATTATTTGGTTCGACGAAACAGAAGGCGGCGACACAGCCGCCTACACCCTTCCTGAAATCATCATCTCGCCCCTGGCCAAAGGTAACGCATACAGCAACAACCCGCTCTACACGCATTCTTCAGACCTTGTAACAACCGAAGAGATTTTTGGTGTCGGCCCATGCATTAGAGCGCGCGTGCGGCGCATACGATTTGGCGCCTCTGTTCCAGCCCGGAGCCATCAACTTGGGCCCAACTCTGACCTCCATCAGCCCATCAACGGGATTTCAGGGTTCCTCCGTCCCAGTGACTCTTACGGGAACGGGTTTCGCGGCTCCCCTCACCGTCAACTGCAGCGGATCTGGTATTACGGTATCGAACGTCTCCGTTGTCAGCAGTACGCAGGCCACAGCGACGTTCAACATTGCCGCAAATACCGGCGTCGGACCACAGAACATCTCG
>CAVOKT010000002.1:0-615799 GCA_963696575.1 uncultured Acidobacteriaceae bacterium
CATTACGTTGTTCGAGAATCGCCTGGCGCGGTTGCTCCGTACTCCCCTGAATACAGGCGGAGGCGAGATCCTGATCTATGACGGCCGCGGAGTCTCCCACTATTTGCGGATCGACGAGCTGTCCGACGCCCACTATGTGGCGTGGGATGGACAGTATCTCGTTATCTCATCCACGGGAACAACAGCCTGTTATGGGTGACGCTGGGCGGCGAGATCGTCCGCCGTTGGCGGGCGCCTGGCGAAGACGATTCCTGGCACGTAAATGACATCTGTCTGGTCGGCAAAACCCTGTATGCATGCGCGTTCGGAAGATATGCGAACTACCGTGGATACAAAGACCATCTTTCTCGAGGCGATGGAATCGTGTTCGACATTGCCTCCGGGCGGAATGTGGTTACGGGACTCTGTGCGCCTCACAGTCCGCGATATTTCGACGGCGCTTGGACGGTCTGTGATTCGCTGCGTGAATCGGTTGTGCAAGTTGATGCGACGGGGCGCCGAAAGCGGGAGGCAAAGCTTCGCTCGTTCACACGGGGATTGGCCGTCACCGATGACTATATTGTTGTCGGCGAAAGTGTGCAGCGCGGAACGGATGACGCGTTGGCCACCGGAGCGGTTGCAGTTTTGCGGCGCTCCGATTTTAGCTTCGTTGCCCGATTGGAGGTTCCGTTCCGTGAGGTAAGCGAAGTAGTTGTCGTACCACGCGTTCTCGCGGACGCCGTTAGGACCGGATTCCGCACCAATCCTTTGCGCGTCGGTGAGAGCGATCAATTGCAGATGTTTCGGGCCGTCGGGATCGAGCCAAGGCGACTCTGGGCGGTAAGCGAACGGCTAAGTGCGGAGGCAATGCAAGGTCCGGATTCACGCACAAATTCCGAGCTAGTTTCGTTCGTGGCAAGCTTGCACTGGTGGAATGCACGATTCGGAATCTCTCCGACGCTTTTTTGTGTTCCGAGCTTCCGCTTCCCGTTAGCCTCTCTTACAGATGGAAGAGCGCCCATGACTCCACCGCAGTGGCCAGCGGCGATGGAATCGGAACAGCCCTTCCCGGCATGCTTGCCTCCGGGCATGTCGATTCACTGCCGTATGGAGGTTCTGGCCCCGGACAGCGAAGGAGAGTTTGAAATCGTTGTTACGCTGGTCCAAGAGCATGTAGCGTGGTTTAGCGATATGGACGCTTCTAATGGATGCTGGGCGACGGTCAGCGTGAAGGACTCGCTGGTATTGAGCCATGCCTAAACCTACCAACGCTGGCGCACTCGACGGCACATCGGTTCGTCTGCTGTGTACAATCCCCCTAGACCCGCGTGAAGACCGTTGCCATCGCCATTCCGTCGCTGCATCGGCCCGATCTTACCGCGCGCTGCATTGAGTCCATTCAGCGCCAGACGCTTCCCGCCGACCAATGGAAGATCGTCGTCATCGAGAACGAGGCGCGGCCCGACAGTATTCTTCCCGATCCTCTGCCGCGCAACACCATCCGCATCGAACTTCCCACCAACGAAGGCACGACCAATTCCATCAATCGCGGCATGGCTGCGGTGCCTTCGCCGTATGTCCTGCTGCTCAATAACGATGTCGAACTTGCGCCGGACTACCTGGAAAAGCTACTGAAGACGCTGGAAGCGGACGAGACACTCGGCTTCGCTACCGGAAAACTATTGCGCGCCAGCGATCCTACGCGTCTCGATGGCGCCGGCGACGCAATGCTGATGTCGGGAGCTTCTTATCGGCTTGGGCATCTCGATCCCGATCATGGACAGTTCGATCAGCGCATGCCGCTGCTGTCTGCTTGTGGCGCGGCCGTTCTCTACCGCTCCAAAGCGTTCTTACTATGCGGCGCGCTGGATGCCGACTTCTTCGCTTATCTCGACGACCTCGATCTGGCGCTCCGGACCCATCTCATCGGCTACGCTGGCGTGTATGTTCCCGATGCCGTGGCTTGGCACGTCGGCAGCGCGACGTTGGGGCAAGCCGATGCATCCGCGCGTGGTCGAGTACATCACCCGCAACCAGTTCTTCGTGCTGATGAAGGACTATCCCAAGCCAGTTTTTCGCCGTTTGCTGCCGCGCATTGTCGTGTACCAGATTCTGTGGTTCTGTTTGCTATCAAGCGCGGAAACTTGGGCGCATACCTGCGGGGGTTGCGAGGAGCCATTCGCGGCAGAAAGCGAATGCGGCAGAAGCACGGCGACCTGATGGCCAAACGCAAAATCGATGACCAGCAACTGTTGGCGCTGATGCAAATGTCGGAGCGGCAGATCTACGACTGGCAACTGTCCGTGCCGGACAACGAGCGCTCGGCGCTGCTGAAATTTTATTTTCGCCTGTTTCCTCTCGAGCGAGTGACGTCGGTGCCGTTGCGTGCGCGAGTTGTCACGCTATCTTGTAAGCGACCCGAAATTGATCATGCAGGTTGCTCCTGACATCGCCGCTGTGTTGCGCCGCATCCTGCTCGGTGATGCTGCTCGGCTGGTCGTGGCGATCGTTTCCATGGCGATCGGAATGGGCTCCATCCTGGTGCAGTGGTTGCGCCGCAAAACCCAGGACCGCGTGCGGCTCTGGTTTGGCCTCCTCGCCCTCATGTACGGATACCGCGCGCTGCTGATGACCGAGTCGGCGGGATACTTTCTTAGTGGCCGCGCCATCGAGTTCCAAATTGCCCTGATCACTTTCACCATTGGCATTCCGGCGATTTTGTTTGGCTGGGGGCTGGTTTCGCAGAAGCAAAATTGGGTGACCAAGTCACTGCTGACGGTGAATGTGCTGATGGCGGCGGTTTTCCTGTTGTTCTTCGCCAACGACGGAGTGGTTCGCGCCCTTTTCGTCCTCAATAACGTCCTGGTGATCAGCTTCACCGTGGCGATGATCGTTTACTTGTACATGGTGCCCGCCAGGACAGTGCCGGATCTGAAGACACTGCGGATCGTCCTTCTGATTTGGGGATTGTTCGTCATCTACAACAACGTTAAAGGATTGCTTCCCACGGGCGGCGCCGATTACGAGTTCATCGGTTTCGCCCTGTTTCTGTGCTCACTGGGATATCTCGTGGCGCGACGCAGCCTGCACACCGAAGAGGCGCTGTTGGCGATCCGCAATGAACTCGACATCGCGCGACGAATTCAGACCTCGATCCTGCCGGAGCCGATGCCGCAGCTCTCCGGGCTGCAGAGTGCCCTCGAAATATGTGCCGATGTCGGAGGTGGCGGGAGATTTCTATGACTTTCTGGTGGTGGATGAACGGCGCGTCGGTATCTTGATCGCCGACGTCTCGGGACACGGGATTGGGGCGGCGCTGGTGGCGTCCATGGTGAAGATCGCGATCGCGGCGCAGAGCGCCAACGCAAATGATCCGGCGAAGGTGATGGCCGGTCTGAACGCTATGCTGAATGGAAATCTGCAGGGACAGTTCGTCACCGCGGCCTATGTTTACTTCGATCTGGATTCGATGACCGGCCGTTACAGCGCAGCGGGACATCCTCCACTGTTGAATATTCCGCCGGCGACCAATCAGACAGAGACGATTGCGGAAAACGGTCTGATGCTAGGCGTATTTCCGTCGGCAGCGTATTCCAGCCGCGACTTTCAGCTCTTACATGGCGATCGTTTCCTGCTCTACACCGATGGTGTGTTGGAGGCTAGCCGCAACCTAGGAGGAGTTCGGAGAAGCGCGGCTTTTAGACCTCTTCGAAAGGCAGTCACCGCAGACCAGATTTGCGATTCAGTGGCCAACGCCGTCGACAACTGGGCAGGGGCGTCGCCGGCGACGACATCACGATGGTTGCGATGCAATTTGATGCGGTACCGGGTAAGCTGCAATAAAAAGAGCCATCGCTAGGATGGCTCTTTTCAGATTGATTTGTTGCCAGCAAATCTCGACCTTACGCTGCCTGCGCCGCTGTCAAGACCTGCTCGCGAACTTCCGCGTCGTGTTTCTCTTCGGCGCGGCTGGTCGGCAGGGCGATTTCCAGCAACTCCGGAATCGACTTCACGTAGTGCATGTTGAGGCCCTGCAATTGTTCCGGCGTCAGGTCTTCCTGCACATTCTGCCGATTGTCTTCGGGCAGAATGATGTCCGTGACGCCGGCGCGTTTCGCCGCCAGGGTTTTCTCCTTGATGCCGCCGATTGGCAAAACGTTGCCGCTCAGCGTGATCTCTCCAGTCATCGCCGTCAGCGGACGAACCGGCCGATCGGTGAGCAACGAGACCAGGGCCGTCGCCATGGTGACGCCAGCCGATGGACCATCCTTGGGAATCGCGCCTGCCGGCACATGAATGTGGATATCGTGATCGGCGAAGAATTCCTCGTCGATTCCCAGCTCCTTGGCGTTGGAGCGCACCCAGGTCAGCGCCGCCTGCATCGATTCCTGCATCACCTGGCCGAGCTGTCCGGTCATGGTGAATCCGCCCTTGCCCTTCATCTTGTTGGCCTCGATGAAGAGGATGTCGCCGCCCGTCGGCGTCCAGGCCAGACCCACGGCGACGCCGGTGCGCTTGGTGCGTTCCGCAATTTCGCCTTCAGTACGGATCTTGATTCCGCCCAGCATGTCGGTTTGCTGCACCAGTTCCGTGGTCACCACCATCTTGTCGGTCTTGCCTTCGGCAATGCGACGCGCCTGCTTGCGGCAGATGGTGCCAATCGTGCGTTCCAGGCTGCGAACGCCCGCCTCACGCGTGTAATGGCGAATCATGAAGCGGATGGTTTCCTCGGGGAACTCGATCTGCTCCTTGGCGATGCCGTTCTCTTCGATCTGCCGCGGGATCAGGTACTGGAACGCGATGTGTACCTTCTCATCCTCGGTATAGCCTTGCAGTTCGATGATCTCCATGCGATCGCGCAGAGGCTCGGCAACCGGATCGAGTTGGTTCGCGGTCGTGATAAACAGCACCTTCGACAGATCGAACGGCACGTCAAGGTAGTTATCGCGGAAGCTGAAATTCTGCTCCGGATCGAGGGCCTCGAGCAAGGCTGAGCCGGGATCGCCACGGAAATCGCGTCCTACCTTGTCGATTTCGTCGAGCATGAAGACCGGATCGTTGGTCTCGGCACGACGAATACCCTGCATGATCTGGCCGGGCAGAGCACCGATGTAGGTGCGGCGATGTCCGCGAATCTCGGCCTCGTCATGCACGCCACCCAGAGACAGGCGCACGAACTTGCGTCCCAGCGACCGTGCGATCGACTTACCCAGCGACGTCTTGCCAACGCCCGGAGGTCCGACGAAGCACAGGATCGGCCCCTTCATGTTCGGCTTCAGGCGACGCACCGAAAGGTAATCGAGAATGCGGTTCTTCACTTTCTCCAGATCGTAGTGATCGGAATCGAGGATCTCTTTTGCTTTCGCAATGTCGATCTCAACTCCGGACGACTTCTGCCACGGGAGAACCGCCAGCCACTCAATGTAGTTGCGGGTGAGGCCGTAGTCGGCGGCCATCGGCGACATGCGAGCCAGGCGGCCGAGTTCCTTCAGAGCCTCTTTCTTCACGTCGTCGGGCATGCCGGCGGCTTCAATCTTCTGGCGCAGTTCCTCGGCATCGCGAGTGGTCTCGTCCTGCTCACCCAGTTCCTTCTGGATGGCCTTCATCTGCTCGCGCAGGTAATACTCGCGCTGCGTCTGCTGTACCTTGTCCTGCACTTCGCTCTGGATCTTGTTGCGAAGTTGCTGAACCTCGAGTTCTTTGGCCAGATGCTGGTTGATCTTGTCGAGGCGCGACTGTACATCGGGCGTCTCCAGCACGTCCTGCTTGTCGCGAGTCGACAGCGAGGGCAGAGACGAGGCGATGAAATCCACCATGCGTCCGGCGTCTTCAATGTTGGCCGCCACGGTCGAGAGCTCGTCCGAGAGCGTGGGAGATCCGGCAACAATCTGCTGGAACAGAGTCAATACGTTGCGCTGCAGGGCTTCGATTTGCGCATTCTGGGGAGCGACGATCTCGGGAATGGATTCCACGGTGGCGCGCATGAAGGGCGTAAGTTGTGTGTACTCTGTGACTTTCACGCGTTCCAGGCCTTCGGCGAACACGAACAGGCTCTGGTTTGGCATGCGCACAACTTTGTGCACAACGGCCAAACTCCCCACGGCGAACAGGTCGGTCGGCTGGGGAGAGTCCACGCGCGCTTCCCGCTGGGCCACGACAATGATCGTCTTGTCGTCGCCCAGAGAGTTAATCAACTGGACCGAACTCTCGCGTCCGACCGTCAGAGGCAGCACGGCGTGAGGAAACAAAACCGTGTCGCGAACCGGCAGCAACGGCAGGGTACGGGCTTCGTCGGCGTCATTGCGAAACTCGGGATCAGGGACGACCTCGGGAACTTTAGCGTCTATCTTATTGGTTTTGCTGGACATATGACTCCTTGAGTCAATTACACTCAAGATTGGATGAGCGAACTATTATAAAAGATGCATCGGCACACTTATCGTTTTCAACAACTTGGGGTGTACCGCTGCATCGAGGGTGCGCCGATGTTCCATAAGCCGTGGCCAGGCGTGAAGCAAGCGCGGGTACACAATCCCAAACTGCTTAGGCGACAGGTTGGAACCGAATCTTCCAAGCGGGA
The DNA here is from genome assembly GCA_963696575.1 of uncultured Acidobacteriaceae bacterium. GTDB lineage: Bacteria > Acidobacteriota > Terriglobia > Terriglobales > Acidobacteriaceae > DASRAA01. Next base: position 6,560 of record CAVOKT010000002.1, read on the forward strand.
GGATTGTATCCAACGCGGGGGGTGGGGACAACCGCCAGGGCGCATTGTTTACAAAACTTTCCCAAAAGCGAACTCGGCGGCCAGGATTTTGTGGCTTTATAACGATTGTTATAACGACGGATTTAGCGAGATTTCGGGCGAGCGGGGAGGGTGCGGTAAGGCCGATAAGCGAAGTTTTTTTCGGGGGACGCTTAGCGCGCCTTGGCCGCTGGATAGATGCCCAGCACCTTCACGAATTCGGCGATCTCTGCGAGATGGCGCAGCGCATGGCGGGCGGCTTCGTCATCGCCACGAAGAATGTCGGCAAAGAAAACGTACTCCCATGGACGTCCGCGCATCGGACGTGACTCGATCTTGCTCAGGCTGATGTCTCGCAGAGCAAATACGCTGAGCGCCTTGAACAACACGCCCGGAACGTTCTTCAGCGCGAACCCGAGCGACGTCTTGTTCGCGCCTTTTCCGATCTTTTTCGATTTGGTGATCAGCAGGAATCGCGTGTAGTTCTGTTGGTCGTCTTCGATGCCCGACAACAGCACGCGCCCGCCGTATTCTGCGGCGGCGCGCTTGGCGGCGATGCCGGCAGCGTCTTTCAGTTTCTCGTCGATGACATGGCGCACGCTGCCCGCCGTGTCGTAGAACGGAACAGCCTGAATCGCCGGGTGCGAACGAAAGAAGTTGCGGCACTGGTCGAGCGCCACAGGATGCGAGAACACTCGCCGCACCGCGCTTAGATTCACGCCGGGAGGCGCGATCAGGTTATGACGGATACGCAGGTGCATTTCGCCATGGATGAAGACGTCACGGGCCAGCAGCAGGTCGAAGTGCTCCGCCACCGATCCTGCCAGGGAATTCTCGATGGGAATGACGGCCGCCTGCGCTGCGCCGCTCTCCACCCTGTCGAATACTTCGGCGGAGCGGGCACACGGCACAACGGTCGCGCGCGGCAAGCATGCGTCCCGCCGCTTCGTGGCTGAACGAACCTAACTCGCCCTGGATGGCAACTTTCATGCGATGGGCACGAGGATAACAGACCGCGCCGCTACAGCCCTTTGCCCATCAGGTACGCATCGAGCGCGTGGGTGGGATAGTACAGCGGCAACGTGCGCAAGATCTCATAGCCCAGCTTGCGATAGAGGCCGAGCGCCGGCTCATTGTTGACTGCGGTTTCCAGGATACACTCGCTCGCAACCGGCGGCCCGCAGGCGGCTCTCGCATTCCTGCATCAAGCGCGTGGCCAGGCCGAAGCGACGCGCTTCAGGAATGATGTCGAGAGTCAGGATGCGTCCGATCTTGCGGATCGGTTGTGCCACGGCGAACCCCGCAATGTCTCCGACGGATTCGCTGTCCTCGGCGAATTCGGCGACCAGCGTGATGGCTTTGCGGCGGGTGATGAATCCCGTCAGGTCCATCTGCGTGTAGGCGATGCCCGGCGGAAAGCACGGCTGGTCGATCCGCCACAGGCGATCGAAATCGGCGGCGCGGTAGTCGCGGACCACGAAGTCCACAGTCTCAGTGTGCGGGGACGAGTGGTAAGGGCGCAAGCGCGGGGCTGAGGCATCGGCCTCGACGTGTCGGAGAGCGGAAAGCGATTCTTCGTGCGCCTGAAGATCTGCCCAGAGGACAAAGTCGCAAGAGCGATCTCTCGCGGCCAAGGGCCGCTTGATGACAGGCTAGTGCTCTTTCAACACAGCTAGAGCGACCTCGAAACGTCGTCTGCATTCTCGATGCGCTCGATGGCGATGATCGCCACCCATTCGTTATTGCGGTTTTCGTAGCGGACGATGCGTCCACCCAGCATGGCGGCCGCACGCTCCGGCGTGACGTCTTCGTGGTAGTCGAAGAAGCGCTGCTGCAGCGCTTTGCCGAAGGCAAGGCTTTGCAATAGCGGGCGTGGCGGCTCCCACTTGGTGGTGAACAGAAAGACGACGTCGAACTCTTCGGTGGCGCGCGCGACCTTTCCCATCTCTGCTTCGGAGAAGTTTTCCACACGGATCACATTCATGGGTTGTTGCACATATCCGAGGAAGGGCCGGGTCATCTCGTCAGAAGCGGGCCACGCTGTCAGGACGCGCGCATGGGGAAATCGCTGGGCGATTTCATTCTCGGCCTGGGCGTGCAAGATGACGTAGTCGCGATAAAGCAGGGTGTCTTCCGGCGCGATGCGATAGGGCGGGGGCGTAAGCAGCGCGAATACAAATGCCGCGCTCACCGCCACGACACACCAAACCCAATGCCGCAGCCGCCGTCGCAGGGTTGACACGCAAATCAGAATTACCAAGGGCAACACGGGGAGCATGTAGCGCGCCAGCACCGCGCCACCCAATATGGAGAGAGCCAGGACGTGAGCGGCGATCACCACAGCGAAGACCAGTTGCACGGCTGCGGTGATGCGAGGGCGATAGCTGCCATCGCGCTCGCGCCGTGCGGGTTGCGACATGGCGTATGCGGTGAAGATGGTCAGCACAAAGAGGTTCAGGTATCCCAACAAATGCCACAACCGGATCAGCATGGCGAGAGCCACGCGCAATGGCGTCAAGGTTGCGCCGAGGTTGTAGCGCAGATATTCCGGATTGCCCAGCCAGAATCCGGTGCGATGGTGATGGTAGGCGAACCACAGCAGCAGTGGCGCGGTGCACAACAGCAGCGAAATACTGCGCAGCCAGTTGCGTCCCTGGAAGCACCATGCTTCGCCCTGCCATTGCTCTCCGATCAGGAGGGGACAAAGCAATTCCCAGCCGAGCAACGCCATGGGAGTGATGATCGCGGTTTCTTTGGCCAGCGGCGCCAGCGCCAGAAACACCACCGTCGCCACCGGACGCCGCTCGACGATACATCGCCAGGCCCCAGATGGTGAGGGCGCAGACCATCATGTCGAGATGCGCCATCGAACTCTGGGTGAAGAACACGGGATAGAGCGCCGTGCAAACTACGGTGGCGAGCGCGACCTGGTTGTTCGCCACCCGGCGTGCCAACCGCCACACGCCCAGCAGGGCGAACGCCGCCACCAACAGCATGGCGGTCCGCGTTACCGCCGGAGTGAAGCCGCTGTACTTCCACCAGAAGGCCAGCCACAGCATCACCAGAGGAGGATGGGCATTCGACAGGGTGGTGTGAGGAATGAGCGATCCGGTCAGGAGCAGATCGCGCGCCGCGGGCACAAAGTATCCCGCCTCGTCCCAGAAATACGGCAAGCGCAGCAACGGCGCGTGCAGCAGAAACAAGCTGGTGAAGATCAGCGAGAAGGCGAAGAGGTGGTCGCGAACCGACTCCCACCTAGACGCGGTCGCGGGAAGGGAAGATCGGGGCGGCCCTGATGCTCGCGGCTGCGGAGGCTGGCCGCCCATGGCTCTAGTGGATGGGTCCGCCGCCAGGAGTCATGCGCGGATCCAGCTTGATCTCGCCAAAGGTGCCTTCATAGTTCACCAGGTTTTGCTGCAGGATGGTGTAGAGCGCCTTGGCCTGCTGCGGGCTCAGGTAGATGCCCTGAAAATTATTTACCTCGACCCTGGTTTCGTCCTGCTGCTGCAAAGTGCCAAAAACCAGGAAGAAGTCCCATACATTGACCCGCACCTGCACGCTGTTGGCGTAGTTTTCCCGGTAGTCTGCGGTGTTGGTCAACTGAATCGACGGTTGCGTAGGATTTGCCATTATGACCTCGCGGCGCATCGCGCCGGAATTCGCAGTTTAACAAAGATCGCGCCACCACCGGGAAGTGCGCTTACGGGCCAGGCGCAGGAAGCGCAGTCTCGCCACGTTCATCCCGCCGTCACTTTGCCGGCATGGTGTAGTAACCAGTGCGATAGCGCACCTGCAATTCCGATGGGTTGGGATAGTCCTGAGTGGAGGGGTTGATTTTTATTTCTATGCGCCGGAACTCGGAGTCGGACAAGCGCGCGCTGGGATAATAAGCGATCAGATATTGGGTGCGCAGTTCGTCGCTGATCTGTTTGAAGGCGGAGTCGAGTTGGTCTATCGAGCTGGCATAGAAATATTTCCCGCCAGTATCGCGCGAAAGCTGAATCAAGGCGTGCTCTCCGCCGATGTCGCGCCCTGCACTGTTTTCGATGGGGACGATGATAACGCTGTACAGGATAACTTCTGCCTGCTGTGCTTCCCGTACCGCTTCCTGGTAGCTGGTCTTGCTCACCGTGTCGCCACCGTCGGTAATGACGACCATCACTTTGCGCCCGCGCCGGTTGAGGAGCGCGTCAGAGCCCAGATAAAGGGTGTCGTACAAGGCCGTCGCGGCGCCGGTGTGAACCCGGCTGATGCCCCGGTCGATGGTCCGCAGATCGGCGGTGAACGGGGTGAGTTGATCGACTACCTCGGTGAACTGGAACAGCGAGATGCCATCGATAGGTCGAAGGATGGCGTGGGCAAAGCGCCGCGCCGAATCCAGTTCCAGTTTCTGATTGCTGCGCGTGCTCAGGCTGGCATCGATAGCGATCACGATCGACAACGGCAGCTCCGACTCGCGCTGAAAGACGGCTATCTTTTGCGGTTTACCGTCTTCGAAGATCTGGAAGTCGTCCTGCTTCAACGATGAGACGGGCGCGCCTCCTGAATTTGTGACCGTGGAGAAGACATTGACCAGCTTGACGTTGACGCGGATGGTTGAGCCCGCATCCTCGGCGGGAGCTGGCTGCGGTTGCTTGTCCGGAGGATGGGGCACGGCGGTGGCAACCGGATTACTCGCGTTCGGCGGACGCGGGACGGTGTTCTGCGCAACCGTGCTCTGAGCAACCTGCGCCTGCGTGACGAGCGACGCCGCTGCGACCAGGCACAACGACCCGATTGCCCAGGCAGCGCGTCTCGGTTTTGCTGTCAGGCCGAAGAAATTCCAAGAAGGCATGAACATGAACCTGATTAAAACCCCAGTTTGGTTACTTTGACGCGGCACTGCCCGCGATTGGTACGTCCGGTGGAAACGGTTCGCCGTCGGCCCACACCGCCCCGTCTTCGAAGTATTCCTTTTTCCAGATGGGCACGGTTTTCTTCAGGGTATCAATAATCCAGCGGCAGGCCTCGAAGGCAGCGGCGCGATGCGCCGAGGCTACCACGATGTAAACGCTGCTGTCGCCGATCTGCAACCGTCCCAGCCGATGCACGATCCAGACATCGCGGATGGCGTAGGCCGCCAGCGCCTGCTGCGCCAGTTGCTCCATCTTTCGTAGCGCCATGGGCTCATAGGCCGCATAATCCAGATAAAGCGTCCGCCGTCCGCGGGTGTGGTTGCGGACAATGCCGTCAAATACCACTACCGCGCCGTCTTCGGGTTGCTTGATGGCCGCGCTGATCGCCGTCGCGTCAATGGGATCGAACACCAGGGCGGCATGCTCGGTCGTCTGCATGCTGGGGTTTGCGCTGCTAATAGCATCACCGGGCGCGCCACCGCTTACTGGAGGGATGAGTGCAACTTCATCTCCATGGCGCAGCTGGGTCTGGCTGTCGGAATACTCGTAGTTCACGGCCAAAGCTACGGCATGTTGAAATTGCTGAAGTTGCGGAATCTGCTGCTGCAAGGCTGCGTACAAATCACCTACGCGGGCGCCGTCGGAGATTTCGATCGCCTGGCTATCGCGGCCCGCCATCTCCTTCAGCATGCCCAGATACCGCACGGTCACTTGCATAGGCTCAAGGATATCGTAGATCGGAAACCGCAAATCGATGCGAATTCCTTCATGAGCCTTAAGGCCGAGCCGAAGGACCCTGCAACCTGAACTGACCGTGGGGATGATGGTGGGCGCTATAGGATTCGAACCTATGACTTCCACCGTGTGAGGATGGCACTCTACCGCTGAGTTAAGCGCCCACAATTTGCGGTAGCTGAAATTGTAACAAATTTCGCTGCGCTGCCGATTGCAGACTAAGCGCGCCGGCACTCGTCTGGCGAGGGGTTTACTTGATGTCTTTCATCGGCGTCAGGGTTACGTAGCTGCGACCGGCTTCGTCGGTGGCTCGCGCGATGACGTCAGTGAACGCCTCGCGGAACTCGGGATATTTCACCAACAGGGCCTTGATGACGGCCAGGTTGTCCTGGCTTGCGAGTGCCGGGTTGGCCGCATCGGGTGTTTCGAATTGCACGCGCACGGCCAGTCGGTCTTCTACGGGGACGCCGACAATGTCCGTCACCTTGAATGTTTTTGCACTCGCCGACAACATAAGCGGCGCGCTGACGCTGGGCAGGTCGCTGGGACGCGCAGCCTGAATCTCGTCAGAGAGCTTGTCCAATTGCGGAGTGCCCATGAAATCAACCGGAGCGGTCAGGTCCCACGCTGTCAGATAGTACAGCCAGGCGTTGTGCACCTGCCACTTCTCCTTGTACTCGCGTGCCTTGCTCAGGAACCACTGCCCGTCGTGTCCGCCGATGGCGTTCAGCCTGGCGTAGTAGCCAGCCAACTTCCAGGCATTCTGCGCCGCATCCTGCAGGATCAGGGTTAGCGTGATCGGGTGCGGAACGCCTGTGAGCTTGGCGATCGAGACCGCATAGCGACCGGGGGGAAGGTTGGGAATGGAAAATCCTACGCGATCGGGCGAGTTATAGATGCCGCAATAGAAATCAGCATGGGGCAGCGCAGTCTTCGAGTCGCTGGCATCCAGGAGGAAAATTCGCGTATCGGAGGGCTGTCCCTGGGCAAAGAACAGCTTGTTGGAGACGACCGCCTGCTCGATTCCGCCAAAATTACTTGCGATCTCGGGAATGGCGTTGGCTTTCAAGCCGGCCACATCGCCCTGGGCCGACATGGTGAAGTACTGTTTCGCCGCTGCCTCGATCGCCTTGGTGGTGGGAGCATCGATCTCCGAGCCGATATAGCAGGTCTGCGCCGGTAGCCCGCATGTCAGGGCCAACATCAGCAATGTGAATCGCGTGGCGAAACGCAGGCAATCTTGCAGAAAAGGTACCATTGGTTTCGAGTTCGCTATAGGAACGGCGCCTTGCCCGGAATTTCACCGGAGCAGCAACCCTTCCGGCTGTCTGGGGTTACAATGACAGTCCGGGACGGAAGCAAGCGCGACGCTCGTCCTACAAAATTATGTTACGCCCCAACGGAAGAATCGGGTTGGCCTTGTTGCTGCTGACTTGGCTCGCGGTTCCAGCGAAGAATGCTGTAGCGCAAGTTGCAGCCGCGCAACCCGCGCAGGCTTCACCGCCTCAAGGCGAGCCGCGGCGCCGGTGCACAGATCCAAGGCCCACGGCAAGAAGACGGCGCCGGTTGCTGAGACGCCGCAGGTTGCGCCGGCTCCGCCAACGCTCGAGCAGCAACCGCCCACTGCCGCCGCAGGTGTCATATCAGAATGGCCAACTCACGATTGACTCCCAGAATGCGACGCTTTCGCAGGTGCTGCGCTCGGTGCAGGCGCAGACCGGCGCTTCGGTGGACATGCCTCCCGGCTCGGGAAGCGAGCGCGTAGTCGCCAGGCTCGGGCCAGGCAAACCCAAAGATGTTCTTGCCACCCTGCTGAATGGGTCGAGATTTAACTACGTAATTCTGGGCGATGCCGATCATTCCGGAGGAGTGCAAAAGGTGATCCTGCTGGCGAAGAGCAGCTCCGCCGGCGATACGACTCCCGCAATCACGGCGCAGAATAACCTGCATGTGCCGCCGTCGCAGGCGGCCGAGCCGCAGGAAGACGAGTATCCCCCGCCTGATCAGGAGAGCGAAAATCAGAACCAACCGGTTCCGGGTCAGCCCGGAGTTCCGGGAGCGGAGGGGATGGTCTCCGACGTCAACAATCCGAATCCAGGTGTGATCGCTCCAGGTGGCCGCACTCCAGAGCAGATGCTCCAGGAGCTGCAGAGAATGCAGCAGCAACAGCAACAAATGCAGCAGCAACTCAATCCGGCGAATCAGCAGCCGTCCACACCGTTCCCAAGTCAGCCAGGGCCACCGCCCCAGCCGCAGTAGTCCGCGGTTTTCGGCCAGTTTTGAAAAGGCGTCCTATCGAGGACGCTTTTTTCGTCAGTCATCCTACGCGGAATCACGCTGTGGTTTTCTGCGCCACCAACTCTGCCAGGGATTCCAGATACGGAGACTTGGCAATGCCCCGTTCGGTGATGATGGCCGTCACGTATTTGTTTGGAGTCACGTCGAACGCGGGGTTCTCCACTCGCACTGCGTCGGGCGCAATCTGCTTGCCAGCAAGATGTGTCACCTCCGACGACGCGCGCTGCTCGATGGGAATCAGGCTGCCATCGGCGGTATTCAAGTCGACGGTCGAAATCGGCGCCGCCACGTAGAACGGAATGCCGTGCTCTTTTGCCAGTACGGCGACGGTGTAGGTGCCGATCTTGTTGGCCACGTCTCCATTGGCAGCGATGCGGTCGGCGCCGACAATCACCGCGTCGATCTTGCCCAGGCGCATCATCGCGCCAGCCATATTGTCAGCGATCAGGGTTGTGGGGATGTCGTCTTTCATCAACTCCCACGCTGTCAGACGCGATCCCTGCAGAAAGGGGCGCGTTTCGTCCGCGAATACCTGGATCTGTTTGCCGGATTCGACGGCCGCGCGAATCACGCCGAGCGCGGTACCGTAACCGGCGGTCGCCAGCGCTCCCGCGTTGCAGTGCGTGAGCACGCCTCCACTGCTCGGCAGCAGCACTGCGCCATGCTTCCCCATGGCTTCGTTGGCGGCGATGTCCTCCACCAGCATGCGCTGGGCTTCCTCCACCAATTCCCGTCGAATCGTCGCGAAGAGGCTGCGCGCGCAACTGCAGGAAGCGGTCGCGCATGCGCCGAATCGCCCAGAAAAGGTTCACCGCCGTGGGACGCGTTCCAGCCAGGACATTGCAGATGGTGTCGAACTCGCGCTCCAGTTCGGGCAGGGTCTGCGCCTTTGATTGCAGGGTGCCGAGCGCGACTCCCATAGCTGCGGCTACGCCAATGGCCGGTGCGCCGCGCACGATCATGGTGCGAATCGCATCGGCAACTTCCTCATAGTTCTTGCAGGTAACGTAGGTTTCTTCCGTCGGCAGCTTCGTCTGATCGATGAAGCGTACGCCTGCGTCAGTCCATTCCAGGGTTTTAATCATTGGTTATTTGGCTTCCAGCGCCTTCACGTGTTCCGCGCGCACATCGTTAGCGGTGAACAGCGCAACAAACGGAGCCGGCGTGGCTGCCGTCTCCACGCTGGCGCGTCCACCCGCTTCCTGCCGCTCCACGAGACATAGCACACCGGCTATTTCGAATCCATACTCGCGCGCCGCTTCGATCGCCTGGACCGTCGATGCTCCCGTGGTGCATACGTCGTCCACGATGACCACGCGCGCCCCCTTCTCGCGGAAGCCCTCGATGCGCTGCCCGGTGCCGTGTGTTTTCTCTGCCTTGCGCACCAGGAAGCCGTGGATCGGCGTCCCCTTTTGCGCGCTGATCACGGAAGTCGCCACCACGATGGGATCCGCGCCCATGGTCAGGCCACCGATGGCATCGGCCTTCCAACCGCGGTCACGGATTTCCTGAAGCACCGCTTCGCCCGTGGCCAGGGCACCAGCCGCATCGAGTGTGGTCAGCCGGCAATCGATGTAATAGTCGCTGGTTCCGCCACTGGAAAGCTTGAAATTTCCCAGACGAAACGACTTTTCCGCCAGCATAGCCAGCAGCCCTTTACGCGCGTTTCCCATATTTCCCCACGATACCATTTTCAGTTCGCGACCTTTTCCAGGTGACGAAAATGATCGCTGCCGAACCACAGCAGAGCAAACAACGTGGCGTTATATCCGCAGTGCATGAAAAACGACGCTGCCACCGAATTGGTTCGCTCGCGCACCAGGGTTAACACCACTCCCACCACGAAAATACTCAACAGCGGTCCCCACGCGTAGCCTAGTTGCGCGCCATGAATGGCGGCGAATGCGCACGCGGTGACCAAAACTCCCAAGGCAACGCCCCAAGCTCTACGCAACAGCGGATACAGCATCCCGCGAAAGAACAACTCTTCGAGCAGCGGAGCCAGCGTAACTCCGAAGGCCGCCATCAGGTACGCTCCGGTGGCGTCGGCAAAAAACTGGTCGACAGGAAGTGATTTCGGGATCGGCAGCCATCGCGAGGCAAACTCGACCATAAAGGCAAACACGATTCCCGTGAAAAGAAAGGCAAGAGTCGACGTGCCCCGCCAGTTCCAGTGAATCGCGGTCCAGAACCTCTCGCCGGACTTGCTGCGCACCAGTGCAATCATGAAGATGATCACCACCGGGTATGCCGCAAGTTGCGACCCGATCACGACGATTGGGTTCATCGCCAGGTCGCCCACAGGTACATGACGATCGTTGGTGAGGATGTGCGCGATTACCAGGGCAACCATGCTGAATAGCACAATGGCTGCCACCGTGAAACCCAAGACGGCCACCACATCCCATGCCGACCACTGTGGGAACACCTTGTGTGGTGGTGGCGCCAGCGGCACCGCCTCTACAGGCATCGCCCGATCAGGGCTTGCAGAGATCTCGCTCTCCGCCGGCGTGTCTTCCAGCGGCGGGATCGAGTAATCTTGTGGCTCTTGTTCAGGATTGACCATATTTATTTATGTATTCGAACTGTCGAGCCTATGCGGTCTTTCCATTGGACGCGGCGGGTAGCAATCGGGCGAGTGCCTGTCCGGTGTAGGACTTCTTCGACCGCGCCACCTGCTCGGGAGTGCCCTGGGCCACGATCCGGCCCCCGTCTTCGCCGCCCTCGGGCCCGAGATCGATGATCCAGTCGGCGTTACGGATCACGTCCATATTGTGCTCGATGATAATGATGCTGTTTCCCAGGTCGGTCAACCGGTGCAGCACTTCCAGAAGTTTGCTCACGTCATCAAAGTGAAGGCCGGTGGTGGGCTCGTCGAGCAGGTAGAGCGTTTTGCCGGTCTGGCGCTTGCTCAACTCGCGCGCCAGTTTGATGCGCTGGGCCTCGCCGCCTGATAGCGTCACCGCCGATTGCCCGAGGTGAATGTATCCCAGCCCCACATCCACCAGCGTCTGTAACTTCTGCTTGATCTGCGGAATGTTCTCCAGCACCGGCAACGCATCTGCGACCGGCGTCTCCAACAGATCGGCGATCGAGTAGCCCTTGTACTTCACCGCCAGCGTCTCGTGGTTGTAGCGCTTCCCGCCGCACACTTCGCACTGCACATAAACGTCGGGCAGGAAGTTCATCTCGATACGGCGCTGTCCGTCGCCCTGGCAGGCTTCACACCGTCCACCCGCGACGTTAAACGAGAAGCGTCCCGCCTTGTAGCCCCGCTCCCGCGACTCAGGAAGCATGGCGTAGAGATCGCGAATCTGCGTGAAGACTCCGGTGTAGGTGGCTGGGTTCGAGCGCGGTGTACGCCCAATCGGCGACTGGTCGATGCGTATGACCTTGTCAACAAGTTCGGTGCCGACGACGCTTTTGTGCGCGCCTGCTTCTTCCCGCGATTTGTAGATCGCTTTCGCCAGCGCACGATAGAGGATGTCGTTTACCAGCGTCGATTTGCCGGAACCGGAGACTCCAGTCACCACCGTCATCACGCCCAGCGGGAAACTGACGTCGATGTGTTGCAGGTTGTTCTCGTGCGCCCCCAGAACGGTGATGACTTTGCCGTTGGTCTGCCGCCTCGCAAACCGGTACATGACCTGCTTTCGTCCGGAAATATATTGTCCGGTCAGGGATCGCGGGAAATTCTCGATCTCAAGGGGAGTGCCACTGGCCACGACTTCGCCGCCATGCCGTCCCGCTCCCGGCCCCAGGTCGATGACGTAATCGGAGCGGCGGATAGTGTCTTCATCGTGCTCCACCACGAGTACCGTGTTGCCCAAGTCGCGAAGCGACTCCAGCGCCTGCAACAGCCGATCATTATCGCGGTGATGCAATCCGATGGAGGGCTCGTCGAGCACATACAGCACTCCCCGCAACTTCGAGCCAATTTGTGTTGCCAGCCGGATGCGTTGTCCTTCGCCGCCGCTCAATGTCATGGCGGAGCGATTGAGCGAGATGTAGCCCAGGCCGACGGCATTCAGGAACTCCAGTCGCTCGGCGACCTCACGGCGGATACGTCCAGCAATCTTCTCCTCGCGTTCGCTCAGCTTGATGCGGCGCGCCGCTTCCACCGCCTTCGAAACCGGCATCGCGGTGAAGTCGGAAATCGACATGCCGTTTACTCTCACCGCCAGGCTTTCGGGACGCAGTCGTTTGCCTTCGCATGCGGGACAACGGGTTGCAGACATGTGATCGAGCAGCCAGTCGCGGTAGCCCTGCGACGAACTGTCTTCCAGGTTGCGCCGCAGATATGCGAATACTCCGAGGAAGCCGCCCTTTTTCTTTTCTCCCCGCTCCGGCCCATAAAGAATCAGGTTCTGCGTCTTGCGCGGAAGCTGTTCAAACGGTTTCGAGAGATCGAAACCATACCCCACTGCCGCCAATTGCAGCGAGTGGATCAGGCTCTGCGAGGCCGATCCCGGGCCCAGTCCGCCCTCCAGCAGCGGCTTAGACCAGTCGGTGACCACTTTTGCCGGATCGAAGTCATACTTGCTGCCCAGCCCATTGCACTCCGGACAAGCCCCATACATGCTGTTGAATGAGAACGAGCGCGGCTCGAGTACCGGGACGTTGATGCCGCACTCCGGGCAAGCCAGCTTCGACGAGTACAGTCTTTCCTCTCCACCGACCACCGCCACCTGGACGAGGCCGTCCGCCAGCTTCATTGCCGATTCGACCGCTGCCGTCAGCCGATGCTCGATGCCGTTCTTCACCAGCAGCCGGTCCACCACTACTTCAATTGTGTGGTTCTTGCGCTTGTCGAGCTTGATCTCTTCGTCGGCAATGTGATGCAGCTCGCCATCGATGCGGGCGCGGACAAACCCTTGCTGTACCAGTTTGTCCAACTCCTTCTTGAATTCGCCCTTTCGTCCGCGCACCATTGGCGCCAGGATCATCACCCGGTCTTCCGGCTTGAGGTCCATCACCCGCTGTACGATCTGCTCGGCCGACTGGCGCGAAATCTCGCGTCCACAGTTTGGACAATGCGGCTGCCCAATTGAGCTGTAGAGCAGGCGCAGATAGTCGTAGATTTCCGTGATGGTTCCGACCGTCGAGCGCGGACTGCGGCTGGTTGTCTTCTGTTCGATGGAGATCGCCGGGCTCAGTCCGTCGATGCTGTCGACGTCGGGCCGTTCCATCTGGTCGAGGAACTGGCGGGCATAGGCGGAGAGGGTCTCGACGTAGCGGCGTTGTCCCTCGGCGTAGATGGTGTCGAAAGCCAGCGAGGACTTACCCGAGCCGCTGAGCCCGGTTATTACGGTCAGGGTGTTTCGGGGAATTTCGACGCTGATGTTCTTCAGGTTGTGCTGCCGTGCTCCCCTGACCGTGATATTGGTAATTCCCATGGTTTGAAGAGGCACGGCCTCAGCCATGCCGAAAACGTCCCTTATTCTTGTCGCTGTCGGGCGCTCTAGCCCACGAGGTCAAAAAAGACCCGCACCAGGGCCGGATCGGCGTCCCCCGGATCCTTTTCCGTGCCCAATTGCTCTAGAGAGTTCACAAGTGGGTAGACGTAGCTCGACTCCAGTATCTTATTTGGCAACACCCGACAGCGTCAACGCGCGCTAAAGTAGTAGGGTTGTCTCGGGATCGTTCCCGGGTTCAAGCGATGTCCGGAGTTTCACGAAGGTACTTACGCGCTGTAGAATGAGAGGGATATGACGCCGTTCCTGCTTTCGTTCCTTTTACTCTTCACCATCGTGGTCGCTTTCATTTTTGGAATATCGCTAGGTTATTGGGCGGTTTGCGGCATCCTTTATTTTTTCAATCCCGACCGGGCCAACAAGAAGCCGAGACGCTCCCCCGCGTTCGCCCATTCTCCCAGCGGCGACTAAGACTTTCGGCTCAATGCACTTGACCACAGGTCATAGCACCTTCCCGTTAGCGTCAGCGCGGGCGTAGGCGCATTTCGCATCGTTTTCGATCTCGCGCGCTGGTCGCTGCGGCGTTTCTTCACATTTCCGTCCCCATTGGCGATGAAATCTCTTACAACTTTTCTGCCCAATGTTGCGAAATGCATCACATCCACCGGTGACGTCCATCACAGAATACTCAATCCGGCAGGAACACACTGATGATGCACAGTTTGATACGCGCTGTGTGCGGATCGCTTACTCGAAGTTCGCAATCATCATAGGATTCGCCTTACTAAGTCATACCTTTTAAAGGGGATGTCATGAAAAAGGTCATCTTAGCTGTAATGCTCACCGCCTTGGCGCTGTTCCTGATCTTGCCGAATCTGTCGTGGGGCATCTAACCCGACGGTTCGCAGAGGAAGCCTGATCACGGATCTGTCGGTCGGAGTCTCGTCCGGACAGATCTCTTGAACTCGGCATCTGACGTTAAGGTCTTCAGTAACTAGTCGTTTCCAACCGGCGCCATCACCCGGGGTGCCCCAATTGGTGGGGCTGCCTCTTGATGGAAACAGGGTCGGTCGTGGGTTACAGCAGCAAGTTTCGGGCCCCGCAGTTTGCGGTGCGCAGCAGGTTTGCGCAAAGCTCCGGGGAGTGCCGTACCTTTTTCTCAAACGCGCCCCAGGGTCGCCAGCCTCACGAGACTCGCCCGGCAATCGGCTTCCTTCCTAACTATTCGATCTCTGGCAGTGAAATTCCGTCATCTGGCGAGCGCCGCCTCGCCGTGACACGATTTTTGCCGCCTTTTCAGCGATTGCCCGACAGTGTGGTTTTTCGCGCCGCAATTTCTTGCGGTGGACCGCTGGGGCACGCCCGGAGTAAGCCATGAGTAAGGGAATTCTTTACGATGCCACGATGTGCATCGGCTGCAAGCAGTGCGAGCAGGCCTGCGCTAGCGAAAACGGCCTGCCGTACGACGACACAATTGCAGCCCAGAATGTTACGTCGGCGCATAAATACACTACCGTCCTCACCAAGGACGACAAATTCATGCGCAAGCTGTGCATGAACTGCGACGATCCGGCGTGCGCTTCGGTTTGTCCGGTAGGTGCTCTGCAGAAGACCGCCCTCGGCCCCGTTACCTATGACAAGCACAAGTGCATGGGATGCCGCTATTGCATGGCAGCCTGCCCCTTCGGCGTTCCCAAATACGAATGGGAGAAGGCGGTTCCCGGCGTGCGCAAGTGCATCATGTGCGCGCCTCGCGTGGCGGCAGGCAAGCCGACAGCCTGCGCGGAGATCTGCCCGACAGGCGCGACCAAGTTTGGCGATCGCGACGAACTGCTGAAAGAGGCCCGCAAACGCATCGACGACAACCCCGACAAGTACTTGCACCACATTTATGGTGAAACGGAGGTCGGAGGTACTTCTGTCATGCTGCTGTCCTCTATCGACTTCACCAACTTCGGCTACCGCGACGACCTCACTCAGCGGGCCCTGCCGCTCTACACCTACCAGGTGCTGTCGCGCATACCCGACTTCGTTCCCATCTTCGGTGTTCTGCTCGGCGGTGTTTACTGGATCACGCATCGTCGCGAAGAAGTAGCTGAAGCCGAGGGCAACGACAAGCATTCAACTCACGACGGAGGCGGTGCGCGATGACCGTTCCCAAGTTCCGTTTCACCTTCTGGAAGGGCGTCTTCCTGGTCATCATGATGGCCGGGGTGTATGCCACCTACATTCGTTTCGTCCGCGGTCTCGGCGCCTCCACCAATCTAAGCGACCAGTTCCCCTGGGGCCTGTGGATCGGCTTCGACGTGATGTGTGGCGTGATGCTGGCGGCCGGCGGCTTCACCCTCACGGCAGCGGTGGAAATCTTCAACATCAAGCGCTGGCACTCCATCATGCGGCCCACCATTCTCACCGCCTTCATGGGGTACGTCCTGGTGTGCGCCGCCCTGATGTACGACCTTGGCCTCCCCTGGAACATCTGGCACCCACTCATCATGCGCAATCCTCACTCGGTAATGTTCGAGGTCGCCTACTGCGTGATGCTCTACACCACGGTGCTTGCGCTGGAGTTCTCGCCCATCGTGTTCGAGCACTTCAAGTGGAACCGCGCTCTAAAGCTGGTGCGCAGCGTGATGATCGCGCTGGTCATCCTTGGCGTACTTCTTTCGACGCTGCACCAGTCTTCGCTGGGCACCCTGTACCTGATCATGCCGAATAAGCTGCATCCCTTCTGGTACAGTCCGCTGCTGCCGGTGTTCTTTTTCATCTCGTCCATCGCCGTGGGGCTGGCCATGATCATCTTCGAGTCGTCGATGAGCTCGAAATACTTTGGACGCGAGATTGAACTCCCTATCCTGCGCGACATGGGTCGCGTGCTGGTGGTGGTGCTGGCGATCTACGGCATCCTTCGCTTCGAGGACCTCCTGCACCGCGGCGTGCTTCATCTTGTCTTTGTGCCGGGCTACGAGCAGGGCTTTTTCCTGCTCGAGATATTCTTGTCCGTCATCATCCCACTTGCTCTTCTGTTGTTCCCGAAGGTCCGCAACGACGCTCAGGGACTCTACCTGGTCGCCGTACTCACGTTGCTGGGATTCGTTACGAACCGCCTGAACATCGCCATCACGGGTGTCGAAAATGCGGTCGGGGCGCGCTACACGCCGAAATGGACCGAAGTCGTAATCACGGCGATGTTCGTCGCGCTCGGTTTTGCCATCTTCGGACTAGCTGCTCGCTTCCTGCCGATTTTCCCCGAGGAGAAGGCGCACTTGCCGGCGATGCAACAACCCCGAGGCGTACGCGCGGAAATTGCGGTGCCTGTCCATGCTGGAGACTGAACAATCCGACGGCGTTCGCCATAAGCCCGCGTGGCTCGTGAGAATGGGGCGCAGTATCAGCGCTAAGCTGATGGCGTCGATCTTTGTCCTTATGCTGCTGATGTTTGCTGCGCTGGGATACTTCAGCATCCGCCTGCATCAGAAGCACCTCGAGGCCGCCTCCCTGGTCAGCGCCGAACAGCAGAGCGAGGTACTGCGCCGCAGCGCCTCGCACTACATGCTGAAGAATGACCGTGACGGCCTTTACCAGATGATGATCAACATGGCCGACCAGCCCGGCATCGTGCGGGTGCGGATCATGAACTCCGAAGGCGTGATCAGCTATTCGACTGCGCCCTCCGAGGTGGGCGGCACGGTTAATAAAGATGCTGAGGCCTGTTACGGCTGTCACGAACAATCCAAGCCGCTCGCACTACTCAAGCGATCCGACCGTTTCCGGGTTTATCGAAACGACAGCTCGCGTGTGCTGGGCGTAATCACTCCCATCGAGAACCAGCCTGCATGCTCCAACGCTGCCTGTCATGCTCATCCCGCCAGCGTGAAGGTGCTCGGCGTGCTGGACACGAATCTCTCGCTGCAAAAGGTTGACATCAGCCTGGCGCAGGAGCGCAGAACCATGCTGGCTTACACCGCGATCGCACTGCTGATCGTGGTCTGTCTCAGCGGCCTGTTCATCTGGGTCGAGGTGCGCAACCCGCTACGTGCATTGAAAGCGGGCACTGAGCGGGTCGCCAAGGGCGAGCTTGGCTTCCACATCGCAGTGAACTCCAGCGACGAAGCGGGCGAACTGGCGCACTCATTCAACGACATGAGCAGCCGCCTGCAACTGGCGCAGGCCGAGATCACCGCCTGGGCCCGCACCCTGGAAGACCGCGTCGAAGAGAAGACCCGCGAGCTCAAGCAGGCCCACCAGCACATGCTGCAGGTGGAGAAGATGGCTACCATCGGCAAGATGGCGGCTGTCGTCGCGCACGAGATCAACAACCCACTCTCCGGTATCCTGACCTACTCGCGCGTGGTGAAGCGATGGCTCCAGAACAATTTCGCATCGTCACCGCGCACTGAGGAGATGACGGGATCGCTTGACCTGATCGCCAGCGAGAGCAAGCGCTGCGGCGAGTTGGTCAAGAACCTTCTTTCATTTTCGCGGATCACGCCCATGAACCTGGAGTGGTGCGACCTCAGCCAAGTCATCGACCGGTGCGTGCGGCTGGTGCAGCACAAGATGGACATGGCGGGAATCCAGCTCAACCTCGCATTGGCCGCCGAAATGCCGCACATCCACTGCGATCCCAATCAGATCGAACAGGTCGTGCTTGCCATGGTGATCAACGCCATCGACGCCATGCCGCAGGGGGGCAATCTCTGGATCAGCGCCCGCCTGCAGAACGCGTCGACGCTGGAACTCATCGTCCGCGACGATGGCATGGGTATCCCCGATGAGCACCTGCCGCACATTTTCGAGCCGTTCTACACCTCCAAGGAATCGGGCGGCTCCGGACTTGGACTGGCCATCAGCCAGAACATTGTGGAGCGTCACGGAGGCGGCATCGATGTTCACTCGGTGGTGGGGCAGGGAACGAGTTTCACGATTTTGCTTCCAGTAGACAGCCAGAGAGTAGAGCTGGCCAGCGACAGCGATCGCGCGCTGACGGGAGTGGCGTCAGAGAAGAGGTAGAGAAATGGACAAAGGTAAATTGCTGATTGTTGACGACGAACTGAGCGTCCGCGATTCGCTGGCCAAATGGTTTGCCGAGGAAGGCTACGACGTCGCCACTGCCGAGAACGCCAGCGAAGCGCTTACTCGCGTGGCCGAGCAGACCTTCGATGTCGCTCTCGTCGATATCAAAATGCGAGGCACCGACGGCATCGAGTTGCAGCGACGTTTGCACGAAATATATCCCGACATGCTGGTCATCATCATGACCGGATACGCCTCGGTCGAAACCGCCATCGCCGCTCTCAAAAATGGAGCGTACGACTACGTCAACAAGCCGCTCGACCCTGATGAGATCGCGCATCTGGTGGGCAAGGCCATGGCGCACCGCCAAACCCAGCAAGAGAATGTGCGCCTTAAGGAGACCGTTGCGGACATGGCGCATCCCACTGACATCATCGGGCAAAGCGGAGCCATGCAGCGCATCTTCGAAGCCATTGATACCGTCGGTCCTACCGACGCCACGGTTCTCATCACAGGTGAGAGTGGCACCGGAAAAGAGCTCGTGGCCCGCGCCGTTCATGCTGCGAGCAACCGGCGCTACCATCCCATGGTAGTGATTCACTGCGGCGCGCTTACCGAGACCTTGCTCGAAAGCGAATTGTTTGGCCATGAGAAAGGCGCATTCACGGGCGCGCAGTACCGTAAGAAAGGCAAGTTCGAAATTGCCGAAGGCGGCACCGTCTTTCTCGACGAAATTGGCGACATCAGCCTCAAGACCCAGACCGATTTGCTGCGCGTGCTGCAGGAGCGAGAGATTGTGCGCGTGGGGGGCAACCAGACCATTAAGGTCGATTTCCGCATCGTGGCCGCGACCAACAAGAACCTCGAGTTGCTCATCGAGGAAGGGAAGTTCCGTCCCGACCTATTTTATCGGCTGAACGTTTTTCATATCGAGTTGCCGCCGCTGCGTGAGCGCCGCGAAGACATTCCGCCGTTGGTCAATCATTTCGTGGTCAAGTTCTCCCGCGAGATGAACAAGAAGATCACTTGCGTTTCCCCCGCGTCCATGAATCTGCTGCAGCAATATCCCTGGCCGGGCAATGTGCGCGAGCTGGAGAACGCGGTCGAGCGCGCCATGGTGGTGGCGCAGGAACCCGAATTGCGTGAGCAGGACTTTACTCTCAAGACGCGCAACGGGAACAATTTTGGGGGATCGCGCAGCCTGGAAGACGTCGAGAAGGACCACATCTTGCGGGTGCTCGAAGACACGGGCTGCAATCAGACGCGCGCTGCGGAGGTGCTGGGTATCGATCGGGTCACCCTGCACCATAAGTTGAAGAAGTTCGGCTGGAATCGTAAGGACAAAGAGAAGGAACTCGTCGGTATCGAGAGCCAATGAAAAAGCTGCAACTGTTGCCGGTGGGAGAGGTCGACGCCCGCCTGCTCGATTGGTTGCGGCAGGCGCTGTTCGAGAAGTTTCACGTACCCACGGACGTCCTGCGCCCTGTGCTCGATCCAGCCTTCGCCCTGCATCCTGAGCGTCAGCAGTTTCACTCTTCTGAAATCCTTGCTGCCATGCAGTCGTACATCAATCGCGACACGTGGCGGCTGCTCGGTGTCACCGGGCACGACCTCTACATCCCGATTCTCACGTTCGTTTTCGGCGAAGCGCAAATGGGAGGTCCGGCCGCTCTCGTCTCCTACCATCGCCTCATGCAGGAGTTCTACGGTCTGCCGCACGACCTCGATCTGCTTGCCAATCGCCTGCTGATTGAGTCGGTACATGAACTGGGACACACCCTGCACCTTACTCACTGCGACGACTTCCGCTGCTCCATGGCGCCATCGCACGCGGTCGAGTGGATCGACATCAAAGACAGCGGCTTCTGCGAAGACTGCCTTGCCCGCGCCAGCCAAGTAGTTTAATTCCGCATGACGCTCAAGGCGCTGTTGCCTTGGCTAGAGCCGCCTACTTGAACTGTGGGCGTGATTAGGTCACCATGACTTATCGTAAATGAGCGACAGCTAAGAATCCCCGAGGTCGAATCGCGGGCGGGAGGTTTTGTGAGGGAGTCTGGGTTTCCAAAACAAGTCGAAGTGTCATTGTTCCAGCTGATTCTTGTCTGTCTCGCGATTGGGTGTTCGGCGTGGGGTCAAAATCTGCCGAACGCTCCCAGTGCGCAGAAGGCAACGGTTCAGAAGGAGCGGGCCTCGGAAGCCGCTTGGCCCCGGACGATGACCAGCGGAACAGACACGTTCCTCATTTATCAGCCTCAGGTCGATAAGTGGGAGGGCAATCGCATCGACCTTTATTCGGCGGTCGAATTGAAGGCCGGGCAAGACAGCGCTGCGAGGTATGGTGTCATCTGGTTCAATGCCCGCACCGACGTGGACAAGGTCAACCGCCTGGTAACCCTCGATCAGGTTCAGCTCACGAAAGTGACGTTCCCGGCTGCGGCCGAGAAAGAAGCTGCACTGTCGGCGCTGCTGCAGAAGAAGTTGCCGACCGTCACCAGGACCATTTCTCTGGACCGCATGCAGGCAGCGTTCGAGGCTGCGGGGGAGGACATCAAGGGGGTCGAAGTCAAGAACGATCCGCCCAAGGTAATTATTGCGAACCAGCCGTCGTTGCTGGTGTTGATTGACGGGGCACCGCATTTGCAGGACATCCAGGGCACGAAGCTGCAGCGAGTGATTAACACTCGCGCGGTTCTTTTGTTCGAGAACGACAAGAAGACTTACTACCTGCGCGTGCAGGACTGGTGGTTGCAGGCAAAAGCGCTGGAAGGGCCGTGGACCTACGCCAACAAGCTGCCTGACGACATGAAGAAGGCTGAGGAATACGTCGTCAACCAGGCTGCGGGACAGACATTAGAAGCTGATCAGGCCTCCAAGCCGCCATCGCTGAAAGAAGCAGGCAAGAAGGCTGAGATACCGGTTGTTTACGTGGAGTTTGCGCCTGCTGAACTAATCGAGACCAAAGGCCAGCCGGCCTATAATGCCATTCCGGGTTCAGGGCTGGAGTACGTGCAGAACACCAATGGCAACATCTTTCGCCTCGGCGGCCAGTACTACATCCTGATCTCAGGCCGGTGGTTCAGCGGTACCTCGTTGCAGGGGCCATGGAGCTTTGTGGCTGGAAGCGACCTTCCGCCGGACTTCGCGAAGATATCGTTGGATAACCCAAAATCAACCGTTCTGGCGTCCGTGCCAGGCACTCCTCAAGCCAAAGAGGCGCTGATCGCGAATTCGATTCCGCAGACGGCAAGCATCACCCGCGCGGAGGCGAAGCTCACCGTACAGTACGACGGAGAAGCTACGTTCGTGCCTATTCAAGGTACATCGATGAGCTATGGAAAGAATACGTCAGCGCCAGTTATCAAGGTGTCCGACAACAATTACTACTGTGTGGAAGCTGGTGTCTGGTTCAAGGCTCCGACACCTCAGGGCCCCTGGCGCGTCGCGGATTCTGTACCTCCAGAAATCTACGACATTCCTCCGAGCTCGCCGATCTACTACGTCACCTATGTGAAGGTGTACGGGTCGACGCCTGAAGTGGTTTACACGGGCTATACACCGGGCTATTACGGGACTGTCGTTTCAGCGAGTACAACTACGGTGGTTTATGGGACAGGATGGTATTACCCGCCTTATATAAGTCCCACAGTGTGGTATGGCTGGCCTTACACCTACGGCGTGGGAGCGGGCTTCACCTACACTACCACTTCCGGATGGAGTTTCGGTTTCGGCTACGGATATGGCTACTATCCCTGGTATTACCCGTGGTGGGGACCGATGGGTTACTACGGTTATGGCTGGTATCCCTATTACGGGTGGGGAGCGTGGGGAGGTGCGGCAGTGGCCAACGTTTACGGAGTATGGGGCAATACGGCTTACTCTCGCACGGGTGCGGCCTGGGCGAATCCGTACACCGGCAATTACGGAGCGGCGACGCGCGGGAGCCTATCACAACACGCAGACTGGTAGGACCACAGTCGCCGGTCGTGGCACCAATACCAACATCTATACGGGAAATACGGCTGGCTATCGTGGCGGCGCAACCTACAACCCGAACACCGGGATCGTTGCGGGCGGCGGAGCGGGCTACGCCGGGAACATCTATTCCGGCCAAGGCACCGCCGGGCGCGGTGGGTTTGCCTACAACACCAACACCAACGCCGGAATAGCAGCCGGCAAGAACAACGTCTACGCCGGCAAAGATGGCACAGTCTACAAGTACGACCGCAATAATGGCAGCTGGTCATCCAACAGCGGCAATGGATGGCAGTCGGCAAACAAGCCCGACGCCAACCTGCAACGTCAGCAGCAGGCGCGCACCCAAGGCGCGCAGCGATCCCAGAACTTCAACTCGGCGCGCAGCTACGGCGGAAGCAGAGGAGGCGCTCGCATGGGAGGGGGCGGCAGGCGACGGTAGAGAAAGTCACGGCGAGAATCTCGTGGCTTGGTGCCGGTGGTTCGCGTTCAGCGGTCGGATGCTAACCTGCGATGCCGCACTGGGCGTAAAGAACAATCCAAGCGGCGGCTTTGATTTTGAACGACTGGCGTCCGAATCAATCTTGGCGAAGTCGGCGGATTGAACGCGTGTTTTGTGATTGGAATGCGTGTCATCCGAGATGACGCACTTCCGCGTTAGCGCACCAGACCGTGCGGCCCGAGGATACTTCAGGCGTTCGTCTTCGACGAGACCTTGGCTGGCTTGGGCTCGTCTGCCCAGCGCCAACTAAACAAGTGTCCTTTGTGTTCGGCGGCCATGGCGGTAAATCCCATCACGCCCATGACCAGGAAGATAAGCAGGAAAACGACGGCAATCACGAGGACTGGCATACCTCACCTCTGATCCCATATTGGGACCGAAGTGAACTGTCTGCTGTGATTGCAATCACCCTTGGGTGTGAGGCGAGCTAATCACGTCGCGCCGTGCTAAGTCGAATCGTGAGCCAGAAGGAATCGCTAACAGCAAAGCTGCGTCGCGCCGTCGAAAGGGAGGGGTTCAAAGCAATAACTCACGGGAAGGGCCAGATGCCTTCAGTGAGGATCGTGAAGGAGGCGAGACATTGGTGCCCGCGATCTCGGCGTAGACTTCGCGGCAACTACATCGCGCTCGACGCTCCAAAGAGCGCCGTTCACGCAGTCGATGTGGTCAGGCCTGCAGTGCTGCTATCTGTTTGTCCAGATCGGCGAGCGTTCTCCGCATCAGTTCGTTAAAACGCTCGTTCGCACTGTTTTCCAACTGTTGCAAAACCCGGCTGCGCGACAGCATTAGGTCCGCTTTCCTGATTTGGTTCTGCGCTTGCTCTGCCTTAAGTGCCAGCTTGGCCTTTGTCGGCCTGGCTGAACGCGATTCTTCGATCTGTGCTTCCACTGATTTGCTCTCCCAACCTCGTGCCATGGTTTAATTATAGGGCATGCCCGTTCCTTAAATCACGCAAAAAGCGCGAATAAAATCGGTTCTCTTACGACAAAAGTTGCATTCGCAAGGTCTGCCGCGCGCCTGGCCAGAAGCAGCCAGCCCCCGGCTTTCTCGAGAAATCCAGCGGTTCCTTAGAAAGCCGGGGGTAGCGCCGAGGAGAGCTTAAGGCGAACGAAATTGTGCAGCTTGGCGCTCGATGGGTCTGCCACCGTGCCCCTGAAGGGCCTCGTCCAGATGTGACAACAGACCCTCGACCGTAAACGGTTTCTGAATGTGGCTCTGCAGTTTTCCGCGCGCGGCCGACCGCGGAACCTCGCTCTCGGCGTAACCGCTCATGAAGACAGTAACTATTCCTGGCCGCGATTCGCACACGCGACGTGCTAACTCAGGACCGGTCATTCCTGGCATCACCACGTCGGTCAGTAGAAGATCGATTTTCGCTGGCCGCTGGTTGACGATATCGAATTGCCTTCTCCGGACCGTCGGCTTCAAACACGTCGTATCCGGCCATTTCCAAGGCTTCACGCGTGACCTCGCGGACGGCGGGCTCGTCTTCCACCAGCAAAATCACGAGGGGAACAGCTTGTGGCCCACTGGCTTCATCACTCGACTTCCGCTTCATCGGATTCACGGCGCCTCTTTGTCTCTTTCACATTTGCAGCACATCTTGCTGGTTGCAAGTTGCTCTCCAATGCATTGCATTGCGCAACTTCAGTCAGCCCGCACAGATACGAACAATAAGCGAAAGTGGGTAAGCGCAAACCAATTCCGCGATGGGAATGCTTCCTCATTTGGTCCAACCGTTTCGGGAATCGCGCTCTGTGACCCTCAAGAATTGCCGCATGCGGGGCCTTCCTGTAACCGTTAGCCAGATACGACCTCGAGAACGACCACAGTGTTATTCTTTTCAAAACACAATCGGCTCGATTCATCGCGCCTCTGAAGGACTCACATTGCATATGGACCTCCGATTTCGCAGGCACTTTGCCCTGCGCCTCGCCGCTGCTGTGCTTGCGCTTGCTATCGCTACTCCTTCCGACCTGCTGGCGGCTTCCTCGAGCGCGTCTGGCGCCGACGCGGTCAACCTGGATGTCATGACGCAGATTCGCCAGGAAGGCTTCCGCAACTCCAAGGTGATGGAGATCGAGGGTCAGCTCACGGACGTGATTGGTCCTCGCCTTACCGGATCGCCCGCCATGAAGCGTGCCAACGAGTGGACGCGCGATCAGTTCACCGAGTGGGGACTCGCTAACGCGCACCTCGAGAGTTTCAACTTCGGACGCGGCTGGGCCAACGAATACACCGAAGTCCGCATGGTTGCACCGCAGGCGTCGCCGCTGCTCGCTTATCCTAAGGCCTGGACAGTCTCGACCAACGGAGCGCTGAGCGCTCCCGTCGTGAAAGCCAAGCTCGCCACCCAGGAAGATCTCGATAAACAAAAGGGCAAACTCGCAGGGAAAATCGTGCTCGCCGGCGAAATGCGCGAGGTCAAGCCGGAGGCCGAAGCCGCGCTTCACCGTTACGATGACAAGAAGCTGGAGGAGATCGCGCAGTACCAAATTCCCAGTGATAAGCCGCGCAATCGCGAAGAGATCGCGCAGCGTATCGCCTTCCAGAAAACGCTCAACCAATTTCTAATGGACGAGCACGTCGCCGCCATCATCGATCCCAGCCGGGCAGGGGACGGCGGCACTGTCTTCGTGCAGGGTGGGGCCGGTTACAAGCCTGGCGATCCCGCTGGTGTCCCCTCGTTAGTGATGGCCATCGAGAACTATGGACGCATCTCCCGCCTGATCGACCGCGACATTCCCGTCGAATTGGAGATTGACGTCCGCAACCAGTTCTACGATTCCGATCCCAACGCCTACAACACCGTCGCCGAGATTCCCGGAACTGACAAGAGCGGCGAGATCGTCATGCTCGGCGCCCACCTTGATTCCTGGCACGCCGGAACTGGCGCCACCGACAACGCAGCCGGTAGCGCCATCACCATGG
Source organism: uncultured Acidobacteriaceae bacterium (assembly GCA_963696575.1). Taxonomy (GTDB): domain Bacteria; phylum Acidobacteriota; class Terriglobia; order Terriglobales; family Acidobacteriaceae; genus DASRAA01. Next base: position 32,341 of record CAVOKT010000002.1, read on the forward strand.
AGGCGATTCGCATTCTGAAAGCCATCGGCGTGAAGCCGCGCCGCACCATTCGCATTGCTTTGTGGAGCGGCGAGGAAGAGGGACTGCTCGGCTCGACCGCATACGTGAAAGAACACTTTGGATCGCGTGCTGATCCCACTGATCCCAAGGAACTGGCTATGCCAGCGTTCCTGCGCAAGGACGATACTCCTCTCACCCTCAAGCCGGAGCAGGCGAAGGTGTCGGCCTACTTCAATATCGACAACGGTACCGGCAAAATTCGCGGTGTCTATCTACAGGAGAACGAGTCGGTCGAGCCCATCTTCCACAACTGGATGCAGCCCTTCACCGACCTCGGCGTGTCCACGCTGAGTATGCGCAACACCGGGGGCACCGACCATCTATCGTTTGATGCGGTCGGCATTCCCGGCTTTCAGTTCATCCAAGACCCCGTCGAGTACGAGACGCGTACCCACCATTCCAATGAAGATGTTTACGAGCGCATCCAGCGTGAAGACATGATGCAGGCGGCGGTTGTGCTCGCGGGATATGTGTACGACGCAGCGATGCGCGATTCGATGCTTCCACGCAAGCCGCTGCCGAAACCGGCGCCAGCAGCTTCGCCAACACCGCCGAAGAATTAAGTTCGGGAGTTCTCTTGGGCGCTCTTATAGTTCAGACGAGACTAGCAATCCTTAGCCATTTAGCCGCCTTTCGAGGCGGCTTTTGGGTGTTAGACAAGTGTAGTGGCGTATACCGAAGTTCAAGGGTTAGTTAAGGCGCTACAAGGCGCTAGGTGTTGGCTGCTCAAGGAAATTCCATCGGCACTTAAGTGGATATAGAGCCGGTTTCCTGGACGCAGGAAACTATGGTTGATGTTCCGATGCGCGATCGGTGAAGAGCAACAACGTAAACTACCGTCGATAGTATTGCTTTATTGTTAAGAGTCTTATTTCGTTTAGTTTTAGCTTCCATTTCCCCACGGCATGAGATAGATTACGTCTCCTGCGCAGTCATCGCCTTTCCACAGAATGGGTCGTGGGTAGCGACCGGGAGATATGACTGCGTCATTTCGTCGTCCGAGTAATACAATCTCCAGCTCAATCTGGCTGGCACTTTCGTGTTAAACAAACAGGAGATTCTATGAAATTTGCGCGCACATTCGGTGTTTCATTGTTGGTGGTACTTGCCGCCGGCGTGATGCACGCCCAAAATTGGGTTCCTCTCAACCTATTTCCGTCAAATTCTTTGGTTCAACCGCACAACCCGGTAATGCTCAGCGATGGCAGAATCTTTTTCCACGACGGTCAAGGAACTTTGCCTTCCGATTGGTACACGCTGACACCGGATAACACGGGTAGCTATGTCAACGGTACATTGACCAAAGTTGCATCGTTGCCTGGAACCTACAGCCCGCTCTATTTCAGTACGCAGGTTTTGAAAGACGGACGCGTGCTTATCGAAGGTGGTGAGTATAACCAGAACAACTCAGTCTGGACCAACCAGGGCGCAATTTACGATCCTGTCGCGAACACCTGGACGGCGAGAACACCACCTGCCGGATGGGCGAGGATTGGCGACGCTGCAAGCATCATGCTGGCGGACCAGACGTATCTACAGACCAACTGTTGCGACAGCGGACCCCGGTTCGCGTTGATGGTTCCCCCTTATACGGATGGGTCATGGACAACTTTTTCGGGCCAAGGCAAAGCTGATAGCTACGACGAAGAAGGCTTAACGCTGTTGCCTAACGGACAGGTGCTGACGGTTGACGCCAACCGCAGCAATGCTCTTACGGCCTCGGAACTTTACACGCCTTCGACCCACACGTGGACTGCCGGACCGAGCACCATCGTTTCGCTGACCGATCTCAGTTCGCGCGGGCGTGGTTCGCACGAAGTTGGACCGATGCTGCTTCTGCCCAACGGAACGGTATTCGCGACGGGCGGCGCTCCGGCCAACACTACCGGACACACTTCGGTATATAGCATTGCCACAGGCTTATGGACCGCCGGTCCGGATTTCCCGTCGGTGAACGGCGTCAAGATGGCAGTGGACGATGCTCCGATGGCACTGGAACCGAACGGCAATGCGATCGTTTATGCCGGGCCGCCGGTGTTCAACAATGGATCGCACATGTTCGAGTGGAACGGCAGCACGCTGACCCAGATCGCCGAGCCGCCGAATTCGCCCAACAACCCGTCTTATGCGGGTAATTTGCTGGTGCTTCCGACCGGGCAGATTTTCTTCACGGATTTCAGCTACGACGTTGAAGTCTACAATCCGGTAGGTTCCTACATTCCGGCATGGGCGCCGAAAGTCATGGTGGTGACCAGCACCAACGGGCATCCCCTGTCTTCCAACGCGCTGGTGCGTGGGACAACGTATGTGGCATACGGAACGCAGTTCACTGGCCTCAGCGCTGGCGCATCCTATGGGGATGACAGCCAGGCTGACACCAATTTCCCGTTAGTACGTTTCGTGAACCAGGCGAGCGGTCACGTGTTTTACGGGCGCACCCATGATTTCAGCACCCGCGCTGTAGCTACGGGAAGCAACATCGTGTTCACGCAGTTTGACGTACCGGCCGGAATGGAGACCGGGGCTTCGAACATGTACGTTGTAACCAACGGAATTCCTTCGCCTGCCTTCCCCATCATGATTCAGTGACGGGAAAGCTGTAAAGACTATTTTGGCCGGCGGACGGTGCATTCCACTTCTGCCGGCTTTTTCTTGTTTACCCGCTGTCCCAATCAAGGATGGCGCTGTCGAAAGTCATCTGCCCGATCATCTTTTCGAGTAAGACCTCAGGCGTCAGCTAGTTAGACGATCATCCCCAACTCATCTTCAAATCAGCCACTGTCCATTGAACGCCAAAGGGAAGTGGCGCATTGTGCTCGCGTTGGCAGCAGTTGGGCCGAACCCAGGGAGCCAACAAGGGTGGCGAGGCAGTCGCGCAGGGGAACGCGATTCCACCCAGATGGAACCTGGCGGCGCGCCAGCCTCACGCGCCGCCAAAACCCCGACGATCAGGAGGTCACTATGGCGCAACTTTGTAAGAGCATTTGGACGAACCAGTTGTACGCGAGACTCGTTTCAGGTCGACAAAACGTCACAACCCGAGTGACTCGACTGCGGCATGCCGTCAGCGTCGCGATGCTTGCGGTGATCGTGACTGGCGCCAGTCAAATGGCGCATGCCTCGGCTCTATTTGGGCTGGTCACCTGGGTCAGCGGGTACAACTACACGGAGAAGGTGACAGTGATCCACAACAAGGATGGCTCGACAACGGTAGTGAAGGTGCCGGTATACACGGCGGTATACGACCCGCCAGACTTCCAGAAGTTTGACGCCACCATCAACTACAACACAAGCATGTTCCAGTTCATCGGTGGCGGTCCGTTGTGCGACTTCGGGGTCGGGGGCGACTGCATCCCGGTCCAGCCGGGAACGGGGCCAGGTCTACCAATTTTGCCTCTGGCGTCCCTGACCTATGGCACGCCATTGCCTCTGAGTACGCTCGATATTGCGGACAATGGAGGATCGATCCACGTTTCCTACGATCTCACGGGAGCAGTTGGTGCTCCAGTGGGAGGGGCCGACGAGAACTTCTTTGGCCTTTCTTTCATTCCGTTGCTTCCGTTAGCGGACACGTTTACCAATCAAACCAGCCCCGGGCAATACGACATATCGTTTGGCGATATGACGTGCACTTTCTCCGACATGAGCCCCTGTCGGACAGATGAGGCAAGCTACGGGTTCAGTTTTCAGACCACGCCTGAACCGTCCTCCCTGTTTCTTCTAGGCTCTGGTGTTCTGGGCGTAAGTAGCTTTCTCCGGCGCCGACTGCTCGCATGATTTTTGGACACGAGGAACTTTGGCCTGTACATTGTCGTCATTACCGGTCTGAGGAGTAGCTCCGCGGTGAAGCTGCTCCTCACCCCTAAAATTCCAACCGGTCCAAACGCATTCTGGACGTCATTGCCGGGAACGTCGACGTCGAGCGAGCACTGCCACTCAGGGCGGTGCGCCAGCGATTAGAATGTCATTCCATGGCTGATGTAGGTCTTCAGTTGTCGGAAAACAGGACGGAGACTTACATTCAGCCTTAGATTAGCGGGAAGGAATGGCATCCCATGGCAGATCAGACTCTCGACACCACATGTTGCATTGTTGGAGGCGGACCGGCGGGGGTAATGTTGGGGTATCTTCTCGCTCGCGCCGGGGTCGAAGTTGTCGTGCTCGAGAAACACGGCGATTTTAATCGCGATTTCCGCGGGGACACGGTGCATCCATCGACCCTCGAGGTAATGTATGAGCTGGGCCTGCTGGACGACTTGCTCAAAGTGCCTCATCAGAAGCTGACCTCGGTGAGCGGTGTGCTTGGGGATTTCGCCTTCCAGGCTGCCGATTTCAGTCGCCTGCCCACACATTGCAAGTTCGTCGCCTTGATGCCGCAGTGGGACTTCCTCGATTTCCTGTCGGGTCAGGCCAGACGGTTCGCCGGTTTCCACCTAAGAATGCAACACGAGGCTGTTGAGCTTGTCCGTGACGGTAACCAGATCGTCGGCGTGCAAGCCCAGACACCCGATGGCCCGCTGCAGATTCGGTCCGATCTGGTAATTGGCTGCGATGGTCGTCACTCTACAACACGAAAGTCGGCGGCATTCGAGGTGATCGAACGAGGGGTACCCATTGATGTGCTCTGGTTCCACCTCAGCCGCCATACCAACGACCCCGAACAGGTGTTAGGAAATCTGAACTACGGCAAGGCGCTTGTTCTCATCAACCGCGGCGACTACTTTCAGGCGGGGCTATTGATCCGCAAGGGCTCGTTCGCTGAGGTGCGAAACCGTGGCTTGGACGGGTTCCGTCACGCGATCCGGCAGGTAGCTCCGTACCTCGGCGATCGTGTGGATGAACTGAAGGACTGGGACCAGATCAAGCTGCTGACCGTGCAAATCAACCGGCTCCGGCAGTGGTATCGCCCAGGATTGCTATGCATCGGCGACGCGGCGCACGCTATGTCCCCGGCGGGAGGGGTTGGCATTAATCTGGCGATTCAGGATGCAGTAGCGACGGCAAACTTGCTGGCCGATCCACTTCGGCAGAAGTGCATCACCGAAGATCTGCTGGCGGGAGTCCAGCGGCGGCGGGAGTTTCCCACGCGAGTGACCCAGCAACTGCAGGTCTTCGCCCATAAGGGAATGGAAAAGATCTTTGAGAATCCAGGTCCAGCCATCGTGCCTTGGCAACTAAGGCTCGCGGTGCAGATACCCGGAGTGCAGCATTTGACCGGGCGAGTGATTGGACTGGGGGTTCGTCCCGAACACATTAAGGGCGCAAGAAACAAATCGGCAGTGGGCTCTCTCTGCGTCAAGGGCCTCGCGGTCGGAGTGGGAGTGATGACTGCCGCCGCAGTGCTCGGCGCATGCTTACTGCGCAACCGGTGGAAGCGCGCCGTAATGGCGTAGCAGGTTGAAGCCGTCGTTCCAATCGATTTGCGTCGGAAGCGCAGTCTTAATTCTTCGACGCTGGAGCCGGTGTGCTCGTAGTAGACGATGCGCGGGTTAAGTGCAAGTCCTTCATGAGCGTCGGCCAGTATTGCCGGAGGATGTTGGCTCCTGCCTGAACGCCAATGTCGGTGCCATAGCGCTCAAATGTCTTGCCGACGGTCTGCGCGTCCGGGGGCATATAGGTATTGGCTAGCGCCTCTCCGGCCAGCGGGCCTAGCAAGCCCGACCAGTTGGTCACGCCCTTTCCAGTTCGGTCGTCGCGAGTGACGAAGGTCCGTACTAATGCCCACCTCACTGCTACTCGAATGTCGGACGTGGGCTTCACAAAAAAACGCGGGTCCTGGTGCAAAGCCGACGCCAGTAGCCAGGTCCCAAAGAACTGGTTGCTGGCATTGCGCGCCATCGACGCACCGAACCGTTTGGCATAGCCCTCCCCGCCTTGTCCGTAGCCCTCCGGACTGTTGAAGGCCTGCCCTAGTCCTGCGCCCGCGAGCGAGCCCAGGAAGGCCGATCCGGAAATGCTATTGTCCACAAACAGCTTGAACTTTTGCTCACTGGTCAGGGGCTTCTTCGACGTCGCGATGTTGGGGAAGAACAGCGATTTCTTCTGCAACAGGTCCACGAATCCGATGCCCGTCTCAAATCCCCCGGCTGGTGTTGCGGTCTGCGAGGCGGCACTCTGCGAGGGCGCATCCGGAACCTTGGTCGCGTCAGGCTTGTCCTGCGCCAGTACAAGCGTGGTAGCCAAGCCAACCAAAGTGAGAATCATCACTGAACGAAGGCAGGGCGAGGTCCACGGCTTGCGCACGCAACCAGCCGAGACGAGGGGAGAGTTACAGGCTTTGTGCAAAAAATACCTCTCTGGATTTCTTTATCGGACCCACCGGGTTACTGGTGGGGCAGAACGGCGTTGAGTTGCTACATTCTAGCCGGATAAATCGTCTTCAGCTAGCCGATTCCAGAGAAGAACTCGCTATTAGGGCTCGGTTGAGCGGGAATGGATGGTACCGGCATCTTCACATCGTGGCGTGATCTAGTTTGTCCACGATTCCTCTGGAGCATCATTCGTTGCATCGAAAACATTGCGATTTTCGGATATTGTGTATGGCGAGAGGGAGAGTTTTTGGTCATTGGTTCATGACGATAAGGCTTAACAGACCGGGAATGTTTGTCGCGATAGTGTTATGTGCGATACCGGCTTGGGCCGAGGCGGCGCCAGGACAGAGCCGACCATGTACGCTCCGCTCGCAAACGGCTCAGATGCAGGAGTACTTCGGAGGGATCTGCTGCGGTTATCTCGGTGAGCACGAACAGTCCGACGTCCAGTAGTTCGCATTCCTCGACCGAATTGGTGACGCCCGACGCTCCATGCGCGCCCCAGCCCTTATTTGATCTCACGGACTCGGACATCAAGTTCAAGCTGGATAGCCTGATGACCATACTTCGCGATCCTAGGCATGAAAGCTGGGTGTTAGCGGCTTACCCTGATCCCAAAACCAGCCGCCCGTTGATCGGCGCAGGATTTGGTCTGGATGTTCAGGCAACAGAGCACACGCAGCGCGATCCTCTCAACTCGCACCTCTTCCTTGAGCCTTCGAGCGCCCAATTGTGGGAGGCCGCAGGCTTGGATTCGGCGAGGCTCCAAGCCATACTCGATAAATTCGACAAGGAGTTGAGCGCCTGGAAGAAGAAAAATTTCCGTAAAAAAATAAAGACACACCAGCTGTCGCCGCAACTTACCGAAGCCGATGCAACAAAGCTACTGCAAATCTCGGTGGCACAGGCTGTCCACAACGCAAGGGCCTATTGCCGCGATTTCGATCAGCTTTCGGCATCTCAACAAATGGCACTGAGTGAACTTGTTTACCAGATGGGGGTGAATCTCGAGGAGTTCACTCAGTTTCTTGGCACTATCAACGACCTGAGCTATCGTGATCCGGAACAAGCCGCCGACAACCAGGAAAGGGAAGAGGAGCACTGGAAAGCGGTGCAAAGTATGCTGATCGACAGTGACTGGGCCAGGCGCTATTCAACTCGCGCCGTTGCAGTGATCGCTATGTTCGATCCGGAATACGAGATGGATCCGGCAAAGGCGGAGCGCCAGGTGCGCGCAGAAGTACATCCGCTAGTCATCCATCACCGCAAGAGCGCGAATACAAAATCAGTTCGGGCAGGAAGCCAGGGCAGCCATGTCCACAAGTCGGCCCAGGGCAAAGCGACAGAAACGCTGCCAAGGGATGAACCAGCCACGGTGTATTCATGACACACGAGATCTGGCGATAAAGGAAATTCAATAGGTGTTTGGGGAATGGTGCGATAGCCTTCCAAGATCATTCGGGATATTGTCATTCGACGTCGTTCGGCTGCGCTGATGTTGTGTTCTACTACCAGCGAACTCTCGCGCTCCCTTGATGCTTGAATCCCCATCTCTCCGAACCAGCCGACGCTGGCGTATTGCCCTACTTTTGGGCGTGGGCGTAATCATCAACTTCTTCGATCGGGTCAATCTCTCGGTCGCAATCACGCCGCTGAAAAGCGAGTTTGCGCTCAGTACCGTGGCGATCGGATATCTCCTCAGCACCTATAGCTGGACCTACGTACTGCTGCAACTTCCCTCGGGCCCGGTGCTTGATCGCTACGGTGTTAAACCCGTCATCCGCATCAGCGCATTTCTGTGGAGCGTGGCGTCGTTTGCTACTGGACTTGCTCGCGGTTTCGCCGGAATCATTTCCGCTCGTCTCCTTCTCGGCGTCGCCGAAGCACCCACCTTTCCAGGCAACGCCAAAGCCATAGGCGTATGGTTTCCACGAAACGAACGCGGGCTAGCCACAGCGATTTTCGACGCCTCTGCCAAGTTTGCTTCAGCGATTGGCATACCCATCGTCGCCGTCGTCGTTCATTACTGGGGATGGCGTACGAGTTTCCTCTTCACCGGGGTACTCAGTCTGGGATACTTCGGGCTCTTCTGGTTAGTCTATCGAGATCCCAGTGACGACCCTCTGCTGTCGCTGCCCGAGCGCGAGCACATCGCGGCCGGAGGGGGCCAGACTGAAGCCACGGTCGACCCTCATCACGCCGCGTCGTTGTCCTTCCTACTGCGCCGCAAGAAAGTCTGGGGCCTTGCGCTCGGTATGGCCGCCTATAACTATAACTTTTACTTATTTCTTACCTGGCTCCCGGGATATCTCAGCACGGCACTGCATCTCAATATTCTGCGGTCGGGCTTCTACACCGCGATTCCATGGCTCGCCGCCACTGCCAGCGACCTACTGGTTGGCGGATGGCTGGTGGACCACCTCATCCGTTCGGGCCGCGACGCTACGCGGGTTCGTCAGACCATTCTGGTTGCTGGACTGGTACTTGGTCTCGCGGTGGCCGGTGCGACGCGCACCACCAGCCCGCGCGTGGCTATCTTCTGGATCTCGATCGCACTTTGCGGTCTGGCTGCTTCGGCGCCTATCGGTTGGTCGATTCCGGGACTGATCGCACCGTCGGGCAGCACCGCGCGTGTTGCCGGAATCATGAACTTTGTAGCCAACGTCCCGGCAGTTCTTGCGCCTGTTATTACGGGATACCTCGTAGGCAACTCGGAATCTTTCCGCCGTCCGTTTCTCGTCGCCGCCGCGATATTGGTTGCCGGTATCTTGTCTTACTTATTTCTGCTGGGGAAAATCGAGCCCATTCCAGGACCCTCTTCGACAACTGCGGTTTGAATTTGTGTGGCGCGCTGTCTCCTCTGAGACAATATCCCCAGATCGAAATCACCCATGGATCCTGAACAACACCATCACGAGACCGGGCCGACTGATAAGAAGTCGGGCCTTGCCTACTGGGCTGAACGCGTCCTCGACGAATGCGACAATGCCAGCCAGGATTTCGCTGCCGATCCGGTACACGATTTGCGAGTGGCGATTCGCCGCTGCCGCTCCATGGCTGACGGGTTTCGCTCCGTCGACCCCGATCCGGCATGGCGGCAAATGAAGAAGCTGGGTAAAGGACTCTTTGCCAGCCTCGGCGAATTGCGCGACACCCAGGTCATGATGGAATGGGTCAGCAAGCTGGGTGCGCCTGACGATCCTCTCCGGCAAATTCTGTTTGATTCGCTGCAGCAGAAAGAGGAGGCGCTCAAACTAGTCGCCAAGGAAGCGGTCAACGATTTCGACCGCAAGCGTTGGATTGCCCTCAACTCCCACCTCGCCGAGCGCGCTATTGTCGTGCCGTTGGACGGCGTTGTCTTCCAGTATTTAGCTCTAGAGCGCTGGCACGACGCCTACGAACTGCACCGCACGGCGCTACGCAACCGCAGTGCCGTCGCTTATCACCAACTGCGCATCGGCATTAAACGCTTCCGCTACACCGTCGAGAATTTTCTTCCCCACCTGCATCGGCGCTGGGCGCGCGACCTGCGGGACTTGCAGGATGCGCTGGGGGAAGTCCACGACTTTGACGTGCTGTGGACGATGGTGAGGAGCCACCCCGAGGTGGGGCTGGACGAACGCGCGCTTTGGCAACGGACCATCGTCGACGAGCGTCAAAAGAGAATCGCGTTTTACCGCAAAAAGATGTTGGGTAAGGAGTCGCTGTGGCAGCAATGGCGGGCCGAGTTGCCGGCCGGAGAGGCCTTGGCGCAGGCGGCACTGGAGAAGATGCGGGCTTGGGTGTCGTTTCTCGATCCCGATGACAAGCACGCTGAACTGGTTACGATGCTTGCGCTCGAACTCTACGACGGGCTAGTACGCGAAAGCATTCTTGGCGAGTCCGAAATGTCGCGCCGGATCCTTGAGGCCGCCGCAGTGATGCATGACGTGGGACGGAGCAAAGCCGGCTCACACCGCAAACGCGGATATCGCATGATTCGCAAGCTGAAGCCGCCAGTGGGCTGGAGTGATGATTACCTCCAGTGTGTTGCCATCGTGGCGCATTATCATCGTGGCGCCTTGCCGCCATCCAATCACCCAATCTTCGCCGGTCTTTCCGCGTCGCGCCGCGCCGAGTTAATGCCGCTCGCCGGAGTATTGCGACTATCCAACGCCTTCGACGAGCTTCATGATCAGCGCATTGCCTCCATTGCAGTGAAGCGCCGCGATGGCGCTGTTGTCCTCTACGCTCGGGGCTTCAGCAGTTCGGTGAGTGCGTTTGGCGAGCACGTGGCCCAGTCGCGCTATCTGCTCGAAACGTGCATCCGGATGCCCATCCTGATCCGGCCGCTACCGCCTCCACGCAGACAAGGAACTGCCGCTTCACCAGCATCTTGAGAAGTCAGCCCGCAGTGGCTGACCAATCGAAGTTTGCGCGGCAAGCAGATCAGGTACGTCTAAAGTGCGACTATGCCGCGTGATTTTGGTCTTTGTAGGGATCGCCAACGAACACGAAGGGATATTTCTTCAGCGCCTCAACATCTTTCGCCTCGGCATACTTTTCCACTTCTTCCATCAGCCGGGCCACTTCATCCTTAGGCATGCCCTTGGTGGCTTGCCAGAACTTGTCGGGGAAAAACCAAATGCGCTCGCGGTGATTAATTTCGAGAGTAGAATCGGCTTCAACTTGCATTTTGCTCCTCCCACAATGTGGGACACGCAATTGCGTGCGATGCTTGATTGTTAAGTGACGTGCGTGATCACTCTTACAACATCCTTATTATCTCAAGCGGGCCAGTCGAAGTAAACGCCGGGTTGTGTCCTCTTCGAATGATCGCGAGTCAACCGGTCGCAATCGCCGCCAACTCTCACACACTCTGTCAGTTGCAGGCAGGGGGACAAGCCTTCCGCGTCCCATGGCCCACACTCAAAATGCCGACCCTGTGGAAAACTCGCCGCCTCGTAGTCTAGAGCGCCTGCACCGCTGGACATGATGCGCTGGCAACCGCCTGCAGATGTGCACTCCGTGTACGAGCACGTTCAAGGGAATCAGCAAGCCAAATAGCAGGTGCGGCTAGTCCCACAATGTGTCACATTGTGCAGACAAGTGTAAGAAAGGGAGGATGCCGCACAGGGTGACTGACGACAGATTTATCCATGCAAGAATTGACAGGAGGCTACAAGGGGGAGGAAGAGCCGGTTGTTGATGCGCACGATCCGCACCTCACAACAACTTTTTATGTCCCACAATGTGGTATAAGACAAAATTGCAGCCGCAGCACAGAATTGCTCGCACTAAAACATCATGCTTGTGCGCGGGAGATAACTGTTTGGCGCCAAAATAATTCCTGATGACGAATTAAAGGTCCCACATCGATCGGCAAAGGTCTCACGGCTCCAGTTCCGCAGGGCGCCCCGTCAGCCGCTCGATGCGTTTCGCGATCGGGGGATGCGTCGAGAAGAGACTCGAGAAATCCACGCCCAGTAAAGGAGCCACAATGAACAGGTGTGCCGTTGACGGCGTAGCCTGCATGGGTACGCGTTTCGAGTAAGCATCCAGTTTTTTTAATGCACTGGCCAACGCGTAAGGGTTGCCGGTGTATTTCGCGCCGCTGGCGTCGGCCTCATATTCCCGTGAACGGGACACCGCAAGTTGAATCAGCGTCGCCGCAATCGGAGCGAGGATCAGCATCAGTAGCGCCACAAATCCGCCCCCGCGGTCGCGATCATCGCGGCCGCTGCCTCCGCCGAACAAGGAAGCCCAGTAACCCATGCGAGCAATTAGGGTAATTGCGCCCGCCAGAGTCGCCGCCACTGAACTGATCAGGATGTCACGATTGCGTACGTGCCCGATCTCGTGCGCCAGCACGCCTTCCAGTTCCTCGTCGGTAAGCAGGTTCAGGATGCCTTCGGTCATCGCCACCGAGGCGTGTTGCGGATTGCGTCCGGTAGCGAACGCGTTAGGAGAGTCCGAGGGGATCACATACATCTTCGGCATGGGAATGCCGATTTTCTGTGTCAGCCGCTCGACAATCTCGTAGGCGCGCGGCAACTCCTCGCGCGTAACAGGTTTCGCTCGATATGCCGCTAGCGCGATCGTGTCGCTAAAAAAGTAGGACGTAAAATTAAGCACGACGGCCAAAATCAGCGCCACGATCATGCCGCGCTCGCCGCCGAACTCCTGTCCTATGAACAGCAATACGAGCGTCATCGCTGTCAGCAATAGCGCTGTCTTGAATGTGTTTCCCATAACGCCTTCCAATGGTTCGAATCTTATGGTTAGATGACGCGCTGGCACGCCGGATGCGCGCAGCTTGTGTCCCCGTCCCCAGGTTTGTTGGGGCGATGCCTTCAGTTCTTAAGGAAGTTCCGTCATTCGGGATCGCAGGCACGCTACGAACAAGCGACGAGGCTACACAAACCCCTCATGTTCTTCTCTACCGCTTAATTGTTTCGGCCTGTCGTAATCGAAATTTGTCATGGCCGTGATGACGGTCTTGGCCACCGCCTGCCTCGAGAAAAACTTTGCTTCGCGATCGTTCTCGATGTTCATCAGCCGCGGCATCGCAGCCGTCATCGCGACGAGTCCCGTATCTACTTGACCGTGCATTGAATAGGAAATCGGCTTGCGCGTATCGCCCTGATAGTCGGTGAGCAGGCTGACAGCGACGGTTGCGCCCCCACAAAGAAGTGATCCTATCGCTGCGCGGTGGTTGCGCTTCCAGAACAGCGCTCCCATGAGGAGAAACGACCCTGCCACCGCGTAGTCAAGCGCCGAGTGTACTCGCGGATTAATCATCTTCGGCATGCGTCTGGCGGCCAGCGCAACACCTTTCTCTAACACAGCCATGAAGTGCAAACCTCGCTTTTCTAAATCAAAATGAGAATGTCGAACCTGCTCGCGGCCGGCGCACAAGACCGCGATTGCCGATTCTACGCCTCGAACCGGTAGCCCGCCCAGAGCGGTTCGCTCCCGATCAGGAGACAATTCGTCAACTTGGATCAGAGCGAGAGGGTAAAGCAGGCCGAATAGAATCCTACTCGCCGTAGAATTGGGAGCCGGGGGAATAGGATCAGGAGATGCTCAGCGCAAAAACCTTGCTAGGCCTTCGTTCTTGCCAGAGCGCGCTTGATCGTCTCATCCAGGGCGGCTTTTGCCGTGGCGTACTCTTCTGCGCTGACCTTGCCCTGTTGGCGGTCTATCTCCAACTGGAACAGCTCTTCCTTCATCGCCTCCAGGAGCAGGCTATTTCGGTCGCGCGCGACTGCAGGCTCACTTGCCGCCACAGGCACTATCTCCGAAACATCTGACGCCACCGCTGCCTTGGCCGCTAGAACCTGGTGGTTCGATTTCGAGATAACGAACGCTCCCCCCATCACCAGTACCAAGGCAAACACGCCCAGGATCACCGCACGGTAGTCGTGCAGCGGGTCGTTGGAATCAATCGGTGCGCCGAGTCCGCCGCCCGGGCGATTGTCGCGGGCCGCGGCCTGTCCGCCGCCTGTGGAACCGCCGCTACTCTCTTCACCGCCACCGCTTCGCCCAGCCTGTTGGTCCTCGGGCTGAAACTGTCCAGTGCCGGTTATTTTGAAACTCAGGTCTTCACCCGGCTTCGCGTTGGTGGCCACCATCACCCCGGGGCTGTCGGGCATGGACTGGAACCGCTCTGCATTCTTCGGAGTAAAAGTGATGCCCTTGGGAGTCATGACCACAAAGTGCTGAACATCGGAGAGCGGCTTAGGTGAGAAACTCGCCTGGCCGTTATACGGCATGTGATAACTCACTTGGAACTGGGTCTCGCCCGGCCGCAACGGAAAGCTGAATGCGTGGTGCCCGGTCGGTCCCGCTTCCGTGGGCATCATGTTCAGAGGCTGCCCGCCGGGAGACTTCGCCATGCCGGAATCGAGCTCCGCTCCTATGGGCAGCACAAATTCGAATGTTTTATCGCCATCCAAGGCGCGTGGCGGATTCGATCCGTTCTTGATCGCGAATAACGCAATGCCTTGCAACTGATTACCATCGGTCTGGAAGCGATCGACCTCGACGGTCTGCGATATCCCATCAAGTTTTTTCGCCGTGTCATACACGGTAACTTCAGCCGTGGTCGCACCCGGCATCAGTGGGCCGCCCTGCGGAAAGTAATTCACGCCACCATGGTTTACTCGCACCATGTGCGGAACCTGTTGCTCGGCTGGGGACTTCAAGCTGAATCTGCCTTGCGCGTCCGTCTTGGTCGAGCCCACTTCCTGCATGCCCTGTGACAACGACAGCAAGGTGACCTCATCTCCCGCTGACGGCTTGCCGGTGGTGCCATTGGTCACTGTGCCGGTAACGTTCTGCGCCGCCGCGAACGCGCTGAGAGCGGCGATGACGATCGCTAGCGCAACGAACTTTGTCATCCTGAGCGAAGAGACCGCAGGGAGCGCAGTCGAAGGACCTCTATGCCCACGAGAGTTTCCGCTGTTTGAAGCTCTCACCCGCGGTCTCCCTTCGCTAGTGGTTTCCGCAGTCGCGTCTTCGCAATAGCCTCCATCTCGGCCAAAATCGCAGCTGCTTCGTCTTCCAGCGAAGCCCTCTGCATCGCATAGTCCACTTCGCTCAGCTTGCCCGCCTTGTATTCGAAATTCAGGTCGCGCAGGTTTTCGTACGTCGCGTCCTTCCGTTCCTGCAGATACCCGTAGCGCGTCTTGGCTTCGCCGACTTCGATCTCGCCTGGCTGATAGAACACATAGACAAACAAAGCCGCTGCAAACAGCGCGCAACCAAACAGGATGAACGGGGTCTCCTGCGTGGCAATCACAATTGCGATTAACGAAGTAATCAAAATTCAGTCTCCTGACGCGCCTTCTTGCGCAACGCGTCGAGTTCGTCCGTCCCTAGATCGGGGTACGCTACCGGTTGCGCCACTGGACGCGCTTTCCACAGCCGCACGAGCCAAACCGCCAGCAACAGGGATGCCGCGAATACCGCGAACGGCATGATCCATGCCACCATGTTGAAGCCGCTCGACGTCGGCGCGGACAGCACAGTGTTCCCGTACTTCTGAACAAAGCTCTGCAGAACCAACGAATCGCTGTCGCCGCGCTCCATCCCCGCCGTAAGCTCGCCCCGCATGCGCTCAGAATACGAGCAGCCCACGTGGTTGCACTCCAGCAGCACCTGGTTGCAACCGCACATACACATCAGTTGATGTCCCAGTTTGTTGAAGCGGGCATCGACGTCGGCTCCTAGGAATGCGATGGCAAGCACTGCGATTCCGAGTAATTGACTCGCGCGGAGCAAGTTCCGTTTGCGCAACATCAATCGCCACCCACTTCCACCGCGCCCCGCTTTACTGCCGCTTCCGCTTCTTCGCGTTCCTTCTTCGTCACATGGGCCTTCGCGGGTTTCATGTTTGGAATCAGTGCCAGCACCGTTCCGAAACCCACTACCACCACTCCAATCCAAATCCACATCACCAGCGGATTCACGTGCGCCTTGATGATCGGCTTCCCGGTGTCAGGGTTCTTGCCGGTGTACACCAGGTACAAGTCCTCGTTCGGCCGCGAGCGGTTGGCGACGATGGTCGATGTCTGCTCGCTGGCCTTGTAGAAACGCCGCTCCGGAAACATGGTGTCGATCTTCTTGCCGTTTTTGTACACATCGAGCACGGCCCACTCGCTGCCATAGTTTGGGGTGTCGTCCTGCGTGAACGACTGGCACACCAGAGTGAAGCCACCGATCTGCATCTTGTCGCCGAAGCCCATCTCCTGCTCTTTGTCCTGATTGAACGGCAGGCCGGCGAAGCCGATCACGATCAGGATGATGCCGAAGTGCACGATGTATCCACCGTAGCGACGCGTGTTGCGCCGCGTGATCTGCACCATGCCATCGAGGATGTTGGTGTGCTGCTGCCGAGCCATCACTCGGCCACCGCGCCAAAACTCGCCGACGATAGTCGCGGTCACCACTGCGGCCAGCGAAATGGCAACCAGCGAGTAGAAGTACGCGCTATCCTGCCACGGCCGCATGCCGCCAGCAATCAGCGCAATGGCCGTCGCCACTCCGATAATCGTGGGCCACAGAAAATTCCGTCGCAGGCTGTCCCACGATGTCTGACGCCACGCCAGCAGGGGGCCGACGGCGGTCAGAAACAGTAGGAACAATCCAATAGGCACGTTCACCCGGTTGAAGAACGGCGGCCCGACCGTCACTTTGCTGCCCGTCACCCACTCCGACAGCACCGGAAACAGCGTGCCCCAAAGCACCGCGAAGCAGGCCACCAGCAGCACCAGGTTGTTGAACAGGAAACTCGACTCGCGCGAGATCAGCGAATCCAGCCGGTGCTCGCTCTTCAGCGTGTCGCGATTGCGCACGAAAAAGAACACGCAGGTCGCGAATGCAATGGCCAGGAACCACACGAACCAAATGCCGATGCCCGACTGCGCGAACGCATGCACCGAGCTGACCACGCCGCTGCGCGTCAGAAACGTTCCGAAGACAGCCAGCAGAAAAGTGGTAAAGATCAGCCACATGTTCCACATCTTCATCATGCCGCGTTTTTCCTGCATCATCACCGAATGCAGAAACGCGGTCATCGTCAGCCACGGTAGGATAGAAGCGTTTTCCACCGGGTCCCATCCCCAGTAGCCACCCCAGCCCAGCACCGCGTAGGCCCAGTGCGCCCCCAGAAAAACGCCGCAAGTCAGAAACAGCCACGCCACCATGGTCCAGCGGCGCGTGATGTGGATCCACTTTTCGCCGGGATACTTCATGATCAGCGCGCCCAGCGCGAACGCGAACGGCGCCGTCACGCCCACGTAGCCGAGATACAGCATTGGCGGATGGATCACCATCTCGGGATACTGCAGTAGAGGATTCAATCCGTTGCCGTCTGCAGGAATCGTACCCGTGACCAGCCCAAAGGGATGCGCAGCGAAATTTATCAGCAGCAAGAAAAACACCTGCACCGCCGCCACGATCGCTGACGCGTATGCCGTGAGCTGTGGATCGACCTTATAGCGCAGCCGCATCACCAACCCATAGGTCGACAGCAGCCACGCCCACAGCAGCAGGGAGCCTTCCTGACCCGACCACAGCGCTGCAAACTTGTAGGCGATGGGCAGATCGCGATTGCTGTGGTGCAGGATATAAGCCACCGAGAAATCATTGCCGAAGGCTGCCAGCACCAGCGCAAATGCGGCCACGGTGACTGCAGCCCAGCACGCGATTCCAGCGCGCCGCGCCGTCTCGCTCAACCGGTCGTCTTTGCGGTATAGAGCCAGCGCGCCGGCTACAAACGAATAGACCGCCAGCGCCAGGGCGAGCAGAAGCGTGAAACTACCTATTTGTGGCATGAGATATTACGTACCTGCATCGTTTCAGGGCCTAACCGGCTTGGTTCGGCGCCATCCTTCATGAATGATCTCATTTTACTCGCAAGCCAACGCGCTGTGTCATTTTGGACCGAGCCAGGGCTCGCGAGTCGCATCACGACACCTGCTACGATATTCTCGCGCCGATTCGGGACCGCAGGAGGACGCATGACACAAGAGCAGCAACTTCGCGAACAGATCGCCAAAACTCTCGACTGGGGTGAGGCGCACGTTGACTTCCGCACCGCGCTGCAGGATTTCCCGCTCGACCTGCGGGGCGAAGTTCCTCCTGGTTTTTCACACTCGGCATGGGAACTACTCGAGCACCTGCGCATCGCTCTCTGGGACATCGTCGAGTTCAGTCGTGACGCACGTCACAAGTCTCCGCCATGGCCTAAGGGTTATTGGCCGCCGTCTCCAGTGCCTCCCCAGGACGAAGCCTGGGACCAGTGCCTGCAGTCAGTGCTCGACTCGCTCGAGGACTTGCGGACCCTGGTGCTCGATCGTTCACTCCCCCTGCTGGCCCCCCTGCCGCGCAGTCAGGGGCAAACCCTTTTGCGCGAGGCGCTGCTGGCTGCCGACCACAACGCTTATCACTTGGGACAACTGGTGCAGCTTCGCAAGGCTCTGCGAGCATGGCCTAAAGATCCCGCTCAGTAGCCCGCTGAAAGCGCTCAGAAACCGGTGTAACCTATCGCTACGAGTCTTGGGAATTAGTCATACGGTCTGGAGGTGGCTTATGCAGGAACAGCAGGATGTAGGTAAAGCTCGGATGATCGGCTATGCCATCGGTATCGCCGCTGTCGTGGTGGTCGTCCTGTGGAGGGTTATCGCCCGATAACTACGTCAGTGACAAAGCGTCAACATCCACCACCAGGTTGGTCCGCAGAATCTTCTGCGTCGCAGCGTGCTCGATCATCGCGCGCAGAACTGCATTCATCCGCTCCCGGCTCGCCGACTTAAGCAGGAAATGATAGCGGTACTCGGTCTTTAGGCGCGCAATTGCGGCCGCGGCTGGACCCATCACACGCACGCCTTCCAGACGTGTGGCTTCGAACCATTTGCCGAGGATGCCTGACCACGTCAGTGCCTCGTCCAGCTTTGTACTTCGAACCACGACGTTGCTGACTGCGTTGAATGGTGGATAGTGCATCCAACTCCGGAAGCGCATTTCCTTCTCATAAAATCCGCGATAGTCGTGCGCCGCCGCGTACTGGATGGCGTAATGGTCTGGATAAAACGTCTGCAGTACGACCTTGCCTGGCGTCTCGCCGCGTCCGGCGCGTCCCGCAACTTGCGTGAGCAACTGAAAGGTCCGTTCGGCGGCGCGAAAATCGGGAAAACTCAGCGCCGCATCCGATCCCACCACGCCAACCAGGGTCACGTTGGGGATGTCGTGTCCCTTGGCGATCATCTGTGTGCCCACCAGCAGGTCGAGCTCACGCGCATGCAATGCGCTCAAAATGCGTTCCAGGTCGTCGCGTCCGCGCACTGTGTCGCGGTCGAGACGGCCGATGCGGGCCTGCGGAAACAGGCCATGCAATATCTGTTCCAACTTTTCCGACCCCGTGCCCAGGTATTGCACATATTCGCTGCCGCACTTGGGACACACTTTGGGCGCGGGCCGCACAAATCCGCAGTAGTGGCAGATCAGCCGATGCTCGCGTTTGTGGTAGGTCATGGCGATGGCGCAATTCCGGCATTGCACCGTATCGCCGCACGAGCGGCACAGCACAAATGACGAGAAGCCGCGCCGGTTGAGCAGGATCATCGCCTGTTCGTTGCGCGCCAGGCATTCGCCAATTTCTTCCACCAGCTTGCCCGATAGCACCTCCTCTTTCTTGGCACGCTGGAACTCCGCTCGCATATCGAGGACTTCTACTTCGGGCAAAGGTCGCCGCTCGATGCGCTCCGCCAGTTCCATCAATTTGTAGCGTCCCTGCGTCGCGTTGTAGTAGGTCTCGAGCGATGGCGTGGCCGAGCCCAGCACCGCCACCGCATTGCACATCTTGGCGCGCATGACCGCCACATCTCGAGCATGGTAGCGCGGCGTCTCGTCCTGCTTGTAGGAGTGGTCGTGCTCCTCGTCGACCACGATCAGCGCCAGGTCGGGGACCGGGGCGAAGATCGCAGACCGTGTTCCCACTACAATGTGGGCCTTCCCACCGCGGATGTGCTTCCACTGCTCCGCCCGCTCGTCGTCGGTGAGCGCCGAGTGCAGGATTGCGACCTCGTCGCCGAAGATCTGGTGCAGGTCCGCCGCCATAGCGGGCGTGAGCCCGATTTCAGGCACTAGCAGGATCGCCGAGCGTCCCTTGGCGAGCATCGCCTGCATGGCTGCCAGGTAGACCGCCGTCTTACCCGATCCGGTCACGCCATGCAGCAGCATAGGCAGAAACTGCCGCTTGTCGACGGCTGTATTGATCTGGTCAAGCGCGGCCTTCTGCGCCGGATTAAAGAGAAACTCCAGCTTGCGCGGCTTCAGCCCCGACATGCGGAAACCCGCGGGTTCCTCACTCAGTTCAACAATGCCTCGCCGCACCAACGTCTGCAGCGTGGTACGCGGCACTGGTAGCTCGCGTAGCGCCGACACGTGCGCGCGTTGCTCGGGCTGCAGGCGCAAGTAATCTACGATGGCCTGTTGGTTGGCGTTGAGCTTGGCTGCTTTGGCGGGATGACTAGCAGTGTTTTGAAGGGGAACGCCTTCAGCCGTGCCGTTATCGTCATTTGTTATTGTCGCCCCGAGCGGACTCTAGTCCGCTCGACACGAGCGTTGCGACCTGAATATTGCGGCTGGCGTCCCGCACACCACTCAGGTCCTCGCGCGCGATCCACTTCTTGCGTAGCAGCGATTGCAACACCGATCGCGGCGCGCCGGCCGCCGCACGCAGCGACGCTTCGCGCATCATTTCGCCATCCGCCAGTCGATTGAGCACGGCAGTACTCCAGCATCTGCTGTTCCGGTTCCTGCCTGGAACGCAGCGACGAGCCAATGGTCGACGCGGCGTGCAGCGCCTCCAACCCCTTGTCGGTGATGCTGTATCCAATGATGCGCCGGAACTCGGCAGCCAGCGGCAACATGGTGCGCAGCACTTCGCCAATCGGCGCAATGTAGTAGTGGGCAATCCAACAGCCTAGTTGCATCAGTTCAGGCGTGAGTGCCGAAGCTGTGTCGAGGACTTGCAGGACCGGCTTGGCCGCAAAGCTTGGCTCGCGGTCATGCAGTTCCGTAACGATGCCGCATAGCCGTTTCTCGCGGAAGGGAACAATGACCCGCCCGCCGACGCATGGCTCGGGCATCTCTTCGGAAATGGAATAAGTAAAGGTGGCGTCCAACGGAACCGGCACGGCCACATCGCAGAAGCGGGACATGGCGGGCTAGCTGCCTTCAGCGTCTTGCTTGGCCGCACGCGGTGGCGGCTGCAGTCCCAAGTACTTCATCACCATCTGCAAGTCTTTCCACGTCTCGGCCTTCTGTCGCGGATCGCGCAACAGAAACGCCGGATGATAAGTGACGGCCAGCTTGCAGTCGAAGGCCTCGTCGCCCAGCGCGCCCTTAGGCGAGAAATCGTAGAAGCGCCCCCGCAATGACGCCATCGAGTCGTTAATACCCAGCAGGTTTTTGGCCGCAGTCGCGCCCAGCGCCACGATTACCTTGGGGCGCACCACTCGAATCTGCCGCATGAGGAATGGCGAGCAGGTATCGCACTCATCCCGCTCAGGTGCGCGATTTCCCGGAGGACGGCACTTCACAATGTTGGCGATGTACACCTCTTCGCGCTTCAGTCCCATGGCGGTGATCATGTTGTTGAGTAGCTGTCCGGCGCGCCCCACGAACGGCAGCCCTTGCTGATCTTCGTCCGCTCCCGGACCCTCGCCGACAAACATCAGCTCTGCGTTGGGATTGCCCGTGCCAAACACGATTTGTTTGCGTCCCAGCTTGGCCAGCCTGCAGCGTTGGCAGTTAGGCCCAATGTCATCGAGGATGACCCGCAACTTCGCTGCACGATTGTCGCCTGTCGGCAGATATTCCTCCTCAGCCGCTTGTTCCTGGTAGACCGCAATTACGTCCGCCACGGTGGCGGCTGAATCGACCAACTCATCGCCAAGGTCCTCAACTTGCGATTCTCGGGGAACCGCGCGTCGATACAGTGGGCCAATGCCCAACTCGCGATAAAATTTCAGGCGTTCGAGCAGTGCGGATTTACTGGCTTGGTCGAGGGTCATCGGCGACGAACCGGTGTAGGCACCAGTGTAGTGTGTTGCTGGCGGAGCCGGAGCGCAGCGTCGAGAATTTTCTGTGCAATGTCGAGCTTGGTGGCCTCGGGCACCGCAATCGTCTCAGTCTCCGTCACGATCGTGACTTCGTTGAGGTCGGAGTTGAATCCAATATCTGCGCGCCCAACGTCGTTGAGTACTATTGCATCCGCCTGCTTCTTCGTGAGCTTAGCGCGCGCGTTCTCCAGCAAGTCGCTGGTCTCGGCGGCAAATCCGATCAGTAGTGGAGTCGTCTTCCCCGAAGCGTGTCGCAGGCTGCCCAGATCGGCGAGGATGTCCGGATTAGGTTCAAGGTGCAGCTCGATGGGCCCGCTTCGCTTGATTTTCTGCGGCGACGCATTCTTCACGTGGTAGTCGCCCACCGCAGCCGCCATGATAATGATGTCCGCCTTTTCCCAGCGATCAAGTACGGCGGTGCGCATCTGCTGCGCCGTCTCGACAAAAATCGTCTCTGCGGAGGAAGGAGGAGTCAGCGCCGTCGGTCCACTCACTAGCACCACGTGGGCCCCGCGGCGCAACGCCGCTTCCGCCAGCGCGTATCCCATCTTGCCACTGGAGCGATTGCCGATGTAACGAACGGGATCGACAGGCTCGTGGGTCGGACCGGCCGTGACCAGCACCGTTTCACCCGCAAGGTCCTGCGCGACGCCAAGCCGCTCGAGCGTTGCAGCCACGATGTGTTCGGGGTCCGCGAGACGTCCCGCGCCGATCATGCCGCATGCGAGGTAGCCGCTGTCGGGCTCGACGATGCTCACACCACGCTGCCGCAATATGTCGAGATTGGCGCGCGTCGCGGGATGCTCCCACATGTTGACGTTCATCGCCGGGGCAACGATCACCGGTGCTTTTGTCGCGAGGTACAGCGTTGACAGGAAGTCGTTGGCGATGCCTTGTGCGAACTTGGCCAGAACATCCGCTGTGGCCGGAGCCACCAGCAGCGCATCGATCGATTGCGCCACCGCGATGTGTTCCACTGCGGAATCCAGATTCGGTTCCGCTTCGCCACCGCTGAATAAGCCCGGTGATGACTTTTTCGCCAGAGAGCGCCGCGAAGGTGAGAGGGCGCACAAACTCCTGTGCCGCGTCGGTCATGATGACCTGCACCCGCACGCCGCGGTCTTGTAGCAGGCGCACGATCTCAGCGGCCTTGTAGCCCGCAATGCCCCCCGTCACGCCCAACGCGATTTTCATGGTGTCCTCAGCTCTCCCCCGCTCGGCGCGGTGGGATGCATTCGTTAGATGCGGACAAGCTAATCGTCGCTCTCTCCGCCTACCGCTCCCGACAAAACCTCGCCGGCTGCTTGGACAGGAGCTTTGCCTCCCGCAGGCACTTCCCACTTCACCTTGCCCGCACTGATCTCTTCTTCGGCGATGCGACAAGCCTTACGGGAGTGCGGCTCAACCACCGGTGGTGCGCCACTTTGCAATTGACGGGCCCGCCGGGCTGCAACCAGAACATAGCGATAATTGCTGTCAAAACCTTCGACCAGCTTCATTTGTCACTCCGTTGTGCTACGAGAACCGGAAAAATCAAACGTTGCTAGGATCGTCTGCACCTGCTCCATCATGTGCCGACGCTCAGCCAGTTGAGCGGTAGCCAGCGCACGTTTTCCCTCGGCATCTTCCGGGCCCTGCGAGTGCTTTACCCGCTCCGCCTTTACGATGGCCTGCAGGACGTCGATGGCCGGCTCCACCTTCTCATTCACCAGAATATAGTCATACTGCGAATAATTCTCAATCTCGCGCGAAGCTCCCTGCAACCGTCTTTGAATGATGGCCTCGATCTGGTCAGCCGGCATTTTCTCGCCGGTGAGCTTATAGCGCTCTTCGTTTTCCGCCAGGGTTCGCCGCCGCAGCCGGCTCTCGAGCTCCTCGCGCGAGGGAGGCAAGATAAAAATACTGGCTGCTTCCGGTACCTTCTTCTGCACCTGTGCCGCGCCCTGCACATCGATGTCGAGGATGACGTCGTTGCCCCGCGCGAACGCCTCGCGCAGAAAGCTGCGCGCCGTGCCGTAGTAGTTGCCAAAAACTTCGGCATACTCTACGAACTGCTCCTCGGCGATCATCTTCTTGAATTCTTCCCGCGTGATGAAAAAATATTCGCGGCCGCTCTGCTCGCTGCCCCGCGGCAGCCGCGTAGTGTAACTGATGGAAAACTCAAGGTTCGGAACGACGCGCCGCAACTCCGCCGTCAACGTAGTCTTGCCTGAGCCCGAAGGTGCCGAGATGATGAACACGATTCCACTCATTCCAGGTTCTGTACCTGCTCGCGGGCCTTCTCGATCTCTGACTTCATCGCCAGCCCCAATTCGGTGATACGTAACGCCTCGCCGGCTACGCCCGTGGTCTTCGACAGCAGGGTATTGGCTTCGCGGTTCATTTCCTGCAGTAGGAAGTCGAGCTTCTTGCCTACCTCGCCGCCAGTGTCGAGGTGCGACAGGAAGTGATCAATGTGATTTTTCATCCGCACCAGCTCTTCCTGGATGTCGCTTCGCTCCGCCAGCATCGCGGCTTCCTGCAGGATACGGTCCGGATCGGCATGCGAGCCAATCAGCTCCTGCATGCGGCCATTCACCTTTTCGTGATAAGCCTTCAGCACCTTGCCCCGCAGGCCCTCGACCTCGGTAGTCGCCTTCGACAAGTGTCGCATGCGCTCGCGAAGCTCCGCGCCCGCGCCGCGGCCCTCCTCTTCGCGCATATGATTCAGTCGCTCGATGGCCTGCTCCAACGCGGCAGTGACTTGCTTTTCGAGTTCTTCCGAGGCATCGCCCTTCTCAGCCGCATTGAGGGCACCGGGTAGTTTCAAAATCGCGTTCAGATCGGGCTCGGCGCTGACGCCAAACTCTTCGGCGGCCTGGCGAAAGGCGTTCAGGTATCCGCCCAACAGCTCGCGATTGACAGCGAACTCGGCGCCTCCGGCTCGCTCAATCCCGAGAGTGACCTCGATGTGGCCACGATGCAATCGCTCCTTCAGCACCCTGCGAACCTTCATTTCGACCTGGTCGAGTTCCGCGGGAATCCGCAGGTGCAAATCGAGGAAGCGATGGTTTACTGCCTTCAGGCTGAGCGAGAGCGTGAGACGATCGTCCACGTGCGTCTTCACCTGTGCGTATCCCGTCATCGAGCGGATCGTCATAGTTGCTCACTCGCTCCCATTGGCAATTTCGACATCAACAAACTGCAGGTCGTACAGGCGGCGATAGGTGCCGGTGTGCGTCATCAACCGCTCGTGCGTGCCCTCATCGGTAATCATGCCGTTTTCCAGCACCAGGATGCGGTCAGCGCGGCGCACCGTCGAGAGCCGATGCGCGATCACGAACACCGTCCGCCCCGTCATCAGGTTTTGCAATGCCGCCTGCACCAGCGATTCGCTCTCGGTGTCGAGTGCCGACGTCGCCTCATCGAGAATCAATATCGGCGCATTTTTCAGGATCGCGCGGGCAATGGAAATCCGTTGCCGTTCGCCCCCACTCAGTCGCAGGCCCCGCTCTCCAATCTTGCTGTCATACCCGTTGGGGAGACCCATGATGAAGTCGTGGGCCAGCGCCGCGCGCGCGGCCTCCTCGACTTTGTGTGCGGGTATGGTCGGCTGCCCGTAGGCAATGTTGTTGCGCACCGTGTCGTTGAACAGGATGGTGTCCTGTGTGACGATGGCGATCTCCGAGCGCAGTGACGCTACTGTTAGCTCTCGTACATCGTGGCCGTCGATCAACAGGCGCCCCTGGCTCACGTCGAAGAAGCGCGGCAATAAATGCACCAGTGTGGTCTTGCCCGATCCACTCGATCCCACGATCGCCAGTACTTCCCCTGGAGCCACGTCGAGGTTAATGTCGTGCAGTACCTCGCGGTGGTCGTCGCCCTGCTTATAACTGAAATACACGTGCTCGAAGCGAATCCCCTGGTGGAACGGCGGCAGCTTGATCGCGCCTGTTTTTTCTCGCACGTCGTCCTGGGCATCGAGAAAGTCGAAGATTGCCGACGATGCTCCCAGTGCCTGCTGGAAGTTGTTGTTGAACTGCGCAAACTTTCGCACTGGCTCGTAGAGCTTGAACACCGCCACGATAAATGCCAGGAAGATGCCTTCCGTAAAGATGTGGTGTTTGATGTATTCCCGACCCATCAGGATGAGCAGAGCAATGGCAATTGCGCCGAAAATATCCATCATCGGCGAGCTGATCGCGGCTGCGCTGACTGAGCGCAGGTTGGCCCGGAACAATCTCTTGGCCGCATCGCGGAAGCGCCCTGTCTCCCACGCCTCCATCGAGAACGCCTTCACGATGCGTACGCCCGTGATGGTCTCGTGCAGGATGTTCTGAATTTCCGCCAGTTTGTCCTGGCCCCTCCGAGTCGTACTGCGTACCCGCTGGCCGACCCGGCGCGCTGACATAAGAATGATGGGGACGAATAGCACCAGCACCCAGGCCAGCTTGCCGCCCAGCAACACAACGACTACGGCGGTAAAGACAAGGGTAAAGAATTGCTGCAGAAATTCCGCCAGCACCGTGGACATGGCGTACTGCACGCGCTCGATGTCGTTGACCAGCGCCGACAGTAGAGTTCCCGTCGAGTGCTTCTGAAAAAACGCAACTGAACGCCGCAGTGTCGCGGAGTACAGTTCGTTCCGCAAATCGGTGATCATGCCGAACCCGGCGTAGTTCACCAGGTAGGTGCCGAGATAATCGAACACGCCCTTCAGCACCGTGGCTGCCACCAGCGCAAAGGCAACCATCGTCCACACATTGTGGAAGCGGTCCGGTACAAACCAGTCCAGTTGCACGGCCCAGCGCGTGGTAGGCAGTAGTTGCAAGTCGCGGGACTGCGTTCCGGGATTCAGAACGTGGTCGAAGATGGGTCCAATCAGCAGCAGCCGGAATGCATCCAGCAGGCCAACCAGCGCCATCGACACTACCGAGGCCACCAGATAGAACCAGTACGGCCTGACATAGTGCAGGAGTCGCTTCAGCTGACTCATAGGCGCCGCGCTTCCAGCCGCAGCAAGAACGGGCGAAGTCGGTTTGGAGGGTTGTACGTGCAAACTGTGATTCTAGCGCGGCCAGGCCGCTCACGCGAAGCAGCGCCATGGGGTTTCCAACGACTTCGAGGTCTGCCACAGCTCAACTGGCAACTGACAACCGGCAATTTTCCTAATCGCTGACGGGCGAGTCGCGATGTACGACCTTCACGTTGTAGCCCGCCTTGGCCAGCCGCTTCTTGACCTCTTCGGCGATCAGAACGGAACGGTGTTTGCCCCCGGTGCAGCCAAACGCAATGGTCAGGTAGCTCTTGCCCTCGCGGATGTAGTGCGGGATCAGGTACACCAGCAGCTCCGAAATGCGCCCGATGAATTCCTTGGTTTGGGGAAACGAGAGGATGTAGCGCGCCACCTGCGGGTTCCGCCCGGTGAATGGCCGGAACTTGGGTATGAAATGTGGGTTCGGCAGGAAGCGTACGTCAAACATTAAGTCAGCGTCTTCCGGCACACCTTGGCGAAAGCCGAAGCTTACGCACGAAATCAGGATGTTCTGCTGGCGCTCGGCACTCTGGAAGCGCTCCGTCAGAAGGTTGCGTAACTCGTGAACATTGAATTTGGTGGTGTCCACCACCAGGTCGGCAGTCTCGCGCACCGGCAGCAGGCGGCGGCGCTCGGAGAGTATCGACGCCTTGACCGAAGTCTTGCGTCCTAATGGATGCGGACGCCGGGTCTCACTGTAGCGGCGCAATAACGCTTCTTCGTCGGCTTCCAGGAACAGTACCGTGGTCTTCAGCGAGCTGCGCAGGGATTGCAGCAATTGCGGCAACTTGTCGAGACGCGCTCCTTCGCGGATATCGACCACCAGGGCCGCACGCTCGATTTCGGTCGAGTCGCGCACCAGATCGGCAAAGTTCAAAAGCAGGCCAACCGGCAGGTTGTCGACTGCATAGTAGCCGAGGTCTTCGAAAGCTTTCAGGGCCGAGAGTTTCCCTGCGCCACTGATGCCTGTAATGATCACCAGTTCGTGCGGAGCGTGTGGGACGGCTGGGCGTACGGTCCGCTTCTTAGACAATGGTCGCTGGCCTGCGGCTCGCGAAGTAGCGCGTTTCTTCGAGGGCATAGCTGTGGCTGATTCCTGTGGGCAGAGAGTATCAGAGTTCCGGCCTTACGTCACCGCTTGGGGCTGCCAGCCGCGAGTATGCCCATCGCGCTCGTGAGCGGTCTATGCTGCGATTCCATCGACTTGCTTTGCGTTGACGTTCGCCCCGTTTTGAAGTTCGGTAGCTCACCGCCAAAGTCGAAGAGCCCGTCCTGGTGTGTCGATGTAAAGCGACTCTCGATTTCCTTCCGGTTTCACATTCGACTTGAGGAGAGACGAGGCGACCGTTCTCCCTAGCTGCCTTCCATCTGCGGCAACAGATTGTGGTTGAGTGCGAACAATGCAAGCTCCAGGCGGTTTCCCACTCCCAGCTTGTTAAAGATGTTGGTGAGGTGCCGTTTGACCGTCTCTTCACTAATGCCAAACTGCTTGGCAATATCTTTGTTCGTGCAGCCCTCAGTGATAAGCGTGACCACTTCAAGCTCGCGCGCGGTCAGTCCAAACGTCTTGCGCGGAGGCGCCGCGGTTTGCGCCGCCAGGTCGCGCAACACCTGCACGAGGTTCTGCACCGGATGTCCTTCCAGCCAGTACTGCCCTTGCATCACGGCGTGAATGCAGGCTGAAAGGTGTTCCACGGCAGCGTCTTTCAACACCACGCCGCGTGCTCCCAATTGCAGCGCTTCCAGAATCTGGCGGTTCTCGATCAGTCCGGTTAGCAGGATAGTGCGCGTGCTGAGGTTGCCCGAGGTCATCTCGCGCAGAGCGTCCATGCCGGCTACGTTGGGCATGGCGAGATCGAGCAACAAAATATCGGGACGTAGCTTTCGGGCTAGATCCAGCGCCTCTATTCCGTCCCGCGCTTCACCAACGACCTTGATCCGGGCGTCAGCCTGCAGCATATTTCGCAGTCCGACGCGTACGACAGGATGATCGTCAGCGATCAAAACTCGAATTGGAGTCGTTGTCACCTTTCCGCTCTAACAGTGACGTCGCTGGGTATCATCTCGCTTGCAGGGACCACCCCGGGCCCCAGGCGGCTCGACAATTCGTCCTGCACTTGTTGCAAAGCCTCACGAGTCTTCTCCACGCTGGCGCTCGCATGCTGAACGTCAGAATTGCGGCCCATTTCTTCCAGAGTCGTCGCACAGAGTGTCACCGCGCATGCGCCTAAGACCATGCTGCTTCCCTTCAAATGGTGCGCGTTCGCACAGAGTTCTTCCATCTGTTGCTGCTTTGCCGCTTTGCGTAGCATTCCTAGCGTTTGCCACGCATCGGCAAGATAGTCGCGGTAGAGTTCAGTGAAACCCGCAGGATTGCAAGCCATGGCTTGCTGGAGTTGGTCGAAGATTTGTGACGCAAGCGTCGTCTCGTTCACAGGCATTGGGCGCTGCCTACGTGAATCGTAGTACCTCATAGGTAACCACCGCCGCGAACATACGTCAAGAGGGAGAGAGGAATCGTGCAACCTCACCAAAGTGCCATCTTGCCTCCAATGACTACCGAAACTGGGCAAAGTTCGGTTTGCGCTTTTCCAGAAATGCCGTGAGCGCCTCACGCGTCTCCGGAGACCCCAACCGTTCGGCGATGCACTCCACTTCTTCGCGCATGGCGCGGTTCAGTTCCGCCCGTCCCGATTTCCGCAACAGTTCCTTGGTCGCACGCAAAGCCCCCGCAGGCTTGTCCCCCAACTTCCTCGCTGCGTCGAGCGCCGTCGGGAGCAGCGCTTCAAGCGCAACTACCGCATTCACCAGCCCCAGTTCATAGGCGCGTTGTGCGGTGATCGGAGTGGCCAGCATCAGCAACTCCGCCGACCGTTGATGTCCCAGGAGCGCAGGCAAAAGTACGCTCGATCCCGCCTCAGGCACGATTCCCAGATCGACGAATGGCATGATCAGCCGGGCATTGTCCGCGGCATACACCAGGTCACAGTGCAGCAGAATGGTGACACCAATGCCCACCGCCATTCCGTGAACTGCCGCGACGATGGGCTTCTTCGCGCCCGCCACCGCTGCAATAAATCGCAGAGCCGGTGGAACAGTCTGTCCTTTCCATGGATTCGCGACGAAGTCTTCGAGGTCGTTGCCCGCGGTGAATGAGTCACCATTGCCGTGCAGCAGCATCACCCTGACATCTGGGTTTGCCTCGCCCTCCTCCACCGCATCCGCCAGCGCGGTGTACATCGCGTTGGACAGCGCGTTCTTCTTTTCAGGACGGTCGATCATGATGCGGAGCACATCCGCCTTCAGTTCGGTTAGTACATGGCCCATATTCGTACCCCTACCGCGCCAGAATTGAACTTCCCCCTCGCAGCGCGGCCAACGGAATTGTACTGGAAGAAATCGCGGGGAGCGGTGATAGTCCAAAAGTGAACACCCAGCGTTTCGCCCTTTGATGTAAGCTGAGGGCAGTTCCATGGCTTCCGATCCCATTATCATCGGACAGATTGCCTGCCTCGTTGCTTCGCGCGTCGTGTGCTCATGAAGCGGCTTTCTCGGATTGCATTTCTCGCGGTGCTGTCGTGCACCTTGGTAATTGCCGCCAGTGGCGCAGGCCCTGACGCGGCGATGTCGCCTTGCGGGGCAGCGCACGGTCTAAGCAGCGATCAGGTTTCTCAGCGCCTGGTTGCGAATAATGTGCGGCGCGCGAGAGAGTTGCACAATTTTGAAAGCGTCCGCCAGTACGCGCTCGACTACACCGGCTTTCCTTCGTCGCGGAGTGCTGAGATGAATGTCAAAGTTTCCTATCGCGCCCCCGGTACCAAGGACTTTGCCGTGCTCGCCGAGTCGGGTTCGAAGCTCATCCTGACCCGCGTGTTTCGCAAACTGCTTGAGTCTGAACAGGAATCTTCCGCCGACGAGAAGAACCGCACCGACGTGGCGCTGACACCCGACAACTACCACTTCACTCTGCGCGGCTGCCAGGTGGAGAACGCCCGTGATCTGTATGTGATGGATGTGGAACCGCTGCGCGAAACCAAGTTCCTCTATCGCGGCACCGTCTGGATCGACGCTCAGGATTTTGCCGTGACCCGTATCGACGCCGAACCCGCCAGAAACCCTTCATTCTGGACCAAGAGGTCGCAAATCCATCACCGCTACCAGAAAATTGGCGAGTTCTATCTTCCCGCCCTGAACCAAACCGTGACCGATGTCCGCCTCGGGGGAAAAGCCGTGCTCACCATTCGCTACCAGGACTACAAACTGAACCAAACCACTCATGCTTCGGGCGGAAACTAGCCAAAATCAAATCGCGACTCAGCCCGAAAGTATCCATATCCAAATCTGCACCGAACCGCTTCCCGTCCATCCGATCGGTAACGGGAACTTGTGGTAAGAAATTGGCATGCTACACTCACAAACCCTAAGGACGGTTTAGGTGGTAGGTCGCGAACTGGGTTCGGAATTGCGCCTGCGGCCCCCGGCTGAGCCCGGCCGGATGGCGCTGTTCCTGGCATTTTTTGCGATCTACGTCATCTGGGGGTCGACTTACCTGGCCATACGTTATGCAGTGGAGTCGATTCCGCCGCTGGTCGTTGCCGGGGTAAGACACAGCATAGCGGGGCTAACGCTCTTGGCGTGGGCCTACTGGCGCGGATACCGACCCACGCCGCGGGAGTGGCGGGCCAGCCTGGTATTAGGAACCTTGTATTTCGCCATTGGCCACGGCACCCTGCATTGGGCGGAAACCGTGGTTCCCTCGGGGTTGGCAGCCCTTCTCATAGCGAGCGAGCCCATCTGGATTGCATTGCTGGCGACCGTGGTTTCCCACGGCGAACGCCTGACGGGAAAGACTGTCATGGGGCTGTTGCTGGGTATCGCCAGTGTCGCGCTGCTGGTGGGCGATGTGACCGCCTCGGGACACCGCGCCGTACTCATCGGTTCGCTGGCCATTCTGGTGGGCACTCTGTCGTGGTCAGTCGGGGTAATGTACTCCCGGACGTCGTCGTTGCCGCGCGATCCGGTGGCCCGAGCAGGCATGCCCGAGATTGTCGGGGCAGTCGTTTTGCTGCTGGTTGCAGGGTTCAGCGGCGAGTTCTCGCGCCTTCATGTTGCGAACGTGACAGCACGCTCGGCGTGGGCCTTGCTCTATCTGATCACGTTCGGATCGATCGTCGCCTTTACCGCCTACACCTGGCTGCTGGATCATTGTTCGCCGACGTTGGTTTCAACTCATACTTATGCCAATCCAATCATTGCGGTATTGCTGGGATGGCTTTGGGCAGACGAGGTAATAAGCGGTCGGGTGCTGGCGGCAGGGCTCCTGACACTGTTCGCGGTGTTCTTGATCAGCCGTGGCACCCGAAAATCGGCACAGGCGGAATTGCTAGCGGAGGAAACTGAGGTCCCGTAAATTTCCTGGGGAGAGAACACGACGAAGATACCGAGAAAGCCGAAGCAATCATGGATCACACGGACTAAGACGAAGACAAACGCGACCGCCGATAAGGAGCTCGCTCGGACTGACGTCTCTCGCGGAAGGGTACCGCCGCTGAAGCCGGTTTAAGAAGATTTGCAGTCTCGCAGCCTCGCTGACGCCGGGCTGAAGCGCGGCTCAACCCGGACAAGCACAACCACAAAATCAACTGCTTTGGACACGGTTCAGTCGCGCTGGGACTGAGGAATGATCTGCAACTTGCGCAGCTCGGTGCCGCGGACGACCTCCAACTCAGTGTCCATGTCGCTGAACTCGGCAGTCAGCAGCCGGTGCAAGTCATCCACGCCCGAGATTGGCCGGCCGGCGAATTTCACGATGACATCCCGCTCGCGTAATCCGGCGCGCGCAGCGGGCGAACCCGCCACGACACTCTCTACCAGAAGTCCGCTGTCCGATGGCAGATCGTAGTAGCGCACGATACGACGATGCAGCGGCACGCCCTGGCCCATGATGCCCACGTAGCTGCGGCGAATACGCCCGTCGCGAATTAAGCGTGAGGCCACGAACTCCGCCGTGTCCGCGCCGATGGCGAAGCAAATGCCTTGTGCTCCCATGATGGTTGCAGTATTTACGCCGATGACTCGTCCCTGGGAATCGACGAGCGGGCCGCCTGAGTTGCCGGGATTCAGCGCGGCGTCGGTCTGTACAACCCCGTCGATAAGCCGTCCAGAACGTGAGCGCATGGTGCGACCGAGCGCGCTCACTACTCCCGCGGTCACAGTGTGCTGGAAGCCGAGCGGGTTGCCAACCGCGATGACCAGTTGTCCCACAGCCAGCGTCCGGGAGCTGCCCAATGGGACCGAAGGCGCAGAAGTGCGTCCACGAATCACGGCGAGGTCGGTGTCGGGA
This sequence comes from uncultured Acidobacteriaceae bacterium, assembly GCA_963696575.1. Taxonomy (GTDB): domain Bacteria; phylum Acidobacteriota; class Terriglobia; order Terriglobales; family Acidobacteriaceae; genus DASRAA01. Next base: position 65,680 of record CAVOKT010000002.1, read on the forward strand.
TCATCTCCCACGAGCTCCGCTGGGAAGCGATCGCCTTCCACCGTGGTGACGTGGATCTCTGAAGCGCCGTGAACCACATGGCTATTGGTGAGCATGAATCCGTCGGGGGTAAAGACGAAGCCGGAACCCGAGCCACCCTGGCGATTGTTCTTCTGTTGCACCTGGATGTGTACAACGGCCGGACTGACGCGAGCAACGGCACCCACGACAGCGCGTGAGTAGGCATCAAGCAAGCCCGCGTCGGGGTTGTTCGCCAAAGGTGATGGACCAGAAAGCGCACCGTGCAGCTCTTCTTCTGCGAGCCAATGAAACGTAGGCATATTTCCTCGTGCAGATGTGGATGCCGGCGGAGTGCAAGGAGATTCGCGGTGGAAAAGGGCGGGTAGAAGCCGTCCGTCTATCAGTTGGTTGTCTTCTGTAACTCCAGGCACTCATCGTGCAGCTTGGCGTCATGCGAGAGGCCGTCAGCAACCATGCATTCGTCGAGGGCGGTTTTCGGGTCGGAATTCTTCAACAGGCTCACCAGCATCAGGCGAGGAGGAACCCAATCAGGTGCCAGCTTTGAAGCGGATTTCAACTCGGCAACCGCTGAAGTGAGGTCCTTCTTGTGCTGGTAAGCGATGGCGAGGTTGAAATGAATATTAGCGTCATTAGGGCTCAGACGCGCCGCTTCCTGGTATTCGAGGATGGCCTCATCGGTCTTGCCGATCACATCAAGCGCGGTGGCCAGGTTCATGCGAGCCGGAGCATTTTTCGGTTGGATCTGCAATGCCGCCTGATAGTGTTCGATGGCAGCAGAATACTGTTTGTTCGCGTACAGGAGGTTGGCAAGATTGTTCTGGGCGACCGCCATCTTGGGGTTGAGGCGGATGGCTTGCAGATACTCCGCCGCTGCACCTTTTGCGTCGCCGCTCTTCTTGAGAGCGAATCCAAGGTCATTGCGGGCATTGGCATCGTCGGGCCGCAACATCACGACCCGCCGCAATTCCGCAATTGCATCGCTGTACGCTAGCTGGTCCATCAGCAAATTGGCCAGGCGATAACGTGCGTCGGCGTAATCGGAATACTCCTTAATGGCGGCGCGATATTCAGCGATGGCAGTCTCGGAGTCCTTGTCCTTTTCCGCAACGCGCCCGGCGTGATAGTGCCGCTCGGCGGCAGCCGGAACAGCAGAAGCATCACTGGATGCGGCAGGCTTCGCCGCAGCGGACGGTGCGGTTGACGTGGAAGGCGCGGTGCGTGGCGTCTGCGGGTTTGCTGGTGACGCTTGAGGTTGCGGATGAGAGGGTAGCTGGCCTTCGGCGTCATTTTGCCCAAAGGAACGACCGCCGGCCGCCATCACAATGCAAACTACAGCAATCGCCATCCAGTAGCCCGCGAATGCCTTGCTGAATTTCATGACCCGTAGCACAAGTATATCGTCTTGACGCGACACTCCGCAGATCATGCCAGATCGAGGAGGCGCGTCAGCCGCAGCTTCACATCCGGCCATTCCGCTGCAACGATTGAATAACGCGCCGAGTCGCGAGCTATGTAGTCGGTGGCCACGCGATGGGCCCGGAGAATTCCTTCGAACTTCCCGCCAATGCGTTCGATCGCGGCACGCGAACGCTGGTTGCGAACGTCGGTGTGAAGGCAGACGCGGAGGAGTTCCCACGTTTCGAAGGCGTGAGTCAGCAGAAGCAGCTTGGCCTCGGTGTTGGCGGCGGTACGAATGGCAGAACGGCCCAGCCACGTATAGCCAATCTCACAGGCATCGAGTGCGTGGCCTTGTCGCGAGTGGGCCGGCGGCCACGACCATCGTTCCAGGTTAAAGAAGCGAGTGGATCCGATCACAACGTCGTCTTGCTGACGGACGATGGCAAACGGTACTGCGGTGCCGGCTTCCTGCCAGGCCAAGGCGGTCTCGACGTAGGCGATGGCTGCGGCGTTTGTCCTGTGGTACGGCACTCCATTGGTAGAGGGAAGCGTCAACTGCCGCGGCGGCAACGAGGGCGTCGGCGTGGTGCTGGCCGAGCGGCTCGAGACGAATAAACTTGCCCAAAAGCCTGGGAACATCACTCTTCACAGCTTCCAGTATCCGATGAGAATGGTCGCAGCCGCAACGTTGCTTGCTCCTGGCGATCAGCTATGCCCCGAGAGTGCCCGCACGCAGCACCAAGGTGCGATTCAGCCTTAATTTATGTAATCGCGCTTCCCACTTAGTGCAAACAGTTGCGGAGAATATTCCGGAGTAGGTCTGCCTTTTTTGCGCGTGAACTTCGCTTCCAATGCAAAGCGGTGAGCGGTTACCAGTTCGTTATTGGGCAGGAAACTGGAGCGTAATGGTGCGGACGGCGTAGGTATCAGGCGGCCCAGGCGGAAACGAGATTTCCAAAGCCGATCCTGATTTTGGTTTGGTGATGACTGCGCCCTCAACTCCGATGCCGCTGGGCGCGTTGAAGAGCGGCAACTCGTACTTGGCCCCGCCTACTCCCGGCGACCTGCAGTTGCAGTTTGTCATGCGTGTCGTTCCACGCTTCGGAAACAACCTTCAAGTTTGAGCTGGAAGCGCCGTCGGCGGGCGCGGCAAAAGGATAGCGCAATTCCAAAGTCGCCGCTGACCTGCAGATGGATCGTCGTCGTTGCGCTGGCGATCGATGTTGACACCGTGGCGTGCTGATCGTTTTCGTTCGCAGCGATCGTGGGAGAGACCTTGATGCCATCGACCGTGGCCTCGAGTATTTTCGCACGCAGGCTGAAGGCCGGAGAAAAATCCAGCTGGACATTTTTGTTGCCTTGGCCGCGGCGCTGTACTTCGAGCGTGATGTCTTCTCCTACGCGGTGGAAGCTGAAGTCGAGAAGCGTAGCCCCTACTTTTACATTGTGAATGGCGAAGTCGTTCCATCCGGCAGGAACGTGCGGCGCCAGCACCATGCTCGATTTCAGCGCATTGACCTCAAGACCCAACAGTCCGCGCACCAGCGGACTGATCACCATGGCCGATGACCAGATCTGGTGTGGTGTGCTGGTGGAAAGCTGGGTGTAGTAGTCGCCGGAGAGGACCTCGGTCACGCGGCCCGGCGATCCGTCGTGCGCCAGCTGCGCGTTCGCCATAAGGTTCAAGTAACCGTAGAGCGGACGGTGGTAGCGGTATCCGGCGACGGAGGCCCATCCGGTGAAGAGCGGCCAGACACTGCCAAAGTGGTATCCGGTGGGCGAGTAGAACGGGTCTTGCTGAGAGATGATGCGCATTCCCCAGTCAGCCTGATGCGCGGGCCCGGCGATCTGGTTGAGGAAGAGATCGCTCTTGTGCTGATCGAGCACACCAAACCACATCGGTACGGTGCCGAGCACGCTGGGCTTGTCGATGAGTTTGCCAGCGGCGTCGAGGGCGTATCCGTAAGAGTTGCTCTGCGGCGACCAGAAGAGCTTTTCGATGGTGGCGCGCTGCTCGGCGGCCTCGTGATCGAGAGTCTGCGCGATGTCGGACTTGCCGATGGCGCGTGCCAGGCTGGCAAGCGCTTCGACTCCGGCGACTCCAACACCAGCTTGATACAACTCGCCAGAGAGTTCGCCTTCGGCAACCCCGGGCTGTTGTCCTGGGATGAAGCGCAGGGGACCGCCCTCGATCCAGCCATGCCCGACATGCAGGTTCTTGCGAGAGCCGTTGGATCCGTAGGTGGACTTCAGATATTGATAGGCGTGCCAGAGGCTGTCCCAGTGATCGCGAGCGAAGGCGAAGTCGCCGCTGGCACGCACGTAGTCGTCGAATCCGATGATGAACAGCGGCGTGCCGTCGGCAGAAGCGGTGCCATAGGGATAGTCCTTCCACCAGTCGATCAGCTTCACGGTCTGCGCGATTTCGTGCGGGATCTTGCCATCGGGGCGTTGGTACTGCATCAGGAATTCCAGCGCGGTGCGCGTGGTCGCGAAGTCGCCGATAGCGTTGAGCGCGAGCGAGGTCCACATGGAGTCGCGGCCGAAATACCAGCTGAACCCTGGACGATGACTGCCACTTGAAATGTCGTATCCCGCGACCAGGCCTTTGCCGGCGAAAGGCTCGTCGACTAATCCCTGCAGAGTGCTCACTCGCGACCAGTCGTAGGCGAGTTGCAGATTGCTATCCGGGAGCGAGAGCTTGACGGTGCTGTCGAGATAGCGCGAGTAGTAGTTGCGAGCTTCTTGCACGAGCGCGGGGTCCGAGGCGAGCAGTTTGTGGTAGAGGGCGTCGGCCTGTTGCTGGTTTTCGAAAGATGCAGCCATGACAAAGCGATAGGTCGCGTTGCCCCTGGCCGGCGGACCGAAGGACATGACGTCGGTGTGCTCGGCGGAATAGTTGGCACTGTATGTGGTGGTGAGCGCACTGGCTCCCGTGGCTCCTGCGATGGCAAAAAAGGTGTGACGGTCGTCGCTGAAACGGAAGGCCTTCAGTTGCGAATCCCATTGACTGTAGGCGTCACCGATGCCGGCGGGCCACATCCAGGCCACGTCCGGAACAAAGGATGCCTCAACCGCGACCGGATCGAAGCTATTGACCTCGATCGTGACGATGGCTCCGCGGTCGTTGATCGGAGCGAACCAGGTCGCACAGGCGGTGAAGGAGTCGTAGATGTATTGCACGGAGACGGATTCCGGACGAACGGTGATGGTGCGCGGCAGCAAGTTGCCGTCGAGAACGACGTCACCCAGACGGAACTTGAGGCTGAAAGTCGCGGAAGAGCTTCAGGGGATAGATCCAAGCCTCGAAGATGCCGTCTTCGCGGCCGAGGAGTCCGGAGTGGGGACCGACAGCGTCGAGGAATTGCCAGTCGCGCGCAGCTCGGGTGAGAGTCATTCCGCCGGAATTATCGCAGTTCGATTGAGCGAGCAGGGGCGAAGCGAGCACGAGACTAAAGGCGACGGGCACGAGAAGCTGTCGGAAGCTCATCGGCTTGCGATGTTAGAGGAATCGGGGAGTGCGGGCAAGTAGGTAGCGCGGGTGCAGCGCGAGCGAGAGTCAGGGGCAAGTACGTTCGCAAGGCTCGACGTGCGCGGCTCAGTTGATCGTCACCGGGATTGAAATGCTATGGGTGAAGTCACCGTTCGTGCCTGTCACGGTCACAGTACCACTGAGGGGCGTGCGGGTCGGCGCGGATGGAGTACTGGTGGCGCCTCCGCCTCCACAGGAAACGCTGAGCAAGAGTATCGACAGGACAAACAAGCTAACCAGCGCGATCCAGCTGGAGCGCTTGGTTCGCCGAATACGACAATCGCTGATCGGGACAAGCACCATTCCGAAGGCGAAAACAAAACTGGCATAGACTCCCATTCCGCGATGCGAAAACGGAAGCGGCGCGCTGCGATCCTTCGCCAGGACTGCCGCCTGAACGGTGAGGGTCGAAGGAGTGCCTGCGGTGGAGATGGTCGTGGGATTGAGTGAACAGGTGGTCGCACCGAGCGACGGGGAAACGACGCAACTTAAAGCCACGTTGCTTGGAATCTGCACCGAAGATGCTTCGATGATGTTGGTACCCGTGCCGCCGCTGGAGATCGAAAGAGAACCGTAGCTCGCGTTGAGAACGAAGTCGGAGTTCGTGACGGAGACGGGGATTGTCAACGTGTGGGTGAGCGGACCGCTAGTCCCGGTGATGGTGATGGAGCCTGACGAGGCCGTGGACGAAGCGGTCACGGCGAACGGGGTATTAGCGGTTAGCAGGTTATTAATCACGACGGGGTTGGTCGTTACGGTGCAGCTCAGGCCAACTGTTCCGACGCAGGAGAGATTCACCGTTCCCGTGAATCCCAGGGTAGGGGCGACGTAGAAGACGTCATTGGCCGTACCACCGACAGGTACATTCTCGGGGCTATTGTTTGGAGTTAGAAGGAAGTCGGGGTAATTGAATGTGGCCTGGACCGTCGTGGTTTGCGCGAGACTGCCGCTGGTGCCAGTTACGGTGACCGTTCCCGTGAGGGTTCCCAGTAATCCGTTATTGCTGGGGCCGATGGTGAGCGTCGCAGACTGCCCGGGGCTACGCCAGTTGCGGGCGACATTGAACAAGGCGTTCCTGAGAGTGGCAGAAGACATCGAACAACTGAAACTGGTGCTGGCGCTGAAGCCTTCCCGGGGAAAGACCGTGACCTGGGTGGATGCGGAACCGTAAAAGTTGGCATTCAGCGTGCGGTTTGCAGGCAGGAGGTAGAAGTTTGGATTCTGTGTCCCACTCAGGGCATCGATCAATCCGGTTGCATCAACTGAGCCCCACCCTGTAACGAGGTCATAGCCGGTACCGGCAGAAAATCCGATGGTGCCACCGTTTGGGCAATCAGGCGTCCCCGCCTGACACGGGACCTTATTGTCTCCGACGACGATGTCATTGAAGGCCCAGGATGAAGTCGCAGCCAGCGAGTACAGGTCGGGATTCAGGTTGCCCTGTCGTGCGCCAAGTCTCTGGTTCGCGAGGGCGACTATGCCGGCGAAGGCAGGCGCTGCGACGGACGTGCCACCAATGAGGGTGAAAGTCTGGTCGGAATTCTGGCGGTATCCGGTCTGGCAGCTTCCTTGCGAACAGATGATATAGCCGTCGTGGTTGGGCGAGGATGCGAGGGCCAAGTCCGGCATGTCGCGCTGTCCATCGGCGGGTACCCCGATTCCGGTCTGCCACGAAGGCTTGGCGAACTGCTTGCTCACACCGCCGCCAGTGCCGATATTCATACCAAAGAGCGGGGTATCATTCCACGCCTGTTCGGGGATGTAGGCAAACGCGGAGGCGCTGGTGTCATTGGGATCATTGGACCCGTTCCAATATTGGGTTGCGGCAGCGCCAGTAATCGTCAGATTGGCCGGATCGTCGCCGGTAAACGCTGTTCCGCCCATGCCGGTGACGTAGGCCGAACTGCCGGGATAGTCGACTGCCAGACCCTGGGTGGAGATGGTGACAGGGTTTTGGGGAGTGCCGTCGCAATCGGTGGCACCCGTGTCGCCCGCGGCGGTCACGATGGTCTGGCCCTGCGCGTTGGCCTGCTGAAAGTACCCCTCGATCAGGCTGATGCCGCCGGAAGTCATGCTGGCTTCGCACCCGCCATAGCTGATGCTGATGACCGGCGCGACATTGTTATTGACGATGTATTGCAGCGAAGTTCCAAGCGCCTGGGTGGAATACACAAAGATGATGTTGGCGTTAGGAGCGATTGCGCCGGCCCACTCAATATCCAGGTTAGCTTCCTCGACCTCAGCGGTGGCGCCGAGTCCGGGGTCAGTGCCGGCGAGAATGGTCTGCAGGTGAGTCGGAGGCAGGTTCGAGACGGCACGAAACGTGTCGATGTCGGTGAAAGGGCCGTTGGGGCTTCCGACGATCCGGGTCTGGCCGACGATGGCAATGCTCTGTCCACTGCCGTCATTGCCCGGCTGGAAGCTGCCCTGGACGTAGTCGGGCAAGTTGTAGATGGTGCCGAAGTCTCCGGGAACAAGAAAGTGATTGCCGGAAATGCTGGAGGTCAAGCGAGGGTTGATGCGACGAGCGCGCAATCTGGGCTGAGGACGGAAGTCGTGCAGCCCGCTGATGGCAGTCACGACGCCAGCGAAGGCAGCGGGAATCGAGGGCTCGGCAGCGGGCGAGTAGTGCAGTGTGCCGTCAACCAGGTAGTTGTGGATTGAGGTGTGAAATGCGGCATCGACCTGCGCGGCAATGCCGCTGAAGGAAATCCAGGTGCGACTGCGAGCGATCTCTTCGACGGTGAATCCCTGCGAACGCAACCAGGTTGCAACGGTGTTGGCGTCGATTTCGTTCAACCCAAAGCGGTCGCCATATTCCTCGGGCGTAAGCCACTTGTGGTAGTCCGGCGAGGAACGGTCCAACTGGGCGGCAAGCAACCCTTTGAGTGCAGCCTGCTGCGCGGCCGTGGGCTGGAAGGCCAACGTCATGTGCTGCAGAGGCAGCTTCGGCGAAACAGGTCCCTGGTCGAATTCGCTGCCAGCGCGGGGATGCACGGTGCCTTGAAGGCGCACCACATCGCGGTTGTTGATAGGTCGAACAATGCGAAGTTGGCGACTCTCCTGGGCCGAGGCAAATGAAACGCACAGAAACAGGATCGCAATCGTGGACTTGGAGACGAAGTGGGGTCTCATGGGTTCCCAGGAGCTTAGTGAAAAGTCAGGATATAGGGAATGCGGGTAAAAGCGGGTGAAAGATTTAGCAGGGCGCACGAGGAGAGTCCGTTTTGGGAATCGGGACATTGATGTTTATGAGTCCGGGAACGAGGCGATTCGTACTTGCTCCACCGATGGCCCAGAGGTGGGGTGGTATAGTCGCATATAACACTAAAAAACAGAAATCACGACCATTTAGAATCAATGGTTTAGCGAGGAAATTGTTCATATGTCGTTGATTCCTTATGTACTTATACGTATCCATATCTGCGCGTAGGACTTAGCTACGTTTTTTCGGCGGCTGATCAGCCGCTTCCGTCCCAATCCGGGAATTTTCAAAGAGCAAATTACATTCGCGGCATCGCTGCGGCCAGCTAGAGGCACGCTTCCTTAGCGTCACAGAGCCTGTTGTAGTTGGGACAGCAGGGCAAACGCAAGAGGTTTTGGAAGAAGCAAGAAACGAAAGTAACCACGGCGGGCGCTACCAAAACGTCTACTTTTTCGCGGCCTATTGAAGCCGTGCCCTTCAAAACAATGACGCAGCTACTGAATGGTCACGGCGATCGAGACGCTATGGGTGAGTGTTCCGCTGGTGCCGGTAATCGTCACGGTGCCGTTCAGAGGCGTAGGCGTCGTGCCTCCGCCACCGTTATTGTTGCTGCCGCCGCCTCCGCAGGAGACAATGCCGAGCAGAATGGCCAGCGCCATCAGGCTGAACAAGCCTTTCAATATCGCGCGCTTTTTCAGACGCCGGCGCTGCGGAGCCAGAGGCACGAGCACCGCGCCGAAAGCGAAGACAAAGCTGGCGTATGCTCCGACGCCGGGATGTGAGAACGGGGGCGCGCCACGAAGCATGCCAATCAGTGTCGCTGCATTCACGGTGAGGGTCGAGTTTCCACTGCCGCCGGTAACCGTAGTGGGTGAGAGGCTGCAAGTGGTCGAACCGAGAGTGGTCGTCACGGTGCATGTGAGCGCGACATCGGAGGTGAAACCCGCCGTAGGCGTGACGCTGATGGTCGCGGTTCCACTCTGTGCGCTGTTCAGCGTAAGCGAGCTGACCGAGGCGGTCACGGCGAAGTCGGGATTAGTTCCATTGACGGTCACGCCGATGGGAACAGGATGAGTGATGGTTCCGTTTGACGCCTGTACCGTCACTGAGCCAGATTCTGAGTTTGCGCTGGTGGTGATGACGCTAAGGGTTGACGCGACGGCTGTGCCTCCGTTGGCGGTAACAGGAGGAGCCGAGCAGGTGGTTGCGGTCAATGTGGAGGATGCGGAGCAAGTGAAAGTAATGTTGGAGCCGGTGGTTCCCAGCACGTTAAGGGTCAGAGTGGTGGATCCGTTGGCGGGGATGGTCACGGCGGTGACGGAAGGCGACACTGAAAAGTCCGGAACATTGGTCAATGCATTGATCAAGGCGCCGACGTCAGGCGTGCCTAAGCCGGTGACGAGGTCATAGCCGACGCCTGCCGAGTAACCAATGGAACCGCTGCTCGGACAGCTCGAGCCCGAACACGCAACTATATTGTTCCCGGTCGTGATGTCATGAAACGCCCACGGCGCGCTGGTCGCCTGAGTGTAAAGATCAGGATTGATATTGCCCTGGGGAGTACCGAGCTTCTGATTGATGAGCGCCACGATGCCGGCAAAGGCGGGCGTGGGAGCCGATGTTCCGCCGATCACATCGAAGGTGGTATCTGTGTTGCGGTAGCCGGTTACGCAACTCGACTGCGAACAAATCAGGTAGCCATCCTGATTGGGCGATGCACTGAAGGAGATATCGGGTACATCGCGCGCGTTATCGTTGGGAACACCCAGACCGGTTTGCCAGAACGGTTTCGAAGTGGAGAGAGTACTGACGCCGCCACCGGTGGCAGAAAGTGTAAGGGGGGTGGTACCGGAGTTGGCGGTGTCGTTCCAGGAGGTCTCGGGAATATAAGCCAGAGCGGAAGGATTGGTGTCGTTCGTCGAGCCGCTCCAATATTGAGTTGCCGCGCTCGGATTGCTGGAATTGGCGGAATCCGCGGAGAACGTCGTTCCTCCCATGGAAGTAAAGTACTGCAGACTTCCCGGGAAATCGACGGCCAGGCCCTGAGTGGCCGGTGAGTTGGTGTCGCAGTCGGCTGCGCCGCTATCGCCGGAGGGCGCCACAATGGTCTGTCCCTGGGCATTGGCCTGCAAACCAGCCGCCGTCATCGCGGTCTTGTCGGCTGAGCTGAGTTGCGGTTCACAGACTCCGTAGCTAATGCTGAAAACGTTCGCCGGAACATTGTCCACGGCCCATTCCAGGGCGCCGAAAGCTCCTGCGGCGTTGGCGTTTTCGATGACAAAAATCAACGCGGCGTTGGGTGCGGTTGCTCCCGCCCACTCGACATCGAGATTGGCCTCATCGGCATCACTGGTGACGACTCCCGGATCGCCGGTGCCGGGCACAATGATGGTCTGAAAATTGCTTGAGGTCAGCGCGGGCAAGCCGGCGAGGTTGCGGAAGGTCACCAAGTCATACTGCTGTTCTTGTCCATTTACGACGGCGCCAGGGGTGCCGTTGCGTCCCGGATTGCTGTCGGTGGAAAGGTCGGTTTGACCCACAACGGCGATGGTTTGTCCGGTGCCATCAACACCCGGCTGAAAGACACCCTGGAGATAGTCGGGCAAATCGTAAATAGTGGCGAAATCGCCGGGCGCCATAAAGTGGTTGCCGGTGATCGACGACGTAACCCTCGGCTGTGCTTTGAAGCTACGTGGATGAGGAGCGAAGTTATGCAGCGAGGCGATGCCGGAGACGACTCCTGCAAAGGCGGCGGGGATCGCGGGATCCGAGGAGGCCGCATAGTGCATCTTGCCGCCGACCAGGTAGTTGTGAATGGAAGTATGAAAGGCAGCTTCGACTTGCGCAGCAATGCCATTGAAGGCAATCCAGGTGCGGCTGTGCGAAGTTTCCACCACGGTGAATCCCTGCGAGCGCAACCAGTTCGCGACGGTATCGGTGTCCTGCTGGGTAAGTCCGAAGCGGTCGCCAAATTGCTCGGGCGTGAGCCACTTGTGATAGTCCGGAGACGAGGGATCCTGCTGGTCGCGGAGCAACTGGTCAAGCGCGGCTTGCTGGTCCGCCGTGGGTTGAAAGATCAGCGTCATACGCTGTAGAGGAAGAGTTGGCGAGGCCGGCCCCTGGTCAAACTTGCTCTGAGCGAGAGGGTGCACTGTCCCCTGCAGCCGCACCGCACTGCGGTTATCAATCGCGCGGACGATGCGGTTCTGGCGGGCATCCTGCGCGGACGCAATTGAAGCCAGAAGAACGATGAATGCAGCGATAAACTTGGGGGTGAGTCTTGATCCCATAAGGTTCCCGGTGTAACGTAGCCGATCGCGAAGCAGCGAATTACACAATATAAAATGTTCGCGTGAAAGACCGCGAGAGTTCCGGTAAGTTTCTAAACGGCGCCACCGGACATAAGTTGCGGACCGCAGGAAAAGCACCCTTAGCAACTTCATAGCAAGATTGTTAGCCCGTCGTACAAGGCCCGGCAAGAGTTACTTGCTGGTGAACAGCAGTGGGGTGAAATTGATCAGGTTGCGGCGCCAAACCATCCAGGTGTGTGCGCCCGGAGTCTCGATGTCGGTGTAGGCAACATCCTTCGACTTGAGCCACGCTTTAAATTTTCGGTTGTCGTCGATGAGGCGGTCGCTGGTGCCGCAGGCGATCCATAGTGCGCGGAGCTGCGCGGCTTGCTTGGCGTCAAGTGCCGGGAAAGCGGCAGGATAGTTGTCATCCAGTCCTCCGGCACTGAACGATCCGACATAGGCGAATTTGTCGATGTTGTTGAGACCAGTCAGCAGGCTCTCCGAGCCTCCCATGGAAAGGCCGGCGATGGCGCGGTCTTCGCGCTTGGTGGAAACCGGATAGGAGCTTTCCACCATCGGCATCACTTCGGTGAGCAGCGACTTGCGGAATCCGTCGAAATTCTGTTGCCGAACGTCGGGATGGTCCCAGGCGGCCTGTTTCAGCCGGATCATTTCCGGCGTGCCGTAGCCTAGAGGCATGACGACGATCATGGGCTTCACTTTGCCCTGGGCAATCAAGTTGTCGAGGATGATGTTGGCCATGCCGACCGCAGTCCAGCCGTCCGCTGAATCGCTGAACCCGTGCAGCAGATAGAACACGGGATACTTTTTCTTGCCCTTGGGATCGAAGCCGGGCGGCGTGTACACGTAGAAGTCGCGCTGGTCACCGACCACCGCTGACTTGAAGAAGTGATGATGGACGACACCGTGAGGAACTTCGGCGACCTCCCACAACTGGGGAGTGGCGCCGGGGACATGGACTGTGTTTTGGGGATTGATCAGATTGGGCTTGATCGTTGGATTGTTGGGGTCGATCAGGTTCACGCCGTCGGCGATGAAGATGTATCCGTAGATATCGGGATCCAGCGGGCCGAGCGTAATACTCCAAAGGCCGGACTCATCGCGCGTCATGAGAGCGGGTTGGGGCGCGCCTTCGAATTGAGCTTTACCTCTTTGGCGCCGGGATCGAAAAAGCGAAAAGTGACCTTGCCGTCGGGTTGGACTTCAGGTGACTGCACCTGAGGCGGCTGCTGCGCGTGCAAGGGAATGAGCGCAGCAATGAGGGTCGACAAGAAGAATGCGAGACGGAGCGAAGTTCGACGGGAATGAGAACACTGAATGGTTGGGGTCATGCCGATCCTCGGAATTACGGTGGCTCGGGCCGGAAGCCGAATTGCGAACGGCCCGGAGTGCCGGCATCTACAGTACTACACGACTTCCGCATGCGGCCGCTGGATTTCATCGCGATGTCAGTGCCAGTAGTTGCGCACCCAGCGATGCGCTCGCAGTTTCTGCAGCATTTCTGGCGGCAGCGGGCCGGCGTCGGAAGCGGCGACATTGGCGGCGACATGGCGGACGTTGCGCATTCCGGGAATCACGGTCGAAACCGCCGGCGAGGACAGGCAGAAGCGCAGGGCGATTTCCGGAAGCTGGTCGAGGGTGATGCCGATGTCGCGCACCATGGACTGCACCGCCTCCCACACTTCCTGTCGGCGATTGCCGCGGAAATAGTGGTGGCGGAAGTCGCCGTCGGGAAAACGCGTATCCGGCGTGAGCTTCCCGGTAAGGGCTCCTTCATCGAAAGGAACACGCACGATCACGCCGATGCCGTGCTGCTCGCAATAAGGGAAGAGTTGGTCCTCGGGCGACTGGTCGAAGATGTTGTAGATGACCTGCACACTGTCGATGAGACCGGTTTCGAGAGCCTTGAGCACGTTGGCGGGCTGATGATTCTGGACGGAGATGCCCACCAGCCGCACCTTGCCGGAGGATTTCATCTCGTTCACGGTCTCCTGCCATTCGGGATCGAGCACCCACTCGTCATGCCAGGTGTGGAACTGGTAGACATCAACGCGGTCACGGCCAAGGTGCTTCAAAGACAAGTCGAGACAGGAGAGGACATATTGCTTGGGAAATGTCTTCTGCAGAGGATCGCCCGACTGGACATCCCAGACGCTGTCTCGGGGTGGGACTTTGCTGGCGATGACGACATCCGGCGATTTGCCGAAGGCGCGGGCGATGAGCTGCTCACTGTGACCTTCGCCATAGGCCAGGGCGGTGTCGAAGAAGTTGACGCCCGCGTTGCGTGCGGCGGCAAGGGAGCGAAGAGATTCCTCGTCGTCAGCGCCGATCCACATTGATTTGCCAATGCCCCAGGCACCGTAACCGATGTCACTGACCTTGATGCCGGAGTTGCCGAAGTTGCGATATTGCATAAGTGCCTCGTCTTGTCACAAATGATAGCGCTTCGGGCGGTTCACGGCGCCGGTGTCCGGAGGTCATGGCGATAGGGCGCGGCACGGATGGCGGCGGGACGGACTTTCGGGTCGGATCCGTCGCCACAAAAGTAGGGAACGCACTGACACTAAGAACTGACTATCCAGCACTATCGCCCGAAATAGTAGCTGTCACTGAATATTTATGAACTAAATTTGATTTTGCACTTGCAATCTTTCTTAACTTATAGCAATCTAGAACTCGCATAGGAAACGCCCCATGTCCATTAGAACGCACAACTCGCTGCGTAGGCTACCGAAACCAGAAGTGGTGTCCGGAAGCCTCAGGGCCGTATTCGCATCACGTCGCTAACTTCTGGCGATTGAATCCTACGCAACCGTAAACAGATTAAGTCGCGCTGGGTAATGAAGACCGCGGATTCTTCGGCTAAGAACCGTCTGCTTCCGTAGTCCGTTTTCCAGGCGTCGAAACAAGGCCAGAGGCGAAGTCTGCAGGTATTTCCGGGCAAGGACCTTTGAAGGTTCGAGATCGGATCCCGCTTGGGGCCGACTTCCGCTACTAGGCCATAGGTAATGCGCGGATGTAGTCCGCGCGAACAGGTTCACGCCGGGTGGAGAAGGAAAGCAGTTACTTCTCTTCCAAAGAAGAGTGCAGGGCCAAAATCCTGCCGGAATCAGCGAATGCAGGGGTGCGGGCGTAGTCCCGTGGTGCACAGCACCTGCAGAATGGCGGTCCGATCGCAGCTGTTGCCGACGGTTCCCCCGGCGTGATTCGATTTCGTAAGCGAAGAATGGTTAAAGAATCCCGAAGAACAGGAGGTGAGACATGGAAAGCATAGTGATCGTGTTGGCCTATGCGATTGTAGCTGCAATCGGTTATGCCTGGCGCGATCGTTCCATTGATGGTTCGAATGTGTCTTTGTGTCTCACCTGCGTGAATGCGGTAGTTACCCGCGGGAGCGGTGGCCAGGAATTGATAGCCTGCAACCTTGGTGGTGGCTTGCGTCCGATAGTTTTTGTCGTCTGCGAGTGCAGCGGATTCAGCAGCCGGCTCGTAACCATCACTCCGGTGCGGATTGAAGGATTCATCCGGGAAGAGAGCGAGGTCTATGCGGAGATCAGGATCAGCTAAACGTTAACTAGTTTTTTAACTTTCGGTCGGCGGAGTAGGCCCGACTACCAACAGTGGGTAGGAGGGTCGCAGGTTTAAATCCTGTGGCGGATCGAACCAGGTTCGCAGCCAGACAATTGAGATCGCAATGCCTTTCGATTGCCTGTTCCCCGGCCGGATCACTTCCCTCGGCAGGAATGCCGATTAGAAAGCAGTTTCGCCGTGCCCGTGTACGTGAAAAATGGAACAGCCGTCGGATCGCAGTCGCAGTGCGCAAAGTGCGAACACGCGCATATCCTGCGCGGATATCGCGAGAGCGAAGAGCTTACCTACTGTAACTTTGCGGCCGACCTGATCATTGTGCCGTTCAAAATCCGTGATTGCTCGAACTACTCGGACAAGACTCGGCCGACGTGGGAACAGATGCAGGACCTGGCTATTGAGATCCGACCGGTTTCGTTCGCGAAGCCAGCAGGTTTCGGCAAGAAGTCAGAGCCTGAGAGCGAAGTGGCGGAGGAAGACGCCGTCAGCCCGCTAACCATAAAACTCCGGCGGAAGAGGGCCATGTTCTTCGCCGGCCTAAGTCCTAGCCGTTGAGAGTAATACGAGACCACGGGGTATCGCCTGGGGACGTGGCTCAACCGGTAGCTGTCGCTCGCGTGTTGTCACCGTCGCCGTGTGCGAAAATGGGTCGCTATGCCTGTCGATCCTCGCGCCGGTAAGCCGGCCACGCCCGATATGCTGGTCAACATTCCGCAACTCATCACCGCGTACTACGCGGAGAAGCCGGACGTGTCTGATCCGACCCAGAAAGTCGCATTCGGTACCTCTGGCCACCGTGGGTCGTCACTGCAGGTATCGTTCAACGAGAACCATATTCTTGCCATCTCGCAGGCGATTTGCGAATACCGCAAAGGAGAGGGCACCAGCGGTCCGCTGTTTCTTGCCAAGGACACTCACGGACTGAGCGATCCGGCGTTTGCCAGCGCGCTGGAAGTGCTGCTGGCGAACGGCGTTGAGGTAATGGTAGATACAGAGCTCGCCTATACGCCGACCCCGGCTCTTTCGCACGCCGTGCTGCAATACAACCGTGGGCGCAAGGGTAACCTTGCGGACGGCATCGTGATCACGCCATCACACAATCCCCCGGATGATGGAGGCTTCAAGTACAACCCTACCAACGGCGGTCCGGCGGACACGACGGCAACCAATTGGATTGAGGACCGCGCTAACGCCATCCTGTCCGACGGCATGAAAGAAGTGAAGCGAGTCGACTACCGGGCGGCGCTTGGTTCGCCGAACACCCATCGCTACGACTTCCTTTCGGAATACGTCAACGATCTGGGCGCGATCATCGACTTCGATCCGATACGAGCGGCGCGTCCGGCGCTGGGGGCCGATCCGCTGGGCGGCGCGTCGGTTGCCTATTGGGGACGCATCGCAGAGAAGTACGGGCTGACGATGGAAGTATTCGATACGGTCGTCGATCCGACCTTCCGTTTCATGCATGTGGACTGGGACGGCAAGATCAGGATGGACTGCTCGTCACCTTATGCGATGGCGGGACTGATCGCGTTGCGCGACAAGTTCAAGGTCGCATTCGCATGCGATACCGACGCCGACCGTCACGGAGTGGTTGCCAGCACGGGATTGCTGAATCCAAACCACTACCTGGCGGTGGCGATCAATTACTTATTCCGCAATCGCCCGGGCTGGAGCGCCAACGCCGGTGTGGGTAAGACGCTGGTCAGTAGCAGCATGATCAACTTTGTCGCCAAGAGCCTGGGGCGACGCCTGGTCGAAGTTCCTGTCGGCTTCAAGTGGTTTGTGGATGGACTGCTCGATGGCTCGCTCGGGTTCGGCGGCGAAGAGAGCGCCGGTGCGTCGTTCCTGCGGCGTGACGGTACGGTGTGGACGACCGACAAGGATGGCCTCATCATGGGGCTGCTGGCGGCGGAGATGCTGTCGCGAACGGGCAAGGATCCCGGCCAACTGTATTCCGAGCTGACAGCGCAGTTTGGCGATCCGGTGTATGAACGAATCGATGCGCCGGCGAATCCTGAGCAGAAGGCGATCCTAGCGAAACTCTCGCCCAGCGATGTGAACGAGACCGAACTTGCAGGCGACAAAATCACCGCGATGCTGACCACGGCTCCGGGAAACGGAGCACCACTCGGCGGACTGAAGGTAGAGACCGCGCGCGGATGGTTTGCAGCGCGTCCGTCTGGTACCGAAGACGTGTACAAGATCTATGCCGAGAGTTTCGCGGGTGAAGAGCATCTGCGCCGCCTGCAGACAGAGGCCCAGGAGTTGATCTCGCGAACGTTCAAAGCCGCGGGGGCGTGAACAGCAGTGGCTAGCAGTCGGTACGGCCCAGAAGCTTCCCGATGTGGGAATACTGAGCGAATAATGGCCACCGGACTGCATCAACTTCCACCACCCGCAATTAGAATAATCAACACTTAGTTCTTCTCCCTTTGTGGCAGCCAGACCCTCTGAATCTTTGTCTCCTGAGGGCGAAATGCTGTCTTCCCTGAATCTTGAGAGCGTGATTTGTGATGCCATCACCCAGCATTTAGCGGTGATCCACCGGCTGGACGCACAACTACAACAACTGGAAGTAATCGGAACCCGCATGACGCAGGCGGTGTTGCAAGGTCACAAAATCCTGTGGTGCGGCAACGGCGGGAGTGCCTCGGACGCGCAACACCTGGCGGCGGAGCTGGTTGGCCGTTACCGCAATGATCGTCAGGGGTTGGCGTCGATCGCACTCAGCTCGAATGCGGCTGCAGTAACAGGTATCGCCAACGACTTCGGATTTCAGGAAGTGTTCGTGCGACAAGTCGAAGCCCTGTGCAGCCCGGGAGACGTGTTCGTAGGGATCTCGACTTCCGGGAACAGCCGCAATGTTTACTTCGCACTGATGCGGGCGAGGGAAATGGGCGCATTCACGGTAGCGTTCACCGGAGAGCACGCGCGGCAAGCTGGGCGGCAGCGCCGATGTCTGGGTGCGCATTCCTTCGCGCGATACGGCTCGCATCCAGGAAGCTTACATGCTCTGCGGCCATATGCTGTGCGATTGGGTGGAGCTGTCCACATGCATCTCCAACGCGATGGAAGCGCAACGGAACGCCGGATGACGAACACCGCATCAGATCTTGTGAGCCTGGTAGAAGCCGGATTCGGCCACCCTCACGTGTTGGTGGTCGGCGACTTGATGCTCGACAAATATGTATGGGGCGATGTGGAGCGCATCTCGCCGGAGGCGCCCGTGCCCGTGTTGCGAACCGGACATCACAGCGAGCAACCGGGCGGCGCCGCCAACGTTGCCATGAATCTGGCGGGGCTGGGCGCTCATGCGACCGTGATCGGTTGCGGCGGCGGTGACGACGATCAGCGTGCATTGGAAGGACTGCTGCGCGCGGCGGGCGTGGAGTTCTCCATAGTCGCCTGCCCCGGCACACCCACGACAACAAAGCTGCGGGTGCTGGCCGGACACCGGCAACTTCTGCGCATCGATCGCGAGGCAAGAACGGGGTGTTGCGCGGCCACGGCGGACGCATTGCTGGACAGGGTTGGCCCCGCGTTGCCGAAGGCGTCAATCGTGGTGCTCTCCGACTACGCGAAAGGAGTGTTGAGCGAGCGGGTTTGCCGCACCATCATCGCTGAGGCCCGGCGCCTGCACGTGCCGGTGGTGGTCGATCCCAAAGGCGGCGATTTTACTCGCTACCGCGGCGCAACCGCGATTTGTCCTAATGCCAAGGAGCTGGCAGCAGTCACCGGAGAGTCCGCCAGCGATCTCGAGCGGCTGCTTTCGGCAGGACAGGCAATGACGGCTGCTCTCGGGCTTGAGTACATGCTGGTAACGCTGGGCGAGAAGGGAATCGCGATTCTGCGGCCAGACTCGCGCATTCACGCTCCGGCAGCGGCGCGGCAGGTATACGACGTATCGGGCGCGGGAGATACCGTGGTCGCGGTTCGTGGCCGCGGCGCTGGCGTCCCAGGTCGCAATCGCAGATGCAGCACGACTGGCGAATGTTGCCGCCGGAATCGTAATCAGCAAAGTGGGAACGGTCCCGATACAGCGCGAGCGAATTGCTGGGAGCGCTCTCGCAGGAGCTGCAGCCCGGGTCGGCAGAAAAAGTCCTGCCGCTGGAATTGTTGATGGCGCGGGTTGCAGGTTGGCGATCGAACGGACTGCAGGTGGTCTTCACCAACGGCTGTTTCGACCTGCTGCATATCGGACACATCGCACTGCTGGAACAGGCGCGGCGAATGGGAGACCGGCTGATCGTTGCGGTCAACAGCGACGCTTCGGTGCGACGGCTTAAGGGGCACGATCGTCCGCTGGTGCACGAGCAGGATCGCGCCCGGATTCTGGCGGCCCTGGCGGCGGTGGACGCGGTGGTGGTGTTTGACGAGAACACGCCGCTACGGCTGATTGAGGCGATCCGGCCTGATGTCCTGGTGAAAGGCGGGGACTACTGCGAAAACGAGGTTGTGGGTGCCTGCGAAGTGCGCGGCTGGGGAGGCACGGGTTGAGCTGGTTCCGCTGGTGGCAGGGATGCAGCACTACCAGCCTGATCGAGCGTTCGTGTGCTCTTGCGGCGGCGGGAGATTGATCATGGCGACTGTTGCTTTTTTCGGTACGAATTCCGACGCTGCTCGCCATCTTCTGGCGCAAGCACCTTGCGCGGACGCCTGGGCTTCGCAAAGCGACAACGACTCCCGCCAGCATCATTGTCTTTCGCCTCGATCAGCTTGGCGACCTGGTGCTGACGACCCCGCTTTTCCGCGAGTTGAAGCGGATGTATCCTCAGGCGCGATGCACGGTGGTGGTGCAACCAGCCTATCGGGCGATTCTGACGACCAACCACAACATTGACGAGATACTTCCCCTGCATGAGGTCGAGGCGAAGTGGCTGCCTGCTCGAGCGAGGCATTTGGTTTCGGCACTGTGGTTTTATTGGACGCGGCTGCGCCATCGCCAATTCGACATGGCGATTTCGCCGCGTTGGGATGTCGACGAGGGCCTGGCGACGATGCTTTGCGTGCTGACGAATGCGGCGTGGCGCGTCGGGTATAGCGAGCATGCATCCGCCGCAAAGCGGCGCATCAATCGCGGATTCGATGCGGCCTTCGACCTCGTTGTGCCGCCGGGGCCGCTGCGGCATGAGGTAGACCGCAACCTGCAGATCGTCGAGGCGCTGGGCGGAAGAGTGGAAGACCGGCGTTTGGAGATCTGCTTGACGGCCAACGACCGTAAGTTCGCCAGCGAGCTGCTGACGCACCACGACGGCCGCCGGATGGTCGTTGCGATCGGCATCGGAGGTCGGGCGGCCAGCCGCAAGTGGCCGCTGAAGAGCTATGCGGAGATGATCGCGCAACTGAACCAGCATCGCGGTGTGCAGCCCGTGATTGTTTGCGCGAAGGAGGAGGAAGCGGAAGCATCCGAATTGGCTGGGCTTCTGCCGGTCAGGCCGTACATTCTCAGCGGAGTGCCTCTGCGGGCGGTGTGCGCTGTGCTCGAACGTTGCGATCTGTTCGTCGGCAACGACAGCGGTACGGCGCATCTCGCCGCTGCTATGGATTGCCGAACCGTCGTGGTTTCACGGCATCCGAGGGGAGGGGATCCTCGATCACTCCAATAGCCCGGTGCGTTTCGCTCCACGCTGCACGCATTACCGTGTGGTGCAGCCGGTCGAGGGTGCGGATGATTGCCGCAGCTCATGCCGGTCAACCGAACCGCACTGCATCAAGCTAGTCACAGTGGAGATGGTTGTCAACGCTGCGCTCGACATGCTGCCAGTGGCGCAGGGCCGCGATACCTAAGCAAGACATTTCACCGCGGGATATCGTCCCGGCGGGAATTCGCACCGAGGAAGCGACCGTACTGGAAGCGGCAAGGGTTTCGTGATGCTTGCTCCGTCGGCGTGGCGGCAGACGCGCGGCGGACGGATCGCCGCGGCCGCATCATCGGGAGCAGCAGCGCGCGTGTTGTCGTCGCTGCTGACGCTGGTATCCCTGCCGTTGGCGGTGCGATACCTGGGAGCGGAGCGCTTTGGCGTCTGGGCGACCATCACCAGCACCGTGGTGTTGCTCAACCTGCTCGACCTGGGCATCGCCAGCACGCTGACCAATCATATTTCTCGCGCCTATGCGCTGCGCGACAAGCCGTACGCTGCACGATACACAACGAACGCCCTGGCGTTGACGTGTGCGTTGGCCGTCATCGCTGCGACTTGCCTTCGCCATAGTGTGGCCGCGCATTAATTGGATGGCGTTGTTCAATGTTGCCGCCAGCGTCCCTCGCGTCGAAGTGAGTAACACGGTGGCTGCCGCTGTCGCACTCATGCTGCTGGGCTTGCCTGCTTCGCTGGTGAGTAAGGTTGTTCGCCGGATACCAGGAAGTTCACCTGAGCAACCTGGTGATCGCGATTGGCGCGGTGGCGAACCTGGCTGGATTGTTGCTGGGAATCGCGCTGCGAGTCTCCATGCCGGTGTTGCTCGTGATGTCGGTGGGATGCGTGACACTATGCAACCTGGTGGCGCTGGCAGGGACGCTCTTCTGGTACAAGCCGTGGTTGCGCCCGCGGCTTGCGTTACTCGACCGATCTATAGCCCGCGAGCTGCTTGCATCCGGCTCGGCATTTTTCCTGATTCAAATTGCTGGCGCAGTGGTGTTCAGCTCCGACAATCTGGTGGTGAGCCACTATCTTGGGTGCGGCGCAGGTGACTCCGTACAACGTCACTTGGAGACTGGTGGCGCTGGCGGCCGTGCTGCAGTCGCTGGTTTTTCCTGCGCTATGGCCGGCTTACGCAGAGGCTTATGCGCGGCGCGATTACGACTGGATGAGGAGCGCGTTTCGCATCACACTGCGCGGAACCCTCGTACTCAACCTCGCCTTCGCGGTCATGTTCATGGCGGCGGGAAAGACGGCAATTCGCTGGTGGGCGGGAGCGGCGGCCGTGCCGTCCACGGCGTTGCTGGCGGCGATGGCGTTGTGGTCGGTGATCAGCGGATTCATGACGGTGGAGTCGTGTCTGCTGGCGGCGGTGAACCGCACCCGCGAGCAGGGAGTGCTGTCGATGGTGGCTGCCGGAGTCAATCTTGGTGCTGTCCATTGTGCTGGTGCAGCGCATCGGGTCGGTGGGCGTGATTGCTGGAACGATCCTGTCTTACCTGCTGGTGCTGGTGGTGCCGCAGAGCATGATCGTACGCAGCGTGTTGCGAACGTCGCTGGCGAGGAATTGGCGAAAGGGAGATTCAGCCGCCAAGTCGGGTCCAGCGCTGCATCCGTCATCCTGACGCGATGCGCACTCAGCTCGACCTGTGCTTTCGTCATGACGCATGTCCTGCCAGTAGCGAGACAAAACCAATCCCCAAAATGCTAAGATGTCTGGCTTTGAGGAGAGGCCATGTCCATGATCCCAACTCGCCGGCAATTTCTACAGACTGCGGCCGGAGCGGCTGCCCTCAGCATCACCACATCCGCTCGCTCATTCGGCAACACTCACATTCTGCAGGTTGCCGCGAACTTTCCTGCACCTCCCGGCCCTGACCGGCTGCCGCCGGAGTGGTATCAGCGCAAGATCAAGCAGGTGCAGGCCGCCATGGCGGAACGCAAGCTGAACGCACTGGTGCTACTCAACGCACACAACGTGGTTTACACCACCGGCTATTTTCATCTGCCAACGGAACGTCCACTGGCAGTGCTGATTCCTGCGTCAGGCGAGCCGGCGCTGTTTGTACCGGGACTCGAGTCCGACCAGGTGAAACTGTGGTGGGTGAAAGATGTTGAAGTGTACTTCGATTATCCCGGTCCAGTGAATCGAGTGCGGTGGATCTTCGAGCGCATCAACGCTCGCGGGTTGGGCGGCGGGACAATCGGCATTGAAGAGTGTACGCCCTCGAAGCGCGCGCAAATGCAACTGGGCGCGCCCAAAGCCAAGTTGGTAAATGCCGGCGACATCGTCGAGGAAATGAGATGGGTCAAGGACGAAGACGAGATCGGCGTGATGCGCCGTGCCACCTATTTCGCCGATTACACCGTCCAGGCTGGCCGGGCCTACATCGAGGCCAACGGCAGCGTCACCGAAGACCAGATCCTGAAAGCGAGCGCCGACGCTGTCGCTGACAAGATGTCGAAGGAGTTGACCTCGGTGGTCGGTGTCGGCATCGAGGCGCCGTACGGCGGGCTTGTGCCATTCGGAAAGCGCTCAGCCTTCCCGCACGCGGTACCCAGCAAAGACCACCTGAAGATGGGCGACGCGCTGATTCTCAGCTACGGAGCCATGGTTGGCGGCTACAACGTGGAGTGCGAGCGCTCGTTCTCGGTGGGTCCGCCCAGCGACCATGCCAAGAAGTTGTACGATGCCATGCTGGCCGCGCACGACACGGCTGCCGAGAATTTGAAGGAAGGCATGGTTGCGCAAGATGTGGACAAGATGAGCCTCGACCAGATTCGTCAAGCGGGCTTCGCGCAGTTTCTGAAACATCGCACCGGACACGGGATTGGGTTGGAAGGCCATGAGGCGCCGTGGATCGCCGAGGGTGATACGACCGTGCTGAAAGTTGGCATGACTTTCAGTTGCGAGCCCGGAGTCTACGATCCCGGCTGGGGAGGTTTCCGTCACTCCGACACAGTAATCGTCGGCAAGACGAGCGGTGAAATTATCAACCGTTACCCAACGCGGCTGAACGACATGATCATCATGATTTAGAAGCCAGGTTCGAGTTTTAAGCGAAAGCGGGGTCCCTCAGGCTGCGCGCCTTCGGGCCTCTGTGCTCCGAACGACAGAGCCTTCGACAAGTGTCCTATCGACCTGCCGACGTGGTTTGGTTTTCAGGATGCTGGTCAACGGCTGGTTCGTCGACCTGCGCCAACCGCAGAGGGCGGGAGCGGGCGGCGAAAGTAAGCACCGTACCGTACAAAAGCAACTCAATACAGAACATGAGAGTAATCGCCTCGAAGACCGTCGCGACGAGGTAACTATGACTGATCGGCCCTTCGTGGTCCGACAGCGTGAACAGGGCGTAAGGGTATCCAGCGAATAGCGCAATCACGATAATGGCAAAGACCACGGCGACTTTCACGAAGGGAGAAAGCTCGCGCATTTGGGATGCAGGTACAGGGGGCGTTCGGCGATACCACGCCACGAACCACACTCCCAGAATCAGGAGACCCGCAATTGTGCTGACGTTCTGCAAAGCTCTGGCCGCCGACTGGGGATAAAGGAAAGGCAGCGTAACAACCGTGGTGCGCAGTAGACTCCAGTGGGCAGCAAGGCGGGAATTGCTGTGGGTAAATTGGTCCCACACCAGATGGGTGGCGATCCCGATAATAATCCACAGCACGATCGATGCGAATTGTCTCCAGCCCCAAAACGACAGAGGACGAAGTTTGTCTTGCAGGCGGCGCTGCACTCCGCTTGGCAATAATTCTACGATCGGCCTTTTGACGCACCACTCGAACAGCCAGAGCATCGCGATTGCGAGTGGAATGGACAAAAGAAAGACGCCAGGAAAATGATGGCCGCTGCGGTCTTCGTCGGAAATCCAGATAAAGTATTGCAGATCGGGCGCAAACGTCCCGATCACCAGCGCGGGCCAGATTGGCTTGAACTTTCCGAAGGGAAGTGCAGCGGCGGCGTGGGACAACGTGAACGGCATAAGTTAACAATCGGCCGGTTACTGTACGACCTACACAATTATTGCAGCACAAGTCTTAACCGAACCTTAGCCCGCCAGGAAGGGGTTGGTCTCGCGCTCCTCGCCAATCGTGGTCAGCGGTCCGTGTCCGGGAATAACGATGGTTTCGTCGGGCAGCGCCAACACTGGTCCCAGTAACGACCCCATGATCTTCTTGAACGAACCGCCGGGCAGATCGGTGCGGCCGATCGATCCTGCAAACAGCGTGTCGCCGGCGATCAACTTCTTTTCCGGCGCAAAGTACAGGCAAATACTTCCTTCGGTGTGTCCGGGCGTGTGCAAGACGTCTGCTACCAGACCGCCGACGCGTACCTTGTCTCCCGTGGTGAGGCTGGCGTCGATAGTGGTCTGTTCTGGCGGGCGCATACCGACCCAGGTCGCTTGCACATCCAGCATCTTGAGGAGCGCCTGATCGTTGGCGTTGAGCAGCACCGGGGCGCCGGTCACCCGCCGCAGCTTCGCCGCTCCTCCGATGTGATCGATGTGAGCGTGGGTGATCACAATTTGTTTCACCGTGAGTCCATGACGCTGCACAATCGCCAGAACTTCTTCGATATCGTCTCCAGGATCGATGACCATAGCCTCGTGCGTCTGTTCATCGCCCACGATGGAACAGTTGCATTGCAGCGGTCCGACCGGAAAAATCTCGTGGATCATGAATTCAACCTACCACGGCTGCCGCCACTAACCTCGAAGGAACTGGCGCGAGTCCGGGAGGGCCCCAGCTAATCCCACGCCTTGTGCAAGCCAACACTCTGCGGTAAACTTCGCCCACCTCGTGCTGGGTTGGAGCAAATGTACAGGTCGATTTGCCGGAGCAGCCCATGGACCGAATCGTATATCTGACGTTCCGCAACCAGCAGGTGCTGCTGGCGGATTGCAGCGACTGCTCGCCCGAAGAGTTGGCGGCAGTCATCGACGAAGTTCCCAAGCACGTAACCCAGCATCCGCACGGTTCGCTGCTTTTGCTCGCTGATTTCAGCCGCTCCAAGTTCACCAAGGAGACCGTGGAGCATCTCAAAGTCGCCGCCGTGTTCGACCGTCCCCACCTCAAGAGGTCGGCATGGGTTCTGACCGAGAACCTTCCCAAAACGCTATACGACTCGATACGCACATTCTCTGGGCGCGAAATCCCCACCTTTGAGACGCGTGAGGAGGCCTTGGAGTACTTGGTGTCAGAGGCGTCACTCCGCAATCGGAGGAGCCAAAATGAAGGTGCCGCAACTGTTAGCGGTTAGGCGCTGCCGGTGCCGGAGCAGGAGCTTTCTGTGCCGGAGCTGACTTGGTGTTCCCAAGCACCGATCCATTGCTGGTGCCACGACGGGTGGCCAGAACCGAAAGCGTGATCGACGTGATCATGAACGCAATTGCGGCATAGGTAGTAGCCCGGCTAAGGACGGTTCCCGCAGTGCGGGTGCCGAATGCGGTCTGGCTGCCGGCGCCTCCGAAGGCGGCTGCGATGTCGGCACTCTGTCCATGCTGCAACAGCACGACAATGATGAGGAAGGCACAAACCAGAACGTGAATGATGGTGATCAGAACTACCATAAATGTCTCAGCTCTCACTCCGGGCGGCGGCTTGAAGCCACGCAAATTGCGCCCACACTTGTAAATTCGAACTCTCGACAACGTAAGGACTTAGGATTAATTATGGTGCGGAAGGGGGGACTTGAACCCCCATGCCTTTTGGGCGCCACCCCCTCAAGATGGTGTGTCTGCCAATTTCACCACTTCCGCGCACACAACCGGGACGGCAGAAATCCGACGTCCAGACCCTATGCAGAGGCTCTCTAAGTATAGCAAAGACAACGATTCACTCGAAGGCAGACAAGTTGCGTAAATTCAGTGGCCTGGGGGCAGCGCCCAACGCGAGGGCGGCGCCTTCTGCGTGAGGCCCGTCGATTCTGCCAGCTTGGTTGTTCATGCCGCTTGACATACCTCCACTTCTATGGGTAAGCTTGTCGGCATTTACTGAGTTGTCTAGGGGTCAATTGGTTATGTCACGAAATGATCTGCAGGGAAGTCTGGACCTACTGATTCTGAAAACCCTCTCGCAGATGGACGAGCTGCACGGTTATGGCATCGTGCTCCACATTCAAAGAGCCTCCGACGAATTGTTGCGGGTAGAAGAAGGATCGCTCTACCCCGCCTTGCACCGGATGCAACAGAGCGGGTGGATCACTTCGGAATGGAGATTGACCGAGACGAACCGCAAGGCGAAGTACTACAGGCTGACCGCAGCCGGCCGGAAACAGTTACAGGAAGCCGAAAAGAGCTTCGAACAACTGGTCAAAGGGGTCCGCGCCATCCTGCGATACGCCTGAGGAGAACACGATGTCGTTAGGCCGCCGAATTTCGAATCTATTCTCCCGATCAAAGCTCGAGCAGGAGATCGATGCCGAGCTCAACTCCCACATTGAAATGCGGATCGCTGATGGCGTTGCCTCCGGAATGTCGCCAGAACAAGCTCGCCGCGATGCGCTTCTTCGCTTCGGCAATCCCACGCTGATGAAAGAAAGTGTGACAGCGGCGGATGCTGAATTGAAGATCGCCGCCTTGTGGCGAGATTTGCGTTATACCGCAAGGCAGCTACGGCGATCACCGAGTTTTACCATCACAGCCGTGCTCACTTTAGCCTTAGGCATTGGCGCGAATGTCGTCGTTTTCAGCGTGCTGAATTCGCTGATCCTGAAACGGCTCGACGTTCCAAACGCCAATGGCCTTTACAACATCGTTCATAAGTCGCACGGAGACGACAACCAATCCTATCCCGACTACGAAGACTTCCAGGCGTTAAATACAACCTTCAGCGACATTGCCACCTACAGAATTCAAAGGGCCGGCCTGGACAAAGGAAAAGGTGCAACCAAGAGCTGGATTTATGAGGTCTCTGGCAACTACTTTGACATGTTGGGAGTTCAGCCCTTGCTGGGGCGCCTATTGCACGCAAGCGACGAGCACGGACCCAACTCGGCTCCGTACGTTGTCCTGGCAGAGACCTTCTGGCGCTCTCATTTCAATGGCAATCCCCAGGTCATAGGCACGACCGTCGAACTCGACAAGCACCCGTTCACCATTGTCGGGGTTGCGCCCAAGGCTTTTCATGGCACCGAATTGTTCTTCTGGCCCGACTTCTGGATGCCCATGGTCAATGAGCAACAGATCGAGGGATACGACTTTCTCTCCAAGCGCGGCAACCATGGTCTCTGGGTTCTAGGCCGGCTGAAGCCGGATGTAACTCCGCAACAAGCAACGGACAATCTCAACTCCATTGCCAGCCAGTTGGCCACCCGTTACCCGTCCTTTGACGATGGTTTGGACGCGCGTCTGGTCCAGCCCGGACTGGCAGGCGATCAGCTGGGCGATGCCAGCCGAACATTTCTGCTAGGCATCATGCTGCTGGCCTTGCTCGTCCTCGTGGCCGCCTGCGCCAATCTGGCAAGCATATTTGCGGCACGAACGGCCGACCGCAGCCGCGAATTGGCAATCCGGCTCGCTATTGGATCCAGCCGATGGCACATCCTGCGCCAGGTGCTGAGCGAAGCTCTTCTCATTTCTCTTTTGGGGGGGTTGCTCGGAACCCTGTTTTCCGCTGTTCTGCTTCGGGCCCTGACCGGCTGGCAACCTTTCGCCGAGATTCCGATCCACGTGGCGGTGGTCCCGGATGCAAGGGTGTACTTCGTGGCTCTGGCGCTGTCTATCGCCAGCGGGGTGCTCTTTGGCTTGCTTCCGGTGCGGCAAATCTGGGGGACGAGTGCTGCGCAGGTCATCAAGAGTGGACCGCACAGTACGTTATTGTTTCGTCGCTTCAGTCTTCGCGACCTTTTGCTGGGAGTTCAGATTGCGCTTTGCACCTTGCTGGTGATGTCGTCGTTCGTGGCGCTTCGCGGAATGGTGCGTTCTTTGCATGCTCCGCTGGGTTTCGAACCACAGGGAGTGACCTTGGCCGAGACTGATATGCAGATGGCAGGACTTTCGGATGCCGCCTCCGAGGCAACTCAGAAGCGAATGTTGGACGAGTCCGCCCGCATTCCCGGTGTGACCGCTGTCGGAATTATCGACGCTCGGCCGCTCGGCGTCGGTGGAAGCAGTTCGCCCGTATATCCGCAAGGCACCACCGATTTCCGACCGTCCAACAGCGTCCAGACCGCCAAGTACTATTCAATCTCGCCGGGCTACCTCCAAGCTGCGCAGACCCGCCTGTTGACGGGCCGGGACTTCACCTGGCACGACGATGCCAAAGCGCCCAAGGTTGCCTTAGTCAACGACACATTTGCCCAGAAGATGTTCGGAAGTTCGTTTGCAGTTGGACGGCGGTTCATGACTGCGACCGGCAGTTCCTATGAAATCGTCGGCGTGTTGGAAGACGGAAAGTACGATTCGTTGACCGAAACTCCGACCCCCGCCATTTTCTATCCGCTCACGCAAGGTGAGGAGAGTGAGACCGCTCTGGTAGTTCGATCGCAGCTGCCGACTTCTGACATTGCTCCAGCACTCGATCGAATGCTCGCCAGCATCGATCCAAGCCTTCCATTTACGATCCACAGTTGGCCCGATGCGCTCGCTTTCGTCTTGTTCCCGGCACGTGTGGCGACGGCGAGTCTGGGCATTATGGGTCTGCTGGCAGCGTCGCTGGCAGTCACCGGAATCTTCGGCATGGCCACGTATTCGGTCTCGAGGCGCATGAAAGAGCTGGGAATCCGCGTTGCCCTCGGAGCGCGGCCGGCACAAGTCATTCGCTCAGCCCTGGGTCGCCCACTGGTCTTGCTGCTCTGGGGTTCGGCCGCAGGCTTGGTGATGGGCATGGTCGCAAGCAGGTTGCTCGCGGAAATTGTGTATCAGGCGACGCCGCGAGATCCCCTCGTGCTCGGCGGAGTCATCCTTACGATGGCTCTGCTTGGTCTGCTGGCGATCTGGATCCCGGCAAGACGAGCTCTCTTGCTCGATCCAGCGCCCTTGCTACGAGAGGATTAGAATCGGTGGCGGTCAGATGTCGAACTAGCGTTCGTTCAGCTTCTTCACCCATCATCGCGAAGTTGCACACTCGTGCCTGATGTGTGCTCTACGGAGCTACTCTCCGGCCTTGGCGGCCAGGGTTTTAACGACGGCGACATTTTGCATCAACTCGGGAGGAACGCCGTGGCGCTCTTGTAAATACTCCAGACTGTTGTACGAAACCCAGACCTTGCCCTGCGCGTCTTCCCAGACCAGCAGCTTCAGTGGAAGATCGATGGCGATGCTGGGAGCGGCCAGCATAAGAGGCGTGCCGGCTTTGGGGCTGCCGAAGATCAGCAATTTCGTTGGAAGCATTTTCATGCCGGTTTTTTCGGCTTCGCCGCTATGGTCGACCAGCGCAAACAGGGTGACACCTTTGGCCTGCAAAATTCCTTTAATCCTTTCGACCGTCTCGTCAACTGAGTGATTGCTTGGAACGTCGACGATTCCCCTGTTTTGAGTTGATGTCATGGAAATCTCCTGACCGTTTAAGGATGCAAGGGGGCGGAACTTCGAATCGAAATAAGGTAAACCACCATGGCCATTCCGACCAAGGCCAGGAAGAAAGCCATGGCAACCGTCTGAATTAGCGGGTAAGCATCGGTTTCACCACGATCCAATCTCCGGACCAACCGGACGTGACGCCATCCGGCAAAGATGTCCACGATCACGCCCGCAGCGATCAGCGCAGTGCCGAACCATTGCGACAGGCCATAGGAATGTGGCACGGGAGCGTGCTCGATGATTTGAACTTGCTGCAGGAAGAGGCCGAAACGCGCTACGACGAAGCCGAATCCCATAAGAGCGAGGCCGGTGCGAATCCATGCGAGGAGGGTGCGCTCGGCAGCCAGGTAGTCGCTGAGGGCGGCGCGCGGCTTCTCGAGATTTTCGAAGGATCTGAGATCGTTACGTGCCACTTATTTCATCGACCAAGGTTTGTCGTGGCCCAGTTGTTTCGATTACCCTTGCTTGTTGCCTGCGGATCGGGTCGACCAAGTCATCGAGCGAAACCTGCGTGAGTGCCGGGAACAAAGGTATGCCGAGCGCCCAAGCGGCACGACGATAGGCGCCGCTCACGGTAGGTCAGTATTGCACAATCTTGAGGAAGTTCTTGGGATCGAGGCTGGCACCGCCGACCAACGCGCCGTCAATCTCCTCTTCTGACATCAGCGCCGTGGCGTTGTCCGGCTTTACGCTGCCGCCATAAAGGATGCGCAGGGCCGCCGCAAAGTCGTCGCCAAACGCCTTCGCTGCTTCGTGACGAATTACGGCATGGGCGTCAGCCGCCATTTGGGGGGTCGCGGTCTTGCCGGTGCCGATGGCCCATACGGGCTCGTAGGCGACACACATTTTCGCCGCTTTCTTGGCTGAGATGCCGTTGAATGCACG
Organism: uncultured Acidobacteriaceae bacterium; assembly: GCA_963696575.1. Classification (GTDB taxonomy): domain Bacteria; phylum Acidobacteriota; class Terriglobia; order Terriglobales; family Acidobacteriaceae; genus DASRAA01. Next base: position 96,792 of record CAVOKT010000002.1, read on the forward strand.
CATGCACTGGCGGCGCAGCACGTCTTCAGTCAGTCCTGCCTCACGCTCTTCGAGCACTTCGCCGACGCAGACGATGGGAGTGAGTCCGCCTTCGAGAGCGAACTCAAGCTTGCGGTTGACCGAGTCGTCAGTCTCGTTGAAGTATTGGCGGCGCTCGGAGTGTCCGAGAATGACGTGGGTGACGGCGATGGCATTCAGCATGGGAACGGAAATCTCGCCGGTGAACGCGCCCTCTTTATCCCAGTGCGCGTTTTGAGCACCGATGGCAACATTGGAACCCTTGACCGCCGCGACGGCTGTCTGCAGATCGATGTAAGGGGGGCAGACGACAATTTCGTCGCGCGTCGTGGTTGGCTACGAGCGGCAGGAACTCCTGGAAAAATGCCGAGGTCTGTTCGGGTGTCTTGTACATTTTCCAGTTGGCAGCAATGACTTTCTTACGTGACATGGTATGAGTCCATTCTTAGGGATTTACTTTCAGCATAGAGCGCAGCGGCGCGGCAGAAGTGGTGTAATGCGCCGTTGTCGAACAAAACAAACTTGACCTCGCGTACATGCTCCGAATGTTCCAGGGCGCTGGCGGCGCTGGCTATGGCAACTTGCGCAGCCAACTCAACAGGATAACCGTAAATCCCGGTTGATATTGCGGGAAAGGCAATGGTGTCGAGCCGGAGCTCATCGGCAATCCGAATCGATTCGACATGGCAACTGGCCAGGGTTTCAGGTTCGCGCTGTTGGCCGCCGCTCCAAACTGGGCCGACGGTGTGAATGACATACTTCGAAGACAAGCGGCCTGCGGGAGTAGCGACGGCTTTGCCAGCAGGGAGCCGTCCCTGTTGCGCGACGATGGTCTTGCAGGCTTCGAGAATCGCTGGGCCTCCTGCGCGATGGATAGCGCCATCGACGCCTCCACCGCCCATGAGGGAGGAGTTCGCGGCGTTTACGATGGCATCGCAAGTCTCGTGGGTGATGTCGGCCGGACCCTTAACGACGATCAAGCGATCGGCTGAAATGTAGAGTCGGACGGGATCGGTAAGGCTCGCCACAAGAATCGGCAATCCGGAAGTGGGCTTCTAATGCGACGGGACGATTCGGCGAGGCCGATGGTCTGGTCTCGCCGCACTTCCTGTTTAGCCCAAAAAAGCAAGGGCGGTTTCCGCGGTGGTCACAAAGACCGTGATAACCATCTTGTCCTTGGGGCTGACCCCCTGTGCGGAATTAACAATTCCAACAGCGGTGTTTAGCGACTGGGTGATTTCGACAGTTGAATCCCCCTTTTTCCAGGTACTCAGCGAAGTGATCGCTGAACCTGCAGCTTGATCGAACTGAGAGATCCAGTCCCACTTTTCTACGATGGCAAGCTGATCGATGGAAGTCTTTGCTGCACCGAGAGCGCCGGCCAGATTGTGCGTATTAACGTGGCCAAAAAGGTTCTTGAACCAACTCATAACACCCCTTTCCATGACGCGGAGGTGGCATCAAGACGAAGTGCCGCCCATGCTGTCTGATGATGCGCGCAATGATACTACTTGTTTGTCAAAGCTTCCACACCCGGCAGCTTCTTGCCCTCTAAGAATTCCAGCGACGCTCCGCCACCGGTCGAAATGTGGGAGATCTTGTCCGCCACTCCAGCGGCCTTGATTGCTGCGACACTGTCGCCGCCGCCGACAATCGAAGTCGCGGCCCCATTTTCAGCTACGGCATCAGCGATTTTCTTGGTCCCCTTGGCGAAAGCTTCGATTTCGAAGACGCCCATCGGCCCGTTCCATACGATGGTACGAGCGTTGCCGATCTCCGAGGCGAACAACTCCACCGACTTGGGACCGATATCGAGCGCCATCATGTCGGCAGGAATGGCCTGCCCTTCGCCAATGTGCTGAATGCGCGCGTCGGGCGCGACCTTGTCGGCCACGACGTGGTCAACCGGCAACAGGAATTTCACGTGCTTTGCCTTGGCCTCGGCGAGAGTCTGCTTGGCGAGTTCGACTTTGTCCGCTTCGAGCAGCGACTTGCCGATCTCGTGTCCCTGGGCCTTGAGGAATGTGTACGCCATGCCGCCGCCGACAATCAGAGTGTCCACCTTGGTCATCAGGTGGCGGATCACCCCAATCTTGTCGCTGACCTTCGCTCCGCCGAGGATGGCAACGAACGGTTTCTGGGGATGGCTGAGCGCCTTGCCGAGATACTCGAGTTCTTTCTCCATGAGAAGCCCGGCCGCATTCTTTTCGACAAAGTGAGTGATACCCTCCGTCGAAGCATGCGCGCGATGCGCCGAGCCGAAGGCATCGTTCACGTAGTAGTCACAGAGCTTCGCGAGGTGGCGGGCGAACTCCGGATCATTGGCCTCCTCTTCAGCGTGGAAGCGCAGGTTCTCCAGCAACAGAGTCTGGCCCTGTTCAAGCTTCATGGCCATCTCTTCGGCCTGGGGGCCGATGCAGTCGGGGGAAAAGCCGACGTTCTCACCGCGACGTAGAACTTCATCCAGCAGGATGCGCAACCGCTCAGCTACCGGCTTCAGGCTCATCTTCGGATTTGGTTTGCCCTTCGGACGTCCCAAGTGAGAGGCCAGGATGAGACGTGCGCCGTGACGCAGTGCATACTCGATGGTTGGCAGGGTCTCGCGGATGCGAGTGTCGTCCATAACCCGACCGTCATCGAGTGGGACGTTGAAGTCCACGCGCATGAAGACTCGTTTGCCGCTGATAGGAAGATCTCGAATAGATAACTTCGACATAAAATCAGCCCTCACACATTACAGCGCGCAAAATTGATCTGCTCGGCCAAAATCAAACCTGTTCCGGCAACGTCTAGGTACAAACGGGCCCGTCGAGGCCTGGAATGAGGAACCGTTAGGGCGTCCCGGCAGGCCGAATGACCCGCCGGGAGGATCTTCTACCGCAAACCGCGCGCCCAACGCAGTCTGCCAAGTCTCAGAGTGTAGGACTACAGGCCCTTGCCGGCAATGTAATGAATCAGGTCACGCACACGGCAGGAATATCCCCACTCGTTGTCGTACCAGGCGATGACCTTCACGCAGTTACCCGCAACTACGCGTGTCATAGGAGCGTCCACGATCGAAGACCGCGAGTCGCCCTTGTAGTCGGACGAAACCAACTCGGCGGTCTCGTATCCCAGGTAGCCCTTTAGCGGACCGGCGTCAGCAGCCGCTTTGAGGGCCGCGTTCACTTCGTCAACCGTGGTGGCCTTCTCCACGAACACGACGAGGTCAACCACCGAAACGTTGGGCGTCGGTACGCGCATCGAGAAGCCGTCCAGCTTGCCTTTGAGGCTGGGAATCACGAGCGAGAGTGCCTTGGCCGCGCCAGTCGAGGTTGGAATCATCGACAAAGCCGCCGCACGGGCGCGACGCAGGTCCTTGTGCGGGAAGTCCAGTATCACCTGATCGTTGGTGTAGGAGTGAATGGTGGTCATGGTGCCGCTGACAATCTTGAACTTGTCATTGAGGACCAGTGCCACCGGCGCCAGACAATTCGTGGTGCACGAAGCGTTGGAGATGATGTTGTCCTTCGCCGGGTTGTACTTGTCCTCGTTAACTCCCATCACGATCGTAATGTCTTCGCCGGTCGCCGGGGCAGAAATGATGACCTTCTTTACCGTTCCCTTCAGGTGCTCTTTAGCCTGTTCGGCCTTGGTGAATCGCCCGGTGGACTCGATCACGACCTGCACGCCGAGCGAGCTCCAGTCGAGCTTGGCCGGGTCTTTCTCGGAGAAAACGCGGATCTTCTTGCCGTCGACACTGATGGAGTCATCGGACGAAGTGATCTCGTTGGACAAGTTGCCCAGAACCGAGTCGTACTTCAAAAGATGGGCTAGCGTCTTGGGGCTGGTCAGGTCGTTGACTGCTACGATGTCGATTTCCTTGTCGTTGAGTGCGGTACGAAGAACATTGCGGCCAATGCGGCCAAATCCATTGATACCTACTTTAATCGCCATGTCACCTCTCTAGAAATAATGTGGTACGAGTTTGCAGCCAAGCATCCGAAACAATCGGAGTATGAAGAGCAAAACCGATACAGTTGCCTGAAGTTAGAAGGTTAGCATCCAGCCCAGAGGGCGGCAAATGGCGAGCATCACAGTATGGGTATGCCGTTAGTCACATATGTGTGGTTCGCACAGGCGGCCGGGTGCCGGGCGCAGCATTGCCGCCAGCCGCCTAAGCATGTTACAAGTGCAATATGCGCAGATGGATGCGCGACCGTTCGAAGCGGCGCAAAGAGCAAACCGAAAAACAGGGCCCGGAACAGCCGGCGCCTCTACAACCCAAGTTTCCTGAACCAATACCTGACGACATTGGTAACCGCGTAGAGCAGCCGAAGGTACAGCAGCCCAAGTATGAGGCGCCCGCTCCCGCTTCTGTCGAGCCGGAACCACCGGAAATTCAACCGACTGTTCAGGCTGGCGGCGGGGAAGAGCCTCCACAGGGACCGCGTCGTGATCGTAACCGCCGTCGCGGACGTCGGGGACGTGGTGGACGTCCGCAGGCTCCCCTTCAGGCTCCCGCTATGCCCACCCCTGGTGGGCCAACCGGCGAAGCTTCCGAGGCAGATGCAGCTCCCGAATTGACCGAAGCCGCCGCGGCCGCGGCGCGTCCTCCCGCTCCTCACGAGGCAAAGAAAACCAAAGGTGCGGTAGTGCTCGCGATCGGGCTTCCTGGTTCGGGTAAGAGTACCTGGTTCAAGCGCCACAATATTCTGCCGCTCTCCAGCGACATGGTGCGCATCTTGCTGTTTGACGATGTCACCGAGCAGCGCTACCAGGATCTGGTGTTCTCGACGCTGCGTTCCATGCTGCGCGCGCGCTTGCTCGCCCGTCGCCCGTGGAATTACGTCGACGCCACCAATCTGTCGCCGCACGAGCGTCGCAGTTGGGTGAAGCTGGCGCAGGACTTTGGATACGAAGCGCAAGCCGTTTTCTTCGATGTTCCGCCCGAGGTGTGCATCGAACGCAACCGCCGCCGCGAACGGAATGTACCCGAAGACGTCATGTTGCGTATGGCTAGCAAGCTGCGTCCGCCGAAGTTCGAAGAAGGTTTCGCCAAGATCACGGTGGTTCGTCTGAAGAGAAAAGATGGCGAGGCATCCTCGGTGAGCGAGGTTAAAGAGCCGCGGACCGAGTTCGGCATTGCACCTGACGAGGGCGGACGGCAGGAACCGGACGAGTCGGAATACTGATTATTTAGGACCACCAGATAATGGAATCTACGCCGCGGACACGCTTCGCGGCGTTTCGTTTGTTGAAATCAGCGCTCGTACTTGGAGCGGCGCTGTCAGCGGTCCAGCAATTTCTCCAGGTCAGCGAAGAAGCCTGGGTAGGAAATCGCCACGCACTTAGAGTTGTGTATGAGCGTGTCGCCCTCGGCACGCAACGCCGCAATGGTAAATGCCATGGCAATGCGGTGATCCCCGAAGCTGTCCACTTCTGCTCCATGGAGTTTCTGACCGCCGGGAATGCGCCAGCCGTCGGCAGTCTGTTCCACCTGCGCGCCCATTGCCTCCAGATTGCGCGTTACAGCGGTGAGCCTGTCCGACTCCTTTACCCGTAACTCACTCGCGTCACGTACCACGAGACCGGCGCCGAAAGGAGCAGTCGCCGCCAATACGGGCAACTCGTCGATCAACAGGGCGGTTAGCGCACCGGATATCTCGAAAGGCTTTGCGCTACCCGGCACCAGTGAAATGGTTCCAACCAACTCGCCATGTTGTTCCTCGACGCGCATAACGGAGACGCGGCAGCCCATGCCGGTCAACACATCGAGCAAAGCCGATCGCGTTGGATTCAGCAACACTCCATCGATCACCAGGTTAGATTCGGGAAAAATTGCCGCCGCGCACAGAAAGAATGCCGCGGAAGAGCTGTCGCCGGGAACGAAGGCGTCGAGCGGATGCAGTGACTGACCGCCCGCAATGGTTACGGAGTTTCGTGATCGAAATATCTCAGCACCAAAGGCCCGTAACGCCAACTCGCCATGATCGCGGGTCGGAATAGGCTCTTGCACCGTGGTCTGTCCGTCGGCGAGCAGACCGGCGAACAACAGGCAGGTCTTAACCTGCGCGCTCGCCACCGGAACTGCATATTCGATTCCTTTGAGTCGAGTGCCGCTGATAATGAGCGGAGCATGATCGTCGTGGGCTGTAATTTCCGCGCCCATCCTGCGCAGCGGTTCCATCACCCTCTTCATCGGCCGGCGGGAAAGCGACTCGTCGCCAATCAACACGCTGCTGAACGGTTGTGCCGCCACGATGCCTGACAGCATGCGCATGGTCGAGCCGGAGTTGCCGCAATCAAGCGCAGCACTCGGAAAGCGCAACTGCGCGCCGATTCCATCAATGACGACGGCGCCGGATTCTTCGCGCTCCACGGTGCAGCCCAGTGCGCGCACACAGCCCAGCGTGCTGTTGCAATCCGCACCCGGGGAGTAGTTCTCGAAACGCGATCGCCCCGGCGCCAGCGCCGCCAGCATGGCATAGCGATGCGAAATCGACTTGTCACCGGGAACCCGAACGCTTCCCAGGATATTGCGCGCTGGACCAATAACTACTGACTCGTTGTCGTGCATGTGGGTTGAATCCCAATTGGTGGTTGTGCTGAATCTACCTTACCGGAAGCTGCGCCCCCAGCAAACGGCTCGCGTGCGCCTGCGCATCATCGACAGGACGAGCTGCCAGGCCGGCTACTGTCGAGCGCCGGCTTCGGTGCGCGCTTCCTGTAGGAGTTCGGGGGGATTTCGCGAAGGCGCAAGCTGATCTCGAAATTTGGCGTGACCGGACCGCGTCCCCAGCGACTGACCTCCCAGTGAGCACGAAGAAACTTGGCTCCTTCCGTCCTTGTCAGGTCGACCAGCAACGGATATTCGCCGACGTAGAATTTCTGCGGCAACGAGGCCACGGGCTTCGCTTCCCAAGTCGCGCCGTCGGCCGAGGTGAAGAAAGACAGCTCGATTGCTTGCTGCTCGACGATATTGGTGACAGAAAGCGTAGCCAGGAACGCCGTATTGCCAGCTGCGCTCACGTCCACCGGCTCGCTATCACCCTTGGCGGTTATCACAGTTTTATCTGGAACTAGAAAGACATCGATCATAGCGTCTTCATTCTAACCAAGCTTCGATTCAGTTAGTCGTGACACCGGTCACAATGACGGAGCGCAGGGGTTTGACCGGAGAAGGCGTCTTAGCGCGAGGTCGAGCGCCGAATTACCGCCGTCCTTGGAGCGGCGCAATCAACTGCATTGCGGAACTGCGGGCTGGCAATGCACTGCCTGCGACGGGAATACGCAACTCTACTTCCAGTCCATGAGGAGAAACATTGCGGGCTGTCACTGTACCGCCGTGTGCGGCCACAGCATTGCGAACGATCGCCAAACCCAGCCCCATGCCACCGGTGTTAGTTCCGCGGGCATCATCGACGCGATAGAACGGCTTGAACAGCAGAGGCAGCGCATCTTCGGGCACGCCTTTGCCGTTGTCGCGAACGGCAAGAACGGCATGGTTTTCGTCGAGGCTCAGGCGAACGTCGATCTTGCCGCCTTGGCCGGAATAGAAGATCGCGTTGCGCACTACGTTTTCAATCGCACTTCGCAGCAAGCCCGGATCGCCATTGACCTCTAACAGTGCGCCGTCGACGTATCTGATATCGGCATCCGTGGCAACCGCTTCGAAGCGGGCATCATCCAGCACTTCGTCAATGATGTCATTGAGCGATAGGTTTTCGAACTTCGGCTTGTATTGTCCATTCTCTAGCCGGGCGACGGTGAGAATGCGCTCCAGCATCGAGTCAAGCTGAATGGTGTCCTGCTCGATCCGGTCGAGCATCTCGTCGCGCTCCGGCCGGTCGGCAGTGCGTGCCAGAGCCAGCGCCAGTCGCATGCGGGCGATCGGCGAACGCAACTCGTGTGATACGCCGCTGAGGAGGTTTCGCTCGCTCTGAATCTGATTGCGCAACTCCCCCGCCATTGAGTCGAAGTCGCGCACCAGGTCGGCAATTTCGTCGTTGCGCTTGCCGATGGTCGCGCCCACCTGGATGTCGAGATTGCCGCGTGCGAGCTCGTTGGTGGCAAGGCGCAACCTTTCAATGGGCTTGCTCAGATAGTGCGCAATAACCAGGCACATCAGCGCAGAGATGATGGTACCGAGTTTCAACACCCAGAGGATGTCGCCCGGTACGCGCTCCCCTAACGGCGGCGGAATAAACTCGCCGATCAAGAGGTACTCGCCGCTTGGAGAATTAACCGGAGTCACTACGACCACGGCTTCGTCGGGACGAACCATGCCTTCGTGCCGCAAAGCGCGCTGGGCAAACTCACGGATCTCATCGGGCAGAGGACGTCCGCTTAACTCACGGCCATCGGCATCGAGCAGCCAGTACTCGGAACGGCGCGCCATCGCCGAGCGGTCGAGCACGGCGCGCAGGGCGGGCTGGCCTCCCTCTTCGAAACGGCGAACTGCAAGGTCTCCCAGCGTCGGCAGCAGGCGGCGCTCGGGCTGCACCCACCATGGGTTCTCTGCATGCAGGCGATAATGCAACCGCATGTAGAGCAGGCCGAGCAGCAGGGCTTGTGCCACCCAGAAGGGCAGGAAAATCTTCCAGAAGAGCCGCCGGTTCATGCCCTGCTCTTTTCCGGCGAAGGAGCAGCGAGGAAGTAGCCAATGCCTCGAATCGGGCGAATCAGATCGTCAGCGCCCGGAAGGCTGCCAAGTTTCTTGCGTAGCCGGCTGACGTGGACGTCCACGCTGCGATCAAAGGCGTTCAGCGGGCGCCCGAGGGCTACTTCGGCGATCTGCTCGCGGGTGACAACGCTGCCCGCATTGCGCAACAGCAACTCCAGGACGTTGAACTCCACCGAAGTAAGTTCGACGGGTTTTGCGCCGCAGGTCACGGTGCGCGTGCCAAGCGAAAGTTCGATGTCGCCGGCCTTAAGCACTTCATCATGGTCGCGGGCAGTCCCAGCAGCAGTCTCGCGGGTGCGGCGTAGTACGGCGCGGATTCGGGCCACCAGTTCACGGGGATCAAAGGGCTTGGCGAGGTAATCGTCTGCCCCGATTTCGAGCCCAAGAATGCGATCCACAGCCTCTCCGCGCGCCGTCAACAGAAGCACTGGAGTGGAAGACTGATGGCGAAGGGCTTTCAACAGTTCGAATCCCGATCCGCCTGGCAACATCACATCCAGAATAATCAGCTCGTGGTGATTAGCGAGCGCCTGGGTCAACCCGTTATCATGATCGTAGGCGGCATCGACCCGAAAGCCTTCGGCCTCAAGAAATCGTTTCAGCAGATTGACGAGAGCGTGGTCGTCGTCGATGATGAGCAGTTGATTCACTGGCTTCATTGTGCCTTTTCCAGCGACTGACTGCGGTGAAGAATTGTTTCGGGATGTGGTAGGCCCCTTCACAAAACTTAACCTTCCTTCACCCTCTCTTAACGGCGTGTCTAGCGGCCATCCAGTCTAATTACAAGGTGGGTTCATAGTATTGTAACTGGCGCAACTTGAATTAAATATGTGCCCCTGGCGACGGCAAAATCATGCCACAAATGCCGAGCGCCAGCGAGGGAGGGAAGTTTGAAGTTTCTGCGAATTCATACAGTAGGAATCGCAATACTGCTATGCGCCGTGCTGGCCGGTTGCAGTCGTGCTGACAAGAATGCTAAAGCGAGTGGTCCGCCGCCCGCAGTACCGGTTGGAGTTGCGACGGTCCAGCAGCGCGATTTTCCGGTCTACTTAACCGGTCTGGGCTCCGTTCTGGCCTTCAATACGGTTGCTCTGAAGACTCGCATCGACGGCCAGATCACCCAAGTCAATTTTCAGGAAGGTCAAGACGTATCGATCGGCCAATTGCTGATCCAGATCGATCCGCGTCCGTATGACGTGGCGCTGCAAACCGCGAATGCCAACCTGCAGCGTGATGAAGCTCAACTGAATAACGCCAAAGTGCAGTACGAGCGCATGAAAGCCTTATATGCGGGCGGCGTCATCGCTAAACAGGATCTCGACACCCAGGAAGCGTCATTCGGACAGTTCGAGGGCACGATTGCCGCTGACAAAGCTGCCATTGAGAACGCCAAGCTGAACCTCACCTATACACGCATTACCTCTCCGATTAACGGACGCATTGGTCTGCGCCAGGTGGATATCGGCAACTATGTGCAGGCGGCTTCCACCACCCCGATGGTCATCATTACGCAACTGCATCCCATAGCCGTCGACTTTACCTTGCCCGAAGACCAACTTCAGGCGGTGCGGCAACGCATGCATCAAGGGACGCTGGGAGTGGACGTCTACAGCCGCGACGACCAGACCAAGCTTTCCACCGGCAAACTTTTGACCATCGACAACCAGATCGACCAGACCACCGGCACCGCGAAGTTGAAGGCGGTCTTTGACAACCCAGACAACAACCTCTGGCCTAACCAGTTTGTGAACGTACACCTGCTGCTGGAGACGCGCAAAGACGCACTCACCATGCCTGCCAGCGCGATCCAGCGCGGTCCCCAGGGAACATTCACGTATGCCGTCGATTCCAACAACACCGTGCAGGTGAAACCGGTGCAGATCGCCTTGACCCAGGGCAATACGGTAGTGATCGCGTCTGGCTTAGAGGCTGGCGACAAGGTAGTAACCGACGGCCAGGAAAAGCTTCAACCAGGAAGTCGCGTCAGCGTGCAGACGCCGGCCAATCAATCGAAGAATCCGCAATTAGCTGAGGGCACTGGATCGCAGTCATGAGCATTTCGCGGCCATTTATTCTACGGCCCATCGCGACCTCACTTCTGATGGTGGCACTGCTGCTGGTGGGCATCGTAGCCTATCAGCAGCTACCGATTTCCGCCCTGCCGCAGGTGGATTATCCGACCATTCAGATTGTTACCATGTACCCCGGTGGCAGCCCCGATGTCACCGCCTCTTCGATCACGGCGCCCTTGGAAAGGCAGTTCGGACAACTCCCCGGACTGAACCAGATGACCTCGAGCAGTTCCTTCGGAGCCTCAGTCATCACGCTCCAGTTCGCGCTCGAAGAAAACATTGATGTGGCCGAACAGGAAGTTCAAGCTGCGATCAACAGTGCGCAGACGTTTCTGCCGCCAGACCTCCCGACTCCTCCGATTTACAGCAAGGTCAATCCTGCCGACGCGCCGATCCTGACGTTGGCGATGACGTCGGACACCATGCCTCTGCCCCAGGTGGAGGACCTCGCTGACACTACTTTTGCGCAGAAGATATCGCAATTGCCGGGAGTGGGTCTGGTTTCGATCAGTGGAGGCCAGAAGCCGGCGGTGCGCATCCAGGCGAATCCGACAGCTTTGGCTTCCTATGGCATGAGCCTCGAGCAGTTGCGCGCCATGATCGCCTCCGTCAACGTTGACCAGGCTAAGGGCCAACTGCAGGACAATCGGCAGGCTTACACCATCGGCGCTAACGACCAGCTATTCAAGCCCGAGGATTACGCCAACACCATCGTTGCCTACAAGAACGGCAACGCTGTGCGGGTCTCCGACGTGGCCACGGTGATCCAAGGTCCGGAGAACGTGAACCAGGCAGCCTGGATGAACACCACTCCGGCTGTCATCCTGAACATTCAGCGTCAGCCGGGCGCCAACATTATCAAGGTTGCCGACAGCGTGAAGTTGCGCCTGAAGCAACTTCAGGCCAACCTGCCGGCCTCCGTTAAGATAACCGTCCTTACGGATCGCACCAACACCATCCGGGCCAGCGTTGCCGACGTCAAGTTCAGCTTGATGCTGACCATTGCGCTGGTTGTGATGGTCATCTTTATATTCCTGCGCACGCTGGCAGCCACCATTATCCCTAGCGTTGCCGTGCCTCTTTCACTCGTGGGCACGTTCGGCGTGATGTATTTGCTGGGATATTCGCTCGACAACTTGTCGTTGATGGCCTTGACCATCTCGACCGGCTTCGTGGTCGACGATGCGATCGTCATGATCGAAAATATCGACCGCTATATCGAGGATGGCTATTCTCCGCTGGAGGCCGCTCTGCGCGGCTCCGGGCAAATCGGCTTCACCATTGTTTCGTTGACGGTTTCGCTCATCGCCGTGCTGATTCCCCTGTTGTTCATGGGAGACATCGTGGGCCGCCTGTTTCGCGAGTTCGCGGTGACTTTGAGCGTCACCATTCTGTTGTCTGCGTTCATCTCGCTCACCCTGACGCCCATGATGTGCTCGCTCCTGCTACGCCAAAAGAGTGAAGAAAAGCATGGCAGGTTTTATGAGGCTTCGGAGCGCATTTTCAAGAGCACCATCGCGTTTTATGGGCGGACGCTCAAGGTAGTACTGCAGCACCAGACGCTGACCCTGTTGATCACCTTAGGAACGCTGGTTGCAACCATCTGGCTTTACATCGTAGTGCCCAAGGGCTTCTTCCCCATCCAGGACACCGGCGTGATCATGGGAATCTCGGACGCGCCCGAAAGCATTTCATTCGCGGCGATGTCGGACCGGCAACTCAAGCTCGGAGCCGCCATCCTGAAGGATCCCGACGTCGCCAGCCTCTCGTCGTTCATCGGCGTGGACGGAACCAACACCACCCCGAACAGCGGCCGTTTCCAGATCAACTTGAAGCCCAAGGACGAACGCAGCAGCGATGTTTCCGCGGTTATCAAGCGCCTGCAACAGGAAACTGCCGGCGTTGAGGGCATCACGCTCTATATGCAGCCGGTGCAGGACCTCACCGTGGAAGACCGGGTCAGCCGCACCCAGTTTCAGTTCAGCCTGGAGGATGCCGATCCCAAGGAACTCGCAGTATGGACCGCTAAACTCGTTGCCAAATTGAAGACACTTCCACAGTTGCGCGACGTCGCGACCGACCAGCAGAACCAGGCTGCGGTTGCGAACCTGCAGATCGACCGCGACACCGCTTCCCGCCTCGGTGTGACCGCCAGTGCGGTGGACAACACACTGTACGACGCATTTGGGCAGCGCTTGATCTCCATCATGTTCACCCAGTTGAACCAGTACCACGTGGTGCTTGAGGTTGACCCCTCATTCCGCGACGATCCCGACTCTCTCAAGAGCATTTACGTGCCCGGCGCCAACGGGCAGGTTCCGCTCAGTGCAATTGCGCACTTCGAAACCGGCAGCGGCGCGCTGTCGCTAAACCACCAGGGCCAGTTTCCGGCGGTAACAATCTCCTTCAACCTGGGCGGCAGATATTCTCTGGGCGAAGCGGTGGAGGCAATTAATCGCGCTGTCGCTGAGGTCGGCATGCCTCCGAGCATCCAGGTCAGGTTCCAGGGAACGGCGAGAGCGTTCGAGGCTTCTCAGGCCAATGAAGGCTGGTTGATCCTGGCGGCCATCATCACCGTGTATATCGTGCTGGGAGTGCTGTACGAGAGCTATATTCATCCCATCACTATTCTGTCCACGCTGCCATCCGCGGGCGTGGGGGCAATCCTCGCGCTCAACATCTTCGGCATGGACTTGGGCGTAATGGCGCTCATTGGCATCATTCTCTTGATCGGTATCGTGAAGAAGAACGCCATCATGATGATCGACTTCGCTCTCGAAGCCGAACGCAAGGAAGGCAAAGGCCCGGTGGATGCTATCTACGAAGCCTGCCTCTTGCGTTTCCGGCCCATCATGATGACCACGTTCGCCGCCTTGTTCGGCGCAGTGCCCCTGGCCTTGGGTTCAGGTACCGGCTCGGAGTTGCGACGCCCGCTGGGTGTGACCATCATCGGCGGCCTTCTATTCAGCCAGGTCCTGACGCTGTATACCACTCCGGTGGTTTACCTGTGGTTTGATCGCCTTGGCGCTGCCCTGCGCAACCTGCGCGCACCCAAACCCGCAGAAGCCGTGGGAGACTGAACATGAATGTCTCCGGTCCAGCTATCGAGCGACCAGTCGCGACCTTTCTTCTTACCATCGCGTTGCTTTTGGCCGGCGGATTGGCCTATACCCAGCTTCCCGTCTCACCACTACCACAGATCGATTTTCCGGTGATAACAGTCGGCGCTGGTCTGCCTGGTGCCAGCCCCGAGACCATGGCGACGGCCGTCGCGACCCCTCTGGAGCGGCAGTTCGGCCGCATCGCCGGCATCAACCAAATGACGTCGTCCAGCCAGCTCGGATCGACGGGCATCACCATGCAGTTCGATCTGAACCGCAACATCGATGCGGCAGCGCGCGATGTGCAGGCGGCCATCAACGCCGCCCGCGGGTTCCTGCCCGCGGATTTGCCCAGCAATCCCAGCTATCGCAAGGTGAATCCCGCCGACTCGCCCATTTTGATTCTGGCGCTCACGTCCGACACAATGACGCAGTACCAGATGTACGATGCAGCCGACTCGATCCTTTCTCAGAAGCTGGCGCAAGTCGAAGGCGTAGGCCAGGTGTATGTCGGCGGTTCCTCGCAGCCGGCCGTGCGCATCGAAGCCAATCCCAACCTCCTTAACAAATTGAATATTGGCTTGGATGCGGTCCGCACGGCAGTTGCGGCGGAAAACGTGAACCAGGCGAAAGGCTCGCTGCAGGGTGGTGACAAGAGCTGGATGATTCGCGATAACGACCAGCTCAAGAAGGCCAAGGACTATCGCCCCATCATCGTTGCTTACAACAATGGCGCTCCGGTTCGCTTGAGTGACGTTGCAGATGTGGAGGATTCCTACTCCGACACCCACGTCGCCGGCCGCTTCAATGGCAAACCCTGCGTCATGATCATCATCTTCCGCCAACCCGGAGCCAACATCATCGACACAGTGGACCGGGTCATCGAACAGTTGCCATTCCTGAAAGCCTCGATGCCGCAGGGCATTCAGCTTGACATTGCGCTGGATCGCACAACTTCCGTTCGGGCTTCGGTCGCCGATGTCGAGCGCACTCTGATCATTTCGCTGATATTAGTCGTCCTGGTGGTGTTCGTATTCCTGCGCGAAGTCCGCGCCACCTTCATCCCCAGCGTTGCCGTTCCCCTCGCCATTATCGGAACTTTCGGGATCATGTACCTGTTGGGCTATTCGCTCAACAATCTATCTCTGATGGCCCTCACCATCTCCACCGGATTCGTGGTGGACGACGCCATCGTAGTGCTGGAAAACGTAATGCGCCACGTGGAAGCTGGTATGGCTCCGCACGAAGCTGCGCTGCTCGGAGCCCGCGAAATCGGCTTCACCGTGATGTCCATGAGCATCTCGCTCATCGCAGTGTTTATCCCGATTCTGCTGATGAGCGGTCTCATCGGCCGTCTCTTCCACGAATTCGCTATGACCATCAGTGGCGCCATCGCGGTTTCGATGGTTGTTTCGTTAACCACGACGCCAATGCTGTGTGCCCGGCTTCTCAAACCTCATGGCACGAAGCATGGCAGGATCTACCGCATTAGCGAGAAGGGTTTTGTCCACCTTAACTCAGGCTACAAACGTTCGCTGGCTTGGGTGCTGCGTCATCAGCGATTGATCTTCGCAGTTGCCATCATCACCGTGTTTATTAACGTTTACCTTTACATCATCGTGCCCAAAGGCTTTTTCCCCCAACAGGACACCGGCCGCATGATGGGCACCATCATGGCTGACCAGGACATGGCATTCGCTGGAATGCGGGAAAGGGTGGCCGAGTTCATTCGCATTGTGAAGAGCGATCCCGCGGTTCTGGATGTCATCGCCTTTTCCGGCGGCAACACGGCGCAGAATCAGGGCCGCATGTTCGTCACCTTAAAGCCTCTTAACCAGCGCAAGGTCAGCATCGACCAGGTGATTAACCGCATTCGTCCGAAGGCTTCTCACGTGCCGGGAGCAACCTTGTTTTTCCAGGCAGCGCAGGATTTGCAGATTGGCGGACGCTTCTCCAACGCCCAATACCAATACACGCTCTCGGGCGAAAATCTGGATGAGTTATACCAGTGGGCACCCAAGCTGACGGAGAAGCTGAAGACCATTCCCATACTGAAAGACGTCAGCAGCGACCAGCAGGTGCGTGGCCTGCAACAGAACGTCATCATCGATCGCGACACAGCAGCGCGACTCGGCATTACCCCCCAGCAAATCGACAACGTGCTTTACGACGCCTTTGGACAGCGCCAGATCTCGACCATCTACCAGACACTGAATCAGTACCACGTCGTGCTCGAAGTCGATCCGCAATATCAAATGACGCCCGATGCGCTGCAGAGCGTTTACGTCATCACCAAGAGCGGCGGCCAGTTGCCGACCACCGTCCAGACCCCGGGATCCAACCCACCCGTTGTCCCGGCGCAACCTCCAAGTTCAGGACAAACCACGACGGCTGGCCAGCCCTCGACCGCAACTCAGCTTCCCGCCGGTGCCCAGGTGCCGCTGTCCGCATTTGCGCACTTCGGACCGACCAGCACCTCGCTGGCAGTCGCTCACCAGGGACAATTCCCGGCGGTAACCATTTCCTTCAATCTCGCCCCCGGCGCCGCGCTGGGCGATGCCACTCGGCAGATCGAGCAGACCGAGTTACAAATGCGTTTTCCGGCCACGATTCACGGCAGCTTCCAGGGCACAGCCGCTGCATTCCAGGACTCGCTCTCCTCCGAGCCGCTGCTGATTTTGGCTGCGCTGCTCGCCGTTTATATCGTCCTGGGCATGCTGTACGAGAGCTACATCCATCCCCTCACCATTCTCTCCACCATTCCCTCCGCTGGCACCGGAGCCCTGCTCGGTCTGATGTTGTTTCACATGGAACTGAACGTAATTGGCCTGGTCGGCATCCTGCTCCTGATTGGCATCGTGAAGAAGAATGCCATCATGATGATCGACTTCGCTCTCGAGATGGAGCGTCAGGGTAAGACTCCGCTCGACGCTATTCACGAAGCGGCGTTGTTGCGATTCCGTCCCATCATGATGACCACAGCGGCTGCCCTGTTAGGAGCGGTTCCACTGGCGTTCGGCACCGGCACGGGATCGGAACTGCGTCGGCCTCTGGGCATCGCGATTGTCGGTGGACTGCTCGTCAGTCAGATGCTGACGCTCTACACAACGCCTGTGGTATACCTCTACCTCGACCGCCTGCAGACTTGGCTCCTGGCGCATCTGCCATGGCGTCGCAAGCAGTTGCAAAAGAAAGAAGTTCCCGTCTTCGCCGACTGAAGTCCGCTCTCCTCCCGCTGTCCGATTTCGGACACGTCAATCGCGTTGCTGGGCAACCGGCCAAAAAGCCCGAAGGCTATCGTCTGATTCCGTTGTACTTGGCGCTTCCGAGAGTGGCAATCGGTCTGCATCTTCCATGGTAGACAAACCATGACGGACAACGAACAGCCCACGATTCTGATTGCCGAAGACCAGGAGCACGTCCGCGAAGCCCTGGCAATGCTGCTGCGGGTGCAGGGCTACGCGGTACTACTCTGTGCATCGCCTCAGGAAGCGCTGGGGTTAGCGAGCCAGCAGCCTCCCGACCTCGCGCTGGTAGACATGAACTATCGCCGCGACAGCACCTCCGGCGTCGAAGGCATCAATTTGATCGAAGCCCTGCGTCGCATGGACACTACACTGCCGATTATCGCGCTCACCGCATGGGGAAACGTCGACTTGGCGGTGCATGCCATGCGTTCGGGAGCTTCCGACTTCGTCGAAAAGCCGTGGCGCAACGATTCGCTGCAGGAGAAGGTGCAATCGCTCGTCCTCCGCGGCCGCGAACTGCGCTCGAAGCAGCGTATCTCGGACCACGAAATGCAAGACGCGCAGCAGTTACAGACGCGTTTCGTTCCCCGGCGTCATCTCGTCACCGGAGGGATCGAACTCATCGGAGAGAGTGTTCCCGCCGGAGTTGTCGGTGGCGACTACTTCGGCACCTGGCAGACCGGCCCTGACGCTCTACATTTTTGTGTGGCCGATGTGTCCGGCAAAGGCACGCCTGGCGCGCTGATTGCCGCCATGCTCTATGCCTCCGTCAGCACCTTGTCAGCATCCGATGGTGGCGCCGCCAAGATCGTCAGCGACGTGGAGGCGATCCTTCACGATCAACTGGGCGACGGCCACTACGTGACATTGTTCTACGGCGTGCTTCACCTCGGCAGCCGCATGCTGGAATACGTCAACGCTGGACATTGTCCACCGATCGTGCGGCGTGCGAATGGCGAGATCGAATTACTGGCGCCCACGCGGCCTGTCCTCGGACTGTTGGGCCAGCGGGCTGCCGGAGCTGAGCGCGTCCGTCTTTACCCCGGCGACGCCCTTGCGCTCTACACCGATGGCATCACTGAAGCAGCCGACGAAAGCGGCGAGGAATTCGGTCCAGAACGCTTGACCAGGCTGTTGTCGGATGGAGGAGTACCCAAACTGCAGGACCTTCACCAGCACATCTTGAGCCGCGTCCGCGATCATGCCAACGGCACGTTCGTTGATGATGCAACCTTGGTCCTGATATCCGTCAGTGATACTTCCGATGCCGATTCATCTTCCGCGACTCGACAAGCCTGCTGCCAGACCGAAGGGTGACTCTCTCGACTCGCTCGCAGGCCCCGTGCATTCAACGCTTGAAACTTGAAACCCAAAACTTGAAACTGGTTCGTGATCCATTCCTATGACGCAGTTGTCCTCGGCGGGGGCGCCGCGGGACTGATGTGCGCCATCATTGCCGGACAGCACGGACGCCGTGTTGCCGTGCTGGAACGCTCTGATCGCATCGGCAAGAAAATCCTGATCTCCGGCGGCGGACGCTGCAACTTCACCAATCTGCATTGCCAGCCAGAAAACTTTCTTTCGTCGAACCCGCATTTCTGCAAGTCGGCTTTGGCCCGCTACACGCCGCAGGATTTCATCACGCTGGTCGAGAAACATCGCATTCCCTATCACGAGAAAACCCTCGGACAGTTGTTTTGCGATCGCTCCGCGCAGGACATCGTCGCGATGCTAGAGGAGGAGTGTCGCGCGGCTGGAGTCGAGATTTTCACCGCGACCCGTGTGCAGGAAGTGCAGCGAAATGACCAGTTCGTCGTCCGCACTGACACCCACGAGTTCCGTGCGCCCGCGCTCGTGGTCGCGACGGGCGGGTTGTCGATTCCAAAGATGGGTGCGACTGCGTTCGGTTATGAATTGGCGCGGCAATTCGGAATCAAGGTACGCGAGTGCCGTCCAGCACTGGTTCCGTTGACCTTCGATGCCGAGGACCGCAAACATTACTGCGATCTCGCGGGCGTTTCCGCCGAAGTGATCGCCTCCATTGGGAGCCAGCGCTTTCGCGAGAAAATGCTGATCACCCATCGTGGTCTGAGCGGCCCGGCAATCCTGCAAATCTCGTCCTATTGGAAGCCGGGTGGGGCGCTGACACTCGACCTCGCCCCGGAGAAAGACATCACGCATCAGATGCGGATCGAGTCTGGCGGCCGCGATCTCGCTGCGGCGAAGTCGGCATTTCGCGTCGTGTTGCCCGATCGCTTCGCCGACCGCTGGCTTGAGCGACATGCTCCTGAGCGCTGGACAAATTCCGCACTGGAAGAACTGGAAAAGAGTGCTCACCGCTGGAAGGTCACTCCCTCTGGCACCGAGGGCTACGACAAAGCTGAAGTCACGGCGGGTGGAGTGGACACGGACGAGCTGTCGGCGAAAACGATGGAGAGCAAGAGCGTGCCGGGCCTGTACTTCATCGGGGAAGTGGTGGACGTCACCGGCCATCTTGGTGGATTCAACTTTCAATGGGCGTGGGCCTCGGGATTCTGCGCGGGACAATCGGTGTAAAGCGTCTTCTACCCGCGAGTTCTATTTTTGGAGCCAGTAAAACGGATACGTCCCTGTGCACCGGTAATACGAGATGAGCTCCGTACTGACAGGTAAATCATCAGCACGAACCACAGGGCTTCACACAAGGTAACGGATACCTCGGAGTGAAAGAGGCTGTTTAGACCTGATCCGACGAAGAACACCGGGAAAAAGAGTGCCGACAGAATTAGTATCCATCGGCGGGTTCTACGAAACTCCACGTCAGCGCCATTCGGATTCCCCGAGTTTCTCATTCTTACGAGTCTCTTTTTTCTAGATTTTATATTCCTCCGTGCCTCTGTGTCTCTGTGGTGAAATCCGTTCGGTTGGTAAACTAATCCAACGCCATTGGGGCCTGCCAACCGCATATCGGAGAGCCGTGACCAGTTCAACCGACGCAATTGTCAACATACAGAAGTTGGTAAAGACCTATCCGGGCAAGCCGCCGGTCGAGGCTGTGAAGGGAATCGACCTGACGGTGGAGCGTGGAGAGTTGTTCGGCCTGCTTGGCCCGAACGGCGCCGGCAAGAGCACGACCATCAGCGTATGCACCACCCGGTCGATGCCTACGGCGGGCTCGGTATCGATTGCAGGTGTTGATGTCGTCGCCCATCCAGCCGAGGCGCGCCGATTCATGGGCGTCGTGACCCAGTTCAATACTCTCGACCGCCAGTGCACCGTGTGGGAAAACCTGTACTTCCATTGCCGGTACTTCGGGATTCCGCACGCAGAGTCGGCCAAGAAGGCGGACGAGCTTTTGGATCTGTTTAAGCTGACGGAGCGCGCCAAGGTATTCGTAAAAACGCTCTCCGGCGGGCTTGCCCAGCGGGTGCAGATCGCGCGCGCCATCGCGCATAACCCTCAAGTGCTCTTCCTCGACGAGCCCAGTGCCGGACTCGATCCGCAAACGCGTCTGGCATTGTGGGACATCATTCGCCAACTCCGACAACGTGGGATTACGGTTGTCCTTACCACTCACTACATGGAAGAGGCCGACCAGTTGTGCGGGCGTGTGGCCATCATCGATCACGGCAAGATCCTGGTCAGCGGTACGCCCGAAGAGCTAAAAAGCAGCATTCGCGCACAGAAGATATTCCAGCTTCAACTCCAGAACTCCGGTGCCGACGGCCTGCGCGAACGACTCGCGACGATTCCCGGTGTAACCGAGGTCGAAGGTTCCGACGCTGGGCTGGTGGTCTTCAGCGACGGACGCGCTGGCCTGCTGCCTGAAATCGTGGGCGTGGCGGGCGACAACCTGCGGGACATTTCCGTGAGCGAAACAACGCTGGAGTCGGTATTCATCAAGCTGACGGGGAGGGACCTGCGTGACTAACTTCAGACTGTATTGGGGGTCATTCCGCGGACTGCTGTTGCGCGACATCAGCGTGCTGCGGCGCGAGGTCATCCCTTTCCTTATCCGAACCGTCATGAACCCGCTGATGTTCGTCTTCGTCTTTACCTATCTCTTCCCCAAGATGGGGCAGGGGTTCCAGAGTAGCGGTGGCACCGGCTTCGGCACGCTGATTCTGCCCGGCCTGCTGGCCGTGGGCATCTTCATTCAAGGCATCATGGCGACCGCCCTGCCGCTTTCGATGGAGATTGGAGCCACGCGCGAAATCCACGACCGCGTAATGTCGCCGCTGCCGGTAACCTGGGTGGCCATCGAGAAGATCGTCTTTAGCGCGGTGCAGAGCGTACTGGCCGCGCTGGTGATCTTTCCGCTGGTGTACTTCATTCCCGCGACGCCAGTGCAGGTGCACGTGTCGAGCTGGCCGGTCCTGATCGGAGTTCTTCTGCTGGCATCGCTGGTGGCTGGTACCGTGGGACTGTTCATTGGAACGGTGGTCAAACCCGAGCACATTGCGCTGATGTTCGGCATCGTAGTGGTGCCCGTGACCTTCTTCGGCTGCGTCTATTACCCGTGGGCGGCGATGCACAACGTACGCTGGCTGCAGATTCTCGTGTTGATCAACCCCTTGGTATACATGAGCGAAGGATTGCGGACGGCATTGACGCCAATGGTGCCGCACATGCCTGCATGGGTTTCGGTTTGCGCCCTGGTGATCGGCCTGGCGGTTTTGGGAACGGCTGGGGTTAAGGGATTCATCCGGCGGGTGCTGACGTAACGAGACGGACAACGAAATAGCGATACCGCAAGACTGAGGAGGCTACTAACAAACCTTATTTCGACGGATGATTCGTAACAGGACACGACTTTCGTCGTGCCGCAACATGTTGAAAATAGGAAATGGGGCTTTAGCCCCTGCGGTACTAAGGAGGTGCGATGCTTATCGCAAATTACTTTGTTTGGAACCAGGTCAGCGGCGATGGCTTCAATCACGTGACAGTGGACATTAACCCTTCTCCCGTCAATGCCATGGTGACCGTCTCCACTGTGGGCCACGGATTCGGCACCGGTGATGACGACATCATCGAGGCCGCCGCCGGAATCCTCGAATACAGTGTCCGCGACAGTCAGGGAAACGACGTCAAGACCAAGTTTGCCGATCTCAGCAACCTCAACAACATTGGCTTCGGATCGCTCCCGATTGCCATAGCCAAGGACAATCTGTCGCACGTCACCATGCTGGCCATGACTTCGGATTCGTGGACCAATGCACTGATGACGCTATTGGGCACAGATTACGGCGAGAGTTCAAATCCCTAAGAGGAGATCGATATGCACATCGGTGTCGGCGGTTCTGCCGCAAAGCCTGACGTAAAGACCGCGCTTGTCTATGATTCCTCGGGACGCGTCGTTCACACGCACCACGTCGTAACCTTTGCGGGCGGCACCGCCATAGACGACGAACAAATTCGCGCGCGCGCCCTCCAATTCGCCCATGACCTGGTTGCCGGATCGGGCCGGACAGTCCCTGAGAAGCTCGAGACGATTCTGGTGGATGGCCGCACGCTTCTCCCGGGCACTACCTATACAGTCGACACGAAGCGTCGCGAACTAGTCCCGGGCAGAAGGTTTGCGATTCCTAGGAAAACGAAAGGCTAATACCGGCAGTCGGTCACTTGTGTGAGGGCGGGTGTCCACAACTGCCTGCAATTGGCAATTGTCGGTGTTCACGTCCGTGCGGAAGTCACTTCCCAGGTTTCCCGTTTCGGTTCGGGAAGGTTACCATAGTTTTCTCGCAGTGCAGGTTTTCCTGGTACGCCCGGTTGTCACCCGCTATAACCAATCGGTGGGCCGGGGGATTCGTGTCCCTGCCCGATCCCGCACCCAGCGCGCGGAGGATTTCGCTCTTTGACAATTGCCGGAATGCGTGTATGACAAGTATGATTTGTATGACTAGATGATATGATTTGTATGACAAGTATGACAATAATGGTCCGTCGAAACCGCCTATTTTTGGCCTCTAAGTCCTACGCGCAGACATGGATACGTGTAACTACCTTTAGAATCATTACTTGCAAACAATTTTCCGCTAAACCATTGATTCTAATAGGTCGTGAATTCGCAAATTCCCAGCAAATGATCTCCATGTGTCCGGGACCGCCCCTAAGGGCATCCCCATCGCTTCCCGGTCAGCGGTTGTACACCGGCAGAGGCCCACGCAAGTCCCGCCAGACCTGGTCGCACGCTTTTACCACGTCTTCCGGCAGAGGGCCTTCTTCCGAGGCGGCTAGGTTCTCGTTCAACTGCTCGAGGCTGGATGCTCCCAGAATCACGACGTCCGACACGGTGTGATGCAGCAGCCAGTTGAGAGAGAGGCTGATGAGCGAGCGTCCTGCGGATTGAGCAATCTGGCGTAGGCGTTCGACTGCGTGGAAGTATTGCTCGTGCCAGTAGCGGTCCTGATAGAGCTTGTTGTTGTCGAAGCGTGTGCCGGGAATGAACGTGTCGTGGCGGTGTTTGCCGGTGAGCAGTCCGCCGGCAAGCGGGTTGTACACGACGGTCGAGACCCCGAATTCTTTGCACATGGGGAGGTATTCCTGTTCGATACCGCGCGCCAGCAAGTTGTACATGGGTTGCGAGACAAAAGGCGCGGGCCAGCCACGATCTTTGGCGATCCAAAGCATCTGCACGACTTCCCATCCGGCATAGTTCGAGCTCGCGGGATAGCGCACCTTGCCCTGCTTGACCAACGATTCCATGGCTTCGAGGGACTCTTCAATCGGTACGGTGTGATCGGGAGCATGCAAATAGTAGAGATCGAGATAGTCGGTCTGCAGTCGCTGCAAGCTCTCGTCAATGGCGCGGAGAATGGCTTGGCGTGAAAGCCCGTGCTGGTCGGGCGCCTCTCCCATCTTGAAAAAGACCTTGCTGGCAAGCACGATTTTGTCGCGCCGGCCCTTGAGAGCGGTGCCGAGCAGCGTCTCTGCGACTCCCGCGTTGTACATATTGGCGGTGTCGAAGAAGTTGATCCCGGCGTCGATGCAGCGATCGATCACTTGGTTCGTGCCTGGCTGGTCGAGGGGCTTGCCCAGCGTCATGGTGCCAAAACACAAGCGGGAAACGGTGAGGTCGGTGTGTTTCGGCGTGCGTGTCGGGATCGTCATGATCAGTCCTCGATGATTACAAGCTACCGCACGATTGTCTATCAGGACGAGATCAGGAGGGGATGGGTGAGGGTTTTGGGTTATAGCAGATGCACCACTATCAGATTTTCCCCTTGTTTTTGCATAGTCGTGCTATAACTTGTGCTCCATTCTCGAGCGATCGTCTGGCCGCGACCCTCTCTGTAAACAGCCGTAAAGGCTCCTTGCCAGAACAGTCAAGGCGCCATGGCGGATGTTTGCCTCCATGTCCCTCCGCGAGACTGGTCTAAAACTTCAGATTCGAGGAGACAACTGTGCACAAGAGATCTTTTGCTGGGCTGTGTGTCGCGTTTGTGTTGGGCTCGGTGTGCCTGGGATTCGGGCAGGTTACCGCAGCGGGGGTGAACTACCAGAAAGTGGCGCTGTTGAAATGGTATGCCGCTGATCAGGCGGCGAGCTTCGTTACCGGCGCGCGGCCGATCGGAGTCGCCTTCGATGGCAGCAGCGTCTGGGTTACCGACGTTAACAATAATACGGTCACAAAGCACAGGGCCTCCGACGGGGCCATCCTCGGGGTGTTCCCGACGGGTCTTTTCCCGATTGCAATAGCTTTTGACGGCGCAGCGATTTGGGTTGCGAACTATCATGCCTTCACCGTCAGCAAAATCAGGGCGTCCGACGGGGTCACTCTGGGAACCTTTCCGGCGGGTAACTTTCCGAACGGGCTGGCGTTCGACGGAACGAACATCTGGATCACTGACGGACAGACAACGAACGTCACCAAGCTGCGAGCTACTGATGGGGCTCCACAAGGGACGTTCACTGTGGGCAGTTGGCCAGTCGGTATTGCGTTTGACGGCGTCAACATGTGGGTAGCGAACGCTAGCTCGAACACCATAACAAAGCTGCGGGCGTCGGACGGCGCCAACATGGGGACATTCAACGTAGGTCCGGATCCGGCGGGGGTGGCATTTGACGGAGTCAATATCTGGGTAACCAGTTATATCGGCGGATGGGTCAACAAACTGCGCGCGTCAGACGGGGTGCAGTTGGGACTCTACTCGGGTCTGGGACACGCCGTTTCAATAGCCTTTGACGGTGCCAACATGTGGATCTCCGATGAGACGGGGACTACCGTCACGAAGTTGAGGGCAGCGGACGGATTGAACCTGGGAACGTTCTCAACCGGGTCGGGTCCTGAGGGCATAGCCTTTGACGGCGCCAACATCTGGGTGGCGAACAGCATTAGCGGAACGGTCAGCAAACTCTAAGCACAACGGTGTTCTTTCGTCAGGCGGAAATAAGTCCTGCCCGACGAATGGGTGTGAACTGTGCTGCTAAAGCGGCGTATCGAGCCGCGGAAGGATTGAATTGAAGATGAGAGAAACTTTGGTGCGAAGGACTTTATGGCCGATGGTACTGGCGCTCCTGCTCGGTGTGGGAGCGGCCACGGCGAGTGCCTCGATTGCGTACAGCAATCTGGGCTCACCTCCACAGTTCGACGATCAAAATGGATGGCTGGTGGACGGGGGCGTGGTGGCCGGGCAGATGCTGGCTGTGGCCTTCACGCCCAGCCAGACGATCCAACCTACGCAGGCGCAATTGGCTTTGGGCATTATCTTCAGCAATCTGCCGCAGTCGCCCATCGACGTGTCACTGGCGATGGATGCATCGGGCCTGCCGGGGAGCCAATTGAATGATCTTCAACTCGGAAGTGGGCAGAGTATCGGTGCGTTCTTGCCCGGCAACCTGGTGAACTTCGTTTGCTCCGGGACCTGCCCGACGTTGAATGCGGGGCAGCAGTACTGGCTAGTCGCGCAGGTGTTGGGTTTCGGTCAGGACGCGTTCGAGAGCCAGGGTGAGTGGAACTGGAACGTGACCCAGGACTTCTCCAACGGAAGCAACTTCGCCTTCAACGATACGCAGTTCGGCGGGGGCTGGCAGTACGCGGACAGCTCATTCCTGCGGCCCGCATTCGAGATTGGTACTGCGCCGGAACCTTCGTCGGTGCTGTTGCTAGGAAGCGGATTGCTCGGTATGGCTGGATTCGCGCGGCGGCGTTTGAAGATGTAAGGGTTGCGACATTTTTGTGCAGGAATCCGACGGCACGAGTGAACCGGACTCGATGCCGTCCGTTTTTTTGCGAGTAAGTTACAGGGGTTTCGACATGATGACGAAGTGCACGGGCATGGTTGCGGTTTTGATGACCGCCGCAGACTCCGTCCCGGATTCAAGGTAGCCTAGCTTGCCATAAATCAGCGGCAACTCGGGGCGCACATTCACCACGCGGATGTCGGCAAACTTGCATCCTGAGCGGCGGGCAAAGTCTTCCGGCTACGCGCATCATGCGGGCACCGATCCCTGACTTTTGTTTTGCAGGATCGACCGCAAGCACCCCGATGTAGACGCGTTCGCCACGCAGTTCTACATAAACGCAGGCGACGAGAGTCTCGCCTTCCGTCAGCAGGAGAAATTGACCTTGCAGCAGCATCTCGCGGATCTGCGCCTCGTTAATGCGGTCGCCGGTCTTGAAGAAGTTCTCGACCGCGAATGCCCGGTTGACCAGGCGGTGATAGAGGCCACGTCGGCGGCAGTAGCGTGGAGCTAAGGGTGTAGTCGGCCATGATTCATTGTGGCATGGGACGTTCTGGGTTGCGGCGGTTGTGTTCGTCCCACGCTATTCGAAAGGCTGTCACAGCACCGCGGTTTCGTGCAGCAACTCGCCCTTGGCGAAACGCGCCGGGCTGAGCGCGTCGACATTGCTCACAACATCCGTCTTGCCGTGCAGGATGAGGTCGGCCAGAATCCTGCCCGTTGCGGGCGAGTGCATCACGCCGTGTCCGCTGAAACCATTGGCACAGAAGAAGCCGGGAACATCGGCGACCGGGCCGAGGATGCAGTGGTGATCGGGCGACATCTCATAGAGTCCCGCCCACGCCCGCTTGGGATTGACCGCGACATTCTCAAAACACGGAACTCGATCGGCGGCGCGGGTCAGGATTTTCTCAATGAACGATGGTTCGAAGTCCGTCTTGTAGCCGATCGTTTCTTCGGGATCGTTCCAGGCGAGCAGGAAGCCCAGGCTCTCAGGGCGGAAGTGGAAACCGTTCGTCATGTCGATGACCATGGGGATTTCGTGGGAAACACCGTCGAACGGCTCGGTCGGAACCAGCATGCGGCGCAGGGGTTGTACGGGAAGATCGATTCCGGCGAGCGCCGCCACCTGCGCAGCCCAGGCTCCGGCAGCATTCACGACGATGCGGGTGCTGACCGGGCCGCGCGTCGTGTCCACGCCAGTGATGCCGCTGCCATTCCGATGAATAGCGGTGACCTCAGTCGATTTCCAGACTCTTGCTCCACGTTCCGTTGCGCAGGTTGTGAATCCAACCATCACACTGTAGGGATCGACGAAGCCATCTGTCGGGCAAAAGCTGCCACCGAGCACGTCGCCACAGCGAAGTTGTGGCACTCGTGCCTTGATGTCATCGCGGTTTACCATGTGCGCCTGCTTGAGCCCGAGCGACTTCTGCAGGATCTGGTTGGTGCGCAGGTATTCGAGGTGCGCGGGCAACGTGGCAACGAAGAGATACCCCTGTGGGCGGTAGCCGCCGGGCTGACCCAGCCGCTCGTCGAATTCGGCATAGAACTGGATGGAATAAAGCGACATCTGGATATTAGGAGCGGTTGCGAACTGGGCGCGCACTCCGCCCATGCTCTTGCCGGTAGAGCCCTTCCCTTGATGCGTCTCGCGTTCGATGATGAGTACGTTGCGGCAGCCCTGTTGGGTGAGATTCCAGGCGATGCTGGCGCCTACGATCCCTCCGCCGATGATGACGACGTCTGCAGTTTCCATGATGGGGACCCTCGGGTGATGCGAGTCATTGTAATCTGCAGGAGCGTCGCGGGGATGTGATGGGAATGGCGTCCCCTCAGCGGCTAAAGCCGGGCATATTGGCTGACAGCAAATGCACCAGTGAAGCGGTGCTCCACCCAGGCGAGTGGTGGCCGGGGTCGAGCGGCGTGCGGATGGTGCATCATAAGGGCGGAGTCATTTCGTTATGCCAATCTCTTCCGTGGTCCAGATATTGACGGCCTCGATTGCGCCGGTGATCGTGATTTCTGGAGTGGGCCTCCTGCTACTGAGTATCAGCAACCGCTACGGGCGGGCGATCGACCGGGTGCGCCTGCTAGCGCACGACCTGAGTGAGAGCGATCCGGAGAGCGCCACACGAAGGCACCTTACGGAGCAGCTTCGGCTGACGAATGACCGGGCGCACATCCTGAAGCGTTCGATGCTGTATAGCTCGATTTGCATCTTCTTCGTGACGCTCACCATTCTTTCTCTGTTTGCCGAACATCTGATTGGGCTGGAAAGAGACTTTCTGGCGCTGCCGTTTTTCGCTCTGTGCCTGATTTGTCTGGTGGCTTCGATGTACTACTCGATTCGCGACATTACGGTGTCACTGGCGGCGCTGGAGCTCGAGGTGAGCGACCTGATGCGAGGGGATTAGTACGTGCCGAGTGAGACCCTTCGATCTTCAAGGAGAACCGATGAAGCAAATTCCGAGCGGAACTGAGCTGGCGCGCCCATTCCTGCCTGCGAAAGACTTTGAACTCTCCAAGGCCTTTTACGAGGCACTGGGCTTCGAAAAACTCCTTGAGGGAGATGTGGCCATCTTTCGGACCGGTTCGGGCGGTTTCATACTGCAACCCAGGTATCAAGAGGATTGGGCTGGGAACTTCATGATGCAGCTCATGGTCGATGATCTTAACGCCTGGTGGGCGCACATTCATGGGCTGGATTTGCCCCGAAGGTTCAAGGTTCAGCCTCCGCGCGCGCCGGCCATGCAGCCATGGGGTCTCCGGGTCGCGTATGTCTTCGACCCGTCCGGAGTGCTTTGGCACATAGCGGAACGGCGCATCGGAACAATTCACGACTGACGCGTCCCGGCCAGTCAGCGACTGGAAGCCGAGGCTATCCCTGACTCTACCGTTGTAACAAACATCACAACTGCTCGTGACACGCGACACAGCGTGGCTGTTCGGGCCGTCCTAGCCTTGTGCTTTGGGCCCCAAAGATAGTGGGGTTCCCATGCCATGTCTTCGACCTCGTCGAGCGGCGTTGTCTTCACACCGGCCGATTCCACGTGGTCGCAATGGCGTGCCCGCAAAAGGAAGCAAAATGCCGATCATGAATGGTTTCTCCAAAGCCGTTGTACGCGATTTCTCGCTCGAAGAACTGGAACAAGCGGCCCGCCTGATGCGCGGCTACGACCTCGTCGCTCTGTGCGCGGCGGGCTCGGGACACTCGGGTGGGACCCTCTCCATGATGGAGATCGTCGCTGCTCTCTACCTGAAAGTCGCCAATCACGATCCCAACATGCCAGACTGGCAGGACCGCGACCGCATCGTGTGGTCGGGCGGACACAAGGCTCCCGCACTCTACCTCGGCCTGGGCATGGCTGGCTACTATCCGCTGGAAGACGTGGTCACGCTGCGCAAGTTGTACTCGCCGTTCCAGGGGCATCCTCATCGTCTGAAGCTGCCGGGCGTTGAAGTGTCGAGCGGCTCGCTGGGGCAGGGCTTGAGCATCGCCGTCGGCATGGCGCTGGCGGGCAAGATGGCCGGCAAGAAGCACACCGTGTTCTGCATCATGGGCGACGGAGAGCAGCAGGAAGGCAACATCTGGGAAGCGGTGATGGAAGGCTCGCACTTCAAACTCGACAACCTGGTAGGCATCATCGATCGCAATCGACTGCAGATCGACGGCTGGGTCAAGGACGTAATGAACGTCGAGCCGCTGAAAGATCGTTATGAGGCTTTTGGCTGGGAAGTCATCGAAGTTGACGGACACAATATTCGCGAGGTCGTCGAGGGACTGCAGAAGGCGAAGAACATCCCAGTCGCCGGCAAGCCGACCTTACTGCTGGCCAACACCGTGAAGGGCAAAGGTGTCAGCTTCATGGAGAATGTTGCCGGTTGGCACGGCCGTACTCCAACCTATGACGAGTTGGTGAAAGCGCTCGAGGAACTCGACCTGAAAGAGACCATCGCCTATGACGCGTTGTTGAAGAAGGCGGCCGAGTATCAGAAGGAAGTCGACGCCAAGCTGGACGAGAAGATGCCGCATTTCTCGCGCGACTACTGGTGGAACGCGGCGAACACTCCTCAAGTGAAGATGGAACCGACGCGTAAGGGCTTCGGCAAGTCCCTTGCGAACAACGGCGACGACGACCGCATCGTGTGCCTGGGGCTCGACATCTCGGGATCGATCACCATCAGCGATTTCTACACTGGCAAGCCTGAGCGCAAGGACCGCTGGATCAGCATGGGCATCGCCGAACAGTCGGCAACGGCTGCGGCTGTAGGCCTGGCGCGGGAAGGCAAGTTGCCGGTGTTCGGTACCTACGCAACCTTTGCCGCGGCGCGCAACCTCGACCAGATTCGCGTGTCGATCTGCTACGGCAACTTCAACGTAATGATCGCGGGTGCGCATGGCGGTGTCTCCGTCGGCCCTGACGGCGCAACCCACCAGGCGCTGGAAGACCTGTTCGCCATGTGTGGCCTGCCTAACATGGTGGTATCCGTGCCGTGCGACTCCATCGAAACCCGCAAAGCGACGGACTATCTGTTGCTGCAACACGTTGGGCCGAAGTACATTCGTTTCGCCCGCGAGGCCACGCCAATTGTCACCAACGAAGACACGCCGTATGTCTTCGGCAAGGCCAACGTAATTCGCCTGCGGCGCAAGGCCGAGCAAATGATCGATGCCTTCGATACCGTGCTCGCACCCGAGTATCGTAACGAGCACGAAGATCTCAGCATCATCGCCTGCGGGCCGATGGTTCCCGAGGCAATGCGCGCGGCCTACATCCTGAAGCAGGAGTTCGGCTACGAGACACGCGTGGTGAACATTCACACCATGAAGCCAATTGACGAAGCGGCGATTGTCCGCGCGGCCAAGGAAACGGGAGTTGTAATTACCGCCGAGGAGCACCAGATCGGCGCGCTGGCGTGGCGCGTGAGCAGCGTGATTACGGAGAGTCGCGGAGTTGTTTGGAACCCCGGTAATTACCGGCGCCATCGGCGTGAAAGACCGCTTCGGCGATTCGGGCGCACCTTGGGAACTGATCAAAGAGTTCGAGGTCAGCGCCGAACACATCGCGCGAAAAGCGGCGGAGTTGATCTCCATCGCCAAGGTCAAAAAGGAAGAAGAGCGGTTGATGTTGGCGCTGTAAGAAGCAATAAGCAATAAGCTCAAGCCATCCAGCGGCGGACGTGCCTCTGTCACGTTTATGACGACGGCACAAATCCGTTCGTCCCCGTTTCCCACTCAACTAAGGTCGGGTTGAGTGGGGCACCCGAATCCGGCACGGGCACCACTTCTGGGGTAGACTGCGCATCAATCTCGGCTAGCGCGGCGTATGCGCCGAGTCGCGCGAGATACAAGGCATCAGCCCCCGCGAAATAAATCATCGCAAGTAAGTACATCAATAGGAGCACCCATCCCACGGCGATGTGTTTCGCGAGACTCGTTGGGGACAGCACCAGCAAGAACATCGATCCTGCCCAAACTAGGCGCAGTGCCAGGAATCCCACCGACAGCCCAAACAGCCGTCCACCTTGGCGCGCGCAGAAATCGAGTGTCAGCCACACGGAATCGCGGGCATTCGCCTGATCGCGAATGCAAAACAGCGGCACTAATCCGAAGAACCAGTTCAACACTACGCCGAAAACAACCGAGAGCACGATGCCGAACACATAGAAAAGCGCCGCTCGCGCCGGACGGTGCTGTTGCAGCACCGCTGTTCCGAGCAGGATCGAGCCAGCCAAGCAGCCGATTGCAGCCCATGTCCACAGAGCGCGCACGCAATGCAGAACAAGCATCGGACGGAACTGCCAACCGGCGTATTCATCGCGGTCGTCGCCACCAGACACTGCGATCAGATTGCGCAGCGAGGCGGCGCGCCCGACAGCCGCGGCAAAGCACCACAGCAGCGTCAGTCCGGCGATGACGATGAACTTCATCCAGACAACCCGCAGCAATGTTCCCTGCAAAATGTGGGATAGCGCCGTCGCCGCCAAGGTCGGTTGCAGAGTGCTGAACAAAAACCAGTCAGCTGACGAGACCTTCAGGCTGTCGAGAAAGAGTGCCGTAGCAGCAAGCCCCAGCATCCATGCGGCAAGGCCGAAGCACCATCGCCAAGTCAACTCACCAGCCAGCAGCAGGGGTTCTTCGCGCAAGACGGCAAAGCCCTCCTGAAACGGCGACCGCGAACTGGCCGACTGCGCCATGGCATCAGGATAGCAGTGGACATGCCTCGATTTCAGTTTCGAGGATCGGAACCAGAGTCGCGGAGTATTATTCCCACCCTTTTCCAAATGACAGGAAAGGATGGGGCACCCAGCGGAGCTATTGACCGCGCGACGCCGCCGTCAACGCCTGCGCCAACTCTGCGGGAGTATCCACCAGCAGGTCGGGATGTGTGCGCTCCAAGGTATGGGGGGCGAATCCGTAGGTCACGCCGATGCTCCACAAATTCGCGTTGCGGGCGGTTAACACGTCCACCTCGGAGTCGCCCACCATCACGGTCTCTTCGGGTTCGACGCCGGCTTCGCGCATCAGGGTGTGCGCGCCCAGCGGATCCGGCTTCTTGGTCTCGAAGCTGTTACCGCCGTAGGTCTGAAAGAAGTACCGCGACAATCCAAGTCCGGCCAGAATGTCACGCGAGGCGCGTACCGGCTTGTTGGTCAACACAGCCATCCGGCGTGCGATTCCATCACAGATTTCGACCTGCTGCAGTGCTTGCAGGATGCCGTCGTAAGGCCGCGTGTTGTCCAGTTTGTGTTCGCGGTAATACAGCAGAAAGTAGTTCAGCGCATCCTGGATCGACTGGGCATGCGCCGGGTCGCCCAGTGCGCGCCGAATCAGCATGGGGGCCCCATCGCCAATGTAGGTGTCGATGACCTCCAGGGGCAGTTCCTTGCGGCCGAAGTGACGCAACATGGCGTTCACGGAGTTCGCCAGGTCGAGTTCTGAATCGATCAGCGTGCCATCGAGATCAAAAAGCACGAGCTTGATTTTTTTGAGTGGAATCGGCCGAAAAGTGCGTATCATTCCACTTCCAGTATAGCCACCTGACCGCCATCGGCAGACAGGCTGAGTAAGCAGGGAACCGGGAGGGATGCCCTCCGCTCGAGGCCGACTCGAATTCGGGAGAATCGTTCTCGGGGATTTACAATAGGGCAAGTTCTTAGCCGTTAGCGGGTCCCCATTTCAAGCCGAGGTAATGGATGGCAACCACCAAGGTCGAGCCGAAGATTTCTGCTGCGCAGGCAGCTCCCGCCGAAAAATATGAGGGGCTAACACCCCAACACCTGATCGAGATCTACCGGCTGATGTATCAGTCGCGCAAGATCGACGACCGGGAAATCATGCTCAAGCGCCAGCAGAAGATCTTCTTCCAGATCTCGGGCGCTGGGCATGAAGCACTGCTGGTGGCGGCGGGGTTGTTGCTTCGCCCGAGCTACGACTGGTTCTATCCGTATTACCGCGACCGCGCATTGTGCCTGGCGCTAGGCAACACGGCATACGAACAGCTGCTGCAAGCGGTAGGTGCGGCCGACGATCCCGCATCCGGCGGACGCCAGATGCCCTCACATTGGGGCAACCGCAAACTCAACATCGTTACCGGTTCGTCTCCTACGGGAACGCAGTTCCTGCAGGCCGTGGGCTGCGCGGAAGCGGGACGTTATTTCAACCGGTATCCTGCGACTGCAGAGAAGGGCGCGGGCGACTATCGCCAGTTCAAGGATGTCTCCTTCCATGGTGACGAAGTCGTTTACGTTTCTTGCGGCGATGGGACCACCAGCCAGGGCGAATTCTGGGAGGCGTTGAACTCCGCATCGAACCTCAAGCTGCCGGTGTTGTTCCTGATTGAAGACAACGAGTACGCAATCTCGGTTCCGGTAGAAGTCAACACCGCCGGCGGAAACATCAGCAAACTGGTGTCGGGCTTCCCCAACTTTCATTTTGCGGAAGTCGATGGAACCGACGTGCTGGCCAGCTACGCCGCATTGAAGACCGCCATCGATTACGTGCGCGCCGGCAAAGGCCCGGCGTTTGTGCACGGACACGTGGTTCGCCCCTACTCGCACTCGCTCTCCGATGACGAGAAACTTTACCGTCCCGAATGCGAGCGGACGATGGAGGCGGAACGCGATCCCATCACGCGCTTCCGCACGTTCCTGCTGGCAGAAGGGATTCTGGACGAAGCCGCGTTGCACGAACTAGAACTCGACGTCGTCGATGAAGTGCAGGACGCCGCAGACAAGGCCGTTGCGGCGGCGTTTCCCCAGCCGGGCACCTATCTGCAGAATCTGTATTCGCCCGATCTTGATCCTACGTCGTCTGCATTTGAGACAGAGCAGATTCATCCGCCGCTGCCGGCGAAGCCCGCGGGTGGCGAGAAGACGATGGCCGACCTC
Organism: uncultured Acidobacteriaceae bacterium; assembly: GCA_963696575.1. Taxonomy (GTDB): domain Bacteria; phylum Acidobacteriota; class Terriglobia; order Terriglobales; family Acidobacteriaceae; genus DASRAA01. Next base: position 131,452 of record CAVOKT010000002.1, read on the forward strand.
ATCAACTCGTGCCTCAAGGACGAGATGAAGCGCGACGAGCGCATTATTGTTTTCGGCGAAGATGTGGCCGACTGCAGCCGCGAAGAGTACCTGCGCGAAAAGCAGGTGAAAGGCAAGGGTGGCGTCTTCAAGCTGACCGGCGGGTTGCAGAGCCGCGTTTGGCGCTGACCGCGTGTTCAATTCTCCGCTAGCCGAGGCCAATATCGTGGGTCGCGCGACTGGCATGGCCACGCGTGGATTGAAGCCGGTGGTTGAGATACAGTTCTTCGACTACATCTGGCCCGCCATGCATCAGTTGCGCAATGAGCTGCCGGTGATTCGCTGGCGTTCCAACAACGCGTTCTCCTGTCCGGCGGTAATTCGCGTTGCCATTGGCGGGTACCTTACCGGCGGCGCGATTTATCACTCGCAGTGCGGCGAAAGCATCTTCACCCACACTCCGGGCATGCGCGTCGTGTTTCCCTCGAACGCGCTCGACGCCAACGGGCTGCTGCGTACCGCCATCCGCTGCGACGATCCCGTAATGTTTCTCGAGCACAAGCGCCTCTACCGCGAGACTTTCGGGCGGGCGCCTTATCCGGGGCCCGACTACATGGTCCCATTCGGCAAGGCCAAAGTCGTCCGCCTGGGACACGACCTCACCGTCATCAGCTACGGCGCCGTGGTGCCGCGGGCTTTGCAGGCGGCGCAGCGCATGGAGCGCGAGCACAACGTCAGCGTCGAGTTGATCGACCTTCGCACTCTCAACCCCTATGACTGGGAAGCGATCGCCACCTCGGTCTCGAAGACCCATCGTGTGCTGGTCGCACACGAAGACACCCTAAGCTGGGGCTACGGCGCAGAAATCGCCGCGCGGGTCGCCGACGAATTGTTCGACGAGCTGGACGCGCCGGTAAAGCGCGTCGCGGCCAAAGACACCTTCGTTGCGTATCAGCCGCAGGTGGAAGATGAGATCCTGCCGCAGGCCAGCGATATTTACCAGGCGATGCTCAAGTTGGCGGGATACTAAGCTGGTCACAGGATATGGGGATCCGTCGGCTCGCCAGGTTAGCCCGGTTCTGCAGTGTTAGAATTCGGGCGAATGGCGCATCCCAGGATTTTCGTCAGCTATAGCCACACTGACACAAAGCAGAAAGAGCGCCTACTCAAGCACCTCACACCGTTGGAGGCAGCGGCTGACTTCGATGTTTGGACCGACAGCCGCATCCAGGTGGGTGAAAAGTGGGAGCCGGAAATTGAGGAGGCTCTCGCCGGTTCCAGCATTGCTATCCTTCTAATCACCGCCGACTTTCTGAGTTCTGACTTCGTCCGGCACAAAGAGATTCCTGCAATTCTAGAGCGCCGCGAGAAGGAAGACCTCCGCTTGTATCCGATTCTCGCCAAGTCTTGCGCGTGGCAGGCCGTGCCATGGATCCAGGAAAGGCAGATCCGTCCCGTGGCTGCGAAACCTGTCTGGCGCAGCGGCGGTCGCTATGTCGACGACGAACTGGCACGCATCGCGCTCGAATTGTTGGCAATCGTTCAGTTGGTGATACAGGCGCAGAACGCTGCCGACGCAGCGGCCCGGCAGAAAGCTGAGGAAGAGCGTCGCGAAAAAGAGAAGGCCATCGCCGAAGTGATCGCGAGTAGCCCAGCGGTTGAAACCATTTACCTGGCGAAGAAGCCCAAGCAGCCTGGCGAGCTGGAGAAAATCTTCCGTGACCAGCAACTGTCGAACCTGGACCAACGCGAAGCGCAAGAGATTTACACGAAGATTGCGGCCGATGCCTCCAGGCAAAAGATAGACCGGTGGAAGATTCTTCAGGACCTGCAAGCCAAGATATTCGACATCACTCAGGATGTGACAATCAATCGCTCCAAGACGATGGACGAAGCCTACAAGCGCTGGGACGAATACATCCGGCAATAGGAAGGAATCGGATCCATCAGCGGGTGGCCACGGCGGCTGCAGGAGGAGCCGGAGTAGCGGCCTTCAACTGAGTGAGCCACGCAGACACATTTGCCGCCGGAACCTTACTGTCTTTCGTCTGCGCTGTGGCAGGCGCTTCCGCATAAAACTGCAGGATGTTATCGCGCAACTGCGGCGTTGTCTGTTCGAACTTGCTTTTCGCCAATTGGCCCAGCAGTTTGTCGTAAGTGTCATCCGCCAGTGAGTACTCGTCCAACTTCGTAGGGTTGCCGGTATCAAAGTCGCAATTAGGGAGTACAAGCTTTTTGGCGCGAACTTCCTCAAGCAGAGTGCGATATTGGTCAACCGTCGTATTGATGCTCTTGATGTACAAGTCTTCCGTCTGCGGAGTGGGGCTCTTAAATCCCAGCCCTTTGAACGGCCCTATCTTCGGCATGAATCGCAATAAGGCAGCCATCATCCGAGTACCTAATCCTGGCTTCTCGTAGTCCTTGCCCCATTCCTTTTCGTATTCGGAACGCGAAATTCTGTACAAGAACTCGTTCTTGGCGAAGTCCGGCTTTTCCTTCAGCAGTTCTTCTTTGTGGGTCTGCAGCGCGACTTGGGTCATTTTTGGAATGAGCGTGCTGACGGAATAGCGATACGTGCCGACGGCCATGTCCTCGCGTGGCAGTACATCTTTCAATTGCATCCCGTAGACAATCGGAAAAACCCTCTCCAGCAGCGGCTTCGATACTTTAAATCCGATGAAATCGTGGTACTGCTGGGAGGCGTAACGGTTCTTGGCCACTTGCGCAGTGTCGAAACCGAACTCCGTTTTCAGGTGCGCCGTCTTGTCCTGAGCGTAGCGGACTGAATTTCCATACTTAGCGCGCAACTTCGGATACTCGATTGCAACCGACTGGTTGACCGCCGGATGGCCCGAAATGTCGGATGCATAATGCGACAGCGCGCCCAGCGCGAACGCGTATTCATTAGCATCGTTGCTCTGCGCAATCAGTTCGCGAACAAAATCGCCGCTGCGGACGTAGTGCACCAGGTCGCTGAACTCGGTGCTGCCAAACGGATAGTAGCCCAAGTCTTGGATGACTGCCCCGCCATAGGCGTAGGCATGAGCTTCCTTGATCTGATCATCCGACAGTCCTGGATAACGCTTCAGGATGAGCGGCTGGATCTGGTCCTTCCACAGGAGGTCAACGATTTCCTCGTGAGTCAGCACCGAGTAAGCGACGCCGCCGCCGGTACAGGAGATGAGTACCAGTGAGAGAGCTACAACGCGAATCCACAGGTTTCGCCAGCCGCTTGCCTTCACATCCGCCATTCTTAGACCGTCGTGCAACGTTCGCCTCGCTGCGCGCTGCCTTCTGGGAGCCCGTTCCCGAAGCTTAGATGATTCGGCAAGCTGCAGATGTTCATTTCTGCTCATGAGTATTTCGACACCTAAGGTAACGACCTGACTCTTCGTCGGCATTCGGCCCGGTCGCCGCCCGGTCATCGGGCAGTCGAGGGAACATAATAAAAAATCGGATCGTCGGTGGACTCGGTACAGCCTTGAGCCGCGGTACAGAATTTCATGCGATTAGCTGTAAACGTGCCATAGAAATTGTTGTTCATGGTCTTGAGCTGTACGTAATCTCCATAGACGCGCTGCCTGACCTCTTTCGGAAGGTCCATCGACGGGGAGGCGAACTTATCCAACAACACCAGGTCGGTGAAGGTGACGCCTTTGTCGTAGCTGCGTTGCAGATGTGCAGTGAATATAGGGTAGCCGTCGGTGTTCTTGCCTTCGAACGAATAGTAGAAGACAGCGACGGTGCGGTCGGGAGTAACCGTGACGGCGGGCAAAGCGGTATTGGCGGCACCGGTTACATCGACGTCCTGCCCAACGCGCACAACTCTTGCCAGGGTATCCATGACCTGAAAGTGCGCCAGGAATAAACGGTTATTGCCATCGGCGGTGCGGTTGCCGTAAACCACATAAATCATGTCGCTCACCGGATCGACCGCGATACTGTCCACTCCGCCAAGCAGTGCATTGACGCCTCCAAACTTGAAGGTATTCGGAGATGTGCAGGCTCCGCCGGAGCAGCCCTGAGTGCTGTCGGCTGTTGCAATCAGACATCCATTCTTGCCGCCCGTGTTGGCAATGGTGCACTTGCCTCCTTCGACGGTTAGATCGCCATCCAGGGTCCAGGTCGCGCCTCTGTCCCCACTGCGATTCAGAAAGTATTGGACCTTGTATGCGGTCATTCCGGCATTCAAGCCTTCGTCTGCCTGATAGACGCTATACACGTCGCTGAAAGTCAGATCCTTGCTCGTGTTGTTAGGAGGATGGCCGGTCGCCAGACGCAGACCGCTATTGACGATGCCTTTGGAAGTGCCGGTCTGATTATCGCGGTTGAACTTTCTAAATAAGGGAGGGTCACCGCGATCCGTAACCGCGACTCGCTGCTGCTGGCCCAGTTGATAACCGGAATAGAGAAAAAACGCCGACAGTACATTGGCAGCGGATGGTTGGCTCCCCTGAATCAACCATGGCTGGTCGGCACGGCCTGACACCCGATTGGTAGTATCGGCTTTGCCTCGAACCGTTTCCTCCCATTGCCACTTGCTGGTATCCGTCAGGTTACTCGATGATCCGCTGTAGACGTTGTGGTTTCCTCCCGCTGCGCCCGCGAGAAAGCTACCCGCCAGATAAAATCTTTCGAACTCGATGGTTTGATCGCAGGGACAGCCTTTCAGCAATTCTGTCGCTACGCCCGATGGAGGTGGAATTGCTTTGGGTAGAAGGCTCCACGTCCCACCGTTATTCGTGGAAAGCCATATTGGGGCATTGCTCTTGTCCCAGGTTTGATCAGAAGTTGCGGAAAATGCGGTAATAGCTACGCAGCCCACCGCACCGCGCACGCCGCAACTAAGGGTGCCAACTGCGATACTTGGCTCGCCGTTATTGCGAATGAAATTTTTGCCCTGTTTCAGCGTCGCGTCCGTATTGGTGACGGCGATGTCAATAACCGCAACACCTTTGGGAAGCGGTGCCTCGGCTTCCGGCGCGTATTCGTCAGGACCTCCGGTGTGGTCGTAGGGCGTCAGGTCTGGCGGCTGGTCCGACTTTGGATCGTTTGCCTGCGGCGCATCGGCGTCGGCCTCCTGCTCTTGGGAAGAAAGGTCCTGTGCGAAGCTGCAGCAGCTCAGGACGAACGTCAGCGCGAAGCTGAGTAATAACAGAATGGAAGGGCGCCTCTTCATATCGTCTCCTTTGAATAGCCGCAGATCGGCCAGAGGGTGGAGAGGACTGAAAATTCTGTTCGCTGCGCGGAGGCGCGCTAAACCAACACCTCGATCGACGCAGCAATGGAGGTCATTGCCGTTCGGTTCGCTCGTTCGCCTCCCCTACTGGCGAGCGCCGAGCACAAAATTGTGCACGTATTTTGCGCTTTCCAAATCGCCAGTTCAATGGAACCTTCGTGCTAGAGCTTTCCTGCAGGCGGAGTCACGCCTAGTTCTTGCTCCCCAGGTCGAATGTCAAGACTATCCAAATAACATTTCGCCGCGGTGACTGTCGCTCGACTATTTCGCGGCAGCCTTGACTTCCACCGTGAGTGGTACATCCAATGTCCCAATCCGCCCGGAGAGGCGATCCATGATGCCCAGCCTAAGCTGGTAGGTTCCCGGCTTAAGCTTCATTTCCTGGCGCAACTGGAGACCGGTGCGGGCCAGGGCCTCCAGTTGTGGCGGAGACAACGTAGCGCGGTAGCCCTCGGAAAAGCTTGCCGTCTGCGTACCTTTGGTGTCCCAGGCTACGGCAACGAATTGCACTTCTGGTGTTTTCTGGCCGTCCGTTCCCAGGTTAAACGAGAGGTCATGCACATCAATCAGCATGTCAATCGTGGTGGGTTTATCTGCTTCCTCGGGAGGCACCACTCGGGCCTTCATGATCAGCTGGGTTGAGAGTGGCGCTGTAGGCTGCATCGCAAGCGATACCGCGCGATCAGGATCGCCATTCGATTGCAGTGGATCGAGCACGGCGAGGTATCCCGAGCGATAGAGCAATTTCAGGTTGGAGTGCGATGTTTTGACCGTGATCTTGCGGAACTTCCCGTTCCAGTCAGTATTCTCCGGGCGGTAGGCGAGCGTGTAGTAGTTCGCGCCGGCTTCCATGCCGCTGGCAATCACGGCGTGCAGATCGTTACGGTTGAAGTAGGCGCGGCCTCCCGTCGCCTTGGCCATGTTGAGCATCGTCTCCTGCAGGCTCGTGCTCTCCTGGTCTTGTCCAGAGGAAGTATCGTAGGCCTCGTGCAGTGCGAACAGTTCCGAGTCCCGCGTGCCTCCCTCGGCGCTCATGGCCAACACTCCCCGGGCATCGACCGGATAGACGGCAATCTGGGTGGCGGCCAGAAGCGCGGCGACCTTCTGCAATTGCGGTGCGTTGGCGGTGACGTCGAAGGGAAATCCACCGGAAACCCAGATGAGGTTTTTGCGTCCGGGCACCACTGCCAGGGCGCGTGCGAGTTGGGTCAGCGCATCGAGGGTGTCTTGGCCGCGCGTCTCCAACTTCCGTTGATAGTCTTCGTACATAAAGTTTGCCACGGCGCGATAGGCCGCCGGGCTCTTCATGATGCCGGATTCTTTCAGTTCGCCTATGGCTGTCGACATGTCCTTGGCGTTGGAGTACGAAGGATGGGGAGCGATCGACAATTGCTGGGCCGCTGCGATCAAGCCATCCGTATCTTCAGTAAAGCTCTGCACCATCCGCAACTGGTTGCTCAGCGTGAACAGCGCGACGCGCTTGCCCGGCGGCAGTTTTTTCAGGAAGTCGAGCATCTCCTGTTTGGCATAGGTCAGGCTCTGGCGGTCGGTATTCAGTGAGTCGAACAGCAGGACCGTCAGCGCGCCAGTGTCCGTGCGCGACACAAAGTTGGTGTAAACATTCTTGGGTAAATTCAAGGCCAACGGCGCCGGCTTTGCCTGAGCGTCCGGCCGTTGCTCCTGGAAGCTCGTAATGTGTTGCTGCTTTCCGTTTTCCGTCACCGTAAAATCCTGCAGCTTCAGTCCGTGGACGGATTGTCCGGAGTCGTCCGTGACGACCACGTCGACCAGCACCAGACGCGAGTTCGACTTGAAGGCCGGAGACTTCCCGGCGGGTGGGGAGGCCTGACCAATCGTCTGTGCGGGAAGCAGCGCATATGCCAATATCAATGCCAGAACTGGGGCAGGTACAGCAGCAGAGTATCGGGTCAAATATTTCATGGTTTCAGGCTGCTATCTCGAGGTCAATTCTCCGAGGTTGATGCGTACAACACTTGCCAGTGAAATAACTCTCGATCAAAGTGATCTGCGCCGCCCCTCCGAGACTTTCCAGTTTCAAGGTTTTCTCATACTGCATGGGTTGAGGCGAGTCACCATTCTTTATGACCAGTTGCGCGAACCCCGTACATGAGATTCGGGTGGCAGGATTACGGGCTCGCCCGGGTGGTGCGATTGCTGGGTCACAAAGAACACCGCGGCCGTCCAGGTTGGGAACAGGTCCGCGCCGGGAAGTGCCTCGATCATGAGGGTAGGCAGGAAAGCCCAATGCCATCCCAAAAGGTGAACCAAAGCCACAGCTACAACTGCGTCGAGCACCGCGTCGACAGGAGACAAAGCTCCCTCGGCAAACATCGGAATTACCGCCAGTTGTAGCGCGTCAGCGCCGAGGGCCACCATCCAGGCCAGGCGCTCTTCGCGGGTCTTCATCGAACGCAGGAATTCGCGGATCATGCTCGATATTGTATTGCGAAACGGGGATCAGCGGGAGGAAGGGGTGCTCCCACCGTGCTCTCAAAATGCAGGCGAAAAAGGCCGAGAGTTACGGCTGCGCTCCGGCTTTGACCTTCTGCTCCTGCTGCGCCAGAGAGGCCCACTTGGTGTTCTCCTGCGAGCCCAAAGCCTCGACTCGCTCCGCCAGAAGCGCGCGGGAATCAAGCGCTTTGGCATAATCCCCCGCCTTCGCGATGTAGAGGAACTTCTCGTGCTTCATGGCCTCGGCGGTAGCGCGATAGGCCACCCAGATCTGCTGGTATTGGTACAGCTGCAGCACGCCCTCGAGGATCGTTATTAAGACACCCAGACCGCCCGCGATCCAGGCGGCGTAAGGGATGTGCGCCCCAACCACGAACGGTATCAGCGCGGCGGCGATGATCTCGGTCAATTTGATGCGCTTGTAATAGCGCTGGCTGGTGGAACTCTTCTTGTCGTACCAGTCGATTTGATCGTCAAGCCGAGCCAGCACAGGGTCGGTTACAGCGGAGGCAACAACCGTGGCGCTCATGGCTGCTCATTGTAAGGGTTCTCCGCCGAGAGACAAGAAAATTCCATCGCATTGACCCGGCATACTTATGACAGTTGTGACTTCCACATAGCACTGTGATCCTAATCACGGTTCTGTCGAGTATCGCGAGTCCACTATAGTGGAGTGTCTTTTCAGGAGGCATTTTTGCATTCGGTCTCGGACAGGAACCGCGCTCTCGCGGTCGCTGGAGTTGTGGTTCTGCTGGCGATATTGGTTTTGCAACTGGCATTGTCGATCCGGCAGGAGTCGATTACCTGGGATGAGGACGATCACCTCTATTCCGGATACATGTCTTGGAAGACGGGCGACTTTGGGCTGAATCCCGAGCATCCGCCAATGGTGAAAATGCTGGCGGCCCTGCCGTTACTTGACATGGACTTGAAGGTCCCTCCGCTGCAAAAGAGAAACTTCAAGCATGAGGCGTTTCTCGGCGGTAAGGAGTTCCTGTTCAAAAACGACGCGAATACCATGCTTTTTCGCGCCCGAATGATGGCGGCGCTGCTGACGGTGTTGCTGGCGGTGCTGGTGTTTCTAGCGGCGCAGGAGATGTTCAGCACGGGTGCGGCATTCCTGGCGCTCACACTGCTGGTGTTCGATCCGAATCTGCTGGCGCATGGGGCGTTGGTGACTACCGACGCCGGCTTGTCGTGCTTCCTGTTCGCTTCGGTATACGCCTTCTATCGCTACGTGAAAGAGCCGACTGCCTGGCGCCTGGTAGTCGTAGGCCTGGCGACCGGCCTGGCGTTCTCCGCCAAACATACAGGAGTGCTGGCCGCGCCGATCCTGATCGTGCTGGCGCTTTGCGAACTCTGGCGAAGCCGAAGTGGGACGAAGAATGGCGAGCGAGCAGCAGCTTCGACGGGAAGGCAATTTCTGCGCATGACGGGTGCGTTGGTCGTCGTGGCCGCGATCTCGCTCACCGTACTCTGGGCATTCTACGGCTTTCGCTACGCGGCACGTCCTGCTGGTCTGGATCTGAATCCGACATCGGCAGAGTATTTGCAGCAGCTCTCGCGTCCCCGCGAAGCGAAGTTACTCACTGCCATCGCCCATTACCACCTGCTGCCCGAGTCCTATATCTACGGGCTGGCTGATGTGCGTATGATGGCCGACTTCTACAGCAGCTATGTGCTAGGCAAGACGTATCCGCACGGGGTGTGGTTCTATTTTCCGCTGGTAATGACGATCAAGTCGACGCTGCCATTCCTGATGATGCTCGCAATTACCGTGTGGGCGATCGCCACGCATAAGTTGACTCGCTGGCGTGAAATTCTGTTTCTCACTGTGCCCCCAGTGCTCTATCTGGTGGTAGCCATGAGTTCGCGGATGAACATTGGGATGCGCCACATCTTGCCGATGTATCCGTTCTTGACGGTGCTGATTGCGGGAACAGCGTGGACGCTGATCCAGGGCAATCGGCGTTGGATGTACGCAATCGCGTTGCTGGTGGTGTTCCAGATCGTAACCTCGCTGCATGCGTTTCCGGCGTACATACCGTATGCAAACGAATTGTGGGGCGGGCCGTCGCAGACCTACAGGTTGCTGAGCGATTCGAACTCTGATTGGGGAGAGCAGCTCAAGGCGACGAAGAAGTATCTGGACCAGCGTGGCGTGAAGGACTGCTGGTTCGTTTACTTCGCTGAAGGTGTGGCGGACTACACGTATTACGGGATTCCCTGCAAGGCGTTGCCTACATCCGACGCGATGTGGGTCAACGAGAAGTTCTATCCGCCTGCGGAGATCGATGGGCCGGTGCTAATTAGCGCCGCTAACCTTTCGGGATTTGAATATGGCCCGGGAGAGTTGAATCCTTATGAGCAGTTCAAGAGCCTGACGCCCACAGCTGTGATTGCGCGTGAGGTCTTCGTGTACGACGGACACTTCGCGATTCCCAAGGCGGCAGCTATTGGACATGCGCAAAGAGCCCAAGATCTGCTGACCGCCAAACAACTGCCCGAGGCGTTGGCAGAAGCGCAACAGGCGGTGGCGCTCTGGCCGAATGCGGTCAATCCTAATGTGGTGCTGGGCGATGTGCTGGCTGCAATGGGGCAAAGCGCCGAAGCGCGGGCGTCGTACGAAAAGGCGCTGATGCTGGCGCAGTCGGTCGAGCCTGAGTTTCAGGTTGGATGGGTCGGCTCAATCCAGGAGAAACTGGCGGCCAAATCCAATAAACCATAAGGACCGATCTGAGTGACGGACGGTCACTCCACTCATTTCCCGCCAAAAACCTGCGTCACAGGGTGATGAGTTGGAGTACACTTCCGCGGCAGAGGACCTCACCATGCCAAAAAAATCTCCAAAGCCAAGCAAAGTGGTGACCAAGAAACCAGCTTGCACACCGGTATGCGAAGTCAATAATCCTGACAAACAGCCTTTTCAGGCCAACGTAAGCATTTCGCTGCCCTCTGGCACCGAAGGACAGAATGGATTTGTAACCGTGCCAGCCGGCAAGCGACTCGTCATCGAGTATGTGTCGGGCCAGGCGTTTCTCCCCAGCGGACAGAAGGCGCTATTTTCGGCGATCGTTTCGCTGCAAGGACAGAATACCGGCACCTGGCATTACCTGGAGTCGACCGCGGTTGGACCGTTTGGCGGCCAGGATTGCTTCCAGTGCGGGCGGCCGGTGAAGCTTTACGCCGACGCGGGAACTACCGTGATGCTGCGAACCGATCGTGATTCTCCGACGGGATCGGGCCAATCGCGAATGACACTCTCAGGACACCTGTTGAACGTCCCGTAACCAATTTTCGACAACCGTCGGGCCAAAGCTGGATTGACTCCGCGTTCCTCAGGGTGGTATTGTCTCCGCACACTGGAAAGGAGGGTGATCCAAAATTTATGAAATCTGATTGTCATAGTTGTATCCCAAGTGAGGTGGCTGAGGCTTAGGGCTTCCGCTCTAAATCTCGCATCGCTCGAAATGCTGTCGAGTTGATTCGCTGAGGCCACGAGAGTGGACAGCCTCAAGCCAATCCCAAACAGCTAACCGGAAGGGCTCGCAGGTGCGTTAGCGCAGCGGGCCTTTTCTATTGCCAGCGGACCGACCGCATCGCGCCTGAACAAAATACAGAAATCACCTGATGCGCTTTGGTGTCGCGATTTGAAGAAATTGACGGATCGATAATGGCTTTTTTCCACCACGCGTAAAACTTGCCTACTCGGCCCCGCAAGGCAGGGCCCGCTAAACCTCCTGTTTGCTGTCCTTTTCCGTAGTGGCAAGGTCATTGCTCACTGTCTAGGTGAGGTAAACGGTATGAAAAAACTGATCTGGACAGGATTACTGACGGTGCTGTTGATAGGTGGTTGCTTCGCGCAGGCAGCGCCGCCCACTTCTGCCGCGCCTTCAGGTGCGCAAGCTTCCCCCAGCAGGACGATGCCGCCCGACATGCAGGCACAGCCGGGCACCGACACCATGACGCCGAATACGCAGGCGCCAGACACTCAGTCTCCGGACGCAACTCCGGTTCCGCCGACTGCACGGCCGACTCCTGACAGCAATCCGGTGACACCGAACATGCAGAAAATTCCGAACGCAAACTCTGTGCCTCCTAGCACACAGAGCGCTCCGGACTCAGCGACTCCGAACACCAACTCCGACACGATGACGCCCAAGCCGGCTCCGTTGCCGCCTGATGCGACGGCGCCCCCCAAGGCAAATACCGAGGATCAGACTGTTCCGAAAGTTAAACCAACCGAACCGCCCAAGAAGTAGCGTCGAAATGACGACGAAGGGCGCTAGCAATGTTCATTCCTGTTGGGTCGACACGGGTCGGCCCATTGGCATTCCCGCCCATCACTGAGTTTGGCCGGAGTCTGGCTCTCAACTCAGCCGATGGGCACCCAATTGGAGTTTTCCTATGAAAATAAGAGACGTAATGAGCCCCGACCCCGTCTGTTGTCTTCCCACTGATAGCGCGCAACAGGTTGCAAGAATCATGTGCGAACGCGATGTTGGTTCAATCCCAGTAGTGGTTGATCAGGAATCGCGCAAGTTACTGGGCATGATCACCGATCGTGACCTCTGCTGCTCGGTTATCGCGTCCGGCTTGAATCCCAGCACTACGACGATCGAAAAATTCGTCAGTGCGGAATTAGTCACTTGTCGCGACGGAGAGAATGTCGACAAGTGCGAGAAGGCGATGCAGCAGCACCAGGTCCGTCGCGTTCCCATTGTCGATGGGGACGATCGCGTTATCGGCATCGTCTCGCAGGCTGACCTCGCCCTGAAAGACAAACCCGAGAAAGTGTCGCAGACCGTAAAAGCAATCTCCGACAACAGGCGGCCAACCATCGCTGCGTGATAACTGGGGACGAAGTGGCGACACCCCTGCCCATTCTCGCGAGTCCCAGGTGAGGGCGAATACGGCAGTCCGAAAAATGTGAGCTTTCACTTGGGACCGCGTGACGATATCTATTTAACAAGGAGGTGAACCGATGAGTCATCGAAGCAGTGGACTGACCATGCTGTCTGTGGGGCTGGCAATTGGCGCGCTGGTCGCTCTCGTAATCGCACCCGAAAGTGGCAAGCACATGCGCAAGGTGTTTCGCCGAAAGCTCGAACATGCGCGCGACGCAGTCGAGGACCTCGCCGACCAGGCGAGCGAGTGGATCGACAAAAGTTCAAACCTCGCTGACAAAACGATAGAGAGAGTCCCCCCGCTGCGAAGGGTGTTCGAGCGGTAGCGTTTCGCGAGTCTCACACTCCCCATCTCCAGAGCATCCTTCCTGGAGCCGGGCAGGATGCTCTCCGCTAGGGCGTTTGGATTGCTTTCAGAATGTTGAGCAGCCCGTAGCCGAAAACTGCGTTGGGAATCGCAGTGCCCCGCAAACCGCCGCAGCTTTGCGTGCTGGTTAGCGGTGTGGCCGTTCTCGTTAGTTGCGTCGTAGTCGCAGCGATCTGACCGATGAATCCTCGCCTTGCTTGCCACAGCAGAGCGACGCCGGCGGCAACGTGAGGAGACGCCATGGAAGTCCCCGACCATTGGCCTTGATACATATTGTTATATGCAATGGCTGCTCTGATGTTGTCCCCCGGTGCGACAAGATCCGGCTTGAGGCGTTGGCTACCGTCGACCGTAACCGGTCCCCGGCTGCTGAATCTGGAGATCGAGTTGTAGGAATCGGTGGATCCGACCCCGATACCACTGCTGTAGATGGCAGGACTGGTGGTGACCGTCGAACAGTTCGGCCCGTAATTCCCGGCGGCCATCGCCTGAAAAATGCCGGAGGCTCGCACCGCGTTTTCGATGGCTGCCAGGGTGGTGAGTGAACAGCCTTCGCTCGTTGGGCAATCCCATGAATTGTTGATGACATCCGGTGCGTAGTGCGGGTTTGCCAGTTCAGGATGCCCGATGGGGTAGGGAGCCATCAAAAACTCAGAGCATTCGATATATCGCGCCGGAGAGCCTACGCCGTGCTGATCCATGTTGCGGCAGGCGATCCATTTCGCACCGGGCGCCACACCAACCTGGTTGCCCTGTCCGTCGTCGCCTACCATCTCGCTCATGGTGAAAGTGCCGTGAAATTTAGGATCGACGGGAGTCGAGGAATGAGCGCTGGTGGCGTCATGCCAGTTGTAATTGTGATTGACTGTGGATCCGTTCCAACCGCGGTAATGAGATTTAAGCGCTATATGGTCCCACTGCACGCCGGTGTCTGCATTGGCAACTACCATTCCTTGGCCACGATAGCCCATCGCCCAGACCTGCGGGGCATTCACTCTCGCCACATTCCATTCCACTCCGTGTGGCGTCTGGTTGAGTGGATTGAAAAGGTCGGGCTGATTGAGGTTGGGTTGCGGAATCGAACTTTGAACCTGCGGATTGTCTTCGATGCGTTCCACTTCATCACGCGCCGCGATCTCATATATCAAATCGCGGCTCGCGTTCACCTTGATCATGTTGACGCCATAGAAAGGCTGGAACGGTATTCCGCGTTCCTGCAGCATTTTGCGCAAGGGCGCCTGTGTACGTTCGGCGACGGCGCGTAACGCGTTGTAAACGTATTGTCCCTTTTCCAACTTGGTTGGCAGGTTGTCTGCTGCACTCAAGTCTGCTTGTTCGGTAAACACAACGAGGGCTTCGCCACTACCCCCTAGGGCAATCTGAGACGCCAGGCTAGGAGTGATTTTGGCGATAGCGTCAGCGTCGGAAGCAAAAGCTGGGAGTGAAAAGGTTAAAGCAAGAATCGCCGCGGAAAACAGACTCACGCCGACAGACCGGCGATCGATTCGGACGATGCCCGAACAAAGATTCCAGAAGGCAGTCTTGCAGCGCGGACGTACCCATTCCGTTTTCTTCATTGATTAGAACCTTGATTGTAAGATTTCCGCATCGCAAGTCTGTCTGCGCGATGCGGAGAGTCGATACTACATGCAAGAGCCAAAATCCGATAGAAAAAAACTGGCCAAAAAGTAACTACAATCTTATAAGGAACAACTAGTAATGCTATTACTGCTTTTATTCCAATAGGTTAGCAGCTATATGAAGTAACTTTGGGCGGTTACTAAAGTGTGCATTAATGATCGATCAAGCGGATGTTCTGGCGAGGTATTGCGAGGCTACTTGAGGCAATGATCGATCAGCAACCGCGCTCGACCGATTTTAAGAAGGGAGATTTGGGCCGTCGAGCCATTGGGTTGGTCCCAAAAAAGGTTCGGAACGAGGAGCCAGCCTGCAATCTACCCATCCATTCGAGTCAGGCGGGCATTCCTCGTTCCGGGTACGCCAGATTCGGAGAACCAAAATGCGGTGGGAGAAGCGAATCCGTTACTGCCGACAAAGACTCTGCTTCTCCCTGTAGGTCTACAGCCGCTTCCCGAATCGTTGCTTTCGCAGCATCGCAGCTACAAAAGTGAGTCCTCCACCCAGCAAGGCCAGCGACGATGGCTCGGGAACCGCGCTCGGTGCATAGGCGAACCCGAAACCTGCCGTGCCATCCTGGGCTGAGACAAAGCCGTTGGTGAACGTATGCGCGTCTGTCTCGATTACCAGTAAGACCGTCGTTTCGCCTACATTGATTTCGTCGGTTGCGGGGAAATTAAACCCGATCACCGGGCCGTTCATGCTGCGGTCGATCAATGTTGGATCATGGATCCCAAAAGGGTTGGTGCCAACGTCTACCTGGACGCCGGCGAAGTTGTACATCGAAAACCGCTCGAGCACGTCTGGTCCGTTGTCCGTGAACTGGTAAACGAAATCTAAACAACCAGCGCACCAGGTATTGTTTGGGTCGGAATAAACCCACTGCTGATAATTGGCACTAAATGTCGCAGTCGTAATGGTGCCAGACGTAGTGGCCACCTGCGTTCCCCCAGGAAAGAGAGGACTAGGCGGTATGGAATTTCCATTGCCGAGTATGGAAGCCTGCGCTACCACCCCGAACAGGGTGAAAGCCAGCAAAATAGCCAATTTTGCTGGCAGTTGGGTCAAACGGGTTGCTTTCGACATCAGAGAACCTCCAACGAGATTTAGGCCGGTACTGTCATGATTCCAAAGGGCCGAGAGAGCTTTTTCTGGGTTCATCCGATGACGACGATGCGGCGACGTTGACATCTTGTAGGCGGGGTATGACGTTTGGGGACGATGGTATTCAGAAACGCAAACCCCTTAGGAGGATTTCTAAGGACGAAGTCGCAATCGCCCCGCGGGAGCGGGAATCGATTCAGGTCTGAGAAATCCGCCTAACCTCGAACCCAACATACGCGGGCTCCAAATCCCTGTGTATCGGGCAAAAACTGTAATTGGAGTTATTGAATTACGTACCGCATAGCAGGGTCCATGGAGCAGGTCGCAGCTGGGCTAATGATGGGAAGAGAAATGCTTGGTGCCGGGAGGGGGGTCGAACCCCCACGAGGGGTAAACCTCGGCGGATTTTGAGTCCCTTCGAAAGACGGCAAGCAACATATACTCAACTACTTACGACCGCCAAAAAGGCGGTCGTAAGGGTTTTGAGAGAGGCTTTGGGCATAGGTTGGACATACCGATGGGTGCCGGTGGCGAAGGGGCAAAACTTCAATCAGGATTGCGAGGAATTTCGATCAACCCGACTTGGCAAAATGGAAACGAGGGGCAACAGGGGGTTCTGGGCGTCGCTTGAGAAGGGAAAATGTCAGTAGGTATATCACTTCGCTAGTGTATGCGGACCGAGTCAAATAGTTAGACCAATAAAGTGCACAATCAAACCAGTCTCTAAAGCTATTATTGGCAATTTTAATCACGGCTCTATAGTGGGGTGTTCTGCGTCACGTACCACTTCCGCTAACACTTTGCTATGAGGTCCATAGATCGAAATGACAACCCGAGGGGCATCCGGTCTAATCTCTAGCCACTTTTTAAAATATTCCACTACCAACTCAGAGGCCTTCTTTATCGGAGAATCTTCCGTGGAGGAAATCGCGGCGGAAAGGAACGTGCGAAAACCGTGGTATGTTTCGACGTTGATATCGTAATTGGGAAGAATATCATGAAGGTCCTTGACAACACGGTCGATATCGTCCTCGTACGCTGTCGCCGCGATTGTGACATGTATCTGGTACGGATTCTTATCCTTCGTGGTTGACATAGGGCGACACGGTATCACAGGTCAAAATAATTAAACAAGCAACAAATGGATCTAGAACAACAGGCCGTCTCCCTAGACCTCGCGTGAGCATGACGCAAACCATACGTGTACTTCTCTCTGAATGTGTTTCCGGAAAGCAACCCGACGATTTTGTGTTCACTTGGCCGAACGGGAAACCTATTAAAGATTTCCGGGAGACTTGGCGGAATGCCTGCATCGCTGCCGGAGTGCCCAATCTACTGTTTCACGATCTCCGCCGAACAGCAGCACGGAATCTCCGGAGGGCAGGAGTCGCTGAAGGAGTCATTATGAAAATCGGAGGATGGAGAACTCGCAGCGTGTTTGAGCGCTATGCAATCGTGTCACAGTCGGACATCTCTGAGGCAATGCGGAAACTGGAGAACCAACAGAATGGGCATAGTTTCGGGCATAGTGCGGAAAATGAGCAGGAAATCAGGATTGGAGCGGATGCCGCTAAATCATTGATGCAATGAGAGATACTTGGTGCCGGGAGGGGGGGTCGAACCCCCACGAGGGGTAAACCTCGGCGGATTTTGAGTCCGCTGCGTCTGCCAGTTCCGCCATCCCGGCGTTTGCTTAAAACTGCCGTATGAACTGGAATTACGGCCCGCAGCTTCGGTTTTAATGGCGTGTCGCCCATCGTTGATTTGAATGGAAGGCCGCGTTCTGGCTGCGCAGTCAAGTATCGCACAGGGTCGCGAACGCTGCCAACGCCGCGACGCTTCTCGTCGCGACACAATTCAAATGGTTACGTCAGTGCTTGAAGTAGTAAGTCCAGCTCAGCGACACGTAAGACTTCAGCGGAACCCCAACGATGCGATCGAACGGGTTCGTGCCCGCCGGATAGCGCGAGTGTTTCGATGGTCTGTCCCGTGTAGCCGTGCGCGATCAGGAAATTCGCTCCAATCGACATACGGTCTTCCAGAAATGGCCGGAGTATCGCGCCCCTGATCTCCGTCACCGGGACGCCCACGAACCCGTCATCCAGTGGCTTGGCCTTCACGAATTCAAACTCGCCACGCGCCCGCAAGCGAAACGGCAGCCTGTTGTAGGAGCCGACTGCGTCCCAGATCATGCGCGGCGCCTCGGGGATCGGCAGCCCCGTTTCACGGTCCCTGGCATCAGCCTGTGCGTAGGAAACGTAGATGGCGCCCTGCGAGAAGTTCCTCTGCATCGAAACCGAGATCACCTTGTTCAGCGACGGGCCTACGACCTCCTGCAGCCCAGTATCAGGATCGATCTTCGCCAGCTCCAGAGAGTTCGCCACGCGCTTGAGCGTCACATAGAACTGCGTTTGCTTGATCACCTTGGAAAATACCAGCTGATACGCGCGCGACGGCGCCAGCAAAGTCGGCGCCCCCGTGCCATTTCCGATGCGCGGATCATTCGTGTGAAACGATTCCCCATAACTGAACGACACCGTCGGAAGGTACCGCCGGTCAGGCGGAAGCAGCGTGATCGTAGCCTTCGGCAAGGTCAGCGTCGCCAGCTTGTCGAAAGAATTCTGCGGGTCGATCAGGTCCTGATTGTCCATCCAGACTTCTTCCTGGCGGACACCCAGGTTGAAATGCAGATACCGACTTGCTGTGCCATCGATCGAGACAAATGGCTCTACGAACGACAGCGTCAGGTTGTTGCTGGTCACCGGCTGAAAGACGCCGTTGTCGTCGAGGTGTTTGAGATCAAGGTTGCGTGGCGCATCGCGGCGGAGGTCAACACCCGCCATCAGAGCGACCCAATGCCGCACGCTCTGAATGAACATCGCCTCGCCGCCCACCACGTTGCGCGTCTCGCTCTGCTGAATCAGGCCGTCGCCAAAGTCGGACCGCAGGGTGAGGGCATAGTTGCGGAAGAATCCCGAGAACGACAACTGGCGTTGTTCGCTGAGCTTCCAGTTGTCGGTGGCCAGTGCGAGAAAATTGCGCGTGTAGTCGAGCTGACGATTGTCGATCGTGTCGCCAGGCACCGCCATGCCGATCGGTATCAGTCCTGGAATAAACGACGACCCGTAATAGCCCGTACCGAACAAGCTCAGTTGGTGACGACCTAAGTTGTACTGGCGGAATCCGTTCAACTTATACTGCTGGCGGTGTTCCAGGCGATCGAGAAAGCCGTTTCCGAAGGCAACCTCGCCAGCGATCCAGGCATTCGTCTCAGGATTGCTGGGACTCCAACCACCAATCAAGTCCGCATCGCGGTAGTCCCCGGTGAGCTGAAAAAAGTCGGCGAAGCGCTGCCGGGGAATGTAGCTGGCGGCCAGATCGATCGAGTTATTACCCTCACGAACATTGAACGCTCCGCCATCTACCGTGACTCCATCGATCGTCAGCGGGATCAGCGTATTCGGATCGGCATACCCGTTGCCGTGAGCATTGGCGGGCAGGTTGTTGGGATACAGATAATTGCCAATCTGAAAGAACTGGGCGATTGGCTCGCCGTGGTCTCCCGCGACTCCGGGCGCAAAATACTGCGGAGCCTTGATTCCTCCCGACGCCGTCTCGATGGGCAGTCCGGGGATTGAGATCGGTGCTCCCGGCCGCCCGGGATTTGCATCAAGCACCTGGTCATGAATAATGATGCTTTGCGCAGGATCGGGCGTCAGCGAAGAGGGTTCCGAAGCGACGACCGTAACCTGCTGCGTGGAGGAGGCAATTTGCTGGAACTGCACATCGACGTTCGCCGGTTCTCCGGCGACAACTGAGACATTGGAAACAACCGTCAAAAACGATATCGCCTGGGCAGTCAACTGGTATTGGCCGGACTCGATGCCGTCGAGTGAGAAGTTTCCCAGCGCATCGCTTTTGCCCTGCTGAATGACGGTGCCCGCGGCATTCGCCACCGCGACTTGCGCTCCCGCCACGGTCGCGCCCTTCGGATCCAGGACTCTGCCGGTAATTCGGCCCGTTTCCGTAGCGGAAAGAGTTAAGCCGGCCAGCAGGAGCAGACTCAACAGCCACGCAGCGATACGGACTTAGCGCGCGGGTTGTCTTCGTCGCCTGCATCCGCTATCTCCGTGGGTTCGTCGTTGGGCCCTGGACTTCTGCCGTGTGGGACGTTCCCGAAGGTGTACTACGAAATGTATATATTCGTGCCACGGCTAACGTCACTCTCTGAAATACGCAGAGACATGGTCAACCGGATTGGCGCCCGTCGACGATATTGCGTTGGAGTACAGTTTTCTGGCGGAAGAATCAAAATCGGTTCGCAACTTAGAATTGCACTTGGGAGAGCTTGCCCATCATGGTGGAATTGAGGACTGGGGTTTCCATTGAGGAATATCTGTTACAGCAGTTCGGCCGCAGCGGCGAAATTCAGCACCTTGCTGACCACATGTTGTCCATGCGCGACGCCAAATACGGAAAGCTGGTCGTCACCAGCTCCGGCAAGGACCTGAAGTAAGGATGCGGCGACGACACGTCAAACTCGCGCTGCTCGTGCTGCTATTCGTCTCCGCAGCCTGCGCCCAGCCGCCCCCCAAGAACACAAATGGGAAGCTGCTCATTGTCTCGGATATTCATTTCAACCCGATGGCTGATCCCACGCTGGTTGCTGATCTGGTTTCAGCCGAGCCGCCCCAATGGGAAACCATCCTGCTGCGTTCCAGACTCACCAAGTTCAGTCCGTACGGTCAAGATTCAAACTGGTGGTTGGTGCGTTCGGCGCTTGACGCGATGGCTCGCACCGAGCGCCATCCTGCGTTGCTGCTGTTCGACGGCGATTTGCTGGCGCATAACTTTCCGCGGACATTCAAGAGCGTCACCCACGACAACGATCCTGCACATTATCGCGCCTTCGTGCTCAAGACGGTCGAGTTCCTCGCGCTGGAATTTCGCAAACGGTATCCCGACGCGAAAATCCTATTGACTCCCGGTAACAACGATGAAGAATGTGGCGATTACAGCATTGAAGCCAACGGCCCATTCCTGAAAGACACCGCGGACCTGGCACGTGAACTCGCCCGCGAGAGCGTGCCGTTTACCGAATCATGGAGGTCATTAGGCAGCTATAGCCTCAAGCATCCGACGCTAAGCGGCGTGCGCATTGTGTCGCTCAACACCATCTTCTGGTCCAACAAATATCAGGCCGCCAGCTTCGCCAATGCTTGCGCGACGGTCAACTCCAATGCACCAGCCGATCTCTCTGCGTGGCTGGAAGCCCAGCTTACGGAAGCCGACCAGTCTCACGAAAAGGTCTGGCTGATGTTCCACATTCCTCCGGGAATCGATGGTTATGCGTCAACCCATCCCAGTACAACAGCGGCCGCCGTGAGCTCAGCGGATTCCTGCGTCTCGTCGATCGTGCCCATGTGGGTTCCCCAGTGGACCGAACGCTTCAAAGAATCACTGGCCCGCCACCCTGGGACGGTGCTGGCGAGCTTCGCCGGTCATACCCATGTCGATAGCTTCATGGTGATTGCGGCCGATTTCCCCCGCGCAATTCGTGGTGATCGATCCCGCGGTTTCACCGATCTATGGCCAAAACCCCGCGTTTCGCGTTGTGAATTTCCGCCGTGACGGAACGTTGAGCGATCAATCCACCTATTACCTCACGAACCTCACCCAGGCTGGCGGCAAGACTCATGGACGTTGGAAGCGGGAGTACACATTCTCGCGGCAATGGAAGACGCGCCAACTTGATGGCGCGAGCCTGGCCCACCTGTACGATCACATCGCCAGCAGCGATCGGGCTCGCCAAGCTTGGCTGAAGCTCTATATGGTTTCGAGTTCCGCTGTGCCGATACCTGCTAGTGATGTAAAGGGTCTGTACTGCGCCATCGATGCACTCGATCCGCAGAGCTACGCAGCTTGCGCCTGCGGCACACCGCAATCGACCCAACCTTCGGGAAGTCGAAAACTGCAGTAGCACACGTCGTCGCCTACAGTTTGCCCGTTACGCGGTACAGCACCGCCGCGTGTGGACGCAACTTCACCCTCAGCCTGTCGGCGCTCTCCAAGTCTTGCGAATTCCAAAGATCGCGCACCGTGTAAGTTGCCTGGGGAAGATTAAGCTTCGTCCAATCGTAAGTAAGCGTCTGTTCTTCGTCGGCCAGGTTGAACACTGCGACATAGTAGCCGCGCCGGTCGTCGGGTACTGACGTCCACACCACCGCGCTGTCGGTCGAAATCACCGGCCGATGATCTT
The DNA here is from genome assembly GCA_963696575.1 of uncultured Acidobacteriaceae bacterium. Lineage (GTDB taxonomy): Bacteria > Acidobacteriota > Terriglobia > Terriglobales > Acidobacteriaceae > DASRAA01. Next base: position 153,417 of record CAVOKT010000002.1, read on the forward strand.
TCGAGTGTTGGTCGACCGCCAGCACCTCCCGATTCGTCAGCAACTTCGTCGTCCACTCATCGCTCGAAGGCAAGGTCGCCTCCCATCATCAGGGGCGAGCGAAACATGCACCACAGCGTCATCATCGTGACCTGTTCATCGTGAGTGAGGTTCGTCGTTCGTACCGGTCCACCATCGCCGGGATGTGGACCCAGGTGCCCGAGGGGCAGCATGTCAGCGTCGGGCCACCTTCCGGGCTGCTGGAACGAGGCCCATTTCGCTGTCCATCCGAACTGAGCCAGCACACCTTGCGACCAGGCTTTGTCTTTATCGGGCAAAGGTCCCCAGTGGTCCCAGAAATCGTCTGCGATGCGCCACATTTCCGCATATCTCGCCACCTCTTTCGCTTTCTGCAGCGAAGTCGGCCCCGGCGACAGACTGAGCACCATGGGGCGCCCCGACTTTTGCAGCGCCGTACTCAGCATGCGAATCTCCTCTCCTTTATAAGGATGGTCGGAAATGCAGTCAGCTTTCACGAAGTCCACGCCCCAACCGGCATACAGGCTCGCAATCGAATCGTAGTAAGCCTGGCCGGCAGGCGAATTCTTTGCACCATAGTTGAAGGTGCTCCACGGACAGGTGTCGCCCGTGTCGGCCGCTTCCGCCGCCCCATAGAGCGACCCAGCGATTGGCGAATTCTTCGCGACCGCGTCACGCGGAATTCCGCGCAATATGTGAATACCGAATTTCAGTCCCAGCGAGTGAACGTAGTCCGCCAGCGGCCTCAACCCTGCTCCGTGCTCAGAGGATGGAAAACGGTCCACCGCGGGAATGTATCGTCCCTTGTCATCCATCACGAACTTGACTTCACCTGGCTTCGCTCCCGGATTCAACACGTACCAGCCTTCATCGATCACAACGTATTGCCATCCAAATTGCTTGAGATGTTGCGCCATCCACTCCGCATTGGCCCGCACCTCATCCTCCGTGATCGTCTCGCCGTACGCATCCCAACTGTTCCAGCCCATCGGAGGAGTTGGCGCCAGCAAACCTTCCTGCTTTTGAGCGGACGGCCGCTCCCCTCCCACTGCCAGGTGCAATGCTACGGTTATTGCAAAGACTAGAAGGCCTGCTACGCATCTCTTTCCCATAGCCTGCAATGTAACAAGACGGAGCTTCACATGCGCAACCGTAATCTCGGCGCTATGACTTGGTTGGCCTTCGCGATTGCACCCTCGGCATGGAGAATGGCAAAATCCTTGGGTTGGGGATGGCTTCTCACACGATCAACGCGACGGTCGGCGGCGCTTCCAGGGGAATTGCCCCTCCCGGACGGTCTTTCGCTCGCCCACGCCTCGATTCGCTCGACTTGTGGCGCGGCGCGATCATCGTGTTCATGGCGCTTGACCACACGCGCGACTTTTTTGAAGGCCTGAGGTTTACCCCGGAAGTTCTCGCGCAAACCACGCCCGCGCTATTTTTTACCCGGTGGATTACCCACTTCTGCGCGCCCGGATTTTTCTTCCTCGCAGGCGCGGGTGCCTTTCTCTGGTCGACTCGCGGCAAGACCCACGCTGAGCTGTCATCGTTCCTGATCAAACGCGGCTTATGGCTGGTGATTCTGGAAATTACCGTCATCGATTTTGGCTGGAGCTTTAATTTCACTCCCATGGCCTCCGTGATCTGGGCGCTGGGATGGTGCATGGTTTTGCTGGGTGTCTTTGCGTGGTTGCCCGCGAAATGGGTCGGATGGATCGGCGTTGTCATCTGCGTTCTTCACAACCTGCTGCTCGACCCCATCCAGAGCAAAGCCTTCGGCAAACTCGACTGGCTCTGGACTCTGCTGCATCGGCCCGGCGTCATCACCTTCCACGATTCACCGAGATTCCTCATTGCCCCGTATCCCCTGATTCCGTGGTTCGGGGTGATGGCAGCCGGTTACGGATTCGGCACCTTGATGCTGAAGCCTGCCGTGGAGCGGCGTCGCTGGTTCCTCCTGATCGGAGGTGCCATGACCATGGCATTTATCGTTTTGCGATTTACTGGGATCTACGGCAACGCTGCGGTGTCAGCCACGATCATTCCTGATACCGGCGGGCCCTTCCATCCCCAGGCGACGTTTGCCATGAGCGTGGTCGCGTTCCTCGATGTCAGCAAATACCCACCGTCGCTGCTCTTCCTGCTAATGACCCTGGGGCCTTCTTTGATGGCGCTCGCCTGGTTCGATCGCTACAACGAGCGCACTCCCGGCAAGATCGCCAGCGCCATCATCGTTTACGGTCGCGTTCCCCTGTTCTTTTACGTGGTTCACATCTACGTCCTGCACGTTCTGGCAATCCCGGTCGCCGTGATCACGAACGAGCCGTACCGATGGCTGCTCCACGGCGGCGTCCTGACCGGCCCCGTCCCAGGCTACGGACACAGCCTGCTTTTCTGCTATTTCATCTGGTTACTGGTGGTCGCGATTATGTATTTCCCGTGCGCCTGGTACGGCCGAGTCAAGCGGCGAGAGCAAAGCCCCGTGGCTCAGCTATTTGTGATCGACCATTGCCGCAAATTCCAAAGAGCTTGGCGAGTTTTCCATTTGGAACCTAGCCCCATACACTACCAAGATGGAGCCCACCAAGCCGCTTTGGAGCGTGCCTACTCAGCTTGGCCGGTTGGCCGAACTGACCGCAAAGACCTCCGACCCGAACAAGGAATCTCCCCTGCGTCGCGATGTCCGCTCCCTCGGAGTCCTCCTCGGAAGGGTACTGGTCGAACAGGCCGGCCCGGAGCTTTTCGACACGGTGGAACGCCTGAGGCGTTTACTCATTCAACATCGTGAGAAGGCCGCAAATTCACCGACCGACGAACTGGATATGCTCCTTGAGGAAGCCAAAGGCAGAAGTTGCTTCGCTCCATATAGCCACCGCTTACAAGGTCACCAAGGCCTTCGCCGCCTATTTCGAACTCACCAACCTGGCCGAAACCAATCATCGCAAACGCCGTCGCAGGGCCTCCGAACTTCACGCCGAAGAGCCGCCGCTTCCTGGATCATTTCGAGGCACGCTGTTGCGCATGAAACACGCGGGCGTCACTTTGGAACAAGCTCTTGCGGCCTTTCGTGAAATCGAAGTGCAGCCGGTGTTCACCGCCCATCCTACGGAAATCACGCGGCGCGCGGTGTTACTGAAGCGGGGTCGCATCGCTCGAGAGCTGGAAAAACTCGATCGCTTGCCGCTGCCGGATGCACAAGCGCAAGCCAGCGAAGACACCATCCTGGGTGAGATCACCGCTCTCTGGCAGACCGATGAAGTCCGGCTCCAGAAACCTACGGTTACCGACGAAATCCGTACCGGCCTCAGCTACTACTCGATGACCATCTTCCAAACCATTCCGAAAATTTACGAAGGCATTGCGGCGGATTTTCGCGAGGTGTATGGAACCGATTTGGATATGGTTTCTCTACCCATATGTGTGAGTTTCGGGTCGTGGATCGGAGGCGATCGCGACGGTAATCCGTATGTGTCTCCGGACTCCACCCGCGAGGCGATCGAACTTGCGAGGTCGCTGGTGCTGGCTCACTACATCGAGGAAGTGGCTCTCCTGGCACGCCGTTTGACCGTTTCCTCGCATCAGGTTCAGACCTCGGCGGAGTTGTGCGAGCGTCTCCAGCAATACGAGCACAGCATCGCCGAGCCTGCTGCGGAATTGTCGCGGACACCGCAGGCCGAAACCTGCCGCCGTCTATTACTGATGATTGCAGCGCGGCTGCGCTACACCCGCGATCAGCCCTCCAATCCAGGCGCCTACAGGTCCGCAACGGAATTCCGAAACGATCTTGAGATCATTCGCCGCAGCCTCAGTCAGAGTGACGGCGTTCGATTGGCGAGCGGAATGCTCGATCCCTTGCTCTGCAATCTGCGCACGTTTGGCTTCCACCTGCATACTTTGGACATTCGTCAGCACGCGCGTGTGCACCGCCAGGCTGTCGATGAGATTCAGCGAATCTCCCTTCCCCAGCCGTCTGCGGGCCCATTGCCACTGCTCACTGCCCCCAGCCGCGAGTTGCTGGATACCTTCGAGAGCGTCGTCGACGCGAAAACGGACTCACGATCCCGACGCTATCACGCGATACATCATTAGCGGCGCCGAGTCGGAGGAAGACATTTTCGCAGTCCTGCGGCTGGCGGCTTTGTCCGGATTGCAGACCTCCGGATCGGCACGCGATCCCGGGTCTATGCCGGTTCCACTGTTCGAGTCGATCGATGCCCTGCAGCGTGCTCCCGAGGTCATGCGAAGAGTTTGGACTTCACCGGAGTACCGGGAATTGTTGCCCTCATGGCATGGCTGGCAGGAGGTCATGCTCGGTTACTCGGACTCGAACAAAGACGGCGGCATGCTTACTAGTACGTGGGAGCTGCACAAAGCGCACCGCGGTCTGCACCAGGTGGCGCGCGAGTGCGGAGTCAAGCTGCGCATCTTTCACGGCCGCGGTGGCACCGTAGGACGCGGTGGAGGCCCAACCCATTCCGCGATTCTCGCCCAACCTGTGGGCGACTTCACGGGGAGAATTCGCATCACCGAGCAGGGCGAAGTCCTGAACTGGAAGTATGCCGATCCCGTACTGGCCGAGTGGAACTTGGAGATCATGGTCGCTGCCTGCCTGGAAGCGTTGGTTCGTCCCGGCAACCCTTCGGAAGACATCGAGACGAAATGGCGCGAACCCATGGAGCAGTTATCGCAATCGGCGTTTGCCTACTATCGCGAAAAGATAGCCGACAACCCGGATGTGCTGCGATATTTCGAGCAAGCCACGCCAGTCAATGAACTGGAGTTGGCTCGCATTGGATCACGTCCTGCGCGCCGAAGCGCCAGTCGCACGCTCGACGACCTGCGGGCCATTCCCTGGGTCTTCGGCTGGATGCAAAGCCGCCATGCCGTCCCCGCATGGTTCGGCGTGGGCTACGCGCTCGAACAGTATGCCGCGCGGGGTGCGCACCAGGAGCAGCAACTGAAAGACATGGTTGCCGAATTTCCGCTGTTTTCGGACCTGATCCGCAACGTAGAGATGGCGATGGCCAAGGCCGACTTCTCCATCGCGCATTTATATGCCTCGCTGGTGGAAGATGCCGTTCTGCGCGAGTCGGTTTACCAAATGCTTGTCGGACGAGTTCCATCGTGCCCGACGTATGATCTTGCGCCTTACCGGACAGCAGGAATTCCTGGAGCGAAATCCCGTGCTCTCCCGCTCGATTCGTTTGCGCAATCCCTACGTCGATCCCTTGAGCCTGATTCAGGTTGAGCTGCTGCGCAGGAAACGAGGCGGCGAGCAAAGCGCCGAACTCGACTACGCCATCGGCGCAACCATGAACGGAATTGCCGCTGGTCTGCACAATACAGGTTGAGCTTTCCAGAAAAAACGGTGGCGAAGTCCGTCGAGGACTTCGCCACTTGATTTCCCATTGCCAACCGCCAGTCGTTCCCTAGAACAACCGTCCAATCCGGAAGAAGAACTTGCGATGGCCGGTATCGCCGTATGCGTAGGCCGCTTCCACCGGTCCGAAGATAGTATTGACGACGATACCCGCGGCCCCGTCAGTGGGGAAGCCCGAGGCCTTGTTGATCATGCTATGTGGCGGTCCGTACACCTGGGATGCTTCGTACATCCCGATGAAATAAACGCCACTCCCCAGGAGCGGCGGCAGCGTTGCCATCCTCCGGAGATAGCCCAACTGGAAGAGGAAGTACTTGTCCATCAGCAGCTCGTTGGTTCCGTAAGCGACCAGGGTGCGCGAGCCCCCCAGCGAAAACTGCGGCAGGCCAGTGTCGTAGAAATTGAAAGTGGTGCCGCCAAATCCGTTCAAGAACACCGACGCCGGCTCGCTCAGCTTAAAGAAGTTTGTTGAGGCGACGTCCAGCGAGGGATAGGCTCCCCCCGCCAACGGACTGCTGTTAGTCCACTGGAAATCGGCTTGAAGGGCCTGACCTTTGCTAGGAATGACTGGATCGTCCAAACGGTCTAACCGGTACTGGACCCTGGCGGCCGCATAACCGCCGGAAAGACTTGGCAGCTCCGTAGGATTGCCCACCTGACGCTGGTAGCCTACCCAACCGCCTTCATAGCCGAAGCGCAGTTCGCCCACATTTCCGAACTGGTATCCAAAGTCGAGGCCGCCACCGCCAAAGTTCTTGCGATAGGTGGAGACGAGTTGATTGTTGTCGTAGAAATACAGCGGGTCGCTGTAGGCAAGTACTCGTGGTGCCACGAACCAGTGGGCGGTGGGCGTGAAGGGATGGTAATACTCCGTTCGCAGCCCGTACTCGGAGAACAGGATGATATCGTTGCGCAACTCCGAGCGGAAGCCTCCGATATCGTACCAGGTAACTCGCGCTCCCATGTTGAACGTAACGTTTTTCAGACTGGAGCCATCCACGAGGATCAGCGGCCGCACGACGGGCGGACCAACTGTATTTTCCTCGGTCTTTATCTCAAGTCCCTGTTTGCCGTTTTGCTCGACGAGTTCATAGCTGAGCGTGGAATAGCGCCCGGTACCTTTCAGGCGCATGACCATTGCGTCCAATTCATCGTAGTTGAGGGGTTTGCCCACCACGCCCGCCATCAGTGTCTCAACTTTTTGCGACAGGTCCGCGTTCACTCCCTTAACCGCTACAAACGTGGGAATAGGTGTCGTGGTGATGCGGCGGGCGTTGCGTTCGGCAATGTATTGGTTCCAGGTCGCATCGTCGACCGCGAGAGTCAACAGCATTTTCGATTTGGCCTGGGCCGCGTCATAACCCGCCTTGATGATGGCGTCAGCGTCGTCAAAACTCAACGCGCCCCACTTCTGCACCGGAACCGAAAGCAGGAGGTCCGCCATTTCCATGCTCTGCAGTTCATTGGCCGAGATCATGACCGAGATCGACTGGCCGAGCACCGCGAACGACGAAAGATTGGCGTCCGGCTTCAGGTTTTCTTCGGCCAGGTGGACCCCGAGAACCACGTCGGCACCCATGCTCTTTGCTACCTGAACGGGAAGGTTCTGGAGCAGTCCTCCATCGGCATAGATGGAGCCGTCCTCCCGCACCGGCGAGAAGATACCCGGCAGTGACATGGTTGAACGCATGGCCAGCGACAACGAGCCGCTACGGAAGACATGAGCTTTGCCGCTGACCAGATCGGTGGCAACGCAGGCGAACGGAATCGGAAGATCGTTGAAGCTCTTGATCTCCGAGTAAGGAGCCGCGACCTTGTCGAGAATCAGCAAGACCTGTTGGCCCGGAGTTGAATCCTGATGGGAATTGCAATCCCTTGCGCAAGCCAAACTCCAGACTATTGGGATAGTCGCGGGAGTCCTCCTTGCGGCGAAACGACAGGTCGTCGAAAGGAGTCTGTCCGGCCATTACTTGGTCCCAGTTAATGCCGTTCACCACCTGCCTAAGCTCGGTCGCGTTGTGGCCGGTGGCGTAAACCCCGCCGACCAGGCCGCCCATGCTGGTGCCCGCAACGTAATCCACCGGAATGTGATGCTCTTCCAGCCAGGTGATCACGCCCACGTGTGCCAGTCCGAGCGCACCACCTCCTTGCAGGGCCAATCCGAGCTTGGGCCGCGGCTTAGCCGATGGAACTTCCTGCGCAACGCACCATAGTGATGAAAGGAGAACCAGGCAGGCCAAGAATGCGGCCTTGGAACGAAGCAAAGTAGCAATGCTGAGGAGAGTTTTCATAGTAATGCCTGCATTTCAGTGCTGACGCACAGATTCCACCGGGCCTTCTCTCGGCTCGCCCCAGTCGTTCAAAGTTCGGGCTTGGCGCGGCGGCTCACAGGAGACCGTTCACGCCGTCGATGATGGAGGTACGCGGATAATTACAGACTACGGGTTTCGTTGCGAACTTACCAGCGCCTAGAAGGGTTCAGGTTGCCGTTTGGCCGTGTTGATCAACTGCAGCCCTGATGGAAAAGTTAAGATTCACGAGACGAAATGAGTCCAGAGTCGGTATCATGAATGCCTGGGTGTTGCAGTGAACTTGGTTCCTGGCCGAGGTCTTTGGCCGCGGGCTTGCGGCTGTCGGTTATAGAGGGTGGCTTCTCTTACGGCTCCGCAACAACTTGGACGGCGTTAAGTTTACGAAAACGCGGGCATGCGTCACTCGCCCCCCGAGAACGCTAGGCCGCGCTGGTTGTGGAACTCGCAGTCTGTGATGGACAAGGATTTTAGGCAATAACCGGAGCACGAAATCAAGGCTCGTACCCCTCGCGAGTCATATTCGGCTCTCAATCCCACGAACAAAGAGAGGTTCGAAGTGTTGAAAAAGGTCTGCTCATTCCTAATCGTATCGTTGATCTGCTGCGCGGCAACGCTGCATGCCGAAGAGGTCTCCCTGAAGAACGGCGACCACCTGAGTGGAGCGATCGTCAGTATGGACGGCAAGAAGCTCGTGCTCAAAACCACGTATGCCGGAGAGGTCTCCATCGACTGGGCGGAAGTAAGTCAGTTTTCCTCCGACAAGCAACCGCTGGTCGTCACCAAAGCCGATAAGCAACTGGTTTCGGGAACGGTGGCGGCTGAGGGATCCGATGTAATGGTGACTACGGTACAAGGAGTGCAAAAAGTCCCACGCGCAGACGTGGCCACCATGCGTTCTCCCGCCGACCAGGCAGCCTATGAGAAATCGCTGCATCCGGGCTTCATGGAAGACTGGACTGGCGGCGGAAGCCTCGGCTTCGCACTCGCACGCGGCAACAGCCAAACCACCAACTTTGCGCTCGGCTTCAATGCGCTGCGCAAGACCAGTACCGATGCCTGGGTGGTGAATGCGGCGTCGATCTACTCGACCGACGATAAGCTGGGACTCACCTCGGCTAACTCGTTAGGTGGATTGATTCGCTACGACCACAACCTCACTAAACGCTGGTTCGCCTATGGCGTATTCACGGGCATGTATGACACATTGCAGTTGCTGAACTATCGCGTCATGCCCGGCGGCGGCCTCGGCTATCACGCCATCGCCAGCAGCGCCACCACCCTCGACCTGTTGGGGGGCCTCGGCTACACCCGTGAAAGCTACTACGTCGGCCCCCCCAACAATTTGCTCACCGCCACGCTGGGCGACGAGTTCTCGCATAAGTTTTCGCCAGCGGTATCGATCACGCAGAACCTGTACTATCTGCCCTCGTTGAACGAAACCAGCAATTACCGCGTGAACTTCAACTTCGGTATCGCGACCAAGCTGAATGGCTGGATGACCGCGAATGCAAACTTCCTCGATCAATACGTCAGCCAGCCGGTTCCCGGAAACAAGAACAACGATATTCTGTTCACCACCGGATTGGGCTTCACCTTCGGAGCTAAGAAAAAATAACGCCGCGTTCGTAGAGAACTAGAACTGGTTTCACAAATCCGCTTCGCGAGGGCACGCCTTTACAGGCTGCTGAAAAACTCGATTTAGTGGTGTTTCGTATCAGGGCACGGCTTCAGCCATGTCGCAAAGTCATTTGTTCTTGACTCGCCTCGCGGACTTCAGTCCGCGAGGCGCTCACAATTCAGAATTTTTCCGCAGCCAGTTCAGCCGTGCTGTTCGGGCCTGCTGGTTTCACCAATCCGCTTTGCAAGCGCACCGCTTCGCAGGCTGCTGAAAAACTAGTTTTAGGATCGTTTCGTATCCGGCATGACTCTACAAGCTGCGGAAAAACTCGGTTTTTGCGACTGCTTTGTATCAGGGCACGACTTTACAGGTTACCGAAAAACTTGTTTCAGCGACGTTTCGTATCAGGGCACGACTTCAGCCGTGCCGATAAGTTCTTTCTATTTGTCTTCCCTCGCGGGCTTCAGCCCGCGGGGGGATCTGCTTTCCAGAATTTTTGCCTTCTAACCATTGGGATTTATCCATGCGCTCCGAACGGTCAGGGCGCTGTCGCAAGCCTGCGTCTGATACGCCACAAAATGTTTTTCGACCCACTTGGTCGAATTTCGCTTTACCCGTGCGATGGGAGTCCCTATCCTGAAAAGAGATTTTTCCATAGCGCAGGCCTTGACGACGCCGGAATCAAAATTCGGTGAGGCATCCATCAAAATTGTTGCCGACTAACACTCCCGCCTCATCACAGAAGCGTGCCGCACTTATTGGCTCGTCTGCGGTTTCCGCAAAGAAGTCTGCCAAGCTGACCCTATGGCCCCTGGTTGCTGCGACCTTTTTCATGGTCTCGGGCGGAGCCTACGGCATCGAAGACGTCGTACACGGTGCGGGCTACGGTCGCGCCATCCTGATCTTGATTCTGACCCCCATCTTGTGGAGCCTGCCGACGGCTTACATGATTGGTGAACTGTCGAGCGCCCTTCCCGAAGAAGGAGGCTTCTACGCGTGGGTGCGCCGTGCGATGGGCGATTTCTGGGGATTTCAAGAAGCGTGGCTCTCGCTGGTGGCCAGCATTTTCGACATGGCCATTTATCCCACTTTGTTTGTCCTGTACTTGGCGCGCCTTTTTCCATGGTTTGATGTCAACAATCGCGGCATCTTGGTCGGGGTGATCGTGGTGACTGTCTGCGCCGCGCTGAATATCGCCGGTATTCGAGTGGTAGCGACAACCTCGCTCTGGCTGTTCTTTCTGCTCTCCGCTCCGTTTGTGTTCATCGTGGTGCTAGCTCCATTTAAGTACGGAGCACTTGCAAACGCGGTCATCACTCCCACAACGTCGCACATCGATATTATTGGCGGACTGCTGATTGCCATGTGGAACTACATGGGGTGGGACAATGCCTCGACCATCGCCGCGGAAGTGAAGCAACCGCAACGTACCTATCCCCGGGCCATGATGGCGGCCGTGGCACTAGTTTCGTTGACCTATATTCTGCCCGTCGCAGCCGTCGCCATGACCAAGCTGAGTCCCACAGCGTGGGAGACCGGTTCGTGGGCTGATATTGCCGGCATGCTCGGCGGACCGCTGCTGCGTATCGCGTTAGTTGCGGGTGGAATGTTGAGCGCTTTCGGCATGTTCAACGCTCTGGTGATGAGCTATTCGCGCCTGCCACTGGCTATGGCGCAGGACGGGATGCTGCCACCGGTGTTCAGCAGGGTGAGCAAGCGCTCCGGTGCGCCCTGGGTATCAATCCTCGTGCTCGCAACCGGATGGGCGCTGTGCCTCGGTCTGGGCTTCGAGCGATTGGTCACCATCGACATACTTGTTTACGGAACCAGTTTGCTGCTCGAGTTCATCGCGCTAATCGTGTTGCGCGTGAAAGAGCCCGGCCTGCCGCGTCCGTTCAAAGTTCCAGGTGGATTGTTCGGCGCGATATTCATCGGTGTCTTTCCGATGCTGCTGCTGGGTTTCTCCATCGTCCGCAGCGACAGCGAACGCATCCTCGGAATGAGCAGCCTGTTGTTCGGCATCCTGTTAATCATCGCCGGATTTTTCGCCTATGGGGTGGACGTGACGCTGCGTCCCGCCCGCTCCGCACCTCCAACTTCACCCGGTTTAGATTAGACCTGTCTAACAAATTCTGCGTCAAAGTTGTTTTATAGTTGTCACCCCGGCGGACTTAGTCCGCAAGGGATCTGCTCTTTGGACTTTTGCAGCAGCCTGTTCAGCCGGCCGCATAAGAATTCAGTTAGCTCCGACGACACCAAAACCAATCTGATCTAGTCGCCAACTAACTGTCAGGTGTCCCTGAGACAGGTGGCCCCGCCCACGGACAATCCAATTTGGATGCCCCTTTCTAGCCCGGTTCTGGCTATAGCGGGATTTCTTCGTCTGTGCGGACGATTCCAGCCTAGGTTACTTTCGTTCCATTCTCCGACCGAAACCTCTTGCATTCCCCATTGAGTCCCGTTACAACCAGAGTTCGTGAGGCGGGGGACGAGTGTCTCCGCCCGTTCGCGCCCAGGTCGCGAATGACAATCGCTCATTGAAAATTTCCCGATTCGGGATGAGAGTACCGCTGAAAACGCTCAGATGGGTTTGCTAAGTCCCACGCGCAGAATTGGATACGTATAACTCCATTTGTTGTTAGTTACTTAGAGACAATTTCCTGCCAAGCTGCTGATTCTAAACAACCGTGATAAAAAAAATTGGGGTGATATACACGACTATATCACCCCAGAACTGACGCCTTCTTTAGACGCGTAGTTGCTACTCCGGCTTAACCACCAGCAATTCGAACGTGTCAGGAATCATCTTCCGTCTCTGTCCCTGCCGGAGGAGGCGTGGGATCGAACTGTGCCGCGACGGTATAGATGGTGTTCGATGACGCATCGAGCGCCATGGTGCGGGCACTCTTAGCTGTTGGAACATTCTGCACCACAGAGTACTTGTTGGGCGAGTCTTCGTGGATGACCGTCAACACCCCGTCAGCACCGCACGACATGAAGATCTGCTGGGTCTTGGGATTGAATGCGCCTGCATCCACGCCCCCGCCGATGTCCACAGTCGTTACCAGCTTGCCTGCATCCGGATCGACCACGGCTACGATTTTGCTCGCGCACCCTGCAAACAGCCGCCGATGGGCGACATCGAAGGCCAGCGCGCTCGGCTCGTCGCAGCCCGCCATGGGATAGTGCTCGGCGACCGTGAGTTTGGCAGTGTCGATGCGTACAATCTCGCTGCGGTCTTCGATGTTGACGTAGACATTTCCTTTGCCGTCGGCGACACCGGTTTCAGGCTTTCCTCCGAGTGGGACGGTTCCGACCACCTTGCCGGTGGCAGCGTCCACGACCGTGCTGTCTTGCGACTTCGCATTGAACGTGTAAACCCGTTTGGCGGAAGCGTCATACAGGATCGCATCGGGGCGCTCGCCCACCTTCACTTTATCGAGCACCTTGAGTGTCTTGAGGTCGAAGATGAGCGAGCATGTTGTCGCCGCCGCTGGTGACAAATCCGCGGCCAAGCTCGGGAGCGAGTGCCACGCCGTGTATTCCGGAGAGGTCGGGTATATCCGCTGTGGCTTTCAAGGTTTTGGCGTCGACCACCATGACATGAGTGCCGCGGGTGATGAAGATGCGATTGGCACCGCTGTCGTAGGTCAGGTAGTCCCATCCACCTTCGCCACCGAGCTTCACGCGGTCGGCAAGTTTGTAAGACTTCTGCGCAACCGCGGGAATCGCTGCGATGGATGCGACCGTGAGGATGAGGGCAAATACTCGTTTCATACTTTCTCCTTCTTCTTGCTTATTGCGGCTCGGAGTCCGCGTGACTGAGGTAGTAGTGAACTGCCGGTGTGATGATGAGCGACAGCACCATGGAAATTGTGATTCCGCCAATGACGGCGATGGCCAGCGGTTGCAACATCTGTGAACCTGCTCCCAGCGCCAGCGCCAAGGGCAACATTCCCGCCGCTGCGGCGAGCGCAGTCATCAGGATTGGACGAAGACGACGGCGTCCAGCCTGGATCATGGCATCGTGCGCGGAATGTCCGAGACCGCGAAATTTCTGGTCGGCATCGAGTAGCAAGATGCCATTCTTGGCCACGATACCGATCACCATGATCAAGCCCATGAATGATGCAATGTTGAACGTAGTGCGAGTAATCAGCAGCGCAAGGAAGACTCCCGAAGTCGAGAGCAGGGCTGACGAGAGAATCGCCAACGGGGCCGCCAACGTGCGAAACTCGAACAGCAGTACGAGGAACACCAGCAAAATCGCCAGTATCAGCACCAGCATCAGGTCGTGGAACGAGCGCTGCTGCTCCTCATACGTTCCGCCGTACACCACGCGGATCGACGATGGGATGTGCAACCCAGCGACTGCCTTCTGCACCGCCGCAATTCCGCTTCCCAGGTCGATTCCTTCGAGGCGTGCGGTGACTGCCACATCGCGCTGCAAGTTCTCACGGCGGATCTCCGTCTGGCCGGGCAACTCTTTAATATCGGCTAGCGAGCCAAGAGTAGCCGTGTGTCCCGAGGCACTGTTCAGCAAGGTGTTGCTCATCGCGGCCAGCGATCCGCGGTTTGCTTCCGGATACCGTACTCTCACCGTATACGCAATGTCCTGCTGGATGACCGGCGTGGTTGCGGGCTCGCCCTCCAGAATCGCGCTGGCATTGACGGCAACTTCCTCAGGCGTAAACCCCGCGCGTGCCGTCACCGTGGGATTCACCTGGAACACCGTGGCTGGCCCGCTGATCGTGTTCTCGATGCCGTTCCTCATGTCCACCACACCCTTAATGTCGTGGATGGCATCACCCACTTTCGGCCCCCACAGGCTCAGCAGCGCAGGGTCTGGTGAAAACAATTTGATCTGCACCGGCTCTGGCGCGTTCGACAGATCGCCGATCATGTCCTGCAGCACCTGCACGTATTCGACTTCCAGGCCGGGCTCTTCTTTTTCAACCCGGCTGCGCAACTCGGAGATGATTTCTTCGCCGCTGCGACTGCGTTTGCTCTTCAGCTTCACCGCAATGTCGCCCCGGTTCGCTTCCGTCACTGCCGCCAGCCCCAACTCTAATCCGGTACGGCGCGAAGTGCTTTCCACCTCGGGAATCTCCCGCAGCATCTGCTCGACATGGCTGACCATGCGATTGGTTTCTTGCAGGGAACTGCCGGCCGGAGAGAGATAGTCAACAATGAATCCACCTTCATCCATCTCCGGCAGCAAGTCGGTGCCGAGCAGTTGATAACAGCCGTATGACGCGATCACCAGCAATGCGGCGAAGACGGCAATCCACTTGGGGCGGTCCAGGGCAAACCGCAGCCACCGTTCGTAGAACTCCACTACCCGACGAAATCGACCACTCAATGCTGCCTCTTCAGCAGCGACTAGCTTTTCTTCGTCGGTCGAACCGGCGTCGTTCGAACTACGAGGTTCCATCCCTTCCTGTCGACGGTGGCGAATGAAGTACTGGCTCAGTGTCGGTGTCCAGGTGAGGGCGAGAGCGAGCGAAGTCAACAGCGACACGCCGACCGTGATGGCCAGCGCTCGGAAGAACACTCCAGTAACACCACTGATCGCGATTAAGGGAAGAAATACAACGATCGGGGTAATGGTCGAGCCGATCAGTGGAACAGTAATCTCGTGCAGCGCGCTGCGGATGGCCTCCAGCCTTCCTTGTCCCGCATCGCGATGTAGTGCAACGTTCTCCACCACCACGATCGCATCGTCAATCACTAGCCCGACCGCGGCTGCCAGGCCGCCAAGCGTCATCAGGTTGAAGCTTTGATTGAGCAGCTTGAGCGCAATAAACGTAATGAACACGGTCGCGGGGATTACCAGAACGGCGACAATCGAGGTACCCCAGTCGCGCAGAAACAACACCATTATCAGCGACGCAAGCACGATGCCGATGAGGATGGCGTCACGCACGCTGTGAATGGAATCCGTAACCAGGCCCGACTGGTCATAGAACGGCTCCATGTGGATTCCCGGTGGCAGCGATTCCCTGATGCGCCCCACTTCGGCGTGAACTTCGTTGGCGACTTCGACGGTATTGCTGTCAGGCTGGCGGTTGACGCTGAGCAACACCGCCGGCTTACCGTTGGCGGTGACGATCGTGTACACCGGCTTCACACTGGGAGCAACCACCGCCACGTCGCTGATACGGACCGGAACACCCGTGGATGTTGCCTTGACTACGATTTGGCCCAATTGTTCGGGATCATGTACTTGCGCGTCCACGAGTCCGAGGTAAAGCTGGTGGTTCTGCTCCATCAGTCCCGGAGAATCCACCAGATTGGTTCGACGCACGGCATCGAGGATGTCTGACACTGTGACACTAGCCGCCAGCAACTTGGCTGGATCGGGTGTGATGTGAAACTCAGGTTCCTGGCCCCCCTGCACCAGCACCGTGGCAACGCCGTCGAGCCGGTTCAAGCGCGGCTTCAGGTCGTAAGTGGCAGTCTTCCACAACTCAGTTTGCGGGACCGTATCGGAAGTCAGGCTGTAACCGATGATGGGAAAACTGGCGAACGTCAGACGGTGCGTCTGAATCGTCGCGGTCGGCGGAAGCGTGTTGCGGATGTTGGCTAATGCCGCATCGACGAGTTGGAGCGTCGTCACCATGTTGACGTTCCAGTCAAAGAACAAGTCGATTTCCGCAGAGCCGCGGCTGGTAATCGATCGCACCTGTTGCAATCCCGGGACGCTGTTTACGGACTCCTCGATAGGACGCGTGACCGTGACCATCATCTGGTCGATCGGCATAACGCCATTGTCTACGCCGATCAAGACGCGCGGAAAGTCCGTCGTTGGGAATACTGAGATCGGAATGGTGAAGGCGAGATAGATGCCGGCCCCTACTAGCACGAGGATCAGGAAGATCAGCGACTTCGCGTAGCGCGTAAACCAGTAACGTGGGTCGGGAGTACCTGTGGTACGCATGCGATCCAGCATGGATTTGAGCCGTTCGCGCATCTAGTCTTTCTCTTTTGCAGCCGCAGGTTGGCTGGCGCCCGGCTTCTCGGATTCGCTCGCCTGCGCCTCGGCGATCTTCACCCTGGTTTTGTCGGGCAGCCCATAGGATCCCCGGACGATGACGGTCTCGCCGTCAGAGAGTCCCTTCGTGATTTGCACGCGATCGCCTTCGTGAATTCCTGTCTCCACCTCTACTTGCTGCGCGCGGCCATCTTTGACGATCATCACAGTGGTTGCGCCCTCGGTCGTCTTCAGCAGGGCAGATGCCGGGATCACGACCGCATCGCCGACAGTTCGCGCGAGCATTTCGACCGTCACGGTGGTGCCGGGGCGCAATCGACCATCGGGGTTGGGGATCTCGATCCAGACTTCTACGGTAGTGCTGTTGGGGTCGAGCGCAGGACTGACCAATGTGACCTTTCCTGCGACATCGACCTCTCCCGGAGCGTGAATGGTGGCATCGTCTCCCGGCTTCAACTGCACCGCCTGGTCCTGCGGAATATGAGCGCGCGCGATTACCGACGAAGTATCCATAATCGTCAGCAGTGGACTCCCGGGAGCGGGCGTTTCGCCCGCATAGCCTGGACGTTCGGTAACCACACCGTCGATCGGGACTGCGGATTTCCGTATAAGCCAGATTCGCTTCTGCGCCTTCATATTTTCCCTTGGCGGAGGTGAGTTGCCCCTCAGCCGACTTCAGCTGGTCCTTTTTGCCGGCCGACTGCAGAGCCGCCATGTGCATAGCGGCGATCTCGTATTGCGACTTTGCCTGGGCCAGCGCGACGGCTGACGAATCGAGTTCCTTGCGGGGCAATGCACCTTCTTCAAACAATTTCTTGCGGCTCTCGTGGACTTTTTGCTCAGCGTCGTAAGCCTCTTTAGAGGTCTTCAGGTCGTATTCGGCTTTCTGCCATTCCTCGGGCAAGGCCGAGGAAGTCTCAATTCCATAGTTTGCTTCGGCCTGCTGGTAGGTACCTTTGTTCTCGGTTGCAGCGGCCGCGAGGTCGCGATTCTCGAGCACGGCCAGCAGTTGACCAGTGCGCACACGGCTGCCACGATTCACGTAGAACGTTTTTACGGGTGCGACAATTTTCGGAGTAATGGCAGCCTGATTTTTGGGAAACAGTACTGCCTCGCTGCGGACAATCTGTCGAATGGATTGCTTCTCGGCTTTGGCGACCTGGACGGTAACTTCAGGCTCCGTTTCCTGCTCCTTCTTCGAGCACGAGGACAGCAACAAGAGGCCTGCTCCCACAATGAGGGACACTCCAAGAATGGCGGAAAGTCCGGCGAATGTGCATTTAGAAAGCCCCCGTCAGGGTCTGCAGATTGGCGATGGCCAGGTGGTAGCGCGCCTCGCCGTCGTGATAGTTGTTGCCCGCGGCGGTCAAGGTATTTTGCGCGTCCACCACCTCCAGGGCGCTGGACTCTCCTGCCTGGTAACGCAGGTTGGTGAGGTGCAAACTTTGCTCGGCCAGTTCAGCGGACTGCTTCAGAACCTCCAGGTGCTGATACGCCAGTTGGGCCTCGCTGTAAAACGACTGCAGATCGGCGATAGCCTGTCGTTGCGCGGCACTCAATTCGACCTGCGCCTGATGACGCTGCAACTCAGCTTGACGCACCTTGCTCTGGGTAGCGCCCCAATTCCACACAGGGATGTTCAAAGTCGCCGCGCCAGCATAGCCGAGGTTTTGAATTCCATCAGGCCCGCGCTTGGCGAACTGGTTGGCGTCGATTCCGTAGAACATGTCCACCGAGAGTGTAGGCAGGTAGCCTGCACGCGCTACGCCAACCTCCTTGTTGGCAACGGCCAAGGACGCGAACGCAGCCTGCAATTCAGGATTATTTCTGGATGCCATATCCTGCAACTCGTTCATCGGCGGCAACGCCGGGGCGGCGCTAAGATCGTTGACCAGGGTGAAGTCCTGAAAAAAGTTGGGGAACAGCAGCACGGCCAGCGACAGGCGCGCATTCTGTTCTGTCAGCTTGGCCTCGTCGCGAGCCCGCTGCAGATCGTTGGCCTGAATCTGCGCCTTAATGGTGTCGGAGTGTGCTACTTCGCCGCCTTGCTCGAGTTTTTGACTGAGTTCGCAGGAAGTGCTGTCCTTCGTCGTAGGCACGTTCGGCATTAGCGGTTCGGGTCTGTGCCGCCAGCAGTCCATAGAAGAACTGCACCACAGTCACCGTAAGCCCGCGGGCGGCGATCTCGGCGCGCGCCTTGGCTAACGCGTGGGCGGCTGAGGTTCGCTGATAGTCCAGGACTTGGGCGGCGCCGATTGCCTCGTGAGCTGCGCCCTGGCTGATGTATTCGTGTACGCCATTGCTGGCAATGTAGCGTCCAGTCGCGGTACCGTTGCCCTGGGTGTAGATGAAGCTGTTGTTGTAGTCCACGCCCGGCAAAATCGCGGCCCTAGCCTGGAACCGATCTTCTCGTGCCAGTCCTAATTCGGTGACTGCCGCTTGAAACTGCGGACTGTTCGTTTTGGCGCGCGACAGAGCCTCGGCCAGCGAAATGACGACTGGCACCTGCGGCGCCTGCGGGGTGCCACCCGGCCCTGCGGGTACAGGCGACCTGCGCCCACGCTATCGGCAGCGCCAGTAAGGCAACGATCATCAATGTAAGTCTGGTGATCACAGGTGCATCTCTCCCATCAGAATGCTAATTCACGCCTTAAATGAAGCTGAATAGATATAAAAACCGAATATGTGCGCGGCGAGTTCCTAGTGTTGTACCGGAAGCGTGACCACCATGCGAGTGCCTTCACCCGGGCTGATCTGCGGCTCGATGGTGCCGCCATAGGCTTCGACAAGAGCTTTTGAAATGGCCAGACCGAGACCGTACCCGCCGGTATTGCGGGCACGCGAAGCATCGGCGCGATGGAAGCGCTCAAAGATGCGCGGCAGTTCGGAGGCCGGAATGCCGGGACCGCGATCGGAGACTTCGACACAGCCGTGCCCATTGTTGGCACGGATGACCATGCGCACCGTTTCACCAGCCGGACTGAAGCGGATGGCGTTCTCCAGCAGATTTGACCAGACAAGTTCCAGGTCGTCGGGATCGGCAGGCAAGCGAATCTGGCCGTTGGTGATGAAATCGATCTTGACGTCACGCTGTTGGGCCACAGCTTGTAATCGTTCGATCGCCAATTGACAAGTCATGCTCACATCGACTGGCGCCAGGTCGCGGTGTAAGTTTCCCGAGGCCCACTGTTCCGCCCGCGCTAGTCGCAACATGGAGTGCAGTAACTTCTCCAGCCGGGCCATGTCGTCGAGCGCCTCCTCAAGTCCGACGCGGTATTCGTCGGAAGTGCGGGGGCGTTGTAAAAGGGATTGCAGCGTGGACTTGAGGATTGCCACCGGCGTCTTCAGCTCGTGAGCGGCATTGGCCAGGAACTCGCGCTGCTGCGTGAACGACCGATGCAGACCGTCGAGCATCGAAGTCATCGCCCGAGTCAGTGGCGCAAGCTCGAGCGTGTCGAGGGCCTCTTGTGGAGGATTCAGTTCCCAATTAGAAGTTGAGATTGCGCCTGCGCTTGTTGCCATGGCCGCCAGTGGCCGCAGGCTGCGTCGCAACGCCCATAGGGCGAAACCTCCCGAAATCAGCAGCAGCAACACGCTGCCACCGGCAATGTAAAGTAACACTTCATTTACGGCCTGATTAACCCGCTCGATGGGAGAGGCGTACCTGATCGTCAAGAAATCTGCCGAAGGCAGGTCGCCTTCGCGATCCAAAACTGGAATGTGTTCCAGGAACCGCACGCGATAGGGAATTCCGTTGATCACATAGGTCGCAATCCATCGGTCACGCTTCGGTGGTAGGACCTCCTTTTTGCGTAGGCCAATTCGGCGACCGTGCAATCAGGGTATGACCATTCGCGACGACCTCATAAAGATCCGGAACTCCCTCTTGGAGGGGAGGCGGTACAAGATCGCTTTCAAAAAGCAATTTGTGCGGCTCGTCCTCTGAGTAGCGCACCAGCGCTGCGATGCTCATGGCGCGTCCGCGCAGTGCGACATCAAATGCCTTTCGCAACTGCGCCCGGGTGACGAACACGGCCAAGTCAATCAGGCCAATCGCAAGCACAATTGCGAGATGGCGATCGCGATGATGAGCCGGCGTTGTATCGAGGACTTCGCCATGTCAAGCCCGCAACATGTATCCTTGTCCGCGCAGGGTGTGAATGAGCTTGTTGTCGCTGCCATCTTCCAGTTTGCGTCGCAGGCCCGAGATATAGACTTCGATCACGTTACTGAAGCGTTCCCAGTTGAAGTCGTAAAGATGTTCGAGCAGTTCGGTCTTCGAAACAACCGCGCCTGGACGATGCGCGAGATACTCCAGTACTCGATACTCCATGGCAGTCAGCGTGACAATTTTTCCTTTGCGCCGCACCGTGAGATCGGCGGTGCTGATTTCGACTGTCGCCCACTTTCAGTATCGCACTGCTCTGGCCTTTGCCTCGGCGGATAAGGGCCTTGGCGCGCGCCAGCAGTTCGCCCAAATCAAACGGCTTGGCGACATAATCGTCGGCGCCAGCATTGAGCAGGGCGATGATCGACTCCTTCTCGTCGCGCGCCGTCAAGCACCAGTACCGGAACTTCGGCGCCACCGCCGCGTAATCTCTTCAACAGTGTCAGGCCGTCAATCCGCGGCAGCATCAGATCGAGGATCAATAAATCGTAAGGATTCGATGGGCCATGTAGAGGCCATCTTCGCCTTCGAGCGCCAATCCACCGCATAGCCGCGCTTTCTCGCAGACTGCGGGCGATATTCTCCGCCAGCCGCCGCTCGTCCTCAACGATCAGGACCCGCATGGTCTTAATTCCTTCTGGTTCAGTGTGCTCCGCTCTTGTGTTCCGGGCAAGGCAAGGAACTTCGTCGGTAGTGTTATCGGACATAACCTGAAGGTACGCTTAAGGCGCCAAGAGGCAACACGCCAATGGCCGACACCACTACCCGTCGCGCTTCCCTCGGCGGAGTGATTCGAGGTGCGATTCGACCGACTGGACGGTTCAGCCGAGTTAGCGTCGCCAGCAAAGCGAACTTGGCGAATGTCGTCACCGCAAGCGAATCCGCAAGTAGACATTGACCCCAGAGGATGGTCTCCGTAGAACGGCTTGATGGCGTCGGGAATTCCGTAAAGCGAGACATTCGCGCCGAGACCGGTTTGGGCGCCAGCGAAGGTTCCGAAGTCTCGTGTGTATCCAACCGTGTAGGCATTCACGTCGAACCAGCGCTGGCCAGTTTTTTGTTCAAGCTGCTCGGCGAGTTCGGGATTCGCCGGAGAACAGCTCATCGCGCTGCGACCACTCGTAGCGGCCGGTGATGAAGTTCTTGTCGCGGAACGGAACCACCGTCTCCGCCAGCACCGCATTGGATCCATATTTCGGCGCGGTCTTCCAGTTCCGTCCCCAAATCAAACTTGTCGCCCACCAGTTATCATGCGGACGTGGAACAACGTACTCAACCGACGCAGTGCTGCGAATCACATCACCCGATTCCAGCGCCTCCGGATGCGTCAGTCGCCCAGCTGAGACTTGCGCTGCCCAGCGTGGGGATGGGGTGAAGGTCATTCGCCCCGAATAGGAGTCCATGGGCCCGAAGTCGAAGTTCCAGCGGTTCTCGTCCGGCTCGGCGCCATGAAATCCGGAGGCTTCAAGCCGTACCGACTTGAACGCCAGAACACCTGTCACGACATTATTGGCAATGTGCGTGGAATCCTGCCAGTGGTGGCCCAGCGTCGCCTGCGGAATTTCCATGGCCGACGCCCGATGTGGATACGCCACCGGCCCCAGCGCGACGTCGCCTACCACAGCGTAGTAGACGTCGGCGGTGGCGCTCTCTCCCACATTGTGCGAGTATTGCACGCTCAACTCCATCACGAAATCGTGAGGATGCTGCGCGTTGATGATTGGATTGCCGAACGCCGTCTCGCCCGTCTGGAAGAGAAGCGGGTAGCGGCGTTCCGTGATGGTGGCCGGTTCCAGGCTGAGCATGGTGCGGAACATCATGCGCCGCCGCCCAGTCGATGCATGGCGCCAAGCATCCCCCAGTTGACGGAGTAGAACTTGTCGGCGCCCAACGGGCCGGTCTGCTGTGTGTCCACCAGGAACGCCTGTCCCATCCACATCAAGTGCCAGGATCCGACGCTCGTCATCACCATTGGCATGGGCCAGGCCGATGGTTGCACCGCCGTGCCAGACGACTCGCCCATGAAAAATGACTCGCTGTCACTCATCGCAATTCCCATGTTCTGATGGTCCGCGTCGCTCATGCTCATGCCCGGCATGTCCTGTCCTGGCGGAGAATGGACCGGGCTAGTTTGTGAGAGCGCAGATGGTGCGCAGCAAAGCAGAAATATCAACGCGACGAAGTCGATACACCACCGCAACCCGCGGGCCGAAGCTGCATTCGAAGAAAACAATCAGGACCACCGGCGCCGCAGAACCATGCGTCGACCTCGTACGATTGTAGATGACCTTGACGCCGGAACCTGCTTTCGAACCGAGCCGCCTACCCTCCATCCTGGGCAGAAATTAGCCAAATTTGTGACATTCCACACAGGACGCTGCGGCAGTACGTTGATAGCATTACTGGCTATGGCAGCAAATCAGGCGACGTCGGAATCCGCTTTACTTGTCGACCAATTTGTGGCGGCTGCCACAGCCGCTGTGGCAAGCGTGGAGATCATTGATCGCTCGCCCACAGCTTTGTGCGGTGCCATCCTGCGAACCTCCGGTGACGCTAAACACATTCTGTTTGCGCCGCCACAAGACCTTCCCGCTGAGTTATTCGCCAAATTCGCGGCTGATCCGCGAGTGCGCCCCGATCCAAACCCGGATGAAATGGTCGGTTCCCCAGTCGGTGTTACCGAGGCCTTTGCCGGAGTAGCTCGCACTGGCTCGGTCTGTGTTGATGTCGGTTTTCAGAAAACCGGCATGGCAAGTTTGCTTGCGCCTTTGCATATCGCAGTAGTGGCGGCTGAGACGATCGTGCCGCAGCCACGCGATCTGTTTCGCCCAGACATACTCGGCGGCAAGGGTCTCGTTCGAAATTTTGTTTTCATCACCGGTCCAAGCGCGACCGCAGACATGGGGCCCTTGGTCCGTGGAGTTCACGGGCCGCACCGTTTGCATATCATCATTTTGAAGTGATGAGTTCTGCTGAAGTTTCGAGGTGACCATGGCAGTCCCGGTTCGTCCAAGCGAAATTACGCCTCGCCAGGTAGCCAACAAAAGCCGTAAACAGGCACTGGCCGAAGCCATCGACATGACCCTCGACGTGCAGAGCGCTGCCGTCCGTCGCAACACACAGACCTTCAATCGCAACCGTTACGTCGCTGTCGCCCGCATCGCCGACTACGATGCCATGAAGGACAGGGCCCGGGCCATCAAGGAAAATGCCATCGCTAACCTGCCTGCACTGCTGCAGCGACTTGAAGCCAGCGTGGTTGCGAACGGTGGCCATTTTTACCTGGCGAAGACTGCCGCGGATGCTAACAGTTACATCCTGGATGTCCTGCAGCGGCACCAGGTCAAGCTGGTGGTGAAAGGCAAAAGCATTACTTCGGAGGAGATCCGTCTCAACCATGCACTCGAGGCCGCCGGCATAACGGTTGCGGAGAGCGACCTGGCCGAGTTCATTCTGCAAGTGGCCGACGAGCAACCATCACACATCATCGGTCCGGCTCTGCATTATTCGCGCGAGCGCATCACGGCGCTTTTCAAGCGCAAGTTCCAGACGGATCTGCCGCTCGATACCGGCGAGGAGCTCACCCGCTTTGCCCGCGATATCCTGCGGCAGAAGTTCATCTCCGCCGATGCCGGAATCACGGGCGCCAACCTCATCGCCGCCGACAGCGGATCGTTCATGCTGGTCGAGAGCGAAGGCAATATTCGCATGACCACGACCCTGCCGCCATTGCATATCGCGATTGCGGGCATCGAGAAGGTCGTGCCGTCGCGTGCCGATTTTCAGTCCTTCATCGAATTGCTCCCCGCGAGCGCGACTGGTCAGCAACTGACCTCGTATGTCAGCATCCTTCAGCCGCCCTTGCCCGCACTCCCATTCGTTGCGCCCGGCAAAACAGAGCAGCCGCGCGAATTTCACATGGTGTTGATCGACAACGGGCGCAGCGCCATGCGCGACGACCCGGTGTTGCGCGAAGCCCTGTACTGCATTCGCTGCAGTGCGTGCCTGAATGTATGCGCCAACTTCGAAACGGTCGGCGGGCACGCTTTTGGCGGCGAGACCTACTCGGGCGGAATTGGAGGCGCGTGGGAGGCCGGCACCGGCAAGCTCATGAACGCCCGCTTCAGCGAGTTGTGCACGGGATGCTCGCGCTGCGTACCGCAATGTCCCGTCCGTATCGATATTCCCTGGCTTAACCAGAACCTCCGCCAACGAATGAACCAGCAGCAGGAAAACTCAGCCTTGAAGTCGTTCTTCGGTTCCCTTACGGGCAGCTCGCAGCGAGATAAGAACGTCCCTTTACAAAAGCAGTTCTTCGCTAACTATCACACCTTCGGCAAGTGGGGCACAAGGTTCTCGTCGGTAGCGAATGAATCGGTCCGTCTGCCCATTGCGCGCAAGATTATGGAGAATGTTCTCGGTGTCGATCAGCAGCGAGACTTGCCCTCGTTCCCGTCGAAGACATGGGAGCAACTATTTCTCGAGGAACAACAGGGTGCCACAAAAGGTGTTGCCATCGAGCCCGGCATCGCTATGCTCGCGGACACCTTCACGAATTATGGTTCGCCCGCTCGCGGTATGGCGGCAATTCGGGTGTTGCGTGCGGTCGGCGCTGACGTGGTGTTGACCCCGTCAATCCCGGATGGCAGAGCGGCAATTTCACAAGGGATGATCGAGACGGCGAGACTGCAGGCGAGTGCGATGGCAGACATGCTGCGACCCTACCTCGACAGCGGCAGAAAGATTGTCGTTCTCGAACCCAGCGTCCTCGCCATGTTGCGCTTCGACTATCGGCACTTGCTCGACGACCAGGCCTTCTTCGCGGCACTCGCAGAGAACAGCATCGAGGCGGTGCAAGCTGTTTGGGAGATAGCCACCGAAACCGGTCTCGAGGTTGCGAAACTATTTCCAGCCGCGAAGTCCCGATTTGGAACCAAGCTTTTCTATCACTCTCATTGCCAGCAGAGGACATGCAACGCTGCCGAGCAAACGATCGAGCTTTTGCGGGCCGCAGGATTTGACGTTGTGACCTCGTCGGTCGAGTGCTGTGGTATGGCGGGGAGCTTCGGATACAAACACGATTACTACAAACTCAGTATGGC
The DNA here is from genome assembly GCA_963696575.1 of uncultured Acidobacteriaceae bacterium. Classification (GTDB taxonomy): domain Bacteria; phylum Acidobacteriota; class Terriglobia; order Terriglobales; family Acidobacteriaceae; genus DASRAA01. The sequence continues at coordinate 179,009 of CAVOKT010000002.1, forward strand.
CGTCGGCGAGGACCTCTTTGCCCAGGTTCGGCGGGCCGATGAAGCCGATGGACCGCGAACGTTGGTAGCCAGCGGTGTTTCCTGTCACGAGCAACTCGAGGCTGGAATGCGGCGGATGGTCGTTCATCCTGCAGAAGTGCTAGCCAGTACTATTTGAAGGTGACTACAGTTCCTGATAGTAACTAGCCCAAAATGGGAGAACTTCAGCTACACAAAAATTCCGGCGCAGAAATCCAACGTTTTCTGCAATATATGTCACCGGCCCAGGGTTACTGTAAGTTACCCATTAGTTACGGAAGACGTATTTACTTGCCAACAACTAACGCGCAAACTGACAGTCGTAGTTAGGGCAGTTCTGGGGGAGGGCTGCCTTCAAGGCGCTCTGCGATCGTTGCGGAGCGCTTTTGATTGCGGGTCACTTTTGTTTTCAACCTTACCAGCTGACCCAAACCTCACTCATCTGTCAGTGGATGCTGCGGAGAACAAAGCTTCGAATCCCGTCCAGGGTCGACTGCAACTCTGCTGACTGTGTCGCATCTAACCACTTGGTCCAAACCCGCACAATGCGAATGGTAGGATGTGAAATGCGGCTCGGCTCTTGCCGCAGCATGCAGCCGCGACCCCTCAGGAGGATACATGGCAAGTGACGCAATCTTGGAAGTAACCGACGCGAACTTTGATCAGGCAGTTTTGAAGTCGGACCAGCCGGTACTGATCGATTTCTGGGCAACTTGGTGCGGGCCATGCCGGGCGCTGGCGCCTATCGTGGATGAAGTTGCACAGAGTTATAGCGGCCGGGTCAAGATCGGCAAAATGGATGTGGACAAGAACATTTCGACCCCGCAGAGGTATGGAGTGCGCGGTATTCCCACGTTGCTCATCTTCAAGGGCGGCCAGGTGAAGGAGCAGATTGTTGGTTACGTATCGCGCGACGTCATCGAAAAGGCGCTCGACAAGAACCTGTAAGCCGGTTAGAAGTTTCGCGAGGCGCGGCTAGGTCCGCGCCTTTTGTTCGCTCTCAATTCGGATCATCGCGACAAATTCAGGTTAGTACTTACGTAATACTCCGATGACGCGACCTTGAATTTGCACTCCGGCCGCGGGGACAATAATTGGCTGCATGGCGGAATTCGAGGGTTGCAAGCGGATCTTATCGCCTTCCCGGAACATCCGCTTCAGGGTTGCATCAGAGCCATTCACCAGCGCGACCACGATTTCGCCATCGCGCGCAGTATTGGTCTTCTCCACCAAAACATAGTCACCGTTCACGATATGCTCGTCCTGCATGCTCTCGCCGCTCACCTGCAGCACATAGACATCTTTCGAGCGGGTAAAGTCCGCGAGCGAAATCGACTCGGGATTCTCCAGTGCTTCCACCGGCTGGCCGGCGGCGATGCGGCCCAGCAAAGGCAGCGTCAATCCACCGGTCGCGACAGCGGCCATGGATCCCGCCAGTGCCTGCTTCATGCGGCCGCGGGGCTTCAGAAGGTCGATCGAGCGGCTGCGATTGTAATCGCGCTTGAGCAATCCCTTCTCTTCCAGGTTGCTGACATGTTTGTGGACGGTGGCCAGCGAACTCAGACCGAGTCCTTCGCCAATCTCTTCAAATGACGGCGAATAGCCGTGTTGCTCGACAAACTGAGCGAGAAAATCATAGACCTGTTTTTGGCGGCGGGTAAGAGCCATATTCGGCCTCCGCAACCATTTTTAGCGAAGAAAAGGCGAATGTCAACTTGCCATTGTTTATCAATCCGATACATGCTGGGAAGTTCGGCGCGCAGAGTTATGCACGAACAAAAATCCGCACCGACGCAGCTGCTATACCAACCTGCGCCGGCACGGAACGGAGGAAAGGTAAGCCTAGCGGCTGGAGACCCGTTTGCGCATGCTCCACAGCGCAATGATTCCGCTACCCAGAAGCGCCAAGCTGGCGGGTTCGGGAACCGTGGCTGGAGCGGTAAAGGTGACGGTGTCCACAGCAAAGTGGCCTAAGGTGGATGCCGGCCCGCTCACGACAATCACTTTGCCGATGTCGCCGAAGTTGAACGAGACGTGTCCGACATCGCCAACACAACTCGAGCAGCTCAGCTGAAGTATGTCGACGCCGAGCTGGTTTCCGTTTGGATCATAGGCAAAGGCCATAAAGCCGGAAGCCATGCCTCCATTGATCACGTCGAATCCCAGATTCGATACTCCCGAAGAAAACATCATCTCGATGCTGCCGGAGTGACCGACGTTGTTGCCGATTGGCGGAGCCGCGCCGAAGGCAGCATAAACATTGGGCGCGCTTGTAGCGTTGGGATCTGCGACCACCATGCCGCCATCAATCCGCATTACTCCGAACGTCAACCAGGCGCTCGCCGCGGCCCCGTTTGAATTGAAGAGGTTAGCAGCGCAGCAGGCCGCCATGTTGTCGAAATCCACTGTGATCACCGAAGCGCGAGCCTGCGGAATGCATATCAGGCATAGAGCCACTACGGTTAAAGCGTAATAAGACGAATCTTCATTTGTTCCTCCGTGGTACGAGTTGGAGGGACGACTTGAAGCTCCGCGGTGTGCGGAGCCGCGTTCCTTACCAAGGTGATAGTGTGCATACCGGATGCCAATCGAATTTGACGGGAATCAATGACTTATAGAGCGCTGGAACAGGCGACATGGAAAAAATTACATGGTCATGGCGGGATTGCCATCGTTTTCGAAAAGCAGTAAGTCACTCTTACTTCGAGCTCTCATCGATTTGCGGACCATTCCGCGCGGTTGAGGATCAGAAATCGAGACTCGCCAAAAGAAAAGAAGATGCCCCTTATACGAAACGCTACGTCACTGTTCGCAAAAGCGTAATCGGACTAGCGGTGCCGGGGAACTCAAGAGAAATATAGAGAAGTATCATGTCGCCACAGCGAAGCCTCGGGGCCGCCGGGTTCATCTAAAATTGTAATAATTCCGGGTGAGGAGTTTTCCCATGCGCAAAGCTGCGTTTTTATCCTTTGCTGTCGCGTTGCTGTTTGTAGCTTCCCTGCAAGCCCAGCAGCTGCGCGGAGATTATATCGAGTCGCGTTCTACCGATGTTTATGTTGCTCAGTGTTTCGCTAACGGCGAGGTTGGATTGACCGGCAACTATGCTCTAATGGCGTGGCATGTGGAACAGGGCGCATGGAACGGCGTCAAGCTCGATGGCCTCACAATCGCCGCCGCAGTGCGGGCGCACGCCACCCTCGGGGATCCCTACGGCGACCCGTATCCGGCGCAGGCTGTGCTTATGGTCGACGATGCTGCCAATGCCGCGCAGCGCAGGGCGTTGATCGCACTCGCACAGCATCAAGGCGGCCGTTTGCTCGAGAACGTCGTTCGCGTGGACTACGTGCCCGTCGTTCTTGATGTCCCTGCTGATCTGCATCAGGGCGGGGCGATTCTGCGCGCTGGACACTTGGCCACGATCGTAACGCGTCCGCTCAACCATCACGATCACATTTGCGGAAACGAAACCAATTACTATCCGCCTCTGACGAATGTTGACCATGCGATGTCGGCGGTCGCATTGACCGACGAGTTTCAAGGTGACGGCCTCGATTCACATTGGACCAGCCACGGACGTCGCAGCGCCTATATAGGGACCTTCAGCGAGGGCCAATCCGCGGCAGTAGCGCCCATCGCTTCCGCGGCAAGCCACCCAGCCGGCGAATAGCTGACAGGGGCCGGGCTTCTGTGACGTGGGCACTTGCGGAAGCGTTGCTCGGGCGATAACGTCGTCACGGGAGTCTCCATGCATCGCGCCGTTCGCTTCGCTCACCCCTTCTTTCTTGCCCTCTTGAGTTGTCTCCTGGCGACCAACTTGGCGCCGGCAGCCTACGCCGCCACTCCAAGTGTCGAGCGAATTGGGGCTTTGGCGGCGGCGGGCGCTTCCGATGATTTAAAGAAGGCAGTAGATGACAAGGGCTACAACGCTGTCCTCGACGACGGCGGAACGGTACAGCTGTGGTTTGCGCGTCTCCTCCAGACAGTGGCCAAAGACGTCGCGGGAGCGTTGTATCCCCAGCTGACGAGTGGCGAGTTTGTGGCCGTCGTCATCTTTCCTAAGGGCAGCACGGACTACCGTGGCCAGGCCATTCCTGCTGGAACGTACACATTGCGCTACCAGTACCTGCCGCAAGACGCAAACCACATGGGCGTCTCCCCCAATCCCGATTTTTTGTTGGCTATTCCGGTGGCCCTTGATCCCGATCCGGCCGCCGTCCTTCCTTATAAGAAGATGATTACCCTCAGCCCGAAAACCACGGGAACTGCCCATCCAGCGGTAATTGCCATGGGATCCGCCGGATCGTCCTCCACAATTTCGCAGGGCGATCAGGGAATGATCATTCTGACGGTCGAAGTGCGGACTTCTTCATCCGGGAAGTCCGAAAAGCTCGGAATCGTCCTTAAAGGACAAGCCACCCAGTAGCTTTGCTCTAGCCTGAGACAGTGATGGCCGCGCTTCTTTGTACAGGAAAATGAAAATATTCTTTGCGGTGTTGTTCTCTTTCTCCGCGAAGTTGTCTTCGACTGTTGCAGGTTGTATCAGTGCCGTTGAAAATCGCAACACTGCGGCAAACTAGGCTCATTGAGCTGCAACTCGCTGACCTGCAAGGAAATGATTCGTTTCGAGCTTGCTAAAGACCTATTCACAACTCAATTGCGATGCGGAACGCAACGAATTGTTCTGTTGCAGTTCGCCGCTCCCACATTGTGGGATTTTGCAACATACCTATGCAACCCTTGCAAAACAATCAGCTTGCAAGAAGTAGTTTATGTACCAAAACGGCAAGACGGGTTTGGCATCCTGAATGCCTTATAGAAAGGTGTAAAGCGTCAGTTAAGACGCGAAAGAAAAACAGGGGGCACGCCATGACAGTCCTATTAGTTCTCGCAACCTTCGCCATCTTTCTTACGATTGACTTCTTCTACGCCAAAGCCAAGCACCCAGTTCTGCAGGTGGCTCCCGCAATTAGCAAGCAGGAAGGCACAGCACTGCCACGGTTGCGGCCCAATTTGGTTGGCGGCTTTTCGGTGCCTGACAATGTTCGCTACCATCCCGGACACACTTGGGCGTTAAGTGAGAGCCCCAATCTGGTTCGTGTTGGTATGGACGATTTTGCTTCTAAGTTGACAGGCAAGATTGAGCACATCACTCTGCCGCAGCGAGGACAATGGATCCGCCAGGGGCAAAAGGTATGGAGCGTTGTACGCAACGGCGTCAAGGTTGACATGGTGTCACCGATCGAAGGAAGCGTGGCGGACATCAATGAAGCATTGGCGAGCGATCCCTCGCTGGCTACGAAGGACCCTTACGGCGAAGGCTGGATGGTGACAGTACAGTCGCCCGACGCCAAGACTAACTTCCGCAATCTACTGGGCGGAGCAATGGCCCGCTGGTGGACAGAAGAGTCCTCGATGCGACTGCAGCGGTTCATGCCCAACGCTCTCGGCGCGTTGGCGCAAGACGGCGGAGTGGCCCTCGACGACGTCGCCAGCACCCTGCCCGACGATCAATGGGTGAAAGTCACTCGCGAGTTCTTCCTTACCTAGTGCAACGGCCCCGGAGAATGCCTCCTGCTTCGGGGTCCGGTTCGTTGAAGCAGTAAAGATCGGCCGCGCAGATTCGGAATTCCAGGCTAACCAGCCGGAACACTCGAACTCCGCGGCCGGCTTGCTTTGTGATCAGTCTTCGTTTCGACTGGCTGCTCTGCGCTGCGAGGTTTCCAACTGTCAGAAGTTTTCAGCCGTGAGCAGACGCGCCTCTGGCCGGCGTGTCAAATTGCGCTGGATGCTTTACTATGCAAAGGTCACTGCAAAATTCCTGGCGAAAGAAATCTCTCTGAAATTCCAAAATGGAACTGCATTGCTGGATTGCCAGGTAGTGCGCCCGATTCCTGCGTTTCAAAAGCGGAATCAGCATTTACACCTATAGTGGTATAAACCATTCCACTTTTCTTATGTACCTTGCAGTTACTGACCAATATGATAACGGTCGAGTCTGCAAACACAATTGAATCGCAATAATTCCGGGCCCGGGCCCCGAGGAGCGCCATGAAGCGGTTGTTGCTGTCGTCGCTGCTGTTAGGTATAAGTCTGTTGGTTGGTTGCGGTGGTTCATCCAGTGGAAACAATCCACCACCCACAGTTACGCTAGTTTCGATCGCGATCAGCCCTGCGAGTCCGTCCATCACGGTAGGGGCCACGCAGCAATTCAGCGCCACGGGCACCTATAGCGATGGCAGCACGAAATCCCTGACCACTGCAGTGAATTGGGTCTCGTCGAGCCAGTCGGTTGCAACCGTTAATACCGCCGGTCTGGCGACCGCGGTGGCGGCGGGAACCACTACCATTACTGCCAGCTCCGGATCTATCACAGGTACGACGACACTGACGGTCACGCCCGGGGTGACGCTTGTGTCGATTGCGATTACTCCGGCGAGTACGACGATCGCTAGTAGGAGGAACGCAGCAATTCAGCGCTAATGGCACCTACAGCGATGGCAGCACACAAATCCTTGACGACGACAGCCAACTGGTTGTCGTCCAATCCGGCTGTTGCGACGATTAATGCTTCGGGACTGGCAACCGGCGTCGCCGTTGGAACCACAAATATAACGGCCAGCTCCGCTGGAATCACCGGCACGGCAACCGTGAATGTTGCGGCGCCCCCACTAGTATCGATCGCAGTAACTCCATTGACGGCTTCGGTTGCACCGAACGCCACCCAGCAATTTACGGCCACTGGAACTTATGCTGATCACAGTACGAAAAACATCACAGCTAGTGTCACGTGGAGTGCATCTGTGGGTGCGACCATCACTGCGGGCGGTTTGGCCACTGGTATAACGCCGAACAGCACCTCAACGATCATGGCGGCTGTGGGAAGCATTTCGGGTACGGCGACGCTAACGGTTACGAACCCGCTGGTGTCCATCGCGGTGACGCCTGCGACTGCATCCATAGCGGCGACGTTCACGCAACAATTCGCGGCCACCGGTACCTATGCGGACCACAGCACCACCGTAATTACGACCAGCGTCACGTGGGCGTCCTCCAACCCTGGTGTTGCCACGATCAGTAACTCGGTGGGCACTCAAGGAGTAGCGACCGGCGTCACGGCAGGGACAAGCTCGATCACGGCGACGCTGAATGGGATCATCAGTCCTCCGGCCTCGCTGACGGTCACATCGGCAACCCTGGTGTCGATTGCGGTGACTCCCGTGACACCTATCCTCGTCTTCCAAACCCAGCAGCAATTCACCGCGACCGGGACATTCAGCGATAGCACGACGCAAGACATCACTAGCAGTGTGACGTGGTCGTCATCAGACCCAACCAAGATCACCATCGTTGCCACCGGCCTGGCAACGGGCGTTGGTGTTACCAGTAGCCCCGTCACGATCACCGCTACAAGAGCCCTGGTACTCCGGGACGACCACTGCCACGGTTATGCCTCCCACCCTGACGTCGATCGCGATCACGTCGACCACAGCGCGAGCGATCCGACGACTACTGCGCAAGGTACCAGCCGGCAGTACACCGCAACCGGCACGGAAAGCAATGGAAGTACGCTAAACATTACCGCTCAGGCGACCTGGACTTCGTCAGACATCACGATTGCAACTGTTGGTATCCACAACGGCCTGGTGAAAGCAGCCGCATACGTTCCCAGATAACAGCAACCCGGTGACGATTACCGCGACTTATAACGGGGTCAGCCAGAACCTGCTGTTGGATGTGACCAACACGACCGTGCAATCGATCACTGTCACTCCAATCACGGCTACTATTCCTGTGGGTATTACAGCAACGGTTCGTCGCCACCGCGACCTTCAGCGACGCGACTACGCAGGACATTTCGTCGAGCGCGACATGGAGTTCCAGTAACCTTGCGGTTGCGAACGTATCGGCCGGATTGGCGTCGGGTCTGAGTTCCGGCAACTGCACGATATCGGCCACATTCGGTGGTCAAACGGAACTCGGCGCAGCTCACCGTAAGCACGGTCACGCTGCAATCCATCTCGATTACACCGATGTCAGACAATTCTGGCGCCGGCATCCACTATCAATTTCCAGGCGGTTGGACATTACAGCGACGCAACGACGCAAACGCTGCAAGATCGCAACGTGGAACTCTTCGAATCCGAGCTCAGTCACTATCATCTCGCCCTCGGGCACAGCGACGGGTCAGATCGCCAGGGACATCGAACATTACCGCCAGCTATCAGGGAGTCACAAGCAATACTGCGAAGTAATTGTGAATCAGTCTCCCCTGGTCTCAATTGCGGTAACACCATCTAACGGCTGAATGTGCCGGTGTCGGTGTCTGTGCCGTTTGCGCGACTGGCACATTCTCAGATCAAAGCACGCAGAACCTCACGACCAATGTGACCTGGGCCTCGAGCCAGCCGTCAGTAGCGACGATCGGTAACGCAACTGGACAGCTAGGTCTTGCGACCGGTGTCACACCAGGTACAGACGACGATCACCGCGAGTGTTCGCCAGCGTAGTCAGTGCATCCGCGACGTTGACGGTGACCAATGCGACAATTGCATCGATTGCGATCACTCCAAACAATCAGACCGTGACGCATGGAGCCGCGCTGCAATTCACAGCGACAGGGACGTTCAGTGACGGCAGCGTGATCAATCTGACGGACAGGTCGTGTGGTCATCGTCGAATGCGACGGTGGCAACGATCAATGCCAACGGCGTAGCCAACACCGCCAACCCAGGCACGACGGTCATCACAGCAACATTCAGAACGCAGAATGGGTTGCAGGTGTCAGGGACAACGAATCTGAGCCGTGCGATAGACACGCTGGGAGCGCAGTCGCCTTTGGGCGGTCTGCGAACTCCAGCAGAATGATTTAGGGCACGTGAGTCGCCGCCAGCATGACTGACTCGTAAGTCGCGAACTCGCGTTCCCCAACCGATGGTTTCGTCGCCCGCGCTATACCGCCAGCAATAGCCCCAATGATCAGCAAAGGCTCGGCCCCGGACGCAACCGCGTCGGGCAGTGGCGCGTCCGGTGATTCGTGAGACAGATCTTCCTCGCAGGCGAAGAACCGCAAGAAAGGCCGGCGCACTTGGGTCACGTGATCGCGGATCGTGCCTTCGAGCATGGGATAGCGAGCCTCGAGCGCGTCGAGTACCGAACGAAGTGTGACCGGATTGGCAACCTCGAGCTTCACCTCGCCGCTGACGTGAGCCAGCGTTCGTAGATGTTGCGGGAGCTCGACGCGGATCATGGCAACGTTTGCACTTCGACTGACAGAACGGCGGGAAGGTCGCGCACGATGGGCGACCAGTTGTCACCGGCGTCAGGCGACACGTAGACCTGGCCGCCCGTGGTGCCGAAATACACTCCGCAGGAATCCAGCGAGTCGACCGCCATGGCGTCACGCAGAACGTTCACATAGCAGTTGCTTTGCGGCAGCCCATTGGTAAGGGCCTCCCATTCATTGCCGCCACTGCGGCTGCGATACACTCGCAGCTTGCCCTCCGGCGGATAGTGTTCACCATCGCTCTTGATTGGCACAACATAGACAGTTTCCGGCTCATGGGCGTGAACGTCGATCACGAAGCCGAAGTCGGTGGGCAGGTTTCCACTGACTTCACGCCAGGTATCACCGGCATCGTCGCTGCGCATTACGTCCCAGTGCTTTTGCATAAACAACACGCCGGGGCGCGAGGGATTCATGGCGACGTGATGAACGCAGTGGCCAACCTCGGCTGTCGGTTCGGGGATGTATTGGGAATACAGTCCTTTGTTGATCGGCTTCCAAGTTGTCCCGCCGTCGTCGGTTCGAAATGCGCCCGCGGCGGAAATGGCGATGTAAATCCGCTGGGGATCGCTGGGATCGAGAATTATGGTGTGCAGACACATGCCGCCAGCGCCGGGCTGCCAGCGTGGTCCGGTGCCGTGGCCGCGCAGTCCGGGAAGCTCATGCCAGGTCGTTCCGCCATCGGTCGAACGGAAGAGGGCAGCATCTTCAACTCCCGCGTAAACCGTGTCGGGATCGGTGAGCGACGGTTCGAGATGCCACACCCGCTTGAACTCCCACGGGTGCTGCGTACCATCATAAAACTGGTGGGTAGTGAGGGGCTTACCGGTTTCCGGAGAACTGTCGTAAACGAACTTGTTGCTCGTGCCCTTCATGGCTTCGGGGCCGGGCTTGATATCGCCTCCGGGCGCTTCCCACGTCTTGCCGCCGTCGTTGGAGCGCTGAATGACCTGTCCAAACCATCCACTGCACTGCGAGGCATAAATGCGATTGGGATCAACCGGCGAACCTTTGAGATGGTAGAGCTCCCAACCTGCGAAGTGGGGACCGCTTACATCCCAATTTTCGCGCTTTCCGTCCGAACTCAGAACGAATGCGCCCTTCTTTGTACCGACAAGTACCCGTACCTTGCTCATTTGTTCTCCTGACCGTAAGGCTGCGGCGGTTCCGTTAACTCCCTCGTACTACAGCGAAGTATTCTGACCGATTCTGCTTGCCGGTTGCAACCCCCACGGATGTTGCCGGCATCAAATTGCCGGTCAGGCGGACGAACGAGGGCGGGCGGTGACAGTAAGCTAGAATATGGATGGGCCATGCGAAAGTGGCGGAATTGGCAGACGCACCAGACTTAGGATCTGGCGGGTAAAACCGTGGGGGTTCGAGTCCCCCCTTTCGCACCAACTACTTGTAGGGCAGCGACAGAATCACAGGTATCGACTACGCCTACGATTGGGCTCGTTATCGGACGCGATGTAGTTGTTACATCCGCTACCAAACCAAGCCACCTAAGCGCCATTGACTTAAATTGTCGCCGAGCTGACAATCCCATTGCTGCTGTACTTGACGGATTGTTGCAAATGTTCGTTTGCGCTCCGGGATCCGGCTACTTCGTCTGCCTGCCGTTAGCTCCCGCCGATAGCACTACGGTGTCATTACCAGGAAATCAGGATAGTTGCCAGTAGAGCAATTTGGGCGCGGCGATCTGTCACTTCTTCACGCCTACGATTCTGTTTCTTAAATGACCGTCTTGAAGTTCAAGTTTTATGCCTGTCGGGAACAGACGACCGGGATGGCGCGAAACTGCTATGAGGTAAGGAATGATTGACGCACTCTGCATGGTCTTGGCTCTAATTGTCCCCGCCGTCCTGATTCTATGGGCTATCACCCGTAAACCCGACGCCGATCCGGAAAGCATCCATCTCGTCGCAAAACAGCGCAGCCCTTCCAGTTCGCCCAGAATCGTGCAGGACTGAGCAAGAACATTAAAGGTAATCATTGCAGCGCATTTTGGTTGAATGTCTTGTTTGACAGTCACAAGACATATTGCTGACTCCCCGTTCGCACCAGTGTGCCCGCTTCGCGCGTGTTAACACAGTCCTCTGAGCGCGAATTCTTCGAGCTTGCCAGCCGATACGCCAGGTCGTAAGATTGCGCACTTCTGACACCGGAGGTGGTTGTGCTCGATCGCAGACAGTTTCTCACCCACACGACCGCGGGGCTTGGCGCCGCATTAGCTCTATCGCATCCGCTGTTTGCGCAGCTGGCGAACATGCCCGCGACACTTCCTGATCCCAAACAGTTCGCCGGAAATGGTGACGCGTATTGGGCTGAGATCCGAAAGCAGTTTCTCATTCCCGAGGACGAGGTGTACCTCAACAACGGCACGGTCGGGTCCAGTCCGGCGCCGGTGCTGCGCGCGGTTTTCGACGGCTACACCAACACTGAACAGATGGCGCAGGAAGACCCGGAGAACTACCCCATCTGGGGATACGAACCCTACAACGCGTACCGCGATCCGCTGGCGGCATTTATTGGTTGCAATCGTGACGAGCTTGCTCTGGTGCGGAACGCCACCGAGGCCAATAGCTACATTGCGAACGGGATCGATATGAAACCGGGCGACGAAGTGCTGATGACCGACCAGGAGCATCCCAGCGGAGAAGGGCCCTGGAAACTTAAGGCGAAACGTTACGGCATCGTGGTGAAGATGGTGACACTACCGAAGCCGGTGAAGAGCCCGGCGGAGGTATTGAACCTGTTCAGCGAAGCGATCACTCCACGCACGCGAGTGATCTTCTTCAGCCACATCACGACGGCTACGGGGGTTGTGCTGCCGGCCAAGGAGTTGTCGACGCTGGGGCGATCGAAGGGAATTCTCGTAGCAGTGGATGGCGCGCATGTGCCTGGCATGATGCCGCTGAATGTTCATGACATCGGCTGCGACATGTACTCGGCGAGTCCACACAAGTGGCTGCAAGCGCCGAAGGGCTCGGGATTTCTATATGTCCGCGACGAGGTGATCGACCAGATATGGAGCACCGTAACCACCGCGGGTTGGGACGACAAGAAGATCAGGGCGGAGCGCTTCCAGCGAATCGGCTCTTCGAATGTGCCGTCCCTGATGGGATTGCGGGCGTCGATTGCCATGGCGAACGAAATCGGAATGGACAAAATTGAGAGCCGCCATCGCGAATTGGCCAACTACATGCTGGCGCAGATGATGCAGCGTGGGGCCGAGTCGTGGACATCGCCCGACCCGGCCATGCGTTGCGCGATCGTGACGGTGAATGTTCCGCCAGTTCAGCGCATGGCACTGGAGAAATGGTTATGGACGACGCAGAAAATCCGCATTCGCGGCGGTGAACCGTCGAAACTGCGTTTGTCGACACCGTATTACCTGCAGAAGAAGGACATCGATCGCTACCTGGCGGCATTCGATCAGTACAAAAAGACCGCGGCGTAATCGCTGTGGGCTAATCCTGAACAGCGATCAAATACTGCTCGAACTTGCCGTCTGGCATTTCGTAGATGTTGATCCCCAGAGTCTTCTGCGGATACTTGACCTGGTAGCTGCGATGCGTCATGCCGCCCCGCAACGATACTGACGACTGCGTGAAACTCTGTGGATCGCCGAGCGGCGCGAGGCTGTCGGCATAGTCCTTTAAGGCCTGGGCGGTGAAGTAGGCATTGGCGTTGTCGGTGAACAAACTTCGATCGATATTGCCTTCTTTCAGGCCATCAAATACCTTGCGAACCAGCGCATCCTGCTTGGGATCTTGCGCGTTCTCGCTTTTCAAGAACCAATTGACGACTCCGCGCCCGATTTGCGACGCGGCACCGGCCGCGTCCTGGTTGGTGAGCACGACCGCCGCGAATCCATCGTCGGGCAACACGATATTTTCCGCAGTGAATCCCGAGACTTCGCCGCTATGCTCGAGCAGACGGCGGCCATTGGTGCTGGTCACCGCTAAACCGAGTCCGTAGCGGGTGCCGACGCCATTCTTCAGCACCACCTCAGTTTCCATTTCGCGGTAGGAGGCCGGCTTCAAGACTGATTGATTGATCAACGAGATGTCCCACTTCGCAACGTCTTGTGCGGTCATAGCTAATTCGCCGGCGGCAAACATCCAGCCGGGTCCCTCCTTCGGTGCCGGGCGCAGAGGACCCAGAGCGTTGCGGAAGTAGCCGCTGGGATCTGTAGCGGGCAATTTTTTCAAGTCGGTGTTGGTAGCGCTACTCATGTTCAGCGGCATGAGGACCCGTTCCTGTAAGAAGTCAAACAGCGGCTTGCCCGAGGCTTTCTCGACGATCATGCCCGCGATGACGTAATTGGTATTGCTGTACTGCCACTTGGTGCCGGGATCGAAGTCGAGGGGGATTTTGGCCCAGCGATCCATGATCTGTTGCGCTGAGATGGGCTTCTCCCATTCCGGGATCATGTAGTCCTGGGGAGCGTAATCCTGGTAGCCAGAGGTATGGGACAGCAATTGCCGAATAGTGACTTCGTCACCTCTGGTCAGTCCGGGAACCCACCTCGAGACTTTGTCGTCAAGCGACAATTTGCCCTGCTCCTGCAGAAGCAGGATCGCCGAGGCGGTGAACTGCTTGCTGATCGATCCGATGCTGTACCGCATGTCCGGTTTCGCCACGAGCGTCGGGTCGAGCCTGGCGTTCCCGTAGGTTTCCACATAGGCGATCTTGCCGCTCTTCACGACCGCTATGGAGGCACTTGGAACACCCGTCGATGCCAACACATTTTTAGCGATCTCATCGATAGCGGAGCGCGACTCGGCAGGGAGCACGGACGCCGTCTGGGCAGACGACAGCGTCGCTGCAACGAAAAGAACAAACAGACATGAAGCCCATTGACATTTCCAACGCGAGATTCTGAAGCGCCGCATGCTGCTCCTTGTCGGCGAGACGTTGATGCCTCGAACCGTTGTCCGCACAGGTTGTTTAGCTCTCAAGCTGAACACTATATATTTGTTCGCTGGGCCATTCCAGCCCGTGATCCAATCCAGGACCGTCTCCGGTCGCCCGTTGCAGCGTGTAGAATCGTGAGATGGCGTTCCGAAGCAGCAGCGGAGGCTCGAATGCGCGAACCGGGAAAACACCTCCTCCCGACGACACCCACCAGGAAGCCGCCTATCTCAAAGCGCTGGGAGAGAATCAGTCGCCGGTCAGCATCAAGCTGATGGGCGGAGAAGTGGTTCGCGGCTGGATCGAGTACTACGACCGGCGCATGGTGCGTCTGACTCGCGAAGGTGCTCCGAATCTCTTCATTTTCAAACACGACATCGCCTATATCGCAGAAGATGCCGTCACCAAGCCGCGGACTGTCAAGAGCGACGGGAACGGCGCTTCGCCTTCTCGCCGAAAATGAGCCAATACCTGCAGGAGTTGGAACCGATTGCGCGCGAAGCCGGCGCGCTGCTAATGAGCTACTTCGACCGGCACATCAAAATTGAATACAAGGGCGACGTTGACCTGGTGACAGCAGCCGATCGCGCATCGGAGAAGCTGATCGTCCAACGCCTGCAGTCACGTTGGCCCCAGCACGGCATCGTAGGGGAAGAAGGTACGCGGAGCGACGTTGGGGCAGACTATCGCTGGTACGTCGATCCACTGGACGGCACGACGAATTTCGCTCACGGCTATCCGGTATTTTGCGTGTCAATCGCGCTGGCACGCAAGGATGATGAACTTCAGGTGGGTGTTCTCTATGACCCGACGCGTGACGAACTGTTTGCGGCGGAGCGCGGCCAGGGAGCTACGCTGAACGGTAAACCCCTGCACGTTTCCACGACGGCACGGCTGGCCGAGTCGATCCTGGGAACCGGGTTCCCCAGTCACAAACGACACAAGAACCCCAACATCCACTTTTATCAGCAGATTACGCTTCGTTCCCACGGAGTGCGTCGGGCCGGTTCGGCCGCTTTAGATCTAGCGAACGTGGCGGCGGGCCGCTACGACGGTTTCTGGGAGTTTAACCTGAATCCGTGGGATACAGCAGCAGGTGTGCTTATCGTGCAGGAAGCGGGTGGCACGGTAACCCGCTTCGACGGTGCACCGTTCCGACTCGACAGCCGCGAGGTTCTGGCAACCAACGGCTTGATTCACGAGGAGGTCTTGGCGAACTTTCGGGAGATTTTTGCCGGACGTGGCTTGGAGCCGTTGCCCTCTCCGGTTGAATACGCGAAGAGCCGAGTTTGAGCGTTATCCTGCGGGCGAGGCAACGGCGGTGCTCCCCCATCCGACTGGTAATTAGCCCGAAGATATGGTTCGACGTCAGCGCCGGCACTGAATTACGATTCCAGCTACTGATCGCCATCTGTGAGAGGCCATAACATGCAGCGCTCAGCACTTTTTCTGATACTCGTCGGTCTCTGCATTTTCTCCATTTCCGGCCTCGCGCAAGGCCAGGCCGTTCAGTTATGCGTCGCAGATATGCAGGTTGCAGGTGGGGGGTCTAGCGGCAAGGGCGGCGAACAGCTTCTCAAGGCCTTGAGTAAGGAAAAACAAGACAAAAGCGTTCCTATCGAGCGCGTCGCAATTCCTCAATCCGCGCCGGAGGAAGCTCTCGCGGCGGCTAAACAAAAGGGTTGCAGCTACGTGGTCACGACCAACCAGATGGAAACGCATTCCGACTCAGAATGGTGGGGTGGAGGGACGTCCGGGGTTAACATGCAGACTTTCTACATAACCATCGCCTACAAACTGACTAAAGTAAGCGATGGTTCTGAAGTCTCCAGCGGCAGCTTCAAAGCGTCTGATAAAAGCTCGTTCGAGAACGCTGCAGGTTTCACGATGAAGCGGGTGGCGGATAAAGTCACCGAAACGATTAAGAAGGCCGGCCCGGTTCCAAACGACATTGCGAACCACCCCTAGCTCCTTGGAAGAGTTGTAGTTGTGGGCTTCAATGGTCGACGGCGACCGAAGGGGCCGCCCTTCCGTCGCGTGGTTCTCGCCTTCGCGACGTACTTCACCTTTTCAATCAGGCCGCGGCGCAGTCGCGACGTTAGTTTCTGAGCTAGAATTACTTATGTGAACAGCTCGCTTTTGAATCGCACCGTTGCGAAACGCCCCGATCATGTCCGCCTGCAAGGGCGGATACTCTTTCTCACGGAAGATCCTGAACTCATCAAGCGCCAACTGGCAGGCGAAGATCTGCCGTGGGACACGCAGCATCCCGAGCGCAATCCTAAACTGCGGGATGATATCTCGACTGACGAGATCACGCCGGCGCACATCTGTTTCTTTTTCGACGAGACCTTGGGAGAGTTTCCCTACACCGGCTTGAAGTGCGGCAGTGAAACCCCGATCAAGCGCGGCGACGTGAAGCGCGGCGGGTTTGTGTGCTGCGTTAGCGGCAAGCGCCGCGGCAAAGGATCGAGCCGCGAGCAGTCGCCCTATGCTGAGATGTCGGCGGGCATCAAGCTGGTGATCGCCGAAAACATCGAGCGCATCTACAAGCAGAACTGCCAGAACTTGGGTTTACTCGCTGCAACTGATTTCGCCTTGATCGACAGGATTCGCGGCGGCCAGGAAATCGAGCTGCGCGAGTTCACCGATGGCGAAGACGAGATCACGCGCCAGGTAATCGAGTATGGAGGGCTGTTTCCTTTTAACGTGGCGAGGCTGCAGGGTAAAGTATTTCTGCCTCCAATCGCAACCAAACCTCGGCCAATGACGATCGCGGAGAAGATTTTCGCGCGCCACATGGTGCATGGCGCAAACCAGGTGGGCGTCGAGGCGGTGAAACCAGGCGATACCGGCTTCGCACGCACCGATCTGCGTTTCAGCCACGAATACGTCACGCCAATGGCGGCCATTTTCTACGAGCACTACCTTGGCAAAGACGAGCCGGTCAACGATGCCAGCACGATCTTGTTCTTCCGCGACCACCTCACGTTTCTCGACGAGGTTTTGTCGGCAGAGAAGCGCAAGATGGGCCTGCTCGACCTGGCCACGCAGTTAAAGCTGAAGCAGGAAGACTTCGCCAAATCGCGCGGCATCAAGTTGCACGGCGAGTTGCGCGACCGCAAGGGTTCGGAAGGCATATGCCACTCGATAGTCACAGAAAGCTATGCGCTTCCAGGCCAGCTCAACGTTGGCTCAGATTCTCATACGCCGCATGCCGGTGCGATGGGGTGTGTCGCCTTTGGGATCGGAACGACCGACGTCTTCAATTCGTGGTTCACCAAGGACGTCCGCGTAAAAGTTCCCGAGTCGGTGAAGGTAGTGATTCGTGGCAAGCGTCGCGATAACGTGACCGCCAAAGACTTCATGCTGAAGCTGCTTTCGCTGGAATACATTCGCAGCGGCAAGGCGCTGGCGAAAGTCATCGAGTATTCCGGAGAAGCGATCGAGGCTCTCGGTGTCGACGAGCGCGCCACGATGACCAACATGGCCGCGGAGATCGGCGGCTTCACCGGAATCGTTGCGCCCGACGAGAAGGTTGTCGAGTTCCTGGTCGAGCGGCGCGGTATGAGCCGGAACGAGGCGAAAACGCTGATCGCGGGCTTGGAAAGCGATCCGGATGCACATTACGCGCATGTGATCGAACTGGACGCGCAAGAGATTTATCCCGATGGTGGCGACGCCTGGCGACCCCGGCAATGGGAAATTCGTGCGCGAGCTCAACACGCCAGTTCCGGTAGAAATCGCGTATGGCGGAACCTGCACCGCAGGCAAGAATGAAGACATGGACATGTACGCCGAGGTACTGGACGCGGCCCTGAAACAGGGAAGGCGGGTGGCGGAGACCTGTCAGTTCTACATCCAGTTTGGGTCGCAGGAAACCCGCGAATACTGTGTGCGCAAAGGGTATCTGCAGATCTTCGAGCAGGCGGGTGCCCATGTAATCGAACCCAGTTGCGGAGCCTGCATCAATGCTGGTCCGGGCGTTTCGACTCGTCCCGACCAGGTAGTAATCAGCGCCCAGAACCGTAACTTCCCCGGACGGAGCGGCCCTGGCTTGATGTACCTCGCGAGTCCTTTAACGGTAGCCGCCAGCGCCGTTGCGGGTTACATCGTGGAGTACGAACCGGCCGGGCAGCATGCAGCCGTCTCGGTCGGGTGATAAGACGTCAGGAGTGGCGTTACGAGCGCGCCTTGCGGGCCTAAGACGTCCGTGGCTCCCCTGGCAGCGCGTTTTTTTGATAACATCGAAGTATCCACTCCGATTTGGTATCGCCGACATCGGAATCGCTCAGGGAGATTCGGTTTTATGGCCTACGTGATCGCGGAACCATGTATTAACACCAAGGACACAGCCTGCGTCGACGCCTGTCCGGTGGATTGCATCCACCCCAAGAAGGACAGTGAGAAGTTCGCGGGCGAGGAAATGCTCTATATCGATCCGGTAGAATGCATCGATTGCGGAGCGTGCGTCCCCGTGTGTCCAGTCTCTGCGATCTTCGCCCTCGACGATTTGCCGGAGAAGTGGAAAGAGTACACGGAGCGGAACGCCAAGTATTTTGGCCGCTAGAATTCTCGATTGATTAAAAAAGGGCACGCCTTGCGCGTGCCTTTTTCATTTGGTTTAACTGTTTCTGGTATTTCACGAGCTACGGCTCGCCAACTATCCTCGCCCTAAAGAAGTTGCTGTATCCGATCGATCAACACGTCAGGCGGGTCTCCCTTGGTGATGAAAGCGTCGGCCAATTCCAGGGCCTCTGGAGGAAGCGAAAAGTACGCGGAAAGAAACACAATCGGGACGCCAGGCCGGCGGCGGCGCATTTCAGAAGCGACTTCCCCTCCGTTCAACTCGGGCATGTAGTAATCGAGCACCACGAGGTCGACAGGGTTTTCGTCGAATACTCTGAGTCCTTCCGGACCGTTGTTGGCGGTCAGGACGGCATACCCGCGGCTTTCCAGCATGATCTTGCGAACACGCAAGCCGATCTTCTCGTCGTCGACGCACAGCACTGTCTTCGAAGGCACTGACTCTATCCTCGACGATGGCTCGCGTTGAGCCCCAGACTTTAACAACACCGGAGAAGACATGATTGGTTTCCGCATCCGCAACTCAATTACACACGCGGAACGGTTTCGACAGAAGCGGGCTACCTTGATTTGTACTGCAATGCCCCGAGCTTTGGCCATACATAAAACGTAGTAGGACATGTCCTACTAAATCCGTAGTAGCAGTAAGGTCGATACCGTAGCCGCATCTCAGCCGTGCGGTCGTTGACCTCGTGAAAAACCGCATGTTACCGTACTTGGTTACACTATCTACGTCGCGCCGCTAAGGTGCCCGAAGGGACGTGTTTTTGCCCCCCGATATCCCGTCCACCCCAACGACTCGCAAGACCGCTTTGAACGCCGTCCACCGCCAATTGGGCGCGAAAATGGTGGACTTCAGTGGCTGGGACATGCCTGTCGAATACCCCCGTTATGGGGGACTCATGAAGGAGCACCTGGCGGTTCGAACAGGCGTAGGTGTCTTTGATGTCAGTCACATGGGCGATATCCGGGTGCACGGACCTCAGGCGCTGGCCGCGGTGCAGCACATCACCATGAATGACGCCTCGAAACTGGCGATCGGGCAGTGTCAGTATTCGGCAATGCTCTATCCCGAGGGCACGTTTGTCGACGACGTGATCGTTCACCGTCTCGGCGAAAGTGATTACCTCCTGGTGATCAATGCCGGAACCCGTGAAAAAGACGTGAATTGGGTCACGGATAACACTCGGCCGTTTGATTGTTCTATCGAACATCTCAGCGACAACTACACCCAGATCGCGATTCAGGGGCCAAAAAGCGCCGCGACCCTGCAGAAGCTGACCGATGCCGACCTATCGCAGGTGAAGTTCTACTGGTTCACCCATGGGACGGTTTGCGGGCTTCCCGGTACGCTGATCGCCCGCACGGGATATACCGCCGAAGACGGCTTTGAGATTTACGTTCCGAGTGACGAGGCGACCAGCACAAGGGTTTGGAACGAAGTGATGCAAGCCGGCGAGGAGTTCGGTCTCGTGCCCTGCGGACTGGGTGCGCGTAACACGCTGCGCCTGGAAGGCGCTCTGTCGCTGTATGGACATGAGATTTCCGAGAGCATCAACGTATGGCAAGCGCGGCTCGACCGTTTTCTCAAGATCGAGAAGGGCGACTTCATCGGCCGCGAAGCCTTGGAGAAGGCAAAAGCATCTGGTATTAAGCAGACGCTGGTTGGGTTGGAGTCGGTTGAGCGAGGCATCCCACGAGACGGATACAAGGTCACCGACCTCGACGGGAAAGAAATCGGCAGCGTGACCAGCGGTTCGTATGCGCCGTTTCTGAAGAGGAACATCGCGCTGGCTTATGTGCCGAGCGAGTTGTCGGCAGTCGATACTGAAGTTGCAGTTGAAATTCGGAATCAGCCCGTCAAGTGCAAGGTGGTTCCGATACCGTTTTATAAGCGACCTAAAAAGCAGTCATAGCAATCGTTAGAGTTTATCTCGAGCCTCGCCGATGCAATGCCGGCGGTGCTGAGGAGGCAATCAAAATGGCTTATCCCGCTGATTACAAATACACCAAAGAGCATGAGTGGCTGAAGGTGAACGGCGCGACCGGTACCATCGGCATCACCGACCACGCACAGAATTCGTTAGGCGACATTGTCTTCGTCGAGTTGCCGAAAGTTGGCGCCGAAATTACCGCCGGTCAGACGTTCGGCTCGGTGGAGTCGGTGAAAGCCGTGTCTGACTTGTATGCCCCCGTGTCGGGCACTGTCACCGAGGTCAACGAGTCGTTGAACACTTCTCCGGAGCAGGTGAACAAGGACGCCCACGGATCGTGGATGATCAAGGTCACCCTGAAGAATCCGACGGAAGTGGACAGCCTGTTATCGTCTGCCGACTATGAAAAGTTTGCCGCGGACGAAGCCGGTCACTAGGTTACTCCCCCACACTGCATGTGAGCCGCAGAGCCTGCAGTGCTGCTATTCGTCATTCTTGCGCGGCTGCACATTGATCTGAAAGCTACAGGTACCCATGCGCTATCTTCCCAAATCACAATCAGACCGCGAGGCAATGCTGAAGGACATCGGCGTCAGCACGGTCGATGACCTGTTCGCCGTGATCCCGGCGGAGTATCGGCTGACAGGCGACCTCAGGATTCCACGTTCCTATGCGGAGAGCGAAATTGTTCAGTTCTTTCGCGAACGTGCCGCTGAGAACGGACAGGGCTATGCGACGTTCCTTGGGGCCGGTGCCTATTCGCACTACCGGCCCGTCGTGATTGACGCACTGGTTTCTCGCGGCGAGTTCTTCACCGCCTACACTCCCTATCAACCGGAAATCGCTCAAGGCACCCTGCAATCGATCTTCGAGTTTCAGTCCATGATCTGCGAGTTGACCGGCATGGACGTGGCCAATGCGTCGATGTACGACGGTTCGACCGGCGCAGCCGAAGGATTGATGATGGCGGTTCGTGTCACCGGGCGCCACAAGTCGGTGATCGCCACCAGCGTGCATCCGGAATATCGCGAGGTCATTACCACCTATGCGCGTCACCAGGGAATGCCGCTGACGACGGTGGGCTACGGCAAGAATGGGCGCATCGATCTCGAGGCGCTCGATAAGGCGGTAGACAACGAAACCGCGGGCGTGCTCGATTCAGTCGCCGAACTTCTTTGGCGTGATCGAAGATATCCCGGCAATTGCGGAGATTGTGCACAAGAAGGGCGCGCTGCTGGTCGTTTCGATTGCCGAAGCGGTTTCGCTGGGCATCGTGAAGCCACCAGCTGAGGCAGACATCGTCAGCATGGAGGCGCAATCGTTTGGCGTGCCCGTGGGTTTCGGTGGGCCCTACTGCGGAGTGATGGCGACCCGCGATAAGTTCGTCCGCCAGATGCCGGGCCGCTTGGTAGGCGAAACCACCGACCGCAATGGCAAGCGCGGATATGTGCTGACGTTGTCGACTCGCGAACAGCACATCCGTCGCGAAAAGGCGACCTCGAACATCTGCACCAATCAGGCGCTGGTGGCGCTCATGTGCAACATCTTCATGACAATCTATGGGCGCCAGGGCCTGAAGGAACTGGCACAGCACAATCTGGCGAAAGCGCACTATGCTGCCGCAGAGTTTAAGAAGAGCGGCGCGCGGCTGCCCTTCGACGGAGCGCCATTCTTCAACGAATTCGTGATTCAAACGAGCGGCGATCCGCACGTGATCAACGATAAGTTGCTGGAACAGAAGATTGTTGGGGGGTTCCCGCTGAAGAAGTTTTATCCCGAACTGGGCAATGCCTCTTTGTGGTGCTGCACTGAGACCACATCCAAAACTACGATCGATGCGGCTGCGAAAGAGGTGGCGTAATGGGTATCAACGACAAGATCACGAAAGCCACCACCCACATCAGCCAGAACGAAGGATTGATCTTCGAGAAGTCGTCTCCCGGTAAGAAGGCGTACAAGCTGCCGCCACTCGATGTTCCGGACGTGGATGCGGAGAAGTTGTTGGGAGATCTGACCCGCGAAGATCTTGGCCAGATGCCGGAGGTGAGCGAGATCGAAATCATCCGCCACTTCACGCGCATTTCGACATGGAATTATGCGGTGGATCACGGCATGTATCCGCTGGGCTCGTGCACCATGAAGTACAACGCGCGGGTGAACGAGACCGCAGCACGATTGCCGGGATTGGCCGATGCGCATCCCTTATCAGCCGGAAAAGATTTCGCAGGGAGCGTTGCGCATCATCAAGATGCTCAGCGACCAGCTCATCGAGATCACCGGCATGGATGCCATCACCTTGCAGCCCGCAGCCGGTGCACATGGCGAGATGACCGGAATCTTGCTGGTACGCGCGTACCTGGAGTCGCAAGGCAATCCGCGCAAGAAAATCCTGGTGCCGGATTCGGCGCACGGAACTAATCCCGCGACGGCGGCGATGTGCGGCTACGCAGTGGAGAACCTGAAGTCAAACGCAGCCGGGATGGTCGACATTGCGTCGCTCGAAGCGCAGGTAAACGAGGATGTCGCCGCGCTGATGCTTACCAATCCCAACACGCTCGGTGTGTTCGAGCAGGAGATCCACAAGATCGCCGATCTGCTGCACGCCAAGGGCGCCCTTATGTACATGGACGGCGCCAACATGAACGCGCTGGTGGGGAAGGTGCGTCCTGGGGACTTCGGTGCCGACGTGATGCACCTTAATCTGCATAAGACATTTTCGACACCGCATGGTGGAGGCGGTCCGGGTTCGGGGCCGGTGGCCTGCAAGAAGATTCTGGAGCCGTTTCTTGCCGACGCCGGTGGTCATCACCAAGCCCGACGGCACGCTAGGGCTTCGAGTACAACCGTCCGCAATCGATTGGGCGGGTGCGCATGTACTACGGCAACTTTGGAATGTTCGTCCGCGCGTTGGCCTACATCATGGCCAACGGACCGGAAGGCCTGCGGCAGACCACGGAAGACGCCGTGCTCAACGCGAACTACATTCGCAAGAACTTGGAAGGGGTCTACGACCTGCCTTACAAGACGCCGACTATGCATGAGGTGGTCTTCAGCGACCGCACCCAGGCGCGGAAAGGCATCAAGACCGGAGACATTGCCAAGCGCCTGATTGACTACGGATTCCATCCATATACGGTCAGCTTCCCGCTGGTCGTGCCGGGCGCGCTGATGATCGAGCCTACAGAAAGCGAGTCGAAGGAAGAGCTCGACCAGTTTATTAACGCCATGAAGGCCGTAGCCGAAGAGGCCGAGAATTCGCCAGAGATTGTCGCCAACGCTCCACACAATACGCGCGTGTCGCGCATGGACGAGACTGCCGCCGCCCGAAAGCCGGTTCTGCGCTGGAAGCCGCAAGGCGAGCTGGTCGCCAAGTAGCGAATCAGCCGAGTTGAATACAGTTGGGGAGGGGCAATTGCTCCTCCCTCCTTTTTTGGGAACGACTTTTTCTTCGCGAGCGGCAATATCGACGGAACCACTCCCGCCCTGTTCCCGTATCTCAGAGTGGAAGCGGACAGATCAGCGGTACGCCGCTAGCGTGCCGGAAAAGGAGCCCCACAATGGACGGACAAATCATTGGATTAGTGGCAGTCACCATGTCTCTTGGTATTCCGATTGCCGCGATGTACACGTTTTACCGGGTCCGGAAGTTGCATACCGAAGAGCGCATAGCGGCACTGGCGCGCGGAGTTAACGTTCCGATGGAGCCCGAGCTTTCACAGATGGCACGTTCGCGCCGCTACGGGATTCTGTTGACAGCCGCATCCGTCGGCTACATGATCACGTTCGCCCTGATAGCCCGGATTGAGCCTGACGCGCGAATTGCTATGTCCTTCGGCGCCATTCCGTTGGCCTTGGGCATAGGGTATTTCCTCGATGCATTCCTGGTCCGCCGCGACATGAGCACTTCCTGACGTGGTTCATGTCTAGCCGGCCCGCCGGGCTCCGAGATCCTGACAGCGCCAATAAAAAAGCGGACCCACTGGGGTCCGCCTCAGAATTTGGTGGTTAGATCGGGCTATTTGGCTGCGCCGACGGCCTTGACCCGCTTACTGAGGCGGGCCTTGTAGCGGCTGGCGGTGTTCTTGTGCAGAGTGCCCTTCTGGACGCCCTTATCTACGACTGACACGGTAGCGCTGTAGGCCTTCTGGGCTTCAGCCTTGTCGCCTTTCGCGATGGCCTCGCGCAAAGAGCGCAAAGCACTGCGAAGGCGGGACTTATTGGCGCGATTCTGCGTCGTCTTGGTTTCTGTCTGACGGGCGCGCTTCAGCGCCGAATAGTGGTTTGCCATAACTTTGCTGTATTCCTCTGGTAGAAATCTCGACGTATGCCGAATACCTGATTTTACAGGACGATGGCTAAAATGGGCAACCGGCCCGGCCCCCGGCATCTAGATCAAAGGGAAGAGGCGTCGAGGACTATACTCTTGTCCGTCATGGTCACGTTGCCATTCCAGTTGCTGGCTGTCGGTTTCCTGGCTCTCGTATGGATAGCTCAGTGGCTTGACTGGGAGTCCGGTATTGAGGACAGGCAACTCATCTGGCATCGCCGAAACCGCTGAGTCTAAGCATCCGGAAGATTCAGTCGTCGATGCTTCCTTTCTCCCTCCCAGCCATCCAATAAACGTAAGAGACGCGCCCGGTGTCTCGTAAGGCATCATGAGCGGCGCGATTTTTGAGGCGAACGGCATTGACGCCGTTTCGGTTCGAGGTTAGGCTAACGGGCAATGGTCGTGATTCGCTTCGGCGAGCAACCCGCAAGTATTTCTTTTCCGACTCCAAGAAATCTCTGTGTAACCAATCTGTCAGACCCGAAATACTGGTCTGGCGAGGCAACCACGCTTGAACGCACCGGGCCTCAGGAGGCTAGCTACCGACCCTAAATGAAGACCAATATCGAGATCAGCCCAAACATCGAGACACTCTTTGGCACCCGCGATGAAAATCTGCGCCTGCTGGAAGATGGTCTAAACGTTGTCATCGGAATGCGTGCGGACTCCATCGAAATTGAGGGTGCGCCGACTGACGTAGCTCGCGCGGGCCAGGTTTTCGCCGACTATCAGCACCTGCTTCGCAACGGCTTCACTTTCGTGAACGGCGATCTTGGCGCCATGCTGAAGGTCCTGACCTCCGACGGCACTGCCACGTTGCGCGGACTGGCCGAAGCTGGCAAGCAGCGCTCGTTTGGCAAGCGCACGGTGCAGCCCAAGAGCATCAACCAGCGTCGCTATCTCGAGGCTATCGAGAAGAACGATATGGTGTTCGGCGTGGGGCCAGCGGGCACCGGCAAAACTTATCTCGCGGTTGCCATGGCAATCTCAGCGCTGATGTCGAAGCGCGTGAACCGCATTGTGCTGGCGCGCCCGGCGGTAGAAGCCGGGGAACGATTGGGCTTTTTGCCCGGAACCCTGCAGGAGAAAGTCGACCCCTACTTGCGTCCGCTATATGACGCGCTCTACGACATGCTTGATCCCGACAAGGTCGATCGCTACTTGGAGAAGAACGTCATCGAGATTGCGCCGATCGCCTTCATGCGCGGGCGGACGCTCAACGATGCGTTCGTCATCCTGGATGAGGCACAGAACACCACGTCGGAACAAATGAAGATGTTCGTGACTCGCCTCGGATTTAACTCCAAGGCGGTGATCACTGGCGACGTGACTCAAATCGATCTGCCCAATGCCAGTCGCAGCGGACTGGTGGAAGCGAACGAGATTCTGAAGGACGTCGAGGGAATTCGCTTCTGCTACTTCGACGAGGGCGACGTGGTGCGTCATCACCTGGTGCAGCGCATCGTCCGGGCCTATGAGGATCACAAGGGACGCAACGAACAACTCTCGTTTGACCTGAAGGCCAGCAACGGCTACACCGCGCCTCGGGTCGGAAATGGAAGTAGCTATACTCCCGGAGTTGACCGCGAGGCTCCGCTGGTGGAGGTCCCTCCGATCGTGGGTCCGGGGACAGGAAATCGCGTTTCCGAGTAAAAGCTTGCTACCATATTGTGGGAGGGCTGAATGCCCTCCCATTTGTTCTTGAACGGAAGTGAGCAACCTGGGGCGACAATCCAAAGAATCCAGTGCGCGGGCCCTCAGCCTGTTTGCCACCAAGGCGCAGCACGCGCTTGGGTTGGTTGGCGAGGTGAATGTCTACGTCACCTCAAGCCGCGAAATGCAGGACCTGAACCGCCGTTATCGCCGCAAGAACAAGCCTACCGACGTGCTCTCGTTTCCGTCGCGAGTTCCAGGTGTCGCCGGAGACATCGCGATTTCGCTTGAGATTGCCGCTGCCAATGCGACCGACATCGGACACTCGCTGGCCACCGAGGTGAAGGTTCTCATCCTCCATGGGCTGTTACATCTGGCAGGTTACGATCACGAGATCGACGATGGTGAAATGCTGACGCGCGAAACCGCACTTCGTCGCGAATTGAATCTTCCTGTAGGCCTGATCGAGCGCACGCATGTGGCTGCTGCCGAAGCGGCGAAGATGGCGGGCGCACCAAAGCCGACACCAAAGAAGGCTGCTATCGCAAAATCCACGACCGCTCGAAGGCACACGAAACGATCGAGATCTACGCAGGATCTGAACATCGGTTCCGCGTAAGCCGCAAAAGCGCGGAGGACGCCGCGCATGACCCTTCCATTATTTATTTTGTTGCTCGTTCTGCTGGCGCTGCTCGCGTTGGTCTCCTACGTCAACCAGTTGCACCATGAGATGGGAAAATTTTTGTCACGAGAATTTCAAGAAAACATCGATGCTTACGAGCAATCCGTCGAAACGCGCCTGGGATTTACCAGGCAGCGCGTATCGCTCTCGATGGCGGTGCTGGTGCAGATCTGCATGGCTTCGATTGGCGTTCTGATTGGCTACCTGCTGTTCACGGGGTCCCGCTGGGTTGGGCTCGACCTGGTGCAGGCGGCAGTCAGCCTGGTCTTCATTATCGTGATTTTCAATCGCCTGCTGCCTCACGTATTTTTTGTACGCACCAAGGGCGAGTGGCTGGCGAAGTTCGTTCCCGTGCTGCGGATACTGATCTACTTGGCGGTCCCGGTCACTCTAATCCTCGGCTTCGCACTGTCCGTAGCAACTTTGTCAAAAGAGCACGCCGAAAAGGAGCCGGAGCATCCCTCTGAGGCTGTGGACGCGCTGATTGAAGCTGGGCAGGAAGAGGGAATACTGGAGGAAGGCGATCGTGACCTGATTCAGTCGGTGGTTGAGTTCGGTGACAAAACTGTCCGTGAGGTGATGACGCCGCGGCCGGAAATCGTTGCCGTTCCAGTCACCATGACCATCGCCGAGTTTACTGAGATGCTGAACAAGACTCCGTACTCGCGCATACCCGTCTACGACGGCGATATCGACCACATCAAGGGAATCATGTACACCAAGGACGTGCTGCAGGTCGCCGACACGGAGGCCGGGAAGAAGACCGTACGCGACCTGATGAAGACGGATGTGTACTTCGTTCCCGAAACCAAGCTGGGCAGCGAGTTGTTGCGGGAGATGCAGCAAGAAAACATCCGCATGGCAATCGTGGCGGACGAATACGGCGGCGTCGCCGGACTGGTGACCATCGAGGACCTGGTCGAGGAGATCGTCGGCGAGATCCGCGATGAGCACGAGAAGTCAGACATCGTGAAGGAGAGCGACACCTCGTACATCTTCAACGGCAACACCGATCTCGACTTGCTGGAGAAACTGCTGGGCGGCGTGCGGCCAGCAGAGAAAGAAGCAACTACGATTGGCGGTCTTGTCAGCGAACTGGCTGGTCGCATCCCCGCTGCAGGCGAAGTCTTCGAAGATAACGGGCTTGCGTTTTGAGGTATTGGATTCAACCGAGCGGCGGGTTGAGCGCGTGCGTGTTAGTCTTCAAAATGTCTCTGCTCCCAGACAGATTCGAGCCTGACATGGCATTTCGTTCCGGATTCATTTCCATCATCGGCCGCCCCAACGCTGGAAAATCGACGTTACTCAATGCGCTGGTGGGCGAGAAGCTCGCGATTGTTACGCGCAAGCCGCAAACTACCCGCAACCGCATCCAGGGCATTGTCAATGTGGAGAAGAAAGGGAAGCGGCCCGCGGGGCAACTGGTCCTGATCGACACGCCGGGCGTGCACAAGCCCATCAATTCTCTTAACCGACGCATGATGAAAGAGGTCTACGATGCGCTGGAGGGCTGTGACCTGCTGCTGGTGATTGTCGATGCGACCGGCAAGTTCGACGCGGGCGACGAGTTCGTCCTGAAGCTGGCGAAGAAGACGAACGTTCCCATCATTCTGCTGCTCAATAAGATCGACCTAATTCCCAAAGAGCGCCTGCTCCCACTCATTGCGCAATACAAGGAATTGCATGAGTTTATGGACGTCATTCCGATATCGGCACTCAAGGAAAAAGGGCTCGACACGCTGCTTGATGTAATCGTCAAGGCGCTGCCCGAAGGGCCGCACTATTTTCCAAAGGACCAAATTACTGACCAACCTGAGCGATTCTTGGTTGCGGAGTTGATTCGCGAGCAGGTGCTGCGATACACGTCTCAGGAAGTTCCTCATGCCACCACTGTGCTGATTGATAAATATGAAGAGGGTGCGAAGCTCACCCGCGTTGCGGCAACGATTTATTGTGAACGCGAGGGACAGAAGGCAATCCTCATTGGCAAGCAGGGCGCGAACCTTAAGAAGATCGGAACCAACGCGCGGCTGCAGATTGAGCGCCTGTTGGCCACCAAAGTTTTTCTTGAGCTTTTCGTGAAAGTGCGCGCGGGCTGGCGCGATTCACGCGCCTTCGTTGAAGAGACAGACTGGCGGCGTCAGTTGGAAAACCTCGCCGATGGCATGTTGACCGATCAGCCCGATCCCAAGGCGCACGACTGACTTATTCCTTTACCGCGATCCCCAGGGCTTTCATTTTGCGATACATGTGGCTGCGCTCGAGGCCTAGGACTTCGGCCGTGCGAGTCACATTGCCGAGATTTTCGTCCAGCTTCTTAAGGATGTAATCGCGCTCGTACGACGCCCTCGCCTCATGCAGGCTGGAGAACTCACCGGAGCTGCGTCGCCCGCCGTCGCGATATACCAGGGTCGGTAGGTGCTTGCGCTCCAGTCGCACGACCGCCGGATTCATGATGACGATGCGCTCGATCAAGTTGCGCAGCTCGCGAACGTTTCCCGGCCAGGTATAGCGGATAAGCGTGTCGAGGGCATCGTCGGCGATTTCTCGCGGACGGCGATTATAGGTCTGGGAAAATTCTTTCAGGAAGTATCTCGCCAATTGCGGAATGTCTTCCTTGCGTTCTCGCAGCGGTGGCACATAAAAAGGGATGACGTTCAACCGATAGAAAAGGTCTTCGCGAAAGTTGCCCTTCGAGATCTCCTCTTCCAAATCTTTATTGGTGGCGGCAATCACGCGAGCATCTGCGGTGATCGGTTCTTCCTCGCCAACCGGCACGAAGCGTCCTTCGTCGAGAGTGCGCAGGACTTTGGACTGCGTCTTGAGGCTCATGTCCCCGACTTCGTCAAGAAACAGCGTCCCGCCGTCGGCCTTCTGAAATTTGCCTTCCTTGTCGGAGGTGGCGCCGGGGAACGAGCCAATTCGGTGGCCGAATAGCTCGCTTTCGATCAGGTCTTCCGGGATGGCGGCACAGTTAACCTCGACAAACATCTGGCCCTTGCGCAGGCTCTGCGCATGAATGGCGCGCGCCGCCAGTTCTTTGCCCGTGCCAGACTCGCCGTAAATCAACACGCGTCCGTTGGTAGGCGCCATCAACGAAATCTGCTGACGCAGGGCCTTCATCGGGATGCTGTCACCGACGATCACACTGCGCGCCTGGAACTGTTTTTTGTATTCGAGGTTCTCGCTGCGCAGATGCCGTGCATCAATGGCATTTTTCAGGACAATGAGTGTGCGCTCAAGCGAGAGCGGCTTTTCGAGAAAGTCGAACGCCCCCATTTTTGTGGCGCGAACGGCGGTCTCAATGTTGCCGTGGCCTGAGATCATGATGACTTCAGGAGGATCGTCCATGGCGACGATGCGTTCCAGCGCCTCCAGTCCGTCGATGCCAGGCAGCCAGATATCGAGCAGGACTACATCAACCGGCTTGCGGCCAAGCGACGCGAAGCATTCCTCGCCGCTCTCCGCCAAGACCGTCTTATAGCCCTCGTCCTCCAGCACGCCTTGCAGCGAGCTGCGAATCTCGGACTCGTCATCCACGATCAGAATGGTGTGCATGTTGTTCGGACGGTTGCGCGGTCACGGTTGCTGCTACAGGTAACTCTACGATAAAGCGCGACCCGATGGGAGTGTTCTCCTCCACGCGGATGGAGCCGTGATGGTCCTCGATGATGCGACTGACAATCGCTAGTCCCAAACCTGTGCCGCGCTTCTTTGTGGAGAAATAGGGCAGGAACAACTTCTCTTTCAGTGCCGCAGTTACGCCATGACCAGTGTCCGACACCGCGATCTCCACCGAATCGTGTTCTCCGGCGAGCGCGGTCGAGATCACAATTTCCTTCACCATCGATTCCTGCATGGCTTCGGCCGCGTTGTCCACGAGGTTGGCAATGGCACGTTTGATGGCGTCAGGATCGGCAAGCACCAGAGGCAAATCGGAAGCCAGGAATTTGCGGACACGGATCGCGCTGAGACGGCCGTCAAACATGAGCAGCGAACTCTCGATGATGCTGTTAATGTCCGACGGCACGGGACGTGACGCAGGAAAGCGCGCCAGGGTCGCGAACTCGTTGACCAGTGTCTGCACTGTTTGGACCGATGATCCGATGGTGTCGACACAATTACGGATGATCTTCAACGATGCCGCGTCCGGGGTCGTTCCACGCTCAAGGTGACGCCGAATGCGCTCGGCCGATAACGCGATGGGAGTGAGGGGGTTCTTGATTTCATGCGCAACGCGACGCGCCACTTCGCTCCAAGCCGTCTGTTTCTGGGCGCGCAGCAGGTCGGTTATATCTTCCAGCACTACGACATAGCCCATGGGCTGGATCATTGGATCTTGTCCACGGGCCGGAGAATCGAGCGACGCCACGGTGACCGCGACATTGAGATTCACGCGTGACGTCACGATCTCCATCTGGCTGGTCGTGGTGCCCATGCGGTCCGCTTTGCGCATGAGATGTTCCAGATCTTCGGTCACGTCGGCAGGGAAGAGCTCGGCCAGCGAGCGAGCAGATTGCGCCGGCGGAGGATCAAGATGGAGCAGCCGCTGCACGGCGCCGTTCATGTGGATCACATGGCGGAATGCGTCGAGCGAAAGCACGCCGGTGGGGATGCTCTCCAGAATCGTTTCGATGTGGCGGTTGCGCTGTTCCAGCTGGACGTTCACGTCAGCCAGATCGGCTCGCGAAGCCTCGATACTGGCCCGACTGGCTTCCAGGTCCGCTGCCATCTGATTGAAAGAGTTAACTAGTTGGCCGATTTCACTGCCCACCTGAACATCGACTCGATAGTCGAGGCGCCCGCGCGAAATCTCTTGGGTTGCTTCCGCCAATGCGAGCAACGGACGCGTCACCATCTTCGACAGATACAGCGCCAGCCACGTCGAAGCAAATAAGACGCCGACGGTGAGCAACAAGAGGTAGCCAAGATAGGTTCGACGCAGACGCCGTCTCTGCTTGCGGAGATCGTCGTACTGGTGCTGCGCCTGGTCGATGTCACGCAGGACTGATGAGTAGTTCTCGGGCAATGGCATGGCAACCACAATCTGGCCCCGGGTTCCTACGGCGGCACGGCCCAGCATATAAGTCTTTCCCAAAAGATCGAAGGATGCGGCCTTGTTTGCCGCCGCTTCTTTCATTGGCAGGTGCTCGCGAATCAGCGGCCAAGGTTGCGGGGCGTGGAAGCTGGCCTCCGCATTGTCATTGGCGACGGCGAAGGCAAACCCTCCCTGCAGGCTGACCTCGCCCCTGCGAAATTCGTCCAGGAGCAAGGTGAAATTGTCACTCTCAAACGACTTCTGGGCAGCTGGGGTTGCGGCGAGGCGTTCGGCCTCGACGCGCGCGTTGTCGGCGGCGTAGTCCGTGAGCAGCGACGCCACCACGCCGGTGCGGTATTGCACATCTTCCACCGGACGTGAGAACCACTTCTCGATCGACCGGTTGATCAATCCGTAGGAAAACAAGAACAGCAAAATGACGGGACCCAGCGACAACAGTAGGGCGGCCATCACCATCCGGCTGCGCAGCTTCGATCCCATCACTCCGGTCTTGCGTTCGGCGTACAGCCGCAGCAGGATGCGCAGCAGAACAAATGTCAGCGCCACAAACAGGAGAAAGATGAGCGCGGAGAGAGCGGCGAAGATCAGCGTCTCTTCGCTGGTGTCCGGCTGGAGAAACGTGAGGTTAAAGGTCGCCTGCGAGAAGATCACGCCGAACAGCAGGAAAACCGTGATCGACAAGCCAACAATCGCGGGAGTGCGGCTACGCTTGTGGTCAGGACGGATTGGAGGAGTGACAGGCGACATCATCTGCCGGGTATTACCGATGGATCGGCGCGCCCACCTGATTGCACTTAAGGAACTCGCGATTTCAGGGCCGGGTTTGATTATAACTGTGTTTGCCCCGGACTTTGGACGCACGTTGCCGACTCGAGGCCGATCGCTTTTTCGCGTCGACCGGCAAGATCGGATGAGGAAGCATCGATCCCAAGGGGCAGGTGTCGCATTTTGGCTCGCGCTTGTGACAATAGTGTTTCCCCAACTGCACGAACAGGCCATGCATTTCGTTGTAGACCTGTGCCATAGGGAGGCGCGGGGCGGTACTCATTGCTGAAGGTGGATGGCTGAGCGGACGCTGCCGGTTGAGGTTCTTGCGCTCAGCCTGTGGCGAAGGCGTTTCACGCTGTAACGCTCCTTCGACCGCATTGCGAATTTCATCGTATTTGGCGACAGCTACGACCGCATCATGACGCTCCAACACGCGGCGCGTATAAGCGTCGACCACGAATATCGGTTGATGGCCCGCGTAAAGGAGGATGGAATCCGCGGTCTCCGGCCCGATGCCTTTTTGTGCGAGCAATTCCGCGCGCAACTCCTGGGTTGGAGTCGCGAACATTGAGTCCAGCGATCCACCGTATTTCGCATCCAGAAACGCGATGAAGTTCTTCAGCCGCTGAGCTTTTTGGCGAAAATATCCGGAAGGTCGAACCAGGAGTTCAAGTTGTGCAAGCGGCAATCCGCGGATGCCTTCGACGCTCAACACGCCGGCCTCGCGAAGGTTTACCAGCGCGCGTTCTACGTTTGTCCACGAAGTGTTCTGGGTTAGGATTGCGCCTGCAATCACCTCAAACGGAGTCTCGGCGGGCCACCAATGTTGCGGACCCCAGAGACGTGACAGCTTCCGATAGATGGCTCGAATCGTTCGTTCCCGGGACGAAGAAGGCGCTGCCGCTTTTCGGCTGTCTTCCACGCGGACTTGGCGCCTCGCTTCACAGTTGCGATGCTTTGCCCTGCTTCAGTTGCTGCTTCCAGCCCAGGATGCGCGCCTTGTTGGCTTCCGCTTCCGCCTCGGGAACCATGCCTTTGCGCTGATAAAGGATCGACAGGCTAGTGTGGGCGAGGACGTCATCGGGATCGAGTTCGGTGATGCGATTAGCGACCGCGATGGCTTTGTCGAACTGTTCGGTGTCCTGATACGCACGCGCCAGGCCATGCATGGCGTCCAGAAACGTGGGGTCGCTGGCAATAGCCGCCTCGTAGTCGGCAATTGCCTCGGTCAGCCTGCCTTCGGCGTAGTGATCCAGCGCGGCATAGTAGCGGTCTTCCGCAGCCTGTCGCAATGCTCGTTGTCTGGGTCATGGGCATCCGAGGCGAGTTTAGCATGCTGCGTCGCAGATCGCCAGCCCGGCGGAGTTGCCGATATACTGATGAGCGGCGACGATCGGCAGACTCGACAATCGACTTTTCACGACTATTGAAACACTTCGGCTACATCCTTCGATTTCTGTGGAACGCGACTCGCGGCCATCGTCTCGCCCCGTGGCGCAGTCCTTATTTGCGCTGGCGCATCGAAACCTATACCGGAATCAAGATGCAGAGCATCGGATTTCTGGAGTTCTGGCGGCTTCGTCTGGCGTGAACGAAGCGGGAATTGCTGCGCTTCCTCAAGTGGACGGGCGAGATGGAGCGCTATGCGCGCGTCAAGCCCAAAGAATCCGTAGCCGACATCTACTCCCCGAAAATGACTGCCGATGGGCGTGCCCACCCCTGCCGACAATTTCTCCGCCGCCGAGGCCTGACGCGCGGCAATCTCCAGGTAGCCCGAGCTTCCGATAATCGCGATAAACTCCTCATCCCCGCCCTCAGCGTACGAGCGGCAGAGTTGGTGATGGTCTGCCCGGCAATCAGCAATTTGATGCTCGGCGGCGTGACCGCGAAAAGCGCCGGGGCTTCCTCTCACTCAAATTGGTAGATCAGGTTGCCGAACTTGTCTACCTTCAACACGACCCCGCGCAGGCTGTTTTCGCTGACACGCTCGACGGACGGCAGGGCCAGCCGAATGTGGTCGGAGACCTCCGGCCCAAACTCTGCGGCGCGACTCCCTTACTCAGCCACCCGCGACTGGAGAAAAAATGTCGCGCCCGTGAAACGTCTGGCTGACCGGCTGGAGGAAGTAGCGTTCGGCGGTGATATGCCGCACGGTGAACTTCGGTTCGCGCGCCTCGACGAGCGACAGCACTCCATTGTCGGGAGCGACAAAAATATAGTCTTCGGTTTCGGCGAGAATCGGCCGGCGCGCGCTGCCTACGCCGGGATCGACGACAATCACATGAACACTGCGCGGA
The DNA here is from genome assembly GCA_963696575.1 of uncultured Acidobacteriaceae bacterium. Lineage (GTDB taxonomy): Bacteria > Acidobacteriota > Terriglobia > Terriglobales > Acidobacteriaceae > DASRAA01. Next base: position 214,537 of record CAVOKT010000002.1, read on the forward strand.
GGGAAAAAACGATAGGCCTGCGCAATCGTCCACGCAGCATCGAGCACATCGAAGGACGGAACAGCATGGCAGATATCGACAATTCGAGTTTCCGGATGAATGTTGAGCACAACACCATGCATGATCCCGACGAAGGGATCGTGCAGCCCGAAATCGGTGGTGAAGGTGACGACCCGCGGTTCGGCCATGATCTGCAACCTATTCGGATGCGGAGCGCGAGTCAAGCGGGCGGAAAACTGCATTGATTTTCAGGCGAACGGCATCAGATGACGGCAGCCATACATTCTTTGTGTGAAGGGATTCATGCACGTCGCGGAATTGTGGCGGTATCCCGTTAAGAGCCTGCGTGGCGAACTACTGCAGGAAGCCGAAGTGCTGAAGACTGGCATTCGCGGCGATCGCGAGATCGTGGTGGTCTCAAAGGCGCGTCAGCGCGTGATCACCTCGCGAACCCATCACCGCCTGCTGGGTTTGCAGGGCGGCATTTCACCCGAGACCCACGAAGCCACGATCAACGGCATTCCTTGGGACACCCCCGCCGCACTACCTCTGGTCGAAGCCGCCATCGGAGAAGCAGCCGCTCCTGGTACAGGTGCCGGGCACTGAGCGCTTTGACGTGTTGCCGTTGCTGGTAGCGACTGACGGAGCGATCAGCGCGCTGGGAGTGGACCGCCGCCGATTGCGTCCCAACATTCTCATCGGAGGTGTCGAAGGCCTCAGCGAACGGCATTGGGAAGCGAAGCAAATTCGTATCGGCGAGGTGACGATCTACGCTGCGCAGTTGAGGGCACGCTGCGTAATGACCACCTACGACCCCGACACGCTGGTGCAAGACCGTAATGTGCTGTTTCGCATCGTGAAGGAATTCGATGGAACCATGGCCTTGGATTGCTCGGTAGTGACTCCGGGAACGATTCGACTGGGCGATGAAGTGACGGTCGTCGAGTGACGGCCGTCTGTCCCGCGATACTGCTGAAGCCTAACGGATATCGACGTCGCCCGAGCCGGTAGAGACCTCGACGTCGGGCCCGCCTCCCCGAACCGCACCCTTCAGTTCGTGACGGCCAAGAGTGCCCTGGACCGTGATCGGCAGGTCGGAATGAATCGATCCGGAGCTGGTGTGCACGTCGAGATTAAAGCCTCCGCTAGAGGAAAGCGCCATCTGGATGCTTCCCGATCCACTATGCAACTGCCACGGCCCTTTCACGTCGCCGTCGGCACCGATGCCTCCGCTGCCAGTGCGCGCGCGCAAGCCGCCTTTCACGCCGCGCAGCCGAATGCTACCCGAGCCGGTGTGAACGTCGACATCTCCACTTCCCGTCAGGTCCGCTTGAATTTCTCCGCTGCCTGTTCCGGCGTAAAACGGCGCCGCAACTGACTCCGCGTGGATCGTGCCGCTCCCGGTTTCGACGTGAGCCTGAGGGCCGACGTCCTGCACCCGGATGTCGCCTGAACCGGTATGCAGCTTTACGGAGGATCGCACGCCCTGAACCGAAATCTCGCCTGAGCCGGAACCCGCCTGAACCGTGGTATCGGCGAGGAACAGTGATCTCGTAGCTGATGGAAACGTGGCGCTTGGCGTCTTCCGGAAGGTTGTAGCCGATGCGAATCGAATTGCCATTCTGTTCGATGGGAGGATTGGATTCGACGCTATGTACGACGCTATCGGCGTTCCCGCCAAACCAGTCGTTGCTGCTATGAACCCGTCCATGCACAACCACTTGATTGGAGCCGCCAGTCTTAATCATCACTTCGCCTGACCCCGTGGTCAGGTCAAGACTCACCGAACCGGACACCTGGAGAGTACGGTCGAATTGACCTTCGCTTCGAGCAAACAGAAAAACGGGAACCAGCAGAAAAATGGGAAGAATGGTGGTGAAGTGCTTTCTCATGGTTTCGCCCCCAGATGATTGGAACTTCGTTGCCAGAAAGTTGGGCTGCCGTCGCCGGCAGCCCTTGGAGGACGCTCAAAGACTACTGCTGCAGTACGACCTGGTCGCCTTCCTTCACGCCGGACAACACCTCTGTTTTTGCTCCGTTCGAGATACCGATGTTCAGTGCCACCTTGCGCTTGCCGTCTTTGGCCTTCGGATCAGGCACTTCGGTGGAGGCCTTCTTGTCTTTGTCGTACAGGATGGCGCCTTCCGGAATCATCAGCACATTCTTGTGTTCGTCGAGGATGATCTCGGCATTGGCGGTCATCTCGGCCTTCAACTCGCCACCCGGATTATTGATCGATACGCGAACTTCAAACGTCGTGACGTTGTCCTTCTCCACTCCCATGGGAGAAATCTTGGTCACGTGACCGGTGAAGGTCTTGTCCTTGAAGGTCTCCACGCGAATCCGCGCCGGCTGTCCGAGATACACCTTGCCGATATCGCTTTCGTCGACCTTGCCCTTGACGTAAACCTCGCTGGTATCGCCAATGGTCATGACCAGCGTGGCCGCCGAGCCCATCACAAGGATGGAGCTGACCGCATCGCCCATTTCCACGTCACGCGACAGAATGATGCCGTCGATCGGCGCAACGATGGTGGTATAGCTCAACTGCTCTTCCAACTGCTTGAGGGTAGCGTCGCTCTTCTGGACGTCGGCCTTCGCCTGGGCAACCTTGGCCTTGTTGACCACCAATTGCGCCTTCGCCACGTCGCGCTTGTTGACCGCCATGATGTAGCTGCGCTGCGCATCATCGAGGGCGGATGTGGATACGATGCCACCCTTGGCCATTTCCTGAGCGCGTTCGTAGGCTCTCTGCAGGGTGGGAATGTCCACGCCCTGGGCGTCAACTTCGGCTCGCGTCATATCGGCCTCGGCACCCTTCAAGTTGGCCTCGGACGAAAGCAACTGCGCTCGCGAAGAGTTTACCTGCGCTTCGATTTCGTCGCGGTCGAGATCGGCAAGGACCTGGCCCTTCTTCACCGTGTCGCCGGCATCGACGTAAAGCTTCTTCACGATGCCGCTAGCTTTCGACTTGATTTCGACCTTGGTAATCGGCGTGACCTTGCCGGTTGCCACAACACTCTTGGCGAGATCGCCTTTTTCTACTTTGGCCAGCTTGGTGGGATCGATCTTGGTGCCGCCACGGGTCGCGGCTACAGCCACGACGACCAGGGCGATCACGGCAACCGCAACCACCGAGATAATGATCCAGCGCTTCTTCTTATTATGTTTGCCGTTCGCCACTGCCGCCTCCCGACGTTAGGTAGCATTCCCGCACTGCAGCTATTTACGTTCCAGTATGAACAGAAGTTCCGTGCCGAGGGATGAAAAGAGACGCCCAGACTCTCTTTTCCATCGCGTTAGACCGAATTGGGATGGAAAACGATAGCAGTGTTTCAAAACCCATGTAAATGATTGGCTGGCAAATGGTTAGGGCGCGTAGCCTCTCGACGGCCGGTGTCCCGATGGTAAGATTTCACATTCATGGTCACCTTCGTTGTGCTGCGGATTGTAGCGGTTGTCTTGCTGGTCGCGGCAAACGCGTTCTTTGTGGCGGCTGAGTTTGCCCTGGTCAGCGTTCGCGAAACCCGGCTGCAGCAGCTCATCGCCGCCCATCGCATCGGCGCCCGCACGGTCCAAAAACTCCACCAGAAGCTCGACGAGTTTATCGCCGCCGTCCAGTTCGGCGTTACGCTCTCCAGCCTGGCGCTTGGGCTGGATCGGCGAGGCCGCCATGGCCCGCGTGCTGGAGCCGCTGTTCGTTCGCCTGCCCTACTCGCACGTTTACGCCCACGCTTTCAGTATCGTGTTCGCCTTCATCGTGATCACCTACATGCACGTGGTTCTCGGCGAACTTGTGCCCAAGTCGATCGCCTTGCAGCGGACCGAACGAGTCGCGCTGGCCGTAGCCGGCCCGATGGACGTGTTCATGACCCTGGCTGCGCCATTGCTCGCAGTGATGACCGCCTCCTCGCGAGTGGTTTTGAAAGCCTTCGGAGCCCGGCAAATGCGCGAGGGCGGAGTGCACTCGCCTGAAGAGCTGAAGCTGATTGTCTCGGCCAGCCGCCGCATTGGCATCCTCGAGGCCCCACAGGAGCAGATGATCCAACGCGCGCTCGACCTGGAAAACGTCTTCGTCCGCGAGATCATGGTCCCGCGGCCCGACATCTTCTCTCTGCCCGGAGACATGCCACTCGACGAGGCATTCCAGAAGGTGACCGACGCGCAGCACTCGCGCGTGCCGGTGTACGACCCGGAGCGCGGGCCGGAACACATCATCGGCGTGCTCTATGCTAAAGATCTGTTGCGCTGGCTGCGATTTCGCTTGAGCCCGTCAATGTCCGCCCAATTGCCTCCACGCTCCAGCGACCTGAAGGTGCGGCACGTAATGCGCGAGGTGCTGGTAGTTCCCGAGACCAAGCCTTTGCCCGATTTGCTGATGGAATTCAAGCAGCGGAAACGGCATCTCGCGGTAGTTGTCGACGAGTTCGGCTCGACCGCCGGAGTGGTGACGGTCGAGGACATCCTCGAGCAACTGGTAGGCGAGATTGAAGACGAGTACGACATCAGCGAGCCCGAATTCGCACCCGACGACACTTCCATGGTGTTGAGTGGCGCGGTTAATATCCGCGATCTCGAGTCGCAGTACCACATCAACCTTCCGCGCGATGAAGGCTTTGAGACCCTGGCTGGTTTCGTGCTCGCGAAACTGCAACGGATACCCGCGCTGGGCGACAGCTTTGAATATGAAGGCCGGCGCTACACCGTCGTCTCGATGGACGGGCTGCGGTTGGACACGGTGAAGATCGACGCGCTGCAACCCCAGAGGCCAGCCGCCAAACCGGCGGTCCAGTAGAACTGGCTGCATTAGATATGATTTGAAAGGGCACGGCTTCAGCCGTGCCGCTCCTGGCTCGTTGAACATTGGGCTTTAGCCCCTGAGGGAATTCGAATTCCAACACGCCTATCATTTAGGAGACGGATTCCAGTGCTCGGCTATATCTTCACGCGTCTGTTGTACATGATCCCGGTCATCTGGCTCGTGGTTTCAGTAGTCTTTCTGCTGATTCACATCGTGCCCGGCGATCCCATTCAACAGATGCTCGGCGAAGGTGCACCGGCGGCCGACATCGCGGCCGCACGCCACGCCTACGGACTGGATGTTCCGCTGGCGACGCAGTACGTGAACTACTGGCGCGGCCTGTTGCACGGCGACATGGGACGCTCGTTCCGCTTCAACCAGAATGTCGGACACCTCATCGCGCAGGCTTATCCATGGACGCTGCAACTCACCGTGGCGGCGCTGACCGTCGCGCTTTGCCTGGCGATTCCGGCAGGCGTGCGTTCTGCCTTGCACCGCAACCGCTGGGACGATCGCGCTCTCAGCTTTGTCTCGCTGCTGGGTTTATCGTTCCCGAATTTCGCGCTTGGGCCAATCTTGATCTTGCTATTCGCGATTAAGCTGGGCTGGCTGCCGGTGTCAGGTTCCGGCTCGTGGCAGAATCTGGTGCTTCCGGCGATCACCATGGGCGGCGCGTTGGCGGCGATCCTGACGCGCATGGTGCGCACCTCGATGTTGGAGGAGTTAAGCCAGGACTACATTCGGACCGCCCGCGCCAAAGGCCTCACCGAGCGCACGGTTGTCTATCGCCATGCGCTGCGCAACGCGATGATTCCGGTGCTCACCGTCGTGGGTCTGCAGTTTGGCGCCATGCTCGCCGGAGCCATCGTGACGGAGACGATTTTTTCCTGGCCGGGAATCGGGCGTTTGACGGTGCAGGCCATCTCCAACCGCGACTACTATCTGGTGCAGGGCTGCATCCTGGTGATTGGCTTGACCTACGTGCTGGTGAACTTCCTCACCGACATCATGTATTCCGCTCTGAATCCGAGAATCCGGCAGTAACCAACTATTCCGCGCAGTCTGACAGCCGTCCTCAACGGTGTGCTGGCGTGGGAAGGTGTTGCCCGGCAACAATCGCCGCTGGATTGTGAGTGACCAGTGCGTCGGCGACGCCGGCTCCGGCCAGGGCGGCAACTCGATCGCGCGCTTCCGATAACACGGGCCGGCGCAACTCCAAATCGTGCGCGTCGCTGGCAACTACATGAATGACTTCGTGCCGCAGCAGCCATTCGGCAGCCTTTCGTGACTTCGGGCCCCAAAAACCAGTGAACGCATTGGCCGTGACCTGTACCAGGCAACCTGCCTCGACAAACTTCAGAACGGTTTCAGGGTGCTTGATCAGAAAAGCGTTTCGCTCGGGATGGGTGACGATCGGCACCATGCCGCGGCTGATTACCGCCATCAACTGGTCTTGGGCGTTAGAGGGGATGCCGTGGTGGTCGAATTCCACCAGTACGTATTGGGTGTCGCCGATGGCGAAGGGGCGCGGGTCGTTCATGGCATCGTGCAGGTTGCGCGGCGACAGATGAAAATCGCATCCAATGCTGAACGTGAGCTTGCCGTCAGCGACTTCGCTCAGGGTCGCCAGCATATCGGTGAAGTGCGATCGGTCGTACTCGTAGTGCCCGTCACAGTGCGGAGTGGCGACGACGTGCGTAATGCCGTCTAGCGCTGCCATGCGGCACATCTTGGCGGTCATCTCCCACGAGTCAGAACCGTCGTCGATTTCGGGAAGAATATGGCAGTGAATATCAACCATTTCGTTTCGCCCAGATAAAAACCAAAAGCGACCGCGGATTGCGCGGAGCACGCGGATCAGAATTGAGTCACAAGAACCCAAAATTATCCGCGTAATCTGCGGAGATCCGCGGTTAATTTGCTTTATTTATAACGCTCGCGCATGAAGTCCGTGATCTTCTCATACGCCGCGTTCAGGACCTCGTCCTGCGGCAGGAACACGATGCGCATGTGTCTCGTGCCCGGCTTTTGGCCGAAGCCCGATCCATGCACAACCAGCACGTGCTTCTGCTTGAGCAAATCGGTGACGAAGGTCAGATCGTCCTCAGGAATATCCAGCGACGGATGCGCGTAGAACGCGCCTTTGGGCTTGACCAGGCTGACGCGTGGCGTACGCTTCGCCCAGTCTTCGGTGATGTGAGCGCGGCGGCGCAAGCTTTTCCAGCATCGCCGGAATGTGATCTTGCGGGCCTTCCAGCGCAGGCTTAATGGCGTGCTGAAAGGGATGCGGCGCTGACAAACGCGCGCGCAGCAGACGGTGCACCGCTTCCAGATAATGATGCAGCGACTCTCGCGGACCGGTGGCAATCGCCCAACCAATACGCCATCCCGGAACCAGGTACGCCTTCGACAGCCCATTGAAGGTGATGATGGGCACGTCCTGCGCCAGCGTCGCAATGGAAATGTGCTTTTCGCCAGGTTCGTAAATAAGCTTGTCGTAAATTTCATCCGCCAGGACGAGCAGACCGTGCCGGCGAGCCAACTCCAGCACCTGTTCCAAGGTCCGCCGCGACATCACCGCGCCCGTGGGATTGCTGGGATTGATCAACAGGATGGCCCGCGTGCGCGGATTAATTTTGCGCTCCATGTCGGCCAGGTCGGGCTCCCAGCCGTTCGATTCGTCGAGGTCGTAGGCGTTGGGGACGGCGTCAAGCTTGGCAAGCACCGCTCCGTAGAGTGGATACTCAGGACTCGGCGTCAACACATTGTCCCCGGGATTGAGCAGCGCCGTCAGGCAACTGTCGATGACTTCGCCGCTGCCGTAGCCCACGAAGATGCTCTGAATGTCCTTGAATCCGTTGGCCTCGGCCTGGTGGCGAATGGCGTCGACCGCCGGCTTGATGCCCAGCGACTCTCCATAACTGTTGTGGCCATCGCGCATGGCCTTATGTACAGCCTCGATCATGTGCGGCGGCGTAGGGAAGTCGAACTTACAGGGATCGCCAATGTTGAGGTAGAGGATCTTGTGACCTTCGCGCGCAACCTCGTCGGCGACGACGGCGAGATCGCGGATGGCGTAGCGCACATTGGCCATGCGGCTGGCGGCCAGAACTTCCGTTGCGGTATTCGTAGGCATGATGACGCCCCTTCCTAGACACCCAGCTACGCTAATTCACTAATTACTAACTACTGACAACTATCCAGTATCCACGAGTCCACTGCTTTTCACTCCGGCCGGTCGATCTGCGCCTTCTGCAGCTTGTCGGAGTAATCGATGTAGACCGACTTCCACTCGGTATAGAAATCAATCGCGCCGATGCCGCCTTCACGATGCCCGTTGCCCGTGGCCTTCGTTCCGCCGAACGGCAAATGCACTTCCGCGCCAATCGTCGGAGCGTTAATGTACGTAATGCCCGCATACAGATCGCGCATCGCCGTGAACGCCTTGTTCACATCTTTGGTGTAGATCGACGACGAAAGTCCGTACTCGATGTCGTTCGCGATCTCGATGGCATTCTCCAGCCCATCGCACGGAATGATCGACACCACCGGCCCAAAGATTTCTTCCTGCGCAATCCGCATCTTCGGATTCACATCCGCAAACACCGTCGGCGCCACGAACCATCCATACTTGTACGCCTCGCCTTCCAGCCGATGCCCGCCGCACATCATCTTCGCGCCTTCGCCCTTGCCGATCTCGATGTACTTCAAGTCGGTATTCATCTGCGACTCATTCACCGCCGGACCCATGTCCACCGACTCATCCAGCCCGTTGCCGACCTTCAGCTTCTGCGCGCGCGCCACCAGCTCATCCACAAACTTCCGGTACACGCCCTTCTGCACAATGATGCGGCTCGTCGCCGTGCAGCGCTGTCCGGTCGTCCCGAACGATCCCCACAGCGCGCCTTCGAGCGCCAGTTCCAGGTTCGCGTCGTCGAGCACGATCATCGGATTCTTCCCGCCCAACTCCAGCGAGCAATGCTTGAACGTCTTGGCCGCTTCCTGCCCCACGATGCGTCCCACGGCCGTCGAGCCCGTCAGCGACACCGCGCGCACCGCCGCATGCTGCGTCATCGGCGTGCCCACTTCGCTGCCAAACCCGCTCACGATGTTCACCACGCCCGCGGGAATCCCGCCGTCCGTCAGCGCCTGCACAAAGTTAAACGTCGACAGCGGAGTGTCCTGCGCCGGCTTGATCACCGCCGTGTTGCCCGCCACCAGGGCAGGGAACAGCTTCCACGACGGAATCGCCATCGGGAAGTTCCACGGCGTAATCATCGCGCACACGCCCAGCGGCTGGCGCACGGCCATGGCGAACTTGTTGGGCAGCTCCGACGGCACCGTCGGCCCAAACAGCCTGCGCCCTTCGCCCGCCGTGTAGTAGCCGCAGTCAATGGCTTCCTGCACGTCGCCGCGCGTCTCTTTAATCACCTTGCCCATCTCGCGCGTCATCAGTTGCGCGTACTCTTCCTTGCGCCCAATCAGGATCTCCGACGCCTTGTACAGCATCTCGGCGCGCCGCGGAGCCGGCACCAGCCGCCACTTCTTATAGGCTTCGCTGGCCGCATCGATGGCGCGGTTCACGTCTTCCGCGTCCGAGCGCTGAAACACGCCGACCACATCGCGCGTGTCGGCGGGGTTCAGGTTCTCAAAGGTGCGTCCAGTGTGGCTCTCCACCCACTCGCCGTTGATGAAGTTCTTGTACACGGTAGCCTTGGCCGTCGCCGTGGTCGCCATTGTCTGTTCCACGGTTGCCATAAGAAAGCCTCTCCAAATCTTAAGTGCAAACCTCTAAATCTAAGTGCAAACCTCTAATCGTATCGGGCGGCTGGAAAAGGTTCAACCTAAGAGCGGGCCGATTGGGCCGTCCCCAACAATCTAGATGCGAAGGGTACCCCTCCCCCCTCCCCCTCAAATCCTTAGAATCAATACTTGGGCGCATATTTCGTATCAAATATTGTGCGCGTTGGACTTACAGGCAAATTCCTGTGCAGTAAGGAGTTAGATTGGATCGTTTGGGAGACAGCGAGGAGTTCTCGCCGCGAGGTGGCGGGAACGCGGCAGCGAGCAGGACCAACACGGGTCGAAGCATACAGTTCACGGGGAAGCGGGTACTGTCTGGCTGTCAATCGATGTCGACAACACTCTCGTCCTCAGTGGAGATACTATGTCGGTCGGCTGAGGCGCAAAGCGAGTTGGTCACGAATGTTGAGCGTGACCGGCGGCCCGAGGGAATGTGAGGGATTTATCGCAAAGGGGTTCGGTCGGAGGCGAGAGCGGCCGCGGATTTTGCAAATCGGAACCAGGCAAAGACAAAAATAGGGTCCGCTGGAGCGAGTCGATCGAGAGCGGGTCAACTCATCCCCGCCGTCCCGTTTTGTGCCCGCCTCCTCCGAAGAAGCACATCAGGCCGAAGAGGTATCCGAAGTTGTACCAGGCTCCGTTGTTGTGGACTTCGTAAATGTTCAGACCCCTGACAAACAATGAGATGACGAATACGAAGGGAGCGATGAATCCCTGCCAGAGTCCGAGCCAGAAGCCCGGGACCGTGCCGCTGGGGCCGGGCGTGCCTTGCAGGTTGTTGGGGCCGGGAGCGCAGGCGGCGAGAATCACGAGGAAGAGGAGAGCGAGGAAGAAGGCGGTGAGTTTCATGACGGAAGTCTCCTGCCTGCAGATACGTGCGAGGAGGTAAAAAGGTCTCAAGCCGGAGTACTGGTGAAGCCATTATGCGACAGTCTTCTCATGTAATATTTCCGCATGAAAAAAGCGAAACCGGCCGTTCGCCGTTCCGCCGCCAGAACTAGCGTCGCCCCGAAGACCGTAGAAGAATATCTGGAGCGTGTTCCCGAACCGGCCCGCACCACGTTGAAGAAAGTTCGTGAGACGATTCGCTCAGTGGTGCCGGCGGAGACTACGGAAGTCATCAGTTACGGGGTTCCAACGTTCAAGTACAAAGGTCCGGTGATCTGGTACGCCGCATTCTCGGAACACTGCAGTTTGTTCCCGACAAATTCTGTAATCGAGAAGTTCAAAGAGGAACTCAAGGCCTATCCCATCTCTAAAGGAACGGTCCGCTTTCCGGTGGACAAGCCTTTCCCGGCGGCCCTCTTAAAGAAAATGGTGAAGGCGCGGCTGGCGGAGATTGAAGGAAAGGCGCAGAAGCGCTGACCATCGAGGGGCTCGGTGACGACAGTCCCCGCGGACCTACTTTGGTTTAGCCGCGGTTGCCGGTTTCTTCGCCGGAGTCTTGCTTGTCTTGGCCGCGGCCTGCGGATGGGCGTCGGCGTCCACCTGTTGAGCAACCTTGTCGGACACTTGCGTGAATGTCAGCATCACGGCGTCGACACCGAACTGACCGCCATCGGCGGCTATCGGCAGATCTTTCAACTCGGGCTGCGGCTTGCCAACTTTGTAGAGTGTCATATCGGTTAAGGCCTGATACTTCGAGGCATCAAGTGTGACTCCCTTGGGAAGGGACGCCGGCGACACGCCGCCGGTTCCGGGCGCCTTCACCTGGCTGGCGACGGTATAGAGGATGTAGTCACACTGTTTCGCGGTGGCTTCGCTCTCCACATCTGCTGCGGTTTGTCGGCAACCAGCGGAACCGCTTCCATTTGGCGGCGGGTGATTTCGTCCAGAAGGTTGAGCCGCAGATTGTCGGTGGGCAGTCCTTCGCCACTTGCGTCCTTAATCTGCACCACTCCGATGCGAACAACACCTGCGGCCTTAGGAGCGACTGCGGCGACAGTCGCCGCGGCGGGCTTTGTGGGAGGAGTGGGTGCCGCTGCCGCGGGTGTCGTTGGTTCATGGGTCGTTTCGGTTCGGGCTGCCGCTCCGCCCATCAAGCCGGCCATGTCGGTGGCCTTGCAGCCAGGAGGCATATCAAAGAGCGGCGCTTCCAGGGTTGCGTTGGTCAACTCCACAACCTCGGTGGTGGTGGTGAAGGTTCCGTGTTCGGACGTCATGCTGGTAGTTTGTTTGAGCGGATAGCCGAGTGCACCAGCTCCGCTGCCCTTCATCACGATGCGGTCGCTGCATCCGCTTCTGCCGCCGGCTTGGCCTCCGCAGGCCATGGCGCGGTACGAATCTTCGCCACAGGAAAATCCGGCAGAGAGATCGGCGTACCAGCCATCGGTTTCCATTTTCATGTGCGACTGATTGCAGGCATCGGGCGTGGACTCCATGACCATCGAGGTCTTGATGTGGCGGGCCTTGTAGCCGAACATGTCCTGGCGCTCGCCGGTGTCGGTGGAATTGCGGGTAATCGTGACCACTCCGCCCTTGCGCGGTGGGGCGGGCTCAGCCTCGGGGTTGCCGCGTCCCATGGCCCGGATGTTTGGGGTGATGGGGCACGATGATTCGGAGCCACCCAATTGCATGACCGAGCACTGGTTGCCGGTGATGGTGATCATGCGTTTCTCGTCGCACTGCATGATGGTAACCGCGCCATTGTGGCCTCCGAAGCTCATCTCATTACGTTCGCGAGGGCCCTTGATGTACACCGTGCTCTCGGTCGAGTGACCCATCACGGTGTTGCGGGTCTTGATCTTGATGTCGGCGGATGCGAGCGTGGAGAAACAGATAACGAGTGCTGACAAGGAATAGACGTAAGACGAATGGCGCGTCACAAGAGGCCTCCCTGGGAAAAGCTGGACGAATCCTCAAAAGTAAAACGAGTGTCCGGCGCAATTCTAGAGCAAACCAGAAATTCCTGTTGCGGTTTCTTGTTGCTGAATTCACCAAGGAGGACAAGGACGGCACGGAGAAGAACTCGGCCAAGAGAGCCAATGAAGCCGCAGATTTACACGGATTAATACGGATAAGACAAATGGGCAATGGGTCGCGGAGGTATTTTGGATCCCACCCTTTCGCCAAAATCAGGCGAAAGGATGGGGCACCATCGATGTTAGTTTCCAGCCGAGACTTGGGCTTCGTGTGGTGCGAAGGCGTCGGTCAACGAGATCACTTTCATATTCGCTTTCAAGTCGTCCAGCGAGGCCGCGCTGGTGATAGTCAGATCGATCGGCTGGCCGGGCAGCAGGTCGAAGTAGTTGTCGGCGGGCTTGGCGTCGAGATTGCCGAAGCTGACGTAGACGCTCTTCGCGAGCACGGGCGAAGCCAGATGCAAGACATAGGAGCTCACCGGCCTTGGTCGCTGTCAGGTCGCTGGTGATCTTTGCTTCCGGAAGTTGCATGTCTTTCTTGGGCACGAAGAACAGCGTGTTGGTCGAAATCACTTTGTTGTCCACCAGCAGGTCGGTAACGGCGAAAATCTTGCCGAGATCGCAGTTCGGCAGGTTGGTGATGTCGAGCATCGGCATGGTGAGGTAAACCTTGCTGGCGAGCGGGGCGATCTGCACCGGCTGCGACTTGTCGCTCAGCACCGCGCCCTCGAAGCCGAGGATGCGCACACGAAGGGTTGCAACGGTTGGCGAAGTCTTGTCGGAGACGATGTACACCGCGACGTTGCCTTCTTCCTGGTGAGGCGACACCAGCACCGGCGCGTAGAAGCGGCGAGCATAGTAATGCAGCGCCTTCCAGCGTCCGTAGTAGTCGAGGCTCGACCACGAGGCGACCGGCCAGCAGTCGTTGAGTTGCCAGTAGATCGAGCCCATGGTGCGCGGACGATTGCGTCGCAGGTGTTCGGCTCCGATCTTGATGCCTTCGGCCTGCAAGACCTGGCTGGCATAGAGGAACGAGGCGAAGTCTTTGGGCTGCGGATAGTCGCGCAGCATGTAGTCGCGGATGATGGCGTTGCCGGCCGCGTTCTTCTGGTGCGCCAGCATTACCGGAGTGAAGATGTTGATGCGGTCTTCGGGAACGGTGAAGGTTTCCACCGTGCGCATTTCAGGGAACGACTGGAATCCGTATTCGGTCATGAAGCGCGGATTGTGCTTTTCGTAGTCGGTGAAGGGAACGCGGCCGTGCCAGACCGACCAGTCGTGCATGTCTCCCGACTGATACTTGTCGGAGAGCTCTTCGTAGTCGGAGCTGGGAGAGCTGGGCCAGTAAGGCGTCTCGGGCGCGAGGCGATTGACGGTTGCCGACAGGATGCCGCTGAAAGTGGTCACGTAGTCCTGCCACATCTGGAAGCGGACCTCGGAGGGCAATTTGTCGCGATCTTTCCAGGCGAGCGCGACTTCGGTTTCATTGTTGCCGCACCAGATGACGATGCTGGGATGGTTGCGCAAGCGGCGAACTTGCTCTTCCGCTTCTTTGGCGACGTTGATCTTCCAGTCGTAGGTGCCGGGCTGCCAATCATTGCCGAACATGAAGTCCTGCCAGATCATGATGCCGAGTTCGTCGCAGAGGTCATAGAACTCGTCGGTTTCGTAGTAGCCTCCGCCCCAGTGGCGGATCATGTTCATGTTGGCGTCTACCGCCGATTGCAGCACTTGGCGGTATTGCTGCGTGGTAACGCGCGTGGGGAAGCTATCGAATGGAATAACGTCGGCGCCTTTGCCGAACACCGGAATGCCGTTGACCACGAACTCGAAGGAGCGTCCCCACTGGTCAGGCTCACGACGCAGCACGATGGAACGCAGGCCCGTTTTGGCGGCGGCTTCGTCCTCGATCTGCTTGCCCATTCTTAATTGCACTTGGAACTTGTAGATCGGCTGGGCGCCATAGCCGGCGGGAAACCAGAGTTGCGGACTGCTGATATCAATGGGCAGCGAAACGTGATTCAGTCCCGGTTGCAGCTGCACGTTACGAGTTGCTTCCGCGTGTTTTCCCGAAACGCTGTAATCGATTGAAATGGTCGCGCTGCCGGATTCTGAGGCTGTGACCTCGACTTCTGCAAGCAAATGAGCGACTGCGCTACTCACGTCGAGCTGACGAATGTGGACATTGGAGATGCGCGCCTCGCCCCATGCTTCGAGGCGCGCGGGACGCCAGATTCCGCTAGTCACGAAGCGCGGTCCCCAGTCCCATCCGTATTCATAGGCGGCCTTACGAAGGTAGGTTTTCGGCTCGACATGGGTGCGTTCCCGCCACGGATCGTTGCTTGCAATCTCGGATGCCGCTTTGATCGGTGATGGGAAGACAACGCGCAAGGTATTTGCGCCCGGCTTGAGGTCCGCCTTTACGTTGACGCGCCACTCGCGAAACATGTTGTCGGCGGTGAGGACAAGCTTGTCGTTGAGATAAACCTTTGCGTAGGCATCGAGGCCTTCGAACACCAGGTCAACGTTTTTCTGCGCGAGCAACGCAGGCGATGCTTGCACGGTGGTGCGATATTCCCAGTCGGCGTTCTCGATCCATTGCAGTTTGGCTTCGTTATCGCGGTAGAACGGATCGGGAATTAATTTGTTGCGCAACAGATCGAGATGCACGCTTCCGGGAACCACGGCGGGCTGCCACTTCGAGGCGTCTTTTATGGCGGCGTTTGCGGATTCGACGGTCGGGCCGGAGATGAGCTGGCGGAATTCCCACCCGGAGTTCAACGGAACGGTTTGTTTCTGGGTGGCGGCGGAAGAAACGCCGAGGGCGAGAAGAAGAAAGGAAATAAGAGTGCGCGAGGACAGCCGAATGTTGGACAAGGCCGGGTGCTCCTGAATCGGTTTTGGAGAGCGACCAAATAGTAACAAGAACGAATAGAAGTGACGGTGACGAGGGACGCGCGGGCAGAATCTGTGTACACGCGAAAAGCGGACTCCCGCGGAGTAAAGTCCGCGGTAGCGATAAAAAGCAAAGATAAAAGGCTCGTACGGCACGGCTAAAGCCGTGCCCCTTCAAACTAAAGCCGCGCTCCTTCCAATACGATGGCGCGACGGATGTCTTGCCGGTGATCCTGAGGCGAAAGTAGCATCCAGCCGCTATTTCAATGTTTTAGGCACAAGTGGTACTCTGTTTTCACACGGAGCGACCCGAGGTTTCCCGTAGAATTGCGGTTTGAGGCGAAACACTCCCCCGACTGACGGGCGGAACGGACGCACTCGAAGCGCCGTAACAGTCGTGACGATTTAGCGGTCCGGAGCATGCGAGCTGACCGGTCCTGCCGGCACTATCCTCGGAACGACAAGACACTGGAGTGCAACACTTTCGTCATCCTTTAGCAATGTTTCTGGATGAAGGCATCGGGTTGTGAGTACGTGTGTGCAGATTGAAATGACCGTGGCACGAACATTCATATCAATAGAGTCCTCATAGAAAGAAGCAGTCGTAATGTCATCGAACGGATTCCATAATCGTCCCTCGCGTGTGGGCAACATTCGCTCGTTGTTCAGCATGTTCTCGAGCGACCTGGCCATCGATCTGGGGACGGCCAATACCCTGGTGTATGCGCGCGGCAAGGGCATCGTAGTAAACGAGCCCTCTATCGTCGCCATCAATAAAAATACGGGTGAAGTAGAAGCGGTGGGCAAAGAGGCCAAGGAGATGCTTGGCCGTACGCCGGGAAATATTGTCGCCATTAAGCCGATGAAGGATGGCGTGATCGCTGACTTCAAGGTCACCGAGAAAATGTTGAACTACTTCATTCAGAAGGCGCACAACCGCAAGATGCTGGTGCATCCGCGCATCGTGATCGGCGTGCCATCGGAGATCACGCAGGTAGAAAAGCGGGCGGTCATGGACTCCGCCTATCGCGCCAAAGCCAGCGAAGTTCACCTGGTCGAGCAAGCGATGGTGGCGGCCATTGGCGCGGGTTTGCCGATCACTGAGCCCAGCGGCAATATGGTGGTTGATATTGGCGGCGGCACCACGGACATCGCGGTGATTTCGTTGAGCGGCATCGTGTATTCGCGCTCGGTTCGCATGGCGGGGAATCAGATGGACGAAGCCATCATGAATTTCATGAAGCGCAAGTACAACCTGCTGATCGGCGAGCGCACGGCAGAGCAGATCAAGCTGGAGATTGGCTCGGCTTATCCGCTGGAGAAGCCGTTGACGATGGAGATCAAGGGCCGCAACCTGATCGAGGGCGTGCCTAAGACGATCACGATTGATGACGGCGAGATTCGCGAGGCCGTGAGCGAATGTGTTTCGACCATCATGAACGCGATTCGTGTTGCGCTGGAACGCACGCCTCCGGAATTGTCGGCTGACATCAGCGATCGCGGTATCGTATTAACCGGTGGTGGCGCGTTGCTGAAGAATCTCGACAAGCGAATTCGCGAGGAAACCGGATTGCCGGTTTCAATTGCCGACGATCCGCTATGCAGCGTGGTGCTGGGCACAGGAAAAATGTTGAGCGACTTCAAGCTGCTGCGCAAGATTTCGATCGACTAGGCGAGAGCGGCCGCGGAAGCTCATTCTATTGAGGATGTTTGCGGGAATGCCTTTTATCAAAGGACGGCCCAAGGCGCTTGAAACAATTCTTGTGGGTGGCGTGATTGCCGGGGGGCTGGATGGGCTCGATGCGGTGGTCTATTACGGTTGGGCTTCTGGAGTCACGCCGGCTCGTCTCTTTCAACACATTGCCAGCGGTCTTCTCGGCGCCAAAGCATTTAGCGGAGGCATGGCTACTGTATTGCTCGGCGTGGTTTGTCATTTCACGGTCGCAATTGGAGCAGCGACGGTTTTTTATTTTGCCAGTCGGGTAATTCCGTTGTTGTGGCAGAAACCCTGGATTGCCGGGCCGGCATTCGGAATCTGCGTGTATCTGGTCATGCATTACATCGTGGTGCCGTTGTCGGCAGTGGCGGCGAGAAAGACTCCGATGGCGGGAATGGAACTTGCCGACCAACTTTTTTCGCACATGTTTTTTGTGGGCCTTCCCATTGCTCTTATGGCGCGCCGTTCGTCCCGTACGTGATTTCGTCTCGGCGATGTCGACAACATTATGGATACCCTGCTCGGCCGCTATAAGAACCTGATCGTCCTGGCGGCGATTCTGTTCGCCCAGATTATCGCGCTCGCCATGCAGGTGCGCCGTCCGGCTGCGGAGGGCGAAACCCGGCTGATCCGTGTATGGGCTACGGCCTCCGTCACGCCCTTCGAGAAAGCGGTTGTGCATACCCAGAAATGGGCACAAGACAAGTGGAATGGCTACATTAACCTGCGACACGTGGACCAGGAAAACCAGGAATTACGTGCCGAAATCGAACGCATGAAGTTGGAGCAGGCCCGGCTGAACGAAGACGCTACCATGGCGCGACGCATTCAGACCCTGCTCGCATTCAAAGAACAATACGTAGAGAACACGGTGGCAGCGCAGGTCATCGGCACCAGCGGCAGCGAGCAGTCGCGCGTGCTGTATATCGACAAGGGATCAAGTGACGGCATCAAGGCCGATATGGCGGTGATCACTCCAACCGGTGTCGTGGGAAAAATTGTGCAAGTGTTTCCTGGGTCGGCGCAGGTGTTGCCCATCAACGATCAATTGAGCGGCGTTGGTGCTGCGCTGAAAGCGCTGCGGCTCCAGGGAATCCTGAAGGGCGCCCCCAACGGCACCACCACGCTGCAGTACATCATGAGCGATGAGCCAGTGAAGCCGGGAGAGGAAGTCGTTACCAGCGGCGGTGACCGTATTTTTCCGAAGGGACTTCCGATCGGAAAGGTGGCTTCCGTAGAGCCCGGAAAAGATTTGTTCCTGAATATTCGAGTGATTCCATCGGCGCGACTTGACCGCTTGGAAGAGGTGTTGGTCGTAACCAAGATCCAGGACAAGCTGCCCGACGCCAAAGACCTGGGACCGATTCGCGCGTCCGACATTCTCAGCGAGCGATTGCCTGGAGTGCCTGCCGCACAAGGTGTTGACGCGGCGGGAAACGCGGCCGGGGCTGCATCTGGCACTGGCAATCCCGCGCAGCCTGGTGTCCCGGGAGCCGCAACAACCACGAAGCCGGTTACTCCTCCGAATGCAAACTCGCCAAACGCGGGCGGCCCCGCTGGTATTGCGAAACCCAACGCTGCTGCAGGTTCTGGCGTGCCGAAGGCGGCCCAGACGCTCGCGACCAGACCGGCCAATGGAGGCTCGGCCAACGCCGCCAAACCCAACACTGCCACTGACACGAACACGGTTAAGCCCGTACGCAAGCCGCCGGCGACAACTCAGCAAACCACCAATCCGAAGCCGACAACTCCTCCCAACACGGGCGAGAAGCCACCGCAATGAGTTCGCGATCGATGCCATTTCGTGGAAGCTTCACCTCGCGGGAACAGGTAGCCGTTTACGAGTTCAACTGGCTCGTGGTCGTCCTGATTCCGCTGGCGGCGATTTTCATCCAGGCGTTTCTGCCGACGAAGATACGCTGGCTGCCGATCATTGACCTGCCCATGATGGTGGTGATCTTTTTTGCCGTAGCGAGGCGCAACCCGGTCACCGGATGTGTGACCGGCGCGATCATCGGCCTCATGCAGGATGTCCTGGGCGGCCCGGCACATCCGATCGGGATGTACGGCATCACCGACACCATCATTGGATACCTGGCATCGTCGCTCGGGGTGAAGATCGACATCGAGAATCCCGGGTCGCGTTTCCTGATCATCTACGCGTTCTTTGTCCTGCACGAGGCGCTGTACTACGGAGTGGGACATGGGCTGCTGCGGCAATCGCTGCAGTGGAGCTGGAGCCACGTTGCGATTTCCGCCCTGGCGAACGCCGTTGTGGGAGTTTTTGTCTTCAACGTCTTCGACCGCTTCAAGCAGCGATGAGCGCCGGCGTGTCCTCGCAATCGCAGACAATAGCGGCCTCTTGGAAGACCTCCCATGACACTGAACCGGCAGGAGTTACAGGGATTTTTTAAACCTCCGCCCAACCGGCGACTCGGATTAGAATAGAGGCAGGACTTGCGCCTTTCCTCCAACTGCGTGAGTGTTGCCGAAAGACAATCAGGCTTTTGTGTGCGCCTCCGCGCAGATGCGCTGGTGTGAGTGCGCGGGAAGAGTCGAGAGCAGGATTCGGTTGCAGAGTCGCGCAACTGTTAATGGCCCCTTGTTGGAGAGATGTAGTTATCGATGTTTGGTCGCGAGGAAAAGGTTTCTCCATTCCGGTTCACGGCAGTGCAATACGTGCTGCTGGCGATTTTCCTGTTGCTGGCGTTCGGACTGTGGAGACTGCAGGTCGCGCGCAGCGATTACTACAGCTCGCTGGCCGAGCAGAACCGCATCAAGCAAGTTCCCATCCTGGCGCCGCGCGGTAAGCTGCTGGACCGCGAAGGCCGCATCATCGTCGACAACTACCCGTCGTTCTCCGTGCTGTTGCTGCGCGACCAGAACCGCAATCTCGATGCCGATGCCGACAAGATTGCCGATGGACTGCACATTCCTCCGGACGAACTGCGGGCGCGCCTGAAGCGCATGGCGGCGGTTCCGGGCTACCAGCCGCTGTTTCTGAAAGACGACATCACGCCCGACGAACTTGCGTTCATCGAATCGCATCGCGCCGACCTGCCGGAACTCGACATCATCACCGTGCATCGCCGCCTGTATCCCAAGGGTGGATTCATGGCGCACGTAATCGGTTATGTCGGCCAGGTGAGCGAAGAAATGCTGACCCAGCCGCAATGGGAGCTCTACAACCCGGGCGACGTCGTGGGCATGTCGGGCGTGGAGCAGTACTACAACGATATTTTGATGGGCAAGAACGGCTCGCGGCAGGTGCTGGTCAATAGCCGAGGCAAGGAAGTCGGCACGCTCAGCGACGTGCCGGCGGTTCCGGGCAAGCAGCTCAAGCTCACGATCGATCTCGATCTGCAGATCGCGGCCGAACAGGCGCTGGAAGGCAAGCCGGGAGCGATCGTGGCGATGGATCCGCGCACGGGGGAAATTCTGGCAATGGTGAGCCGGCCGGCCTTCGATCCCAATGAATTTGCGGTGCGCGTCAGCCGTGACGAGTGGAACCGGCTGATCACCGATCCCGGAAAGCCGCTGCTGAACAAGGCCATCCAGGCGCAGTTGGCGCCGGGTTCGGTGTTCAAGATCATCATGGCGACGGCGGGAATGCAGGAAGGGATTGCGCAGGACCTGGTGGTGAATTGCGGCGGCGGCAAGAGCTTTTATGGGCGCTTCTTCAAGTGCTGGATCGCGGCCACTCACGGCAGTCACGGCAGCGTGAACATCAGCAAAGCGATCTACCAGTCGTGCGATTCTTATTTCTACACGCTGGCGGAGAAGCTGGGCATCAGTCGCATCGCCAAATACGCCACCATGCTGGGACTGGGACAGAAGACGGGAGTCGATCTGCCGCAAGAAGTCTCGGGCGTGATGCCGTCGGAAGAGTGGAAGATCAAGAACTACAAGCAGAAATGGTATGCCGGCGAAACCATTTCGGTGGGCATCGGGCAGGGAGCGGTGGCGACAACTCCGATTCAATTGGCGCGCGCGATTGGCGCGATTACGACGGACGGATCGCTGCGGCGGCCGCACGTTGCGTTTCCCGAGCAGTTTCCGCCCGAATTCAAGCAGGTCGCCAACTACAACGACGAAACCAAGATTCCCATTGACGAAAAGAACTGGGTGACCATCACCGATGCAATGGCGCAGGTGGTTTCGCCGATAGGAACCGCGGCCAGCGCGCACCTGCCGGGCATCGACTTCGCCGGCAAGACGGGAAGCGCGCAGACGGTCTCCAACGAGCTGAAGAAGAAGATGGCCGCCAGCGAGAAGAGCAAGTTCAAGGACAACGGCTGGTTCGTGGGCGTGACGCCGCGGCGCAATCCGGAGATTGGTGGTTGCGGTGCTGTTTGAAGGCGGCGAGCACGGAGCGTTGGCTGCGCGCGTGGCGACCAAGGTCATCAAGGCGTACGTGGAAAAGCAGCGCAACCGCCAGACGCAGGTGGCGAAGGCTACGCCGCATCCGCGAATCAGGCTGAAGTGGCGGCGGTCTGGCACGACGGCGATGCCAAGCCCGGCGACAACAAGTTGCAGGGCGGACACTTCACCGTGCCGCTGGATGGCAAGACGAAGCCGGTGGCTGCGGCTCCGGGCGTCTCACAGAGCGATGCTCCGCTGCCGCAGTCGACGCTGGAGGCGACGGAATCGCACACCGAGATGGCGCATCCGGAGGCGGAGACGACGCCGCAGCACAGCCCACGCAGCCGGCGCTGAAGCAGGACTGCGCCGCAGGCGAGCCCTCGGATCAGCCAAGCACGAAGAAACCGGCGGCAAAGCCCGCGATCGCACCCGCCGCCGCCGCGATTCGCGAGAGGCCAGCCGTGAGCCGCTACGTCTCCTATCGGGATTTCGACTGGGTGCTGCTGGCGCTGGTGCTGCTGATCTGCGCGCTCGGCGTGGTGGAGATTTACAGTGCGACGCTCAACACCAAGTTCATGGGCGTTCACATCAAGCAGATTTACTGGGTGCTGGGCGGGGTGGCCCTGATGTTTGCCATGAGCATCGTCAGCTACCAGGCGTTGATTGAGCGCGTGCCGGTGTTCTACGTGGTGTCAATCGCGTCGCTGCTGGCGGTGGAGGTTTTCGGGAAGAAGTACCTGGGCGCGCGGCGCTGGGTGAAGACTGGGATCGTTTCACTTCCAGCCGTCGGAGTGGGTGAAGCTGGTGCTGATTCTGGCGATGGCCAAATATTTCGCCGACAACAAGGGCGACTGTGATGCGCAGGACATCGTGAAGGCCGGAGCGCTGGTGGGCATTCCGATGCTGATGGTGCTGGCGCAGCCCGACCTGGGAACGGCCCTGACCTACCTGCCGATTGCCATCATGGGGCTTGTTTCTGGGCGGTATGAAGGCGAAACATGCGCTGGTGATTGTGTTGATCGCGGCGCTGTTGGCGCCGGTGGGATGGCACGTGCTGAAGCCCTACCAGCGGGACCGACTGACGACGTTTATCGAGCCGGAGGCCGATCCCGCAGCATAAGGGTTACCAGTTGATACAGTCCCTGGTGGCGGTGGGATCGGGAGGGATTTTTGGCAAGGGAACGGCACAGGGCAGCCAGACCCAGGGTCAGTTCCTTCCGGTGCCGCATACGGACTTCATTTTTGCCGCGTTTGCCGAGGAACATGGATTCATCGGCGCTATGGGCCTACTGCTGCTATACTTTATCGTGCTGATGCGTCTGATTCAGAACGCTCAGACGGCCCCTGACCGGGCCGGTGCCTTCGTTGTGATGGGTGTGGTGGCGGTTTTGGCGTTCCACATCCTGGTCAACGTGGGCATGGTGGTAGGATTCATGCCGGTCACGGGTATCCCCTTGCCGTTAATGAGTTACGGGGGATCGTCGGTACTGTTCATGTTTCTGGCGCTGGGGATCGTGATGAACGTCCGCATGCGCCGGTTTGTGAACTAAGTAACTAATCGAGTTTTTGCTGACCAGGAGAAGTCGCGCCAGTCGGGACGCGAAGTCGGCAAACACCGGGTTCACTCGCCGGGAAGGCAGTCGAAGAAGCAGCACGGGCCTTCGAAGGGTGACAAAAAGATTACGAGCGCCCTCACGTACGAGGGCACGTGTCGGCCGCAGGTTGAAATGGGCCGGACAGGATTGCAAGGAAGTCGATAGAGGCGGGTAACGACCCCTTCCGCGGTCGGAAGGTGTGGTCACAAACTTCCGACGGCTTGCCAATAACGGTGCAGACGATTCCAAAACATTGCTGTAACCAACATCAGGCTGGGCGCAATCCGGGCGATGTGCCCGGGTGTGTTTGCGGCCTGATGACACCGTTGATTACCTTCTTGTCCGCTTCCTGAGCGCGCGCGCCGGTCCACCGGAGCGTCCATGAACAAAGAACTTTATGTCTCGTCCACACCCCACGAAACCAAAGTGGCGCTGGTGGAAGACGATCAACTCGCCGAAGTATTTTTCGAGCGGGAAAACGAATACACCCTCGCAGGATCCATCTACAAAGGCCGAGTGACCCGCGTGCTTCCGGGAATGCAGTCGGCATTCGTCGATATCGGTCTGGAGCGCGATGCCTTCCTCTACGTTTCCGACTTTCTCGAACTGACTGACGAGGAGGACTCGGAAGAGTTCGGCGAAATTCCGGCTCCCCAACCACCGTCAACATGACCCAGTCGTCGCCGAACGCCTGCGTCTCAGACGTCAGTCGCTGAACCGCCTGCGGACGAAGAGGCCGAATTCCTGGCGGCTGTGGAAGGCGTCGCCCCCGGCGAGACGGATGACGAGAGCGAATCGAAGAAAGTTCGGCCACCGTGCCGGCGACCAGAAGTCTGGCGAAGGCGCCCGCCGTTGGCGTGGCCGGCGTCGCCGGGGAGGACGCCGCGGCGGTCGCGACGAACGTCCTGAGCGCACGGAGCCGAAGGTCGAAGCGGCCAGGCCGGATGAACAGGCTGCCGAAGCGGCCGAGCCAGTTGCGGAAGCGCCGGCGGAGTCAGCGTCCCGAGCGCGATCGGATGCGCGCTACGAAGCGCGTGTCGATATCGGCCCAGCCTCGAAAGCGAAACGCGTTCGCGTACCGAAGTACGGTCCGCCTCCGGGATACACGCCGATGGTGCTGCCGGGAGAGTCGATCTCGAAGTACCGCAATCTGCCACAGCAGCCATCGGTCGCAGCAGTGGAGGTTAGCTGAAGAACGAGCGACGACGCGCGCCGGCGGAAAACGTCTATGCCGCGCCGGTCGCAAGATTTCGTCACCTCAGCAGCCGGAAGCCTCCCACGGAGAAGTGGTTTTCGCAGAGACCGAGGAAGTAGTCGACACGCTCCCGACCAACAACGCGCCGATGTCGCTGCAGAGGCGTGCAGACGACTCGATGCCCCAGGAGGACGCAGACGGAACATCCACCGGCGATCGTGGTCGTCCGATCCTGAAGTCCAGCCGATCGAAGTGCCGGACCAGCCGGGCGCAAGACGAGTTCTGCGACGGAAGCGAGGCCGACGACTCCGCAGCATCGACTGCGCCGGGTCGAAGCTGCGGAATACGGCACGGTCGAAGCCGTGGCTGACGAGATCCGAGGAAGAAGATGACGCACCAGGATTCCCAACGTCGTCGCAGGTTCACCCGAGGATTCCAGCAACACAGCGCCCCTTCCGAGGCCCCTGAGGGCCGCACGCTGGAGCACGAGACGCTGGAAGACGATGAGATGGAATTCCATCCCATGCCGGAGAACATCGAGGCGCTGAGCGAAGTTGCCGGCGATCTGGAACTCGAAATGGAGGAAGAGACGCTCGACAACGACAATGGCTACTCCGACCGGTGGATTCCCAAGGTGGCTGACGTCGATGAAGACGAGGTGGTTGCCGCCGAAGAACGAGGCGAGACCCGTTTCGCCGGCTGGCGCCGAAGAAGAGCGAGGAGGAAGAGGGAGGCGGGCGAAGAAGAGAAACGGCCGCGCCGAACTGCGGGCTGCGGCGCCGACGGCTGGCTATCAGCAACGTCAGCCGCGAACGCCAGGGATTCGATCGCCGCAACGATCAGCGCAGTCGCCGAGGCGGAGGACGCCGCAACAATGTCCGTTCTGGCCCGCAGTCGCATCGCCCGCAGCCGCTGATCTCCGACCTGTTGAAGGAAGGTCAGGAGATCCTGGTCCAGATCGCCAAGGAGCCGATCGGCAAGAAGGGCGCGCGAATCACCAGTCACATCGCGCTGCCGGGCCGGTTCCTGGTGTATATGCCGACGGTGAACCACGTCGGAGTGTCGCGCAAGATCAACTCCGAGGAAGAGCGCCAGCGGCTGAAGCGCATCGTCACCAGCGAGCGCGAGAACGGGCTGGGCGGGTTCATCGTGCGGACGGCTGCGGCCAACATCAAGGAAGACGAGCTTGCGCGCCGACATTCGCTTCCTGAAGCACTTGTGGGCGGAGATCAAGAACCGCGCCGATACCAGCAAGTCGCCGGCGCTGATCTATCACGACCTGAACCTGGTGGAGCGGGTGCTGCGCGACCAGGTGAATGCCGATTTCTCGCAGATCTGGGTGGACACGGAGGACGAGTACGAGCGGGTGGTGCGGTTCGCGCAGCGCTTCCAGCCATCGCTGGTGAGGCGCATCAAGCTGTACACGAAGACGACGCCGCTCTATGAGCACTTCGGCATTCAGGACGAGATCAACAATGCGCTGAAGTCGAAGGTGTGGCTGAAGAGCGGCGGATCGATCGTGATCAACCAGACCGAGGCGCTGGTGGCCATCGACATCAATACCGGCAAATACGTCGGCAAGACGCAGCGGCTGGAAGACACCATCGTCAAGACCAACGTGGACGCCATGAAGGAGATCGTGCGGCAGATCCGTCTGCGCGATCTGGGCGGCATCATCGTGATCGACTTCATCGACATGGATGAGCGCAAGAACCGGCAGAAGGTGATGCAGGCGCTGGAAGAGGCGCTGCGCTCCGACCGCGCGCCGTCGAAGGTGCTGCAGTTCAACGATTTCGGACTGGTGGCGATTACCCGCAAGCGGGTCAAGCAGTCGCTGGAGCGCACGCTGGGCGAGGCTTGCCCGTATTGCGTCGGCGCGGGTTTCGTGAAGTCGGTCACGACCGTCTGCAACGAGATCTACATCGAGATGCGCAAGATGATTCAGGAGCATGACCGCACTGACATCACTCTGCGTGTGCAACCCGGAGGTCGCCAAGGCCCTGAAGGCCGGCAATGGCAAGCTGATCACGGAGATGGAAGACCTGACGGGAAAGACGGTCCTGGTCAAGAGCGATCCGATGCTGCACCAGGAAAACTTCGACATCCAGTAGAGTCGGTGCGTTGCTGAAAGAATCGCCGGGCCATAGCGCCCGGCTTTTTGTTGCGATCGGAATCTGTTATGCGGTAGTTGCCACCTTGGGCAGATCCAGTTTGCCGAGAATCTGTTCAAAGGGAAGAAAGACGGAAAACGCTGTGCCGCTCCTGCCTGGCCGCACGCTGCTGATGAAGTGGATGGTACCTTCGTGTTTCTCGATGATTCCGCGCGTCACCCACAAACCAAGTCCGGTGCCAGCCTTCGCCCTTGGTGGTGTAGAACGGCGCGAACAGGTTCTTGCGCACTCCCGAGCGGGATGCCCGTGCCATTGTCGAGCACGGTCACCCGTACTCCCTTGCGCTCGGCGTCCGAGGTCAGGCTCGATTCATAGACATGCAGGACAATTTTGCCTCCGTCGGGCATGCTGTGGATGGCATTGACGACGAGGTTGGCGAAGACCTGCCGCAATTCGCCGGGAAAACCGCGCACGGGCCGAAGCGTATCGAATCGTCGAAGTGACAGTTATGCCCGACATGTAGATTTGGGGGGCATAGAGAGTGAGCACGCTTTCCAGCACTTTGCTGAGGTCCACTTGGACGGGAGACTGGGCCTCGCGGTGAAAGGTCAGCAATTGACCAGTGATCTGGGTGATGCGCGCCAATTCCTCGCCGGCCAGGTCGAGATAGTGGTTGGTTTCGGGATTCGGGTAGGTTTCGTGCCGCAATAGAAAAATCAGGTTGGAGACGGTGTCGAGAGGATTGCGGATCTCATGAGCGATGGTGGCGGCGAGGCGTCCCACCTGGGTCAGCCGATCGCTGGCGCGAAGTGTCTGCTCGGTCTGGCGGCGCTGAGTGACGTCACGAAAAACCAGCACGACTCCCATTAGCTGGCATCGATCGTTCAAGATAGGAGCGCCGTTCATCTCAATCGGGTACTCGTCTGCCCGAACGGCCGAGCAGGACAACGTGGTTGGTTAGAGCCGACCACCTTTTCCGCGCGGCGCACAATCTCGACCGGATCGGTCAACTCGTAGCGCGTTCGCTCATCGATGAATCGCGCCACCTCACCCAGGGAGCGGCCTTTGGCTTCCATGTAGTCGTTCCAGCCGGTCAGTTGCTGGGCCGCCGGGTTGATGTAAGTAATCTTGCCGGTGGCGTCCGTAGCGATCACCGCATCGCCCAGACTATTGAGGGTGATCTGGAACCGCTCGCGGCTTTCGGCCAATTGCCGGCTTTTTTCCGCTTCCGCGTGCAAGTGTTTTTCGTAGGTGTCGGAGAGCTGCCGCAATTCCCGCCGCGTCAAGGTGAATAACAGGCCCGCAACCATAACGGACAGTCCGACCGCGGTAAAGAGAACCACCCGGCTCAAGTAAGTGGCCCGGCGGGTGCGCAAATGAAGCAGCTGCTCTTCTTCCGCGACGATCTCCCGCTGCTGGTTGCGGATCTTCTCCATCAGCGCGTCACCTTGCAGCAACTCGTCGTCCGTGGGTTTCTTCCTGGCGTAGGAGTTAGTCTCGCTTTCGGCCCAGTCGATCCAATGTTGGTCTAAAGAGCGAATTTCGTGAACGCGGGCCTGTTGCGCGGGGTTGTCGGCGGTCAGTTCGGCCAGGGCATCGATGCTTGCGGGGAGGAGCGACTTGGACCTGCGAAAGAGGTCAAGGAACCTTTCATCGCCCGTCAGTTCGAAGCCCCGGGCACTGGACTCCATGTCAACCATGTAACGCATGGACTGGCGGGCGTTGGTGATCACCAGGTCGGCATGGTCGACGCGGTGTAGAGACCCGGTCAGAGTAAGGATCTCGACTCCCAGGACGACTACAAGCAATACCAGCAGAGCCACTGGTATTGCTATGGTGCGTCGCAGCAGATTTTGGAAACTGCGCTCATCCATGACGAAGGCGCTCGCGCGAGCACTCGTGCGGAGCATGTCGATGATATCGCAAATCGTTTTCCTGTTAGGGGAACTGCGTCCTAATCGCCGGCCACGGTGTTGCGATCGGCGTGGGCGAGCGACTCGTCCACCGATGGTTGCAATGGTTTGCGCTGTAACACTCCGACAACCACCCGGTAGAGCAGGAGAGCTGTGAGTATGGCCGCATAGATAAGAGGTACGCGAACGTCTTTCTTCACCAGCCAGATGTAATGCACGACGCCGAGGATGGCGGTGGCGTAAATCAGCAGGTGAAGTTTTTGCCAGCGCTTACCCAGCCACCGGATGGCGCGTTGATTCGAAGTCAGCGCCAGGGGAATCATCAGGACGAAAGCGGTAAAGCCGACGGTAATGAAAGGCCGTTTTACGATGTCCTTCGCCATGCTGTGCAGATCAAAGAACTGATCGAGCCAGATGTAGGTGAGGAAGTGCAGGCAGCCGTAGAAAAACGCAAACAACCCTAACATCCGCCGGTATTGAATGAGCCAATACTGTTTCGTGAGCTGGCGAATGGGCGTGACGGAAAGCGTGACCATCAGGAACGTGAGCGTCCACGTGCCCGTCGACCAAGTGATGACCTGAATGGGGTTGGCGCCCAGCGCCGAGTTGTAGGCCTTCCAGCCCAGCCGGCCCAGGGGAATCAGGCAGGCCAGGAACAGGATCGGCTTGAGATATTTCGTCTTCACCGAATTGGTTTTCAGAAGTTCTTCTTCAGGTCCATTCCGTTATACATGGAAGCAACCTGATCGCCGTAGCCGTTGTACATCAGCGTGGGACGCTTGAGGAACTCGCCAATGCGCCGTTCTTTCGCCTGGCTCCAGCGCGGGTGATCGACATTGGGATTGACGTTGGAGTAAAACCCATACTCGTTGGGCGCAGCTTTCGTCCAAGCCGAAACCGGTTGCTTCTCCACCAGCTTGATCTTGACGATCGCCTTGATTCCTTTGAAGCCATATTTCCATGGGACAACCAGCCGAATCGGCGCGCCGTCCTGATTGGGAAGAGTCTCGCCATACAGGCCGACCGCAAGGATCGTCAGTGGGTGCATGGCTTCGTCCATCCGCAGACCCTCGACGTAAGGCCAGTCGAGCACGCTTCGCTGCTGTCCCGGAAACCGCTTGGGATCGTCGAGCGACGGTGAATTCCACGAACTTGGCCTTGGCATTCGGCTCGACCTGGTTCAGCACCGCGCTTAACGGGAAACCAATCCAGGGAATTACCATCGACCATCCCTCGACGCAGCGCATGCGATAAATGCGTTCCTCGAGGTGCGTCTTCATCAACGTATCGATGTCAAACGTCTTCGGCTTGTTGACCAGTCCCTCGACCTTTACCGACCACGGGCGCGGATTGAAGTTCTTGGCCAGATCGGCGGGCTCATACTTGTCGGTACTGAACTCGTAATAATTGTTGTAGTGCGTGATGTCGTTGAGCGGGGTTTCCTTTTCCGTGGTGCTGAACGAACTCTTGCTGTAGTCCAGTTTCGTGTTCGCGATCACCGTTTCGGAGGGCGCTACTATGTTGCCCAGCTTACCTGCGGCCAGAGCAGCGCCCGCCAACGCTCCGGCACCTGCAAGGAAGTGCCGTCGGTTCATATACAGGCCTTTTGGGGTGATCTCCGACGAGGGGACCACAGGGTACTTCTTGGTAAACATTTACGGCTCCCGGGCAATTCGCCTACGCATACGATCTAGCCCTTACTTTTGTATTCGTTTTGATTCGCCAGCTTGGATTTCGTTACAAAGCGATGGTGCGAAGTTTTTCCCGATAGTTACGCCCTCTTATAATGTTTGCATTAGTTTAGGGCGCATTTTGGCCCAGTTGGTGACCGATCCGGCCGACGTTTAAGTCTGATATGGCACGAAAGAGCCAGATAACACTTCGGTTTCCCTCAACGCAATTGAGGAACAGTAATCGAGAATCGCGCGTATATCTCATCAATCCATTCACGTAATGGAATGGCAGGAGTGTGAATCCCAATGACGATACGTACCCACGTGATCTTCGCGTTCGCTCTGTTTCTGGTCACGGTCGCGCCCACAGTCGCTTTCGCCAGTGATGGCGGGGATCGGGTGCAATTCTTTCAGAACATCGATGTAAATGCGGATGATCGCGCCGGGGATCTCGTCTGTATGTTCTGCTCGATCCGAGTGGCCGGCTCCTGCGGCGACGCGGTTGCCGTCTTCGGCAACATTGTGGTGGACGGCGCCGCGAGCGGAGATGTGGTCTCGGTGGGCGGGGGAGTCAAACTCGGCGAAGACGCCAGCGTCGGCGGTGACGCAATAGCAATTGGTCAAGGTCTGTTCCGCCATCCCAACGCCGTAGTCAAAGGCCAGACTGTCAGCCAATCCGGGGCCGCGATCTTTCTGGGACTGATCATCATTCCGTTGCTGCCGGTAATCATTGTGGTTGCGCTAATTGTCTGGCTGCTGCGACGAAACCGTTACACTCCTTCTCGTCAGGTCGCCTACCGTCGGTAACGACGGCGTCGCACCGGAATGTTTTCGAAACTGTTTTGAGTGCAACGGCGGGTGAATGTTCGAGTCCATATTTTGGACACATCGCTCATTCGCAACCCAACCCCAAGGCCAACATCACATCCAACTGTGCACCTGGTCACCGCAACTGGTCACTCATCGATGCTAAGTTGCGTTTGCCGATGAGTCCGAGGCCGCGCCGGCCTGTCTTCTTTGGATGGAGTGGGTCCGGAGTCAGGACCCAGGAGGCGGTAAAACTTTGCAAACTGGCCTGAGTTGTGCCGATCGATTCCACCGAACCAATTTGCAACGTGCTTATTTCAGCAGGTGGCCGCTCGTCGCCGCGATGATATTTACTGCAGCGGCGATTCTCGCGTTTGCCGCCAGTGAGCGCCTCGCTCGCGGTCCGCACGTGCAGCCCTGGAACGAAGTTCTTCGAGGCAGTCTGCTCCTGATGGCAGTGGCAATTTGCAGCTCCGTCCCATTTGCGATTGCAACCTGGCGCAGCAATCAATTGGGTAGGGACGAACTCGCACGGGTTGACGCTGAACTGCAGGCGCAAGCAGCGACGGTCCGTGACACTGACGAGCGCTTTCGGCTGATGTTCGAGGGTAATCCTCTACCCACTTATGTTTACGACTGTGCGAGCCTGCGCTTACTGGAACTCAATCAAGCTGCCGCCGAAAAGTTCGGATACACGCGTGACGAATTTCTGAAATTAGGTGTTCCCGATATCCGGCCGGACGTCGACGCTGCGAAACTTGTGCTCGAGCTGCAAGGCCGGCACGTGGGATTTAATCATGCCGGCGTGTGGCGTCAATGCTGCAAAGATGGGTCCATATTCAGTGCCGAAGCTACGGTATTGCGATTCGAGGAGGAAGGGTGCGTCCAGGAACTGGTCCTAGCAACCGATGTGACGCAGAGGCTGGAGGCGGAAGAGGCGTTGCGCGAGTCAAAGGCCACGTTGCACTCGCTGGTGAATCGTGCTCCGTTCGGCATTTTCCACTCGTCGCTGGCAGGAGATTGTTTTGAGGGGGTCAATCCTGCATTTTGCCAGATGTTGGGGTATTCCGAGACGGAATTGCTAAGGATGTCGCTCTCCAAAGACATGCACGCCTCTGAACGAAATCGGCGCGAACTCGTGGATTTATTGCGGCGGGACGGTCGGCTGCTAGCGCAAGAGGTCAACCTGCGGCGGAAAGATGGCAGCGAACTCCGCGCGCGTGTGACGGCCTACCTGACACCCAGCGGGGACGGCGCTGCCCAGCAGGTGGAAGCCTACATCGAGGACCTCACGGAACAGAGCGCGCTGGAACAGCAAATCCGTGCGGTACAGAAACTGGAGGCCGTTGGCCGCCTGGCAGGAGGTGTGGCTCACGACTTCAACAACATTCTCGTGGTGATCAAACTCGCGACAGAAATGATGTTGAGTCGGGTCACTCCCGACAGCCCCTTAAGCAAACCGCTCTTGCAGGTCTCGATTGCCTCCGACCGGGCGGCGGCGCTGACCAAACAGATGTTGGCCTTCAGCCGGCGGCAGATGATGGAGATGCGGGTGGTCAATATCAATGCGATCGTCAGCGACACATCGCACCTGCTGCGCCGCATCATCGGAGAGGACATTCGGCTGGTGACCAAGATGGCCGACGACCTGGGGAATACGAAGCTGGATCCCGATCAACTTGGCCAGGTTGTCATGAACCTGGCGGTGAATGCGCGCGATGCGATGCCGAATGGCGGAACCCTCGAGATTGAGACGGCGGATATCGAACTGGATGCTGCCTATGCGGAGACCCATCCCCCAGTTCAGCCCGGACGCTACGTCATGCTGGCGGTCTCCGATACTGGTACAGGCATTTCCAAGGCGGACCTGCCGCGTGTTTTTGATCCCTTCTTCACGACTAAGGAGGTTGGCAAGGGCACGGGACTGGGATTGTCGATTGTGTACGGAATCGTGAAGCAGAGCGGCGGTTATATCTGGGTCTACAGCGAGCCGGGCAGGGCACGCGATTCGAATTATATTTCCGCACCACTGGTTCGCCGATCGACAAACCATCACAGCGGGTAGACACGACGGGCCACGTAATCGGCCAGACGATCCTCGTCGTGGAAGATGACTCTGCGATACGGGGCAATGTGCGCGATTGTTTGCATCAAATGGGCTACAACCTTCTTGAGGCCGACAGCGGGGAGGCGGCGCTGGAACTGTGTGAAGAGAAACGAGGCATGATCGATCTGATCATGACTGACCTCGTCATGCCGGGCATGGGCGGACTCAAGATGGCCAAGCAACTGGCGGCACGATTCCCAGGCGTACGGATTCTGTTTACGTCAGGCTACGCCGAGGACAGCGTTGCCTGCCGCGAGTTCTTGCAGGAAGGGAACTCGTTTCTGGAGAAGCCATTCAGCGTCACCGACCTTTCCCGTGCAGTTCATAGGCTCCTCACTTTCAAACCTGGGGAAACGGCTAATCATGAGGAACAGATGACCGCAAGCGCACGATAGCTCCTGGTTGAGAAACTGGAAAGATAGGCACTATCCGGCGCGGAATAAGTTCGACCAGGATTCGTCCAGGTTGCTCCAGCGATCGCGTTCCAGCGAATTCGCCGGCGAATCTGGCAGGTATAGAACACCGTGTCCCTGAGAACAGACCATCTCTGTCCCTGCCCAATTCAGCAACACTGAACCGGGTCTTCCGATATCGACCGGCAACTCCAGGCCGCGCAAGCAAGTGCGGCAACGCCTCTGCTGATCGCGGACCGACCACGACAGGGCGGCGATCGCCAGCGGCAGAAAGACCCAGATCGACAGCTCGTCCGTAAGGGGATAGCCCGAACTCACCATCCAACCGGAGATCCAGTGCACCACAGACCAGGACGCAAGCGCGGCAATCGCCAGCAACAGGAACGACTTTGCGAGGAGGAACCCAAACCAGGCAGTTCGAGGTCGAATTCCCTCGGGCAGGCGGCCAAAACTGTTGACTGGGTGACGCAGAATCACAATAAACACGGCGCATCCCATTGCACCCAACACAAACCAGACCGCACTTATCCAATCACGCCGCGCCTGCGCCTCAACCGTGGTGACTTGCAATTGCGACGACGGATGAATGTAGCCTGCGCTTTCGGTGAGGTCCGACAGGTCATTTCGCGCGGCGAGGGCCGAGGCATCGTGGCGCAGTCGGGCCACCGCTCCAACCCGTCGCTCGAAGTTGGTAAACAGTATGGATGGGTCGATCAGGCTAAATACCGAGATGCCGGATGAGATCATGCGGAAGTTCTCCGGCAGGACTCCAATCACGGTCCGGGTGGCGCCGTTCAGCGCAATCGATTGCCCGATCAGGTTCTTGTCGCCGTTGAACTCATGCTTCCAGGTTCGGTAGCTTAGAAGAACGCAGTTGGGGCAATTATGCAGATCGTCGGGCGTGAAGGTTCGACCGAGCACGGCATTCACATCGAGTGTCGTGAAGAATCTCGGGCCAACCCGGGCAGTTGCCACAGCCAGGTTTCGGTTACCAAGCAGCAGCTTGCCTGGCGCCCATGAAAATGGCGACATGCCTTCAACCAGCTTGGACTTGCTCCAGATAGACGCGAGGTCAAGTAAGGTGTCGGAACGCGTGCGGCTGAATTTTCCGTTGATTCCGTTGCCGTCCAGCGTAACGACGACAGCCTGCCTGGGATGCGGAACAGGCGGGGACATCGCCATACGAATCGCTGGGATGAGCCCGCCGCCCGCGACGAGGGCTACGAGCATCATGGCCAACGCGGCCAGAAATGTTAGCGGTGATGATGCCAGTCTCCGCGACTTAACAAGAAAGCTTTCGCGATCGAACCGCTTCCAGAACGCGTCAGGAAATGTCGTCCAGCATTGCTGCGCGACGATCATCCGATTTTGAGGCGTGAGTTGTCCCGACTCCGCGAGGAAGTGGCACCAGTGCCAATATTTCCGATTTTGTTCAGACCGCCACTGAGCGCGCTGCAGGCGAGGAACTGACCAGCTCGCGGTCCAGACGATCGCCTGGCATTGCCAGAGAGTCGTTCGCAAGCGATCTGGAAACCTCATCACGCCGCTCCTCGACCAACGCCCCACGGACAGCGTTGTCAGCATTCTAGTCCAGAAGTCTTTAATGGTTAGACACCCTTCCCCCAACAAAGGTTTTGCGAAATAGCTTACAACTCAAACTGGCACTAAACGGGTAGATCGTAGTGGTTTTCGGTTATTGCCCGGGAGTTTTTGGGGCGTTGTAATGCAACTATCTTCGATCGGGGATGGTCGGGCCGGTAACCAGCAAATTTGGGTTCCATTTGACTGAATCGCGGCTGAGAACACGATCCAGACTGAACAGGATCGGGCAGCGATTTTACTGGCGCGACAACTGCCTGATCAGGTCGGTAAGAGTCGGCGCGGGGAAGTCGAATCGGAAGTGGTGGCAACCCCTATAATCGTAGGTATTCTCGCCATCGAATCCGAGGAGACAGTCTGAATGCTTGCACTGCTGCGCCGGTGGATACCGGGCATGGTTACAACCTGCCTGCTGGCAAGCGCCTGTTCGGCGGAAACACCACAGGTCCGCGCTGAAGCGGCCAAGCTGAATAACCTGGGCGTTGCGATGATGAATCAGCAGTTGATGGAAAAGGCGGTGGCGAAGTTCGACGCCGCGTATAAGCTGGATCCGTCGCTGGCCGTTGCGGCACTGAATAAAGGCATCGCGTTGCTGAACCAGCAGAAGCTTCCGGAGGCAGAAGACGCCTTAAAGCAGGCTGAAACGAAGGACCCCAAGAATCCCCGGGTCTGGTACAACCTCGGACTGGTGCATCGCGGCGAGGGCAAGACGGCTGAGGCGATTGCCGACTTTCAGCAGGTGTTGAAGATTGATCCCACCGATCCCGACGCGTATTACTTCCTCGGCACTTTCTACAGCCAGCAGCAGGACTACCCCAAGGCCATTGATGCGTTTCAGCAGGCGCTGAAGATCAGTCCGCTGCACGCGTCGGCGGAGTTTGGGTTGGCGCGCGCGTTGCAGCGGTCGGGCAAGACCGACGAGGCGCGGGTTCACCTGAAGAGGTTCGAGTACCTCACGCACAACAAGATTTCCGCGCCCATCACGCTTACCTACGGCGAGCAGGGGCGCTACTCGGTCGCGCAGGACGTGATCACCAACGAGCCCTGCGTGGGGCCGATGATTCCGGTGACATTTGTGCCGCAGGCGCTCGGCGCGAGTAAAAACGGTTCCGCCGGAATTTGCATGATGGATATGGATGGCGACGGGAAGTTCGACATCGTTTCGCTGGCGGAGGGTGATTCCGCAGTCAGGGTGTTTCGCAACCTCGGCGATGGGAAGTTCAAAGAAGTATCGGCTTCGGAGTTTGGGCTGACGCTGAAGGGAAAAGGCGTTTCATGCGCGGTCGGCGACTACGACAACGACGGGAAGAACGATCTGGCCGTCGCGCTGAGTGATCGTGTGGTGCTGTTTCACAACGACGGCGGCGGGAAGTTCACCGACGTGACGGCGAAGGTCGGAATTGCGATGCCCAAGGAGAACTATCTCCCTTCCGGCATGACGTTTCGTGGATTACGACCACGACGGCGACTTGGACCTGTTCGATAACCGGCTCGTAGCTTGTTGTCGCTGGTGATTTGGAGCACGTGCGGCCGAATTTTCTTTGGCGCAATAACGGCAACAGTACGTTTACGAAGTGGACGGCGGAGGCAGGACTTGCAGGGCGAGCGGAGCGACGACCAGCGTCGTGCTTTCGGACATCAACAACGATCGCGCGGTGGATCTGGTGGTCACTGGATGCGAACGGGAGCTTCCGCCGACGGTGTACCTGAACCAGCGCGAAGGACCGTTCAAAGCGATGCCGTTATATGACGCGGCTGGATATGCCTCCGACCACGGGCGCTTATGTTTTCGACTTCAACAAAGACGGGTGGATGGATGTCGCGCTCACGCATGCCGGTGCGCCCGGAATCAGTCTCTGGCGCAATATCGACGGCAAGCACTTCGAGCGCGTGCCGCTGCCAATTACCGACGCGACGAAGGGTTGGGGCGTCACAGGCATCGACTTCGACAATGACGGATGGATTGACCTGGCGGCGGTAGTCGAGACAGCGAAGGGAACCGAGGTACGCGTGCTCCGCAACAAGGGTGCGGCAGGGATTTGAAGATGTGAGCGCGTCGCTCGGACTCGACAAGGTGAAGCTGCACGACGCGCGCGCGCTGATTGCAGGAGACCTCGACGGTGATCTGGCGGCGGACCTGCTCGTGACGCAAGTCGGGCGGCGATCCGGTCGTGCTGCATAACCACGGCGGCAACAAGAACCACGCTCTGCGGATTGACTTTAAGGGCCTGGCCGACAACAAGACCGGCTTGGGAACGAAGGTCGAAGTCTTCTCCAACGGGCTCGTGGCAGAAGTTCGAAGTAGTGGGAGGCGCTGGGTTACTTGAGCCAGGGGCCGCCCGAAATTCTGGCTGGCCTGGGCAAGAACACAAACGCCGACATCGTTCGCATGCTGTGGCCGACGGGTGTGCTGCAGGACGAGATCGATGTCGCCGTGAACAAGCCGGCGTCGTTTCTTGAGCTCGACCGGCGTGGCAGTTCGTGTCCGACGCTGTTCGCGTGGAATGGCGAGAAGTACGAGTTCATCACCGATGTGATCGGCGCGGGAGTGATCGGCCATTGGATTTCGCCGACCTCAAAGAACACGCCGGATCCCGACGAGTGGGTGAAGATCGACGGCTCGAAGTTGCGCGCGAAAGACGGGTACCTGAGCGTGCGCTTCGGCGAGCCGATGGAGGAAGTGAACTACATCGATCAGATCCGCATGGTTGCGGTAGATCATCCGGCGGACGTGGACGTGTATCCCGATGAGCGCTTTCTCGACAATCCGCCGTTCGCCAGCGGCAAGACCGTGGCGACTTCGCGGCCGCATGTTCCCGTAGGTGCGTGGGACAACCAGGGCCGTGACGTGCTGCAGTTGCTCAGCGCGCGCGATCATCAATACGTTCGCGACTTTCACCAACCTGCCGTATGCAGGCTTTGCCAACACGCACTCGCTGACTCTGGATCTCGGCGCGTGGACGTCCAGCAGAATCCGCTGCGGCTGTTCCTCAGCGGCTTCATTGAGTACTTCAGTGCGACGTCGATGTACGCCGCGTGGCAGGCGGGACTGCAGCCGATGTCACCGATGATCGAAGCGCAGATGCCGGATGGATCGTGGAAGCGCGTGGTCGATGAGATGGGGTTTCCGGCGGGCCTGCCGCGAACCATCACCGTCGATTTGACCGGCAAGCTGCCAGCGGGCGCGCAGAAAATCCGCATCACCATCAACCTGCAGATTTATTGGGACCAGGTGCTGGTGGACAACGGTCCGGCACGCGAGAACGCGAGTTCGGACCACGGAGTTGCCGCTGGCCGCTGCCACGCTGGGATTCCGCGGCTATCCGCGTCAGGTGGATGGCGAGACTCCCGGCGACCTGACCTATTACTACGATCAGGCCAGCACGACGGGACCGTTCTCGCGCTTCCGCGGCAGCTACACGCGATATGGCGACGTGACGCCGCTGCTGACGTCCGTCGACAACCACTTCGCGATCTTCGGCACGGGCGAAGACATCGACGCTGAGTTCGACATCGCTGCGCTGCCTCAACTGCCGACACGGATGGAAGCGCGACTATTTCTTCTACGCCAACGGCTTCGTGAAAGACATGGACTTCTACGAGGCGACTCCGTTCACCGTCGCCGACATGCCGTTTCATGGCATGAGCACCTATCCGTATCCGGCGAGCCAACATTATCCCGACGATGCGCGGCCAACGGATACCGGCTTGACTGGAACGACCGCTTCGAGTCGGGAGCGAAGCAACGCCGAGGGCTATCGCTTTGTTTACAACACGCCGGACCGATTGATCCTGAGCCGACATCTGACCCCACACAAGAACAGTTACGCAGAGTCAGCAAGACGACTGTGGGCTCGGTCTCGTGGTGAATTGGTTCAGTTAGCGGACGAGATTGAATGATGAAGAAGTTGGCATTACTTTCGATTACTGCATTGACGTTGTCGGCCATCTATCTTGTATGCATGGCCCGCGGCAAATCTGTTCTACGCGGCGGTGGTGTTGTTCCACGTTGGACTAGGCGTTGCTGTTCTGCATCGGCGGGCTGCGCCTGCTTCCAGCCGCCATGCGGCAGCCGCTCATCGTGAAGCTCGGCACGCTGGTGCTGGTCATCGGCGCTGCGCTCGGACTGGCGCTGATCTACACCGGCGCGTCGCGACCTTATACCAAGCTGTTGCTGTCGCACGCGTGCGATGTCAGCGCTGGCGGTGGCGCTGCTGGCGGGGTGGTGGTTCAGCCGCGCAAGGACGAAACTCGCAGCGCCTGGGTTCCGGCGTTGGGCATGGTTGCTGTCGCGGTCGTCGTTGCGCTTCGGCGCGAAATACTCGCGCGATTCCTGGAGCAAGCGTTTCGTCATCCAGAATCCGGAGATCGCGCCACTGTCGATGAACAACGAAGGCGATGGCGCGAACGGCCCATTCTTCCCCAGCTCGTCGCAGGTTTGCGGGGACCGCAAGATCCCGTCGAAGTTCTTCATGGAGTCGGACGCCTGCGAGCGCTGCCACCAGGACATCTTCAAGCAGTGGAACAGCTCGGCGCATCACTTCTCGTCGTTCAACAATCAGTGGTACCGCAAGAGCATCGAGTACATGCAGGACGTGAACGGGGTGAAGCCGTCGAAGTGGTGCGCGGGCTGCCATGATCCCGCGCTGCTCTACAGCGGCATGATGGACACGCCCATCAAGCAGATCGTGCACACTCCCGAGGCCCAGGCGGGCATGGGCTGCATGATGTGCCACTCCATCGTCAGCGTGAAGAGCACGATGGGGCAGGGCGACTTCATGCTGGAATATCCCGAGCTGCACGAGCTGGCGGCGACCAAGAACCCGGTGCTGCGCTGGATGCATGATTTCAGCATCAAGCTGAATCCCGAGCCGCATCGCCGCGTCTTCCTCAAGCCGTTCATGCGGACGCAGACGCCGGAGTTCTGCTCGTCGTGCCACAAGGTGCACCTCGACGTGCCGGTGAACAATTACCGCTGGTTCCGCGGCTTCAACGAGTACGACAACTGGCAGGCCAGTGGCGTGTCCGGGTATGGGCGCGCGCTCGTTCTACTACCCGCCGAAACCGCAGGGCTGCCAGGATTGCCACATGCCCGACACCAAGTCGAATGACATGGGCAACATCGCCGGCAAGATCCATTCGCACTCGTTCCCGGCGGCCAATACCGCGCTGCCCATGGCCAATCGAGGACGCCCACCAGATGGAGATGGACGGAGAACTTCCTGAAGAGCGGCGCGATGACGATCGATATCTTCGCGCTGTCGAACGCCGCTCCGCCAAGCCAGCGGGAGGGGGAGGTCCGCAAACTGAACTGCAGACGACCTTTGCCGTGGGCGAAGAAGCGGAAATGAAGACTACGGGCGAAAGCGGCGGCGTGGTGGCGCCGGTAACCGCTCCGCTCGACAAGGTGCAGTGCCGCGGTGCGTCGCGGCGAAAGCGCGCGTGTCGATGTGGTGGTGCGCACAAGGAAAGTCGGACACTTCTTTCCCGGGGGCACGGTCGATGCTCCCGAGACCTGGGTCGAACTCAAGGCGGTGGACGACAAGGGGCAGGTGCTTTTCTGGAGCGGCAAGGCGGGGGACGACGGCAAGGGGCCGGTCGATCCCGGCGCGCACTTCTACCGTTCGCTGCAAATCGACGAGCACGGCAATCCCATCAACAAGCGCAATGCGTGGGCCACGCGCGCGGTGGTGTACGTGCGGCTGATTCCGCCGGGCGCGGCTGACACGGTTCACTACCGGCTGAACGTTCCGCAGAACGCCGGCAGCAAGATCACGCTGACGGCGAAGCTCTGCTATCGCAAGTTTTCCTGGTGGAACACGCACTTCGCCTATGCCGGAGTCTCGAAGCAGGAGCCGGTGGCGCCCGCAGACTGCCAAGAGCTTATGACGACCGCAAGTTTACCTTTGATGGTGACCTGACCAAGGTTTCGGGCAAGCTGCAAAGCAGATTCCCGAACTGCCGATCGTCGTGCATTGCCGAAGATACCGTCGAGCTGAGAGTCCTACCCAAGGGCGCGCCAGCCGAGGCTCCGAAGACGGTGGTCGAGAAAGCCGATTGGCAGCGCTGGAACGATTACGGCATCGGCCTCTTCCTGCAAGGCGACTTCAAAGGCGCCACAGCAGCGTGGGAAAAAGTCACCGAGGCCGATCCGAACAATCCCGATGGCTGGGTGAACCTGGGTCGCGTCGCGGTGCAGGAAGGCGACATGGAGCGCGCCCGCGTCGGTGCTGCAGAAGGCGCTGGCGCTGAGTCCGAACCTGGCGCGGGCGCAACTATTTCTACGCTCGCGTGTTGCGCTCGGACGGCGATTACGACGGCGCGGCGCAGCGCCTGCAGAAGGTGCTTGAGCAGTATCCCAAGGACCGCGTGGTGCGCAACGATCTGGGCCGCGTGCTTTTCCTTTCGCGCAAGTATCCCGAGGCGATCGCGCAATTGCAGCAGGCAATCGCCGTCGATCCCGAAGACCTGCAAGCCAACTACAACTTGATGCTCTGCTACAAAGGGATGGGCGATGCTGCCAAGGCCGCGGAGTACGAGAAGCTCTATCTGCGAT
The DNA here is from genome assembly GCA_963696575.1 of uncultured Acidobacteriaceae bacterium. Taxonomy (GTDB): domain Bacteria; phylum Acidobacteriota; class Terriglobia; order Terriglobales; family Acidobacteriaceae; genus DASRAA01. The sequence continues at coordinate 255,945 of CAVOKT010000002.1, forward strand.
TCAAGGCCGATGAGTCGGCGCAGGTGATCACCGGGCCGTATCGGCGGCTGCATCCCGAGGACAACAACGAACGCCAACTGATCCACGAGCATGTTTCGGCTCCGCTCACGCCGGCAAGACAGCCTCGACACAGTGGCGGAAGAACATGTTGCGGTGCACGGCAGGCAAATAATCGAATCTCATGAAAGTCATACAGAAAGTTATCGTTTAATGAAAGTTGTTAGCTGTGTGCCGCCCTGGCTCTCGCTTGGCGCGAGCGGCGCAGGTCACCTTCCGCGATATCACCAAGCAGGCGGGCATCAACTTCGTCCACAACAACGGCGCCGCTGGGCAAGAAGTGGCTTGCCGGAGACCATGGGCTCGGTTGCGCCTTCATCGATTACGACAATGACGGCTACCCCGACATCCTGCTGGTGAATGGCAAGGACTGGACTGCGCCGGGCAAGCCCTCGACGCTGAAGCTTTACCACAACAATCGCAACGGCACGTTTACCGATGTGACCGCGAAGGCAGGGTTGGCGTGTTTCGTTGTTCGGCATGGGTGCGGCCGTCGGCGATTACGACAACGACGGCTTACGACGACATTTATGTTTCGGCGCTGGGCCAGAGCCACCTGTTTCACAACAACGGCAACGGAACCTTCACCGACGTGACCAAGACGGCGGGGATGTGGGGCCCGAACGAATTCAGCACCAGCGCCGCCTGGGTGGACTACGACCGCGACGGCAAGCTCGACCTGATCGTTGTCAATTATGTGCAGTGGAGCCCGCAAGGCGACATCTACTGCACGCTCGACGGAACGCATAAGTCCTATTGCACGCCGGAATCCTACAAGGGAGCGTCGGTGCGGCTGTGGCACAACCTCGGCAACGGCAAGTTTGAAGACGCGACGGCGAAAGCTGGACTGTTCGACAACTCGTCGAAGTCGCTGGGCGTGGCCGTGCTCGACGTAAACGGCGATGGCTGGCCGGACCTGGTGATTGCCAACGACACGCAGCCCAACAAGCTCTACATCAACAACACCAAGGGAGGCTTCACCGAGTCGGCCGTGTCGGCCGGCATCGCCTTCAGCGAAGATGGAGTGGCGCGCGCCGGCATGGGCGTCGATGCGGCGGACTACGATCACACCGGGCGGTCCGAGCATCGTGATCGGCAATTTCGCCAACCAGATGCTGGCGCTCTATCACAACGAAGGCAATGGCTTGTTCGTGGATGAAGCTCCGCGCTCCGAAGTCGGGCGGCGCAGCCTGCTGACGCTGGGATTCGCGACACTGTTCTTCGACTACGACAACGACGGCTGGCTCGATATCTTCGTGGCCAATGGCCACATCGAAAATGAGATCGAGCGCATTCAGAAGCGCGTCAAGTATGCCGAGTCGCCGCACCTCTTTCACAACCAGGGGAAAGGCAATTTTGCCGATGCCACGCAATCAGTGGGCCCTGACCTCGGCACACCGCGGGTGGGACGGGGCGCGGCCTATGCCGACATCGACAACGATGGTGACCTCGATCTGCTGATGACCACCAACGCGGTCCGGTGGTGCTCTTCCGCAACGACGGCGGAAACACCAACCACAGCTTGCGTATCAAACTGGTGGGCACGCGCTCGAATCGCGACGGCATCGGGACCGTAGCGATCGTGAAAGCCGGCGGCGACCGGCAGACGCAATGCTGCGCAGCGGATCGGGCTATCTGTCGTCGAGCGAATTGGTGCTGACACTTTGGACTCGGCAAGGCAGGACAGGCCGATGAGATCGAATTGCGTTGGCCCAGCGGTCAGGTGGACAAGCTGACCAAAGTTGCGGCTGGGCAGACCATCACAGTGAAAGAAGGATCAGGGCATCGTGCAGCAACGTCCCTTCGGGGCAGCACTTCCCGCAGCCAAGCCCGGGGCCACCGGAAGCAAGGCCGGGCGATAGAATCCCCGGCACTCCGCCGAAAAACTCTATTTTACGGTGGTTTGGAAGGGGCGCAGCTTGAGCTGCGCCGTCCAAGCCCTTAATTTTGTAACTCCGCGCGGACCCTAGTCCGCATTCCCCGGATATGTTTCAACCTTGCCTTACCTCATCCTACTAATCACATCCAGCCGTGACCCACGCCCTTTTCTACTCTTAGGGTCAGGCCGTAGAACAGAGGACCTGAGGAGACGGAGACGTGTCCCTCCGCCGGCTCGCGCCCAGGCTGCGGGCTTGTTGCTCTTTGATAATGTGAGGGTGTTAGTCTACAACATTTTGAATACATTAAAGTTATACGCGATTACCATACTTTACATACTTGTATGTTTCTAAGCACATACTTTACATACTTTACATACCATAAAACCCGCCAAAAAGCGAACAAGTAGCGAAATGTAGACGGCCTAAGTCCAATACTTAGAGATGGATAGCTCTAACCGTATTAAGAATCAGTCATTTGCGAGCAATTTCTGTCTAACACATTGATTCTAAAGAGACGGCATATGGTCTTTAAACTGAGTACGGAACCCCGTTCATGCCCCGTTACGGTAAGCTGGTAAGAATCACGAAAGGCGACCAGTTTTGCAAGCTTCTCTACCACTCGCCCTGCAGCCGGCCGTGGAACTGCTGGCCCTGTTAAGAACCCGGAAGATCTCGGCGCTTGAGCTGGCCGACGAATACATCCGGCAAATCGGACGCCTAAATCCGCAGGTCAATGCGCTCGTGGATTTCGATCCGGAGCGAGTGCGTTCGCAGGCACGGGGCCTCGATGGCGCCTCCGGTGCCCTCAGACCGCTCGCCGGCCTGCCGGTGACGGTGAAGTCTTCCATCTCGACCGCCGGACACCGCTGTGAAATTGGCAGCGTGGCCAATCGCGGAAACACGCCGACGAAAGATGCGACAGTGGTGGCACGTCTGCGGCAGGCGGGAGCAGTGATACTTGGCACGACGAACTGTCCCGAGTACCTGATGGCCTACGTCACCGAGAACTTGCTGCACGGCCGCACCAACAATCCCTGGAACCTCGACTACACTCCCGGCGGATCGAGCGGCGGAGAGTCAGCAGCCATTGCCGCCGGAATGTCGGCAGGCGGCCTGGGCAGCGACAGCGGTGGGTCGGTGCGAGTGCCCGCGCACTTCACCGGCATCTGCTCACTGAAGCCGACTCCGGGACGCATTCCCGGCGAAGGTCACTTGCCGCCGTGCATTGGCCCATTTTCATTTCTGGGCGCCATCGGCCCCATGGCGCGAACCATCGACGACGTTGCGCTGTTGTTTCACGCGCTCTCGGGACAGGACCCCGTCGATCCCGCGAGTCCACCGATCGCGCTGCGCACGCCAATCCTGGACGAAATCAAGACGGCTGCCCATCGGATATTTCGAAGATGACGGCCTGGTGCCCGTGACGCCCGAGACGCGCACAAGCCGTTCAGGATGCCGCGCAGGCTCTGCGTGAAGCAGGGATTCGACGTTCGGCCATTTCGTCCTAAGGGCCTGGAGCAGGCGCGCAAGTTGTGGGAGATATTCTTCGTGCGTTGCGGAGCCATGTTTGAAGAGCCGCTAGTACGCGGACACGAAGAGAAGCTGAGTCCGCTGTTTCGTGATTTCTTAGCGCGGGCCCATGCCGCGCCGCCGCTTACCGCCGAAGAGTTGCTGCATGCATGGGCCGAGTCTGACATCATTCGCGGAAAGCTGCTGGCTCAAATGCAGCAGTTTCCGCTGCTGCTTTGTCCGGTGTGTGCCGTGCCTGCGTTTCGCCACGGCGAGCGAAGCTGGACCATCGACGGACAACAGGTCGAGTATCTCGATGCCATGCGTTACTCGCAGTGGTTTAACTTGCTGGCTGCGCCCGCAGCGGTTGTGCCCGTAGGACGCTCGCCTGAGGGACTGCCAATCGGCGTCCAGATCGTGGGGCGTCCCTACGAAGATGAAGTCGTGCTAAAGCTTGCGTCGGTGATCGATCACGAGTTCGGTTATGTGCCTCCGCCGAACTCATCAAGCAACTTGCGTTAGCGGTACGACGTGCGATCCCAAGCGTCCAATCTAGAGATCGAGCTCCGCCCGGAAAGAATGCACTGCAGCACTGCGTGAGACAGCCCGAATTTACCTGCGATAATGAATAAATTGGATTTTCAATCTATGGCAATCTTCGATCGACTGCGCACCGTCACTGCGCTTTTGCTGACGATGCTTACAGCCTGCAACGCTTTCGGTCAGGCACACTCAGTGGCTCCGCCTCCTCCGCCCGGCGCGAAAACCCGGGTCTGCGAGGGACGCAAGGTCCCGCAACTGGTCGACATCACCGCCAAGACCGGCATCAATTTCACTCACACCGCCGATCCCGACAAAAAATACATCGTGGAATCGATGGGCGGTGGCGTACTTGTGCTGGATTACGATCGTGACGGCTGGCCGGATATCTACTTCACCAACGCTCCGACGGTGGCGATGGCCCTGAAAGGACAGACCGCCCGCAGCGCGCTCTACCACAATAATCACGACGGCACCTTCACCGACGTTACCGACAAAGCCGGAGTCGCTACGCCGTGCTTCGCCATGGGCGGCGCGGTAGGCGATTTCAACAACGATGGCTGGCCTGACATGGCCATCACCTGTCTGGGACACACAATTCTGTACCAGAACAACGGCGACGGCACGTTCACCGACGTAACCAAGAGGGCCGGGATCGACGATCCACGCTGGTCCACAGGCGCTGCATTCGCCGACTACGACAACGATGGCTTCGTCGATCTGATGGTCACCCGCTATGTCGATTTCCAGTTGACCGATCTGCCAGGGTTCGGCAGCAGCCCGACCTGCAAATATCGGGGGATCGACGTCCAGTGCGGACCTCGCGGACTGAAGGGCGCGGGAGACTCGCTGTATCACAACAATGGAGATGGAACCTTCACCGAGGTCTCGAAGGCGGCCGGAGTGAATGATCCTGCGGGCTATTACGGTCTGGGCGTAATGTGGGCCGACTTCAATAACAGTGGGCGTCCCGACATCTATGTGGCCAACGACTCGACGCCAAACTTTCTCTACAAGAATGACGGCAACGGTAAGTTTTCCGAGATCGGTCTGGAATCAGGGACCGCCGTGAGCGCCGACGGCTCTGAGCAGGGCTCGATGGGCGTAGCGCTTGGCGATTACACCCACACCGGGCGTGCCCTCGATCTACGTCACAAACTTTGCGGACGAATACAACATGCTTTACCGTAATGAGGGCGGCTTACGATTTCCGCGATGTCTCGTTCGAGGCCGGTGTTGGATTGGCATCGCTGCCGTGGGTGAAGTGGGGAGATGCGTTCGTCGATCTCGACAACGATGGCTGGCTCGACCTGATCTCAGTCGGACGGCCAGGTATATCCCCAGGTGGACAGCCTGCCCTCGGGCGCGCGGTATCGGCAGCCGAAGAACCTGTTCATGAATGAACGTAACGGGAACTTCTGCGATGCTGCAGCACAGGCGGGTCCGGCACTGCAACTACCCCGCGTCAGCCGAGGGTTGGCGGTCGCAGACCTCGACAACGACGGCAAAGTGGATGTCGTGATCGACGACCTCGACGGCGAGCCCATGATTCTGCACAACGAAGGACTGCCGGGCACGCACTGGGTAAGTTTCGAATTGGCGGGCACGAAGAGCAATCGCCTTGCGATCGGCGCGCGGCTGAAAATCGTTGCCGGCGGAATGACGCAAACGGAAGAAATTCGCAGCGGCGGCAGCTATTTATCGAACCACGACTTCCGCGTGCATTTCGGCTTGGCAAACGCGACCAAGATCGATTCGGTCGAGAATCATTGGCCGTCGGGTACTGTCGATAAGCTCAGCAATCTGCAGGCCGACAAGTTTTACTCGGTGCTGGAAGGCAGCGGCGTCGTCGATCGCGAGAAGATTCTGCCACCCAAGAAGAAGTAGGACCAGTTCATTTCGACTTGGTCGCGCTGGTGTCTATTGCCGGCGGGAGTTGCAGAGTCTCTTGATTCCTGCGCCCTCGACAACCGTGTAGATCGCGTCGGCTGCCAGGTCTTTCAGTTCCTCGGTCTTGCCGTTCGGCCAGCGGATCTCGATCTTTGCGATCCGGCTTTCTTTTCCCAGACCAAAGTGCAGCCGAAGATCACTTTGCGAGACGTAGCTGTTACCGCCTTTGACTTCTCGCAACTGCGTTATGCCTCCAGCCGTGATCGTGACACGCGCTCCAATGGCAGGCGATTGCTCGTCGTGCCCATGAGCTTGAACATCACGCGATGGTTTGAGTTCTTCGTGTCATTGATCAGGATCGACGGCGGTCCGTTCACGTTGAACACAACAGCGTCAATGTTGCCGTCGTTGTTGAGGTCGCCAAAGGCAATGCCGCGTCGAGACTGCAATGCTTCGTCATTGATGCCCGAAGAACTGCTGACGTCATCGAACTTGAGTTGGCCCGCGTTGCGGAATAGCAACATCGGCTCGCGAAAAGCAGGCTCGCCAGGCAGCGTGTCGATCGAGGTGTAAATATGTCCTGCGGCGACCAGCATGTCCGGCAGGCCGTCATTGTCGAAATCCACAAAGCCAGTACCCCACTTCACCCAGCGAAATGTCGGCTGTCCGAGTTTTGCGGCCCAGGTGATGTCGTTGAACTCGTCGCCGCCATTGTGAAAGAGATTGTCAGGCTGATATGCGAACGTGGCCACTGTAATGTCGAGATGTCCATCGCGATCGAAGTCGCCGAAGTCGACGCCCATGGATCCCATGGCCTTGACCCTCCGCGCTCACTGCCGCGCCAGAGAGCAGCGCCTGATCTTCGAAAGTTCCGTCATGCTTATTGCGATAGAGGTAGCTCGGTTCAGTATCGTTGCCGACAAAGAGGTCCGGCCAGCCGTCATTGTCGTAGTCGCCCCAGACCACGCCCAGACCTAGCCGTCCTTCCGGATCGTTCACGCCGGCCTTCTTCGAGACTTCTTCAAATGTGCCGTCACCGCGATTGTGAAAAAGGAAATCCGTCTCGCCCGACATGCCCCAGGGCGCTTCAACGACCAGTCCTTTATAGTTCGTTTTGATCTCGCCAAGTGTGGCACGTCCGTGTGAATGTAGCGAGAGACGAACAGGTCAACATTGACCGTCGCGGTCGTAGTCACCCCACGCAGCGCCGGTACTGAAGCCTCCGCCTCCGACACCGGCCCGCTCGGTCACGTCCTCAAACTTGCAGTTGCCGAGGTTGTGATACAGAGCATTGCCGCCGTAGCCGGTGACGTACAGATCGGGCAGGCCGTCGTTGTCATAGTCGGCTACCGCCAGACCCATGCCCCAGCCTTTACGTGTCAGTCCCGATGTCTTCGTGATGTCAGTGAATTTGAAGCCATCATCCTGGTGATAAAGCTTGACCATCAGATCGCCGCCCGCGCTATAGCCGGCGATGGTAGAGGGCGTGACCACCGCGATGTCGAGCTTCCCGTCGTTATCGCAATCGAACAGCGCAACGCCACCCGCCATCTGTTGCACGATGTACTTCATCTCCGGCACAGGCCCGGAATCAGGTACCGCCAATCCCACCTGCTTGTTGGCAATGTGGAAATGAATCGGAGCGGTCTGACCGATGGCAGATACGCAAAAAGACGCGGACAACGCCGCCACAAGAACCAGACGCATAGGGTCGGAATCCGAGGTATGTACCGGATGCCATTCTATCGCGAGATTGTAGCGCGATCGGGAACACTGGTTTGACTGGTCTTGGAACAGCCGCTTAATCTCATGTCATCCACACAGTGAATGCCATCTACGTGAATTTTTCTCCAGTAACTCCAGCGCGGCGAAGGGCCATAGCTTCCTTCGACGGTGCGCGACTCGTGGTATGCCTCGTTTGCCTCTCGGTCGTCGTGTGGTTTTCGGCCAAGCTCTTGCAGGCGACGGACGCGTCACAGTTCGCCGCGATCGAATCGCTGATTGCCCATTCCAAGCTCGAGCAGGCTGAGCAACAATTGCAGGCGATCCTGCAAAAGCAGCCCGAGAATGCTCGTGCCGAAACCCTGCTCGGTACTATTCGTTGGCGGCAACAGAGATACGAAGAAGCCGAGAGGTTGTTTCGCTTCGCTGCTGGTCACGATCCGAAGTCGTTAGGAGCATGCCAGAACCTCGCGGCTCTTCTCCGCGACGAAATGCGCACGGACTCGGCCATCGCTGAGATACGAGAGATGCCAGAAGCTTGCTCCACAAAACTCCGGGAACGCCGTTGAGCTGGCGTTGCTCTATCAACAGCGCGGGGATTACGAGAAGTCGCTGGCCGTCGCAAAGCCGATTCCTTCCGTCGCACGTCCAGCGAGATTGCTGCCTGTGCTTGCCGCGGATTACGCGGCACTGGGGAAGTCTGAGCAGGCTGGGAAATTGATCGGCGAAATATTGCAGCGCGCGCCCGCGGACCCCGACCTTGTCCCTGATCTGGCCAACCGACTTGTGCAGCAGGGAATGGCCAAGGATGCCGCGGAACTCATGCGAATCGCGCAGCCCCGGCAAAAAGTGACGGCCTCGCTGTTAGCAGTCGCAGCCAAGGTGCAAAGCAGTGGTGGCCAGTATCAGCAAGCAAAGCAGACCATCAACAACTCCTTGCAGATGGATCCGAAGTCGCTTGAGGCGCTGAGCACGGCGGCTGTTCTCAGTGGCATGTCGGGCGACTGGGAGACGGCGCTAAAGTATTTGGACACTGCTATGTCGATTGGTCCACCACGGAACGATCTCCTGCAACAAATTGTCTATGCGGAGATGCAGAAGCCCGACCTGCAGGCGGCACATGCCATCGCGCAGCGCTGGTACGCACTGCAGCCAGACGAGCCGGCCAGTGCGCTGGCGTTTGCCGTGGTGCTGGTTGAAGGCAATCACTGGGGCGAAGCCAAGCCGCTGGTGCAAAAGGTGCTGGCTCGTTCACCGAATGACAAGCGAGCCCAGTTGGTGATGGGCGTGGTGGAATACAACGCAGGGGACTTGGGTGCGGCTTCCTCGCATTTGTCGGCCTCCCTCGGAGGTGGGGGCGACGATGCGAATGCTCACTATTTTCTGGGTTTGGTGGCCAAACAGCAAGGCGATATTGCCGGAGCCACCGGCCAGATGGAACAGTCGCTTGGGCTGAACCCCAAGGACGCGAAAGTTCTGGGATCCATCGGCCAACTGTATCTGCAGCAGAATGACCTTCCGAAAGCCCGGTCCGCGCTGGAGAAAGCCATCGAGATTAATCCGAACGAGCCCCAGAACCACTATGAACTGGCGCGCGTGTATACGAGACTGTCGATGAAAGCAGAGGCCCAGGAGCAGCTTCGGCTCTACGAGAAACTTCGCCCGCAGCGACCGGCTCAGTCTCCCCAGGGGTAGGCACGTTGCCGGTGATGCCCCGAAACGACAAGACAGTACTGACTATTTAGAACTAGGGTTCTGAGTCGGCTAAGATGGAATCCTGCAAAAGGGCCTCAGGCGCGGCGGAGGACGATTCGCGAATCACCAGTTCGGGGTCAACGAAAACCTGAGAGGGATAAGCTTCCTGCCCTTCGATTCGCTGCATCAGAATCTTTGCTGCCATCTCGCCAAGCTTGCGCAACGGCTGTCGGACCGTAGTCAGGCTCGGAAGATGATAAGCTGCCTCGCGAATGTCGTCGAAGCCCACAACGGAAATATCTTCCGGAACGCGCAGCCCGGTTTCCTTGATTGCGCGAATCGCTCCCACTGCGGAAATGTCGTTGTAGGCGAACAGCGCGGTGAAGGGAACCTTGCGCGCCAACATTTCCTTCGCGGTCCGGTAGCCCTCCTGCGGCGACGGGTCGTCGCACCGACAATTGCCCCGTCAAGTTCCGACCGTATGCTGATCCCCAATTCGTGGGCCGCCTCGTTAATACCTCGCCACCGGGCGCTCGAATCGGCGCTGAGGGGTTGGCCCCGAATGACCGCTATGTCGCGATGGCCCAGTTCCAGAGGTGGGTCAAAACGAATTGTGCCGCCTTAAAGTGGTCGAGAGTGATGTTGGTGACGTTTTCAATCTGGCGATGTCCGGCAATTACGATCGTAGGCAAGCGGGGAATTTGCTCAATGCTCGTGTCGATGGTGATGAATCCCTCGGCTCCGCGACTTTGCAGAATGTCTGAGTACTGGCGCATTAACTCCGGATCGTGGTGATGCACTACCGTCACAAAGAAATACTTGCGCTCGCTCAGGGCCGATTCGATGCCGCTGATGACCACGCTTCCATAGGCGTCGCCAATTTCCGCTGCGATAACGCCCACGGTAAACGTACGCTTCTTGCGAAGGGAACTGGCGAAGAAATTGGGGTGGTAGTTGAGTTCCCGGGCGGCGGCGAAGATGCGGTCCTTGGTGTGTTGAGGGATCGCCCTGCGCATAGGGCGAGTCATTCAGAACAGCCGAAACAGTGCCCTTCGTCAGGCCCAGGTGCTTAGCCAGTTCCTTGAGCGTGGTTCCGTTTTGATGAGGAGGTTTCGAGTGTCCCGGCATGCGTTCGTCACGCAACCCACGAGTCTAACCACCAGCTCGCAGCCAACGCAACCGGTTTTCTTACGGGAAAGTGGATTATTTCGGGAAAAGTCGACGAATTCGTTCCGCATTTTGGGAATCTGGAGTACCACTTTTGGGGTTCAAGATGCCCAAAGTGATAAAAAACCGTTTTTTTTAGTTGACAGCCATACCGGTCAATAACATAAATTAACTAGTCACGGGGTTGTAAGCAGAATCGGTTCTTTACGCAAAGAGAATCGGTATTATCAAGGCAACATTTTGCAAGACTTTTTTTGATCACACGTTTCAATGGATGTGTGCGGCGGAACTCATCGCGAGCTTCGCGTTCGTGCACGTATTAACGATAACCGTTTCTGGTGGGGGAACAAATGAAGTCGTTTGGGCAGCTATGGATTTCTAGCCCTCTGTATCGTGTCGTTGCTGGCTGCGCCCATGTTCGCGCAGAAGACAGCCGGGCACTTTACGGGGTGTTGTAACCGACCCGTCCGGGGCGGTCCTCTGCCAATGTCGCGGTAATGATTTCACAGGCCGAGACAGGACAGGCACGCACCGTAACCACTAACTCTCAGGGCGAGTATGTCGCAGCTGAGCTGGCCGTCGGCGTTTATTCAAGGTTACGGTGAAGGCTCCTAACTTTAAGGAGTCGGTCTCCAATAACGTCGATGTTCACACATCAAGTACACAGACTCTCAACATCCAGCTTCAGGTTGGAAGCGCCTCCGAGCAAGTGACGGTGGCTGCCACTGAAGTTCAGGTCCAGACTGACAGCGCAGCATTGGGCGACGTCGTAACGGGCGAGCAGGTTCGTGAACTTCCGCTGAATGGCAGAAGCTTCGTCCAGTTAACGCAGTTACAGCCTGGTGTTTCGTTCGCCAACAGCTACGACAGCAAGAACAAGGGTCTTCTGTCGGGCGTCGACTTTTCGGTGAACGGCAATTCCAATACCAACAATCTGTTCATGGTCGACGGCGCGAACGACAATGACGTAGGTTCGAACCGCACCATTCTGATCTACCCCTCAATTGAGGCGATCAGCGAATTCAAGATGCTGCGCAACTCGTTTGGCGCGGAATACGGCCAGGCCTCAGGCGCAGTCATCAACATCGTTACCAAGAGCGGATCGAACCAGTGGCACGGCGACGCGCTGTACTTTGGCCGTAACACTGCTCTGAATGCCTACGATTATTTTGCGTCAGGCGCTGAAACCGATGCCAAGGCGTCGGGCCAGACCCTGCCCAATAACGGAAAGCAGATCGAGCAACGTAACGACTACGGATTTTCAATTGGCGGTCCGATTAAGAAGGACAAGTTGTTCTTCTTCTACAGCCAGGAGTGGAACGTGGAGCGTCGCGGCGCAGTCCGCGAAGCTTGCGTCCCGACCGCAGCTGAGCGTGCCGGCAATTTCAACAACCCGAGTTGCGGTGAGCCTAAACCGGCGAACCTCGTGAAATACGGATTGGCGTCGGCGAGCAACCCCTTCGTGATGACGTCGCTGGATACTGGTGGATATCTGCTGGCGCAGGAGTATCCGCTGCCGAACTTGACCATTCCGTTGGCCAATGGCAATAACTGGGAAGAAGCTCCGACCTCGCCGATTAACTGGTCGCAGTTCAACATCCGCACCGACTACAACATCAGCCACTCGCAGACCCTGATGTTCCGTTGGACGCAGGACAGCTGGACGAACAACGCCCCCAACCTTTACACCAATCTTTGGGGCGACGATCCGTGGCCGGCACTGGAGAGCAACTGGTCGCAGCCGTCGAAGCAGATCATGGGGCGCTTGACCTCAACGATCGGCACCTCGATGGTGAACGATCTCGAGTTTGCATACTCCGACAACCGCATTAACATCACACCGGGTGGAACGGATCCGGCACTTCTGGCGGCGACCACCGCTGGGATCCCGCCGCTCTGGCCGTTATCGTTTAAGACCTTCCCGGTTGGTATTCCCGAAATCTGGGGTGGCTTGGGCAACTACGGCAGCAACAATAACTTGTGGATGATCGCGCCCTGGAACAACAGCCTCGACATCTACACCGTCCGCGATGACTTCTCGAAGGTCATCGGAGCTCACACGATCCGTTTTGGTGCTTATTTGGGCTGGAACGGAAAGAACGAGGACACCAGCGCCAACAGCAACCAGTACCCGACGTTTGGCACGGCAGACTGGGCGACCAGCAACGCCGACAGGCAACAACCTGGCCAACGTTCTGGTTCCTGGAGCGAAGTGGTCGCTTGTCTGAGCCTTCCACCAACCTCAACAACCACATTCGGTGGCGTGATTATGAGTTCTACGCCGCGGACAACTGGAAGGTACGCCGGAACCTGACGTCTGGACGTCGGTCTAAGGTACTCGCTGCTGCTGCCGGTCATTCTCCCGGACAACGAAGCGAGTAACTTTGTTCCCTCGCTGTACAACCCGGCTCTGGGCAACAACGGCTGCAACGGAGTCATCGTTGTCTCCCGGCACCGACTTCTGTACGCAGGCCAATCCGTCTACGGTACGAACTTCGTAGCCGGCACCCCGGCCTCGAACAAGTACCTGATCAACCCCAAATACAACAACTGGGCCCCGCGTGTCGGCATCTCGTGGGATCCCACGGGTACCGGCAACAACGCAATCCGCGCCGGCTTTGGCATCTTCTATCAGCGCGATCGCACCTCGGCTACCGGTTACGCGCTTACCAACAACGTACCGTTCGTGCTGAATGCCAGTGAAAGCCGTACGCTGGACGGGCCTAACCCTCCCGGACTGCCAACTGGCGGTGCTTCACCTACCGGTGGCGACCAGTTGGCTGCCAAACTGCCTTACTCCCTGCAATGGAACATGGCGGTGGAGCACGGCTTTGGTAAAAACACCACCATGGAAATTGCCTACGTCGGCAACCATGCTGTGGATCAGTTGAACAGCTACGACACGAACTACATCCTGCCCCAGAACTGGCTGCCGGCGCGTTCCTCAATACCAACAGTGGGCAGAATTCAGCCCCTGCCGTCAGTATCGGTGCAGTGGCAAGCTGGGCGGAAGCCCTGGCCTACTGGGTGCACAACGGCTCTGCGAGCTACAACTCGTTGCAGGCGTTGTTCAAGACCCAGATCCAGAAGTTCCAGTTGCAGGCTGCCTACACCTACTCGCACTCGATCGGCGATGTGCTTCTGGATGATTCGTCCGGTGGTCTCGGATACCAGAGCTACCTCTACGGTCCGAATCCGAGTCTGGATCGCGGCAATACGCACATCAACCGTCCCCAGATCTTCGTTGCCAACCTGGTTTACTACTTGCCTGCGCTGAAAGGCCAGCACGAAGTGGTACAGGGTGTACTTGGTAACTGGGAATTGGGTGCGATCACGCAGTATGCGTCGGGTACCTCGGTGTACTTCAACCAGAACGGCGTATCGGAGAACTCGACTCTGCTGGCGCCCGGAACGAGCAATAGCGGCCTTAGCTCGTTGTTCGGCAGCGGCTACACCAACCCCCAGCGGCCTCTGGTCAATCCAGGACAGGGCTGCCAGACCGGAACCGGTGGGTCCCAGGTGCTGAACCCGAACGCGGTTACACTCGTCGGGTATCAGATCGGAACCATTCCGAACAACATCGAACCGGTCGGCTACTGCCACGGACCAGGGCTTTGTCAACACGGACTTCTCGGTTGATAAGAACTGGCGTGTATGGGGCGAGCGCGTACGCATCCAGTTCCGCATGGACTTCTTCAACTTGTTCAACCATGCGAACTTCAACGGTGGCCAAATTAACGGTATCAACGGTGGTTCGATTGCTGCCAACGTGAACTGCGGCCCGGCGAATGGTGCCGGACTGTATCAGCCTTGCAGCACGACTAACAGCGTAATCAGCGCGTACAGTCCGACTGGACAACTCGGTCAGGCGACCCAGGCGCGTCAAGCCCGAGAGCTGCAGTACGGTTTGAAGATCATCTTCTAACTGTGCTGTCTGATCGGTAAATTGCAACGGCAGTGCCTGCTACAATCAGGTGCTGCCGTTCTTTTTTTGCAGTCATTCTTCTATTGAGTCGGGACTCCCTTCGTGTTTGTAATTGCTTCCTCGTCGGTTAGAACAGAAACCGCGAGCGCGCTTCCTCGAATTGGTCGATTCCAGCTTTTTTGCGTACTTTGGGCCTGCCTGAACCTTCTACTGCTTTCCAATCCGGCGCACGGCCAGCAGACCATCAAGCGTCCTACGAGCACGAACCAGAAGAAGCCGCCCTCCGCTCCAGCTGCTGCCTCGCCAGACGATGAACTCCTGCATCGCATTCAAGAGCAACGCGCCGCCGTCCAAGGAGGCGACCCACCCACCGTGCAGCAAGCCAGCCGGCAGGTTACGGCGCTGGCCTTGCGCCAACTGGCAGCGCTGCGTGTGGTTGAAGGTGAGTGGGCCAAGGCCGCCGAGCTCTACCGCCAATCGCTTGAACTCGAAAACGTTGCCAGCGTCCGATTGGACCTGGCTTTCGCATACATGTCGGCCGACAACCCAGATGGCGCCTTGGAGGAGATCAACAAAGTACTCGCGGCGGATCCCCAGAATGCCCGTGCCTGGCAGGTCAAGGGCAAGACTCTCATGGCGAAGGACGATTACAAAGGCGCAGTCGATGCCCTGACTCGCTCGCTTGACCTCAGTCGAGACGTCAATGCCCAGTATGCGCTGGCCTTCTCGCTGCTCAAGCTGAAAGAAAAGGCCAAGGCGGAGGCGGTCTTCAACAGCATGCTCCAGAGCTATGGAGATCGTGCCATCTGGCATGAGGTCTTTGCCGGTGCCTACCGCGATACGAAGTATCTGGACGATTCCATTCGCGAGTTCAAACGCGCGATCGAACTCGACCCGACTCTGCCCCATATCCATGCTTTTCTTGGCGCAATCCTGCTGGAACAGAACTATTGGGCGCCCAATGCGGAGATCATGCAGGAGTTCGACAAGGAAGTGAAGGCGTATCCCAAGGGCTACTACGGCAACTTCTATCGCGGAGTCCTGCTATCTCAGCAAGACCAGCTCGCCGACGCTAATCAATATCTGAAGGTTGCAACTGAGGCCGATCCGCAAAACCCTGATCCCTGGCTGTATCTCGGTTTGAACGACTTCAAGTCGCGAGATTACGCCAACGCGAAAACCTGTCTGTTGAAGGCGATTGAGTTGACTGGAACCGATCAGGCCCGTGCCAATTATCAGATTCGTCGCGGCTACATTGCTCTGGGCAGAATCCTGGCCAGCGAAGGCAACAAGCAGGACGCGCAAGTTTATCTGCAGAAAGCGAAAGACCTGAGCGCCAAATCTCTCGCGTTAAGCTCGTCTGCCATTGCGTCGGAGATGGCTGAAGGAGGCCTCGATAACGGTCCCGCGGTTATCGCTCCAGCCAGCATGCCCTCCAGTGCGGTCGCTCAGGGTCCAGTTAACCCGACTGCGGAGCCGGGGGCCACGCACCTTTCGCCGGAGCAGACTCAGGCGATCGAGAAGCGTGAGAGGGAACTTCGCGCCATTCTCAGTACCAGTCTCAACGATTGGGGTACGGCAGAAGCAAGGCAGAAGGATTTTGCGTCTGCGCTAGCGCATTTTCATGAAGCTGAGAAGTGGGATGACTCCACTCCTGGCCTGATGCGCAACACCGGTCTGGCTGCGGTGAAGCTGGGCGATCAAAAGGAAGCGATTCGGGCGCTCCAGGTTGCGGCCCAGAAAGACCCGAACGATCATGCTGCAATCGGCATGTTGGGGATGTTGCTGTTCTCAGACCAGCAATTCGGAGACGCGGCGAAGGCATTTGGCAGTCTCGGCGATGATGTGTACCGCGACCCGCGGACAACGTATACCTGGGCATTCGCCCTGGTGCATTCTAACGACCCCACCAAGGCCGTAGAAGTCTTGAACAAGCTGAGCTCCCAGGCGCTTCCGACCGAATTGCTGGTTGGTGTAGGCGATCTTTACAGCCAAACAGGCGACTACGACGACGCGCTGAAAATCTTCCAGAAGGCGATGCAACAGGATCCGTCTGCGCCCCGCGTTCATTACTATGCCGGTGAGGCGCTCATCCATCTCGACCGGCCCAACGAAGCAATTCCCGAGTTCCAAGCCGAACTCAAGCTGACACCTGACGATCCCAACGTCCAGTACCATCTTGCCTTCGCGATGCTCCAGACTTCACGGAAAGACGAGGCGGTGGCTCTGTTGCAGACGATCGTTACGGCGCACCCCGATCATGCCGCGGCGCAGTACCAGTTGGGCAAGGCACAATTAGATGCCGGCCAGTACCAGCCGGCGGTGGAGCATCTGGAAGCGGCGGCGCGACTCGATCCTGATAAGGACTACGTTCACTATCAACTTCAGGCCGCCTATCGCAAAGCCGGGCGCACCGCCGACGCGGACGCCGAGTTGAAGATCTACCGCGACATTAAAGAGAAGAAACGCGAAGCCGGCAACTCCCAGCCCAGGCAATAGCGAGGAATCAGGGTTCGTTTGTCCAGGTTATCTCGCAGCGGCTGCGTGAGCTTTCGACCGCCAATTCCAGCGCTCTCATGACCCGTAACGCCTGCTGGGGAGTGACCGCCAGAGCGGCGTTGCCCAGGATTGCGTCGCGAATGTTCCGGTAATACCCACGGTAATCACCCGCAGCGGTAGGCAGCTTTTCGGCCACCAGCGAGTCGCCCTGCGCCACCACCAGCGTTCCCCAATGCTCCGGAGCCTCTTGGCCCCAGGCGTCGGCGGAGGGCGCCTCCCCGCGCCTTCAGGGCGTCTTCCTGAGGATCCAGGCAATACTTCAGGTATCCGCCCAGAGTTCCATGAATAACGAACCGGGGTGTTGGCGTGGTGATCAACACGCCACCTCGTAGCAGGGCGCGCAGTTTCGGGTAGCGCAGCATGACGTCGAAGGCATCGTCCACCGAAGCTCCGTCACGCTCGATGCGAACATCGGCGTTTACGGCCTCGGGTTCGCCGAAGAGCACCATGGCCTGATCGATGAGGTGAGGTCCCAGATCGAAGAGCAAACCGCTCCCCGGCTCCGGGCGCTCGCGCCATGCGTTGGCCTTGAGATGCGGGCGGAAGCGGTCGAAATGCGATTCGAAGAGGACAACGCGTCCAAATTTACCTTCAGCGAACAGCCGTTGGATGGTTACGAAGTCGCCATCCCATCGACGGTTCTGGTAGACAGACAAAAGCCGTCCGCTTTTCGCCTGCGAGACGCACCAACTCCGCTGCTTCGGCATAGCTGGTAGCGAACGGCTTGTCGATGACGACATCGCGGCCGGCGAGTAAACACTCCTTCGCGAGGCTGAAATGAGAGGTGTTAGAAGTCGCGATCACCACCAACTGGATACTGTCGATCGCAAGCAGTTCTTCGAGAGTGCGGACCTGGCGAGCCTCGGGATAGGCTTGCTGCGCCTCGGAGCCATGGCGCTGCAGTATCGCGGCCAGGCGCAGGCCTTCAACCGCGGCGATTACCGGCGCGTGAAATGTTCGTCCTGCGAATCCGAACCCAATCAGTCCGACGTCGATCATTTGTTTCCTCGACAGTTGCCAAATGAGTTTACAGAGCAAGTGTAATGGATGGCAGGGCGCTGCTTTCGTCACAGCTAAAGTCTCGGCGGCTTGATAACATGGCCGATTACGAGTGACAGCCGAATACACAGATACAAGGATATTGGCTCATGATGATGCGAAGACTCCTGTTGGTTGCGACTCTGCTTTTCTCGTGCCTGAACATGGCGGGGCAATCGGTTTCTCCCGCGTGGAAGCGGGCCGAACACTTGCGTCACGGGATCAATGCCAGCGAATGGCTGGCGCAGTCGCGCGACTATAGTCCGCAGCGTCTGCGGACATTCACTACGCTCGACGACGTTGCACGCATGCACAGCATAGGATTCGACCATGTGCGGCTGAGTATCGACCCTGCGATTTTCGATTGCCAGGGTCCGTGGAAGCAGTGCGAGCGGGTGCAGGTCCTCGACGAAGTAATCGCTAAGGCGCTCTCGCTGGACCTGGCAGTAATTCTCGACATTCATCCCAACGATGAGTACAAGCGCCAGCTGGCGAGCAGCGACAATGCCGTCGACAAGTTCACAATGTTGTGGACCCAGATCGCGACCTACTACGCGAAAACCGACCCCGAACGAGTGTTCTTCGAGGTCCTGAATGAGCCGGAGGTTGGTATTTACCGCTGGGCGGGAATCCAGCAGAGCCTGGTCAGTGCCATCCGGCGCGTCGCTCCGGAAAACACCATCATCGTGACTTGCGGTGAGTATTCCAATCCCGACGATCTGGCGCGCATGCCGCAGATTGCCGATGACAATTACATCGTGAACTTCCACTACTACAATCCGCACATTTTCACCCACCAAGGAGCACGCTGGGGGGAAGGTTATTGGGCCAACCTGCGGCAAGTGCCGTTTCCTGGAACGCCAGACTCAGTCGTAGAGCCGATTGCTCAGCAATCCGACGATTTCGCGCGCTGGAAACTGACCCAGTATGGTCTGGAGCACTGGGACGCGCAGCACGTTGCGGGCGAGATCCAGTTCGCCGCTACGTGGGCCGGCAGGCGCCATGTGCCTCTTACCTGCAACGAGTTTGGCGTCTACCGAAATTATTCGAATCCCCAGGACCGGTTGCGCTGGATCGAAGCGGTGCGCACCGCGCTCGAGCAAAATAAGATCGGCTGGACGATGTGGGATTACCAGGGCGGCTTTGGAGTCGTGACCAAGAGCAACGGCACGACGGTTGAGGATGAAGGCGTGATCAAAGCCCTGGGCCTGCGCCCCCGCTGACGAAGCCCTGAATCCATGCGAGTCGACGATGGCAAACCGATCGGACAATCCGCGCAAGCATCTTCTCGACCCGACCGAGCGCCTTTCGGAAATACTGTTCGGGCTGATCATGGTGCTTTCGTTCACCTGTACTTTTAGTGCTGCGCATGAGGGCCGGGCGGATGTGCGTAGGATGCTCTTCGCGGCACTGGGCTGCAACCTGGCCTGGGGAATTATTGACGCCGTTTTCTACCTAGTGAGCAGCTTCAGTGAACTGGGACACAATATGCTTACCTTTCGAGCGGTGCGCAGTGCGAAGAACCCAATTGAAGGGCAGCGCATTATTGGCGACGCGATACCTCCCGTACTTGTGTCAGTGCTTCCACCTGGAGAACTCGAACTGATGCGCCAGAAGCTGCTGCAAATGCCCGAACCACCGCCGCGGTTACGGCTGAAGAAAGATGCGTGGCTGGCCGCCGTGGGCGTCTTCTTTCTGGTCTTTCTCTCTACCTTTCCGGTGGTGCTTCCTTTCATTTTTTTCGGGGACATCACAGTTGCACTCCGCACTTCCAACGCAATCGCGATCCTGATGCTGTTTGTATGCGGCTACGGCTTTGCCGAGTACGCGGGTCTGCATCCGTGGAAGACCTCTGTCGCGATGGTGGTACTGGGCGCCGCGATGGTCGCTGTGACCGTTGTATTTGGCGGATAAGAATGACAGAGGGAAACATGAATCCTGTTTCGATGATCAAGCGGACGGACGTGCGATGATTCCACTACTTATCTTTTTCCTGCTGGTGTTTGGATATGCGCTGGTTTCGCGCCGTCTTGAGACGACCGTGATCACCGCGCCGATGGCCTTCACGGTTGCCGGCATGTTGATGTTTCCCACGCTGCCGGTAATCCTTGAAATGGGCTTTAACGCCAACATTTTCCTTCGCATCGCCGAGATCGGGCTGGTGTTGCTGCTTTTCACCGATGCCAGCCGCACTGACTTCGCGCTGCTGCGAAAAATCGGGAACCTTCCCATACGCTTGCTGAGCACGGGCATGCTGCTCACCATCGTTCTTGGCGCAGTCGCGGCTCGCCTGGTGTTCCCCGACCTTTCTCTGTGGGAAGCCGGAATCCTTGCCGCCATTCTCGCGCCTACCGACGCCGGACTTGGGCAGGTGATTGTGAACAGCCCGCGCGTACCGAAGCGTGTCCGGCAGGCGCTCAACGTGGAAGCAGGTCTCAACGACGGACTCAGCGTTCCATTTCTGCTCTTCTTTATGACCCTCGCTGCGGCAAAGATCGAGGGAGGCGCTGCCAGCCTCGCGGAGTTTATTGGGCAACAGTTGGGCTACGGTCTCGTGATTGGCGCGACTATTGGACTTCTGGGTGGGCACCTGCTGGGCTGGGCCCGCCGCCGGGAGTGGATGTCGGAGGCGTTCAGCCAGTCTGCCATGGTCGCATTGCCGCTGCTTTGCCTGCTGGTGTCCGAGATGGCAGGGGCCAGCATGTTTATTGCGGCATTCGTCGCCGGTCTGACCGTGCAGTTCGGATTCAAGGATGCCGGCGAACACAGCGTCGACTTCGCGGAGGATTGGGGTCAACTGTTCAATCTCGCGGTGTTCTTTTTGTTTGGCGTGCTGTTGTTGAGAGATTGGCCGCAGTACACACTGGCGACACTGCTGTATGCAGTGCTGAGCCTGACCGTCGTCCGGATGATTCCGGTGGCGATCTCTCTGATGGGCACTCGCCTGAGCCCGGCAAGCGTGGTTTTTATGGGCTGGTTTGGCCCGCGAGGGCTGGCGTCTATCGTGCTTGGACTTGTGTACCTGGAGCAGGGATTGTACTTGCCGGGAGAGCACACGACCCAACTTGCGGTGGTGGCGACCGTGGGGCTCAGCATCTTCGCCCATGGACTGAGCGCCGTGCCGGGGATCAACTTTTACTCGCGACGCATAGCATCCCTCAGCGCCAATGCGCCGGAGCATCAGGAGATCTAGTCCGAAGTCAGACACCGTTGGCGGGTGAGAGCGGCGCATTGTATCCTCAAACCGTGACCCCTCCCCTGAAGGCCAGACGTTCGCCCACTCCCGGGCTGCTGTTCGGACTGGTGGTCACACTCGCCGCCGTCGTGGCCTACACGGGCTACATCACCTACCAGATCAAGGGCCTGCGTGAGTTGCAGAGCAACATCATCGACCGCAACCGTAAAGACTCTCTGCAACTATTGCGGATCCAGAACGACCTCAACCAGCTGGGAATCGCCATGCGCGACATGCTGGACAACACAGAACCTTATCCGCTGAGCGCTTGGGTGGGACAATTTCAGCGCATCCACAATGACCTGGACGATGCCATGCGGCGGGAATCGGGGTTGTCCGTGGCCTATCGCACCACCGAACAGCGGAACTATGTCGAAGACTTGATGAAGCAGTTCTGGGGTGCGGCGGACCACATGTTCGCATTGGCATCGGCAGGTGACGAAGCCGAAGCGCGGCGTCAGATTCGCGTGTCGCTGCAGGCGCACCAGGCGGCGCTGAGCATTGCCGTGGCTCGACAACTGGTCGCCAACAACGAAGCGGAACAGCAGGCTGGCGACCGAATTCAGGAGATCTACTTTCGCGTGCAGCGGCAGGTGCTGCTGTTTTTGCTGGCGACGCTGGTCCCCATCGTGCTCACCAGCTTGTACCTCATTCGCTCGAATCGCTTGCTCTTCCAGCGC
The DNA here is from genome assembly GCA_963696575.1 of uncultured Acidobacteriaceae bacterium. Classification (GTDB taxonomy): domain Bacteria; phylum Acidobacteriota; class Terriglobia; order Terriglobales; family Acidobacteriaceae; genus DASRAA01. The sequence goes on from CAVOKT010000002.1 coordinate 277,842, forward strand.
CTTTCGGACTTGTCGGAGCAACGCAGCGAACTGGCACAGAAACTGATTGCCACTCAAGAATCGACTCTGCTCCACATTTCGCGCGAACTGCACGATGAATTTGGACAGATTCTTACCGCCATTGGATCGATGCTGCGGCGCGCCGGCAGGCAGGCTCCCGAAGGGTCGCCGTTGCGAGCCGACCTGGTAGAGGTATCCGAGATTGCGCAATCGACGCTCGACAAAGTGCGCAGCCTCTCGCAGGCGCTACATCCGGTAACGCTCGAGGAAGCCGGACTGGAGAGCACGGTCGACTGGTACCTGCCTGTAGTGGAACGGCAGAACGGAATCGTCATACACTACAGCAAGACCGGCACGCCCTTCCAAGTCGAAAGCCGAGTGGGTATCCACGTGTACCGGGTATTGCAGGAGGCGCTCAACAATGCCACCCGGCACTCGGGTACCAGGGAAATATGGGTGCGGCTGCGATTTCGCGAGCAAACCTTGGAACTCGACGTCGAGGACCACGGCAGCGGTTTTCAGTCCAACGGCAGGCGAGGCATTGGATTGGTGGCGATGCGCGAACGGGCCGAGTTGGTCAACGGGAAGCTTGAATTTCTTCACCCGCATGGCGGCGGAACGCTGGTCCGGCTTTCGGTACCAAAAGAAGCTGCCGAAGTCGGCGTATAGGAGCGCATGACAGACAAAATTTCGGTACTGCTGGTTGACGATCACGCCTTGGTGCGTCGAGGGTTTCGTCGCATGCTCGAGGACGAGGAAGACATTGAGGTGAAGGGTGAAGCCAGTGACGGCGAGGAAGCGGTCAGGCTGGCGCATCAGCTCCAGCCCAAGGTCATCGTGATGGATTGCGCTCTGCCCGGCATCAGCGGACTGGTGGCAACTCGACAAATCCTCGAGAACAATCCTAAAGCAGCCGTGCTGATGCTGAGCATGCATTCGGAGGATACATGGGTGCGGCAATCGCTCGACGCCGGCGCCCGCGGCTATATGCTAAAGAATGCGGTCGACCTGGAACTCGTTACCGCGATCCGTCGCGTTGCGGCCGGCGAAGAGGTGCTCGATCCTCAGATCGCGCGTCGCGCCACTCTCAAAGGCGAACGCGAAACCGGACTCACCGTGCGCGAGCTGGAGATCCTCCAACTCATTGTCGGTGGGTTGTCGAACAAGGAGATCGCGACCCAACTGAACCTCAGCGCGAATACTGTAGCCGTTCATCGCGCCAACATCATGGATGCGCTGGGAATACACAAAACCGCCGAACTGGTGGTCTACGCTATCCGCAATGGGTTGGTAAATATTCCATAGTGAGATCTAATAAGACTCGTAGAATCTGTAGCTTACGGACTACGCGGAGAGGGGCGAAATTGCATTCAATAGGTTCGTGCCTTAGTGCATTTAGGCTATTGCAGGCATCCCGTGAGCGACGATATCTTGGTTATGCGAGGCCGAACGACCCTTCAGACGCTTCGCGATTTTCTGGAGCAAGTTGTGAGTCCCAATGGTCCCACCCCATGACGGATTCCGATTTGCTCCATATTTTTTCCAGCGAGTTGTCGTGTTGAACCGAACCCACGATTTACGGATCTCATTCATTCTCTGTCACCCGTGCGGGCGTACGATAACCATTTAGTACACACGCGCCTTGTGAACTATAATTTGTGGCGCCTGCAAGCCGCGTGCTTCGGGCCACATCTATGCGAACTTATCTGCTGTTTGCAGTGCTCGCCCTGGCGACAATTTGTAACGGTCAGAACAATACTCTTCAGCGGCCGCCGATCACGGGTATCTCGCACGTCGCGTTTTATAGCAGCAATCTTGCGGCAGCCAAACAGTTCTATGCCGGGTTGCTGGGGTTAGGGACAGAGCCCTCTCGCCCCAACATGTACCGTGTTGGAATCCAGTCGGTCGAACTGGAGCCTCTGCCCAAGAATCACGGTCCCGACCTGATCTCGCACGTGGCGTTTGCAACTACTGATGCCGAAGGGGTGCGCAGCTATCTTGCGAGCCTCGGAGTGACCGTACCCGACCAGGTCAAGACCGGAGGTGACGGGACCATCTGGTTTGCGATGAAGGATCCGGAAGGTAATCCCATCGAGTTTGTGCAGTCGCGTCCTGCGCTTACCGGCAGAGACCCGGAAGTGCCCGTCTCGAAGGTCATGATTCATGCCGGCTTCGTGGTGCACGATCGCGCCGCGGAGGACAAGTTTTATAAGGACCTTCTGGGATTCCATCTCTACTGGCAAGGCGGCATGAAGGACGACCAGACCGACTGGGTAGATATGCAGGTCCCTGACGGCACGCAGTGGCTGGAGTACATGCTGGTGCACGGCACCGAGCAGCCGTCGCCTAGAGTGCTGGGGATTCTGAACCACATCGCGTTGGGCGTTCCAGATATGAGCGAGGCAGCCCGCCTGCTGAAGACACGCGGCTGGAAGCCGACCGATAGCGAAAAGCAACAAATCGGTAAAGATGGCAAGTGGCAGTTGAATTTGTACGATCCTGACGGAACGCGGGTTGAGTTGATGGAGTTTACCCCCGTGCAAACACCGTGCTGCGCGCCTTATACCGGGCAGCACCCGCACTGAGATGCTGCAAATAATCTTATTCGTTGAGGACAGGTGGCCATGATCACACGACGCGATTTTCTGCAATTATCCGCTGCCGGAGTAGGTACGCTGGCGCTCTCCCGGTTTTCACTTGCTGCCAACACTCGCATTCCATTGGGAGTGCAGCTCTACACCGTACGGGAACAGGCGGAGCAAGACCTGGGCGCGGTCCTCGCTCACATCAGCATGATCGGCTATAACGAGGTCGAGACTTACTGGAACGTGTATACCCATCCTGCGAAAAAGCTGCGCAGCATGATCGTTGACAATGGACTCAGCGTGCCCAGCGGCCACTTTGACTACGATGGCCTCGAATCGAAGCTCGAGTATGCCAAAGAGCTGGGAGTTCAGTACATGATCTGTCCCATGCTTCCCAAGGACATGTGGACCTCCGCCGACGGCTTCAAGAAAGCTGCCGCGCAGTTCAACACAGTGGGGCGAGCAAGTGCAGAAGTTAGGAATGCAGTTCGGTTTCCACAACCACAATTACGAGTTCCAGAAGTTCGGCAACACCACGGGATTCGACATCCTGACCCAGGAAGCGGACCCGAAACTGGTTTGTCTTGAAATGGACTGCTACTGGATCACACAGGCCGGTCAGGATCCCGGTCGCCATGTTGAAGAAATATGGCAGCCGCATTCAGTTGCTGCACCTTAAGGACCGCCAGGCAGGCTTCCCGACGACGCAAATGTTGGGTCCCGATGCCGAGCACATGACCGAAGTCGGCAGCGGCACGATCGACTGGAAAGCGGTCATTACCACCGCCGAGCAGACTGGCGTGAAGCATTATTTTGTCGAGCGCGACAATGGCAGCACCCCGGCGTTCGAGAGCCTGCGCCTCAGCTACCAATACCTGCACAAGCTGCTCGCATGAGCAGTAAGCCCACAGTTCTTGGCAGTGCGCGGAACGCCATCGGCTGCAGCGCGGTACGTCAATCCATTGCAGCCGGTTGCTTCGAGGCTTCGATCATGCGACAGAAATACCCGGCTCTGGCCGGCGTTGTCTATTGCTCGTCACGTTGTGTCCCGGCGATCTTGGTCGCTGCCGAGACAACGCCGACCCTGCTGGTCGATTCCGACAACCGGACTTCCATCAGCCTCGATGGCGACTGGCACGTGATCGTCGATCCCTATGACAACGGCTACTACGATTTCCGCATGCAGCCGCGTCCCGACGGCTATTTTCTCAATGAGAAGCCCGAGACACAGCAACAAACTGATCGAGTATGACTTCGCAAAGTCTGCACCGCTGAAAGTGCCCGGCGATTGGAACTCCCAGCGTGACTCACTGTTCTTCTACGAAGGCACCGTCTGGTACGAGAAGGACTTCCCGTATCAGCGCAAGCCAGATACTCGCACCTTTCTTCACGTCGGCGCAGCCAACTATGTGGCCAATGTTTACGTCAACGGAAGAAGGGTCTGCGATCACGAAGGCGGATTTACGCCCTTCGACTGCGAAGTGACCGGTCTGGTCCACGATGGCAACAATTTCGTGGTCATTCATGTCAACAACCAGCGGACGCGCGACGGTGTACCCACGCTCAACACCGACTGGTGGAATTACGGCGGCCTGACGCGCGATGTGTCGCTGATCGAGACGCCTGAAGTATTTGTCGACGACTATTCACTGCAGCTACAGCGCGGCCAAGACTCGAAAATCGTTGGTTGGGTGCATGTTGTTAGCGTAGGCGCCGGAACGCAAGTCAGTATCAAGGTGCCGGAGTTGAAACTTGCGCAAACTGCTTCGACCGATGCGCAGGGGCGCGCGACATTCTCGCTAGACGCACCGAATCTGCAGCGCTGGTCCCCACAGTCGCCTAAATTGTATGGGGTTCAGATCGGTGCTGGCAGTGACCAGTTGAAAGATTCCATCGGCTTCAGAACCATCGAAGTCCAAGGCGACAACATTCTGCTCAACGGCAAGCCGATTTTTCTGCGCGGAGTCTCCATCCACGCAGAGGCTCCGTACCGCTCCGGTCGCGCCTATAGCCAGCAAGATGCCGAGACGCTCCTTGGCTGGGCAAAGGATCTCGGCGCGAATTTCGTGCGGCTGGCACACTATCCGCACGACGAGCGTATGACCCGACTGGCCGACCGCATGGGAATCCTGGTGTGGTCCGAAGTCCCGGTCTATTGGATGATCGAGTGGGAGAATCCTGCGACCTTGGCCAACGCCACCAATCAATTGCACGAAATGATCCGGCGCGATCGCAACAAAGCATCTGTAATTTTATGGTCGGTGGCCAACGAAACGCCAAACACCCCGGCGCGTCTCGCGTTCTTGAAGAGCCTGGTCGCAACGGCACACGCCGACGATCCCAGCCGTCTTGTCACGGCTGCGCTCCTGGTGACAACTACGCCGGAGTCCAAGGACGGCAACCGTACCAAAGTAATCGATGATCCGCTAGGCGAGTATCTCGACGTGCTGGGATGCAACGAGTACATCGGCTGGTACGAAGGTCCGCCGGAGCTAGCGGCTCACACACGCTGGGCGTCGAAATACAACAAGCCGTTGATCATGAGCGAGTTTGGTGGCGACGCCAAGTTTGGATTGCACGGCGCGTCCGACCAGCGCTGGACGGAAGAGTACCAGGAGAACATTTACCACCAGCAGATCGCGATGCTCAAGCAGATTCCGTTTCTGCGCGGCATGACTCCGTGGATCCTGATGGATTTCCGTTCGCCCAGGAGAACCTTGCCGGAGATACAGGACTTCTACAACCGTAAGGGCTTGGTGTCAGACCAGGGAGAGAAGAAGAAAGCCTTCTTCATGCTGCAGGAGTATTACAAAGGCCTCGCCGCACAAGCGAACTAGCCTCTTACTTCTTAGCGGCCGCCTCCACACCAGCGACGACGAGCGGAACGTCAACCGTACCAATTTGTTGCGATGGCCGGTCCATGACTCCCAGGCGCAAATTGTAAGCTCCCGGAGGCAGCGTCAACTCCTGCTGTGCCGGGATGCCGTTATTCATCACCGTCTCATAGGCCGCAGGCTTGATGGTACCGGCCATCGTGTCCGAGGCATGCGCGACTTCGTGTCCGTCTTTGTCGTAGGCGATGATGATGCAGTCGAGAACGATACGCTTGAGCCCATCCGGGACATCAGTAAACGTGACGCTGTTAGGATTGACGATGTACTGCACGCGAACGTCCTTGTGAGTCGCATCGGGAGGCACTACCGAGGCGGTAAGAAACAGCATTGTCGATTGCGGCATTCCCGGTTGGAGCGAGCCGCGAAGCGCAGCCACACCCTTTTCGACAGGTGCGGTTGATTTCTGCGGGGTTGAATAATAGCCCCTGCGAAAAGAAAGCTTCACGCTGGGCTGGTCGGTCTTCACATCGATGCGATGGTAGGCCGTCTTCGGATCGATCTTGTCAGGGGTATAGGCAAGCGTGTAGTAGGTCGAACCGTCGTCGATGCTGCGTTCCATGGCGCGGCGCAGATCGTTGGTGCCCAGGAAGGCTTCGCCTCCGGTTTGTTCGGCGATCTCCTTCATTGTGGAACGCTCATCGGTGTACGTCGACGCCTGGGTGCCGAGCAGGTCTCCGTAACTACGTGAATTCGCTCCGGACGTGTACGCAGCCGCCTCCGACGAACTGTTGGTGATGTCGGGGCCGCGACTCTGCAATCCGCGGACATCGACCGGATAGACAGCGATGCGCGACTTCGCCAGCAGAGCTCCAGCACTCGCCAATGCCGCGGTGAAGTTGTCTGAATTTCGCCAGGGTTGCGTGCTCATCTTCGAGTCGGCCTCGATCTGGACCGGGAAGCTGGCTGAAAGCCAGATCAGGTTCTTGCGTCCGGGATAGCCGGAAACAGAACGCGACAGCGACTCGAAGGCAGCCAGCGTGAAGGCGGCTCGGTCCGCGATCTGAAAGCTGTCCAAATCGCGAAGCTGCTGCTCTTTCGATTGGATCATCCCCTGCGCCACGTCATTGGTCGACAGAGAAACCGGCGCGCTGCCGAGGGATTCTGTGACGGTATATTGAATTTGCCCTTCCGCATGCTGGCGCTGCGCTTCGGTGGTCAGCACATGAGAATTCCCAGGTATCAGGGCATCGGCAGCCTTCAGCAGTTTGTCGGGATCATCGGTGAAACCCTGTACCATCGTGAGGCGATTGGTCAGCAGGTACAGAGCGACTGGACGCCCCTTCGGCACTGCGTGCAACAGCTTCAGCAACTCCGTTCGCGCATATTCCTGGTTGGTCGTGGGCGTGTTCAGAAGGTCATACAGAACGATCGTCCAACTGTCGGCGGTGGAGTCGCTAGGGTGGTTCGAGTACGTATTGGGAGGCAGTTTCGGCGCCGCGGCTACTGGGGCCGTCGGTTGGTCTTCAGGCTTCCCGCCATGTGCCTCAAAGACGTGGACATTCTGCTTCTTGCCGTCCTGCAGCACCGTGAAGTCAGACTGTTTCAGCCCGGGAATGGGGCGTCCCTGTTTGTCCGTAACCACCACGTCAACTTGAACCAATCTGGTAGTGGTACGAAACACCGGGTTTGTGTTGGTGGAGTCCGACGCCGTGGCAGCTTGCGGAAGTGCGGGCTTCGAGGCCGATGCCATCGTCACAGACTCACTGGCAGTTGCGCCTGCCGAACTGGGCGGCAATCCTGGGGGCGCTGCGCCGGCATCGGTCCGCGAGCTAGACTCGGGGGACGTGCCCGCGGGGACGGCGTTTTGCAGAGGAGGCTTCGACGGTGCGACCTCGGTCTGCAGCTTCGCGTTAGCGATGGAATAAGCCTTGTCCAGGAACAACAGATAAACGCACATCAGGTTGTACGTGTCGGTGTAAACCTGTGGATCAAGTGTGTCGCGGCTTAGCTTTACCGTCTCGAACTTGCCCGGCGGGGAAATCGTCGTATACGCGACAGAGTGAATCACCAGTGACCGGATGTTCGCCTCTTCAAATACGCGCGCGTCAGTTGCCGGAATGTCATTGACCTGTTGCGGATCATTGGGAAGCTTCAAGGCTCGTGCCGCCATCGGCAAGACTTTGCTCAAGGTGGTAGGCTGAGGTTCCGCTTCTTTTGCCACCGGGCGTCGTCCGATTGCGGTCATCTGCGATGTGACCGGACCCGGGAAGGCATACGCGGCTGGGGTACGTCCCACCTTGTCCAGATCGATCATGGCCCGGATCTGGGCACGCTGTTCGTCCGTCAGTTGTTTCAAATAAAAGTTGGATCCTGCGAATGAGCGATCGTGTCCGGTGAACGCGGCGAAAATGACAGTCTGGCGATGAGGAGCTGAATTGATCGACTCTGCCAGCAGCGGGAGCATGGCAACTCCTCCCCAATTGACCAATTCCTCCGAACCTGTGGCCTTGTAGTCGAGGCGAGCTCCCACTAGGACGGCGCCGGGTTCGTTGCCGGGCAGCGTGCAAATCACGTTCGGCAAGGTCTCGCCGGGCACTGCCTGCTCCTCGATCATTTCCGCAGCGCATCCCGCGACCTTGAACTGTTCACGGAGTAGCTTCACGCGGTCGGCATCCGTGGTAGGCAGCGTTTGCAGACGCTTCTCGATCAAGGAGCGATCGAGCCGCATGTAAGTGAGATTGTCTGCGGTACAAGTGACAACAGTAGTGCCAAGCAGAAATAGCAGGAAGAATGCCCGGTGCAAGATGTACCTCTTCGGAACGATGGTGGAAAGTGACTCATATAGGCTAACACCAAGCGCCATATAGAGTTGTCTCAACCGCACAGTGGCGGCGTGGGAACCCACGATAAGAGGGTGGCTAGCGGTGACTCCGTCCCGCGCAACCGACTCAGCGACCGGCCGCGGCAGGTGTCGCTTGCGAGTAGGGTAGGGAACCGGCCCCTAGTATCAACCCGGTGTCCGCATTTTGAACCAGCACGATCGCATGCAGGTTTGGCTTGTTCCAGTCTGACTTCGCGGGAACCTTTACCGTCGTCTCGAATTTTCCGCCGTTTGTTGTCCCCAAGCGACGCAAATCCCGAACCACCGCGCTGTGCGTCAGCTGACGTCCGTGGTTCTCGCCGCCACGAATGTTGGTCGTCAAGCCGTCTTCGGTAACCGCGAAGAACACCTGCTGCTTCCCCGAACTGGGTCCGTCAACCGTGACCTGCAACTTATCGGGCGAGACAAACTGCAACGAGACTGTGGACGGCATTGGACTCTTCGACGCTTCGGCGATCAAATGATGCACAAGTGTGGGATTGTTCCCAACACCTTGAAGGTGGCCGTCCACCACGATCTGCGGCGTGTACGGGGTTGCCAAGTGCAGTTCCTTCGTATAGTCATACTGGCGCTGCGTGTAAGCAGGTCCGGAAAATCGGTCGATCCAGCCGTCGTGGTTCCAGTACTCCACATGTTCTCCCAGGAGAATGAGTTCTGCATTCCCCTCGACGTGTTCGCGGCTCAGTTCGCCGAGCAGCGCATCGGCGGGAGGGCAGTCCGAGCAACCTTCGGAGGTGAAGAGTTCGACGACGACTGGCTGCTGGGCGAAAATCGGCACCGAACAGTAACTGAGGAACGCCACTGTAAGCCAGACATAAATCGGCGTTATGAACCTCTTGTTCCGCATGCTTGTAAGATGCCCGAGTTCGGATTTGGTCACTAAGCTTTCGCGCCAATTCACCATGACCGGCGGCCATCAGCCCTGTGGTTGTGGGGCTGCCAGCGCGAACGGCCGCTCCCGACCCCTGTTATATAATTTTTAATATGTGTACATTCGCTGCGGGCGGCTGTAGTTCAGCCTGGAAAGAGATTTAATGCTATTGACAGCAATTATCTACTTCTTTCTGGGAGTGGCGGCCCTTCCATTTATCTATTACCTCTTAGTCCTATACAGCACGTGGCAATTTTTCCGCCGCACACCGACTGAAACGGCCGCGAAATCGGACTTTACCCCGCCAGCCAGCATCCTGAAGCCGGTCCGGGGCCTTGATCCCGACGCCTACAAGAATTTCGCCAGCTTCTGCAACCAGGACTATCCCGAGTACGAGGTTGTCTTCTGTCTCGGTGACGGAGACGACCCCTCACTGACGGTCATCGAACAACTTCGACGCGATTTCCCCGCGTGCAATATTCGGGTGCTTTTCCGTTCCGGACGAGTTGCCTCCAACGACAAAGTCGCGAAGCTGGACCAATTGGTGAACGAAGCCCACTACGAATACCTTGTAATCAACGACAGCGATGTCCGCGTCACGCCGGATTACATGCGCTCCGTCATCGCTCCTCTGGCCCGGCCCAATGTGGGGGCTGTGACCTGCCTCTACGTTTCTGCCGAAGACAAGAACATCGTGGATGAGATCCAGACTGTCGGGATGATCTCCGATCTTTACGCCGGTATTCTGGTCGCCCGGCAGCTCGATGGGGTCAAGTTTGCGTTGGGAGAAACCATCGTTACCACCCGAAAAATATTGCGAGAGTTCGGAGGGTATCAGGCGCTCGAAAACCGTCCGGCTGATGACCTGCTGGTTGGCCGTCTGATCGCCGAACAGGGCTACGAGGTCGAACTTCTCCCCTATGCGGTCATGACCGTCCCCGACTATGGCTCGATGCGCGACCTGTTCTTGAAACGCCTGCGATGGATGGTCGTGATGCGACACATGCGCCCGTGGGGCCATCTTGGCTTGATCTTCACGTTGGGTTTGCCTTGGTCAATCGCTGCAGTTGCGATACATCTTTCTGCTCTTGTAGCGCTCGGCTATCTCGGTACCTACTTTGTACTGCGCGTGGCGATGGCTTGGGCGATTGGGATTTGGGGACTAAAACAATCGTCCTTATGGAGGATGATGCATCTTATCCCGGTGTGGGACGCGTTGGCATTCGCTATCTGGGTATCCAGCTTCCTGCACAACAGCATTCGCTGGCGTGGTGAGGATTATTACATCCGCGATGGACAGTTGGTGCTCGCGTCAGGGGAGTGATCGCGTTACTGAGCCAGTAGCGTCCGCGCGCAAGCAAAAACCCCAATGAGGTTTCACTCGGTGGGCGCTCGCCGTGCGGTCTTTGGATATTCCTACGAAACGGGCGTCTTCAGGGGCAGTAATGTACTTGAGCGGCGTGCGCCGTATTCTTCTGCCTCAGCGGTTTGCCGTTGGAAGATCTCCCTGGCTCGACGGTATGTGTCGATGTCGGCCGGACGGTATTTTTCCACCGCCTTCCGAATGTCGTGGGTGATCTTGTACGAGCCTCCCTGAGTGTCAGGGTTGACATTCAAGAAAGTGCCGCCTCGAAGGCTGCACCCGAATGTCGAATTGAACAGATCAACACTCTTGTAAAACTCTTCTGACAAACCCACCATCGTGAAGTCTTGAATAGACAGCGATCCCAGATACTGCGTTTGCTGGTCGCGAAACGCATCCCATGCCAGGTAATCGTAGAGCGTCATCTTGGCTTCGTGGAAGATCTTTTCCTCCAGATGGTCCCGTTCAGGATTGCGTAGCAGGAAGTAATAATGCGATAGCGCCTGTTGATACGGGTCGCGAAAGAACGCAACGAATTCCTCCGTCGGAAAGAGGCCCAAATACTTGTCGGCCACGAAGTGGCCGTGAATGATGTCGTATCTTTCCAGCAGCTCCTCGCGCCGGCCGCGCATTTGCTCGGTGCGGTGTCGAGAGCGCTCCATGGCTTCGGGAACTCGGCATCCCGCCCAATCGCCATAGTCTTTCATAAACCGTTCGCCGAACTCCGTCATCAGTAACTCGCGCAACGAGTTACCGGCCGCTTTAGGAACGTGAATGGAAAGGATCATCTAGTATGCCCCGTGAACGTTTCGGGGTGTTTTGCAGCTGCGAGCAAATGGTTTCTCCCGTTATCGCGATGGCTATTCCGCGCTTAGACTTCAGATTACGATCTACGGGGCCCGTTCCGGCCAAAGCTCGATCGGCCAGTAGCTCTGCCACTGGCAGCAAGCCGGTCGAGCCACTCACTCCCGGCCAAATCGTTAGATGATTGGCCGCGTTATCGCGAGCAAATATATATTTCCGCTTTGGCTAGGACCAAAGTTCCACAAATCGCGACAACCCGATAGAAAATAGGGTCACTTAAGAGCAGCAGAACTGTATATCAGATTAATGAAACACCCGCTTAGAAGCAAGGTGGAGCCACCCGTTAGGCAACGCGTAGTGTTATAGCATGGTTATATGGTCCCACGTCATTCGTCGCAGCCAGCGGGCTCGGGAGCCTGATGGAATCTCATAAGCGGCTCCAATTTAAGACTTTTGTCATGATCCTGATCATGATCACTGCCGGTCCACTTGGGAATGTATTACTCGGCAAAGGAATGCACGACGTCGGAACGACCACCATCGCTTCTGCGTCCGATTTTGTGCATGTCGCCGGCCGCGTTTTTACGTCCACGACCGTGTGGCTGGGCATAGCGTCGCTCCTGACGTTCTTCGTTGCCAACATCCTGGTGCTGTCGTGGGCCGACTACAGCTTCGTACAGCCTGCTTCTTCAATGGCCTACGGAGTTGTGGCATTGCTGTCGGTTTTTCTCCTGGGAGAAGGCGTCACGCCGCTGCGCTGGACAGGAATAGCCATTATCTGCCTTGGTGTCTTTATTGTCGGTCGTACCAATCCGCGCACAACGGAGCCTAGCTGACGGTGTTCAAGTTTATCTACTTCTTTATGATCGTCGTTTTGGGTACTTCGGGAGAACTGTGCGTCTCGCGCGCCATGAAGGAAACCGGTGAAGTCAAAGACTTTCGTCCGGCGGCCGTGGTCAGGGTAATCCTGCGAGCGCTGCGGGTGAAGTGGATGGTGATTGGCGTCGGAATGATGGCGCTGGCCTTCTTCGCCTTGCTGGCGGTCCTGTCCATAGAGAAAGTCAGCTTCGTGGTTCCCGTCACAGCCCTAAGCTACGTCGCTGGCGCTCTCGGAGGCATGTTCTTCCTTGGCGAACGCATCAGCCTTCGACGATGGACGGGAATCGTCCTCGTCTGTGTTGGCGTTACCCTGGTGTTTCTGGGAAAGGGCTAGCTGCCTATGTCGCCCCTGGAAGTAAAATCCGCTCCGCGGATGACCGCCGACGTTGCCAGGAGCATGGACTTCGGCGAATTCCTCGCGCAGGCGCTCGCCGCGTTTCGGGCTGACAAGGTGCGCGCCACCATGACCGCATTAGGCATGGTCATCGGAACCAGCTCCCTGATTCTGGTGGTGACGGTTGCGTTGTCAGGGAAGCAGTACGTGCTCTCGCAGATCGAGAATATCGGCACGAATTTGGTGTGGGCGGAATACGAGGGCCTGGTCAACGCCGGAGCCAATGCTTCAGTACGCGATTATCTGACGTACGACGACATGATTGCCGCCGAGCAGCAAGTGCCCGAGATCAAGGCGGCGACCCCGGTGCTCAATCTTCACGAGCGAATCGCCGCAGGCGGGGACAAGGAAACCGACATTCTGGTCCTTGGTGTCGAGCCCAGCTACAAAGATGTCCGGCGCATGCGAGTCGTGACTGGACGGTTCTTTGACGAACAGGACTCCGAGCTCTTCAACAAGGTCTGTCTGATCACGCAGAAGTTCGCCGACGCTCATTACGGCGGCATCGAGCAAGCTCTGGGGCAACGACTCAAAATCATGAGCGTGCCTTTCGTTGTGATTGGCGTGTTTCGCGAGAGCATGGAAACCTTTGGCCGCTCGGAGATTCAGGACGACACCATCCTTATCCCCTACACGGTTGCGCGCCGCTTGACCGGCACGCTGGCGATCAATCAGATCTACTTCACCATGTTCAACAGTGACAGCGTGCCCGCCGGTACCCAGGAGATTTACCGTGTCATCAAGTCGCGACATCGGCCGGAATCGGAATACCAAGTCGATAACCTGACAGACGTCCTCCAGGTTGCGGAGAAAACCGCCAATGCCTTTACCGTCATTCTCTTGTTGTTTGCTGTAATCACGCTGATCGTCGGTGGCGTAGGGATTATGAATATCATGCTCGCCACCGTCAGTGCGCGAATCCGCGAAATCGGTATCCGTAAGGCCGTGGGAGCGACGCGTATCGAGATTGAATTACAGTTCCTTACGGAAGCCGTGCTCATTTCTCTGGTCGGAGGAATCGTCGGCACGCTGTTAGGCCTGGCAGTCCCCTTCTCGCTGCGGTTCTTCACCGACATCTACATGCCCGTACCCTTTCTCGCTGCGCTGATAGCCATCGCCGTTTCGTGTTGCGTAGGAATTGGGTTTGGCGTGCTTCCCGCCAGACTCGCTGCCCGACTGGATCCTATCGAGTCCCTCAGACACGAATAGCTGTCTTCTGATAGCCGTCGCCAATCATGGGTCGCAAGGTCTTATGTAGCTGGAGTCTATTTTCGCGCCGGCGCCGCCACGACTTTCGATTTGGCCGTTAAGCTGCCGTCGGGACGGTTCTCGCCGCTGGACGAGGGAAACAGGAAGTTTTCGATTTCATCGATCCGCCGATCGGCGTCGTGGTAGCCGATATCAATCAGCGCGCGCGTGTACTTAGGAGTGAACAACAGGTAACTCATCAGATCTGAGCAGGCCGCGGCATCTCTCCCCAGCCCATTCACAAAGTACTGGATCAGATATGGCATGTCCTTCTGGTGTTGTCCCGCCAGTTCTGAGAGATCAACCGACGGTGTGATGAGAAAAGTCTCCAGGGGACGCATTTTCTCGCACCCCTCGATGCCCGCCTGGCTGATCTGTCCCTCGCGAAGCAACGTATTCAAGCGGTCGAGGTGTTCGATATCTGTGGCGAGATGGTCCAGGAACATCACATTGAAGATGACTCCCATGACCTGCGCCAGCGACGGTTCAACGTCGTCAGAGGTTTCCTCGCGATGTTCCAGACTCTGGCCCCGAGCGCCAATTCCAAATACTCGCTCCGCACCCAGCCGAATAATCGGACTCAACGGCTGCTGCAGCCGCAAACAACCGTCACCGAAGAACGCTGTTCCGCGCGCTGTTTTAAGCCGAACCGGCTGAAAGACCAGCGGAATCGCGGCCGATGCGCAAACATGGTCCGTCGTGATCTTCGTCGCCAGCGTAACTCGCCGGCTTCGATTCCACATGGGATGGCCCTTCACCCCTTGAATAAACAGGTAGCTCTTGCCCGAGTTGTAGTTGGTCGCTGAAATGGCGAGCGCGTAAAGATGGCCACGCTTGATGTTTGCCTGGATCTGGTCGCAGTCGAGATGGGCTCGCAGAAAATGCCGAAGCGGTGTCGCGTCAAGTAGCGACCGGGCGTTTCCTCCACCCAGGACCGCGCCAAAAGAAAGATCCAGAATCCACGTAATGGAATTCCGGGCCTGGGCTAGAACATCGCAGCGGAAAACGTCAGACGGTCGCAGTTCGGCCCACAGCTTTGCCAGCACCCTGGTGGCGATGGAGAACTCGTCGCACCCAACCGCTAGGGCGCACCCGTTCACCGCTCCCGCGGACGAACCTCCAATAATAGGGAAAGGGTTGCCATATGTCTGGACACATTGTAATTCGCCTATGCGTTTAAGAACACCGGCTTGGTAAGCGCCACGAGCACCGCCGCCTGTCATTACAAGACCAAGAGCGTTGTTCATCGAAGTTTTCTCTTGCGTGTCCACACGCGGGCAGGGAACTCGAATTTACGGGACGTTCCGTCACCCTTGCGCCGGAACGTCCCATTTTGCCATGCTGCTCACTTCCCGATAACTAGGCGTTTACTGGAATCACGCGTGGTTTCGGGGCTCGGGTTGTGCGCTTCACTCGACGCGCTCCCTTGACCGGCGTTCTCTTCATCTCCGGACGTTTGGTTACGGATTCAATCACCGCCTTCTCGGCTTCGACAAAGCTGCGGAACCCTTCGCGTGTGAGGTCTGGAATGTCCCTGTAGGGTACCGCCGGGATCATCTTTGCCGCAGTTCCCGCCGCCTTCAGGCTGACGTGTATCTGCCGGGCAGCCACGTCCATCAGCTTCTTTTGGGCATCGATGAAGGTATCAGCCGCATCGCGTGCCAGTTCGGTTAACTCCGTTTTCTTTGCCTTGCTGACCATTGGCTCCTTGCCACCCGTCACCTTCGATGTTTCTTCGGCGACGACGTGGAGGAACTTCTTCTGCGCCTGCACAAAGTTCTCGAGTCCCTCGCGCGCCAGGTCAACCACACTTTCGCCGTCATACATCTCACCCGCCTTGACCGCGGCTAGACGCCCATGCACGTGTTTGCTCGCGCTCTTCAGGTACTCCAACTGCATTTCGACGAAGGTATCAACACCGCGGCGGATGGTTTCCACCAGCGCATCGGCAACGACGAATCCACCGACCCGCTCCTTCAAGCCAGTCGCCATGATCTCGCTTTCCTTCTGCGCCAGTCCCAGAAGCAGCCTCTGGCCCTCGATGAAGTTGGTCAGTCCCTCACCGGCGAATTCTTTGACAGCGGTCACGGGACGAAAATCAGGTGCAGCCAATTTCTCGCGCAACACATCGATGACCGTTCCGTTCTGGCGCATCGCCAGATCGACCAGGATTCGCTGCGTTGCGAAGAAGTTCTCAACACCCTGCTGCACCCAACCTGACATAAGATTAATGAAGGACGATTCCCGAACCTGCGGCTCGGGCTTATATTCCTGCTTCATGACAACCTCCTGTTTGCTGCACTGCAGCATCCAGCTACAATCTAGTATTCCAATGCATCAATGTCAAGATGCAAAGCAAAATATTGCAACGCAGCAGGAGGCTGAGTTTACTTCGAAACCATCACCTTGCCCTAAGAACGTAAACCGCAGACGTCATGACACTTGCGCGATCGATTGGGGGCCACGTGATGAATTCGTATTTCCCAAATCGGGAAAGCCAACCCACCCGCGCAGCGTCCTTGACACTCAAGTAACCGCGGTACACGATGAGACAAGGCGACCCGCCGATGACACAGACAGTAAGTGTTGTGCAGCTAAATCAGGAAACGCTTGAGGCATTTCTCGCTTACATCCGCGAAGCCGAAGCCGGGATGGAGGCGGTCTTGAACAGAAGCACTCCTTTCTTGTGGTCGGACCAGAACCCTGACCGGGCTCGTCGCGTCCGCGATTCCGAAATCCTCGCGGAGCGCTGGAAAGGCGATGCGCCCGTTCGAGTTCCGGATGGTCTAATCCACGACTGGATTGGCGCCGCATCCATCTCCGGAGCAACCGTCGAAGAGACACTGGATTGCGTGCAGGACTACGATAACCACAAGAATATTTATAAGCCCGAAGTGATGGATTCGCGGTTGATCTCCCGTCACGGCAACAATTTCAAAATCTACTTGCGGCTGCTGAAAAAAAAGGTCATCACCGTCGTATTGGATACCGATCACGACGTGCACTACCAGTCCGTAGGTGATGATCAGTGGTTCTGCCGCTCTTTCACTACGCGCATCGCAGAAGTGGACGATGCCGGAACCTCTGGCGAAAAAATACATCCGCCCGATACGGGTTACGGATTTCTCTGGCGGCTGTATTCTTATTGGAAATTTAAGGGCAAGGGGGACGAAGTAATTGTCGAATGCCGCGCTATCTCATTAAGCCGCGACGTCCCCTTCGGCTTGGGATGGATCATCGAGCCAATCATTAAAAATCTTCCGCGCGAATCACTTGCGAATACGCTGAAAGCCACTAGGCTGGCGCTGACGGTCAACGCCTAGTTGGTGTTGACTCGAAGCGACTGCGACCCCACATATCATTTTTCGCTGGCTCAATCGCCAGAAGCTGCCAGGACCTGCGGCGGAATCGTCATCGCCGCCGATGCAACCTCAGGGAAGGGAGCCGCTGACTTGACCGGGACTTTCCTGCGTCTTGTCGCTTCCGATACGGGCGAACGAACAACTTTCGACGTCGCCTCAGGCGCAGCTTTGGCGTGTTTGTGCCTCGCGTTTTTTGTCACTGACTTGGATGCCGGTTTCTTCGTCGCAACTTTCGCCGTGGCCGGTTTTCCCGCGGCCGCCTCACGAAGTTCTGCGAAACTCTCGCGCAACATTCCCTCGAAGCGCTCAACGTCGGGCACTGCGTGAATGTCTGCGCCAAAGCCGAAGTAGGCGATTCCGTTGTAACTCAAGATGGCGACATTGACTCCCATCTCGCCGCCAATCGGCACGTAGGGATAAGCGCGTAGCATCTTATGTCCCAGCAGATACAGCGGCTGCTGCGGTCCGGGAACGTTGGTGCAGATCATGTTGCACAGGCTGAGAGGTAACTGGCTTAACACCGGCGCCAGAATCGCCTGCAATGGCAGCGGAATCTTCGACACCAGGGTTCCAACCAGACCCACCACTTCAGTTACACCAACACTACGCAGAAAGATCATCCGCTCGCTCACTTTGGCAAGCAGTATTCGTGGATCGCGAATAAAGAGCGGCACATTGATAGGCAGGAAGGTGATCTTGTTTCCCAGTTCACTTACATCGCTGTTGCCGCGAATGTTCACCGGAACCATCAGTCTCAGGTGCCTTCCCTTCATCTTCGCGCCATGCAGTTCGGCGTAGCGCCTAACGGTCGAAGTTACGACGGTCAGTACCACATCGTTGACCGTGCCTCCAAAGTTTTCCCGGATGGTTTTGATCTCGGCCATCGGAATTTCGCCCCACGCGACCTTTTGTGGGCCGCGGCAGACCACTTGGTTAAAAGGCAGGCGATCCGAGGGGGAAGCCAGTTCCGGTACCAGGTGTACTAATTTCTCGGTCTGGCCCTTAGTGGCGCCCGCAAGCAATTCTCGCGTCAGGGTTAACACCTCGGACTGCGCCGTGAGCGCGCCTTGCATGAACGATTGGTAAGACTCCAGCATGCCGTCCAGCAGCAACGCAACCGAGTCGGTTGACTGCTGTGCTTCGGTCGCCTGCTTTCGCGGCGCCACCTTCGCGGGAGTCGGCGACGGATCCAGCAACACGTTCATGATTCCGACACCGGCTACTCCGTCCGCCAGGCAGTGATGAATGCGAAACACAAAGCCGGTACGGTTCCCTTTGAGCCCACGCACCAGGGTCAGGTCCCACAAGGGCCGCGCCCGGTCGAGTGTCGAACTGATAATGCTTCCCGCGATTGCTTTCAGGTCATCATCCGTTCCGCTCTTGAGTACGATTTGCCGGACGTGGTTCCGGATGTCAAAGTGGGGATCGGGTTCCCAGTTCGGCAGGCCTAAGTTGAATTGGGGAAATACCGCGCGCTGCTTGTAGCGCGGGATGAGATCGAGCTTCGACTCGACATACTTCCTGAAAGCCGTGAGCGAGATCTTGCCCTCCAGCTCGCAGGTGCAAGCCACATTGATTGGCTGCCCCTCGCGTTCCAGATACAGAAAAAACGTGTCTCCCCATGATAGAGAATTATTTCGGCCTGCTTGTGACATCATGTTCTCCCTGTTGATTGCCGCTGGCGGCGTGCTGCGTCCGCTCTCATCACCAATGCCACTGCATAGTTCGCAGCAATTCTGGCGCAGAGGGGCACACCAGAGTCGGCACCTGGTGCCTGCCGGCGGACGATATAACCATCCCACGAACTGTCCGCCCGTGCTGTGAGAGCGGTCACATTGCAAATGTTCTTTTGGCCAAGAAACGGTGAAATCAGGCGGCCTGCGACGACGATCCCGAGAAAGCTCGGGTCGTAAGGGGCTGGGGCCAGATGATCCAGAGCCGACGATGGGTACAGGATCCCGTGGCCGCTTTTCCAGTCCCAAGAAAGTTTGAGGAAGACGCCGGCAAAGGGATTAGCGAGATGGTTTCCCTGAAGGGGTCTTTGGTTAGCGGTTGACCGGCTTTGGGCGGCAGCCTAACATTACCGCCGATGGGCATCGCAGCCCCCAGCATGATCGGCGAGACCATCTCTCATTACCACATCGTGGGAAAACTCGGTGGTGGCGGCATGGGAGTGGTCTACGACGCGGAAGATACCCGCCTGGGCCGCCACGTCGCGCTCAAGTTCATTCCTGAGAACCTGCTTAACGATCGCAAATCACTGGACCGTTTCATTTGGGAGGCGCGTGCCGCCTCGCAGTTGAACCACCCGGGCATTTGTACCATCCATGATATCGGCGAGATGGATGCGCATCCCTTCATGGTCATGGAGAAGTTGGAGGGGGTCAGTCTGAAGGACAGGATGCTGGGGAAACCGATGGAGGTGGACGAGATCCTCGACATTGGCATCCAAGTGGCGGACGCGTTGTCTGCTTGCCATGCCAAAGGCATCATTCATCGCGACATTAAGCCCGCCAATATCTTCATTACCCAGAGCGGGCAGGTCAAGATTCTCGACTTCGGCGTCGCTAAGCTGGCCCCTGGAATGCGCGCGGGCGAGAACGCGTTGGACACCGAGCTTTCAGTGGCGGGCGACATTTTTGGAACCGCACTTTATATGTCGCCGGAACAAGCCCGCGGCGAAGAACTCGATGCCCGCACTGATCTGTTTTCACTAGGCGTGGTGATTTACCAGATGGCGACTGGACACAAGCCTTTTGCCGGCACCAACACGGTGACCACGCTGGAGGCGGTGATGAACCGGAAGCCGGTGCCTCCGCGCAAGCTCAACCCAGCGCTCCCCCCAGATCTTGAGGGCATTCTCGGCCGCGCAATGGAGAAAGATCGCGGCAATCGCTATCCGAGTGCCCTGGCTATGAAGGGCGATCTGCAGTCGCTGAAGCGGGATACGGAACCCGGCTTGACAGATACGGGACGACATCGGCCACCGCTGCCATACCGCATAGCGAGCAACACCTTCGAATCCTCGAGCCGGCGCCAGACTTATATTCTGCTGGGCGTCATAGCGCTGCTCATCACCTTGTTGGTGCCCATGGGCGCCTGGTGGTACAGGCAACGTAAAGGAACGAGCGGAAGTAAACTCGATTGCAGTGCTGCCGCTGGAGAACATGAACGGCGATGTCGGCGTGGATTTCCTGCGTTTTGCACTGGCGGATGAGATTGCGAATGCGCTCACGTACACACGCGCGCTCGATGTTCGCCCGTTCTCGATGACGCGTAAATACGTAGGGGTCGACCAGGACCCTCGTCAAATCGGCAACGAGCTGCGCGTCGGCACGGTAGTGAGCGGACACTTCCTGAAACAGGGCGAGCAATTGATGGTGACGTTGGAGGCGGTCGAGACCAAAACCGATCGATTGTTATGGCAGACCACCGTAACGGCGCCTGCGGAGAACTTGATCGCGTTACAGTCCACGGTCACCGCCCAGGTGAACCAAGGGTTGCTGCCGTTGCTCGGCGCGGCCGGAGAAGTGATCAATACCGGCAGCCGTCCCAAAGATCAAGCGGCCTACGATCTGTACCTGCACAGTCTCGCGTTGCCGCATGATCCGGGACCGAACAAGGACGCCATCGTGGTGTTGGAGCATGCGCTGCAGAGCGACCCGAACTATGCGCCGGCGTGGGAAGAATTGGGTCTGCGCTACTACTTCGACTCGAGCTATTCCGATGGTGGAGAAGAGATGTTCCAACGCTCCACCCAGGCGTATGAGCGCGCCGTGGAGCTGGATCCCAATCGCATTGTGGCTGCAGGGCAACTCATCACTAATCGGGTCGAGCGGGGTGAGTTGGGCAAGGCCTACCAGGCGGCGCAAGGCCTGGTTCATCGGCGTCCGGACAGCGCGGAGGCCCACTTTGTAATGGGCTACGTGTATCGTTACTCCGGGATGCTGGCGCAAGCCGCCAAGGAATGCAATACGGCGCTCTCCCTCGATCCGGGCAACTACACCTTCCGCTCCTGCGCCTGGGCCTTCATGGATATGGGAAACACGACGCGGGCATCGGATTTTATCCGGCTGGACGCCGGCTCGCAGTGGGCAGCCTACGTTGAGCCTTCGCTTCTTCTGCGGGAGGGGGAGATCGAGAAGGCGCGCGACGCCGTGACTCGGATGCCAACCACTCCTCGCTATCACCGCGACCTGCTGGAGGCGTGTCTCGGCCTGCGACCTCCCGAAGATGCGAACCGCTTGGCACACGAAGCGGAAATCAACCCACCTGCCGCGGCGGATGCTGAACTCCTGTACTACCAGGGAGCTATTTTTGCCGACTGCGGGAAACGGCAGGCGGCGCTGCGCATGCTGCAGGCGGCGATCGAGCAGAATTACTGCTCGTACTCCCAACTGCTTCTCGATCCGATGCTAAGGAAGGTACGGTCTACGCCCGAGTTTAATGGCCTGTTGACGTCCGCCAAAGAATGTCGCGACGCCGCCCAACTATCGAAGAACGAGCCTACGGGCCCCTGACGGACCCGATTATCATGCCGCCGTCGCCCGGTTTCGTGCGGCTTTCACGCGGAACGAGCGCAACCGCCAGCGGTGGCTCGCAGCGCAGGCCCAGCGTAATCTCGGTGGTCCGCGTAGCCGGTTACGGCTGGCTCTCGAATCCCAGTGGAAGCGGTTCCCGGGATTGAAAGTCTTCGACGTCTTTCCTGCTATAGCTGTGGACGACGCCGCACGTTTTACAGCGCATCTCGAATTTGGCTGGGAAGTTCATCTGAACAGTAGGCTCATCGCCGGCGTCCGGAGCAAATTCGACGTCCTTGAAAATTTGCCGCCGTTTACATCCCTCCGTCTTGCAGTCCGCACACCAATAGAGATGCATAATAAGATGATTCCTCGTGCCGGGAGTTTTGATCGCTACACACGAAGTCTAACTCGAAACTAAGCTGAGTGAGCAACATGAGTTAATAAGTCCACCACCCCTTACCCGAAGAGGGTCTCTGTCTCCAGTCCCCACACCGGTCGTTCTCCTTTCCAATAGCAGTGGCGCAGATGAGGTTGTCATCCATGGGACGCCTGTCGGGGCATAAATATATGCATCTCCCGGCAACCCACTAGAAACCCGTCGGATCCCCTCGATGCAAAACGGATAATAAGCAATCAGGTAAACACCTTACTAGCCACACTTTTGCACGGTATTCCCGAGTTGTAAGGCTTGCGTTAAGATGCACGCTATTCGACCGACCATCCAAGGGTCGGACAAGTACTCATGTGGAAAGTTGCGGGTCCTCTGGGGGTTCTCGATAGTGGACGAGCACGAATCGGCGAGAAGTGGAGCCTGCGGCGTTTCGCCGCAACGTCCGCGCTCACTGTCTGGCTGGAACGGTTGATGGGAGACGCCATCGAAGATCGAAGACGTCGCACCCAACGCTGAGGCGATCGCGATTAAGGTGCACCCTCGGCTGTTCTCGTAGCTTGGAGACAAATATGAAGGGAACTGATCGCACCGCAAAGTCTTCCAAAACAAATACAGACAGCACGGTGAGCGTGAAAGGAAATGGAAGGATCAGCGTTGATGGCGAAGTGCCATCGGTTGATCTCAGCGTGATTCTATCCAGCCTCCAGACCATGCGCGATGGTGACTTCTCGGTGCGCCTGCCCGGGAATTGGACAGGACTCGCAGGGAAGATCGCGGACACCTTCAATGACATCGTCAAAGCAAACCAGCAAATGGCAAAAGAGCTGAAGCGTGTCGGACAAGTGGTGGGAAAGGAGGGGAGAACCCGGGAGCGCATGCGGTTTGATCTACCCAGTGCCGCCTGGGGCGAGATGGAGATGTCGGTTAATACCCTGGTGGATGATCTGTTACGACCCACGACCGAAGTGACGCGCGCGATTGCCGCCGTTGCGAAAGGGAACCTGACACAGACCGTCCAGCTGGATGTGGATGGACGGCCGCTGGAGGGTGAATTCCTGCGTTCGGCCACGATCGTAAACACCATGATTCAGCAACTCGGCGTCTTTACGTCGGAGGTGACTCGCGTCGCGCGCGAAGTGGGCACTGACGGAAAACTTGGCGGCCAGGCAAAGGTGCCGGGCGTCGCCGGTACATGGAAAGACCTCACTGACTCTGTCAATTCGATGGCCAGTAATTTGACGGGGCAAGTGCGCAACATCGCCGAGGTCGCCACCGCAGTTGCAAGTGGTGATCTCTCGCGAAAGATCACTGTCGACGTGCGCGGCGAGATTTTACAGCTCAAAGAAGCCATTAACACGATGGTCGACCAGTTGCGTTCATTTGCGTCCGAGGTGACCCGCGTGGCGCGCGAGGTGGGCACAGACGGCAAACTCGGAGGGCAGGCGGTGGTACCCGGCGTGGCTGGTACATGGAAGGACCTCACGGACTCGGTCAACGCCATGGCAGGCAACCTGACGGCCCAGGTGCGCAACATTGCCGAAGTGACGACGGCCGTGGCAAGAGGCGATTTGTCGCGCAAGATCACGGTGGATGTGAAGGGCGAGATTCTCGAGTTGAAAGACACCATTAACACCATGGTCGACCAACTCAACGCATTTGCCGGTGAAGTGACACGTGTCGCACGCGAGGTGGGCACTGAAGGTAAGCTGGGCGGCCAGGCACAGGTCCCGGGAGTAGGAGGCACCTGGAAGGACCTCACCGACAACGTGAATTTCATGGCCAGCAACTTGACCGGCCAGGTGCGCAACATCGCCGAAGTAGCGACGGCGATCGCCAGTGGAGACCTCTCGCGCAAGATCACGGTGGACGTGCGTGGCGAAATCCTCCAGCTCAAGGAAACCCTGAACACGATGGTGGATCAGCTGAACCGCTTTGCTGGTGAGGTGACACGCGTGGCGCGCGAGGTGGGCAGCGAGGGACGGCTGGGCGGACAAGCCAACGTCCCTGGTGTAGCTGGCACTTGGAAGGACCTCACGGACAACGTGAATTTCATGGCGGGCAATCTGACGGCCCAGGTGCGCAATATTGCCGAAGTGACAACAGCCGTGGCGCTGGGTGATTTGTCGCGCAAGATCACCGTAGACGTGAAGGGCGAAATTCTTGAATTGAAGAACACCATCAACACGATGGTGGACCAACTCAACGCATTTGCCGGTGAAGTGACGCGCGTAGCCCGCGAAGTGGGCACTGAAGGCAAGCTGGGCGGACAAGCGCAAGTGCCCGGGGCAGGTACCTGGAAAGACCTCACGGACAACGTGAATTTTATGGCCAGCAATTTGACGGGTCAGGTGCGCAACATTGCTGAGGTGGCCACTGCGGTGGCGAGAGGCGATTTGTCCCGCAAGATCACCGTCGATGTGAAGGGCGAAATCCTGGAATTGAAGGACACCCTTAACACAATGGTGGATCAGTTGCGGTCATTCGCTTCCGAAGTGACGCGCGTGGCTCGCGAAGTCGGTACTGACGGCAAACTGGGCGGCCAGGCACAGGTGCCAGGTGTCGCCGGCACCTGGAAGGACCTCACCGACTCCGTCAACTCGATGGCCAGCAACCTGACAGGTCAGGTTCGCAACATCGCCGAAGTCGCCACTGCCATCGCCAGTGGTGACCTATCCAAGAAGATCACGGTGAACGTCAGCGGGGAGATCCTCCTGCTGAAAGAAACGATCAACAGAATGTTAGACCAGCTCAACGCATTTGCTGGTGAAGTGACGCGTGTAGCCCGCGAAGTGGGCAGCGAAGGGCGCCTTGGCGGCCAAGCGAACGTGCCTGGGGTCGCGGGTACCTGGAAAGATCTGACGGACTCCGTGAACTCCATGGCGGGTAACCTGACCGCCCAAGTCCGCAACATCGCTGAGGTCACGACCGCTGTGGCGCGAGGCGATTTGTCGCGCAAGATTACGGTGGACGTGAAGGGCGAGATTCTTGAGTTGAAGAACACCATCAACACCATGGTGGACCAGCTCAACGCGTTTGCCGGCGAAGTAACGCGCGTAGCTCGCGAGGTGGGAACCGAAGGTAAGCTGGGCGGTCAAGCGGAGGTTCCCGGAGTAGGTGGAACCTGGAAGGACCTTACCGACAACGTGAATTTCATGGCCAGCAACTTGACCGGCCAAGTGCGCAACATCGCCGAAGTAGCGACGGCGATCGCCAGCGGTGACCTGTCGCGCAAGATCACAGTAGATGTGCGTGGCGAAATTCTGCAGCTCAAAGAAACCCTCAACACGATGGTCGAACAGCTGCGTTCGTTCGCCGCCGAGGTGACGCGTGTGGCGCGCGAAGTTGGTAGCGAGGGACGCCTGGGCGGACAAGCCAACGTGACGGGTGTCGCTGGCACTTGGAAGGACCTCACCGATTCCGTCAATGCTATGGCCGGCAACCTGACAGACCAGGTCCGCAATATCGCTGAAGTGACCACGGCCGTGGCGCGTGGAGATTTATCGCGCAAGATCACTGTGGATGTGAAGGGTGAGATTCTTGAATTGAAGAACACCATCAACACGATGGTGGATCAGCTCAATGCATTTGCGGCCGAGGTGACGCGCGTGGCCCGTGAAGTAGGAACCGACGGCAAACTGGGCGGCCAGGCGCAAGTGCCCGGTGTGGCGGGAACATGGAAGGATCTTACGGACAATGTGAACGTGATGGCAGCCAACCTTACCGAGCAGGTGCGCGGAATTGTGAAGGTGGTAACCGCTGTCGCCGAGGGCGAACTCAGCAAGAAATTAACCGTCAATGCGAAAGGTGAAGTGGCAGCGCTGGCCGATACTATCAACAACATGACAGACACCCTGGCCACTTTCGCCGATCAAGTAACCACAGTCGCGCGAGAGGTCGGAGTGGAAGGACGGCTCGGCGGCCAAGCCAACGTGCCCGGCGCAGCTGGCACCTGGAAGGACCTTACGGGTAACGTGAACCTGCTTGCCGACAACCTGACCAATCAGGTGCGGGCCATCGCAGAAGTAACTACCGCCGTTACGAAGGGAGATCTGACGCGGTCCATTCAAGTAGAAGCCAGTGGTGAAGTCGCCGAGCTGAAAGACTATATCAACACCATGATCAACAATCTTCGGCTCACCACAGACCGCAATAATGAGCAGGACTGGTTAAAAACGAACTTGGCGCGTGTTACCGGAATGTTACAGGGCCAGCGCGATCTGACCACGGTGGGACGTGTCCTTCTGTCGGAGTTGGCTCCGCTCGTCAATGCCCAGCAAGGCGTCATCTATCAGATGGACCTGGAGGGATCCGGCACCATGGTCCTGCTGTCGACCTTCGCCGACAATCGGCAAGATGGTCACCCCGACTACATACGAGTGGGAAATGGCCTCGTGGGGCAATGCGCCGCGGAGAAGCAGAGCATGTTCATTACCGACATGCCTCCGCATGTTGTACCGATTCGGTCGGGATTGTTTGAGGCGGTGCCGCGGAGCATTATCGTGCTGCCCATTCTTTTCGAAGATCGCGTAAAAGCGGTCATCGAATTGGCTTCGCTGAGTGTTTTTACCGCTTCGCATCTTGCGTTCCTCGAACAACTGACGGCCAGCATCGGCATTGTGCTCAATAGCATTGAAGCCACTATGCAAACCGAAGGACTGCTGAAGCAATCCCAGCAGTTGGCCACCGAGCTTCAAACCCAGCAGACAGAATTGCAACAAACCAATGAGCAACTGGCGCAGAAAGCCCAGCAGCTTGCTGAACAG
Organism: uncultured Acidobacteriaceae bacterium; assembly: GCA_963696575.1. Taxonomy (GTDB): domain Bacteria; phylum Acidobacteriota; class Terriglobia; order Terriglobales; family Acidobacteriaceae; genus DASRAA01. The sequence continues at coordinate 304,740 of CAVOKT010000002.1, forward strand.
AACGTAGAGGTGGAACGCAAGAACCAGGAAATCGAACAGGCCCGTAGGGCCGTAGAAGAGAAAGCCAAAGAATTGGCGCTCACCTCCAAGTACAAATCAGAGTTCTTGGCCAACATGTCACACGAGTTGCGCACGCCTCTTAACAGTATTCTGGTGCTGGGTCAACAGCTCAGTGACAACCCCGATCGCAATTTGACTCCCAAGCAGGTCGAATTCGCCCGCACAATCCATGGCGCCGGAACGGATTTGTTGAATTTGATCACTGACATTCTGGATCTGTCGAAGATCGAATCCGGTACGGTGTCGATACAGGCTGAGGAAGTCTTCTTTGCCAGCTTGCTTGAAATGATCGCCCGTCCTTTCCGCCATGAGGCTGAGAGTCGGCGCCTTAGCTTCGAAGTACAGAGTGATGCGAACCTACCGCGAAGTCTCGTAACCGATTCGAAGCGTCTACAACAAGTACTCAAGAACCTTCTCTCTAACGCGTTCAAATTTACCGAGCACGGGAGCGTTTCTCTGAAGGTATACGCCGCTGAGAACGGCTGGAGCGAAAGTCATCCAGTACTGGGCAAGCTAGCCTCAGTAATTGCTTTCGAGGTCACCGATACAGGAATAGGAATACCGTCCGAGAAGCAGAGGTTGATTTTCGAAGCTTTCCAGCAAGCCGATGCAGGTACGAGTCGTAAATACGGCGGCACTGGTCTGGGGCTCGCGATCAGCCGCGAGCTCGCAGGTTTGCTCGGAGGCGAGATCCAGTTACGCAGTGCCCCCGATAGAGGCAGCACGTTTACCCTCTACCTGCCCCAAACCTATGTGGGCCAGTCAACTGTCGTTGCAGGCCGCGACAGTAAGTCCTCAATGCAGTCCGTGCGTCGTGAAGAGTCGAATGTGATCGCGTCGGAGCTCCTGATCGACCGAGTTCAGGACGATCGTGGCGATTTGCAACCGGAGGATGCGGTCCTGTTAATCGTTGAGGACGATCCGCACTATGCCCACATCCTGTACGACCTCGCACATGAGAAGGGATTCAAGGTTTTGCTGGCTACGCGTGGGGCAGAGGCTCTGGAGTTAGCCAAGGAGTTCCATCCGACCGCAATATCGCTCGATGTGTTTTTGCCCGACATGCTGGGGTGGACGGTACTGAACCATTTCAAGCAGGATCCGGCCATGCGTCACATCCCAGTTCAAATGTTGACCCTCGACGAGGACCGGCAACACGGATTGGCTCGGGGTGCGTTCGCCTTTGTGACCAAGCCCACCACGTCTGAAGAACTGGATTTTGCGTTTGCCAGAATTAAGGAATATACCGCACCGCGCCGCAAGCGGCTATTGGTTGTAGAAGACAATCCGGGAGAGCAACTAAGTATCCAGGAACTGCTGGGGTTTGACGACATTGACGTGGAGGTTACATCGACCGGATCTGGGGCGCTTACAGCGGTGAAGGAACAGCCATTCGACTGCGTAGTGCTCGACTTGCGTCTTCCCGATATGTCCGGCTTCGACGTACTGGAGCATTTCCGCGATACACCATCACTCGTCAATCTGCCAGTTGTGGTGTTCACGGGCAAAGACCTGTCGCCTGAAGAAGACGCTCGCTTGCACATGCTTGCCCGTAGCGTCGTGGTCAAGGGAGTCGAGTCGCCCGAACGGCTGCTCGACGAAACCGCCTTGTTTCTCCATCGGGTTGTAACCGATCTTCCACCCGAAAAACAGAAGATGCTCGACCGCTTGCACCATTCTGATGAGGCCCTGATTGGAAAGAAGGTGTTGGTGGTGGATGATGATGTTCGGAATATCTTCGCGCTCAGCAGTGTGCTGGAGCGTCGCGGAATGATCGTCCTTACCGCGGGAACGGGGCGGGAAGCAATTGCAACGCTAGAGTCGACTCCCGACGTGGCGATTGTTTTGATGGATATTATGATGCCGGAGATGGATGGATACGAGACGATGCAGGTGATTCGGCAAAATCCTTTGTTCCGCCGGCTGCCGATTGTTGCCTTAACCGCCAAAGCCATGAAGGGGGATCGCGAGAAGTGTCTCGAAGCAGGCGCCTCGGAGTATCTGGCCAAACCAGTGAACACTGAGCAACTGCTGTCAGCCTTGCGGATGTGGTTCCATAGGTAGTGCTGTTTCGGGGCCGGTCGGCTTCCGCTCCAAGAGCGGTGGCGGGTTTGTCGAGGTGAATAGAAGACCATGCATGAACACCCGAAGATCAACATCCTTATGGTCGACGATCAGCCTGCCAAGCTTCTCAGCTATGAGGTCATACTCAGCGAGCTTGGCGAGAACCTGATCAAAGCCCATTCCGGACGAGAAGCCCTGGACCAACTGCTGAAGACCGACATCGCCGTCGTGCTGATGGACGTTAGCATGCCGGAACTTGATGGCTTTGAACTGGCGGACATTATTCGGCAGCATCCCCGTTTTCAGAAAACCGCCATCATCTTTATTTCTGCCGTGCACATCACAGATCGTGACCAACTCAAGGCGTATCAGCGAGGCGCGGTAGACTACATTTCCGTTCCTATCGTCCCAGAATTACTGCGAGCCAAGGTAAGCATCTTCGCGGACCTGCATCGCAAGACGCGGCAACTGGAACGACTAAATAGCGAACTGCGCGCCCTTTCCACGCGGCTGATGGCTGCACAGGATGAAGAGCGCCGCCGTATTGCTCGCGACCTGCACGATAGCGTCGGGCAAATGGTCGTCGCACTCTCGATGAATAACAAATTGGCTCGCTCCGAGGCGGATAAACTAAGCGCTGCGGCGAGGGACGCTCTGCGCCAGAGCTCTGAGATCACGCAACAGCTGTCCAAGGAAATACGTACGCTGTCTCATCTCCTCCATCCTCCAGTTCTTGACGAAATCGGACTCGGGCCGGCAATCAATATGTTAGCCAACGGTTTTGCTGAGCGCAGCGACGTAAAGGTCGCGGTAGAAGTTGCGCCCGACATTGGCCGCCTCCCGCCCCATACCGAAATTTCGATTTTTCGAATTGTGCAGGAATGCCTGACCAACGTTCACCGGCATTCAGGTAGTAAAACAGCTCGTATCAAATTGTGGGCTTCCGAAGAGAACCTGCTAACCGTTCAAGTCAGTGACGAGGGCACAGGAATCCCCCCGGACACTCATATCGCGATGTCCGTGGGAACCAACCATGGAGTGGGGCTGAGCGGGATGCGAGAGCGCGTAAGGGAGCTTGGAGGCACGCTCGAAATTCAATCGAGCGAGCGAGGTACCACGGTTGCCGCGCAGTTTCCCTTAGGCAAAGCGGCCACGATCGGAGCCTGAGGTTGCACTCTTGCGACCTAGGCCATGTTCGCTCGTCTTTTATCGGCGCGGCAGTGTTTCAGTGTACGGCTCGCCGACTGTTGAACAGCAGCCGACAACGGTGCGCACCGACGATATTCGGAGAAAAACTCGTCACCCTGGCGAGCGAAATCGACTTCACTAGTGCCCTTCATCTTAGGAACCGTTAATTCCCCCCATCAGTGACGGTTGTGACGCGCTGCTCGCCGGGGCCGCGTCAAACCGAACGTCCTCCGACTGCAACTAACTGCTAATGCAACAAAAGCGATGCGTCCGAGTCCCCGAACTCTTTATGGAATCTTTACGAACTCCTTAGGCGCGATTTATGGGCGGAGTGATCGAATGAATTGAGCCGAGAACCCCAAGACGCGGAACGCTGCGAAGGACCTTTATGAACATCCTCTTTCTTTCTGTCTGTGGCATGGGTCTGGTCTTCTTCGGGCTTTTCTTCGTGGAATGTCACCGTGACGCCATCCGCAGGAAGTCGCGGAGGTCATCGGGCGTCAAGATCTCACCTGAGAGTCAGGTCGTCGACTCGCCCATTGGACGACATTCTTTCGTTCATCTTGAAAAACAGATGGCGGATTTTCTTAGCTCGCATCAACTGGCGGCTTCGCGGGACAACTCAGCATTGACCCAGCACTCTCGCCGCGAGTACTGACATTTGGTTTAGAGAATGACAGGTATGTATCTCAAAGACTTCTCCGTAGCTGCTCTCTGCATTGGACTAGCGTGCGCTGGTTATGCCCAGGACACGCCAACGCCCAAGCCAACGGACCAACAGCAGACCCTGAGTCAGCCGGCTGCTCCAAGCGCACTTTCCACGCCGTCGATCACAGGTCCACTGGCGGGGTCGCCGCCCATCACCTTGGAAGCCGGCCCTCTCGGCAAGCTCAGCCTGAACGGCATTGTCAGCGGCTTTGGCGTGTTTCAGAGTAACGCTGTCCCGGGCAATAACGGAGCCGAAGGCAACCTGTCGAACGGACAGGTTTGGATACAGAAGAGCACGGGTTGGTGGCAGTTCTACGTGCAGGCTGGCGCCTACGACATCACTGCCTTGGGATCGCCTTACATTTCCACCGAGACGGCGATGACTGACCTCTATGGTCCCGTACCGACGGCTTACCTGAAGCTGGTCCCGGGGAAGAACACCAACATTATGGTTGGCATCCTGCCTACGCTGGTCGGCGCTGAGTACACCTTCAGCTTCCAAAACATGAACATCGAGCGCGGCCTGTTATGGAACCAGGAAAACGCGATCACCCGCGGCGTGCAGATAAATCAGACGATGGGAAAGTTTACGGCGTCGTTTAGCTGGAACGATGGCTACTACTCCAACCGCTATTCCGGACTGAGCGGTTCGCTCGCTTATACCAAGGGCCCGCATAGCGTGGCGTTCATCGGCGCGGGATACCTCGGCCAAACTAACTGGCAAAACCTGGCCACGCCAATACAGAACAACGGCCAGATCTATGACCTCATCTACACCTACACGAAAGGCCCATGGATCCTTCAGCCCTACGTTCAATTCAACGTCGTTCCCACTAATCCCGCGATCGGCGTCCCCAAGGGCACGCAGGCCTGGGGAGGCGCGATCCTGGCGAGCCGCACACTCAAGAAAGGATGGTCGATGGCGGGACGCTTTGAATACATCTCGAGTTCGGGAGGCGCCGCGTCAAACTCATTAAGCCTGCTGTATGGGCCGGGAAGCGCGGCTTGGTCGCTCACGGCGACTCCTACGTACCAGTACCAGAAGTTCTTCACCCGCGCCGATATTTCGTTTGTACAAGCCCTCAGCTATACGCCAGGCTATGCCTTCGGTTCTCTCGGGACGCTCGGAACCCAGACGCGCGGCGTGGTCGAGATAGGATTTCTGTTTTAGTGGGCAAAATCGCGGTATGACGTTTGCCGAGAGCTTTGTTTTTGGAGGCATCTTATGCAAGACATCGTTTTTGTAGTTATCACCATTGCTTTCTTCGCACTGTCGCTGGGGTACGTTCACTTCTGCGATCGCGTGAAATAAGGGGGAGCCATGCACACAGAATCAGCCATCATGATCGCGATTTGCGCCCTCACGATGATCTATCTCTTTTACGCTCTGTTGCGTCCGGAGAAATTCTGATATGACCGCTAACGGTTGGATACAAATTATCGGTTTTCTGCTGCTGATACTTGCGATCACCAAGCCTGTGGGAGTGTTCATGACCCGCGTCTTCAATCGCGAGCGCACCTTCATGGACCCGGTATTGCGACCCGTCGAACGCCTCATCTACAAGCTGTGTCTCGTGGACGAGAACCACGAAATGCGCTGGACGGAGTATGCCTTCGCCATGCTGCTGTTCAGCGCAGTCTCCATGCTACTGCTGTACCTGATGCAGCGAGTACAGGGCTACTTGCCGTTGAATCCGCAGAAATTTTCGGCAGTTCCTCAAGCGCTGGCTTTCAACACCGCAGCTTCATTCACCACCAACACGAACTGGCAGAACTATTCCGGTGAAACCACCATGAGCTATCTGACTCAGATGGCTGGTCTCGCCTACCACAACTTCACCTCTGCGGCAGTCGGCATCGCACTGGCGATCGCCTTCATCCGTGGCATCGCCCGCCGGCAGATGCAGACCATCGGAAACTTCTGGGTGGACATGGTGCGCGCTTGCCTGTGGGTGTTATTGCCGGTATGCATTGTCGGGGCGTTGGTCCTGGTCTCACAGGGAGTTGTCCAGAACCTGAAGCCCTACGACACCGTCAAGCTGGTTGAACCCCAGCAAGTGCAGCGCGTCGGCCAGGACGGCAAGTCGGTCGTCGACGCGCAAGGCAAGCCAGTTATGGACACCGTTACTACGCAGACTATTGCGCAAGGTCCCGTGGCCTCGCAGGAAATCATCAAAGAGCTTGGCACCAACGGCGGCGGTTTCTTCAATGCCAACAGTGCTCATCCTTTTGAGAATCCAACTCCTGTCTCTAACCTGATCGAGTTGTTCTGCATTTTCGCCATCGGTGCGGGACTCACCTACACGCTGGGCCGCATGACAGGGTCGCAGCGGCATGGATGGGCCGTCTGGGCGGCCATGACCATTTTGTTCCTGGTCGGCGTGACGGTTGCTTACTGGGCCGAGGCCAAAGGGAATCCGCTGTTGCACGGTGTCGATCAGCGAGCCAGCCTTACTCAACCAGGCGGCAATATGGAGGGTAAGGAGGTGCGGTTCGGTATTGCTAACACGGCGCTGTGGGCGACAGTGACCACCGACACCAGTTGCGGTGCCGTCAATGGCTGGCATGATTCGTTTACGCCACTCGGCGGCATGGTTCCGCTGGTCAACATCATGCTGAGCGAAGTCATCTTCGGCGGCGTCGGCTCGGGTATGTACGGCATTCTGATTTACATCATCATCGCGGTATTTATCGCCGGGCTGATGGTCGGTCGAACGCCGGAATATCTCGGCAAGAAGATCGAAGCTTTCGATGTGAAGATGGCCATGCTGGTTGCCCTGGTGTTCCCGCTTGGTGATCCTGGGATTCGCGGGAATTTCGTCAGTTTACGGATTCGGAACCTCCAGCATCCTTAATCCCGGGCCTCATGGATTAAGCGAGATCCTGTACCTCTTCACCTCTTCGGCAGGGAACAACGGCTCCGCATTTGGCGGAATCAACGGAAACACCCTCTGGTACAACACGACCGGTGGATTCACCATGCTGATCGGCCGGTTCCTGATGATTATTCCGATGCTGGCCATCGCCGGAAACCTGGCGCAGAAGAAGTATGTTCCGCCTTCGCTGGGAACGTTTCCGGTGACTACGCCGCTCTTCACCGGCTTGTTAATCGGAGTGATTCTCATCGTCGGTGCGTTGACGTTTTTCCCGGCACTCAGCTTGGGACCAATTCTTGAGCATCTGCTGATGGCAGCAGGGAAGGCATTCTAAGGGGATCCGCAATGGCAAGTAAGAGCTCCAAGAAAGCTATCTGGGATGTAAGGATCGTTCGTCGCGCGATCGTGGATTCCATCGTGAAACTCGATCCGCGCCACATGATGGGTAATCCCGTCATGTTCGTAGTGGAAATCGGAAGCGTAATCACTACGGTGCTCCTGTTTCGGGGGGGTGCGGCTTTCAAGTTCAATCTCCAGATCACGTTATGGCTCTGGTTCACCGTACTATTTGCCAACTTCGCCGAAGCGATGGCGGAAGGCCGTGGCAAGGCTCAGGCTGACACTTTGAGGAAAGCCCGATCCGAGACGGTGGCCAACCGGCTTCTGGCAAGCGGCAAAACTGAACAGGTGCCCAGTTCGAACCTGCGTGCCGGTGACACGGTCATCGTGTCCGCGGGCGAGATGGTCCCATCCGATGGAGAGATCATCGAGGGTGTCGCTTCGGTGGACGAGTCGGCGATCACTGGCGAGTCCGCTCCGGTCATTCGTGAGGCTGGGGGCGACCGTTCGGCGGTGACGGGGGGCACCCGCGTGCTCTCCGATCAGGTCAAGGTTAAAGTAACTTCGAATCCTGGCGAAACTTTTCTCGATCGCATGATCGCGCTGGTCGAGGGTGCGGAACGCCAGAAGACGCCCAACGAGATTGCGCTCAACATCCTTTTGGCAGGACTGACAATCATCTTCTTGCTGGCTGTTGTGACCCTGCAGCCTTTCGCGATTTACTCGGGTGCTCCACAGACCGTGTTCGTCTTGGTTTCGTTGCTGGTGTGTTTGATCCCCACGACGATCGGCGGATTGCTTTCGGCGATCGGTATTGCTGGCATGGACCGCTTAATCCAACACAATGTGCTTGCGATGTCAGGACGAGCCGTCGAGGCCGCCGGCGATGTCGACACGCTGCTGCTCGACAAGACTGGAACAATTACTCTCGGCAATCGGCAGGCGGCTGCGTTCCTTCCTGCACCAGGAGTGAGTGTGGCCGAAATGGCGGACGCCGCACAGCTCTCTTCGCTGGCAGATGAAACTCCCGAGGGGCGTTCGATTGTCGTCCTGGCGAAAGAGAATTACGGACTGCGCGGACGCGAGCTAGCTTCGCATGAGATGGAGTTCGTACCTTTCACCGCTCAGACCCGCATGTCGGGCGTGAACATGAATGGCAATCAGATTCGCAAGGGCGCAGTCGACGCCATCACCAAGTATCTGGCCTCCAACAATACCACCATGCCGCCCGAGGTACAGGCCAATGTCGAGACGATTGCACGCTCGGGAGGTACGCCCCTGGTAGTAGCCGAACGCCATCGCGCGCTGGGCGTCATTCACCTGAAAGACATCGTCAAGGGTGGAATGAAAGAGCGTTTCGACCAGTTGCGGTCCATGGGCATCAAGACCGTGATGATCACCGGCGATAACCCGCTGACGGCCGCCGCGATTGCGCGCGAAGCCGGTGTGGATGACTTCCTCGCCGAAGCCACTCCCAAGGAGAAGATGGATCTGATTCGCCGTGAGCAGGCTCAAGGCAAGTTGGTGGCGATGACCGGTGACGGCACCAACGACGCTCCAGCCCTGGCACAAGCCGACGTTGGAGTCGCCATGAATACCGGCACCCAGGCCGCCAAGGAAGCCGGTAACATGGTTGATCTCGATTCCAACCCCACGAAGCTCATCGAGGTCGTTGCCATCGGCAAGCAGTTGCTGATGACCCGCGGCTCGCTGACGACGTTTTCCATCGCCAACGACGTGGCCAAGTACTTCGCCATCATTCCCGCCATGTTCGCGGGGACCTTCCCTGTGCTGAATGCGCTCAACATCATGCAACTCAGAACACCCCAGTCGGCCATTCTCTCGGCGGTGATCTTCAACGCGGTCATTATCATCGCCCTGATTCCGCTAGCGCTGCGCGGCGTCAAATATCGTCCGATGGGGGCCGCCGCACTTCTGCGCCGCAATCTTTGGGTCTATGGTGTGGGCGGAATTATCGTGCCATTTATCGGCATCAAGGCGATTGACATGATCATCACCCGCGTTGGGCTGGCGTAAGAAGGGACAAAATGAAGCAAAACCTCAAAATCGCAATTCTGTTCACAATCGTCACGACGGTACTGCTGGGAATCGTTTATCCCTTGGTCGTAACCGGCTTGTCGCAACTCCTGTTTCGTGACAAAGCCAATGGCCAACTGGTCTCTCGCAACGGCGAAGTCGTGGGCTCGCGCATCATCGGGCAGACCTTCGCGGCGCCCGGTTACCTGCACTCACGTCCGTCGGCGGCAGGTAATGGCTACGATGCTGCCAACTCCGGCGGTACTAATTTCGGACCCACCAACCAGAAGCTCATTGATCGGGTGAAGGCCGACACCGAACGTCTGCAAGCAGAGAACCCAGGTGCACCCGTTCCCGTCGAGCTGGTGACGACATCAGCTTCTGGGCTCGACCCGGATCTTTCTCCCGCAGGTGCGGAGTTTCAGATTCCTCGAATCGCTCACGAGCGCGGTCTTTCCGAGGACCAGGTGCGCGCGATTATCACCAGGTATGCGAGCCCGCGGCAATTGGGTTATCTCGGAGAAGCCCGAATTAACGTTCTGGCAGTGAATCTGGCGCTCGATGAGGCCAAGCCGATGACGAAGTAGCCGCCCGGCACGGCTGAGAGGACTCCCAGCGAATTCATCGCTCTTTCACATGAACGGCCTTTAACACGATTGTCGGTAGGCGCGATCAGCCCATAGACTAGGAGGGCGTGAATATAGGAGCCAGCCATTGTCCGACGCGATCATCCAAGCACGCGCAGTCGAAAAATACTATCCCCAGCCTGACGGCAATCGCATTCAGGTCATCGCGCCGACCGATATCGACATCACGCCGGGAAAGATTATTGCGCTCCTCGGTCCCTCGGGTTCCGGCAAATCGACCCTGCTCCGAATCCTGACGGGTTTGTCGCAGCCGTCCTCGGGAACCGTGCTATGGCACGGCCGACCGCTGTCCGGTCAGATACCCAGTGTTTCGATTGTCTTTCAGAGTTTCGCGCTTTTTCCATGGCTGACGGTAATCGATAACGTTGAAGCCCCGCTGGTGGCGCGCGGCATCGGCGCCATGGAACGTCACAAGCGGGCCTTGAAGATGATCGATACCGTCGGACTGGATGGATTCGAAACCGCCTATCCCAAGGAACTTTCGGGTGGGATGAAGCAACGAGTCGGATTTGCACGTGCACTTGTGGTCGAGCCCGAAGTGCTTTTCATGGATGAGCCTTTCTCGGCGCTGGATGTTTTGACTGCCGAAAACCTGCGGTCTGAGCTCCTGGAACTGTGGCTCAGCAAGAAAATGCCGACCACTTGCATCTTCATTGTGACGCACAACATCGAGGAAGCTGTCCTCTTAGCCGATCGTGTCATCGTGTTAGGGCGGAATCCGGGGCGGATCCGTTCCGACTTCGAAATTGATATTCCCCAGTACCGGGACCGTAAGTCACCGCGTTTCTTGGCATACGTCGACTTCATCTACAAAGCTTTGACTAGACCGGATGATGATCATGCCGTGCCGCAGACTGCAGCAGTGACCTCTGTGGATGGCAAGAATCGCAAACGCATCAAGTTCCAAATGTTGCCGCATGCTCGCCCAGGAGGCATCGCGGGCTTCATGGAACTGCTGGCGGATCGCGGTGGCCGGGATGACCTTTACAAACTGGCCGACGAACTATCGATGGATGTCGACGATATTCTGCCCATCGTTGACGCGTCGGTCATGTTGGGATTCGCCGTCTTAAACGAGGGCGATGTCGAGATTACCCCTGAAGGCCGACGGTTCGGCGAAGCCGATATCCAGATGCAAAAGGAAATATTCCGCGAGGCGGCACTCAAGAATATTGCCATTCTCCGGCTCATTGAAAACACACTGCACGCCAAGCGAGACCGTGCTATCGGTGAGGAGTTTTTCCGCGACATTCTCGACGAACACTTCAGCGCCGACGAAGTCGACCGGCAGTTTGAGACGATCCTGAACTGGGGCCGGTACGCAGAGATCTTCAACTACGATTCCGAGACTGGCCGGCTCTCCCACGGCGATTCTGCCGACGTGATCCCCGTAACAGATGAGGGTTGATGGCGCGCTCAACCTGGCTCCCCACCCGTATATTCGGCAAAGGCCCATGGTCGCTGTTGCCGACGCAAACTTGGTCCGTGATCACCGACTTTTTCATCTTTGCCGGTGGTCTGTCGATCTTCTACGTCGTTGTCATTCTGGCGCGCACCTGGTTTGGCCCCTTCAACCCGCATGTCGAAATCTCGCGCAGTCCCGCGATGCTCCCGGTCTACGCAGCTTATTCGCTGCTTCGGATAACGGTGGCCTACATTCTCTCGCTCGGGTTCACCCTGGTTTACGGATACATTGCCGCATACAACACCAGGGCTGAACGAATCATGGTTCCGTTGCTCGATATCCTGCAATCGATCCCTGTGTTGAGTTTTCTTCCTGGTGTGATGCTGGCAATGGTGGCGCTATTTCCCCGCCATCAACTAGGCGTCGAATTAGGTGCAATACTGCTCATTTTTACCGGCCAGGTATGGAATATGGCGTTCAGCTTCTATTCATCGCTGAAGAGCATTCCTCGCGAAATGCGCGAGGCCGGCAAAATCTACCAGTTCAACTGGTATCAGCGATTTACCAATATCGAGTTGCCCTACTCGGCCATTGGGCTGGTGTGGAATTCCATGATGTCGGTCGCCGGAGGGTGGTTCTTCCTGATGGCCTGCGAAATGTTCGTTTTGGGCGACAAAGATTTTCGCCTGCCCGGCCTTGGTTCCTATCTGCAAACCGCCGCCAGTGCTGGAGACACGCACGCGATCGTGTGGGGCGTGGCCACGATGATCGCAGTCATCGTACTCATCGACCAAATTGTTTGGCGCCCGGTCATCGCGTGGGCCGAGAAATTCAAAATGGAGCAAGTTGAGAGCGCCGACACTCCCCAATCCTGGTTCCTCGATCTGATTGAGAGATCTCGTTTCCTGAGAACTATTCGCAAACGCGCCGTCAGACCTGTCAGCGAATCGCTGGCTTTGCGTTTCGCCCGCCAGCATCATGCGACTGAACGCGATGCCTCGCCTACCGCTTGGAAGGTCTGGGTCGGGCGGTTGATAGCCGCCTTAGCCGTCTGCATGATCCTGTACGCCGTTGCGCGTGCCACGGGCATGATGACCCAGTTAACCCGCGACGAATATCGGGAGTTGCTGACTGGAGCCTTTGCTACCTTTCTTCGCGTACTGGTTGCCCTTTTCATCGGTGCGCTCTGGACCATCCCCGTTGGAGTTGCCATCGGCTTTAATCCACGGTTGGCGCGAATCGCGCAGCCCCTGGCGCAGATCGCGGCATCCGTTCCAGCGACTGCGCTCTTTCCCATCGTTCTACTGCTGCTGATCAAGATCGGCGGCGGCATGGGAGTTGGGTCCATCCTTCTCTTGTTGCTCGGTACGCAGTGGTACATCCTGTTCAATGTAATTGCCGGAGCAATGGCGATTCCGACCGACTTGAAAGAGGCTGCAACCCTTTTTCAATTCACCCCGGGCCAGCGCTGGCGCAAGCTCATCCTTCCAGGCATTTTCCCCTACCTCGTAACGGGCTTGGTGACGGCATCGGGTGGGGCCTGGAACGCCAGTATTGTGGCCGAATACTTTCGCCTCAAGGACCAGACCTTCACCACGGTCGGCCTGGGCGCGGTGATTTCTCGCGCTACCGACGTCGGAAATTTCGACCTGCTTCTGGCATCAACCATCGTCATGGCGATGATCGTGGTGACGATCAACCGCCTCGTCTGGCGACGCATGTACCGCCTTGCCGCAGCTCGCTATACCCTCGAGGTATAGCTCACCTAAACCATTTATGAAAATTCGCGCAGACAACCTCGCCTCGTCCCCGCGCCGGGATCGGCGTGCCCGTTACCAGACTCTTGGTGGTTGTGCTGCGCTGTTGGAGCGCCGGCGAAATATCGGTTTGCCCGGCGAACATCATCGCCACCGCGTGATTCCGGTGGATCAGTTCGAGGCCCGAAGCTGCCGGTTTCGAGCTCGATGTGGCGGGCGAACAGATCGAAGAACGGCTGAGTGCTTATCTCTCTTCCGGTTTGATTAGTTCACTCCATCCGCTCTAGACTGACTCAGCGCCCAGCGTTACGTACTACTTCAGCTGGCATGTGCGACGGCGACTTATGGCGGTACGCAATCCAATTCGACCGGCGACCGGGGCGGAGATCCTCGACCTGAGGCATTTCTCGTCTGCGGATCTGCGCCCACTGCTCGACCAGGAAGTCGCGACGTGGGGCGAGGCGCTGGCGTGGGACTATCGCAGCTCGTCGGAGATGATCCTGCGCTATGTCGATGCCAAGATTCTGCCGGGTTACGCCGCGGTGGAGCGCGGCAGCCTGGTGGGGTACTCGTTTTTCGTTTATGAAGGCAGCAAAGGCGTGATTGGCGATTTATTTGTATCGCCGCGGCGGGCCGATGTTCGCGCGGTCGAGATGCAACTGCTCGATCACGTGATCGAGACGCTGCAACAGTCGCCGGGCGTGCATCGCGTGGAAGCGCAGTTGCTCGCGCACGATACAGGCGAGGTCGCCGCACCGTTTCTAGGTAACGGATTTCAGCGCTTTCGCAGGCTATTTCTGAGCCTCAACCTTAGAGGTGCGGAGGGTTCGGCGATTGCAGCGCCGCGGTCGTTGAAGGACGTTGCGATTCGCCCGTGGACAGAAGCGGATTACCAGCCCGCGGCCGGCATAATTACGGCGGCGTACCGGGCACATATCGATTCGGAAATTAACGATCAGTATCGTACGAACGCAGGGTCGTTGCGCTTTCTGAACAACATCGTGCGCTTTCCGGGGTGCGGGGTGTTTGATGCTGAGGCGTCATTCGTCGCGATTCATCAGCCGACCGATTCTTTGATCGGGCTGATCTGTGCTCGCGGGTGCGCGACGATGTGGGCCATGTGACCCAGGTTTGCCTGCTTCCGGAACATCGCGGCGAGGGCATTGGCGAGGCGCTGATGGCGGCCACGTGTAACGCACTGCGACGTCGCAGGTTCAATTTGCTGACGCTGACCGTTACCGAGGCGAATCATCGCGCGGTGGAGCTGTATCGAAAGATCGGATTCGCGGAGAAGCGTGTGTTCGACGCATTTGTGTGGGAAGGGTAAAAGACAGTTGTCAGTGGTCAGTTGCTGGTTGTCGGTTCAAAAAAACCAATTCAGCCCCGGGAATGATCGCATCCGTCTTCGGAATCTCGCCTTTGAAACCGACAACCGACAACTTCTCGTCAGTGTTTCAGCAGCCACATAGCCCACGAAGCCACGACTACTCCGCCAACGAACAGGGCGAAACAGTAGGCGCCGTAGCGGAGCATGTCGCGCGTGGTGTTGCGTTGGGTGATGCCGAACACCGTAGAGGCGCAGGCGGCGAAGACGACGGCGGCGGTGAAGTGGGAGAGTTCGATGGTCATTGTTTCTTGCCGATCGCGATCTGGTAGGCGTCAACCGCGGAGATGATGTTCAGCAGTCCGGCGACGACGATGTACTTGGTGCCGTAGTCAGCCACGGCGCGTTGAATGTTGCCCGCGCCCCAATCCATGGCGCGTGCGATGAAGTAGAGCAGCCCAGCGCCGAGATCGCCGACGAAGCCGAGGATGTCGAGCAGGTCTCCGGTGTTGAAGGCGTACACCTTGCCCTGCATGCCGAGTCCGGCGAAAAACATGATGAAGACCGCGAGCATGAGCAGAAGGCCACGCGTCCAGCGACGTTGAATGAGATGGCCGAGGCCAGGAAGCAGCCATCCCGCAACCGGGGCAATGATTGCCATGCTGTTGGTGGTGGCGACGGGAGTTTTCGCGCCACGTGGGGCCGAAGTCGTGGTTTGTACGTTGGCCATCAGATGCGCACCAGGTCCTTCTGTATCCGGCCCGTCACTTCGGCCTTGCCGTTGCGGATCATCATATCGATTTCGCTGCGTACGCCAAAATCAGGAAAGTAGATGCCGGGTTCGACCGAGAAGCAGGTGTTCGGCAGGATGAGGCGGTCGTCCTTGGTCTCGAGATTGTCGAGGTTGGCGCCGTTGCCGTGAATCTCGGAGGTAATGGAGTGCCCGGTGCGGTGAAAGATTTGCGGGCCGTATCCCTTGCTGACGATGTAGTCGTGCACCGCCTGATCGACTTCCCACCCACGGATGGGCGTTGCGGTTACGAAGGCCTCCTTTACTTTGCGAATGCCAACGTCGCGAGCGTCACGCACGACGGTAAAGATCTCACGCTGTTGGTCGCTGGGAGTGCCGATGACGCCAGTCCAGGTGATGTCGTAGAAGACAGAGTCAGGCTCCTTGCACTTGGCCCAGATGTCGAGCAGCACGAAGTCGCCCTGCTTGATCGGCGCTGAAGTCGCGGAAGTCGGCTCGTAGTGCGGATCTCCACTATTGGCGTTCACGCTGACGTTGGGCGGATCGCAGGTGATGAGATCCTCGCGGCGGAAGGCCTCCATGATCCACTGCTGAATCTCGTACTCGCTGGTGCCGCCGTTACGGACACGGCGTCCGATCTCCTGAAACGCGCCGGCGGTAATCGCGTCAACCTTCGCCTGGGCCTTGTAGTGGGATGCGATCTGCGCGTCGGTCAGCGTGGCCTCGAAGCGCGCGACCAGGTTGGCCGAGGTTTCGATCTCCTTGCCGAAGCTGCGAATGAGATCGAGCATGCCGGCGTCGACCAGAGAGATGTACGGGATCTGGTTGTTGGGCGAATACTGCATGACCACCTTGTGGTACGGCTTGACCATCGATTCGAGGTTGGTCCAGAGCTCTTCCCACGCCGAGTATTCGAGCTTGCGGCCGGGGAGCGAGTCGAGATGGTGGCTCTCGATGCGATGCACCAGCTTGACCGGCTCGCCGTCGGCGGGAATCAGGTAAAACCAGCGACGGGTGGTGAGGCGGTCCGGGGGCAATCCCAGAACGCGGTAGGCGATGGGATCGCGATGATGATGGTCGTAAAAGAGCCAGGCTTCGTGATGGCCGTCGCGCAGAGCAGCCTGAATTTCGGTGAGGTTCATGCGGTTTCTATTGTAAATCAGCGGCGAATGTTGCGATGGGCAGAGTTGGTGGGCTGCCAGCCGAAAGCAAATCAGCCACGGATTTTCACGGATTAACACGGATTATTTCTTTTCTTCTTGAATTTGATCCGTGTTGATCGGTGTGAATCCGTGGTCGAAGTTTTTGCTTTCGCCAGCACCCGCTCTGACGCGTGGCGGCAGGCAGCGTCTCGCAGGCGGTGCGCAAGCACCAGTCGCGGCGTGCGATCGCGAATCGTCATCAGGTAGGCGACGGTTTGGTCAGGATTGGCTTTGGCGGCCTCGCGCAGCAGCCAGCCCAGGCCCTTCTGCACCATGTCGTCGTCGCTGGAGAGAAGCAGTTCGGTGATGCGCTGGATGTGGTCGAAGTTCTTGTGCTGGCGCGTGCTGTGAATCAGGCTGACAGCGGCGGCGCGCTGGTGCCACGCGTTCTTTTTCTTTGCCCAGCGTGGTAGGCGAGCAAGGTAGGCATCGTCGGCCGCGACCATCGGGCCGATCAGGGAATGAACCAGCGCATCGTGATCGGCCCAGGAACTGATCCGATCGATCCAGCTTTCGAAGAGCTTGAACTCGGTGCGGCCGAACTGCGCGGTCATGCCTTCGAGCAGCATGACGGCGAAGGCTTTCTCTTCCAGCATTTCTCCGCGAAAAAGCTGGTCGGCAACTAGTAGCAAATAGGGCAAGCCGTGCTCGGCCAGGATGGCGCGACGAAAGCGCTTCGCAACCTTGCGCAATTCCGCCGTGTACCATCCGCGCGACTTCACTTCGTGCTTGAAGAAGCGCTGGACTTCCTCGGTGTGCGGCGCCGAGCCGCCGTTCTCCAGCACAGTGCGGATGTGGGCGGCGATGTAGGCGGGCGGCTTTGGGGATTTTGCGCACATGGAATTCGGCCTCGCCAGCAGCAACGATGGTCAGAAAGAGAGTATCACCCCCTCCCCCCTGCCCATTTGGAATCAATGAGATAGCGCACAATTGCTGTACAAGTTGCGGAAAATAAGTAGCTTACTCCTACTTAATAGAAAACATTGGACTTACACGGTCGCATCTCGCTCTGAGCATAGATCGCGGCCGGTCTTGGAAACCCGACTCTGCGACATTTCAAAGGGCTCTCGATAGCCGCGCCCTATGCGCGGACCGGCTAGTGACACCAATCCCTCGCCTCACGATGAGCTTTTTACCGGCGTTCGGCGCACGGGATCAAACCGGGAAGGACGTGGGACACAGGGCGTGTGATAGGGATAAAGCAAACTAGCAATTACGCTTAAGAGGCGATAGTTTACAAACTGAGACACTACCCGCTCACTTCTTGAGTCGCTATACGGGCCTGCTCCGCCGCCTTCGGCGCCATCAACTTGTCATACACCAACAGCAATACGGCCGTCGACTACGCCCACCGCGATAATGACCCACCACATGCCCGCCGGTTCGTGCTTCACTTCGCCGAAGTGGTGAATCAGGAATCCGCCAAACGCGCCCCCAATGAGTGAGCCGATGCCCAGCGGCAGGAAAGCGAAGCCCATGTACGTGCCCTGCTGTCCCTCCGGAGCCAGCCGCGACACATAGTCGTAATACCGCGGAGACATCACGATCTCGCCCAGCGCCACAGCGACCAGCGTCAGCACCGCTCCCAGACCCGACGGCACCACGATCAGGAAGATCCATCCCAGCGCACTGATCAGCGTCCCCGTGGTAATCGCCATCAAGGGCGCGACCTTCTGCATCAGCAGCGTGATCACCACCGTCAGCGCAATCACCACCAACGGCCCGGTCATCAGCAGCAGTTCGGTATCAATCGTCGGGTTGATGTAGTTGTGCACGTAGAGCGGCAGGGTAAGAAACTCCTGCCAGTACACGATCCAGTAGCCGGTGAAGATCGTGAGGAACAGCATGAAGCGCGGGTTCGACAGCACCGTGAGGAAGTTTCTGCCGGCTTGCGCCATCGACGGCGTCTGGGTGTCGCGATCGCGGTTCGGCTCCTTGAAGAAGATCAGCACGCCGATGAACATCACGAACACGCTGAGTGCCGCGACGCGAAACACGTTTTCGACGCTCATCCGCTGGTGGACGTAGGAGGCCACGTACGGTCCAGCGGCGCCGCCAATGTTCACCAGCGTGTAGTAGATGGAATAACCGAACGAGCGCACGTCCTCCCGCGACGAGTGCGCCGTGGTACCCACCACCGTCGGCTTCACCAGCGCCACGCCGAACGCCGGCAGCGCCAGCACCAGCGCCACCAGCACGCCCAGCGGTACGGTCTGGCGCACCGGCGCCAGCCACGGCGACCCCAGCGATCCCAGCAGAAAATACGCGCACGACAGGATCAGGTACGCCAGCGCCAGCGCCTTGCGAAAGCCCATCTTGTCGGCCAGCGTGCCGCCGAACACCGGCAGGAACCACACCAGCCCGCCGAAGAACCCGCTGAGCGTGCCGGCCTGCTGCGTAGGGAAGTTGCAGGACCTCGTGCAGGTAGCGCGTCATCGAGGCGAACACCGCGTAGTAGGAAAGCCGCTCGAACAGCTCGCTGATGTTGGCGACCCAGAAGGGCCGCTCGAAGCCGGTGCGAATGTCATCCCAACGCTGGGCGAAGCTCATAAGAAGTTGTCAGTTTCCAGTTGTCGGTTGTCAGAGAAGCAAACGGCTAGCAATTAGCAACTAGCAGCTAGCAATTAGCTAATCAAGCGACCAAAATCAAAGCCAAGAGCGAAAAGCGTACGGCGACAAGTACTAATGTTCCGAGTAGCCTCAGTGCATCAGTGGTGAAAACATCATAGTATCAGCCGAGCTGCGCGCAGCTTCTCTTCGACCTGCGCGGCCGACGGCCCTGCGACACGAATCAGTTTTTGGCGGCTGGATTCTCCGGCGGCTATCGTAACTGACGAACGCGGAACATTCAAAAATTCTGCGAGGAAGGCGACGCAGGCTTCGTTGGCGCGGCCTTCGACAGGGGGCGTGGTCAGCGACAGCTTGAGCGCGTCGCCCACCGCTCCGGTGATGGCGTTCTTGCGCGCGCGCGGATGAACCTTGACTTGAAACGTTGCTCCGGACGATCGTGTCGCGGATGGGAATCATAGGCGTGGAATCGTCTCAAGTTCCTTTCGAGTGAAGAGATTTCTGAAGGAGCTTCCCTCAGGGGCTAAAGCCCGATCATTCGTAACCTTGCATCTGATCGGCACGCTTGAAACCGTGCTCCCTTCAATTCGGAAATGTGGACTGACCAGTCAAGTTGTACTGGACGTTCGCCGAAGATGGCGGTGCCGATGCGCACGCAGGTCGAGCCTTCTTCGATGGCGACCTCGAAGTCGTGCGACATGCCCATGGAGAGCACGTCGAGAGTTACCGACGGGAGGATTGCCGGGCGGCAAGGCGATCGCGCAGCTCGCGCAACTTGCGGAAGTAGGCACGCGCGCCTTCGGGATCATCGGTGAAGGGCGGAACGGTCATCAGGCCGCGGATGCGGAGGTTCATGCCACTGCGGCGATTGCGCTGAGAATAGATGTCGAGTTCGGCGGAATCGGGGCGCGATGCCGCTCTTGGCTTCTTCGCCGCCGACGTTGATCTCGATCAGCACGTCGAGCATCTTGTCGAGTTTCTGCGCGGCGTCATTCAGCCGTTGCGCCAGCTTGGCGGAATCGATGGAATCGACCGCATGAAAAATCTCCGCCGCCTTCGCGGTTTTGTTCGATTGCAGATGGCCGATCATGTGGAATCTCGCGTCCTCCAATTCTGCGACTCGCGCGAAATTTTCGGCGAACTCCTGCACGCGATTCTCGCCAAAGAGGCGCTGTCCCGCGGCGTAGGCTTCAAGAATCGCTGCGGCGGGAAAGGTCTTTGCATACCGCCATCAGTGCGACGTCATCAGGATTTCGTCCCGCGCGCTGGGCCGCAGCTGTCAGATGCGCTCACGGATGGCGCCGAGTTGTTCGGCGATGCTCACGGAAATCCAAGTCTAAAGCAAAGGCGCGGAGGCTATCCGTGCCTCGCGGACTAAAGTCCGCGAATAATCAAGAGGGAGCGCTTAGCGGCACGGCTGAAGCCGTGCCCTGATACAAAGCAACGCGAAAAGAGTTCTTCGACGCCTAGCGATCTGCGCCTTTTCAAAACCACAGCCCTTACATAATCGCCGTCGGCGGCGCCGGCTCATCGGGACTGCCCGCGTTGGCCAGCGGCACGCGCACCATCACGAATGCCGAGAATCACCAGCACGATGAAGCCCGACACCACGCTGGGATGCGCGAAAATCACCGGCAGCGGCCATTGCTTGTACTTGAAGATGGCGATGACGATGCCCATGAGCGCCTCGCCGGCAATGAATCCCGAAGCGGTCAGCACCCCCGCATTCTCGACGCGGGCCTTCTGCGCGTCGTTGAAGTCGCGGCGATCGCGCATGCGGTCGGTGATCCAGCGAATCATGCCGCCGAGGAAAATCGCAAACGTCGTTTCGAGCGGCAGGTACATGCCGACGGCGAAGAGCATGGGGCTCTTCACTTCGATCATGATCAGCGCGATGCCCATCAGGATGCCGACCACGATCAGCGGCCACGCCATTTCTCCGCCGACGATGCCTCGCGACAGCATGGCCATCAGTCCGGCCTGCGGCGCTGAGAGTTGCACGGTCACCGAACCCGATGCCGCCGCTGTTGATGTTGGCCTGGTTGAGCAGCATGCAGGATCGGGAACAGCGCGAAGCTGGCGACCGCCACGCCCATGAAATCGCCAATCTGCATTTTGCTGGGCGTGCCGCCGAGAATGTGTCCGACTTTCAGGTCCTGCAGCATCTCGCCCGCGACCGCTGATGAAACGCAGACCACGGCCGCCACTCCCAGCACGGCAGCGACCCCGTGAATGCCCGAGACGCCGATCAGCACCATCAGCAGCGCCGCGATAATCAGCGTCGCCAGAGTCAGTCCGGAGATCGGATTATTCGACGAGCCGATCAAGCCGACCAGGTTTCCGGAAACGGCGGCGAAGAAGAAGCCGACGATGATCATCACGATCGCGGCCACGATGCCTGCGGTCCAGGAGTCGGCAGTAGCTCGTGTACAGAAAGATCATGCTGAGCAGCACGACGAGCAATCCGCCAAAAACATACTTGGCGTTGATGTCGCGCTCGGTTCGCGCCGTACCGGCGTGCGCCGCCGCGGACTTCTTCAAGTCAGAAACAGCGCGTGCCATGCCTGAGCCAAGGCTCTTCCGCATGCGGAACAGCGTGTAGCAGGCGCCGACCAGCATGCCGCCAACGGCGATGGGGCGCACGATGAAACTCCACACTGCGTCCGGCTTGGGCCGCCCAGAAAGCGTTGTCGGCTGTGGCGCCCGCGGGCAGGAACTGGGCAACAAAGGTTGGGCCGCCGAGAAACAGGATCAGCGGAACCAGCAGCCCCCAGGCGATCACGCCGCCGGCGAAATTCAGCGAAGCCAGGCGCGGTCCGATGATGTAGCCGACGCCGAGATAGGCAGGGCTGATCGCGGGCGCAGAGACGGTCGTCACCGCTCCGGCGGGCAGCTTTGGCGACGTGGCATCGAGCGTCCCATGCGCACAAAACTCTTTCCCAAGCTGCCGACATTGACGAATGAAATCCTTGCTGGGATTGAACAGATTGAACTGCCCCAGCAGGTACACCAGCCCGCCGAATCCCATATTGCCAGAAAAGATTTTCGCGGCGCGGCTGCCTTGCTGTCCGGCGATGTGAATCTGCGATGCGGCGACCGATTCCGGGAAGGGAAGCTCGGGATCTTCGACCATCACCCGCCGCAGCAGCGTGACGAACAGAATGCCTAGCGTGCCGCCGACCAGCATCAGGATCGAAGACTTCCAGTAGGCATGCTCGAAGTCGAACACCGGCCACGCGCCCGAGATGACAAATGCCGGAATCGTGAAGATCGCGCCCGCGGCCACCGACTCGCCGATCGATCCGACGGTTCGGGCGATGTTCTCTTCAAGGATCGAGCCCTTCATCAGGCGCAAGCACGGCCATGCCGATGACGGCCGCTGGATAGGTCGCGGCGATGGTCATGCCGGCGCGCAGGCCGAGATAAGCATTGGCGGCGCCCAGGACCACCGTCATGACCAGTCCGAGCAGAACGGCGCGGAGAGTGAACTCCGGCATGGTGGTGTTTTCAGGAACGTACGACCGGAACGTCTTTTCCGGCGCCGAAGTGGTCGTACTCATAGACGAAGACCTCGCGTGGAGCCCAAATAACTGATGTCGGCGCAAGTTAGCATGCCGAGCGCACTTGGTACAAGTGCCGGTTAACGCGATGTTCACTTTTGCAGCGGGCATGGCAAAGGTTTGGTACCCGCCGAGGCATTCGAACCGATGGAGATCGAAACGGTTGTCGCCCGCGTGAAATGCTGACGAATCAGATCGGGCGCGTGTGTGCGCATTGCACCCTTTGGCGGAAATTACTATACTGATTTCGCAAGTGCTATCCGTGCCACGGCAGCGCGCGCGTGCGTTTCGGGTCGGCAGGCACCATCGACTGGAGGGTAGTCTTCAGCAGTCGTGCGACTCTAGACCGACAGCGACGAATTGAGCGCGCCGAGCAGCGTCAATTTTTCGTCGCGCCAATGATCACGGCAGTCCGCAGCGTTTTTTCGGTTCTTTTCCCTTCCGATTGCAGACTCTGTGATGTCCCCCTTGTAAACATTTCCCGTCTTCCCGTATGCTCGGAGTGTCTGGACTCCATCGAGCCCATTCGTGCGCCGCAATGTGTGCAGTGCGGTGAGCGTCTTCTGCCCGCTCAGTTGCTGATGGGCGACGGCCGCTGCCAGGGCTGCCGCGAGTTCGAGCCGGAGTTCGATCGCGCCGTGTCGTTCGGCGAATATGCCGGAGCGCTGCGTGGGCTGATCCATCTCCTGAAATACGACAAGGTTTTGCCGGCCGCGCCCGTTCTGGGAGGCATGCTGGCCGAAGGCGATTGGGCAACTTCGCGGCGGTGGCGAGGATTTCTGGCCGCTGATCGTCCCTGTTCCGCTGCATGCCAGCAAACGCGGGGAACGCGGATTCAACCAGGCGGAAGCTGATCGCGCGAGCAGCGGTGAAGCGCCTTCCGCAGCCGATGGAAATTGCATCCGGATTGTTGAAACGCGAGCGCCCGACGCATTCGCAGGTGGGACTCACGCGCGAAGAGCGCGTGGCCAACATGCGGGGAGCGTTTCGCGTTACCGACCCGCAGCGCGTGAAAGGCGCGACGGTGATCGTCGTCGATGACGTGATGACGACAGGGACAACCATTTCCGAGTGCGCCCGCGTGCTGAAGAAGGCCGGGGCGGAACGAGTTTGGGCAGCGACGGTGGCCCGCACCCTGAAGTTCGCGGTGCTGCCGCAGGCTGTCGAATCTGGGGAAGAGGAGGATCTCGAAGCAGTCGAGGTGGCTGTTTCGGTTTAGGCGATATGTCCATGGCAGCTCAAAGCACAGCGTCCCGATACGGAAAATCACTGGCCGGCTGCATGCACGATGCGCGGGTGAATTCGGAGGAGCGAATGCACCGCTCGCCGATGCACGCTCCCGTGCTGGTGCTGAACGCATCGTATGAGCCTATCAATGTGTGCGCTGCCCGGCGCGCCATCATCCTGGTGCTGAAGGGTGTCGCGATGATGGAAGAGGAGAACGGGCAGCATCTGCACGCGGCGCGGATCGCGATCAACGTTCCGTCGGTGATTCGGCTGCTGGAGTATCGCCGCATCCCGCACCAGACGCGGGCGCTATCGCGCAAGAACATCCTGTTGCGCGACCGCAACACCTGCCAGTACTGCGGCAAGATCCTCGCTGCGGGCGAGTTGACGCTCGACCACGTGATTCCACGTTCGCGCGGAGGCGCGTCAACGCTGGGAAAATCTGGTGGCTTGCTGTCACAACTGCAATCGCCGGAAGGGAAGCATGCTGCCCCACGAAGCCAACATGCGGCTCACGCGCGAACCGCGCGCGTTTAATCTCCACACCAGTCGCCACATCATGCGACTGATGGGGCGGTCAGACTCGAAGTGGCAGAAGTATCTGTACTACTGAGTGCGCCCTGCCGACTCTGACTTGCGCCCGCGAGCGATACTCGATTCCAAATGCAAAGCCCCGGATGTCACACCGGAGCTTCTTGCTGACAACCGACAACCAATAACTGCTACTGCTTCGGAGGCGGTTGGCTGGCTGCGGGCGGCTGGCTCGCGACAGGCTGTCCGTCAGGAGGCGGCGCCACGGCGGGTTTGTCCTTAGAAATTTCCTGGCCCTCGTAGGTGATCTTCGACTTCGCACCGAAGCGCTTGTAGTCCGTGTACTTCACGATCTGCCGGATATGAATGTCGCCGCTCGAAAAGTGCAGAGTGTCGTCGACCTTGGTGTACACCGGGAACCAGTATTTCCCATCGACGCGGTCGCGCCAGGTGGTGAAGCTGGGGAATAGGTTTTCCTGTCCACCCTTTTTCTTGGTGCCAATATCGGGGACGTTCTTGCCGTAAGTCTTCACGATCTGAAAGTCCCGGTCATCCACCCAGATACGGCCTTGGAAATAGCGCTTGTTCTTTTCGATCTGCTTGGGCGCAATATCGAAGACGTAAGTGCCGATTTCGTCGATTCGCTGTTTGCCGACGTAAAGGATCTGATATTCCGGAATCTCATCCGTGGTCAGCACAAACGGCATGCGGTTGCGGATATCGTCGTAGTCTTCCTTGGTCATCAGGATGCCCTGCAAGGTTGATCCGGGTGCGAACACGACGTGTTCGATGCGGTTACCCTTGTCGTCGAACAGTACATCTTCGACTTCTTTGAACTCGCCATTCACCGTATCGCCATCCAGGGTCTGGACGGTCAATGATTGACGGTAGGCGTAGTTCTCGCGAGCTATCTTGAATTCTTTCTCTTTAGCCGCAAATTTCTGAATGATCTCCTGTTCGGTGATGCCGGTCGGTGGGGAGGAATCGAGAGCGCTTTCGCCGCGCTGGGCCGCGGTCGGCACGACCAGGGTCAAAGCCACAATGCCAAGTGTAAGTATGTGTATCAGTGATCTACGGGAACTCATCGAGGTACCTGTCATCATTGTATTGGATGAACGCTCGGGTTAGACGATTCCCCCAGCGCGGCCAGAAGCTGGCCCTTCTAGAGCAAACCCGCAAATTCCTCACTTGTTGTCCGCCCCGCGGCGACACGAAGGCTCGTAACGGGACACGACTTCACAGAGTTGTAGCAATGGCTGGGCAGCGCTCGACTGCCCAGCTTGATTCAATAACTACTGCGCCACCGTAATGGCCGGCGGCTTCCAGGTGCCGTCGATGATGGAAGGGGGGGTATCCTTCGGCCAGTACAGCCGCATCATAGGAATGAACTGAGCCTTCGGAGCGGGCAGCCAGTTGGCTTCCTTGGCTTTACCCGGTGAGTCAGCCTGAAGGTATAGGTCAACTGAGCCGTCAGGATTGGTGACGAACTTGTTGCGGGCGCTCAAGGTATAGCGATTGAGCGGATTCGGCACAAAGAAGTAATCTTTGTCATACATGGTGATGGACCAAAAACCATTGACGGGCGGCATTTCGCCTTTGTTGAAGTGAATGACATACTTCTTCGATGCGCCATCGTATTCGTGACCTTCCGAATCCTTTTGCGATGTTGGATAGATCGCGTCCTGCGGACGGTTCGCTCCGAGACCGATGGCCGTTACTAGCGCTCGCTGGATGTAGTTAGTTCCGTATATTCCAATGTCCTTGATGAGGTACGTCCAGCCGTTCACAGGCTCAGCCGCTTTCTTGAAGTACTCCATGATCTTGACCTGCGCCAGTTTGGGCACAGTCTTGATCACTTCTGTATCGAACGCGCCCAGCTTGCTGGGATCGAAATCCTTCCCCGGCTCCAGGCCAATGGCTTTCATCTTCTCGACGATTGGGGCATCGGCGGCTGCGGGTGGGTTGGTCTTCATCAGCCGCGCCAGATAATTGAAGTAGTCGTTGACGCTGAGCGCGTCCACCTGGTCGCGGACGCCGGTCTTCATATCGAAGGAGGCCTCGACCGGTTGGGGCACGGGCGTGTACGGTTTGCCGTAG
The DNA here is from genome assembly GCA_963696575.1 of uncultured Acidobacteriaceae bacterium. GTDB lineage: Bacteria > Acidobacteriota > Terriglobia > Terriglobales > Acidobacteriaceae > DASRAA01. The sequence goes on from CAVOKT010000002.1 coordinate 331,081, forward strand.
GAACTGAGCGGAACCAGCGAAAACTTGTCCTGCAGCGCGTGGACGGCAGCGTAGTCCGCAGGCGTGCCGGTGCAGTAAATGCGGCCGAGGATCCAGACGAGTCCGGTCGGCGATTTGTATTCTGTGACGCCTGCGGGCAGCGTGCCTGACCAGCCGGGGCCGGTGATGGCATACTTCTGCGCCTTGCCGCCGGTGGTGCGCTTGCCGGGAACCTGGAACACATCCGTCCAGCCGCTAAGCATGGGCAACAGATAATAGCGGTCTCCCATGTCGGGGACACTGAAGATCCAAGGCTCGCTAGTAACGTCAAGCCACGCGGTCGTGTAGAGCGTGTCGGCGTTAGGAGCGGTTACGGCGTGGTTGTCGACCGCCGGATAGTTGCGCAGCTTAAGCATCTGTCCCATGGGGGCGTGGGCTGCATCCGGTGCAGATACGTTGGTGAATTGCCGCCGAGTCATGTCCATTGTGATCAATGGATATCCGTAAACGTAAACGTCGACGGCATCCGCTACAGCCTGTTCGGTGCCGGGTGCCTTCTGACCGGTCGATTGGGTGTCGGACTTCGAACATCCCGCGAGGAAGACGAATGGAACGATTACGCGAGCGCACTTAGTACTACGAGCCACTTAAATTTCACAGTTTCTCCTTTGCCGAAACCGAGGACTTGGTTTCGAACCTCGTCCTCAATCTGGGGCGAGGGTAGTAGTGGGGGATTAACGAATTATAAGCGTAAGTAGCGGCCTTCGCTAACCGCCTCATGGGCATTCCCTGTTGAAACTCCCGCTCCCGCGTATCGCCGTGATTTACACTGTAAGGTTTGCGCGGGACTCCCGGCCCCGCCACGGAGGCGTCATGCTACGTCGCATTCTTTTCTTCCTGCTGGTCTTTCCTTTATTCATCTCAGCCCAGGCCAAACATCCCTTCACCTTCGAAGACATGATGCAGCTCAAGCGCGTCGGCGAGCCTACGGTTTCACCCGACAGCAATTGGGTCGCCTTCAGCGCCGTTGACGTCAACCTCGACGCCAACACCAAAACCCCGCATCTCTGGATCATCGCTGCCAGTGGCGGCGACGCAAAACGCCTGACGCCCGCCACCGGCCCCGGCGAAGACCGGGTGCGCTTCTCGCCGGACGGCAAGCGCGTGATCTTCGAGTCCGACCGTGGTGGAGGCACGCAGATCTGGGTGCAGGACTTCGACAGCGCCACGGGTGCACTGACAGGTGAAGCGAAGAAAGTCACTTCGATTTCGACCGAGGCGTCGGGCGGCATGTGGTCGCCGGACGGCAAGAGCGTTCTGTTTGTCTCGTCGGTCTTTCCCGACTGCAAGGACGATGCCTGCAACCAGCAGCGCGACGAGGAGCGCGCCAAGTCGAAGGTGAAGGCCAGAACCTACGATCACCTGATGTTTCGTCACTGGACGCATTACGACGACGGCAAGCGTAGCCACCTGTTCATCGTTCCCATTGAAGGCGGCGCGGCCCGCGATCTGACGCCCGGCAACTTCGACGTCCCGCCCTTCTCCCTCGGCGGACAGGACCAGTACGCCTTCTCTCCCGACTGGCAAGGAAGTCGCCTACACCTGCAACACCGATGAAGTTCAGGCCACCAGCACCAACAGCGACGTGTTCGTGGTGCCCGCAGCGGGCGGAACGGCGAAGCGAATCACCACCAATCCCGGGCAGCGACAGCACTCCGATTTATTCGCCCGACGGCAAGTACATCGCCTACCGTTCTCAACTCCGGGGAGGCTACGAGAGCGACCGCTTCCGCCTGATGCTCTACGATCGCGCAACCAGCAAGATCACCGATCTCACGTCCGAACTTCGACCGCTGGGTTGACTCGATCGCATGGTCTCCAGATTCGAAGACCATTTACCTGACCGCCGGCAACGAGGGACGGAATCCGATCTACGCTCTGCGCCTGGCGCAGACCACTCCCTGGCCCGAGGAGCTGGTAGACGGCTACAACGACAGCCCCACGCCTACGCCCGACGGCAAAATGCTGGTGTTTAACTCCCAGTCGATCGCCGCTCCCAGCGAGATTTACGTCGCTCCCCTGCTGTTCCCGCAGTGCCGGATGGCCTTTCCGCCGAACGCCTATTCGGTTCCCGACTGCTTGATGTCAAAAGCCAAGCCGCTTACCCACATGAACGACGAAGTGCTCTCGCAGGTTGCCATGCAGCCGATGGAATCGTTCTGGTTTACGGGAGCGGCGAAAGAAAAAGTTCAGGGATTTCTGCTTCGTCCACCGGGCTTCGACAACAACAAGAAGTATCCCGTGAAGTTTCTGATCCACGGCGGTCCGCAAGGCGCGTGGGGTGACGACTGGTCATTCCGCTGGAACCCGGAGCTGTTCGCCGCCAATGGATATGTTGTGGTCACCATCAACTTCCATGGCTCGACCGGCTACGGCCAGAAGTTCATCGACGCCATCAACGGCAACTGGGGCGGAGCGCCCTACGAAGACCTGATGATGGGACTCGATTACGCGGAAAAGACTTACCATTCATTGACAAAGGCCGCGAGTGCGCACTCGGTGCCAGCTACGGTGGCTATGCCATCAATTGGATTGAAGGCCACACCGATCGCTTCAAGTGCCTGGTCTCGCACGATGGCATGTTCAACACCGAGTCGGCGTTCGGCACGACCGAAGAACTGTGGTTCAACGAGTGGGAGTTCAAGGGCACGCCCTGGACGAACCGCGAGATGTATCGCAAGTGGTCTCCACACCTGTACGCCACGAGCTTCAAAACGCCAATGCTCGTCGTGCATGGCCAACTCGACTACCGGCTGGATGTGTCAGAGGGCTTCCAGTTGTTCACGACGCTGCAACGGCTCAAAGTGCCGTCCAAGCTGCTGTACTTCCCCGACGAAGGCCATTGGGTGCTGAAGCCGCAGAACAGCCGCTTCTGGTACCAGACGGTCAATGCATGGGTGGATGAGTGGACGAAGCCGAAGTAAATGGACTTCGGCGCGAACCGGAACGATGGGCGACGGTTTCTGCTGGCAACGGTGGAAACCGACCGCTTGATTTAAGTCTGATCGGCGGATCCGGGATAAACGACTCCCCAGCACGGATGAGGCCGTGCACCTTCAAGACTTAACTTCGGCATCGCTCCAACGGTACCTGCGACTTAACCGGCCCGCTTGAAATACTGGACGGCCCGTTCGTGCGCCTCTGGCTTTTTCGCAGTGCTGAAGGTGCCAAGATTGCGCCGCTTGCCGGTCTTGGCATCTTTCTTGCGCGAGTACAGCCGATACTCGCCCGTTTTGAGTTTGCGAATCATTTGCACCTCCTTTCCCTCTGGTTTTCAGCGGGAAGGATTCACCCCGCTATTGCAGAGATGCACGGAAGCGGCGGATCCGGTGCAAAGAAACACCTTAGTTTCCGGCCTGAGGAAATTGGTTGTCGGACTGTGAGCGGTCACTTGCTTCGAGGATTGATTTTGCCGGAGGAGGATCAGCTCGCTGCGGCCGCGTTTCTCGCTGCGCTTCCATGCGGTCGGCATGTCCGATCGCCGAGAAGTAAGCGCCACCCAGCAGCAGTAACCCGCTGCAAAACGACCAGAAGATAAGCGTGACTGAAACTGAGAAAGGTCCGTAGACCTCCTGAAAATTCAGCCAGGGCAGCACCAGAACGTAGAGGTACTTGGCACCTTCCGACAAGAGTCCGGTGACGATGGCCGCCGGGAGCACAGCTCTGACCGGCACTTTCCCGTGGGGAAGCAGCCAGTAAATCAGGAAATAAATCGCGATGGTGGTGAACACTGCAAACGCCTTCATCACCACGAACCCGAGACCTCGAAAAACGAAGTTCTGATCACCAATGGCGAGCCCCAGGATCCTCAGGTTCTGAGCCGTGAGATACACCGAGAGCAAGGCCAGGGTACCGCAACCCAACGCTAAGCCGACGGAGACCAGCGCATTCATGAGGTAGGAGCGGTTCTTGGTAAAGCCCCAGATGCTGTTGAGCGCAACCTCGAGCGGAAGAAAGATCCCGGTAGAGGTGATGAACAACATGAACAGCGACAGCACTTGCCCGCGGCCACGCACGCTGGCGAGGAATTGGAGATTGCGAATGACAAAGTCCTGGTTGCTGGGCAGGAAGTCGCGTAAGAGTTGCAGGACAACGTCGTACATCTGCTGGGAGCGAAAGACCCGTCGAACCACAGTGAGCAGCAGCACGATCAGCGGAAAGAGCGACAAGATGGAATAGGCTGCGACCGAAAAGGCATAGGTATGCACCTCGGTCTGGGTGAGGTATCGTAGCGTGGCCCCACCATAACGCCGCAGACGGTAAAACAGACCACCATCCACCACCTCAGCGTGGAAGATGTGGCGGGAGTCATCCTGCGCCAGGAGGCGCTTGGCGGCGGTGCCGGTCTGCAGGGCCGTAGCTTTTAAGTCATTGTTGTCAGACGGTTTATCTTCTAGAGACGAAATTGCCTCACCAGGGGAGGTCGACGAGGCGGAATCGGCCGACGATTCGAGTTTGTTGGCCATCTAGCTTCCATCGTACCAAAGCGGATTGCAGAGTCGTTGAGCGGTCGGTTCGGCAGTCGAACAGGACCCGTAGTCAATCCTTCCAAAGCACTGTGACAGAAACACTTGCCAAAACCGAGAGTTCCTGTAATTATTCGTAGCTCCCCCTCCGAAAAGGGCGAAGAGGGAGCTTTCGGGTTAGCCGAAATGACGATTTGGGTTGATGTTTCTGTCAGCAGTCGAATTTCTCGCATGGCACGAGCTCAAGGTAACCGTCGAAGCGCAAAGGTGTTACTGCGCAACGGCGGATCCGTGGGCTTTTTTCATTGCGTAAGACCTGCGAGCCGAGCCGCAACCCTGTTTGTTTCCCAGCAACGTAGAGACGTCTTGCGTACGCGCCTTTGGGTCGTATGCGAACTTCCGCGAAGCATGGGTATCTCAGGAAGTCATGCGAAAGGAGTCAGTTGTGAAGGAAAAAGGTACAGTTAAGTGGTTTAACGGAGCCAAGGGTTACGGTTTCATTCAGAGGTCCACGGGCGAGGACGTATTTGTGCATTTCTCCGCCATCCAGGAGAGCGGATATCGGAGCCTGAATGAGGGCGAAACCGTGGAATATGAATTGACCAAGGGACCTAAGGGTCTCCAAGCCGCTAACGTCGCGCGCGTCTAGACGTCTCCCGACACGCAGAGGAGCCGGCCGCTCGCCGCGCCACTTCCAATCCGGCGATCTTCCGACTTAGCGACACAACCACCGAACCCTCCCGCAAGGGAGGGTTCTTCTTGTCTCGAGTTCGTCACACACGGTGTTGAAGCGGCAGCGGGCGGACTGCTTCGAAGACTCAAGCGTCACAAAAAAACCCTCCGCGCCGGAGGACGCAGAGGGCTCGATGCCCCGGGGATTTTCAACCCCGAGTTGGGTGCGGTTGGGCATCATCCGCGGGAGACACAAGCGGGGACTCACATCTTCCACGGGAACTTGAATTTGTCATTCGATGTTTCGTGAAGCAATAGACGTGCCACAGTCGAAAACGTGAGTTAGTTCAGGCTCGCGCGGGATGCCAAGATCGACTACCGGGTAGTTCTCAGTACCGGGCGCGCCGGTTTCAGATCGGAGACTCACTCGCCGAAGTTGAATCCGATGGCGCGCGAATCCGGCGCAATGCCCAATCGGCAGCCTCGGCAACAATTGGATCTTCATGAGAGATGAGATCTCCGAGAACTGGCAGAAACCGCTCCTCGCCACTGTTACCCATGGCAATAGCGACATTGCGCAGCAGGCCGGTGTACTTGGCGCGCTTGACCGGGGTGCCGCGAAACAGCTTCACGAAATTGCTCCAGGCTAAGGCGCGCGAGCCATTCGAGATCAGGGTTCACCAGGTGCTGACGAGGAGTGAACTCGGGCGTGCGCGTGATGGGAGCCTGACGGTTCCAGGGGCACACGTCCTGGCAGATGTCGCATCCGAACACCTGACGGCCGACGCCGGTGCGAAGTTCCTGCGGAATAGCTCCACGTTTCTCGATGGTCAGGTAGGAAATGCACTTCGTCGCATCGAGCTGGTAAGGAGCCGGAAACGCGCCCGTGGGACAGGAGTCGAGACAGCGGGTGCAGGAGCCGCAGCGGTCGGCAGGCGGAAGGTCGGGGGTCAGTTCAAGCGACGTCAGCATGACGCCAAGAAACAGCCACGATCCAAGTTCCTGGTTGAGGATGCAGGTGTTCTTTCCGATCCATCCGATGCCTGCGTACTTGGCGAAGATGCGCTCGATTACGGGGCCGGTATCGACGTAACACCAGGTTCGAGGCATCGTGATTTCGTGCTGCTCGCAGACGGAAACGAACTTGGCTTCAAGGGCGCGGAGCTTGGCGAGTACCACGTCATGGTAGTCGCGTTGCGGTCCACGCGTAGCGCGAGATCCAGCCTTGCGGAGGTGGTTCCGGCATGGGTGGAGTAAGGCTGATCGGTGTTGTAATTCAGCGCGCAGACCACCACCGAGCGTGCCCAGGGAGCAGCGTTGGCGAGAGAGGCCCGCTTCAGATCGCCTGCCTCGTTGCGAGCTTCGAGGTAGTGCATGTCGCCCGCCTGGCCGTCGGCGATCCAACCGGGGAAGAAGTGGTGTTCTGGAGTGTTGCGGATCCCGGCGACATCCAGCGAGATCGAATCCCGCCTCGACCGCCAGGCGTTTGATTTCGCTGCTGAGATGGAATTGATTGGACACGGCGCTCGATGCGGGCTTCGGGCTGATTATACGTTTGCGCCATCGCTGCCCGGCTTGGGGAACCGCAGGCCGGTGGCCTACAATGCCGTGGTGGAAAAACTGGATCACTTGCTGCTGGGAAGTTGCTCGTTTACGGCGCAGGGCTGGGAGAAGACGTTCTATCCGCCGGACTGAAGAAGACCGGCTACCTCGACTTCTACTCGCGAGCAGTTCAAGACCGTTGAAGTGGACGCGACCTTCTATGGAGTCCCCAGCGAGAAGACGGTTCGCCGGTGGTACGAACAAACACCCGAAAACTTCGTGTTTGCCTGCAAGGTCCCGCAGTCGATTACGCATGAGTCCTTCCTGGTCGATTGCGACGACGAGTTTCGTGAGTTCGTAGAGGTAATGTCGAACCTGAAGCACAAGCTCGGGCCGATGCTGTTTCAGTTTCCCTACTACAATCGGAAAGCGGCAGCCGGCCCGAAGGAATTCATGGATCGGCTGCGGGCTTTCCTGCCGAAGTTGCCCGCGCGATTTCCGCTTCGCGCTCGAAATCAGAAACAAGGACTGGGTCGGTGCGGAGTTGCTGGATCTGCTGCAGGAAACACAAGGTCGCATTTGCGCTGATCGATCATCCGTACATGTCACGTCCGTCCGAACTGATGCGCGACAGCGACATTGTGACCTCCGACTTCGTATATGTCAGGTTGCTGGGAGATCGCTATGCCATCGAGCAAATCGCCAGGAGTTGGGACAAAACCGTTGTGGATCGCAGCCGCGAGCTGAAGGAGTGGAGTGCGGTTGTCGATCAACTGCTGGCAAGAGACATGAAGGTTTACACCTATGTGAACAATCATTTCGCGGGACACTCGCCGGAGACGTTGCGGCAGTTTCTGGAGATGCTGCGCCGGCGGCAGCTGCAGACGCAGCGGAACAGAGAGGACTGCCGGAGCCGATCTAAAGCAGACGAGCGAAGACTCCGCTGCTATTTCGCTTTCCATTGATAGGCGTCGGGCTGTGGCAATCCGACATGCGCCAGCACGCGGTTTACATACTCGCGCGCGATTTCGTCGGTGGAGGTGGGACGGAAATAGAATGCCGGAATCACCGGGAAGATGGTTGCTCCCGCTTCTGCCGCGAGCGTCATGTTTCGCAGATGGATGCGATTCAACGGAGTCTCGCGCACACATAGAATCAGCGGTCGCTTTTCTTTCAGGCAGACGTCGGCGGCGCGCTCGATCAATTGCATGGCCATGCCGTTGGCGATGCGCGCCAGGGTTCCGACACTGCACGGCAGGACAATCATCGCGTCGGTGGGATAAGACCCGCTGGCGACGTTGGCGCCGATGTCAGCATTGTTCTGCTGGTGGATCTTTTGCTGACGCCCGGCCCAGCAGCTTGCTGACCAAGTCGTTCCGGCCCCCGACTTCCAACTCTTCCGCCATCACCCGCAGGCCGCTATCGGAGAAGATGAGGTTGACGGTTCCCACGCGGTCGTCGCGGTCCAGCGCGTCGAGCAAATGCTTAACGAAGATCGATCCGCTGGCGCCGGTAACGGCAACGGTCAACGTTTGGCCAGCGGGATTCTCAGGAGAGGACATGGCAGCCATTTATCGTAACACCGCGTGTCTTCGACGGCTCGCGGCAGGGATTACGGGGCTAGCCGGCAGATGATAATCTCGCAGTGCGAGTTCGACGCTGACGATGTACCAATGAAATCGGAAGCCATCAAGAAACTTTTCGAGCAGGTTAAGAAAGGGAAGCTTTCGCCCGACGAGGCGATGCAGCAGTTGAAGCATCTGCCCTTCGAAGACCTGGGATTTGCCAATGTGGACCATCACCGGTCGCTACGCGTTGGCATGGCGGAGGTGATCTTCGGACCAGGGAAGACTCCCGCGAATCTCGCGGCGATCTTTGCGCGCCTCGCCCAACATGGCAACAACGTGCTGGCGACCCGCGCTACGCCGGAGCAGTTTCGCGCCGTGAAGCGCAAGTTCCGCAAGGCGGAGTTCCACGAACTGGCGCGCGCCATCACGCTGGTCCAGGATGAGACGGTCCGCGGCAAAGGGAAGATCGTGGTGGTATCGGCCGGCACCAGCGACATTCCAGTAGCCGAGGAGGCTGTGGTTACGGCGCAGGTGATGGGCAACGAGGTGCAGCACGTCTATGACGTTGGCGTGGCGGGGATCCATCGCTTGCTGGCGCAGCGTGAAGCACTGACCGGCGCCCGCGTGGTTATCGTGTGTGCGGGAATGGAAGGGGCATTGCCCAGCGTGGTCGGCGGGTTGGTCGGCGTGCCGGTCATCGCCGTGCCCACCAGCGTTGGTTACGGAGCATCGTTCCAGGGCTTGTCGGCGCTGCTGGGGATGCTGAATTCCTGCGCGTCGAATGTCTCGGTGGTGAACATCGACAACGGTTTCGGCGCGGGATATGTGGCGTCGATCATCAATCGGCTGGCGTAGTGGTTCACCACAGAGGCACAGAGAACAGGAGAAGCAAGAAGCTCAATGCCATGCGCAATTAGCCAGAGATATCAGCCCGTGCCAGCGTGTCCCCGTGTTGAATTCACCGCGTCTTACGACGTGAGAGACTGAGGCCTCGACGAGCTCATTACACGCCCCAGTCGCCGCTGGTTTCGCCGAAGACGCGGTGGAAGATCTTGTCGATGTTGCGCAGGGGACGCTTCAGGTCGAAAGCGTGCTCCAGCGTCTCGCGCTTCACCTTCGATGTGATTTCTTTGTCCTTCATGATCATGTCGTGGAAAGTTCAAGGTCTTCCTTCCACGCTTTCATGGCATTGGCTTGGACGATGCGGTAGGCGTCTTCGCGAAGCACGCCGGCTTCCACGAGGTCGAGCAGCAGCTGTCCGCTGAACACCAGGCCGCCTGTCGATTCGAGATTCTTCATCATGCGCTGCGGATAGACCAGCAGAGTCGCGATCAGGTTGGTCGTCTTGTTCAGCAGGTAATCCACGAGAATGGTGGAGTCGGGCAGGATGACGCGCTCCACCGATGAGTGCGAGATATCGCGCTCGTGCCAGAGCGCAACGTTTTCCAGGGCGGCCTGCGTGTTGGCGCGCACCACGCGCGCCAGTCCGCTGATCTGCTCGCAGGTTATAGGATTGCGCTTGTGCGGCATGGCCGACGAGCCCTTCTGCTTCTCGCTGAAGAATTCCTCGGCCTCGCGGACCTCAGTGCGTTGCAGGTGGCGGATTTCGGTGGCGATGTTGTCGAGCGTCGACGCGATGACCGCCAGCGTCGCGACATAAAACGCGTGGCGATCGCGCTGGATGACCTGTGACGACACCGCTGCGACATTCAAGCCCAGCCGCTGGCAGATCTTCTCTTCATATTCGGGATCGAGATGGGCGCCGTTGCCGACGGCCCCGGAAAGTTTGCCGACGCGCATCTGCTCGGCCGCCAATTCGAAGCGCTCGATGTTGCGCAGCAATCTCGGAGTACCAGTTGGCCAGCTTCAGCCCGAAGGTGATGGGCTCGGCGTGCACGCCGTGGGTGCGGCCAATCATCGGCGTGTCTTTGAACTCCCAGGCACGGCGCTTCAGCACATCACGCAACTTCTTCAGGTCTTCGCGAATGATGGCCGAGGCCTGCTTGATCAGCAGCGCCTGCGCAGTGTCGACCACGTCGTTGGAGGTGAGGCCGTAGTGCAGCCAGCGCGATTCGGGGCCGACCTTCTCGGCAACGGCGGTGGTGAAGGCGATGACGTCATGCTTGACCTCGGCCTCGATTTCGTTGATGCGGTCGAGGTCGAAGTCGCCCTTTTCGCGGATGGCGACGGCCGCTGATTGCGGCACCAGTCCGACTTCGGCCAGCGTTTCCGTGGCGGCCACTTCAACTTCGAGCCAGGTGCGGAACTTGTTCTGGTCGCTCCAGATATGCCCCATTTCGGGCCGGGTATAACGTGTGATCACGACGAACTCCTTTAAGGAACGCGATGGTGCGCGGTGGACAACCCTTCATTGTAAATGTTGCAGGAATTCGATGAAGATGGTGCGTCGTAGCTGACGAAGCTGGCGAAGTTCTTAGCCCTCGTCGATGACGCCGAGCAACTCGCTCATCTCTTCGTAGAGAAAGCCTTCGCCGGGGCGGTACGGCTGGATCCACTTTCCATCCAGCACAAACTGGGGAATGGCGCGCTTGCCGGTATGACGGACGACTTCATCGGCGGCTTCGGGAGTGGTATCGATATTGACTTCTCGAAACGGGATACTGTGCTTCTGGAGGAAGCGCTTGGCAATACGACAGTCAGGACACCAGGTGGAGGAATAAACGAGCAGATCCATGCTGAATAGATGATAAATGAGTGACCAGGAACCGTAGAAGCGTGCGGCCGGTTAAAACCGGCCTCCGCTTCAAAGAACCGGTGTGGGGTGATGGCAAAGCACTGCGCTATCTGTGCGTCCGCTACTCGTAACGCAGGGCTTTCATGGGATCGATGGTGGAGGCGTGGTGTGCGGGTAGAACGCATGCAATGATAGCGACCGCAGCCATCAGCACAGTAACCCCCAACAGGACCGCGAGGCTGATGGTGCTGCCCTGCGCCCACTGCGCCACCACTCGTTTCATTGCCAGGCTGAGCACGATGCCAGCCACGATCCCCGCGCCCACGCTGAACGAAGTCGAGAGGAACACCATGCGAAGCACATCGGCACGCTGCGCGCCCAGCGCCATTCGGATCCCGAACTCGTTGGTCCGTTGCGCCACAGTGTAAGACACCACACTGTAGAGTCCCACCGCTGCCAACGACAATGCCAGGGCGGCGAAGGCGCCGAACAGCATTGCTATCAGATGTTGCTGATGCCCACTCCCGTTGGCTGGTGATCCACTCTTCCAGGCTGCGGACATGTCCTTCGGCCTGCTGGTCCGCGTCTACCGAGTGAATCTGCTCGCGCACGCCGTGCAGGATCGTCAGCGGCGGCACCTCGGTGCGCACCAGGATCTGCGTCCAGGGAGGCATCCAGATGGTGTACGGAATGTAGATACCCGGTTTGACTGGCTTGCCCAGTCCGTCATCGAGCGCATCTCCGACCACCCCGACGATTTCCAGCCAGTCGTTGCTTCTCCGGAATCGCCTGCGTGATCGGCGGATCGGCTTTCAGGTCTGGGCACGCGGATCTGGTGTCCCACGGCATCGCCTGCGGGAAAATACTGCTTCGCCAGCGTCTGGTTGATGATGGCCACTCGAGCTCCGCGCTTGGTTTCCGCATCGTCCCACAGCCGGCCCTGCATCAGGGGAATCTGCAGAACAGGGAAATATTCGTGGCTGACAAAATTCAACCGTGCTTGCTGATCTTCCGCAGCCGGTTTGCCCAAAATCTCGAACTTGTTGGTCCGCACCGTTGTCCGGCGGCGTGGCGTTGGTCGAAAGACCAGCCATCTTCACTTCCGGCATGGCCGCGACTTTCTGCATCAATTGCGTGAAGTATTGGCGAGCGCGATTCCCAGGTGGTGTAGCGTGTTGTCATGTACCGGAATGCCCACCGACATGACGTTGTGCGGGTTATAGCCAAGGTGGCTGTGGTTCAGCTTGATGAAGCCCTGAATCGCGGCGCCCGCGCTGGCCAGCAACAGCAGCGTCAGAGCGATCTGCCCGCCGATGAGCGTGTTGTGCATGCGCTTGCCGCGCACTCCGCCCATGACTTTCTTTGTGCTGGCCTGCATCACTTGCGAAACTTCAGGACGGCTGAACTGCATCGCCGGCGAAAGCCCGAAGAACACGCCAGTAAAGATCGCCAGCCCTACGCTGAAGCACAGGACCGGCAGGTTGATGCGGATGGCCGCCTCGTGCGGGAAGGAGGATTGCGGCAACATGGGAACGATGATTGCCACCAATCGATACGCGAGCAGCACGCCCAGCGCCGCGCCGCTCAGCGATAGCAGCAGTGACTCGGTCAGCAATTGCCGTAGCAGGCGCATGCGTCCAGCGCCTACTGCGGCACGTACCGCGAATTCGTGCTCGCGTGCCGTGCCTCGCGCCAGCAGCAGGATCGACACATTGCCGCAGCCAATCAGCAACAGCAGCGCCACCGAACCCAGCAGCAGATATAGAGTCGGGCCCAGCTCCTTCATGAAACGCTCGTTGAATCCCTTGACGTTCACCCGGAAACCGTCAGCCGGAAAATGCTTTGGCGTCTCCTTGGCGAACTGCTCGAACAGCGACTGGAACTCGGCATCGATGGCTGCATGGCTAACGCCCGGCTTGAGCTTGACACCAACGTAGTACCCTCGCGACGGATCGGCCGACACCTTCAGGGGCAGGTATACATCAGCGTCGCCCCAGCTGAACCGCGGCTGTGCTACCCCGACGATGGTGTAGTTCTTATGTACGAGCTGAATGTTCTTGCCGATGACGTCTCGTTCGCCGTTGTAGTGTCGCAGCCAGAACTTGTAACCCAGCACCGCTACCGGCTGCGGGTCCTGGCCTTCAGGTGCGTCGCCGGGAATCAGGCCACGGCCCATGAGGGCCGGCACTCCCAGCTGATTGAATGCGTTTCCCGTGAGATACATCCGCGGCCACGTCTTCGGGAAGGTCACCGCCGGTCGTGGTCAGGTTCCAATCGTCCTGGGCAAACGCGCTCTCGACGGAAGGCGATTTGCGTATCTGCTGGTATTGCGGCCCAGTGAAATTCAGCCACCGGTCGTCGCCCCGCTTGGTCGTCACCACGGGGTGGATCATGCGGTCCACGTCGACATATGGATACGGATCGAGCACTACCGCATACACCACGCTGAAGACTGCGGTGGTCGCGCCAATGCCCAGCGCCAGGGACAGGACTGCGGTGAGCGGTAAATCCTGGGCTATGGCGAAGCTGGCGCAGCCCGTAACGAAGATCCTGGAAGAGCCCCTGCATTCCATCACCTCAGCGAAACCGATCCGATTAACAGCTTGCAGTTAGACGGCCATCCGGTTAGTTCGGTATCTGACTGGCAGCAATAGAGATAAAGTGGGGTGAAGCGCAGCAAAGTGAGGACGGCTGTTCAGTTACGGAGGCGGTGTTCAGCGGCGGACAATCTGAGCAAAAAACAGGGGAGCGTTATCGCCCCCCTGTTTTAGTTTCTGAGCTGTACCCGCGTCTAGATCAGCGGCGCGCTGTACAGCAGGACGCCTTCGGTCTTCTCTTCGCCAACCGGGCGGTAGAAGAGTTGGTCGCTCTCGAGGTAGACCTCGATGAACGCTGGACGCTGCTCGAAGGTGCCTTGGATGAGCGCCTCGGAGAGCGGGTCCTCAATGTACTTCTGCAGCGCGCGACGCAGAGGACGCGCACCGTAGCTGCGATCAACGACCGTCTTATTCAGGATCCACTTCCGGGCATCTTCGGTCACCGTCACGGTGATGGAACGCTGCGCCAGGTTCTGATTGAGCTGGTTCACCATCAACTCGACGATCTGAATGAGGTCAACCTCAGACAGTGCGTTGAAGATGATGACCTCGTCGAGACGGTTCAGGAACTCGGGATTAAAGGTGCGCTTCACTTCGCTGCGCACCATCTCCTCGACTTTGCCTGAAACCATGTCATCTGCGTCGGACTGGAAGCCCAGTCCAGTGCGCTTCTGCAAATGGCGGGCGCCAATGTTCGACGTCATGATGATGATGGCGTTCTTGAAGTCGACGGTGTTGCCGAGTCCGTCGGTCAGCTGGCCGTCTTCGAACACCTGTAACAGGATGTTGAAGAGATCAGGGTGTGCCTTCTCTACTTCGTCGAGCAGCACGACGGAGTAAGGCGCACGCTTGACGCGCTCGGTCAACTGGCCTCCCTCTTCGTAGCCCACATAGCCCGGAGGCGAGCCGATCAGCTTGGAGACCGAATGCTTCTCCATGTACTCGGACATATCGAAGCGCACCAGCGATTTCTCGCTACCGAACATGAACTGCGCCAAGGTACGGGCGACTTCTGTTTTGCCGACACCCGTGGGGCCAAGAAAGAGGAACGAACCGATGGGCCGGTTCGGACTCTTAAGTCCGGCACGCGAGCGGCGGATAGCGCGGGACAATGCCGAGATGGCGCGGTCCTGCGAGATCACCCGTTTGTGCAGCTCTTCTTCGATACGAAGCAGCTTCTGGCTCTCTTCTTCCTTAATGGAAGCGATAGGCACGCCGGTCCAGCGGGAGACGACGTCCTCGATGTCCTCACGGCCAACAACGCCGGTGGAGGACTCATCGAGGTGATACTTCTCACGCAGGGCCCGCAGGTTGTCGCGTTCTTTGCGTTCTTCGTCGGAATAGAAGCGCGCCTTCTCGAACTCGTGGTTCGCGATGGCGTTTTCCATGCGATGGACGATGAACTTGATCCGCTTCTGCACCTCGGTAATGTCTTCGGGCAGGGAAGTCTGGCGCAGTTTCACGCGCGCCCCGCCTCGTCAATCAAATCGATAGCCTTGTCGGGCAGGAAGCGGTCCGGCAAATAGCGGTTCGAGTGCGACACCGACATGTTGATCGCGTCGTCCGTATAAGTGACGGCGTGAAACTTCTCGTAGCGCTCCTTGATGCCGAACAGGATCTTCACCGCATCGACCTCGGTCGGCGGCGGAACCTTTACCGCTTGGAAGCGACGTTCGAGTGAGCGATCCTTCTCGATCGACTTGCGGAACTCAGCCGGCGTGGTTGCGCCGATGCACTGAATCTCGCCGCGCGACAGGGCAGGCTTGAGGATGTTGGCGGCGTCGAGCGATCCTTCCGCCGAACCAGCCCCAACCAGCGTGTGCAATTCATCGATGAAGATGATGGAATTCTGCGACTCCATCAGTTCCTTCATGATGGTCTTGAGGCGCTCTTCGAACTGGCCGCGATACTTCGTGCCGGCAACGATCAGCGAAAGGTCGAGAGCGAGAATGCGCTTGTCTGCCAGGAACGATGGCACTTCGCCGTCGGCAATGCGCTGAGCCAGGCCTTCGACGATGGCGGTCTTGCCGACTCCGGGCTCGCCGATCAGTACGGGATTGTTCTTGGTGCGGCGGCAGAGGATCTGCACCACGCGCTCGAGTTCGCCATCGCGTCCAACCAGCGGATCGAGCTGATTGTCCATGGCCGACTGGGTGAGGTCGCGCGAGAACTCAGACAGCAGGGACGACTCGCGATTGCGCTGAGAGGGCTGTGCCTTTTCCTGCGAGGTGCGCGCCAGTTCGTCGCGAATCGTCGACAAGCGTAATCCGCGCTCGTGCAAGATTTCCGCGGCGAAGCATTTCTCTTCGCGCAGCAGTCCCAACAGCAGGTGCTCGGTCCCAATGTGCTTGTGCGACAGGCGCTCGGCTTCTTCGGCGGCGTAGGCCAGTACGCGCTTGCACTCATTGCTCAACGGCAGGTCAACGGAGGTCGATACTTTTTCCCTAATCGTGGTGTGGGCCTCGATCTGCTTGCGAATGGACTCAACCGAAGCATGCGATCGTAGAAACCGATTGGTGAGCGCCTTGTCTTCGCGCAGAAGACCCAGCAGCAGGTGCTCGGTCTCGATGTACGGAGAACCAAACTGGCTGGCTTCGTAACGTGCGAAGAAAATAACGCGTCGGGCCTTTTCCGTGTACCGTTCAAACATTAGAGTCTCCAAAAGCCCTTGGGAACATTTCAGGTATCCCGCTCCCTCAAGCTTTCTGTTGCTGCCTTTCCTATGACCGCCGGCCTCATAAAATAACTGAGACCGAATGATGAGGACCCGAAATTACAGGCCCTCGATTACTACAAACCCGCCATTAGTCCACCCGTTGCTTCAGGCAGACAGCGACTGCGGAGACACCTCAACCATTCGGCCGCGTTCCAAATGAAGGACGCGATCGCAACGCCGCGCAAACGCATGGTTATGTGTAACGATGATCGAGGTAAGCCGGTAATCGCGATGTAACCTGGCGATCAAATCAAATACCGCATCCGCTGTACGGTTGTCGAGGTCTCCTGTCGGCTCGTCCGCCATCAGGATTTTCGGTCTGGTGACCAGCGCACGGGCCAGCGCTACCCGTTGCTGCTCCCCTCCAGACAATTCGCCGGACCGGTGACTGGCCCGGTCCGCCAACCCCACTTCCTGCAACCAGTGCAGGGCTTGTTTCTCTGCTTCCGCCGCGGACACGCCTCGCATTAATAAAGGCATGGCAACGTTCTCGACTGCGGTGAACTCGGGTAACAGATAATGAAACTGCCAGACAAATCCAAGTTCCCGGCCTCGAAACTCCGCTGCAGCTTCTTCCGAGAGCTTCCCCAAATCGAGTTTGGCGAAGTATACGTCACCTGCCGAAGCGCTATCAAGGACTCCGAGGATGTGCAGCAAGGTACTCTTCCCGGCACCCGACTCGCCAACAATGGCGAGCATCTCGCCGGTCTGCACCTGAAACGACAAATTCTCAAAGAGCACCAATTCCGAGTTGCCTGAGCGAAATACCTTCTTGAGGTTTTGCACGCGCAACAACTCAGCTTGTTCAGTTAGATGCAGAGATGCCCCTCAAGTCTCAGATTCCCGCTAACCACCAGGAACCGCGGGGCCGAAGCACCTCGATTACAGATCGTCAGCGTTCCTAAATTAAATCACGGCTTGGCCAGTTGCGTCAGTGACACTTATGCCGCACTTGGGAAGAATTGTGTATCGAATTACGTCAGAATTGGTCGCCTATTCGTAACGGAGAGCTTCGGCGGGCAAAACTCTGGCGGCGGACCAGGATGGGTAGAGCGTCGCGACAAACGAAATGCCAATGGCCACGAGCGACACGAGCACCGCGTCCCAGACGCGCGGCGCGAACGGAACATAGTCGATGGAGTACACCTCGGCGGAGAGCGACAGCAGGTGGTAGTGCCCGGCGGCCCATGAAATGGAATAGCCCAGAACCAACCCGATCACTGTGCCAATCACGCCAATCAAGACTCCCTGGTACATGAAGATGCGGCGGACCTGCCGCTTCTTGGCGCCCATCGAGACCAGTACGGCGATGTCGCGGGTCTTCTCCATCACCATCATGATCAGCGAGATCAGGATGTTGAGTGCGGCGACGAAGACGATCAGACCAATGGTGATGAAGGTGACGACTCGTTCCAGCCGCAGGGCGCGAAACAGGGCGCGGTTCTGCTCCATCCAGTTGGTGGACATGAAGCCCTTGCCGGCCTCGGCTTCAAGTTGGTGACCGATCTCGCCGGCTTTGTAGATGTCGTCAACCTTGAATTCGAGCACGGAGACTACGTCGCTGAGGTCGAAGAGGCGCTGCGCGTCGGACAGGCGAATGAACGCCCAGGTGTTGTCGTAATCATAAAAGCCCGAGCTGAAGATGCCGACGACCTTGAATCGGGCGTACTTGGGCACGATGCCGAAGGGCGTGAGTTCGCCTTGCGGGCTGGTGACCGTGACTAGCGATCCGACCGTCGCTCCAAGTTGGTCGGCCATGTCTTTGCCGAGCACGATGGGAGCTAGCGACGAGGTGATGCGGGCCGAGAGCGGGTTGGGCTCATCGGAGTCGGATGGAAGTCGGCTCGGTTGTCCGGTGCCTGTGGCGAATACAGCGCCGCGGCCGAGCCAGTCGTTGACCGAATTCAACAGGTCGCTGACCTTCTTCTCTTCCTGCGGGAATGATGCCTTTGAGCACCGCGCCTTGGGCCCGCGCTCCGCGCGAGATCAGCACCTGCTCGTAGATTGCAGGAGCTCCGGCGACGACATGCGGTTGCTTCTCCAGTTGGGACAGCAGCGGCTGCCAGTTGCGGATGCCGTCGGCTTCCACCCGCAACAGGTTGATGTGCGACGTGGAGCCCAGCAGCCGGTCCTGAAGGTCCTGGCGGAATCCGTTATTGATGGCCAGCGCGATGATGAGCGAGGCCACGCCTGCCGCGACTCCTATGATCGAGATGACGGTGATGATGCCAATGACGGCCTGGCGGCGTTTGGCCCGGAGATACCGCGCGGCAACAAAGAGTTCGAATTGCATCGATATGGAGCACCGGCCGCATCACAGAACGGCGAAGGTTCATTGTAGCGAAGTGAGCAGGCGAACACGTCGACTTGGCGTAGCCGTACGCGTCACATGGGAAACTTTGGCAGCAGCGCGGAACGCTATCGCGGTACTGGCGATACGCGTCGCCAAAGCGCGCCTCGAGTTCGGCGTCTTCCTTGCGAATCATGAAGGCCCCGGTGATCACGGCAAATACCAGCAAGCAGCAAAGGGCAATCGATCCGGTGCCGAGGGTCCAGCCCATGACCTCGCAGAGGTGGCCAAGATAGATTGGGATGCCGCACCTGGGTGCGAATTCCCGTGATGACAAGCCTCTGCTCGTGTTGACCGGGCTCGAGCTCGGCCAGGCCGGAGACTTTCGCCCGGTCGAAACCTTGTGACGCGGAGCGATAGATCGAGAGGCCTGCCAGGATGAACAGTGCGCCCATCACCCACGCGACCTTGCTCTCGTACAGGTGCAGATGCCGGAGTTGGCCAGCCGAGCGCGAAGGCTGCGGCGATGAAGATTCCCCAAGGCGGGCATGATCACCAGATAATGCCTTGCGTCCGTATTTGCGCCATCGCTCGACGAAGGGATGAAAGACCAGCCAAAATAGCGGAATGGTGCAGTAGACCGAACAGATGAGGAGCCCAGCCACGTCGAGATAAGCGTGCAGTTTCATAGTGCCGGGCCAGCGTGACTCAGTGCGAGGAACTCGTGGGCGCTGCCTTCATCACCGTCTTGGCGACGCCCACATTGTCGAAGCGGTCGAAGACGCGGACCACGATGGTGTGTTCATCCACTGCCGCGTCCGCCGGTTTTCCAGACGATAGCGCCGGCAAGCGGAACCGTCAGATCGTAGTTCTCGATCTTGTAGTCGGAAATTTGCCCGACGGGTTCGGCGGTCTGCCAATCGTCGGCGTCGATGGAATATTCAGCACGGCTGATCGGCGAAGAAGCTATCTACCGCTCGAAACGCCAGGTGCAGCTTGCCGCCTTCGATCTGGGTCGCGGTGAACTCGACGTGCGGAGGAGTGTTGTCCACCTCAAAGCGGCTGCTCGTTCCTTCGCCGGTCAAGGGTGTCGTCGAGCGAGTGCGACGGGGCGTCGGTGGCCACCACCCGAATGGTGTATCCGCCATCGGGGAAAAGATCTGATTCGAGGTTGGCGTAGCGGTCGTCAATGCCGTCACGCAGCAGCTTCCACTGCGACTCGCCGTCGCCGCGGTAGTACACGCTATAGAGCAACTGGTCGTCGTTGGCGTCGCGGGCCTTCCATTTCACGGCGATCGAATGCTTGTCGGGAATGGTCGGAACTGGCGACTCGTAGGCCGCATTTTCGGGCACCGTGTTGCTGGTGTGAGTTGCGGACGGTACCGCGCCCCGACTGACACCGTCACGTCGTCGACTTCAGGAGCGACATTCTTGGGCAGGTAGTTCAAGTTCACATGTTCGATCACCGGCGCGGGTTTGCCGGAATGGAGCACGGCTTTCCATTGCATAAATCGGGCAGGCGGCGCGCCGACGGGCAGATCTTTTGCCAGATCGATTTTCTTCCAGGGACTCCAGTCGCGGTCGGGATTATCAAGGTTGCCGCTGCGGGCGAGGATCTCGAAATTGCCGGTCCCGCGAACTTCCGCCCGTCCCCACTTGGAGAAGATCTTGGCGTCAAAAACATCGCTCTCGTAGGTGCCTTCGGCGACCGGGTTGGGGCCGAGCAGGAATACTTTGCCGAGATTGCTGGTGGCAGCATAGAGCGCTGCCCTTGGGTGCGCGGGCAAAGGCCGTCACTTGGTTGGCACTGGCCTTGGTAAGGTCGGTGTAGGCGTCGCCGCGAATGGCGTACAGCTTTCCCTTGTTGCCCGTGCCCGCTAACAAGCCGGCCTGCGGCGTCGAACGCCAGCGCGTAAACCAGGTCTTCCTTGTTGGACCAGATGGTCCTGGGCGAGCCGTCGGGCGAAATTCGATAGATTTCGGACCCCCCAAGGTTCATCACGTTGGGAAAAGGAATGGCGGTGATGCCGGGCGTGGACGCCGAGGTTCTGTCCGGGCGCCTGCGTCGCGATCACCGTTATGGGTCCGCCAGGTGCAGGCTGCCGAGGGAACGCCCGGCTGAACCGGAGGACCTGCGCCGCGTTTATCGCCCGCTCCAGCGGCATAGATGTTGCCCTCCGCATCAATTGCAAGGGCGGTGATCTCCTTCTTCGGCGCGCTGTAAAGGACGAAAGCCTCGCCCTTGGGAGAAATGCGGTAGATCAGCCCGCTGCCATCGGTTCCGGCGATCAGATTGCCCGACTTATCGAAGGCCAACACGCGAATATGGGCTTCATCGCTCTTGAAGAATACGGCGCCGTTTCCATTCGGTTCGACGCGAAAGATCTCGCCCCGATCGCCCGTGCCGATGTAGAGACGTCCCTGGGCGTCGACCGCCAGGCTCCAGATGTACTTCGTCTTGGGATCGAAAAATACGCTGGCGCTGTAAGAAGAATCAACTGCCACGGTAGGCCGCGCCTTCTCTCCCGGCAGACTCGGCTTGGCGTCTTCCGGGCTGGTCGCAGCTCCCAGGCGCTTTGGCAGCAGCGGACGCACCGCGCACGATCTTGTACACCTTGCCATCGGGCGAAGTCGCCGCGTAAGATCGCGCCGCTGCCGTCAATCGCCAGCGCCTGCACTTGCAGCTCCAAGGGCGCGAAAATAACGCTCGCTTTGCCGTCGGGAGTGATCTTGTACACACGCGCCGGCGATCCGGCCGCTGCGTAAACGTTGCCGTCAGCGTCGGATGCGATGTCCCAAAAATAGGTTGAGGCCGATGTATAGAGAGGGTTGAACGAAGGCGCGAGCGACAGGCTGCCATCGCTGTTGATGGCGACTCCATGCGCCGTTCCCTTTTCAAACTCGTCGTACTTGGTTTGCTGCCAGATGCGCGTGCTCTCTGCCCCTGCTATTGCGATCATCAACAGGCAGAAGAACAGCACTCGAAAAGATCTCATTCGGATTCCTGCACGGCCATATATCGCGGGGATGAAGCTAGCGTAGCACAGCAACCGCCCGCCTCGCGGTTGTAACACCGCTTCAACGGGCTGCGTCGTTTACTTGATATTGAGCGTGATGATCTGCGCGCCGGAGACCACGTAATCCACCGCCGTGGAAGCTTCGCTGGTGGCCGACTCGCCGACCACGACCATGTCCTGCGTGCCGCGCATCCCGTCCATAACGTTCATTACCGAGAGCGGCAGTGTAGGCATCACGTTGTCGTTCACCATGGCCTGCGGATTCGGCTCCAGCAGCGAAACATACACTTCCGTGTTCGTGTGCTCCTTGTTGAGCAGCGCGATGGTCGAGCCCAGCGGCAAGCCGGCGGCTGAGCGGTGGGCGGAACACGCCGCAAGCTGGTCGAGGGTTTCGCCGTCGCTGACCAGGATGCGCAGATGTTCCCTTGGGCGTCGAGGTCGGGATCTTCACCGGAATCTCTCGCACCATGCTTTCGCCGCGATAGGGGCGCAGCAGGGTCTCGATGGTGATCGTGTCGCCAGGACGCGCTTCGGTGACGTCGGTGCGAGCGTTCTCCAACCGCGCCGAGCGCCGCTCGGGCACCAGGTCGAAATTCAGTTCTACGCCTTCGATCTTCGGCGTCTCGTAAGGGTTGTCATAGATCCGGCCAAAGCGGTCGCCGATGGATACCGCGATGCCGTAGGCCGTGGGAGTGCTGCCATCGACGGGCGCGTACATGTTCTGCACATCCAGCTTGGGGTAGCCCTGCACGTAGATGTTGCCGGTCAGCTCGATAGGTCGTGTCTTCGCCGTACTCATTCATGCCCTGCAGTGCGTTGAACACCGTCGCCATGATCGCCGTCGGGGTGATCTTGGCGTTATTCAGCACCTCGTAGTGAAACTGCTTGGCATGCGCGGTGCCGTGGAAGTTCAGGGTGACTGGAATCATCTGCGGCTGGCGGTCGAAGCGGCCCATGATGCCGGTGCGGCGGTCTTGCACAAACGATCCCACGGGTTCGGTAGTATTGACGATCTTGAACGAATTATAGGGCGAGGGCAGCGTGGCCAGCACCGTCGCCTTGGTCATCGGCATGTCGACGTTGCCCGACTGCAAAAGAGGATGTCCGCAGGCCAGCAGATGCGTGGCGTCAACATAGGTGACCGTGCAGGTGCCGGCGATGTTCATGTCGCCCCGCACCAGGATGGCGCTGACCGCAGAACCCGGCTCAAGCGGTTCGGGCTGTTTGTCGTCGCTGACCGAGCCGGCGCCCATGACGGGAACTACTCCGGCGGCGGCAAACTGTGTGCGAACAGGCGCAAGGTTTCTTGGCTGAATCCGCTGAAGACCAGCGGCGTCTCGATCGGCTTGAGCAGGTTGGTGTATCCCGCTATCGGTTGATCGGCGTGCGGAGCTCGCCCGGCGCAGCGGTGCGATGGCGGCGAGCTCCGCAGCCGGCTCTTGCCGTGACTGAGCCTTGCGGCCGCGGCGCTTGTCCAACTCATTGATTTCCATCATCGAGGCCGCAGGAGTAATTCCGGCGATCGGCTCCTTGGAAAACTCGCCAATGCGATAGGCGATGGCCCCCACCAGCTTGCCGTCGATATATACCGGGCTGCCGCTCATGCCCGCGACCACGCCCGTGAATTCAACCTTCGCTCCGTGCAGGCGGGCGAGGATGACGTCGGACTTCGGTCCCGCCATGTCCTGCAAAATGCCCAGGATCTCGACCTCCACCGGCTCCGGCTTCGTGCCTTCGAACACGGTGTAGGCCACACCGCGCATGCCGGCTTGAACTTGGTCTTCCGGCAGGATTTTGACTTTTAGGGGGGATCGGCCGCCATGGCGGCAACGCGAGCAAGACAAGCAGAGCTGACGAAATGACGCAGCGCATTATACCAACGCTGACCTGGAGCGGCGCAACATGCACATGACCGGGAATCCCGCGTCCGGCCAGCGGAGCGACCAAAACGGGCATCCGGTCAAAATTCCCGCGACTGTTTTGACGGATCGGGGTTAAAAACGTCTGGGGAATCAGTCGCGCCGAATCAAGAGGCTGCAGAGTGCATTTATACTAGCAGAGAGCTATGCCGAGGGCAGAGATTATCATGCGGAAACAAATGAAATATCGGAACGGCGCGCTGAATTCGATGCGCCTCTTCGCTCTAGGCGGATTGCTGGTCGCGCCACTGTTCTGGTCGCCGCGCCGGCTGCTGGGCGCAGTCCACCGACACGCAATCCTCCTCGCAAAGCCAGGCCTCGCAGAAGCCCGACCAGATGCCTCCCGAAGCCGGTGGCCCGGAAGGCGACGTGGGCCCGATGGCCGTGCCCAAGAAGAAGGAGTCATCCGACGACACGCCTCCGCCGCCCAAGCCGAAGAAGCAGGCCGACATCCCGGAGTACTCTTTGCGTGTGGATGTGCCAGTGGTCACGGTTGACGCTCGCGTTGTGATGAAAGACGGCCGGCCCCTCGCGCTTGCCGCCCAACGTCGCCAAGGAACACTTCAAGATCTTTGAAGATGGTGTCCCGCAGAAGATCCAGACCGTGACCCAGAGCGAGGCGCCGATCACCGCCGTGCTGCTGGTGGAGTTCGCCTCCAAGAACTACAACTTCCTGAACGATGCGTTGAATCGTCATACATGTTTGCCTCGAACCTGAAGCCCATCGACTGGGTCGCGGTCATCGAGTTCGACATGAAGACGCACATCCTGGTGGACTTCACCCAGGACAAGCAGGCCATCTTCGGCGCACTGAACACGTTGCGCATTCCAGGCTTCAGCGAGACCAATCTCTGGGACGCGATGTACGACACCCTCGACCGCCTCGACCGGATTCCCGGCCACAAGGAACTGGTGATTGTCGCCAGCGGCCTTGACACCATGAGCCACATGACCTTCGACAAGATCCTGAAGAAGGTCAAGACCACGCCCAATGTGACCATCTACACCATCACGACTGGTGCCGCATTGCGCCCGTCATGGAGGCGCGGTACGGGAGCAATCCGGACTACAACATCGCCAATATGGACTACCTCATGGCCGACAACCAGATGAAGGCCTTCGCCCAACTGACGGGCGGACGCTGGTATTCACCCCGCTTCATGGGCGAACTGCCGGAGGAATTCAAGGAAGATCGCGCAGTCCATTCGCAATCAGTACACCATCACTTATCAGTCCACCAACCCCAAGCAGGACGGCACTTACCGCAAGCTGAAAGTCGAACTGGTTGGGCCCAACGACAAGCCGCTCGTGATCAAAGACGAGAAGAACCACGACATCAAGTACCAGATCGTCGCGCGCGACGGCTACACCGCCAAGCACGAGGTCGAGTAGCCTTTGCCTGCTTGCATTCGGAGATCACGGCCCTGCGCCTGACGCCAGCCGTTGCTGCGAGTGAGTTTCCCTCCGAATTCGAATGGAAGCGCGCGCCAGCCGTCATCGCCTTCTGCCACGACTGGCAGGGTAAGAACCACGATCCCCAGCGCAGACGGAAGTGCGGTTGCTATGGTCGGACGAACGCGCTTTACGTGCGTTTTCGTTGCCGCTACCGCACGATTGGACGTTTTTCGGATGCCGACGCCAATGGCCGCAGAGACGAGCTTTGGGAGCGCGACGTGGCGGAGGTGTTTCTGCAGCCCGATCAATTCGGCGAGAAGTACTACAAGGAGTTCGAGGTCAGCCCCAATGGGCAGTGGCTCGATCTGGACATCACGCCGACGGGACTCTGACGCACATCACCAGCGGGATGCAGCTCAAGGTCGAGGTGGACAAGACCCAGGCGCTAGTGGATCGCCGAACTCGCAATCCCGATGGCAGCGCTTACCGAGTAGCTTCGATCCAGCCCAGTCGTGGCGGGTGAACTTCTTCCGCTGCGAAGGACTTGACCCGGAGCGCTTTTACTCTTCCTGGCAGCCCACATGAAACACCAGAGCCAAACTTCCACGTGCCGCAGAAGTTCGGCTGGCTGCGCTTCGGCACGTAATCAGTGGGTGTTGCACAATGCCCAGGTTGTTTCCGTCAGGGTCTAGAAACCAGGCCACTTTCGTTCCATCGGGAGCGGTCCAGATTCCGAGGTCATCCTGTTTGAAAAAGCCGTAGCGTTCAAACGCCACGCCGGCGGCCGCGATCTGCCGGCACCGCACGCCTCGATGTCGGCCACCTCCCAACTCAAGATCGAGAACGGCTGAGGCGTAAACTCCTTCATCTTCGTCAGGCGCAGCATGATTCCATTGGCGTCAAACACCACGCGCGAACGGATCTTCGCTCACGAACTTCAACCCAAGCTTTTCGGAGTAGAAGCCTTGGCGCGGGCCGCGTCCGTGATTGGCACCAGTGCGATGATCTTCTTGTCTGCCAGCATCTCCAGCCTCCTTACTTTCCCATCACCAGCTTGGCGATGGTCTGCAATTGCATGTTCGACGTGCCTTCGTAGATCTTGCCGATCTTCGAGTCGCGGAAGTATTTCTCGACCGGATAGTCCTTGGTGAATCCATAGCCGCCGTAAATCTCTAGGCACAGCGACGCTACGCGCTCGGCCACCTGCGAGCAGAACAACTTGGTCATGGCCGCCTCTTTCACGAAGTTCATGCCCGCGTCTTTCATGCGGGCTGCGTTGTAGAGCAGCATGCGCGCGGCCTCGATTTCGGTGGCCATCTGCGCAATCTGGAACTGGATGCCCTGGAAGTCGGCGATGGCGCGCCCGAACTGCTTGCGTTCCTGCGCGTACTTCACGGCGAACTCCCACGCGCCGCGGGCCAGCCCGATCATCTGCGCGCCAATGCCGATGCGGCCTTCGTTCAGCGTCTCGATGGCAATCTTGTAGCCCTTGCCGACTTCGCCCAGCACGTTCGCCTTCGGTACCTTGCAATCGACCAGGATCAACTCGCAAGTGCTGGAAGCGCGAATGCCCAGCTTGTCTTCTTTCTTGCCGACGGTGAATCCCGGCAAGTCTTTTTCCACGATGAAGGCGGTGATGCCCTTGTATCCTGCCGACGGATCGACCGTCGCCAGCAGGATGAACACGCCCGCTTCCTTGGCGTTGGTGATCCAGAGCTTCTGGCCGTTCAGGATGTATTCATCGCCCTTCAATTCCGCGCGCGTCTGCAGCGCGAAAGCGTCAGAGCCGGAGTTGGCTTCGCTGAGCGCGTAGGCTCCCACGGTGTCAGCGCACATGCGCGGCAGATAGCGCTTCTTCTGGTCGTCGGTGGTCCAGCGCATCAGCGCGTTGTTGCACCAGCGTGTTCTGCACGTCCACGATCACGCCCACCGAAGCGTCCACCCGCGACAATTCTTCCACGGCGAGGATGGCTTCGAAGAACGTGCCGCCGCCTCCGCCGTATTGCTCGGGCACCTCGATGCCCATCAGTCCCAGTTCGAAGAAGTTCTCGGATCAGCGAGGGTTCGAAGACGCCCTTCTCGTCCATCTCCTTGACGTGCGGTCTTACGGTTTCATCGGCGAACTGCCGGATGGTGTCGCGAAAGAGGATTTCGTCTTCGGTAAGGGCGACCAGCGGAGCGGGAGGCGTGTCGGTCGCGGTGATATCTGACATAACCAGACGTCCTCAAAGCTGGATTACAAAACCCTCGATTCTAGCACCTGCCGAGCCCGCGCGGTGTTACGCCAAACGCGCGCGATTCTGCAGTCCACGAAGGTTCTATGCATGTCGCTCATCGGACACCGCGTAGTATGAGATTGCCGTGACTCTGCCGGAAGACTTCTATAAGATCGTTTTCAACTTCGCGTTGCTATTCCTCATACCCATGTTTCGTTCGCTGATAGGCCCGGACTTCGAAGCCATCGGCAAGGGGCTGGTAAATCAGCTGGTCGCGCGCCAGTTCGACAAGGTCGAGGCGCTATTTGACGACCAGATGAAGGCGGCGTTGCCCGTCACCAAACTGCCCGAAGTCTGGGATTCGCTGCTGGCGCAGGCCGGACCATTCAAGAGCATCGTCTCGGTCAAAGTCACGGAGAAGCAGGGCCTGCATGCCGCCATCGTCACCTGCGAGTTTGAGCGCGCCACGCTCGACGCCAAGATCTACATGGATGCGCAGGGCCAGGTGAAAGGGCCTGTTCTTTGAGCCCGCGTCCGCTCGCCGGCAGTGAGCCGCAGGCCGCCGTCGAATGGAAGACCCCCAGCCTACGCCAAGACCGGATGCGTTCCACGACCGCGAACCACGCTGATCAGTGGGCGCTGGGAACTTCCCGGCGACTCTGACGCTTCCCAACACCAAGATCGACGGTCCCGGCCGTGGTGTTGGTCCATGGATCGGGGCCGCAGGACCAGGACGAAACTATCGGTCCCAACAAGCCGTTCACGGACCTGGCCTACGGACTGGCCAGCCAGAACATTGCCGTGCTGCGCTATGTGAAGCGCACCAAGCAGTACGGCGCCGACTCCAAGTCCGACGCGCCGTTCACGGTGAAAGATGAAGTCACCGACGACGCCATCGCCGCCGTGGCACTGCTGGCGAAGATGCCCGAGGTCAACAAGAAGCAGATTTACGTCCTCGGCCACAGCCTGGGAGGAATGCTGGCGCCGCGCATTGCCGCCGAGGATCCGCAGGTTGCCGGAATCATCATCATGGCCGGCACGGCGCGGCCGCTGGAAAAGTCGTGGTCGAGCAGGTGAAGTACATCGCCGGCCTCACCGGCACACAAACGCCAGAGAGACAAGAAACAGATTGAGAAAGCCGAGGCCATCGCCGCCCAGGTCGAAAGCCCGTCGCTCAAGCCCGGGACACGTGGTCGACTTCTTCGGCGCGCCCATTCCCGGGTCGTACTTTCTCGATTTGCGCAGTTACGATCCCGGCAAGGTCGCAGCCGGGCTGAAGATTCCGATCCTGGTGCTGCAAGGCGGGCAGAGACTATCAGGTCACCAACGCCGACTTCGAGATATGGAAGAGCGCCCTGGCAACGACCCGCACGCGACGTTTAAGTTCTATCCGGCCTACACCCATCTGTTCATGCCGGGAGCAGGTTCAGGCCCGGCCAGCCCGGACGACTATTCGGTCGCCGGGTAATGTCTCGGAAGACGTGATCAACGACATCGCCAAGTGGATCAAGTCCAACGCGGCTACTAAGACGCCGCAGTAAGAGTTAAAAAAATTCATGCATTCCTTTAAAATCAATGGCTTAGGGGAAAATTGTCTCTAAGCAATTGATTCTTAATGGAGTTATACGTATCCATTTGTGGCCGTAGGACTTAGGTGGCAAATTGGGCGTTTTAGCTGGGTAGTTGCGACATACAATACATACATTTACATACAGCTAGCTGGATACAAAACATACTTTACATACAGCTTTTAACCCGTCCACGGAGGGTGCAGGCCAACAGTGGCGTCTCACCCCTGGGAAATTGTCAGAGAACGGAATTCGCCGCGCGCTGGGCGCCGCGTCGGCAAGGGACACAAATCCCTCGCCTCACGTTAGGTATTTACGCCGACAAGTTAGGGGTGCACAAGGTCATACGGCACAGGACCGTGTGATGGGAGAACTGCCCATCCAGGGCGCCGCCCTCGAGATGTCGCCCTCGCGCGTCTTCCCACCGATGAATCGCTGGTATTTTTTTTGTCGTCCCTTCGGTCGGCGGGCGACCTCCTGGACTTGTGGACATATTCGTACGCCCCCGCCGTTGAAACGGCGGGCTAAGATATTCGGTCCCTTCGCTGCGCTCCGGGACAAAGCGTAGTCGCGTTAGTGTACCATGTGATATAGTACACACATGATAGCGTTCCGGTTGACCTTCCAACCCGGAGTGCCGGTCTATCAGCAGGTCGTCTACGCGGCCAAAAAGGCGATCATTGCGGGCCAGATGCGACCCGGCGACCGCTTTCCTTCCGTCCGCACCCTCAGCCAGGAATTAAAGATCAACCCCAACACCGCCCATAAGGTGGTGACGCAACTGATCTCCGATGGGCTGCTTGAGGTGCATCCGGGACGCGGCACGCTGGTTGTGGAGTTGCCCGCATCCACCGCGCGTGAACGTGCCCAACTGCTGAAGGGCGAGCTCGAGGCGCTGGTGGTGGAAGCCAAGCGGCTACAGATGGATTTGGGAGACGTGCAGGCAGCGCTTTCTGAGCACTGGGAACGCCTTGGTTATGACGCCCGGCCGTCGGGTCCGGAGCGCAAGGGAGAGAAATCATGAACGCAGTCATTTCGACAGCACATCTCAGCAGGAAGTTTCTGTCTACTGAAGCGGTCCAGGATCTGAACCTCGAGGTGCCCGAGGCCTCCATCTTCGGTTTCCTCGGGCCCAACGGCGCGGGCAAGACGACGACTATCAAGACGCTGATGAATATCTTTGTGCCGTCCTCCGGTTCGGCCACTGTGCTGGGCCTGGACTCGCGCCGCCTCGGTCCGGAGCGACTGCAACAGATCGGTTATGTCTCCGAAAACCAGGAGATGCCAGGATGGATGTCGGTTGACTACTACCTCGACTACTGCCGCGCGTTTTATCCCAAGTGGGACGCCGCGCTTTGCGACTCGCTGCTGAAGCAGTTCGATCTTCCGCGCAAACAAAAGCTCAAGCAACTCTCACGCGGTATGCGGATGAAAGCCTCGCTGGTTTCGGCCATCGCCTATCGCCCGCAGCTTCTGGTGCTCGACGAGCCGTTCAGTGGCCTTGATCCGCTGGTCCGCGACGAACTGGTGGAGGGCATACTGGAGATCTCCGCCGATCACCGCTGGACGGTCTTTGTCAGTTCGCACGATCTCGCTGAGATCGAGAACCTGGTGACGCATGTCGCTTATATCGACCGCGGCCGCCTGCAGTTCAGTGAAGAACTGACTTCGCTGCAGGACCGTTTCCGCGAAATCGAAGTCACCGTCGACGAGCCCATGCAACCGCCTTCGCCCTGGCCGGAGGGGTGGTTGAAGCCGGAAACGTCCAGCGCCGTGGTTCGTTTCGTCGTCACCGATTTCGCCGAAGACAAGACGCCGGAGAAGGTCACGGCGTTGTTTCCCACGGGTCGCGGACTGTCAATACAACCCATGTCCTTGCGTTCCATCTTCGTCAAGCTGGCGAAAGCGCGTCGTCGAGTCGAGAGCACGGAGGCACAATGAACCAGATCGTTCACATCTTCCGTAAAGACTGCCGCCGCCTCTGGCAGATCATCGCCGCGGTGCTGGTGTTCACCTATCTGCACGGCTACGGAGACGCCACCAATCCCGGCGGTGGAGTCGCCATTGGTCTCTCGCCGTATGCCCTGTTCTACGTTCTGGTGGGGCTGAGTGGGCTCTTTCTGTCCATTGCACTATTTTTGCTGGTCGTCTCGGTCATACAGGAGGAGAGCCTGGTTGGGAGCGACAAGTTCTGGCTTACCCGTCCCTACAGCCGTCTCGGCCTCTTTCTCGAAAAGCTTATGTTCGTGGTCCTGTGGGCCGTTGTGCCCATGCTGGTCCACGATGTCATATTGATTCGGTATTTCGGCTTCTCGTTATCCTCCGCTTTCGGCCTCCTGCTGTGGAAGTATGCTCAATTCGGTTTTTTTCTGCTGGTTGCGGCTACGCTCGCCGTTCTGAGTGCCAGCTTCGCACGTGCAGTCCTGCTCGCTATCATCGTAATCCTGGCTGCCTCCCTTACGTTTTCCGTTGGTCGAAGCATGGAGTCCGGCGGTCAGCACATGGCCGCAACGATATCGACATACATACTCTTAGCAGCCCTCGCGCTGGGCATCGCGGGCGCAGCCTGCGTAATCGCCTTTCAGTATCGTTTTCGGATTACGTCGGTTGCCGCAGCGATCGGAGTGGCCGTCATACTTGTGTGCGCTCTGCTGGCGCGCTTCTGGCCTTCGTCGTTGACCGCGTACTTGTTGCAAAAGAACGAGTCACCGCTGTTGCGATCCATTCAAATTGTTCCCGACGCGGACCTCAAAGACATCGCGCGGCCTCCCAAGCTCCCCAACTCCTCAACCCAACCGCCCACCACTTACTATCCTTTTCAGGCTGTAGGGCTGTCCGACAATGTCGGAGTCGATCTGATTGAAGCGTCTGCTCACGTAGATTCTCCCGGCCAAAAGTCGGCAACGCTTTACTTATGGGCAGGGGTTCGCTTTCAGCCGCGGGCATACGGCTCAGGGCAGTTCGCGGAGGCTGGCGGCCCTGACCAACTGGTTTCGTTCGCTCCGCCCAATCCCGAAGACTACTACCACCTGAAAAACACCGACGGCACGCTATCGGGCAAACTGGTCCTTGAGGGATTTCACTCGGCTGTAACTAAAGTGCCCGTGCCACTGCCGGGGACGAAGCACGACTTTGCCGTTGGTGGTCGCCGATGCAGCGTTGGCTCATTCTTGCGTGGACCTACTCTTGGTCTCAGGGTCGACTGCGTCGAACTGGAGCCGGGCAACACCTCCCAGTTCCTGATACGCGTGCTGCAAGACAATCGGGAGATCGGGCAGTCTGGGGGCTCCGGGACAATCTCACAGCGTCGGAGGTTGGCCGGCATTTCTCAGCCCAATCGTAAGGGCCTATTCGCACAGCGAATTCGAGTTGCCGGGGGTGGGCCTGGTCGGCGAATTACCATCGGGATTGGAGATGATCGTGTTTGCCGAACAGGGATTGGGTCCGCTGGTGCGCACCTTCCGCATCGAGCACTTTCGCGCCGCGGAGTTCGGCCAAGCGTGGGAACAGCGCGGGACAGCACCTAAGCCCCAGTGAATGCATTGAAAGCGCTTACTCCGTCCTGAGCGCTCGCATGGGATCAATCGAGGCTGCCCGTCTGGCGGGGACCAATCCCGCGATCAGGGCACAGAGCCCCAGCAAGACCGCCGCCAGTCCCGAGCGCCACAGGATCGTGTCCCTTGACCTCGAAGAGTTGGCTGGAAATCAACCATCCGCTGAGCAGGGCCAAGGGGATTCCAATCGCCAGGCCCAGCGCCACCTGCCGGAGGGCTCCCCGCAATACCATGCTCACCACGTTGGCGCGGGTTGCTCCCACAGCCACGCGAATGCCGATTTCCCGGGTGCGCTGCTCGACGGTGTAGGCGGTGACTCCGTACAACCCGATGGAAGCCAAAGCCAGGGCCAATAATCCGAAGAGAGTGGTCAGCCTCGCAAGAAGCCTTTCCTGATTCAGAGCTTCGCCCGACCTGTTCGTCGAAGGTGCTCACTCTCTGGACTGTCATGTCTGGATCAATCTGAGCTAGTTCCCGCCGCAAGGTGCTTTCCAGGTTCTCGGGCGTGCCGGTCACGTGTAGTTCGATGGTCTCAATGGTCTGTGAAGCCTGCTCGCCAGACTCGTCGGCCGGATCCGCATACTGCACGGATTGCAGGTAGGGCAGGAAGTAGGTGGAGTACGCGGGACCATGCGTGTCCTGATACTTGGTGTCCTCGACTACGCCGACGATTTCGTAGTCAGCCGTATGCTTGGGGTCACCCGCGCCGAAACGCTTGCCGATCGGGTCAGTGTCCCCAAAGAATTTCTTGGCGAATCGTTCATTGACCACAGCCACTCTGGTCGATGTCGGCGTGTCCTGCTCTCCTATCGTTCTACCGCGCAACAACCTCGTTCCGATCGTCTCAAAGTAGTCCGGCCCAATGCGCAGCCACGAAGCATAGTCGCCATGCTCGCCTGAAAGATGGGTGCGGCCCGGCATATAAACCGACGTAGTCCAGTTATTCCCTTCCATTGGGCTGTACATCGAGTAGCTTGAGGTAATCACTCCGGGAATGCTGTCCATTCGCTGCCGCAATTCGCGATAGGCACCCTCGCGCTTTTCAGGGGAGTAGTCATGAAATGCCCGGCCAACTCGAACGATGTAACGATGATCGCTCTGAAAACCAAAGTTTTGGTGCTCGAGTTTCCGCAGGCTCTGTACCATCAGCACCGCGCCTGCCACCAACACCAGCGATAACGCAGCTTGCCCGACGACCAGCATCTTCTGCGGAAGTGTGGCCCCGTGAGTGGCGGATCGGCTTACGCCGCGCAGTGCTTCGGCAGGGTCCGCGTGAGAGCCGATCCACGCTGGAGCAACGCCGAAGACAATCCCCGTAAGTAGCGACAGTCCGAAGGCGAACAGCAGCACCGACGTCGACGGCTCCGGATTAATCGGAATGAACTGCGAACCCTGGAACGCGATGGCCAGGATGCTGCGTGTTCCGACATATGCGACGGCCAGGCCGGCAGCGCCTCCGAGGACGGCCAATACGACACTCTCGGTCAGCAATTGCCTGATCAGCCTGGTCCTGCGGGCTCCCAGTGCGAGCCGAACCGAAGTTTGCATCTTGCGCGCCGTCCCCCGTGCCAGAAGTAAGTTCGCAATGTTGGCGCATGCGATCAGTAGTACCAATCCAGCGAGCGCCATCAGCAATCGCAGGCCCTTCTGCGAGTCTCTGGCCAGTGTGGCGACCCCGCCGGCGGCAGGCAGGGCCAAAATTTTCTGCTTCGCGATTCTGCTGCGGTCTCCATCACCAATAGTTGACGCGCCTTCGCCGCTGTTCAGCCACTGCTGCAACTCCACCGTGACCTTCGAGCCCACCTGATCGGGTGCGATTCCCGGCTTCAATCGGCCCATCAAATACAGCCAATGCAGGTTGGGCTTGTTGAGCATGGTGTTGATGCTGTGTATCAAGGGTTCCGTCGCCAGCGGCAGCCAGAAGTCCGGAGGCGTGTCGGTCAGCCGGTCGCCAAAGAATTCCGCAGATGCAATACCGACGACCGTGATTGGCGAGCCGTTGATTGTGAAAGTAGATCCCACAACCGAAGGGTCACTGGCATAGTAGTTCTGCCAGGCACGGTAGCTCATTACCGCAGCCGGAGGAGCGCCCGTTTGGTCGTCGGAAGAATGCAGCACGCGACCCAGCCCAGGACCGACCCCGAACATGTCGAAGTAGTTACCGGAAACGTATTCGGAGTGCAGCGGTCGCGCCGCGCTGTCGTCTCCACTGCGCCGAACACTTGCGCTGGACATTCCGGCCTGAACTGCCACCAAGTCCTCGAGTTCAGGCGTCTGCTGCTTGATCTTCTGGTAGAGCGCATAGGAAAAGGCGTCCCAATCGTCTTGCATTCCGCCCATTACGCAGCAGTTGATGTCGTGTGAACCCAGTCGGTATAACGCGGAGGGGTTCTGCACCGGCAGAGGTCGCAGCAATATGGCGTGGACGAGGGTGAAAATCGCGGCGTTGGCGCCGATGCCCAAGGCGAGCGTGATCACCGCCACCAGTGTGAAGCCCGGTGACTTCCGCATCTGGCGTACCGCGTAGACAAGGTCGCTCAACAAGGTTCTCATTTAGACAGTTCTCCGCCACCAGTAACCATTGACTTATGCAATTGGCACACCACCGGAAGCCCTGCAAGAAATACCTGTATTTCAAGTACTTGGAAGGCTAAGGGCTGAAATACTCCTGCGCTGCTCGTCCGTTCGCGGAGGTTGCGTCCGAATGCGGACACCCATCCGCCATCTTAGTGAGTTTTGTGAAGTGAGAAGTTTGCTACGGAATTACTTTGGTCGGCGGAATACCATCTTCAGTTTGTCGGCCTCGAGGATACGCGCTATTTGATTGCGCGCATGGACCGACCAGGGTCCCAGGCGATCGAGGCGTGCGTAGGTCTTCCAGTGTTCCAACGCCCGCCGGGGCTGGCGCTGACGTTCGTATGCAAGCGCCAAATTGTAATGTGCGTCGGCATACGTCGGTGCCAATTGTATAGCTGTGCGATAGGCCGAAATGGCATCGTCTATGCGACCCGTTTCGTCAAGCACGTTACCCAAATCGAAATACGCCAGAGCGTAACGCGAGTCGGATTCAATCGCGAGCCGGTAATGCTTTTCGGCAGAAACAAAATCCTGGCGGTTGTAATAAAGCGTGCCGAGGTTGATATGCGCGGCTGCGTGCTCTGGCTCGAATTGCAGCACCTTGAGATACACTTCGATGGCCTCGTCATGGGTGCTGGGATGTTCTTCCAGAGCGACGCCGCGAGCGAACCAATCAGCGGCGGTATCAGTGCGAGAAATCGGCCTGACCTTCACTGAGACAAGAGAGCCCACCGGAGCATACTCCATCACATATTGTCCCTTAACCGGCTCCACCAACCGTCCATCGTGCCGAAATGCGACGCGATTTCCAACGCTGAACGCGCTGGCTTCGAGCAGCGGGTTCTCCATGCCCACAACCTGTTTCCGCATGGCGGCGAGAGACTCGCGAATTACCGCGGAACGCACCTTCTTGGCGCGCAGGTCACGCACTTTCTTGAGTTGAATGAGATCGAAGAAGGTGAACTCGTCGGAAATAGGGGCCAGTCCAGCGCGCTGCCAACCGGATAGCTGCCTGGAGGTAATATGCAAAATCCGCAGTGTGTCAGATCTACAAAATCGATTCATGTAAGCCCGCAGTGGCTCCGGAGCTCTAAGCAGATTATTGCCTCAGTTGAGCTGCAGTGCAAGTGCTGTTCGGTGTACATCAGTGGAAAACTGGGTACTTAGGTCCGTTCTCTCGTTTAAATGACCTATAGTCATATAACTTCAGGACAGCGTGGCGTTAGAAGTAACACTCTTATTGGTTACTAGCGTCACATGTACGCGGCGGCTCAACACGAAATGCCCATGCTTCGAGAGGTATCGTGAGGGTTGGTCTCAATCCTGACGGGACAAGAAATTGTCGCCAGCTGCGCAACTGCTACCTGGTTCAATCTCGTTAGGCCTGGTGGTACACCTGACCAGTTGAATCGACAGTATTTAGTGTCTCAGTCGCACCGCGAACTGCTTGTGAGTCGCGGCCGAACACAAGGTTCACTCCAATGTTCGACAAAATCCAGGCGACAATGCGCTCGCCTCTAAAGGTGCTAACTATGCGGAAAATTCTAGTCTTTTCGTTGCTCTTAGTTGGGATTGCAGGCTATGCGCAGACGAACCTGAACAGTGATACAAACCTCCACTCCTACACGTTGCCGGTGATGTGTCCAGGTACCGGCAGCCAGTCAAGAACCGAATGTCGGAATCACAACAATAGCTCGCTGTACGGTGCCGGGTCAGTGTTGCCTGAGACCGACATGAATCCGGGTAAGGGGGTTTTCTACGTCCGCCTTACGGATGCTGCGACTGTTGATGCGTCCAAGACCTTCCACCCGGACCCGTCAGCCGGCGCAAACGAGAACATCTTTGACGCCACCAACCAGCGGCTGGTGATCACTCAATCGGGCAACACACAAATCGTCTTCAGCCTCGACCCCGATCCCCAGTCTCAAACCTACCTGAAAACCAAGAAATTGTACGGAACAACTCATTCCATCAACACCACAACTGCCTGGTTTTCCAAGCTGCCGCCGACCGGAGGAGCCACCGTCAGTTTGTTTTACGACCTGGAAAGAGTAACGGTCCACGGGGTAGCGCACCCTGTCATCAAGTCGTATGATTTCAGCGACTCTCGAAGGGCGCCCACGGGACAGACCATCGTCGACTTGGATACCGTGCCGAATTGCCTCGGCGCGAATTTCAACGCTACCTACAATGGCACGTTGACCGTCAGCGATGACGATCAGACATTTTCCACCGTGCTAAGCAACACCGGAGGACAGGACACATCGTGTTACGCGGTCGTCTACAACCGCACCCTGGGTTGCCGATACCTGAATACGTGCACCCAACAGGTCGGCGGCAGTTGGGGCACGGTGGGTACAACCGACGATACGACCAACAACGGAACTCCGGCGCAATACTACATTCACAACGCTACGATGACCCACGATGGCGCCAATGTGCTGATCACTTCGCAGACTCCGAATGGCTGCATCTCTTTGCTCAGCGGTGGAACCTGCGGACGATACTTCGCGCAGTTCGTATGGGAAGATGGGGTTTCCTACACAGCAGACCCCCAGCCCACCGGATTGCATATAGGGTCGCGTGACAGCGCAGACAGTTGCGGGCATTACACCCAGGGATACTCTCATGTTGTTAACAAATGCATTCGCACCAATTCTGACGGTGCACTCACCGTCTTCGAACGCGCCGTGTACCCCAGCGCGAACCTTCGTCCAGTGGGTGGTCCCCCGATACTTAACCCCGGATGGCCCGGAAGTCCCTGCTATTCGGGCACCGTCTATCTGATATGTCCTTCCGATGACACGCACATTAGTTGGAACAATGCGATAAGTGGCACCGACACAGAGCCGATTTATGGTACGACCTATGTGCAATCAAGCCCTTCCGTAAACGGACCCATACCCGACGTGCCGACCTGGTACTGGGATAACGAGATATTCGCGCTTACAACTTCCTGTTGGGTAAATGGCAATCTATCGTCGTGCAATGGGAACAAACTCTTCAATGTTGCCCATACATACTCCGACGCGAATCCTTTGAATTCAGCTGGTTTCGACGACTACATTGCTGTCGGAACCGTTTCGTCCAATTCGTCCTTTGGGCAGCACTTCTTCGCCTTCACCAGCAACTGGCAAGGACAACTGGGCTGCACCGACGGGAGCTACACTACGCCGTGTCCGATCGTGAGTGGACATCCAACCATGCGCTACGACGCATTCCTGGTCTCGATACCGGACTGACGTGATCTTCTGCTGCAGTCAGACGATTGAAACGCACTTCCGAAGCCGAGATAAACGGAGCGGTAGCGGTTGAGTGCAAACGGTCGCCGCCACGTCAGCACGAGGCGGCGATCGTTTTCTGTTTCACCTGGATTGATGACAGTATTGACGCCAACTTTTTCACGGTGCAGGATCAACCGTCCAATCGGAGGCGTGAACGCATGGTAAAATAGCTTCTGCAGCAGCGACCCGTATCTGCCATGGATTGTGTGCGTCCGGGCCGTTCGGTTCTAAGGTTTTCGCTTCGATATGGTTCGCAAGCTATTGATCTGCAAGCAGCTTACAACTTACCTGCATAACTAAGGCCGACGTAGCTCAGTTGGTAGAGCAGTCGATTCGTAATCGACAGGTCATCGGTTCAAGTCCGATCGTCGGCTCCAGTAAACCCCTAAGCATCCCATTTTCTCCTCGCTGCGCAGCCCCATTTTTTGTCAGAACGTTGCACTCAAACGCGAAAGAGATTCGCGTTTCGGCGACGTTACCACTTCGCTCCAGCAGTGCAATAGCTGACCAAATAACGATGGTGTCCAGATTCGGGCAGCCAACTTCCCAAGTCGGACGGATTGGCGACTTGCCGCCAAAGTAGCTTCAATTGAATGTGCAAGTTGAACTTCCTGGGCCTTGGCACCGTAACTGCTTCTAACGACTGAGGTAGGGAGAATTCTGCATGCACGATATCCGAGTTGCGTTTCGCCAATTTCGCAAGTCGCCTGGCTTTGCGCTGACTGTCATTTTGACCATTGCGCTCGGAATCGGCGCCAACACTGCCATTTTCACACTGGTACACGCAGTCCTGATGAAGTCATTGCCAGTGGTCGATCCCAAAACGCTCTATCGTGTGGGCGACAAGGGTGACTGCTGCGTAAATGGCGGTTTCCTTGATGACGACGGGGACTTCGATCTTTTCTCGTACGAGTTGTACAAGCACCTGCGCGATTCGACGCCGGAGTTCGAGCAGTTGGCCGCAATGGAATCCGGGCAAAACATAATGACAGTGCGGCGAGGCTCAGAGCCCGCCAAGGCACTGCGCAGCGAGTACGTATCAGGCAACTATTTCTCGACGTTTGGAATTGGAGCGTTCGCCGGGCGCATATTGACGCCCACGGACGACACCACCGGCGCGGCCCCCGCCGTAGTGATGAGCTACCAGGCGTGGCAGTCGGACTACGGCAGCGACCCTTCGATCATCGGTTCCACGCTCTACGTTCAAGGCCAGCCTACGACGGTGGTGGGGATTGCCCCGCCCGCGTTCTTTGGCGACCGGATTCGCAGCAGTCCGCCGGCGTTATGGATTCCGCTGTCGGCCGAGCCATTGATTGACGGGGAGAATTCGCTCCTCCACGTGCCGGACAGCAATTGGCTCTACGCCGTCGGCCGGGTAAAACCGGGCACACAAATTGGACCATTGCAGGCGAAGATGTCCACGACGCTACGCGTGTGGCTGGGAACCCGCGAAGAATACACCGCGAATGGCGGATCGACCGTGATTCCGAAGCAGCATGTTGTGATTACTCCGGGCGGCGCGGGCATACAGAACCTGCAGCAGCAAACCGGCAAGGGACTTTACCTGCTGATGGCTATCTCGGGTCTGGTGTTGCTGGTGGCTTGCGCTAACGTAGCCAACCTGCTGCTGGCGCGGGGCGCGACAAGGAAGGCAGAGACTTCGATCCGGATGGCGCTGGGCGCGGCCCGCAGCCGGCTGATCCGACAGATGTTGACGGAGAGCGTGCTCTTGGCCTGCATGGGCGGCCTCGCAGGCTTGGCCGTGGCTTACGCGGGAACTAGGACTATTCTGGCGCTGGCATTTCCTGATGCCGTCCACTTGCCGATCGACGCGAGTCCGTCACTGACGGTGCTGGGATTCGCGTTTCTGCTGTCGCTGTTAACTGGGATTGTGTTCGGGATCGTTCCAGCCTGGATCACCTCGCACTCCGATCCAGCAGAAGCGCTGCGTGGGGTAAACCGCTCGACGCGGGACCGCTCGTCACTGCCACAAAAGTCGCTGATCGTTTTTCAGGCGGCGCTGTCGCTGGTCATGCTGGTCAGTGCCGGGCTGTTGACCAAGAGTCTGCGCAACATGGAACATCAGGATTTCGGCATCCAGACGACCGACCGATACGTGGTGCACCTCGATCCCTCCGGCGCAGGATACACCCCGGCGAAACTGCCCGCGTTGTACCAGGCACTGGAGCAGCGGTTCGGCGCCGTTCCAGGTGTGCAGAGTGTCGGGTTGGCAATGTACAGCACGTTGGAGGGTAACAACTGGGGAGAGCAAGTCTTCGTCGAGGGACGGCCCGACCCGGGACCGAACGCCCACAACGGGTCATCGTGGGACCGGGTGAGTCCCAAGTTTTTTGAAACCGTCGGACAACCGGTGATTCGCGGACGCGGCTTCACCGATGCGGACACTGCTGCCTCGCAGAAGGTGGCAGTGGTGAACCAGACGTTCGTCAAGAAGTTCTTCCCTAAGGAAGATCCCATTGGCCGCCACTTTGGCATTTTTGAGGTGAAGTTTTCCGGGTCGTTCGAGATCGTGGGCGTTGTAGCTGACGCCAAGTACACCGATCCGCGCAGCGATGCACGTCCGATGTATTTTCGCCCCTTGGATCAACAATTGGTGGTGACGACGCCCAACGAAGTCATGGCGGAGGGGCGGTCACTTTACATCAATTCCATTACTTTGCATTTCAAACAGCCGCCGCAGAATGTGGACACGCTGGTGCGGCGCACGTTGGCCGATATCGATCCCAACTTGACGGTGATCGATCTGCGTTCGCTCGACTACCAGGTGGCCGACAACTTCAACCAGGAGCGGCTGATCGCGCGCCTGACCATATTGTTCGGCGCACTGGCGCTGGTACTCGCGTCCGTGGGACTGTATGGCATTACCTCCTACGCCGTAGCTCGTCGCACCAGCGAGATCGGACTGCGCATGGCCCTGGGCGCAGACCGCGGCAACGTAGTGCGCATGGTGCTGCGCGGCGCGTTCCTGCTCGTGGGCATTGGATTGGCGCTGGGAATCGCACTGGCGTTGATCGGTGGCCACTTCATGGCTGACCAGTTGTATGGCGTTCGCCCTTACGATCCATTGAGCATTGCGATCGCAATCGTTGTGTTGTCGCTGTCGGCGGCGCTGGCGGGGTTTATACCGGCGCGACGGGCCGCGAGTATCGAGCCTATGCAGGCGCTGCGCACCGAGTAAGGAGCTTCGAACAAGAAACGAGACACCGACTTTTCGGCTTACTGCTGCGGCAAGCCCTGCAGCAGGCTGATCAGATTTTGGGGGACGACGTGAATGAAGCCCCTTCGCGGACTGTCTATATCGGCGATGAGAAGAAAGGAAATGGAAACAATCAACGGCAGTATGAAGAGCATAATGCCTTTCGCACTGCGAGCCCCATAACCAACCAACAGATTGCAGCAGAGAGCGATGCCTATCATTAATCCCCACGCCGAAGACGGGATGCGGTTCCACCACGCCGCCTGGGTATAACCCTGCGAGTTCAACACATCGTTCATACCAGCGACTGCGAGTGCGATGACCGGTGACGGTTGCGCCATCGCCGGAGCCTCCACAGCGGACCACATCTCCGATTGCAGTTTGGCCGTGTCGGCATCGACCTGCATGAGCTCGTCATAATCACGAGTTCGGTAGAACCTGATCCGCAATTCGGTGTATTTACGGAGCTGAGCCCGCACCGCCGCTGCATCGCTCGGGGGAAGCAGTCCTGCTCGAACGTATTCGGTGCCAATCGCATTGGCTTCTGCTTCCTCATAATTTTTGCGCTGGTCGTAGCGGGTGGTCGACATCGAGAAACTGAATCCGATGATGAGACCGAGCAGCGTAAGAGTAGCCGTCTCGATCAAGCCGAAATCTTCACGCAATTCGTCTCTCAAGGGACGACGGCGGCGCAAAGACGCTCCGAATTGCGCCGCCAGCCAGAGGATAACGACAGCTATCAGAAAGAATATGACAGGACGGCTCAACACGACTTCCATTGGTCCCATGCGTTTCACCTTCAATTAGGTTTTGCAGATACATAACAGTCTATTTCTTCAAACAGCAAAAACAACGCCGCGCTTCATTTCTTCCGCCAAGGCGACAGCTGTGTCGGATCTTTCTCGGTCATCATCTTCCGCAGCTCTTTGGTGAGCTTCGGGCAGCACGAAGTTAGGCAACACTAGAGAGCCAATACATTTACTGGTTCAGTATTATCATAGCCGTCGCGCAAAACGCGACGCCTCAAGTGGTCCCCGCGGAACCTTATTGTCACCTGATCCGTACAAGATTGTGATTCCAGCGAAGTCCTGTACATTGGCACCGCATCCCAAGAGGTGAATTCCAACCATGACGATTTTCACGCGCATGCGCGCGATCGCAACCAGCTTGTTCGTTTTCGTAATGCTTCTTGCCCTTGCCGCTTCGGCGCAAACAGCACCCGAGGCTCAACGCGACATAACCAAGGTCCCTGCGGCGGCACAGCCGTCGGACCACTTCGACGTTGACGCAGCCACTGATGCCTATCTGGCGCTGATGCCGGCCACTGCCAAAGCTCGTTCGGACGCCTACTTCGAGGGTGGATACTGGCTTATCCTCTGGGACTTCCTGGTGGGAGCGATCATCGCGCTGCTGTTGTTGAATCTGGGCTGGTCGGCCTCGATGCGCAACCTGGCGGAACGCATCACGCGCTTCAAATGGCTGCAGACGTTTCTCTACTGGATTGAGTACCTCTTGCTTACGTCGGTGCTGGGATTTCCTTTGGCAGTGTATGAGGGATACTTTCGCGAGTGGAAGTACGGCCTGGCGACGCAGACGTTTGGTCCGTGGATGTGGGACCAGATCAAGGGGTTGGGAGTCAACGCTGTTCTTGGCGGCATCATCACGGTGCTGCTGTTTTGGGTGGTGCGGAAGCTGCCGCGCACGTGGTGGATCTGGGGCGCCGTTGTCACCACAGCGTTCCTGGTCTTCGTAATCATGATCGTGCCGGTGTTCATCGTGCCGGTATTTAACAAGCTCACCCGGCTGGACGATCCCAAAGTTACGACGCCGATTCTCGCGATGGCGCGGGCCAATGGCATTCCGGCGCAGGATGTCTGGACGATGGACGCTTCCAAGCAGACCACACGCATGAGCGCCAACGTGAGTGGGTTCGGCAAGACCATGCGCATTACGCTGAACGACAACCTGCTGCGCCGCGGTTCGCCGGAGGAAATCGAGTCGGTGATGGGACACGAGATGGGGCACTATGTGCTCAATCACATTTCCAAAGACATCAAGTTCTTCGCTGATTGTCACGGTGCTGGCGTTTGCTTACCTGCGCTGGTCGCTGGACTGGTGTCTGAAACGCTGGGGAACGAAGTGGGGGATTCGCGGCGTCAGCGATCCGGCGGTGCTGCCGCTGGTGGTGCTGCTGGTGTCGATCTTGTTCTTTGTGCTGACACCGATTATGAACACGCACGTTCGCACGGCAGAAGCCGAGGCGGACATGTTCGGAATCAATGCCAGCCGGCAGCCTGACGGCTTTGCGCAGGCGGCGATTCACTTGGGGGAATATCGCAAGATGAAGCCGGGACCGGTAGAGGAATGGATCTTCTTCGACCATCCTAGCGGGTATAACCGGATTCATCAAGGCCATGCAGTGGAAGGCGGAGAACCTGCAGCTGTTCACCGCGCCGCCAGCGATGGCGACTGCCAGTCCCGACGCAATGAGGGTCGGGCAGTTAGCACCTCCGCGTTCTTGAGTTTCAGGCTGGATTTGTTCTCCTCGAGGAACTCGCGAAGTTCGGTGGCCTGGTCGAGCAGGCGAATCCATTGCTCGTAATAGAGAGTGACGGGGAAGCGGCCGAGGCCATAAACACTGACGCCGCCTTTCTCGCTTACTTTGAAGTCAATGGCGCGGGGTCCGCGCCCTTTGTTTTCTCCTGCAACGCGGCAGCGAGTTGGGCTTTGAGCTCTTCGTAGGTTGGTTCCGTCATAGTATTCCTCTCATTCGAATGTAGTCTGGCTGTGCAGTTCACCAAGTGATCTTGCGAGACACGCATCGCCTGGCGAGTTGCACTGCAAATCACACAAGTATGGTTTCGATTCCGGCTTTCTTCAAGGCCCGCAGATGTTGCCGGGGAATCTGCTTGTCGGTAATGACGCCATGAATATTGGAAAGCGGCACGATCGACGACAGACTGGAACGTCCGAACTTACTGGAATCGCACACTGCGATCACGCGCGCTGCGATCTGTACCATCAGGCGGTTCAGTTGTGACTCCAACAGATTGGGCGTCGATACGCCGGATCTGCGTGTCGAAGCCGTCGACTCCCAGAAAGAGGATGTCAGCCTTCAGGCGACGCAGGCTCTCTTCCGCGATCGGACCCACCAGCGAATAAGAATTGCTGCGCAACATTCCGCCAGTCAGGATCACGTCGAGGCTGCTGCCCGACAGTTCGCTGGCGATATTGATGGCGTTAGTGATGATCGTCAGGTGCTGAAACTCTCGCAAGGCACGGGCGATGGCGGTCGTGGTGCTGCCGGAATCGAGGATGACCGACTGGCCTTCTTTCACCATTTTGGCAGCGGCTGCCGCAATGCGTTGCTTCTCGCGCGGATGCTGCATCTCGCGTTCCGTGAGATTGCGGTCGGACTCAGAGCCGGCGCGGATGGGCAGCGCGCCTCCGTGAGTGC
Organism: uncultured Acidobacteriaceae bacterium; assembly: GCA_963696575.1. Taxonomy (GTDB): domain Bacteria; phylum Acidobacteriota; class Terriglobia; order Terriglobales; family Acidobacteriaceae; genus DASRAA01. Next base: position 375,870 of record CAVOKT010000002.1, read on the forward strand.
GATAGATCAGGCCGCGAGAATGCAGCAGCTCCAGGTCGCGGCGAATGGTGATCTCGGAACTCGCGTACTTCCTGGCCAGTTCGCGCACCAGGGCGCGGCCGTTCTGGTTCACGAAATCCACAATGGAGCGGCGGCGTTCTTCGTTTAATACGGAGCTGCGTTTCACTGGCATGATCGTTGTTTTCGCATCGATCCTATTCGGTCAATAGCAGAGTCAGGGTTTTGGCGGTCTTAGTCCACCACTACTGACTTCACAAGGTTGCGTGGATGGTCCACGTTTAAGCCATTGAGCACCGCGATGTGATAAGCCAAAAACTGCAGCGGCACCACTTCCATGATGGGCAGCATTAATTCGTCGAGATGAGGCAGAAAAAACGAGTCGACACCCATGCCGCGTACGATGTCATCGCCTTCCGACGCCAGAAGAATTTGCCGCTTGGAAATCTGGCGAATGTCTTCGATCAGAGAAATCGACTTCTCATAGCGCACGATCGATTCGGGATCTCGCCGGTCCCGGGTCACGATCGCCACCACCGGCAGGCTCTCAGTGATGAGTGCCGTGGGGCCGTGGCGGAATTCGCCGGTTGGATAGCCCTCGGCATGAACGTAGGAAATTTCCTTCAGCTTCAAGGCGCCTTCCAGCGCGATGGGGTAGTGGATTCCGCGTCCCAGGAACACGAAGATTTGGTCTGCGGTAAAAGCGGCGAGCGATCGTCTCAGCTTCGGCGTTGAATCGGTCAAGCGAGTGCTCAATCAGATCGGGCAATGTTGAAAGGGCTTCCACTCGTTTCGTGACTTCGGCGGCAGTCAGCGTTCCTTTTTGCGCCGCCAGAAACAGCGCCAGCATGTAGAGCGCGGTCAACTGAGTGGTAAAGCTCTTGGTCGCAGGAATCGCGATTTCCTTGCCCGCGCGGGTGAAGAAGTTGGCGTCGGCCTCGCGGGAGATGGTGGAGTCTAACCACGTTGGAGATGGACAGGGTCTTCATGCCATTCTCCTTCGCGATGCGCTGGGCGGCCGTGGTGTCAGCGGTCTCGCCCGACTGAGTAATGGCGATGACCAGCGATCCTTTGCCGTTGGTCGGCTTGCGGTAGCCGAATTCGCTGGCGTGCTCGACTTCCACCGGAATGCCCGCCAGGTCCTCGATCATGAGTTTGCCGCACAGTCCCGCGTGGCGGCTGGCGCCGCTGGCCACGATGGTGACCCGCCGCAGGGCGGCGACTTCGGCGGGGTCCAGGGAAAGCGGTCGGGCCGGACCGCACGCGTATCTGGGTCGACGTGCTGCAGGATGGTTTGCCGGATGGCTTCCGGTTGCTCGTACACTTCCTTCAGCATCTGGTACGGAAAATCGCGGGTGATTCCCGATTGGCCTGATCGCGACACGGCAACGGCTCCTTTAGAAAGCTGGGGCACGACGCCGCCCACCACAGCGCGGCCCCACCCAACTAATTTACCAAAAAAGATCAATAATGATCATAAATATGATCACAAACGATCATTTTGTTACACTCAACGGCGAGCGACGGTCGCGCTATCGGTCGGCTGAATCCTGCGGAGCGGCGCATCGCTGACTGCAAACGATCATGCGAATTCTCATTCTCATTCCAATGTTACTGATGCCTCTTTTAGCCTTTGCTGCCGGCCAATCCGGCACGGTTGCACCGTCCACGATCAACGTCATGCCCTTGCCTGCGTTGGTGCAGGTCCAACCGGGAAAGCTGAAGCTGGACAGTTCGTTCACGATTACGACCAGCGAGGCTACACCGACGCGCGGCTTGCAGGCTGCGATCCTTCGCCTGCAACAGCGACTGGCAGGGCGCACCGGAATTGTGCTGCCACTGGGCGTTGTTCCCATTGGGACCGTCTGCGGTCATGACAATCACGGTCAAGCAAGGCGGAGCGGCGTATCCCAAGTTTGGTGAAGACGAGTCGTATGCGCTCGACATCACAGGCGATCGCGCAACCTTGAACTCCAATACGGTTGTCGGCGCGATGCGCGGCATGGAAACGCTGCTGCAGTTGGTTTCCGGCGGTGGCAGTGGCTACTTTTTCCCCGCTAGTCAGCGTCCAGGACAAGCCCCGTTTTCCGTGGCGCGGCCTGATGATCGACGTGGGGCGGCACTTCGAGCCGGTTGAAGTGATCAAGCGCAACATCGACGGAATGGCGGCCGTGAAGATGAACGTCTTCCATTGGCACCTGAGCGACGATCAGGGGTTTCGCGTCGAGAGCAAGCGCTTCCCGAAGTTGCAGGAGATGGGTTCCGGCGGACTGTATTACACGCAGGAGGAGGTGCGTGACGTGATTGCGTATGCCGCGAATCGCGGCGTGCGGGTCGTTCCGGAATTCGACATGCCGGGTCATACCGGTGCGTGGCTGGTGGGCTATCCCGACCTGGCCAGCGCGCCCGGACCGTATCAAATACAGACGCAGTGGGGTATTTTCGATCCCGTCATGGACCCGACGCGCGAGGAAACCTATAAGTTTCTAGATGGATTCATCGGGGAGATGGCCGCGCTCTTTCCCGATGAGTATTTTCATATCGGCGGCGACGAGAACAACGGCAAGCAGTGGCAGGCCAATCCGAAAATCCAGGAGTTCATGCGGGCGCACGGTTACCACACCACCGCAGAGTTGCAGACGTACTTCAACCAGCGCGTACTGAAGATCGTTCAGAAGTACGGCAAGAAGATGGTTGGCTGGGACGAGATCCTCACGCCCGATCTTCCCAAGGGAACGGTAGTGCAATCGTGGCGGGGTTACGACTCGCTCGACCGTGCGGCTCGCGAAGGCTATGGAACGATCTGGTCAACCGACTATTATCTCGACCACATGGGGCCGGCGGCATATTACTACCTCTCGGACCCGTTACCGGCCGACAGCAAATTGACAGCGGAACAGGCATCCCACATTGTGGGAGGCGAAGTCTGCGCCTGGGCAGAGTTTCTCTCGCCTGAAAATATTGACAGCCGCATCTGGCCACGAACGGCGGCCGCAGCCGAGCGCTTCTGGTCTCCGCGCGAGGTAACCAACGTTCCCGATATGTATCGGCGGCTCGATGCTGTCAGCGTGTGGCTGGAACAGGACGGGACACTCCATTTATCAAGCACGGACAAGATGCTTCGCCAGGTCTCCGGCGTGGACGATCTGGGGGCGCTAGGCATGTTGGGGAAGATCACATCCCCCGAAGGAGTAGGGGTGCGCGAGCAGTTGACGCGGAATAGCTCGCCTAACACCCAGCTCACACCGCTTGTGCACATGACCGACGCAGTGGTGCCGGATCCGCCCTATCGGCGGCAGTTTGCGGCCCTGGTAGATCGGTTGCTGAGTGATGCTCCCAAGTTCGCAACTTCTTCGCAAGAGCTGATGCGGACATTCGAACAGTGGCGCGATATGGGACCAGGTTTCACTGCCATGGCGTCGGCGGCCCCGGTGCTGCAAGACGCGAGCAGCCGGGTCGCGCAGCTGCAGAAGCTGGGCAGCACCGGCTTAGAGGCGTTGAAGTATCTGCAGTCTGGCACGACTCCGCCGGCTGGCTGGAGCGAGACCCAAATAGCGCTCATCAAACTCGCCGAAACGCCGGATACATCTTTTCTGAAACTGCCGTGGATGGGATCCTATCGCGCGTTGATTCTAGCGGCAGGCGAAGTCGGAGATTTGAAAAACACCTCCGCCCAAGAATGGAAGCAGAAGATCCTGGACGAAGCCGTCCGCCAGGAGCCGCCGCAGAAATACACGTGGTAGACGCACGCTGTGACAGCTACTTCTCCAGCGAGTTCACCTTTGGATTGGCGTCGGTCGAGAGTACCCAGATCTTCGACGGGTTCACGACGTAGGCAATCCCCACGGTATTTCCATTCACGATCAGGGGCGCGCGTCCGGTGGAGTCCACGGTATAGGTTGCATTCAGGCTGAGGCCCTGCTGCGGACCGCCTGGCCCACTGATGTCGTAAAACAGCGGGTAATTCCCGTTACCATCCGGATTAGCCGAGTCTGCTTCGACCGTAACGCTGGGCAGGACCGCGACGATAGAGGCGCCCTGATAGGAGCCGCTGATCGACGAATTGCTGTAGGGCGATCCGGTTTGCGGAACCAAGGTCCCGGCTGTCACAGACGCGTTCCCCGCCACGATGAAACCAATACTCGATGACAGATAAAAGACGATGGGAGAACTGCCCACACCGGTCAAGGTTGTGCGGCCGTTGGTTTCCACGTTGTAGGTGGCGGTATAACTGTGGGTGCTGAGGGTCCCACCGTTATTTTCGTCGGTTGTGACAGTAATCCCACCCGCTCCGTCGAACTTTGCGAAGACCAGTTGAACATCGGGGACAGAGTTGCCATTCGACAGGACCACGCCCTGAAGCTCGGCGGCGGTGGTTGTGTTGAGCGACGCGTTGTTGTATCCACCCGGCGGTGCAACCCCAGTGTCGAGCGTAAATAAAGCCAGGGGAGCCGAGCTGGAGATGGGATCGGTACTCACCATGATGAGTTCTTTGCTCGAGACCGGATAGAAACTGTAGTTGGTAGTGGCACCGTTCGTGACTGTGAGAGTAGCTGTACCTCGTCCTGTAAGCGGGTCAATGGCGACGAAGGATCCAGTGAACGGCACGCTGTTGGCTACCACACCGTTGTCGTTCGTGTCCTCAACGCCGCTGGTCCAAGCGCCAGTGCTGCTCGCCGTGAACGTACCAGCGCTAGCGAAACGGTTGCCGGCGACGTCCGCTCCGGATGAACCGAAGGCCCAAGTCGCTGCGAGTGAGCTGATCGTGGTCGTTGCGCCAGTTGCCACTGGGCGGATGACGCCTGTTCCCTGATTGCCCCCGTTGCCATTCTGAATGAAGCGGATGGTTCCTGATGCTGGCAATGCCAACTGGTAAGTGAACGTCCCCAGCGCCGGGATGATCAGCGTCATCGGGCCCGTGTCGGTGGAGTCGATCGAATAGGTTCCGGTGAAGGGAAGCTTCGTTTGCACACCTGTCGCACTGTTGGAATCCATCAGGCCATTGGTGATGTTGCCTTGGCCGTCGGAGGTGAAGCTGCCGGCCTGAACCACCAGGATGCCCTGGCTGTATCCGGACAACGAGAAAACGTAGTTGCCGTTCAAACGGAAGGTAGGTCCATTGATCGTGATACTTAATACCGCCGTTGCAGTCGCAGGCGGTGACTCCGAATCGCTGACTTGCACGGTAAATGTCGAAGTCTGTTGAGTTGTAGGCGTTCCGCTGATGAATCCGGTGGTGGAAAGAGTCAGTCCAGCCGGCAAACTTCCGGAGGTCACAGCCCACGTATAAGGAGCCAAGCCTCCGCTGGCAGACAAAGAAGCGGTGTAGGGGACGTTTACCGATCCGGCCGCGAGCGATGTGGTCGTGATCGCCACCGGAGGGTTGACCGTGATGCTCTTCGTAGCAACATCAACGGCCGCGGTGGGAGTCTGGGAATCCGTTACCTGCACCTTGAACGTCGTCGTTCCTAAGGCAGTTGGAGTTCCACTGATTACGCCACCAGCGCTGATACTGAGACCCGGGGGGAGCGTGCCTGAGGCGAGGGCCCAGGTGAAAGGCTGTTTTCCTCCTCCGGCCGTCAAAGTCGCCGAATAGGCCGAATTAATCACCGCGGCAGGCAGGGCGGCCGGGCTGATGACCAATGGAAGGACTGGAATGGGCGGCCTTCCGTAGCCGCACGAGAGAGCGATGCCGCACAACAGAATGCAAATCAGGAGAAGAAGAGTGCTCTTCAACGCTGTCATGAATGTCCTCGTGGCCCCGGAACCTGCGGCTCGAAATCTGCTATCGCTGCGCCTTCGACCATGCGGCAAAGAAAATAAAGGTACTCGGTCTACGCAACGCAAGCAAGTCGAATAGCTCTGCAGGGATATGGTAACTGTTCGCAAGCCAGAACGCATGCAGCGGCATGGGCTGTGACGTCCGAGTCCGAATCTTGTGTATAACCCCTGCATGAGAACTTTCGAGAGCCTTTCGCGCGGTTGTGCGGTGGCCGCGATTCTTGTGTTATTGGCAATACAGGTTGGTACGGCAACCCAGGCGCCGGAACCGCCGAATCCGCATGCCTCAGCGACGCAGGATACCGAGCGCAAGACGAGTACGCCATACTCTGGCGACTTATCGATTTTCGACTACCCTGAGCGCGACCAGAAGTTGCATATCAACCAGGTGATGGATGCCTTGTCCATCACACCGGGGAAAACGGTCGCTGACATCGGAGCCGGTTCGGGGTGGTTCACGGTTCGTGCGGCGAGACGTGTGACCGGCACTGGCAAAGTCTATGCCGTGGACATCAATCCGGACGCGCTAAGCTATGTCAAAGATCGGGCACAGAAAGAAAAGCTCTCCAACATCGAGACTGTGCTGGGGGCGGCCGACAATCCGCGACTGCCTGCCGGAAGCGTGGACGCGGTCCTGATGCTGAAGACCTATCACGAGATAGCCAAGCCGGTCGAACTACTGCAGAATTTGCGGGCAGCGCTACGGCCAGGAGCGAAGATTGGGATCATTGACCGCGATGGTAACGGCCAGAACCACGGAGTGCAGAAGAAATGTCGTCCTGCAAGAAGCGCAAGGAGCGGGATATCGCTTGCTCGAGGAGCATGACGACTGGGTCAAGGGCGACCGAATGGACTATTTTCTGATCTTCGTAACCAAGTAAGTTGCTCAGCCGAATATGCAGGTCAGGGCTGGTTGGCGAAACCCACACGTCCCACGCGAATGAGTTGCGACCATTGAGGGCTATCGTCGGCTGCAATCCCCGCGGCATTAATGTGGGCTTGGGCCTTCAGCGCCGGTAACGACAGGCCTCCGGTGACCAGGCGGCCGTGCTCGTACAACATCTCGTCCATCTTGCCGTTCAAAAGAACACGCCAGTCCCACACGGTAGTTCTGCCCTGGGCCTGAGAAGCCGACACGTCAATGTTGGTGGTGCAGTTGTTGGTCACCGCGTTGTACCACTCAGGCTGCCGATGCATCTCATTTACGCGCCCAAGATAGTCCAGAAAAATCTTTCGAGTTAGTTGAGGCGGCACCGTCGTGCGGAATAGATAGACCTCTTCGTCTTTGCGAAAATTCGTACGCAGGCGAACTACATCACGCTCGTCACTGACGATGTAGGCCAGTTCATACTGGCGAAAAAATCCACGAACGGCGGAATAACTCTGACCCACGACGTCGCGCGTCTCAATCGAAATCGGTACGTGACCCTGGGGTCCGAAATCGAAGCTGACAATAGGATGTGCGATCAGCGTTGGTCCCCACCAGGTGATGAACAGATCGGCGCCTGACAGGTTGGCCAGGTCGAACGATCGGGTCTCCCACTGGCAGGTGTAGTCTTTCTCTGTGACATAACTGCAGTTGCGAAAGTTATGAATTGTGATGTGGTCGCCGTCGATATCGGCGTAGGCTGTCTGCGCATTGTCTGGTTGCCAATTGCGGTCGTTGGTCGGTTTCAGCGAGAACCACCACAGGGCAACGATAGCGAAACCGGCAAAGAGAACGAGTACTCCGGCGGGCCGGTGCCGCAGTGCGAAGAAAGCCCCAAGCACCAGGACAACGTATAGCACTGCCAGCGGAACTTGCAGGCTCGCGATACGGAAGTCGAAATACAAGGCAGCGGCCGCCCAAACCGTCAGAATCAGGCCGATCAATGTCAGGACAAAAAATAGGACGCTTCGGAGCATGCGCAAGTCGGAATTCCTTCCGTATGAATCCAAGTTGGATTGGAGGCTCGCGACTATTAGAGCAGAGGGATCGATTTCGTGTCTTGTCGCTAGGAAACTGAAAAGCAAAAAAAAGACCGGGGTCTTTGCCCGGTCTTAGTGGAAACTGCGAAAACTTAAACGCTGAGCTTGCGGCGAATAACTCCAACCGCACCCAGTAGTCCGCTGCCGAGCAATATGAGCGTGCCGGGTTCCGGAGTTGAGCTGGTGTTGTAGAGGAAGTTAGGTCCGAAGTAGCCTGGGGTGGGGCCGCCACCAAATGTCGGATCGGTGAGTGTGCTACCGGGAGCGAAACTGTTTTGCACAAACGTGATCCCCGGTGCAGTCGCGAAGCCATTCACGAAGCCGACAAAATCGATATTGTCGTTAGAATCCGCCCACAACGCCCCGATGTCGTACGTCCCAGCGGCCAGAGAAAAGGACACGCTTGAGTAGCGGAACTGGTTGACCAGAGGGTCGACCGTACCGGCCGAAACCGTGGTCATTCCCATCAAGTTGCCCAGGCTGTCCCAGATCCCAACATCATGACTTACAGTCAATCCGTCTTGGCTGTCATCAAACACGCCTAAACCGGTGACGTTAATAGACTGACTTGTGCTGAACTGCCAGCCGAGGGTAAACGGTGGATTACCTAGAGTTTCACCAGTGAGATCGGTGACGGTTATGGCCGGTATTGGGGCCGCCAACAGGGGAAGCGCACCGCACAACGCGACGAGTAGCACTACAAACACAAATTTACGCATAAACTCCTTTTTCGATTCGAATTTACTGGGAAATCCAACTGTATCATTGCAATTTGACTTCCAATTATTGACATTGAAAACAAAAGAGATGGACTGCGGTCACCCAGGCCGACCGCAAGTTTTTGCACCTTAATGGAACCCAACCAGTGTGTCAAAAAAGGGGCTGCAATGCAAACCCTGTTGCACTACGGAGCATGCGCAAGTCGGGTTTTCCTTCCGTCTAAATCAGTTGGATTGGAGGCTCGCGACTATTCGCGTCTTTCGGGTAGAAACTGAAGAGCAAAAAAAGACCGGGCTAGGCCCGGTCTCAGTGGCAATACCGAAAACTTAGACGCTGAGCTTGCGACGAATAACGCCGACTGCACCGAGCAGGCCGCTGCCCAGCAGTACGAGCGTGCCAGGTTCCGGCGTTGAGTTGTTGGGGTTGTAGAGGAAGTTCGGTCCGAAGAAAGCTGCCTCGTTATCGACAGTGTTCGTCGGATCAGCTAGCGTTCCGCCAGCAATGTAGCTGTTCTGTATGAAACTGACGCCCGTACCGGTCGTGTAGCTGGTCACGTCGCCTTGGAAGGTATTGTTGTCGGCTCCATCGAGCCACAACGCGCCAATTTCATACGTTCCGGGCCCCAAGTTAAAGGACACGCTTGAATATCGGAACTGGTTGACTAGAGGGTCAACGGTTCCGGCCGAAACCGTGGTCATTCCCATCAGGTTGCCCGCGCTGTCCCAGATTCCAACATCGTGGCTCTCCGCCAACCCGTCCTGGCTGTCATCAAAAGCTCCGAGAGCGGTGACGGTGATCGACTGGCTCAGATCGAACTGCCAGCCCAGGGTGAACGGTCCATTGGCCAACGACTCGCCTGTAAGGTTAGCGAAAACGATACCTGGCTGCGGGGCCGCCAACAGTGGAAGCGCACCGCACAAGGCGACGAGCAGCACTCCTAATGCAAATTTACGCATAGACTCCTTTCGGACACGAAACTTTACAGGAAACTCCTATAGTGTCAGTGCAATTTGGCGTCCAAGTTATAGGCATTGAAAACAAAAGAGATAGGTAGGAACGGTTACCTCAGGGTGACCGCAAGTTTTTGCACTTTGGTGGAACGCCACGTAATAGACAATAACAGCCTCGATGACCATGGGGAGGTCGGGGCCTCAGCATACGGAACTTCCCAAAACCAGACTTCTGGCCCGAGTCGACGAGAAGCCCTCCAGCTAGGCCTGGCAACAGAATCCGGCGTGCAAGTGTTTATTACGACTTGGATGGAAACCCTGCCCAACATTTACGCGTAGGCGTTTCGTTCCTTGTCTCAGGATGATGCCCCGCGCTGGTGGCGATCGAAGTGAGGTCCTAAAATCAACCTTACGGCTTATTAGTATCAACCCGTGCTGGCAGCCGCCTCCGAGTTCAGATACTTGGCGACCGCGATCTCAAGGTTGTAGAGCATGGCCTCGTGCCCGATCGCCTGACCCAACTGTGATCTCTGGATGACTTCAAGCACTTGCGGGTTCATTCCAACCAACCACAGTCTGACGCCACGTTCACGCTGTCGCTCTTCACCCTCGGTCAGCATCTTGAGGGCCGTGTACTCGATGTCGGGAACACCTCGAAGATGAAGGGCAACGACTCTAGGCTGTGCTTCCTCAATCAAAAATCTTATTTTCTCGGCGATGTGCTCAGCATTAACGAAGAAAACCCGACCCTCCAGTCTTAGCAGCAGTAAGCCGGGAAAAGTCTCATCCTCGGAATGTTCCTTTGAGCGCGGCCGGAATACGTTCGTACCGGGCTTGCGTCCAAGTACATACACCGGCGGATCAGCGACCTGGTAGGCAAGCGCCACCATCGAGACGACAATCGCGACGACGATTCCCTGCAGTGTTCCGACCAGCACCACTCCCGCAAAGGCGATCAGGGCCCATGTGAACTCTGTTCGTCGAACACTGAGAATCTCACGAAATTCCGCAGGCTTGATCAATCCGATGGAATAAACGATGACCACGGCGGCGAGAGTGGCTTGCGGCATCAAGCCAATGAGCGGCGCGAGAAACATCATGGTTATCAGCGTCATGGCCGCCGTAACAACTTCGGACATCTGCGTACGAGCTCCAGCAAGACGGTTCACTGCCGTCTGGGTGGTACCGCCGCCACCGGGCATTGCGCCGAGAAGCGCACCGCCAGCATTGGCCAGTCCAGTAGCCAGCAACTCCCGGTTCGCTTTCGGCGAGGGCTCGTCGCTACGTGCAAAGGCGCGTCCGGCTGCAATCGTCTCGGTAAAGCTCATGAGCGCGATGCCCAGAGCGCCGGGCCAGAGTTGAGTGGCAAGCGATAAGACGGGAGGGGTGAACGACGGCAGCCCCTGCGGGATGTGGCCAACCAGTTCAACCCCGTGCGCATGCAAGTTCAGGAAGTAAGCCCCGGCGATACCCGCCGCCACTGCGATCAGCGGAGCTGGCGCCTTGGGCGTGAAATGCTCCATCGCAACCAGCAGGACGATCATGGAGACTCCGACGGCAAGTGTCGTCAGTGACGTGCCAGCAATGCCGTGGAGAGTCGAAAGCAGATTCTGGACGAACGTGCCTCTGGCAAAGTGGATCCCGAGAATCTTCGGGATCTGGTCCAGCACGATGACCACGCCGATGCCCGCTTTGAAGCCAATCAAGACCGGCTCGGAGATGAAGTTGGCCACGAAGCCCAGGCGCAGCACAGCAGCAAGTACAAGCATCACTCCAACCAGTAGGGTCAGCGTGGCAGTGGCAGTCAACAATGCAGCGGGATCTCCACTTGGAACCACCTCGCCCAGTTCCGCAGCAGCGAGGATGGCGATCGTGGTCGTCGTGCTTACGCTTAGTACGCGTGAGGTGCCTACCACAGCGTAGATCACCATTGGCACGAAGGCGGTGTACAGTCCCACCTGCACCGGCAGGCCGGCGATGGTCGCATACGCCATGGCCTTGGGGATGACCACTGCAGCTGTGGTCAAACCGGCGATCACATCGGGCCGCAGCCATGCTTTCCGGTATGAAGTTAGCCAGAGTGCCATGTCCGCCTCAGGGTGGTCCGGCTCAATGTCCAGTGCCGCTACTGCGCAGTCGATTTACAGTAACGGGAGCGGTAAATTTGAACACTAATCCGGACTCAGCCGATGCTCCTGGTTCGCCGCTCGTGGTCGCGGTTGTGCTTTTGCTCTTGCCTTGAGCTTTCGTCGTGACCAGCTTTGTCTGAATCGCGTACGTCGTGCCGTCGATGGTGAGGCTGGTTAACACGAGCTTCTGACGAGAGTTTCCAGTCGGCTTCTGATTGGCCTTCACCCCAACTACCTGGCCGCGCGCCGCAACACCCGCCGGCACGACTACTTCACCGCCAACAGCAATGAGTCCGGTTACTACGGCGCCGAAGGCATCCCCGGTCTTGCTAACCGGGTCCAGCGGGTTCACGAGCCGAACTGTGATCACCGAGCCTGCGGGAATGACCACGGTTCGCGACTTATCCGGGACGGGGCCAGCCTGAGAAGAGGACTGTGACTGGGGCGCAGGCTGCCGGGCTGCAGTCAGTCGATCGATGCTCAGAGAACCCAGGATGACCAAGACGGCGAAGAGGGAGAGTGAGGATCGCTTCATAGCAGTGCTCTTCGACAGAAGGATCTATTAACTACGAGGCCGGTTACGGAGCGCCTGCTGCTACACTCTGCGGCCACTGGTCATCCGTCGGTTGCCACGTCCGTCGTAGTTGACTATGAAGGTCTTGACGCCGGTTGCGCGGTACTCGGCGGGAACCGCGACTAATGCAAAGCCGCCGATCATGATGCCTCGATAACGTAATTGATGGCGCCATAGGGGGCGGCCGGGCCCTGGCCCTTCAAGTTCTCGAAGTATAGTCGCCGTTTCCGTGTTCTTGCCAGAACTGCTCCCTGCTCAATTGCCGCCCGATTGAGAATATACCTCACTGCAGACGCGGATGTGCTCCATCCGCCGTCTTCGGCGTTCAGTGTCTCTTTGTGCCGCGGCACAGAACTGACCCCTACCAGGGAAAGCCCTAGCCGTTCGTGTGGCGGGGAGAGGATACGAAGCAGCGGCCCGACAGTGCCACGTTAATGGCAGGAATCAAGTCTGTCTTCATATTTGATTTCAATACAAATCCAAGTGCTCCTTCCGCTAAACAGGCCTCCACAAGCTCAGGGCCCTCATGGATCGTCAGGAAGACTATCGTTGCCCCGGATCCCATTTCTCGCAATTGACGTACCGCCGCAAGTCCGTCTAATCCCGGCATCGATATGTCAGCCACAATTACATCCGGACTCAGCCGCATCGCCTCCAAGACCATCTCAAGACCGTTGTGAGCCACTCCCACCACATCGAATGTCGACTGCAAAAACCTTGTCACCCGCTCCAGCACAAGAGGGTGATCGTCGGCCAGCAAGATGCGGCGACGACTGCCAGAATTTTCTGGCGTTCCAAATTCAGACATAGGCCCGTCCACTGGCGACAGATGGTCGCCGAGACACATTCACAACAACACCCCGATGGTAGGTTCAGGACTGAGGCGCGACAACTAGGGGAATCCCTAGTCGCGGAAGCAGGACACCGCATCGATGGAAATCAGGAGAGTGGGTTCTGCTTTTGAGGAATGGGATCGACGGAGACCAGCCCCTCTTTGATGGCGAAAAGTACGAGGTCGGCATTGCTCTTCAAGTTGAAGGTTTCCATGATGTGGTACTTGTGAAACTGAATCGTCTTTTCGCTGAGTTCTAGCCGTCCAGCGATCTCCTTGAGTGGACGCCCTTCCGCACACATCTGCACAATTTCACGTTGTCTTGCCGTTAAGCGGGCCGAGTAATGGCGTGCCCGGAACTTTTGCTCAACCCAATCTTCCGCTCTGAGTTTGGGCGTGACGTACCGCTTGCCGTGCAGCACCTGGTCGATAGCTTTCAACAGCTCAGAGCCTGCGGAATGCTTGAGGACGAATCCAACCGCCCCTAACTCAAGTGCGGCAGCAGCCAGATTGGCGTCGTCCTGCATCGTAAGGAATACCAGCTTCACTTTTTGATGTTGCTCGCGTACCCTCCTGGCAGCATCCAGTCCATTTAAGAGTGGCATTCCGATGTCAACGACGATTAGGTCCGGATTGAGCCTCCGAGCTTCAGTAATGAGTGCTCGTCCGTCGGCAACCGTCCCCACAACGGTGTAGTGCTTCTCTAAGAGAAGACGGAGGCCTTCAGCAAAGACGACATGGTCATCTGCAATCAGGATTTGTGACCGAGTTTCCATCTTGTCAGTTTCAGTACATCGCTCCCAATGGCGCCGAGCACCAGCGGGCCAACATTTCGAATACCGCCCGGCGTCGAAGTGGCGACAGATCCGGAGTCCTGCTCGGTAATCGATTCGCTTTGAACCGCAATAGAGTCCAGCTTGATCGGCGTCCAGACGTCAATCCTTGTTCCCTTTTTCTCGACGGAGTGAATCTCGAATCGGCCAGATACCAGACGCACCCTTTCCCGCATGCTCCAGAGACCGAGGCCCTGGGGGTGCGAGCGGTCTTCAACATCAAAGCCCGCGCCATCATCGGAGATGGATAAATGAAGGGTGTCATCCGCCTTCTCGATTCTCACCTGCGCATGAACTGCCCCGCTATGTTTCTGCACATTTCTGAGCCCTTCCTGTGCGATGCGAAACAGGCATAGCGCAACCTCAGGAGACACGGAGCGTGGCACGTCCTCGTGGCAGAATACAACCTGGATTCCTCGTTTGGCGGCGAATTCCTTGCAGAATGCCCCAACTCCGGCAACCAGGCCGAGCCGCGCGAGTGTCGAGGAATGCAGCCGGTGGGACAGGGTATGCAGATCGGCACCGAGTTCGCTGGCCGACTCTATGAGTTCGTGCACCTGCCGATTGGTTTCCTGCAGGGACTCGGGAATGCCTTCCGCCGCAGTTTCCAGTCCGAGCGACAGCACAGCCAGCCTCTGGCTGAAGTCATCGTGAATCTCGCCGGCGAGCCGGCTACGCTCCTCATCATGGGCATTAATCAGCAGGCCGCTGAGTCTCATCTGTTCGTTTCTGGCAGCCTTGACCTGCTTCCGCTCGTACAACAGGTATCCCGCGAGGGCACTCAGCCCCAGAATAATTGCCAAGCTTGAAAATACGATCCATCTCGCTTTTTCCCAGGCAGTTGATTCGCGGTTGAGAACAACGCTTCCGGCCGGCAGCCTGCTTTGGCTGAGATTCCAGCGCTTCAGTTGTCGCGCGTCAAACATGTAGGCGCTAGGGCCATCGACAATCGGAATATCTGCCGGGTTCTTCCCCGCAAAGATCTGGGAAACAAGCTCTGTGGCAATCTTCGCCTGATCGGCAAAGCTGACCACGTACCCTCCGACGATTCCGCGTCCCACGTACACATCGGAGACCCCAAATACTGGGGCGTTCGCGGCGGCGGACACCAGCGGAAGAGCCGTGGTGGCGTTCACGAATTGATTGCCGTTGGCGTCGCGGAAGAAGGAGACATACAGGACGATCGTGTGCTCCGGCAATTTGCGCAGTCGCTCAAGCAAACTGGTCATGTCGAGATCGGTGAGGTAGGTGAACTCCAGGGGAAGGGGGTGAGCATCCAAACTGCTTTTTGTCAGCTTCAAGTTCTCTTGGTCAAACTCCGAACTTCCACTTACCACCACGACCTTGCGGATTTGCGGCGACAGCCGCAAAGCGGCCTCGATCGTTCTCGTCGAATCGAAGTTCATCCAGGATCCCGTGAAGCGTGAGCTCAGCTTGGGAAATCCCGCTTGTACTTGAGTGCTACCGCAAAACACGATCGGTACACCCGGCAGAAACGTTTCTGCAACCTGAGAAAGGAACCTAATTGGTCCCGGCCCCACGGCAACGATGATGTCTATCTTCCGGTTCTCATACTGTCGGACGAGTTCGGCTTCGTTCTCCTTCTCGGACCTTTCGTCGGTAAACAGTGGCGTGTCAAGGCTCTCTACGTAAAATTCAATCTGATATCGCTGGTCGGCAGCCATGCGTGACATCACCCGATCGTTCACCACAGCGACTGCGGGGTGAGCCTGCCCTACCTCATTGATTATGAGAACAGTCTTGCGGATGGGGGTTTGCGCCTCTGCGATCGAGGCAACCAGGAAGACAAGCAGACACACTAAGAGGATGCTGGACGAACTGCCACGGACCGGCGACGTACAACTCGGACGAGCGATACCCACTCTCATAGCGGTGGACACCCTCTTCTTTGTTTGCCATTAGTGACGCGCTGTGTGCGGATTACGCCCCTCACAGCAATAAACCGTGGGGATAATTTGCGCAATCATAATACTTTAGCCCTGACGCATACAAGATAAATTGTTTTTCGCGTAAGGCCCTGCTCGCATCCAGGCATCGACCCGGCAGTTGCTCGTCTTGAGCAGAACACGACTCACTCGACGACTAACACCGCGGGGACGGTGTGAACGATGACGAGCCGAGTGACTAGGAATACTCCCAGTATCCGACCTCGCTAATCAGTTAGAGAATGGCCCACGTCCTGTCTTAGGGCAACTTACTCGAAGGCAAGGGCACCACTTCGCAGAACCCGGCATCCGGTAGCAGAGTAGACACTTCAACAGAAGGAGGTACAAAGCCGTGACAATCACAACAGGTAAAGGTACCGCGATTCGGAAGTTCATCTTCCTCACGCTGGCTTGCTCACTAGCGATTGTGGCGAACGCAGCACGACAAGAAAGCCGAGGAGCAGCAGGCAGTCCGGAAAATGGCCCAGGATACCCTGCAACGCCTTTATAAGGCCGAGCCGAAGGCCAAAGGCGCAGTCCAGGCAGCGGCAGGGTATGCAGTGTTCAGCAATACGGGCGTAAAGATCCTCATGCTTGGATCGGGCAAGGGCGAAGGCATCGCCGTGAACAACAAGAGCAAAGCGGAGACGTTCATGAAGGTGGTGGAACTCCAGGCCGGCCTCGGATTTGGGGTTAAGAAATTTAGCGTGATTTTCGTCTTCGACAACGAAACGGCGTTCAACAGCTTTGTTAACTCCGGCTGGGAATTCGGCGGACAAACCACGGCCGCTGCTACAACCGGGGAAAAGGGCGGAGCGATGACCGGAGCGGCTTCGGTCTCGCCCGGTGTCTACATGTATCAACTGACGGACAAGGGCGTGGCGGTCGAGATTACCGCCAAGGGCACCAAGTACTACAAGGACGATGACCTGAATTGAAGGCTGGCGGCGCTGATTTCGAAGCGGAACCGCGGTCGCCAGATTTGTGAGGGGGGTAGATGTTTCGAGCTCTACGTGATTGCTCCTGCCTGGTCGTTCTCCTGGTGCTCAATCTTTTTGGGATGGCACAACAACGGCAAAGCGGTTCCGCCGATCAGATATGGAATCAATTGGTTGCCGGCAACCACCGCTTCGCCACCGGGAAGAGTGCGCCGCACGACCTGCAAGCTCAAAGGGAATCACTTACCAAGACTCAACATCCGCAGGTTGCGGTGCTGAGTTGCTCCGACAGCCGTGTCCCTCCGGAGTTGATCTTTGACGCAGGGCTGGGCGATCTGTTCGTTGTGCGCTCTGCCGGTGAGGATGACGATGCCATATTGATCGGGAGCCTCGAATACGCAGTCGAACACCTCGGTTCAACTGTGATCGTGGTGATGGGACATCAAAGCTGTGGTGCGGTAACGGCAGCCTGTTCTGGAGGGAAGCCGGAATCGGACAATCTCGAAGCGGTTGTTGGCCCGATCGCTCCCTCGTGCACCAAGATGGATCGCGCGAAGCCAGAAACCCTTGATCTGGCGGTACGTGACCACGTCCACAGGGTTTCCCAGGAGATCCTGGCGAGGAGCGAACTGCTGCGGAAAGCTGCTGAAGAACGCAAGATCTCGATCATTGAGGCCTATTACTCCCTCGACACCGGAGAAGTAACCAGGCTGCATTGATGTAACGGTGATTCAGCGAGGTTGGTTGCCTTGGTTGTCGATTTAAGGATTCACCGGAGGAAACAATGAAGAAGTTAGCGATAGTCCTAGTTATAGGAACCTCACTCCTGTTGATCCAGAGCGTGGCGTTCGCCCAGAAATCCGAGACACCGGCATCGGGGTCGACAGTGAGTGACCAAGACATAGAGTTGTTGCGATCCGACATACGCTCCTCGAAAAAGCAAATCATTGCGGCGAATATGAAGCTGACCGATGCCCAAGCCCAAAAATTTTGGCCGGTCTACGATGCGTATGCTCAGGAGACCACGAAGCTAGGGGACAGCTCGTTTACGCTCTGATTAAGGAATACGCGAACCACTACGAGGACATGACGGACGCTCAAGCCGAAAGCCTCGTCAACAAAATGGCAACGTTGGACGAGCAAACTGCGACCGTGCGCCAGCAGTGGATTCCGAAATTCGCGAAGGTGCTTACCGGAAAACAGAATGCATTGTTCTTCCAGTTGGACCGGCGCATCAATCTGCTGCTGGATCTGCAGTTTGCTGCAAACATCCCGCTTGTCAAGTAGCCCCGGCAGCGGGTGGCGAACTACGTATACGGCGAATCGCACCAAGCGAGAGTAATTAACATGACCGGCCCTGCGGAGAGTTCTCCCGCTTCGAGGGCATACTGCGTCACGAGACGCCCACATTAAGAGCGCATCGGCGGCGGTCACAAGCGCGCGAGTTCAACTAGGGAAACTCCTAGTAGCCGCTGAACGGCGCAGGGGTTTAGCTTTGCCGATCAGCGAAGAACATCTGTGCCGAGCGATGGCGGAACGCCACCTGCCAGGGATCCCGAGCGAAGGCCTGACACTGGCGGGGAAAGGTGTCTGGGAACGAATACGGCACGGTTGTTGTCCGCTTGGAGAGGTGGTTTATGGATCACTCGATCAAGCCGAAGAGACTCGCTTGCTCTTCAATTCTTCTGTCAATTCTGACTGTTTCACCCGCAGCCTACGGACAGGCCGCTCCGACTGCGAGCGCTGAACAAATCCAGGCCCTGCAAAAGAAACTGGACGCTCTACAGAGCCAGATGTCCGAAGTGCAGGGCGAGATACAAAGGCTGTCAGGTGGCAGCGGCCAGCCGCCGTCTCGGGAGGTGACAGATCTCAAGTCTGAAATCCAAGCCGAGCAACAAAGCGAAACGTCCCAGGTCGAGACAGAACTGACCCCGAAGAAAATAGAACTCGGCAAGCTCACCGAGACCTACAGAGTATTTTCGCAAGACCCATTCGCGGCGCCGCGTATCAACAACGAGCCGCTCGATCCCCGGTTTCCGGGATATTTTCGCCTGTTCGGTACAAATACGATTTTGCGCATCGGCGGATACGCCAAGACAGACTTCATCTACGATATCGAAGCCTGCGGGAAATGTGGACAGCTTCATCCCAGCGACCATCCCTATCCCTGCTTCAGCGAGCATTAACAACTCGACCATATCCGTGCGGGCGACACGCTTGAACCTGGACTTCCTCGTTCCCACGAAAGCGGGCGACAGTTACAGGTTCTTCCTTGAATTGGACTTGTTCGGTACCAACTCAACCACTCCCAGGCTGCGCCATGCCTACGGCCAGGCGAAGAACTTCCTGCTCGGCCAGACTTTCTCGAATTTCATGGATCCCGATGCCGGACCGGATCAAATCTGGACGACCAGGGACCGAACGCCAGGTCTCTATCCGCAACCCGCAGTTCCGCTACAGCCTTGCTTGTGGCAGAGAAGACCACCTTTAGCATCTCGGCCGAGAAGCCGACTTCGGACGTAGCTTTTTACGACCCCGGAGTTTAATGCAGAGCCGAACAGCCCTTCTCCTGACGGAACTCTAAGATTGCGGCGGGAAATGGGAGAGCGGACACGCACAACTGTCCGCTTTGTTCCGAAGCGTTGCGGCGTTTCTACCGGACGGCCGGCATGAGGCGGTGTTCGGCTGGGGCTTCAACTTCGCTGGCGCCGAGCGTCTTTGGGGAAACGATACGGCGGTGTACCAGGTGGCGTACGGAAACGGAATCGAGCGCTACATCAATGACACGTCCGGGCTCGGAATCGATGCTGCCGTCAGCAGCCTGCAGAACCCTCACATTCAAGCCTTGCCGGTGGTGGCGACGTACGGATCATTGCAGCACTTCTGGTCGGAGCGGGTACGTTCCAGCGCCTTCTACAGCTTCGTGCAGGTGCAGAACACCGAAGCCCAGCTTGGTGCAGCGTACCACCAGGGAAATTACACAGGAGGCAACCTGATCTGGAATCCCTTCGGTTCGCTTACCGTAGGCGGCGAATTCCTGTACGGCTGGAGAGACAACAAAGACGCCTCAACCGGCAACGCACCCAGGATTCAGATCAGTGCGAAGTATAACTTCGTGCGAAACGAATACGCGGGGGAGGGACATTAGAACGCCTCGTTGGCGAAGACATCGAGGCGAAGCATTTCGCATTCTGTAATGGGAAGCAACAAGGAGCTCAGTGTATGCGGAAAGAGCATGATCTCTTGGGCGAGAAACTAATTCCTGACGACGCTTATTACGGCGTGCAGTCGGCGCGCGCAATGGAGAATTTCCATATTTCAGGGGTCCCATTATCGCAGTATCCCGATTTGATTCGCGCGCTAGCGATGGTGAAACTTGCGGCCGCGCGGGCCAACTACGACTGCAAGCAGTTCAGTAAGGAAATCCTGACCGGAATTGAAAAAGCCTGCCAGGAACTAATGGACGGCAAGCTGCACGATCAGTTCGCAGTCGACATGATCCAGGGCGGCGCCGGCACATCGACCAACATGGCGGCCAACGAAGTTATCGCTAACCGCGCGCTTGAGCTGATGGGCCACAAGAAGGGGCAGTATGAATTCTGTGACCCGCATAATCATGTCAACGGCGCCCAGTCCACGAACGATGCTTACCCCACCGCACTGCACATTGCCATCTTCTTGCTGAACGAGAAGCTGGTTGCGGAGCTGCGCAAACTCGTAGCCGCGTTTCGCAAGAAGGGCACCGAGTTCTCCGACGTCATCAAAATGGGGCGCACCCAGTTGCAGGACGCGGTTCCCATGACGCTGGGGCAGGAATTCAATGCGTTCGGTGAGAGCCTGGAGAACGAAATCACCGCTCTGGAGCGCGTAGAGCACATCCTCTACGAGGTGAATATGGGCGGAACCGCGATCGGAACCGGCCTCAATGCGCCCGCGGGATATGCCCAGCGTTGTACAGCGCACCTGGCCCAGGTCACCGGCAAGCCCATCGTGTTGGCTCCCGACCTCGTTGAAGCCACGCAGGATACGCAGCCGTTCGTGTTGTACTCCTCCGTTCTTAAAAGCCTGGCGATCAAGCTCTCAAAGATCTGCAATGACCTCAGGCTTCTGGCCTCCGGTCCACGAGCTGGCCTGAACGAAATCAACCTACCCCCCATGCAGCCGGGCTCGAGCATCATGCCTGGGAAAGTCAATCCCGTTATCCCCGAAGTCGTGAACCAGGTCTGTTTCAAGGCGATCGGGAACGACCTGGCCGTGACGCTCGCTGCTGAAGCCGGTCAATTGCAGCTTAATGTGATGGAGCCGATCATCGCCTGCTGCATTCTCGAGTCCCAGACCATGTTCATGAATGCCGCCAGCACGCTGCGCAGACATTGCATCGACGGCATTACCGCTAACGTGGACACCTGCCGCAGATACGTAGAGCACAGCATCGGTGTCGTAACCGCCCTCAATCCTCTGTTGGGCTATGAGACTGCTACTGAGTTGGCCGCTGAGGCAATGAAGACGGGCAAAGGCATCGTTGAACTCGTGCGAGAGAAAAAGCTGCTGACGGAGGAACAGATTCAGACAGTTTTGGATCCGAAGGCCATGGTTGGAGCGGTTAGCCGTTAGAAAGCGGTGGCGATGTTGATCTGGCTGGAACTCCTGGTTGTTCTTGCGTGCATCTTCGTGGGGGCCCGCCTGAGTGGCATCGGTCTCGGCACAGTAGCCGGTCTCGGACTGGTTGTCCTGGTGTTCATTTTTGGCCTGCCACCGGGCATGCCGCCTCGCACGGTGCTTGGCATGATCTTGTGCGTGGTGACCGCTGCAGCCACCATGCAGGCCGCCGGCGGCCTTGATTACCTGGTAGTGATCGCCGACCGAGCGCTGCGCATTTGGCCCGCCGGCATCACCATCGTGGCTCCGATTGTGGCGTATGTGTTCACTCTCGCCGCGGGTACGGGCCACATTGTTTATGCGCTGCTGCCGGTCATCGCCGAGGTCTCGCGCAGCGCGGGAGTCCGGCCCGAACGTCCGCTTTCTATATCAGTTATCGCTTCACAGCAGGCAATTACCGCCTCTCCTATATCGGCAGCAACTGTCGCGCTGTTAGGACTGCTTGGCCCATCGGGGGTGCAGTTGTATCAGATTCTCCTGATCTGCATCCCTTCTACCTTGTTGGGGAGTTTGCTAGGTGCGCTCGCCGTCATGTGGAAAGGTCCGGAGCTGAAAGATGATCCGGACTACCAGGAACGCTTGGCGAAAGGCCTGATTGCGGCTCCCGCTTCGACCACGGCTTTGGAGGGCGCGAGCCTGATGCGGGCACGCGGCTCTGTGATTGCATTCATGCTTGCAGCAGTGTTGGTCGTAGTGCTTGGGCTCTTCCCCTCGCTACGGCCGAGCTATACCGTCCTGGCGGGAGGCGCAAGAAAGCATCGAGACGCTCGATATGGCGCCGGCCATCATGATGCTGATGCTCGCGGCAGCCGGCATCAACATGCTGGTATTTAAGGCGTCGGCGACGGCGACCGTGAAGGGCAGCATCATGAGTGCAGGTATGGTCGCCCTGATCTCGATTGCTGGACTCGGTTGGCTGGGATCGTCATTCTTCGAGGGCAATCGCCAGTTCATTATCGGAGGCATTTCGGGAGTGGTGCAGCAGCATCCGTGGGTGTTCGCCATCGGATTGTTTGCCTTGTCGATCCTGCTTTCCAGCCAGGCCGCAACCGTAGTCACACTAATGCCGGTTGGAGTGGCACTCGGCTTGGGGGCGCCGGCCTTGATCGCAATGTTCCCAGCCGTCAACGGATATTTTTTTCTGCCGACCTACGCCACGCTACTGGCGGCGATTTCGTTCGATCAAACCGGAACGACCAAGATCGGCAAGTACGTGTTGAACCACAGTTTCATGTTGCCTGGGATGGTGGCTACTGTGTCGTCGGTGCTCATCGGGTTTGTGCTAGCGAAGATGGTTGTTTAATCGATCGATGATCTGACGTACACTGCTCGACGTTGATTACAGGCAAATAGGGCGGCGGGTTCGTACAACGAGTTCAGGATTCAACTAGACGAGTGTTTTGAGGATCACCCAAGGGCTTCAGGGTTTTGCAAGGGGCTCGCGATGAATCTGACGTACATTCGAGCGCATCGTAAGTGCCGGTTCGCGCTCCCGCAGTCCATCAGCGGAAGAAAACCCATTTCGCCCAAGCAATCCTCTTCTGCGCTGCGACTCTCGTGGTTTCTCACAATTGCACTGGCCGGCCTGCTGGTGATGACCGCCTGCGGTCGCGCTGCGCATGCGAGCCAGGACGCTTCAGCCGATAACGAATGGCACGATTTCCAGGGAACTTGGACGGCTGCCGGCAGCCGCCACCGCATTCCATTGGGCGATGGTCGTCGAGCATCCACTGCGAAATTCGAAGGCTCACTGATGCTGGCGGGATCTTCACGACCCGCTGTTGGATTTCGAGCGGAGGCGCTTGTCCTCAACGACACTGCCACTGGCCTGGTTGGCCGCGCGGTCTGGACCGATGATCGCGGTGACCAAATATTCAGCGAACTCAAGGGGAACGGCGACTCGACCGGCAACAAGATCATTGGGAAATTTGTCGGGGGCACCGGGCGCTACTCGGGAGCATCGGGCGGGTACGAATTCTCCTGGCGCTTTGTGCTGGAGACCGAGGACGGACAAGTACAAGGGCAATCGATGGGTTTGAATGGGACGATCCATGTGGGTTCGGCGCAAGCCGCGCTCGATACAGAGGGCCAACGATGACGATCAGCGTCGGCCTACTGATCAAGCGCGCGGTGCCCTTTGTGCTGGCGCTCGGAATCTGGTTCACGCCTGTACCGGCTGGGCTTACCGCTCCAGCCTGGCACCTTTTCGCTGTGTTCGTGTCCGCTATCGTGGCCGTACTGGTCGGTGCGTTTCCCCTCCTGACGTCCACGATGCTGGCCGTGGCCGCCGTGGTAATGACCGGAACGATCACGCCCGCGCAGGCTTTCGGAGGTTTTGCCAACACCAGCGTTCTCTTAGTAGTGATTGCGTTCCTGGTGGCCCAGGCGGTCGTGAAGTCCGGACTGGGCCGCCGCATCAGCCTTTTCATGGTGAGCCGGTTCGGCCGCTCATCGATGGGACTCGCTTACAGCATCGTGCTTACTGATGCGGTCATCGCGCCAGCGTTTCCCAGCAACACCGCGCGCGGCGGAGTCCTGTTCCCAATTGTGTTGTCCGTGGCGGAGGGATCCGGTTCGCAGCCTAATGATCCCGAGGGGCGCCGCCTCGGCGGCTATCTGATGTTCTGTACCATGGCGAGCCTGGCTGTGTCGTCCGCTCTCTGGATGACGGCGACCTCGGCAAATCCGATCGGGATACAACTAGTCCGGGAATATGGCATCCAGATCGGCTTTGGAAAATGGTTGGTCGCGTCCTGCGTTCCAGCGCTGACCGCAATCCTGGCTTTGCCGTGGGTGATCGCACGGCTGTTCCCCCCACGCGTAGGCGAGACTCCGGAAGCTCCAATCGCCGCGCGCAAAGCTCTTGCGACCTTGGGACCGCTCTCGCGCGACGAGCGAATCACCGCAGTTGCCTTCGCCCTGATGGTATCCGGCTGGATCTTCGCCGACAAGCTGGGACTGAATGTAACGAGCATCGCGTTCCTCGGTCTAGGCGTCCTGTTAATGGCTGGTGTGCTCACCCTGGAAGACATTGCCAACCAAGGCGATACGCTGACTACGTTTCTCTGGCTTGCCGTCCTGTTCGCCTTGAGCGGGGCGCTTAACGAGTTGGGATTTATGGGTTATGCAGGGCAGGTTCTCGCGAAGTACATGGGTGGCTTCTCGTGGCCAGTGACCTACGTTGGCCTGATCGTGCTCTATGTCGCGATCCACTACATGTTTGTGAGCCAGTCGTCTCAGGTGCTTGCTCTGTTGGGGGTCTTTCTGGACGTTGGTGTCCGCGGCGGCGTTCCAGCGCCTCTGATGGCGTTCGGGCTACTCTTCGCGAGCAGTTACTTCTCTGTGATCACGCCCCAGGGCGGCAGCCAGAATGTAATCTTCGTGGGCAGCGGGTATCTCACGCAACGCGAACTCTACAGGCTCGGGCTGCTGACGACCCTTTTCTTCATGGCCGTGTTCCTGGTGATCGGAACCGGGTGGATCCTCGTGGTGACCAGATGAAAAGTCCTAAGTTAGAGACGTCTCCCGCTGCAAAAAGACTAAATTGCCGCCGCGAGTTCCGCGGAGGAGCCTGCATTGCAATCTAGAGCGAACTGCATTATTCACCGAAAGGAGAAATAGCGATGAACACATTAGGTTGGAATCGCAAGTGGTTAGTTTTGGCAACGACCACTGCTTGCATGGCCCTTACCCTGAGCCTAACGGCGCAGGTGGACACAACAACTACGACGACGGCAGGGAACGCTAACGTCGTAACCAAGGTCGAACGTGGCGAAGTCGTGACCGTCTCGGGCAACGACCTGGTAGTCAAGATGGCGGATGGCACTCTCCGCAATTTTGAGAATGTGCCCGCGAGCGCCAAAGTGACGGTAGATGGCAAGCAACTCGGTGTTAAGGATTTGAAGCCGGGCATGAAACTCCAGCGAACCATCACCACGACCACAACTCCCATGACCATTACGACCGTAGAGACTGTTAAAGGAAAGGTCTGGGCGATCACTCCTCCGCTGAGCGTAATCTTGACCCTTGAGGACGGCAAGAACCAGCAGTTCAAGATTCCCGAGGACCAGAAATTCAATGTGGATGGACAGATGGTCGATGCTTTTGCCGTGCGCAAGGGCATGATCATCACCGCCACGAAGATCACCGAGCAGCCCGCTGTTGAGGTCACGCAAAGCAAGACTGTGACAGGCCAGGCTGCCCCGCCCGCGGATGTACCGATCCTGGTCGCGGAGGGGAGCGAAGAGGCGGTGCCGGCTCCAGCAGCAGAACCAGCAGCAGCGCCCGCATCAGCGCCAGAAGCCGCGAGTGGCTTGCCGACGTGGGTGATTTGGTTGTTGGTTCTTGTCGTGTTGGCTCTCATCATTTGGTGGTATATGAGCCGGAAGAACCGTTCGGCTTGATGATCGTCAAACGCACTTCACCGGGGTCGCCCGCTTTTTGTGGGCGACTCCTCGATTTGGAAGTGATCGTGACCCGGCCTTCAGGATTGCGTCGGCCTGCCTCAGAGACTCGTCCCGGCGAACTTCTGACATGCAGGCCGAGTCACCTCCAAGTGCACTGCTTCATTTGCCGCTGTCTATAATCGAGCCGTTTTGACCCCTGGCTGGCATTTTTGCTTGTGTGGGGCATCAACATTGGGCACCCATCGGCTAGGCGTTTTCCTAGTTGATCACGAGATAGCCGGTTCAGATAATTGAGGCCTGGGTCCGAGGACGCTGCCGAAGGGGGCGCCAAGTTTACCCTTGGTG
Organism: uncultured Acidobacteriaceae bacterium; assembly: GCA_963696575.1. Taxonomy (GTDB): domain Bacteria; phylum Acidobacteriota; class Terriglobia; order Terriglobales; family Acidobacteriaceae; genus DASRAA01. Next base: position 401,948 of record CAVOKT010000002.1, read on the forward strand.
GGAGTTCTTGGGCTCTTATTGATCGCTGGCTCGTTTGGATGGCATGGCTCCGCAGGGGTTTAGTGCTTCGCGGCTAGGAGCTGGCTCGGCGCGGAAATCCGATTCACAGATACCGCTTCGGCCTGACTGTGAAAGGTGGTAGGATTCGGGCCTCGTGCCGGGCCAATCAATTGCGATGAAGTGGAATCGCAGTGCGGTTCCTGTTGCACTTAGTCGGCCCCGGATCGGGCTCTCATGTTCCGTGATTGTGACGAAAACTAGCAGCCTGTAGGAGAAAAATATGTCGATTACAAAGCGTGCAACTGCTGAGTTCTTTGGAACGTTTTGGTTAGTCTTCGGAGGCTGCGGGAGCGCCGTGTTGGCAGCAGCGTTTCCAAGCTTGGGAATAGGCTTCGTGGGCGTCTCGTTCGCGTTTGGCCTCACCGTGCTGACGATGGCCTACGCCATCGGCCCTGTCTCCGGATGCCATCTCAATCCTGCGGTTTCGGTAGGGTTGGTTGCCGGTAAGAAATTTCCCGCTTCGGAGTTGCCGGCCTACATCATTGCTCAAGTGGCGGGGGCCATCGTGGGGGCGGGTGTCCTCTATGTAATCGCGAGCGGGAAGGCGGATTTCACGCTAGCTGGCGGATTCGCGTCCAATGGGTACGGGGAACACTCGCCAGGTGGCTATTCACTTCTCGCCTGCCTGGTGGCCGAAGTGGTCCTCACTATGTTCTTCCTCTTCATTATCATGGGATCCACCGAAAAACGAACGCCCAACGGCTTTGCTCCCATCGCGATTGGGCTAGGCCTCACCCTCATTCACCTCATTTCCATTCCGGTGACCAACACCTCGGTGAACCCTGCGCGCAGCACCGGGCCGGCTCTGTTTGTGGGGGGATGGGCACTGGGACAGTTATGGCTGTTCTGGGTGGCCCCGATTGTGGGCGGTGCTCTGGGGGGCTTTATCTATCACACATTGTTCGGCGAGACTCCGGAACAAACGGTTCGCGCCGCTGAAAGCGCGCGCTGACCGCGAAGAGAGAGGCCCAATTTGGAGAGGCGCGCGCTAACTCTAGAACAGGGTTACTAACTGTCGGCGTGCTTTGTGCGGATTCAGCTTTGAGGTTGGCGTTCGATAAGCCGTGGAGCTGACCTGGTACTTTTCTCATGCGGTATTTGATCCACTGCGGCACCTTCGGTAATTCCGGGCCTGCAAGACGATGAGCGCTGCTTCCTCTGGCGAAAGTGCGATTGCCCAAACAACTCCGAGAGGAAGGCCATGTTCACGCAGCAGGGGATGTACAACGAACCTCGCTGGCGCCAGATGATGGAGCTTGAGTCGCGTAAAGAAGTGATTCAAGGCTGGCTGTCGAGTCCCAACACTCCTTCTCACCTGGTTGATGTCTTGCAGGAGATGCTGACAACGACGGAGCGACAGTTACAGGCGGCCAGAAGTAGTGAAGGTATCGATAGCACAGGTTCACCCACTGGCCGCGAGTCGCAGTAAATCCAATCGAGGGTTCGTGCTTCGAATTGGGCCACAAACCAGTCGCCTTTGGCGCGGCCTTTACCACCATTGGCATGGGGAGCGCCGTCAGGGCCGGCAAACCGATGACAAAAGGCTCACGATGAAACAAATGACCCGACTGATCGTTCTCATCGTTTTCTTACTCCTCCCGCTCGACTTCGTTATTGCTCAAACGCAGCCGAATCAGAAGGAGGCGGCGACTTCCCAAAAGCCAAAAAGCGAGACCCTCGAGCCTGGCAAATCCTACGCTGCGTTGCGCCCTGAGCAAAAACGGCTGATAGACGACTTCATTCGCAACTACAACTCAACCACCGGAAGCAAGCTTGTTCCCGAACAGGCCTACGACAACGCTCGACTGTCTACCCGTACCACGTTCGACGCTGTGACCCATGCGCTGCTGAACGCTAAGCTGACCGATGCGCAAGGCAAGAGCCTGGGTCGGGCGATTGACCTGGTGGAAGCCGTTGACCAAGTGATGGGAGAGGAATCCGGCGTGGGCGGCGACCTTCAGTTTCGCCTGTATGTGTACCTGAAGCCCGACGCGGTGGACATCCTGAGCCGCAGCCAGGAGTTCTCTCACGATAAAGACAACAGCGTGTATCACAAGGGCTTTCCCATTTGTTACCGGCTGAAAAAGGGACCTCCCTCGATTCAGTTCTCAATTTCGCGCGACCATAAATTGTCCGACATTGACGTCGATTACCGCTCTTCCAGCTTTCCGAAAGGGCTGGTCAATGGACACTTGAGCGCCTCCAACTCCGACGTCCGGGCGGGAAACAACCTGGACCGCCATGACCGCCGCTGGTCGGGCCTCAATGGCTGGTGGCGCGACGTCTTTGGACAACTCGGAAGCGGCGGAAAGCCGCCAAAGGAGACCGCCACCGTGCGCCTCGGAAACATTCCCTTAAATCCCGCCGTGAAAGCCGATCAGGGCGTCGATAAGAGCGCACACGATTTCCTGCAAAGCTGGGTAGTGGGGAAAGAACCAAATAAGTCAGTCGCCTATTTCTCGCGCTTCAGCTATCCGTGTTTGGAGGTGGTGGCGCAGAAGGGCGGACAACCCGTGCCGCCAGGCATGATTCGGCTGCGCACAATGATGGCGATGCAGAAGTTCAGCGATAGCACTGGCACGGTAAATTCCGTTGCCGACGTGTTCGAACCTGCCGACAAATGGTCACAAGCATTGAAACCTGCAAAGAATGCGTATGCATCCGAATTCCTGCTGGTAAGCGTGCCGGAAGACATGGGCCCAGACGAGGAGTGCGTTGCCACATCGAACGATACGAGTAAGGGCTCTGGTGGGAAATACTTCGCCACTGCGTTTCGTGGAAAACAAGGAGACAGCCGGAACAAGGTTGTGTCCCTGCTTTGGGCTCAGGAGAGCGGCTACTGGAAGATCGTTGCCATCCGCATCGAAGATGGCAGTGATGCGGGGATCGTCCCAAAGAACGCTGCCGCCCAGGCCGTACCCGCAGTGGAAGAACCGCAGAGCATTACCGGTGATCCCGCCGCCGTAAAAGACATCACGGAGTTCTACCAGGCTTGGATCGTGAAGCGGAATGTTATCCAGGCTTCCGCCTTTGCGTCACCGCGCTCCTACCAGTGTCTCGCGGCACCCTCCGCAGACCAGAAGAACTTGACTCCCGTCGCCAGAATTCAGTCTGGACTGCAAGGGCCGCTCGCGAGAATCCCATCTGGCGCGAATCTCTCGGACATGATGTCGAGTCTGCAGCCCAGCAATGATCTGCTGCGTCCAGTCCAGCAGGAAAACTCCAAGGCTTTCGCGATCATGGCCGTGCCAGACCAGAAGGCCAATAGCTTTCTGTGCCAACATCGTCAGACGGCCGATGTTTCTCCGGAGTTGAAGCCCGCTGATGCAAAATACGGAGCATATTATTTGAGCGCCAGCCGACTGAACTATGGGGAGGAGCAATCACCTGCTCTCCTGCTGTTGTGGACCAAAGAGGACGCGGGTTGGAAGGTTGTTGCTTGGGCCGTAGAACTTCCGTAACTCCCGGAAGCGCGAAAGGATAGGAGCAAGCCAATGCAAATCAGCAAACGTACTCTGAAGATCGCTGGAATCGTTGTTGCGGCAGTGGTGGTAATCCTCATCGCACTTCCGCTTTTCATCAACGTCAACAGCTTCCGCCCAAAAATCGAGTCGGAGTTGACGAACGCATTGGGTCGGCCAGTAACGCTGGGAGAGATGAGCCTTTCGCTTTTCGGCGGCAAAGTCGGCGTGGAGAATGTCAGCATCGCCGACGATCCGGCCTTCAGTAAGTCGCCGTTCATCACGGCGAAGTCGTTGGAAGTTGGCGTCGAGTTGATGCCGCTCATCTTCTCGAAGCAGCTAAACGTGACGGGGATCGTGCTGGACGAGCCTCAGATCACGTTGCTCAAAGGCCCCAACGGAACCTGGAACTTTTCCAGCCTCGGCGGAACCAGTAAAAACAACCCCGCTGAACCAGCAAAGTCGGGCGCGCCCCAAAGCCTCTCGATCGCCAAGCTGGAGATCAAAGATGGAAAGCTGGCAGTCGGCACCGGCAACTCCACTGCGAAGCCGCAGGTTTACGACAAGTTAAACGCGGAAGTTAAGGACTTCTCGCCCACCTCTCAGTTCCCGTTCGAGTTGACCGTCAACCTGCCCGGCGGCGGCAATGCAAGCCTCACCGGCAAAGCGGGACCAATCAATCCGCAGGATTCGGCCAAGACTCCTTTCGACGCCTCAATGAAGGTGAAGAACCTGGACCTCGCAGCCTCGGGCTTCATCGATCCGGCAAGCGGAATTGGCGGCTCCGCCGATCTTGAGGGAACGTTGAACTCGACTGGCAGTCAGGCCAAGGCGGTGGGCACAATAACCTGCGAAAAGCTCAAGCTTTCACCCAAGGGATCACCGGCCCCGAAAGCCGTGACCATCAAATATGCAATCGACGAGGACCTCGACCGACAGGCCGGCACCATCACCCAAGGGGACATAGGATTCGGCAAAGCTGTTGCCCACCTCACAGGCGGTTTTCAGACCCAGGGTGAAACCCAGGTGATGAACCTGAAGCTCAACGCCCCGATCGTGTCCGTCGACGAACTCGAATCGATGCTCCCGGCCCTTGGCGTAGTGCTTCCTTCAGGATCGAAGTTGAATGGCGGAACACTGTCAGCCGACTTGGCAATCAGCGGTCCACTCGACAAACTCGTGATCGCCGGCCCCGTTCGCATGTCCAACACGAAATTGGCCGGATTCGATATGGGTGCGAAGTTGGGAGCGTTGTCAGCCTTCAGTGGAAAGGCTTCCTCGAACCCCGACACCACCATTCAGAATGCCAGCTTGAACGCGCGCATCGCTCCTGAGATGACCAGGGCCGATGCTATCAACGTGACGATTCCATCCCTCGGAGTAGTAACCGGCGCAGGCACGGTCAGCCCCAACGGGGCGCTCGATTTCCAGATGGTTGCCGAGTTGCAGGGCAACAAGGCCGGGGCACTCTCGGCTGTGACTGGGCGGGTTGGGGGTGGAGGTGGAGGAGGTGTACCTTTCAGAATTCAAGGTACAACCTCCAACCCAAGCTTTGTTCCCGACGTAGGGGGTATGGCTGCTAGCGCTGCCAAGGGGGCGATCCAGCAATCTGTCTCTGGCGTGACCGGCGGCAAGACGGGTTTAGGCGGAATCCTGCCGAAGAAGAAGCCGAAATAGCGCTTCGCACGTCCTCTTCTCGGCTTAACCCTGTGGCTGGACGTAAAAGGCCAATAGCTTTCCATACACCGCTAAACATGAGGTAAATGACTTGCTGTTTTCCGGTCTGACGATCACATTTCTCAAGGAGTTCGCCTTCGGGCTGTGGCTAGCGTTGCCTTTGTTCCTAAGCTTGGCCGCGGCCATAGTCGGATTGGGGCTTCTAGTTGGAAAGAAGGAAGGGTGGTCGCGATTCGACAGCTTCTATTGGTCCTTCGTCACCGCAACCACCGTAGGTTACGGCGATTTCCGGCCGGTACGCAGGATATCAAGGGTGATTGCCATCGCAATCGCCCTGCTAGGGCTAACCATGACGGGCATTCTGATTGCGGTGGCAGTCCACGCAGGCAGCGTGGCCCTGGCCGCACATGATGCCGCAGTGAAGTGCCCGATAGTTCCCAGGTGTGCGCGGTTTTCCAATCTGCTTGTTCTGTTAGTGCGCGCGCAACACTCGATTCTTCGGGAGGACTCAGACCATGACGACCGAAACATCTGCAACGGAAAAAGCCTACATCGCCCGTGCGGTGGAAGCTTCCATTAACATCGGCCTGGTTGCCTTGCTCGCCGCCGTATGTCTCCTGATATTGGCCCCCTTCGTTCCTATCGTTGCTTGGGGAATTATCATCGCTGTGGCTTCTTATCCTGTCTTTCTAAAGCTGCAGCACGCAACGGGACGTGGAGGTTGGGCCGCCGCTATCTGGACCATTCTTCTGCTGGCCGTGCTGATCATCCCGGTTGTCCTACTGGCCAACAGCATGGTGGGCGGCGTCCAAAGTTTAATGGGCCACCTGGACGCAGGGACGTTCGTCGTTCCGCCTCCCCCGCCCAACGTCGAAAGTTGGCCTCTGATTGGTGCTCCTTTGAACCGAATCTGGAGCATGGCCTCGAACAACTTGACGGAGGCTGTGAAACTCCTCGCGCCTCAGATCAAGACTTTCCTTCCAAAGCTACTTTCTGCGACTGCCGGCATCGGCCTAACCGTGCTGCAATTCTTCTTTTCGATTCTCATTGCGGGAGCATTGCTGGCGAACGCCCATAGCGCCGCAGAAGTAACGCGCGCGTTTGCCAACCGGCTGTTTGGCGAGCGCGGCGCCGAGTTCCAGAACCTCGTTGGTTCCACCATCCGCAGCGTGACCTCTGGCATTCTCGGGGTAGCCCTCATTCAAACCGTGCTGGCTGCAATTGGTTTTCTCGTCGTGGGATTGCCGGGAGCGGGCTTGTGGGCCGTGATCTTTCTCATTGCCGCTGTTCTTGCAGGTCGGGATGCTTGTACTCATCCCCGCAGTCACCATCGTCTTCGCTACCGCCACAACCACTACGGCCGTTGTCTTCCTGATATGGTGCGCGTTCGTCGGTTTGCTGGACAACGTGCTGAAGCCCATACTGCTGGGCCGTGGGGCCGCGGTTCCGACCGCCGTGGTCTTCCTCGGTGCCATCGGAGGGTTCGTCGCGATGGGGATCATCGGCCTGTTCGTCGGCGCGATCGTTTTGTCGGTGGGTTACAAACTGTTTCTCGCCTGGATCGAGCCCAACAGTCCCGAATCAACCAATACCGCGGATGCGTAGAAGGCAAAGGCTGGTGATTCCGTTTTGGTTGTCCGTTAGTTTCGATACCATATTTGCAACATTTGGCGCTACCCCCGCCACCGACTTCATTCGCGAAGCAGTCGTAGCATCACCTCTGAACGATCTTGACCAACTAAGTCGGATGTTCGCGCCGAGCAGCATTTGCCTGTCACATTGGCCAGAAACCGGCCCGTGGGAGTGTCGAATCTGGCTAGAGCCCTACCGGACAGGGAACTCGCGCGTTCCTACTTGTACTTACGAGGATTTATTGAGCCACTCGCTTCCTCGTCAGCCGCGACGGTTGCCGGAAACCGAATATCAGGAATTGCGCGACCTAAGGCAATTCTCTGTATCTAACCAATTCAACCCGGGAAACAAGAGCGTGTAATTATTTCTTCATAGAAAATTGGATAGGGCATGGCGAAACCTATATTACTGAGTGTGGATGACGATTCCGATGTTTTGCGGGCGATAGAGCGTGATCTCCGATCGCAGTACGGTGACGAATACCGGGTTATCGGAAGTGACTCGCCTGAAGGTGCGCTCGATCTCCTGAAGCAGTTGAAGGTACGGAACGACAGCGTAGCACTGCTGCTTGCCGACCAACGCATGCCGCGCATGGATGGGGTGGAATTCCTGCAGCAGGCGATGGGAATCTTCCCTAGCGCAAAACGGGCGTTGCTCACAGCGTATGCGGATACCAATGCTGCCATCAGTGCCATCAATCAAGCCAGCATTAACTACTTCTTCTTAAAGCCTTGGGATCCGCCCGCAGACCATCTATATCCGCAACTTGATGATTTGCTCGACGACTGGCAGGCCTCCTTTCGGCCGACATTTCAAGGAATCCGTGTACTGGGTACTCGCTGGTCACCGCGCTCGTACGAGTTGCGTGACTTCCTGGCGCGAAATCACGTGCCGTATCAATGGATCGACGTCGAGCTTTCCGCGAATGATCCGGAAACGAAGCGCCTTTTGGAAGCTCTGGGGCCGGAGGCAGCCCAGCTGCCACTGGTGCTCTTCCCCGACGGCACGAAGCTTCTTGAGGGCGTTCCCGCTGAGGTGGCGCAAAAGGTCGGACTACGCACCCGTTCCCAAACCAGCTTCTATGATTTGGCTATTGTGGGTGGAGGCCCGGCTGGGCTAGCTGCTGCCGTCTATGGTGCGTCCGAAGGCCTGCATACGGTAATGATTGAGCGGGAAGCTCCTGGCGGTCAGGCTGGCATGAGCTCCCGGATTGAGAACTATCTGGGATTTCCAACCGGGCTCAGTGGAGCGGATCTGGCGCGGCGGGCGGTTGTGCAAGCTCAACGTTTTGGGGTTGAAATACTATCCCAGGAAGCTGTCGGCGCCCGAGCGGAAGGGTCCTATCGGATCATCAAGTTGGCAGACGGGAACGAGATTTCGTGCCACGCGCTGATGATTGCAACGGGAGTTCAGTGGCGACGTCTGGACGCTCCAGGCATAGACCGGCTGCAGGGGGCGGGCATTTACTATGGTGGCGGCGCTACCGAAGCCCTTTCCTGTAAAGGCGAGATCGTTTACGTAGTTGGCGGGGCAAATTCAGCCGGCCAGGCGGCAATGAACTTCGCTCGATTTGCTGAACGCGTCATTATTCTTGTACGGGGCGAATCTCTCTCCAGCACCATGTCGAAATACTTGATTGACCAGATTCAAGAAACACCCAACATTCAACTCTGGACACATGCCGCCGTGGCCGAGGCACATGGCGATGTCCACCTGGAAGAGATTTCCGTGCTCTGTTCCGACACCGGCAAGGTTGAGCGCGTGCCGGCAAATGCGATGTTTATTTTCATCGGAGCATTGCCGCAGACAGATTGGCTTGCCAGCATCGTCGAGCGAGACGAGCGTGGTTTCCTGTTGACTGGCCCCGACCTTCTGCGTGACGGACAGCACCCGAAAGGATGGGCACTCGATCGTGATCCGTTCTTGTTGGAAACCAATGTCCCCGGCATCTTTGCCGTAGGTGACGTACGTCACGGTTCCATAAAACGGGTGGCTTCCGGCGTCGGTGAAGGGTCGGTGGCAGTGCAGTTCATCCATCAGTATCTCAGCAAGGTATAAATGGTCGATAAATCAGAGCTACTTCGTTTTCCGGTGTTCGCTGACTTGCCAGACGATCAGATCGACTGGTTCATCAGCCAATCGCAGGAGATGACTCTCAAGGCGGGTGAAGTCTACTCACGCCAGGGCGCCCCGGCCGATGCGATGTTTGTGATTCTTGACGGCCAAGTTCAATGGCGGGGCGAGCGCGGAGGCGAGACCTTTGTTTTTAATGTTGAGGCTGGCGACGTTACCGGAGTACTTCCGTTTTCAAGGATGAAACAGTTCGGCGTGAATGGACGCGCCGTGACGGACACGCGCGCCCTGCGATTTCCGGCGTTGAAGTTTCCAGAGCTGGTGCAGAAAATGCCGGAACTCACACAGCGTCTCGTCGGCCTGATGTCCGACCGGATCCGCGAAACCACCCGGCTCGAACAACAGCGGGATCGATTGGCTTCTTTGGGAAAGCTTTCGGCGGGACTCGCGCATGAACTTAACAATCCGGCTTCGGCTGCGAAACGTGCTGCCAGCCAACTGCGCGACGTCCTAAAGAAGGTCAAGAATGCAAGTGTCGAACTGGGAAGGCGCGATCTCACGCCCGCACAGAAATCTGAGATCGAACGACTGGAAGCCCTGTTCACGCAGCCTGATGTCGTTCCGCCGGACGCGCTAACCATCAGTGACCTCGAAGACCAAATCGATTCTTTGTTGCGCAGTCATGGTCAGAACGACTTGTGGCTTTTGGCAGCTGGCTTGGCGCGACGAAACATCAGGCCCGAGGCGGTCGAGTCTTTATTTGCAACCCTTGATGGCGATACTGCTCGAGCCGCTCTGGTCAGGATCGCCGCGTCGGAAGAGATTGCGAGCCTGTTACACGAGATCGAGAGCAGCACCTCGCGAATATCGGACTTAGTGGGCGCAATCAAGGAATACACCCACATGGATCAGGCGCCCGTGCAAAATGTGGACGTTGTAAGGAGCCTGGAAACCACCCTTACGATTTTGAATCACAAGTTGAAACAGGGAGTGATGGTCCAGCGCAATTACGACAGCACTCCCCTCCTCGTCAACTCATTTGGCAGCGAACTCAACCAGGTCTGGACCAACATTATTGATAATGCGATTGACGCCATGCATGGAAAAGGCGAGCTCCGTATTCGAACTTACCGGGACGATAGTTGCGCCGTGATTGAGATTGCCGACAACGGCCCCGGAATTCCAGACGAGGTGCAGCCCCACATCTTTGAGCCTTTCTTCACGACCAAGGGGGTCGGGGAAGGTACCGGACTCGGCCTCGACACTGTCCAGAGGATTGTGAAGAAGCACCAGGGCAACATCCATGTCACTTCCACCGCTGGAGACACGCGCTTTCAAGTCTGGCTTCCACTGGCCGGGACGCCTACCTAGAGGAATTTTGAGCCCTGCGACTCGGGGACCACGCCGCTGGTTGCCGAAGATTCTCTTACTTGGAACCAGAGGGTGATCATCCGAAGGCGGCTTGCCAAACAATGCTACTAATTGAAATCTTCCCCCTGAGTTTTTGGAAGGTTCCGAAGGAAATTCCCGCGCACACAGGGTCGTAGTTCAGGTTTTGCCCAAGCCAGCGCTCCACCTCTGCCACGCTGATCGCCTTGCGTGAGGCATAGTCAGCGACCTGGTCCCGGCGGGTTGATGCCAGCTCCCCGGGCAGCCAAACGACCTCTTTGCGGGCGCTTCGCTGCAAACTGTTGAGGAGCATGAAGAAATCTGGCGCGCCCGGAGAGATTCGAACTCCCGGCCTATTGCTCCGGAGGCAATCGCTCTATCCAGCTGAGCTACGGGCGCGCTTGCGAAAATTATACACGCGAATACTGAGGTGCTGAGCTTTCCACTACAATGTAAGGCGCTTTGCGAGACGACGTCCACATTGCTTGAGGTGAGGCATGCAGAACTGGAAGAAAGCTGTGATATTTGGAGCGATTGGAGCGGGAGCTATGCTCGTCTTCAGCGGACGGAGGTCCGCGGGCATGGCCGTGGCAGCAGGTGGCCTTGCTGTTCTGGCCAGCGAATATCCGGAGAAATTTGAGGGCATCTGGGAGAACGCGCCTGACTACCTGCACAAAGGCATGGAGATCTTCGCTACGCTTCAGAAGGTGGGCGCCGAATTCGCTGAGGAGACCGAGCGCCGTGGCTTGAGTGTTTGGCGGGACATGCAATCGCAACTGGGCGACTGAACCTTGCACCTCAGTGAGAGGCGCCGCCACGCGGACTCATCAACTATTCGATCCCGAGTTGTTTTTTTGCCTCGGCGCTGAGGCGTTCTGGGCTCCACTGCGGATACCAGACGATTTCCACGTTCGCGTTAGTGACTCCGGGGACGCGAAGCAATCGCCGTTTGACGTCTTCCGTGATCTGGCCCGACGACGGACACCCTTGAGCGGTGAGCGTCATTTCGACTTCCACATCTTCGCCGGAAGTGTTGGCCACTTCGGTGGGTTTCACGCGAACTTCGTAGATCAGACCGAGATCGACAATGTTGACCGGAATCTCGGGGTCGTAACATTCTTTGAGTGCTGCGTAAACTTCTTCCTGCGTAACCGGCATGATATCTACTCCCCGTCATAGTGTAGCGGTTCGCAACAGGGTGCGTCTCGCTCACGGTTCGACGCTTCTGAGCCGACGTATATCCCTCCAGGATGGGCAACTTGCGGAAAATGCTTCTATGTTGCCCGCATGGATAGACAGCCTTGCACACAGCCGGCCGCTAAATGGCTGACCACGCGCGGAATATCGCTATAATCGCGACGATGGACGGCTCTCCTCCACATCTTCACCCTGACCAGCCCGGCCTTCCGTTGGACGGACAGCAGCCTCACCTTCGCGTTCATGCGATTAACGTATTTGTTCGCGATCAGGATCTGAGCCTGCGCTTCTACTTGGATCAGCTGGGATTCAATCTGGTCGGCGATGTTCGCTTTGGATCGGGCCAGCGCTGGGTGACCGTCGCTCCGCCCGACGGCAGCGCTGTACTCTCGCTGGTCGCACCCAAGCCTGACTCCAAACAGTACGGCCTCATTGGACGGTCCACCCAAGTTGTCTTTATTACCGATGACGTCGTGACCAAATTTCGCGAATGGCGCAGACGGGGAGTCAGGTTCTTGTATACACCGCGTTTGAAACAGATCACGTATGAGCGGCAGGGGCGGACGCCAGAGTCCGTGGACCACTCACTGCATCACGGAGAGCACACGCCGATATGGGGTGGAGTGTTTACTCACTTCGTAGATCTTGACGGAAATTCATTTGCGCTAGTGAGTTTCGACGAGGAAAGCAGGGCTGTCGAAGCGCAGCGCCTTCTCGAACTGGCAAAACTGGAATCCGAGCGCCGGTCAGTTCAGGAACTGGAAATCGCCAAACAGGTGCAGACCGGGCTCTTTCCGCAAACTCTCCCAGCCGTCTCAACGCTCGACTATTCCGGCACGTGCATTCAGGCGCGCCAGGTGGGTGGCGATTACTACGATTTCCTTGATCTTGGCCAGCAGCGGCTGGGACTGGTAGTGGGAGACATCGCGGGAAAGGGAATTGCCGCCGCGCTCCTGATGGCCAATCTGCAAGCTAACCTGCGCAGCCAGTGTGCCATCGCACTCGACCAGCCCCAACGTTTCCTGCAGTTGGCCAATCGCCTGTTTTACGAGAACTCTCCTGACAGTGCTTACGCCACACTGTTTTTTGCCGAGTACGACAATCGAGCCCGGCACTTGCGTTATGTCAATTGCGGTCATCTTCCAGCGCTTCTGTTGCGCGACGACGGCTCCCTGGAGCGGCTCGGTTCCACCAGTACGGTGTTGGGGCTTTTCAAGGAATGGGACTGCGCCACCGGCGAGTGCCCCATCTCGTGCGGAGACACCCTCGCGCTCTACACTGACGGCATAACCGAATCGTTCGACGCCGCGGGCGACGAGTTCGGAGAGCAACGTCTTGTGGAGTGCCTGCGCCGGCACCGTGAAGAGGCCTCGTCCGCGTTGGTTGCATCGATCGTTGAGGATGTTAAAGCGTTCAGTCCTCATGAGCAGTCTGACGACATCACTCTGATCATCGCCAAGTGCAGATAAGATGAACGCCGCGACCTACCTCAGGTGTACATCAAATAGTGCCAGCCAGTATTGAACGGATTGCAGAGTAAAACCACACAGAATAAGTGCGATGCCGAAGGCACCGAGTCGACGCTGCGGAAGGTTATCGGCAAAGTATTCGATGTAAGGAATAGCCGTCTGCACGACACCAGTGACCAGGCCAGTTACAAGCCCTACCCGAATCGCAAACCACCAGGCGTGGTCCACATGATGGACGAACGCACTGCAGACAAGTGCAGTGGCAATGTAGCCCACCGTGCGCTCGACCGTTCCCCAGATCTGGCGACGGGTAAGGCGTGAGCGGCGAGAGGGGGCGTAATCGATGGCAGGACGCATGCCGCGGGAATAGGCCAATATTTGACCGGCTGTAATCAGGACGGCGAACGCGATTGCGAATCTGAGGCCCAAAATCCGATATAGACCGGCTCCGAAGCCGAAGGCGCGAATGGCAGCGAACAGTCCCTCCCACGGCAAGGAGTAGTGATCCAGGCCACGAGCCGCCCGATTGAGTTCGAGCGAGATAGTGACACCTGTCGCAATACCGGCCGCTAGACCAAAGAAGAGACCAAGACCAATGCCGTAGCCGATGCCGAAGATAATGGAGTAAGTTACCGCACGGGTGAGCAGTCGCAACGGCCCGTGCTGCCCACCCAGCAGGTCGTAGGCAAGGTAAAGGCTGCCCAGCACGTCAAGACCGGTCCCAGTAATGCTGACCGCCGCGAGAGTGTGGTGGTCCATTCGGGGATTGTATGCTCGAATAGTTGGTGACTCGAGCTAATCGACGAACCACTCCACATAACAGAACTGCCGGGCGGAAGCCCGAAGCGTGAAAGGAAAATGCATCATGTCAGACGAACTGCAGATCTTCATGAACACTTGGGACGCAGAAGCTAAGAAAACAGCGGCGGCACTTCGGGCGCTGCCCGCCGGACAGTATGACTTTCGGCCCGACGCGGGAGGCCGGTCCCTGGGAGAGCTGGCTTGGCACTTGGCCGAGATCGACGGTTATTCCGGCTTCGGCATCGAGCGGGGCAAGTTTGAAATGGGAGTCAGGCCCGAGGGAATCGAGCGGCCGAAGACGATTGAGGAACTCGCTCCGGGTTACGAGCGGGTGCACGCAGACGCGATGCGGAGAGTCGGAAAGCTGACCGCGGCGGACCTGGATCGCAAAGTGATATTTTTCACCGGAGACGAAATGGCGATCCGCGACATACTTTGGTCGGCGCTGCTGCATCACCAGATTCATCATCGCGGGCAATTGTCGGTACTGTGCCGCCTGGCAGGAGGAGTGGCTCCGGGAGCCTATGGACCGAATCGCGAGGAGATGGCTAAGTTTCGGGAAAAGATGGCAGCAAAGAGTTGATTGATATCCGCACATTCGCGAAGCAGACGAGCGTGCTGGCATCCTGACTCTTGCAAGATTGGCTCCGGGCGAGGGGCTTCATTAATATGTGAATATGTGGCATTGGTCGAACCAGTCGTCTCGCTGGAGGCAATGATGAAAGCGATTCGCGTGCACGAGTTCGGTGGCCCGGAAGTGTTGAAGCTGGAAGACGTCCCTGACCTGGAAGCGGGTCCGGGGCAGGTGGTAGTGCGCCTCCACGCCGCAGGCGTAAATCCGGTGGAGAGCTACATTCGCACCGGCAGCTATGCCATAAAGCCAAGCCTGCCGTATACGCCGGGAAATGATGGTGCTGGCGTGGTCGAAACTGTGGGCCCAGGCGTGACCGGGGTGAAGCCAGGCGACCGCGTGTACACGTCAGGATCTCTCACCGGCACCTACGCTGAACAGACTCTCTGCGTGGAAGCACACGTGCATCGCCTGCCCGACAATGTCAGCTTTGAGCAGGGACGCGGCATGGGAGTTGCCTACGGCACGGCGTATCGCGGACTGTTCCTGCGTGGCGATGCCAAGCGAGGCGAAACGCTGCTGGTGCATGGCGCCAGCGGCGGCGTGGGCACGGCGGCAGTACAACTGGCGCGGGCGGCGGGCATGACCGTCATTGGCACCGCTGGTACCGATGCCGGTCTGAAGCTTGTATCGGAACAAGGCGCCAACCACGAGGTGAATCATGGGACCCCCGGCTATCTCCAGGAGTTGATGAAGTTGACCGGCGATCGAGGGTTCGACTTGATCCTGGAGATGCTGGCCAACCAGAACCTGGGCAACGACCTTGGCCTGCTGGCGAAGAAGGGCCGCGTGGTGGTGATCGGCAGCCGGGGGACGGTCGAGATTAATCCGCGGGATCTAATGTCGCGGGAAGCAGATATTCGCGGCGTGACCCTTTGGGCTACGACGGAGCAGGAGTTCAAACAGATTCACGCTGCCCTGATTGCAGGGCTGGAGAGCGGAACGTTGCGACCGGTGATCGGGCAGAAAATTCCATTGGCCGAGGCTGCACGCGCTCAAGTCGAGATCATGAGCCACTCGGGCGCGCTGGGGAAGATCGTACTTGTGATGTAGTCGCGCCTGCGAAAAGCTTGAGAAACACCCTGAGCGCGCAAATCGGCGACGAGTTGGGCCCGTCGTTGTTAGCAGTCAGGTTCGGCTCGCGAACTCGGGTCGCGGGTCGTCCTTCCACAACCATACAATTGAGGCATGCTGCGTTGGCGTCAGGGCCGATGGCGGATCGTCGTGGCCGCCTTGAGTCTCGTGTCTGTGGCAATCCGCTGGGACCCAGACTCTCGCGAAGGCGGCGAGCAATACAGCGTTGCAACAAGCTGTCGCGCGCGCCATGGCTGGACGCAAAGGCACAGCCGTTGTCGTCGACGTGCGATCGAGGCAAATTCTGGCGGCGTCTCATCTCGACGTCGCGGCACGCCGCTTGGTCCGTCCGGGATCGAGCATTAAGACATTCACCTTGCTTGCGCTGCTCGAGTCGGGCAAAGTCGATGCCAGTACCGCGCTGGTCTGCAAACGACCACTCACCGTGGGTGGCCACCGGCTTGACTGCCCGCATCCCGTAACTCCGCAGCCTTTGGATCCTCCCACGGCACTAGCGTACTCGTGCAACTTCTATTTCACACATGTCGCAACGCGGCTAACGCCGGAACAATTGCGTGGCAGTTTCGTCCAAGACGGTTTCACGTCGCTCACGGGGTTCGCGAGTAACGAAGCCACCGGAACCGTGGACCTGGCGAAGAACTCCGAGCAACAAGAACTGCAAGCTATTGGGGAATGGGGCGTCGAAGTCACTCCGCTGGAGTTGCTGCGGGCGTATCGCAATCTCGCATTGCTTGTGGCAGGCAATGGCGACGCGAAGTTGGCGCTGGTGTTTGCCGGGCTGCAAGGATCGGCTTCCTACGGAATGGGACACCTCGCGCAACCTGACTCGCCGATGAAGGTAGCGGCAAAGACTGGGACTGCACTCTCCGACGAGGGCTCTTGGACGCACGCCTGGCTAGCCGGATATGCACCCGCCGATGATCCGGAGATCGCGCTGGTCGTATTTCTGGAGAAGGGAAGCGGCCGGGTCGAAGCTGCCAGTGTCGCGCGCGAAATCTTCGCGGCATATGCAAGCTCGCGAGCCTCATCACCTCACAACCCGAAGCCGAGCGCGGGCCGATGAAGGTACTGCGCTTTGCCCTGGGTGCGTTCCTGTTTTTGTGGTTCGTGGGGAATGCGCATACCGGCGCACAGTCGCAAAACAAATCAAAAGCGGCGGTGAATAGTACTCACGACTTTCCCCGAACCGTGCGAGTTCGTCTCTGGTACTTGCGTCCGCCTCACGAACTGAAACTTCACGCAGAAGCAGGACAGGCGCACTTTCGCAAGTGTGCAACCTGCGCCGACAATGCGCTTGTGGCATTGGGACTGCGCGCAGTCGCATCGAAAATCAAGATCGATGGCGACAAGGCCGATCTCTCCGAACTTCGTGTTACGGGGGTGTTTCAGATCAGCGCGTCCGACACGCCTCCGCTGCGAGCTGACTTCCCCATTGAGGTGCGGGCAAAGGACGACCATCTACTGGTCACCGCATCGATGCCGATGGACGAATACATCGCGGGCGTGCTGGCGGGCGAGACGGGTAACTTCAAGTCGGACGAGACGCTGAAGGCTATGGCGGTGACGGCGCGGACCTATGCGCTGCATTTCGGCAGCCGGCACGCGCTCGACGGCTTCGACTTCTGCGACTCGACCCACTGTCAGAACCTGCGCCTGGCGGAGGTGACGCCGCGGCTGCGACGAATCGTCGATTCTACCGCCGGCGAAGTGTTGTGGTACGACGGCGAGCCGGCCGCGACTTACTACCACGCCAACTGTGGCGGCGAGACCGAAGATGGCCGCTACATCCTGGGCAACGATGAGCAGCGCGCGCCTTACTTGAAGCAGCACTCCGACACATATTGCGTACGCAGCGGCTCCAACCAGTGGCGTAGCGAAATAAGCAAGCGCGAGTTGCAACGCGCGCTCGCGGCCGAAGGCGTGAATGTTCCGGGGCAGTTGCGCTCGGTCGCGGTGCTGCATCGCACGCCGAGCGGCCGGGTGGAGTTCCTGACTGTGACCGGTAGCCGGAGTATCACAGTGCCGGGACTCACGTTTCGGCTCGCCATCGGACGCAACATCGGATGGGACCGCCTGAAGAGCAACTGGTATGAGGTGCGCGTAGAGGGCGACCGTATTGTGTTTCACGGGCGCGGCTCAGGACATGGCGTCGGATTGTGCCAGACCGGCGCCGAAGTCATGGGCGAAGAGGGCCACTCGTACCGCGAGATTCTCAGCTTCTATTATCCCGGCACGCGGTTGGGGGTGGGCGCGCAAGGCACGCAGTGGCAGCAAATGAACAGCGAGGATGTCGAGTTATTTACCACTCGACCGGATCGCGACCGCTCGTTGTTGCCGATGGCGACACAGATGATGCACCAGGCTGAGGAGAGCACGGGCCTGGTTTATAACGGCACGGCGAAGTTGAAGGTGTACTCGACAGTCGCGGCGTTTCGCGACGCAACGGGCGAGCCGGGATGGGTGGCGGCGTCAACGCGCGGGCGGCACGATTCGCCTGCAACCGACGGACGTGCTGCGCGACGCAGGCACGCTGGAGCGCACCCTGCGCCACGAGTTACTGCACATATTGATTGAGTCGCACGCGAAGCCCGGAACTCCGCTCTGGTATCGCGAGGGATTGGCGCTGTACCTGGCGCGGCCTGGGGCTGAAATCCCTCCGAGCGGCAGGTTCGAGAACCTGGAGGCGTTGGACAAAACCTTGCGAGCTCCAGCAACTGAGCAGGCACTACGAGAGGCGTACGCCGAAGCGCAATCCCGAGTGGCCAAACTGATGCACCAGCACGGCAAAGAGACGCTGCTCGATTGGCTGCAGAATGGGATGCCTGCGCTATAAGGCACGGTCTGTTAAGCGACTTGATCCTCGAGTGGGTCTTCATGGTCGGTGTAAACAGCGGTCATCCAAACCACCGCTAGGAACGCGGTAACGCCAATCGCGTATGCAAGAAGAAACCGCAAACTCATGCTCCACCACTGCTGGCGAAGGGTTTGTAGATCGGGAATCCACCAAACCATCTTGTACGGTACATAGATTCCAAGACCGAACAGCAGGCAAAACCACACCCAGTACAGGGGTCTCTTCCATAGACGGCGCGAGCGGATGATGTGCTCAGGTTGGAAGCCGACAGCCGAGACGGTGGTAGCTATGGGCAACCAAAGCCCCGGCATCAAGCCGAATATGACAAGGAATAGCACTGCGTTAATGCCCATCATGAAGTGACGCGGCGACGGACCCGCGCCAAACTTCTGGCGGAGCCACACTGCGAACTGCGGCACGTAAGGAACGAGGCTAAAAACCATCCAGGCAAACACAACGAACACCAGAACCCACAAGGCAAGCGCGGGAACATGCCGCAGGCTGTGACGATAGGCGCGCCCTACGCTTCCGTCCTTGCGAAACTCCGCTACCCGGAAATACGCCAGAGTGCCCGCCCGCAGCCAGAGAACCAGAACCAGAACGAACGACCGCGAGCAACGCGGATCCGGCGACCTGCCAGCCACGCGCATCGGGAATCAGCAGCCAGAAATAAGCGGCGGCCAGCACCGCGGCGTTAGCCACGAAGTTCAGCAGCCAGAGTTTCGCGATGCCGGTGCGGTTTGCCGTGGTCGAGGACGTGGTCATTTCACCGTCACCGTTGCCGCGTCGCTGGTGGACAGGTATTGCGGCTGATACATGGGCTCCACGCGCGTGGGGCTGACGCGGAAAATGCCGGGGTTCACCACCTTGAGCAGGTAGGTGTATTCGGACTGCCCACGCGGGAACGAGTAATTGAAGAATGTGGTGCGATCGTCGCGTAGTTCGCGATAACTGCGCCAGCGAGTGCTCCACCACGGAGGTTGCGCGTCGAGTTGATACAGATCGTCGCGCGCAATGGACTCAGTCCCCGAAGGAATCGGGTCCTCGATCATCAGGTACTTCCAGTCGCTGCCGCCTACGGTGATGCGCACGGCAACAGTGTCGCCGACCTGCAGAGCACCGGAAACCTTGTCGAGATGGTAGACGAGCTTGTCGCCGCTTTGTTGCGGGGTCAGCTTGTAGTATTCGCGCACGGTGCTCAGCTGGAAGCTGCCCGTGTTCACTACGTTGGGCTGGCTGGAATAGTATTCGCCGCGCACCGACCAGTAGAGGCGTCCCGCGCCGGACTTTACCAGTCGAACTTGATTGGCGCCAGGAGCGAGCTGCGATTCCGAGAGCGTGACCGTGGTTGCAGGAGCCGTGGCGTCGGCTGCAACGAATTTCTTCGTGGCCACGCTCTTTCCATTCGCCTGAACATCGACGCTGAAATCGGGCTTGAGCTCCTGCGTGCGCTGCAGATAGTCAGTGAGGCCGTAAATCACCATGGCGGTCTGCTGCGTGGAATCCCAGTAATAGCCCTCGCTCCGATGATTCACCAGATAAAGCACCGCCTTAGGCAGCAACGGACTTTGAGGATTCATGCGATCCAACAATTTCAAAGCGAACGCCGTGGCCTGTGGCGTAGTGTCGCCGTAGTAGTCCATGAGATTGTTGGTGTCGGTCGGCCACCAGGCTTGCGCGTCATCCTGCTTGGCGTCGGCGGTCAATTGCTTCGCCAGATCGCTAGCGCGAGTGTCGTTGGTCTGTGCCATGGCGAGTCCCAGCAAGGCCTTGCCATAGGAAGTCAGCGTCGCCCGCTGATTCCAGACCGAGTCGACAATCGTGGAGTTGGAGTCGGTGCCACTGAGGACTAGTGCGTACGCCATATAGGCACGCAGATCGGTCTTCACTGCAGTGGACCCGGTGAACTCCGGCACCAGCCACTTACGAGCGCGATCGATGCGGTCCTGCTCGACGGTATAACCGGCGCCCTTCGCCTGCGTGAGTCCGGCGAGTACGTAGGCAGTCATGAACGGCTGGCTATCGTCGGTCTGCCACCATCCCCATCCTCCGTCGGGATGCTGATACTGGTAGAGGCGATCGAGCCCGGCCTGCACTTGCTTGTTGAGCGTCTGCGGATCGATGTTTGTTCCCACCCCGAGTTTCTTCATGGCATCGGCGACCAACACGTCGGGCAGGAAACTCGACATGGTCTGCTCCGTGCACCCGTAGGGATACGAAGTAAGAAAGTCGAGCGCACCAAAGATCGTGCCCGCGATCGATGGCGTGACTTCGATGGTGAGCTTGCGTGTGCCCGCTTCGGCGCCGGCAGGGAACGTGATCTGTTGTGTGGCGTCACTCGTAGTCCCGGAGATAGACCCGGACTTCGCGATCGCGAGCTTCACGCCAAAAGGAACCACCGGCAGCGCGAGTTCCATGGCATCGCTCTCAACGTCGGTGAGAGCTTTGCCCAGCACTTTTGCGGAGTCTACGTCGAGCACGCGCACGCGATAGTCAACTTTGACGATGCCACGGCTCGGCACCGGAACATCTTTCGCTCCGCCGTCGATCACTTGTAAACCGGTGAAGTCCATCGAGACGCGTGCTGTTTTTTCCGTGGGCAAATAGTTCTGCACGATCGTAGAGAGCACAATCTCATCTCCACGGCGGAAGAAGCGCGGAACCACCAGCCGCACCATTAAGTTCTTGCGCACGATAGTGTTTTCGACGGCGCTGCCGACTTTGGTGTCCTGGGTTACGCCGCGGGTGGTGGCGCGCCACGAAGTAATAGCGTCGGGATAATCGAATTTGACGCTAGCTTGTCCACTGCTATCGGTGCGCACATCCGCCACCCAATATGCGGTGTCGGGGAACGCCTTACGGATCTTGGGCTGCACCAGACGCTCGGGCTTGAGTTGGGCCAGAGCGGAGGAAGTGCGCTTCGCGCCGCCTGCCAACTGCATCGCCCGCTTACCGGCTTGTCCGCTGAAGTAGTAACTGAGCGAGCTGTCGGTCGATACCTTCGAATAAATCGTGCCGTAGAAAGCGTTAAGGATGCTGCCGACTGCCTCGGGTTCGATCGAATAGATGGCTTCGTCCACCACACCGAGACTGAACTCAGCGGAGACCGGCTTGCCGCTGGAGTCGGTGGCCTTAATGGTGAAGGCACCCGGCTGTCCGGGCTGATACTGTGGCTTCGACGGTTGCAGGTCTACCTTGAGTTCGTGTTGCGTGGGCGGCACCGAAAGGCTCTTGTTGCCCTGGTAGAGCTTGTTGCCGCGAATAAAGACTGCCGACACATAAAAATTGGGCGCGAACTCGGGCTGAATGGGAACATCGACCGTGACGCTGCCTCCGCTGCTCTTGATCACTTGCGCGGAGTAGAGCCCGTTGCCCTCGGCGGTGACCAGCACCGATGCCGGCGCAGAGCCGGTAACGATCAGCACGTGCGCGGTGTCTCCCGGCACATAGGACTTCTTATCGGCAACGATCTGGATGCGCTCCTGCGCGGTGCCGCTCCACCACGGACTTACGCCCGGGGCCCATAGGTAAGCCGTGTCTTCGATTTCACGTTTCTCGGGTGTAACGGCGGTGATACGAACGCGAAATTCGCCCGCGTCCGGTATTACGAACTGCACCTGTCCCTTACCGCTAGCTTCCGTCTGGCCTTGCGAAGTTGAGACAGGTTCGGCGGTGCGCTTCTGCGGGTTCCAGCGGCTGAACTCCGCACGGAATGCGGTGGCGACGGGCTTCTTGTCGTAGTCCTGCGCCAATACATTGATGGTGGCCGTCCCACCTTTGGAATACACGTAAGCGTTGGGCTGGACGGTCAGGTAGAAGCTGCCATAGGTGGCGAGCGCGAATCCGTGGCCCGAAATTTCCCGATTGCCTTCGTCAGTGACGCGCGCCTCGATGCGATAGGTCAGGTCCTGCTTGGTCTTGCCGTTGACGCGGGTTGGGATCGTGATCTGCAGCTTGCCATCGGAATCGAGTGTGCCACTCTTCTCGCTCTCCTGCTCGCCACCGTAGGTATCAGCCTCGCCTTGCCCTTCGCCACCCGCGTCGTTGCCTTCGTCTGACATGTCTGAGTCGGATTCATATCGGCCCATCGGCCAATAGGTCGAGGTATGCACCACCCACTTCACTTTGGCATTGGAAACTGGCTCGCCAAAGTAATAACGTGCGTCGATCGTGGCCTTGATGGGTTGACCTTGCAGCACGCGCGGCGTTTGCGCAATGACTTTCACCGCGTATTCGGGCTTCTTGTAGTCCTGCACTGAGAAACGCGTGCCTTCGACGTAGCGCTCCCCTGACTGCATCGACAGGTAGTAGAAACCGAGGTTGGCATCGGCGGGGATGACGTAGTCCCAATGTGCCGTGCCCATGTCGGAGAGCGTTACCGTCTGTTGCCAGATGGGCTGATAAGTGCGGGGGTCGCGCAGTTCGAGACGAAGCTCGCGCTGCTGCGGAAGTGTATAACCGCTGGGATTCTCGGCACGCACGATGGTCTTGAAGTGCACCGTGTCTCCCGGCCGATAGACCGGGCGGTCGGTGTAGGTGTAGCCGCGCAGATTACGATCGGCGTCAGAGCCCAGGTTCCAGGCGCCGGGGGTG
Source organism: uncultured Acidobacteriaceae bacterium (assembly GCA_963696575.1). Lineage (GTDB taxonomy): Bacteria > Acidobacteriota > Terriglobia > Terriglobales > Acidobacteriaceae > DASRAA01. The sequence continues at coordinate 424,880 of CAVOKT010000002.1, forward strand.
TTCACTGCGAACTGGTCGTTGTAGGTCGTCAGGACAGCTACATTCTCGGGTTTGGCCTGCGTCACCGCCGTGTCCATCACACCCTGCTGGTCAGTTGGCTTCGCCGCGACTTCCTTTTGGTCGATCCACAGTCGGGCCATCGCCCCAGCGATCGGATCGCCTGTATGGCGATCCACCACGAAGCTCAGCACGCGTCCAGGCGCAGCCTTCGTGATAACCGCGATTTCGGTGACCACGATAATGGTGTAGGCGCGGAGCGTGCCCTCGGTCGCTTCGACCAGATAAACGCCCTTCTCGTTGACCGGCACCGTGACGTTCTGGCTCTGCCAGCGTTCGCCGGGCGGCACCGTCCACTTCCAGGTTGATACAAGTTGCTGCTGGTTGAGAACCGGCACCTGCGCATACTCATCAACCTGGGGACCTTTCTTTTGTGGCGCGGATTCTTGCGTCCGCCATAGGCGGATCTCGTGGCGCGCGTCCGGCGAGAATTGGGCGCGGATGAAATCGCGCACCCACGCCCAGATGCGGTGCTTCCACGCGTGAAAGCGTTCGAGCCAGGTATGCGCCTGTTTGGGCATGCGCGGCGCCTGGCCACCGAAACTGTGCATTTCCTGCAGTTGGCTGAAAAACTTGACTGGATCGTTTACCCGGTACACGCGAAACTGCAGCACGCTGACGTTGTGCGAATAGACAGCAACTTCGACCTTTTCCCCAGGCAAGTAGGTGCGGTCGCTGGTGAGCGAGAAGAATGGCTGTGGATCCTGCTGCTGTTCCTGTCCGGCAAGTGGGCACAGGAGAGAAAGAAGCAAGAGTATGACGATGAGTGGGCGCGGGGTTCGCATCAGTCGCCGCCTCGCAGAATGTTCCAGCGGTAAACGCCGAGGAATCCAGGATTCGAAGGAACCGGTCGCCACCGCGGGTCGGGGAAATTCAACAGTTGCGCAAGCGTCGGACGCCGGATCTCGCCAGGCGACTTACCAATCGGCCCGGTATGGTAGATCACCAGCGGCTGGTGGCCGAGCCCGGCTTCGACTTGGCTCGGGCCGAGAAAAATCATGGCGTGGAAAGGCAGACCTTGCCCGGACTGCCGGAAGAACAGCAGATCGCCCGCCCTGGCGCGGCTGATATCGCGTCCTACCAGGTAGGTGTTGTTCCGCCACAGCGTCTTGGCGTCGGCAAACTGGGTGAAGGCGCCGTCATTCAGGTCATCGGCTACGAAGCTACCGCCGCGCACCCGAAACAATCCTGCGCCGAGCGGCGTGTAGGGATATTGATACTGGCGAACGTCTTCGGCCGAAGGCGGAGCCGGCAGATCCACCGATTTCGCCCACGCGGAATCGTGCTGTCGCAGCGCCTCGCGATACGCGTAACGCACCAGCGCAGCGCAGTCGTCGATCTCAGCTCCTGCCGCGTGACTGCGATAAAACTGCGTTTCAGCCAGCAGCGTGAACCAGCGGCGAAACGCGGCTCGGTCTGCCGCATCATGCAGACGAAGGAAATCGGGTGTGCCATCACCCACAGAGTCAGAGGTGTCGAGAGCGACATGCAAGGTAAGTTGCTGAGGCGGGAACTCTGGCGCGGTGACTTTAATTTTTGTCTCTCCCGGCAGCACTCCGGCGCGCAAGGTCACGACAGCCGAGTCGCGGTTAACAGCGACGTCGTCCACCGCGGCGCGATGCTGATCTTCCACTTCAACGCGGAGCCCGCGCAGGTCGCGGCCGCTGATAGATCGAACCTTGAACTCGGTGGAACTGAAGCCGTCAGCCGAGAGGCTGGCCGGCGCGTCTTCGATTACCAGGATTGATGGAGCAAGAGCGCGGCGGAGAGTAAAGGCGCCGAGCCCAGTGACAATCGCGACCACCGCCAACACTGCCAACCAGCGAGGCACGCCGCGCATGAATCTTCATCCTCCGCGGAACAGCGGATTATAGCGCACGAGAACGTCATTCACTACAGGGGCACTGAGGCAGAGACGTGTACGAATCCAAAACCTTGAGCCACGGATTACCGCGGATTCTGTCAGAGTTCGTCTGATTTTTCTAATCCGTGAAATCCGTGCAAATCCGTGGTTAAGTCTTCTTCGTTTGTTCCGCCAGCGTGCGCAATTCGGCCAGCAAACGCTCAACCTCTTCCGCCGTGTTGTAGTGCGCGAGGCCGATGCGTAGCATGCCTCCGCTCTGCTGCACGCCCAGCCTCTCCGCCAGATTGATGGCGTAGTAGTTGCCGTCCCAGGTAAAGATGCCGCGTTCACCGAGACGCTCGGCAAGCTCGCGCGGAGTGTAGCCCGCCATGCGAATTGCGACGGTTGGCGTACGCTGGTCGAACTTCGCCGGATCGGTTATCCCATAGAAAGTCAGGCCCGGGATAACCAGCAGTCCGGTGATGAGTTGCGTTGCCAACTCCCGCTCGTACTGCTGGAAAACTTCGTAGGCTGCGACGATGGCCTCCCGGCGAGTGTGGACCTCGGAGCTGTGATGGCGTCCGACCTCGGCAATGTAATCGATGGCAGCGGTCACTCCAGCCATGCACTCGTGGTTCTGCGTGCCCGTTTCCCATCGATCAGGCAGCTTCTCGCTGCAGACACGAAGCTTGTAGGGACGCAGCCGCTGTAACTGCTCGCGCTTGCCGAAAAGGATTCCCTGGTGCGGGCCGAAGAACTTGTAGCTGGAGCAGGCCAGGAAATCGGTATCGAGCGCCTTCACGTCGATGAGACCGTGCGGAGCATAGTGCACCGCATCGATGAACGTCATAGCTCCGACCGCGTGTGCTTGGCGGATGGCTTCCTGAACGTCGTTAATTGTGCCCACTGCATTGGCCGCCCAGCCTACAGCCACGAGGCGCGTGTTACGACGGATCTTGGCCTGTAGATCGAACATGTCGATAGTGCAGTCTGCGGTTTTGATGTCCGCAGTACGGACCTTGGCCCCGCGTTCCTCAAGACAGACCCAGGGGGATACATTGGCGTCGTGATCGAGGCACGTCACCAGCAGCTCGTCGCCCGTCTTCAGGTCGCGGCCTATGGCGCGGCTCAACGCGAAGGTAAGCGTCGTCATGTTGGCGCCGAAGACGACCTCGTCAGGCTCGCAATTAAAGAAGTCGGCCATCGCCCGGTGCGCCTGCTCGACAATTAACTCGGTACGCTGACTGGTAAGAAAAGCTCCTCCGAGGTTGGCGTTCCACTTCGACAGGTATTCCGAGATGGCGTCGATCACCTGCTGCGGGACTTGGGTACCGCCCGGCGCGTCGAAGAAAACGGCGGGCTGGCCGTTGACCGTTTGGCGCAGCGAAGGAAACTGCTGCCGTACCCAATCTACATCGAGTTTGCTTACAACTGGGGCGACATTGGCACTCGAAGACATGGCTAGAAACTCCTTACTGCGTTCACGAAATCTGAGAGCATTCCGTAGGCCGTAGCTTCCGGTCCGGGATCGCGTTCGCTGATCACCAGCTCCCTGAAAATATCGGTCTCAAAGGCGATCAGCAGCGACGTTCCGTGCACCTGCGCCAGCAGATCTTCTGATTTCATTTTTTCTGGCCCAACCGAAGCCATAAGGCTGCCGTCGGGCATCCGCCGGGCACGGCTCACCAATCTCCAAGCTTCGCCCTTTTCGTGGGCATCGCGCAACTCGGCAGGGGTAATGTCCCGAATACCCTGGCGCCTGACGTCGGCCAGTTTGAGGTTTGCGCCCATGAGGACGTTGGCGACCTCGACGACCTTGACCGCTGCGTCGATGCCATCGATATCGGCGGAGGGATCGGTTTCCGCCACGCCAAGACGCTGCGCCTCCGCGATCGCCTCCTCGAAGCTACTGCCTGCTTGCATCGCTTCGAGGATGACCGTCGTCGTGGAATTGATGACGCCTCGAAACCCGCGAATCTCGATCGCCGGTAACGCCGAGCGAAAGAGCGAGAAAACCGGAGCGCCGTCCATCATGGCCGATTCGAAGTAGAAGCGACGGCCTTTGGCCTCTGCCAGTTCTGTCAGTTCGCGATAAGCATGCAGGACCGGCCCTTTGTTCGCGCTAACGGCATGGGCCCCGGACTCGAGCGCGGCGCGAATGTGCGTGATAGCAGGCTCGCCGGTCTCAGCGTTGAGCGAACTCGCTTCAAAGAGGGCGTCGACCTTCGCATCTTGCAGCCAATCCGCAAGACCCGCCGCCGTCTTGCCCTCGGAGAAATCACCTGCCAGCAGCCTTTCCGGGGCGAAGCCGTTATCAGCAACCAGCCAGCCCAGCCGTCGCGACGCCACCCCGGTCACTCGCCAGTCGATGCCGTATTGGTCGGCAAGTTCCTTCTTTTTGCGCTGTAGCAACGCCACCAGCGCCGAGCCAACATGGCCTAGCCCAACAATGCATAGGTTATAGGTACGGATAAGGATGACCCTCGTTCAACTATCTCTACTGTTTCCATTGTAGACAGAGATGGCCGAGCGGACGCCAATCGCAGCGGGACAAGGCGCTTCGTGGTTCCAAAATGACAAAAGGCGCCACCCGTAGGTGACGCCTTTCCTGTGTGCAGTTCGTCGGAGGTTACTTTCCGCCGAAGGTGAAGTTCAGACCGGCGAAATACTTGAAGTTGTTCTGAGCGCCGGTGTAATTGGTGCCGTTAACGCCGAAGCGGGTGTACAGATAATCCACTTCTACTGGGCGCAACTGGATGTGCTGGGTCAGAGCGTAATCGAGGCCTCCACCAAACTGCATGGCGAAAGCATTGTTATTGCTGCTGGCCGAGGTCAATCCGGTCTGGTCGGTGTAGAGCTGCGCGTACAAGTTGCTATGTGCCGCTCCAAACAGGGCCTCGCCGAACGGCTGAAGCTTTCCGGAATGCTTCTTGATCTGCGGACCAAACATGTAGGTGAATACGTTGCCGTTTGCCTGGCCGGCATAGCCGAGCTTGGTTAACTGATTCTTCAAGCCGGTGCCCTGGGTATAGCCCGCGAAGTCGGCCTTAATGCCGATCCACGGCGTTACGTTATATACAAAGCCGCCGCCGCCACCGAAAACGTTGAAGCTAGTGAAATGCGTGATGTCGGGGTGAACGTTGACAAAAGAAAAGCCGATCGGCACTTCGAACTTCGGGTAATCCTGTGCCACCGCGGTCATGGTGCACAAAAGCGCAAATGTGATAACGACCAACAACTTCTTCATTGGGTGTCTCTCCTGTTAAATTCGAGTTTGCTCCGCGCCCTACTCTGTTATTTCGACCCAATCATTGACGGACATTAGCGGCGCTGTCGGGCCTGCCGGTGCGCACGGAGCCGGGTATGCATTTCGGCCTTTGTCGACCGATTCAGCAACCATACTCAATAACGCGCATTTTTACGGAATGTTTTCCGCAACTAATTGCCACGAATGGGGTTATCAGCAGCCAATCGCTACAACCATGGTGTGAGTGGCAAGTTCGAGGGATTAATCGCTTGGCAGCTTTTTTCTTCGTCTTGACCAATATTCCTGCGGAGCCCTCTTGTGCATCCTGCGGGCTTCTGCCTCGGTTATAATTTCCAGTCAGGCTGGGTCTACGAAACCCACGTTCGCCATCACCGCGCTAGGTCGCCGATCGATAACGACGCGGGCAAAGTGAGAGTGATCCAGGCAGCTTCTGACGAGCACTGCACTTCGATTCGAACCCAAGGAGCTCCTCGATGCCCATCAATGCAAGCGAATACATCTGGTGCAATGGCAACATGATTCCATGGGATGACGCGAAGGTGCATGTCATGGCCCACGTCATCAACTACGGCTCGTCCGTTTTCGAGGGAATACGCTGCTACCAGACGGTCAAAGGCCCCGCCATATTCCGCTTGCAAGATCACACTCAGCGTCTGCTCGATTCGGCAAAGGTTTATCGCATCGACGTCGACTACACCCTCGAGGAACTGGTGCAGGCCACCGTCGACGTGGTCGCTAAGAACAAAGTTTCACCTTGCTATATCCGCCCCATCATTTTGCGCGGATACGGCACCGTCGGCGTCGATCCAGCGGGCTCGCCCATCGATGTCTACATCGTCAACTACGATTGGGGTAAGTATCTCGGTGGCGAGGGCGACGAAGGCGTCGATGTCTGCGTTTCTTCGTGGAGCCGTTTGGCGCCCAATACCATGCCGACCATGGCCAAGGCTGGCGCCAACTACATGAACTCGCAGCTAATAAAAATGGAAGCCATCGCCAACGGTTACAGCGAAGGCATCGCGCTCGACGTGAACGGATATGTCAGCGAAGGCTCGGGCGAGAACGTCTTCGTCGTGCACAAAGACCGCATCTACACGCCCCCGCTGGGCAATAGCGTGCTCCCGGGCATCACCCGCAATTCCGTCTTGCACATCGCCCAGGATCTCGGCATTCCGACCATCGAGCAGGTGATACCGCGTGAAATGCTGTATCTCGCTGATGAAGTCTTCTTCAGCGGCACTGCCGCCGAGATTACTCCCATCCGTTCCGTGGACAAGATCAAGGTCGGTAAAGGTGACGTGGGACCGATCAGCCGCACCATCCGCTCGGAGTTTTATGCCATCGTGGGTGGTAAGGTGGAAGACCGTCACGGATGGCTGACGCCAGTGCCGGTCCCGGTAAAACAGCCCGTCGCCGTGTAGCCAGGAAGTGTCTTGAAAGGCACGGCTTCACAGCTTGCTGAAAAATTCGATTTAGCGCTGTTTCGTATCAGGGCACGACTTCAGTCGTGCCGATGAGTTCTTTATTTTTGTCATCCCCGCCGACTTTAGTCGGCGGGGGACCTGTTTTCCCGACTTTTTCAGCGACCTGTTCAGCCGTGCCGTAAACTGCATATGGCATAGTTATTTTGGCGTCAGGGCGCGAACACTGTGCCCTTTTTGTTGCGCCTCAAATCGATGCTCGCCGCCGCTACTTCACCTGCAGCGATTCCAGGTAGGCCGTCAGGTTGCGGATACGAAGCTGCACTTCAGCCGCGCTATGTCCCCCAATTGTCATGAAGATCGGTCCCCAAACCGGCATGTCCTTACTGCCATGCGCGGGAGTCATTGCGTCCCCTTGCAGCGCCGCCGCAACGTGCGCGGCTGGGAAGGCCCCATGGTTCTTGATCGCCAGCGTTGTCAGGTCGGTCGTCGGCATCTTTAATGCCGGGGCCGCGGGCCCATCTCCCTTGGCATCGGTGCCGTGGCACGATGCGCAATACGCGTTGAACATCTCCTTGCCCGACGATGCACTGGTGTACTGCGCGGGAACATGCTTGATGACCGGCTTATTGGCCGCCGTGCCATTCGGCTGTGACGATGCCGCCGGTGCGGTCTGCGCGCTCGCTCCGAACGAGCAAATCAGCATGAGTATCGCCGCCAGGCACACGCTATGGGAGGACATGATTGCCTTCTTTCGAAATTGTCGCTTGATCGATACTCCCCAATATCAACTGCCGCGGAGACGGCGGTCAGCGACGCACGTCACATCTGGAAGGTGACGTTATCTCGAAAGTTCCCAATTCGGGAATCGGGCCAGCCGAGAGAAACCCGCCTGGATTTAGCCTTACACCACCATGGTCTTCAGTTCAGGGCTGACGATCAGCGGAGCCGCAGTGGCGCGCTGTACATCTTCGACGCTGAGGCCCGGCGCGATCTCGTCCAGCACCAGCCCTGACTGGGTGACGCGGATATACGCCATCTCCGTCGCGATGTTGTGTACTACTCGCAGTCCCGTGATAGGCAGCGTGCAGCGTTTCAGGATCTTGGGAGCGCCGTCCCGTGTGGTGTGTTCCATAGCAACGATCACGCGCCGGGCGCTGGCGACCAGGTCCATCGCCCCTCCCATGCCTTTGACCATCTTGCCGGGGATCATCCAGTTGGCGAGGTTGCCTTCCTCATCCACTTCCATTGCGCCGAGCACGCTGAGATCGATATGCCCGCCGCGAATCATGGCGAACGATTCGGCGCTCGAGAAATACGCCGTGCCCGGGAGTTCACTGACAGTCTCTTTGCCGGCGTTAATCAAGTCAGGGTCTTCCTGCCCCGGTACGGGATAGGGCCCGACACCCAGCATCCCGTTCTCGCTCTGCAGCACGACCTGTATACCCGCTGGAACACAGTTGGCGACCAGCGTCGGCATACCGATGCCGAGGTTCACGTAGAAGCCGTCGCGCAACTCTTGCGCTACGCGCCGCACAATTCGGTCACGTTTTTCGGTGTCTTTCTGCTTATCGGGTTTCGCATCAGCCATGGGATTCGTACCTTAAAGGCCCCTTTTGATTACGCCTGGTCTAGAGTTATTGACCACGGAGACACAGAGGACACGGAATTGGTTAAAAAAGTATTCTCGGTGTTCTCTGTGTCTCTGTGGTGAACTGCCTTTCCTGGGCGAGCGAAGAAGCTACACCTTACTCAGCGTCCTTCGCTCGATTCGCTTCTCGTAATCCACGCCTTGCAAAATGCGCTGCACATACACACTCGGAGTGTGCACCTGGTCAGGTTCGATCTCTCCAGGTTCGACCAGGTGCTCAACTTCCGCAATCGTGATCTTCGCCGCCGTTGCCATCATAGGATTGAAGTTCCGCGCCGTCTTGCGATACACCAGGTTGCCCCAGCGATCGCCCTTCCATGCCTTAATCAGAGCGAAGTCAGCTTTCAGCGCGTGTTCCAGCACGTAAGGACGCCCGTCGAACTCGCGCGTTTCTTTTCCCTCGGCTACCACGGTGCCATAACCCGCAGGAGTAAAGAACGCGGGAATCCCGGCGCCACCGGCGCGAATGCGTTCCGCGAATGTTCCCTGCGGGATCAATTCCAGATCGATGCGGCCAGTCAAGACCATGTCTTCCAGCAACTTGTTCTCGCCGACGTAGCTTCCCTTGTGCGAACGAATCTGCCCCGCGTAGAGCATGAGGCCCAGTCCAAATTCGTCCACTCCCACGTTGTTGCTGATGGTATTCAGGTTCTTGACGCCTTTGTCCACCAGCGCTCGAATCAGGTTCTCGGGGATCCCACACAGCCCGAAGCCTCCGACCATGATGGTCGCGCCGTCGTTGATATCGGCGATCGCTTCGTCTGCATTCGCAAACACTTTGTTCATTGACATGGTTATCTTCCGAACGGGCGATTGTAATTAGCGGAGGGCCCGTGTGGCAAAGCAGAAAGGGGAACTCCGGACACAGTAGGGCTCAGTTATCTCTCCGGTGAAGAATGGTAGCGAACGCAGAAACTACCAACGACGAAAATGCGGTGTATTGGATTAGGAGCAGGGTGTGGCGTTCTTCACTGTTTTGATAAAGCGTGATGCCATGGTCGTTGACTGGATACACCCTACCAGCGACTTGGTCGGGCGAGCGGGGCAAGACATGTAGGTAACTGTTATACAACCCAAACATACCGAGGAACGCCACGATCGCCGCCATGCCCGAGAGCCGGCCAATCCATTTCAAGGCAGTCCCGGGAATCGTCATAAATCCTCTTGTCCTTTTCTGAAGGGGTGCCGGGTACCCCCTGTTCCTGTCTTTGGCGAATATGGGATCACTGAGATCCATCGTTCTTCCGCCCAAACCGATGCCCGCTCTCAAACATCTCCCGCAACTCCGGCCCACGCAAGTTCTCGCGCAAATGTGTCATTTGCTGCTCAAAGCGCAGCATCACGTCTTCGACGTTCTCGCTATTCGTTAACGCAATGTCGCGCCACATCGAATACGGGCTGTGCGCAATGCGTGTCATCTCGCGCAAGGCGCGCCCGCCAATCTGCATCACAATCTCATCGTCTCCCAGTTCTTCATGCAGAACTGAAGTCAGCGCCGTTGAAATCATCTGTGGCAGGTGGCTGCCGTCGTTGATATCGGCGATCGCTTCGTCTGCATTCGCAAACACTTTGTTCATTGACATGGTTTGCTTCCGAACCGGCGATTGTAATCAGCCAAATGGCGGCGTGGCAAAGAAGAAAACCGGATCAAGGGCTCGTGAAGACCGAAAGACGTTTGGCGAAATCGCAATCTATCGCTAGCGATGCTCAATTGTGTCACCCGCCTTCTGGTAGCTGCCATCTGAGAACCTATACTTAATGGACTCGACAGAGACTCCAGTTAAGATCGTGAGTTCTAAGTCGCGGTAGTGATTCGTTCGTGTCGAGAGCACACTCAACCCGTCGCCAAATCCGCGAAACACGACCGAATATCCTCCCGGCGCCAATTTAGCTAGAACCTAAAAGTGCGCGCTGTGCGCTCCCATCAGGCATCGGTTCTCACCGCGAACGACGAAGGCCGAAGAGGACTTGTTGAGTTGGATGCGCGACGCGACAAACCATGTTGCTGGTATTTCCGAAGGTCGTATTCCTTCTGCCATTGCACATTCTGGAATTATGTCCCGCTCGTCGTTCGAAGCTCGAAGTGCTTGCAACCCATCTTGCGGCAACAACACTGGTCGCGGAAAGACGTCCTCGACTCCAAACGTCACGTGCTCGTTAGGCACCTGCGCCCGTGAACGAACTGGGAACGAAAAGAACACCGCGCACAGCAGCGGGATCCACAGAGACTTCGTGGTCGGTTAGCGTAATCCTTGCTCAGATTGATATGCCCATTGTAAACAACCATTATCATCAGCAATCATGTTAGGAAACCGTGTTATGGCTCCCGCCCAAACTTGTTCGCGCTCTCGAACATCTCGCGCAGCTCCGGCCCTCGCAGATTTTCGCGCAAATGCGTTAGCTGCTGCTCAAAACGCAGCATCACTTCTTCGAGGTTCTGGCTATTCGTAATCGCAATGTCGCGCCACATCGAGTACGGGCTATGCGCGATACGTGTCATCTCGCGCAGGGCGCGGCCGCCGATCTGCATCACAGTCTCATCGTCTCCCAGCTCTTCATGCAGAACCGAAGTCAGCGCCGTTGAAATCATCTGTGGCAGATGGCTGATCCACGCGCACAGCGAAATCATGACGCTCAGGATCGAGCACGACTACGCGGGCTCCGATCGAGCTCAACAGGGCAGTGAACTCTTCCTGCGGCGGCGTGTATTGCTGGTCGTTCACGATGGGCGTGATGAGCCACACTGCGCCCTCAAACAGCTTCGCGTCGGCGTGCTCGATGCCGCTGAATTCCTTGCCCGCCATGGGATGTCCGGGCAGAACTCGCTTTCCTGCCTCATCGCCGAAGACCATGCGTGCTCGTTTCACGAATTTCTGCTTGGTGCTGCCCGTGTCGGTGATGAGCGTGGTGGGCGCTAGCGTGGGAGCGATGGCTTCGAATTGCGACAGGATAGTTCCAACCGGCGTGGCGAACACGATCACATCACTGCCCACGACAGCGCGCTCCAGGTCGGCTTCGGCGCGATCGACGATGTCCCGCTCCGCTGCAGCTTGCAGCACCTCAGGCTTGTCGCAACCCACAATCGTCCCGGCGAACCCGCTTCTGCCGCAGAGCCAATGCCAGCGAACCTCCAATAAGGCCGGTTCCCACGATCGTGATTTGCCCAATCGGCATGAGAACCTTTTGCGCGCTGACCGCCACGGGCGGCATATCATGCCGCAACTTTCAAATCGTGCCGTATCTTTCGCTTTAAAGGGCACGGCTTTACGCCGTGCCGATAACGCGCCCTGATTGTTGATGCCTCTAGCGGGCTTTAGCCTGCGAGGAAACTCATTCTTAATCGTCCGTCCCATCACCACCATCGCAGCCGAGCGGCGACCTGTCATAGAACCGCCGCCAGCCCCGGAGGGGCGAAATATCATAGCCCAGCGCTTCAGCGCTGGGGGATCAAACGATCCCGAGTCCCGGCAGGGACGACATATAGTCTCAGCGCTTTGAAGGGGCACGGCTTCAGCCAGTCCCGTCACGGACTCTATTCTTGATACTCCAGCGGACTTCAGTCCGCGACGGAACCCGCCTAGATCGTCCGTTCCACCGCCGGCGCAATCATCCGCAACCGCTGCATCAATCCACAAACTGCTCCGGAAACAGCGACTGCGCACCATCCGACAACGCATGGTCCGGGTCAGGATGCACTTCGATCAGCAGCGCATCCGCTCCGGCGGCCAACGAGGCGCACGCCATCGGCGTCACTTTGTCGCGCAATCCCGTGCCATGAGAAGGATCCGAGGTAATCGGCAGGTGCGACAACTTATGCACAATCGGAATCGCCGAAATGTCGATCGTATTGCGCGTGTACGTCTCAAACGTGCGGATTCCGCGCTCGCAAAAAATCACATCATAATTGCCGCCCGACATGATGTATTCCGCCGAGAGCAGCATCTCCTCGATGGTTGCCGCGATACCACGCTTCATCAGCACCGGCTTGCGGACCTTGCCCAACTCGCGCAGCAGGTTGAAATTCTGCATATTGCGCGCGCCCACCTGCAGGATATCGACATACGGCAGCATCAGCTCGATCTGCGAGATCTCCATCACCTCGCTGATGACCAGCAGGCCGTGCTGGTCCGCCGCCTCGCGCAACAACTTGAGTGCCTCGAGCCCGAGCCCCTGAAACGTGTAGGGCGAACTTCGCGGCTTGAAAGCGCCACCGCGCAGGACTTTCGCGCCCGCCTTCGAGACCATCTCCGCTGCCTTGAAAAGCTGGTCACGCGATTCGACCGAGCACGGCCCCGCCATCACGACGACTTCTTTGCCGCCGATTTCCACGCCGTTAGGAAACTTGATCACCGTGTCATGCGGACGAAACTGCCGTCCCACCAGCTTGTACGGCGCGCTGATGCGGTGGACTTTTTCGACCCCAGAGAGCACCTCCAGGTCGCGAGTATCGAAATCAATCCGCCTGCCCACGGCGGCCAGCACCGATTGCCGCGCACCGGTGGTGCGATGCACCGCGAAGCCCATCCCATCAGGTGGTCGGTAACGTCCTGGATCTGCTCTTCGGTGGCAGTTTCCAACATCGCAACAATCATTCGTTATGCGTTCTCCCTGACTAGTCCCATCTGGCTCCTGGCAATTCGTATTTCGCTGATTAGCGATTGGTATTGGCTTTTCGCTCTTCCTTCCATCCCGAGTCGCTGCCCGTCTTGTCTCGGGCGAGCAGCAATTGCGAATGGCGGGTAGCGAAAAGCGGTCTTTCAATCATTCGACTCCAGCTCGGTCGGCTCGCCCCCGGTTCTCCGCGACTGCCTCAGGGAGCAATCTCGTCGCGCTGAATCTGCCGCATGACATCGACCAACCGTTCATAAACCTGGCGCAATTGCACCTGCGAAAGCGGTCCATTGTTCTGTCGCGCAATATTGTCGAAGATGATCCGTTCGCGGTCGGGCTCATAAATCGGAATACTCGAATTGCGCTTGAGCTTGCCAATTTCTTCGGCGCAATGCGCGCGCTCATTGATCAGCTTCACCAGTTGCTGGTCGAGCTCGTCGATTTTGCGCCGCCACTCCGCAATATCCATGGCATTCAATGACTTGGGACGCGCAGTCCCTGCAGAAATTCTCCCACAGCCCTCGCTTCGCGTCCCGCGTTTTGTTCGATGCGCTGCACGATGGCGCTGCCGATCACCGCCGCGTCGGCGAATTCGCCGACCTCGGCAAACTGCTCGGCAGTCGAAACTCCGAATCCAACCGCAATCGGCAGCTTGGTAAATGCTCGCAGCCGTTGCACCAATGACTGCGCGTCTCCCGCGACTTCCTGACGCGTTCCGGTAATTCCAGTCCGCGAGATCGCGTACACGAATCCGCGCGAATGTTTCGCGATGCCGCCTTCAGCCGATCGTCAGTGCTCGTCGGAGCCGCCAGAAACACCGGAGCAAGTTTATGCGCCTTCATCGCCCGCAATAATCCGCCGCTTCCTCGACCGGAAGGTCGGTGACCAGCGCGCCATCGACTCCCGCGTCTGCGGCCGCGGCGCAAAACTTCTCCAACCCAAACTGCAGTATGGGATTGAGATACGAAAAAATAATGAGCCCAGCCTTCGACCTGCTGGCGGATTTGCCGCGCGACATCGAGAACTCCCGCGAGATCGGTGCCATGCTGCAACGCCCGTTCGCTGGCGCGCTGGATCACCGGTCCGTCGGCCACCGGATCGCTGAACGGAACGCCGAGTTCGATCACATCAGCACCCGCGTCGATCGCGGCCAGCGCAACCTCGCGCGAAACTTCGAGGCTGGGATCGCCGCACGTGATGTAGACCACGAGTCCGGGTTTGCCAGTGAACCTGATAGACATGAAGAATAAGGGTAACAGGCGCGATCATCCGCTGGAATCCGCGCTGGCTGTGTTGGGAGCGGAAGGCCGCTAAAAATGCCAATCCCCCGCTTTTATTTTGCCCGCCGCGGTGGACGACCCACCCGAAGCTCTAATCACAGACTCAGATGCGCGGGCCGCCCCTACGGGCCTTCCATCGAAGGGCTGGGACCACGCCAAGCAACCCGCCACCCAGCAACGCCAGACTTCCCGGCTCCGGCACTACCGGAGAGAACTGGGTGAGCAGCATCGGGTCACCGGAGATCCCGTCCGACGTAAGCGTGAAGTAGTCAGTACCTTCCGGCCCTGAATTGTTGAAGAAGAGGTTAAAGTCGCCGCTGTTCCCGTCGGGAGTACCCCAAGGGCTGGCAACGGTTGGCTGGCCGATGAGCTCGGTCAACATGTTCAGCTTCACATTGCCTGTCCACCAGTAGGTCAGGAAAAGATCAGCCTTCGTCCAGGTACCGTTGCCTGAACTTGCTCCGGTAACGCTGACGGAAATGCTGACGATGTCGTTGTAGATATCGACGTCCTGATTGTCCTGCGATGGATTGGGCAGAGTCGTGAGATCAAGTATCAGCACTCCGCTGGCGGTGGCGGAGTTACCCAACGCCGCGCCCGACCACGCCAGGGAATAGCGCTGCAAGACATCCGCATGCGAAACGGATGCAAAGATCACCAGACATGCCAGGAGCAGTGGCGCTCGTTTCATCGGATCACCTCAGGTCGGCCAGGGACTTGGTTTTGTAAAACATCATTAGACAACACTTCTAAGCAACTGTCAGCGGTATTGATACGCGGTTCTTTTCGCTTGCGCGCTACGGCTCGCCGCGGCGACCTCGCGGTTTGTCATCACGAACGAAGTGAGGGATCTGCTTTTGCTCTTGCTATCCACTATCCACTACCCACTATCCACTAGTGGGACGGCCATGGTCCTGCGAGCCGCCGCGAAAGAAATGAAGGAAGACGAGTGGGACGCGTGGGTGGTAAGAAGTGTCGGGAAGAAATAGGCAGAAAACCGGCACGAATCAACGATCCCGCCGGTGAACGAGCTCCCTGTAAAGAAGGAGAGTCTCAGTTTTTGCCTTCCGCAATCTGCAGATCAAGGGCGGACCGCTCGCCATTAATCACTACCGTCCCCGAGTCGAGCAGTTGCTGGCCGGTGCAGTCGTAGCTGGCAAAACAGCGCATGGTGCGAAAAGGCAGGAAAAACTCAACCGCCAGTGGACTAGACCCGTCGCCAAAGTGGACGAGAGCTACTGAAATCGATACCGTCGAAGTCCGGTATCTTGCGGAAAGTAGCCGAGCATCGGCCGCACCAGGTGAGAAATCTGCTCGTCGAAAGCGAGGGCAGCGAGCTTGTAGCGGGATGTTCCAGCCGCAGCGGTGAGTTGCGTCGCCATCGAGAGCTGCAGGTACGCACCCTGGCGAAAGCCGAGGAAACTGGGCGCCGCATACGGCAGGAAATGGGCTTCCTTGTCGAGATCCTTGACCACGCGGCTGATAGTGTCGTCGTTTTCGCGCTGCAGTTTTGCCAATGCTTCAGGACTGAAGATCCGTATCGTTGGTGGCGTGGTCTTCATCAGGCTGGCGGAAACGGAGGGACCGCTCATCTGCGGAACTGATGAAGTAACCGCCGCAGTTTCGACGGGCGGTTGCTTCGTCTCCCTGGGCGGCGTGGTCTTTTCCTTCCACTCCTCCGAGGGGGCACCTTCCTGCAGCCACAGGGAATACGGTGCCCCATTGAGGAATACCTGGGCTTCGAGTATGGCCGCCTGCTTTTGGTCGTCGGTCCGGGCGTCCACCAGTTTCTGGGCCGACGGCACGGAAATGATCACGGTAACGTTCTCAGGATGCTCGGAGCTGACCCCCATTATCTTCTGGCGCACGTGATGCGACACCTCGATGGCAAAAGAGGAAAATGCGGAATCGTCAGGGAAATGCGGGACTGCCGCCTGTAGCACCGGCATCACCACTTGCTGAAATGTCTGTTTCATTCGCGCATATGGTTCCATGACGTCGGCGGAATAAGCGGCGTAATAGTTGCCAGTAATCTCCAGCACTGTCTGGTTCTTGTAGGTGTCGAACCGAATGGAGCGCTGGTCTGAGGTCTGCATTTTCGACTGGTCCGCGTCGAGAACACGGCTGAAGTAGAACGGATAGGGAAACTTGTGTGCCCCTATCTCACTGCCGATTTCATTCAACGTCTGGAAGTAACGCTGCTGCAGACGCTGCGTCTTCGGGTCGGACAACTCCATCGGGGTAATAACCTGCGCCATGAGCGGAGCGGTCAACGTAGAAAGCACGACTATGCATTCCGCGAGACCCTCCAGCAGCCTCATAAGGCCATGTCTTGTGGGTTTGGAGGCGCTATTCATTTAGTGAACGTGAACTCGACTTTGCCACTGCCCGCTACATCTACGGGCTTGGTCTGCTGCTTGGTTCCTTCGTGCCATGCGACTACGTTGTACTTGCCATCCGGGACATTGCTGATTTTGAAGTTTCCGCTGTTGTCGGTCTCCGCGAAATACGGCGTCGGGCTGACTACGAGATAGCCTGACATTTCGGGATGCACATTGCACAGCAGCGAGATCGCTCCCGGTTGGTCGAACTGAAACGAACGCTTCTCGCCTTTAGGCCAAGTTCCAAGGTTGTGGCCAAGCTTCTTGTTGCCATTGATCGACGGCCAAAACAGATTGTGCTGCACCGAGTCGCTGTTCTGGAAGTCAACCGTCGCGCCGACGGGGACCACCAGCACATGGGGCTGAAAGGCCAGTCCCTTCTGATCAATTTCAAAGTGTTGTGAAGGCGGCGGAAACGTCTTGCCGGAAATCGTGTCGACATAAACCACCGAAGTGCCCGACGCGCCGCTCACCTTGCCCTGGATGTCGCCTGCAACCGCCGAGGCGACGAGTGTCATACCTACAAAAACCGTGAAGAAGAGTTTACGTAGCACCAATGGTCTCCTTTTGCTCAGTTCGAATTTGAGTTGTCAGTAGGCGAACAGCAACCCCACGACCAGAGTGTTGGTGTGGAAGGCATTCAGGGCGATCGGCAATCCCGTCTGTGGGTTGGTGGCAACAACCACCGACTGAGACGGACGGAACTGATATTCAAATGCGGCCTTGATGTTGGGGTGGATCAGGAACTGCACTCCAGGCGTGATGCGGTTGCGCGTGGTGCCGAACGGAGCATTAAACGGAGCGCCAGTAAATCCGCTGCCGTCGTCGTTGCGGATCAATCCATTGATGCGATCAGACGAGGAGTTCACGCCGTCGTACCGGATCATCACGTACATCCAGGGATAGGCGAGCCACTCCGCGTCCACGAATCCGCCGCTGAAGGTGGCCGGCACGCTGTTGACAAATCCCACAGGTACGGCTTCACCCAGATTTTGCAGGGGAATCAGCATCCCGCTGGAGTCGATGGGTAAAGATTGTGATCGTGCCCATACATGTAGAGGCCGTTGATTTGAAGGTTGTGATAGTTGAAGGTGAAGTTTCCGCCGACGCGATAGAACGGCTCGCGCGCAGTAATGACCGTAGAGGTGCCGTCCGAGGTCGCGCCGAGCAATCGCTGCACTGAGCGTCCATAGAAATAGTAGGTGCCGAAATTCAAATAGGTGTGATCGCGCGGACCGGAGGGGCCAGCCGCCTGAATCGCCGTGCGGCTTTGTTTATCGCGCTCGAGATTGAAGCGATAGTTGAAGGTCGCGTAGATGTCCTTAAAGTTGGCGTCGGATGCAATACCCACTCCGCCGTTATTGCTGCCCGTGGCTGAGGGATAGTAGGGGCTGCCGGGATTTCCGTCCTGTCCCACCCCACTGGTGTTCTGGTTCACGAAGGCGATGGAGTAGTTGTAGCCGCCAGTATGCAGACCTCCGCTCAACTCGACACCTTGCATTCCGTTGGCCAGGGCGAATTGATTGTTGACGAACTGCTGCAAGGGATACTGCGAGTTCACCGCTCCGATATTGGCTTGGGTGTAGATGTCGTAGGGACTGATCCAAATCGACTTGGACTGGGTGAAAGGGAGTTCGAGCTCCATCTGTCCGACGCGAAGATTCAGAGAATTCTTGGGAAGCCGCAGCAAGCGGCTGATGTTCACGAATTTCAGATACGCTTCGCCTAGCCCGGCCGACGCGTTTGCACCCGACACGCTGATGTCGTTATCAACCCAGAAGGCGATGTCGCCGCCAAAGTTACCGGCGGAGAAGAGGCTGAATAGGCCCGTTTCAAAGTCGGTGGTCGGAACGAATGGAGGCAGCGTTCCCGCCGGCGTCAGCGTGTTGAACTTCGATCGGCTCGTGCCTGTGTACTGCAGATAGTTGCTCATCTGGAACCCAATGGGAGGGATACCCGGAATCGTTCCTGGCCAGATAGCCTTGGGCCAGACCTCCGCATTCGCCGGGGCACCCAGCATTACCGGCGGGATCTTGAGCATGGATGCATCGTCGGAAGGAAACTTGAAGCCGGCATCTTTGAAGGCTTTTCCGAAGTCGTTGAGTTTAGGAAAATCAATGTGGCAAGTGCTGCAACTGGTGCCGTACTGGCGGGCGAATGCAGGGATGGCCACGCTTTGCTTCGCCGAAATCGTCATGCACAAGAAAATTGTTACTGCAAACCCATGGCGGTAAAGACTGCTAACCGGTCTGCGAAACATCGAATGGTCCTCCAAGATTTGTGTAAGTGGGCCGTTTAATCATTGGTCTTCATCCCTCCGAATCGCCGCACAGCGCTTCGACCGGCCTGGAGGTCGACGCATCGGCAACATCGCGTGAATCGGACGCGTTGTATACCGCCGGTGGCAACCGCCTCTGGCTCGAACTGATGGCGATCGCGTTGGGGCGGCTCGTAGCGTCAGGTGCACACGAACCGCACTCGCTCTCAGGTGGGTGGAGAGGCTTGGCCGCCAGCGGCAGGCACTTCATGACGACCATGCCCAGGAATAAGAAAAGCGCCGCCGGAAACAGCGCGAATTTCGCTAAAGAAACGGGCTGTGGGTTCTCGCGATCGGGAGTCACGGGCAGATGATCATTGAGCGCGGTTCCATTCGGCGGCAAGGGCGACGCGAGAGTAGCTGATGTGTTTGCAGTCGCTGCTGCTCGGGGTGGATGGAGCGTCAAGTACAGGTAGACGTCCGCTGCTTCGTCCGCGGTCAAATAGCCAAAGACCGGCATTCTGCCGCGACACAGCAGAGGCGGTGTCCCCATCAATACAGGTGCGCCACTGGTGACTTTGCCCACGAACTCGGGAAGCTTCTTTCGCGCTGTAAGCGTGCTGAGTGGCGGAATGGCGCCTTGCAGCATTTGTTCCGGAGTAGGATTCGCTCCGGCCGCGGCGTGACAGATATGCAGGTTGATTTTGCGATATGCTCGCCGATGCGCTCCCGCGATTCTGTGACCGTCGAATGCTGTCCGCGCTCGAAACTCCCGCCAGCCGATTCAGGTAAGCCACCAGCGCGCGAATCTCAGGTTCGCTGAGGTGTTGGAACGGTGGCATGTCTTCGCCGCCCTGGTGGAGTCGCTGCAGCAACGCTTTTCTGGATTGCCTCGCCATCTCGGCCGCGTTGGCAGGGCTGATGTCCATGCCCACCCGCTTCATCCGCTCCATGACCAGCGGAGTGGAGGTGGCACGCACCGGGTTGATGAGCGAATTGATTTCGGGAGGCGCTCCGAGACCGGATTCGCCATGACACCCTTGGCAATTCAGGCGATACAAGTCGGACCCGTGGAGAGCCACCGAACCGGGAGCGAGAAGCAAAGAGATTTCGGATTCGGAAGGGTTGGCTTCCGCGCCCGCTGGCGTAGGAGCCGGTCCCAGGCGTCCCGTCTTCCCCATGCTGGTTTCGTTGAAGCTCCTGGCGAGATGACTGACCCAGCTCTCGCCCTCGACGTCCGTCACCGCAGGGTTCTGGGCGGGCAGCCAGCATCCCGCCAGGAATACCGTCGCAGCCACAAGGTAAAGAAGTTTACGCATCGCTGACCTCCACCGAACCCGTCGAGTCATTGGCGAATGAGATAAACCTACGACTGCGACTCACCGGACTTGTCAGCGATTGGTCTCTAGGCTGTCAAAGTTATGAAAGTAATTTGACTCCACTTCCCAAGTGAGTGGAGCACGTGCGCGCCTCATCAGGAAGAGTGAATGGTAGGCGCGTGGCCCATATTTGCCTGCCCTTTTGAACGGGGACATGACGCTACTAAATGTGGGGCTGGTGCCACCGCCTCGAGGAGCCAATAACGTCTGCGCTCCCGACATAACACAGTCAGTTGCCTGCCGTTGGCAATTGTGGGAATCGAGCACCCGTGCTTATCACACTGCTCCGTGACCTACGTCCTTTTCCCGGCCTGTCACTTTTCTTAGAATGGCGTAGTGACGACGAAGGGGATTGTTGTCCCCAAAGCATCCGCGGGACAGCGGTAGTCCCGAGCGAGCAAGCTAAGCTCTTTGTTATGAATTATTTGCCCGTAACCCCCATGGGCTTAATATTTTGCCGGGACTTTCGCCTTCGCCCACTGTGTTTTCAATATTTTAGGAGCCATGGGGGAGGGGGGGGGGGTACCCCAACACCCTCCAATTCCCAAAACAGGAATCGCGCCGCGAGAACAGCAAACCCTTTCAGCGAACGCTTACAGCGCCAGATTCTCCCGCAAAATCCCGATGTCTTTGTCGCCGCGGCCAGAGATATTGACAATCACCACATCTGAAGAACTCATCTTGGGCGCGCGTTTGATGCACTCGGCAACTGCGTGAGCCGACTCGAGAGCGCAGATGATTCCTTCGAGATGAGCCAGTTGACGCAGCGCGTCAAGCGCCTCTTTGTCATCAGCCGAAACATATTCCGCGCGGCCTTGATCGTGCAGCCACGCGTGTTCCGGACCAATCGCGGGATAATCGAGTCCCGCTGACACAGAATGCGTCGCGGCGATCTGTCCGGCCTTGTCCTGCAGCACGTAAGAATAAGTGCCCTGCAGCACGCCAGGACTTCCGCCGCCTTCTCCCTCGAATCGCGCCGCATGCTCTCCCAACGATTGTCCTCGTCCTCCGGCTTCGACGCCGATGAGCTGCACGTCGCGGTCGTTGAGGAACTCGTGGAAGATGCCGATGGCGTTGGAGCCTCCGCCGACGCAGGCGATGATGGCAGTGGGAAGTTTGCCTTCGGCCTTCAGGATCTGCTTGCGCGCCTCTTCGCCGATGACGCGATGGAAGTCGCGCACCATGGTCGGATAAGGATGCGCGCCGAGGACGCTGCCAAGCAGGTAATGCGTGGTGCGGACGTTGGTGACCCAGTCGCGCATGGCCTCGTTGATGGCGTCTTTGAGGGTGCGCGAGCCGGAGTCGACGCTGCGGACTTCGGCGCCGAGCAGACGCATGCGGAAGACGTTGAGCTCCTGGCGGCGCATGTCTTCGGCGCCCATGTAGACGACGCACTCGAGTCCGAAGAGAGCGCAGACGGTGGCGGTGGCGACGCCGTGCTGGCCGGCTCCGGTTTCGGCGATGATGCGGTGCTTGCCCATGCGGCGCGCGAGCAGGGCCTGGCCGATGCAGTTGTTGATCTTGTGGGCTCCGGTGTGGAGGAGGTCTTCGCGCTTCAGGTAAATCTTGGCGCCGCCGAGTTTCTCGGTCAGACGCTCGGCGAAGGAGAGCGGCGTCGGGCGTCCGGCGTAAGTGTGCAGGAGGTGCAGGAATTCGGCGTGGAACGATTTGTCTTTGCGCGCGGCGGCGTAGGCGGCTTCGAGTTCCTGCAAGGCGGCCATGAGGGTTTCGGGGACGTAGCGTCCGCCGTAAGGGCCGAAGCGGCCTTTAACTTTGCGCTGGGATGCGGTCGTGGTTGACCATCAGATGCTGAATTGCGTTCGTAATTCTACGTGTTTTGTTTCGGCGATAGGCGAGTCGAGGCGGCTCGCGCGGCGCCGCGATGAAGGCCCGGAGCTTGGCGGCATCTTTGTTGCCAGTGGAGAGTTCGACGCCGGAGACGACATCGACCCCGCAAGGATCGAAAAGGCGGATGGCGTCGGCTATATTGGTGGGGTTAAGTCCACCGGCGATGATGACGGGCACATGTTGCTTGATGCGTTCGACGATGGGGAGGGCGGCATTCCAGTCGAAGGGGACGCCGGTGCCTCCGCGAGCACTGGGCGAGCCGGAGTCGAGGAGAATGCCGTCAATGGATTTGGAGTTGCGCAGGTAATCGTCGAGTTTGTCGGGCGCGGCGAGCAGTTCGCGGGCCTGCAGGGTCTTGATGATTTTGCGCAGGCCGAGCGCGCGCCGGTATTCGGGGAGTTGGTTGGCAGATTCGTCGCCCTGGAGTTGCACACCGGTGAGGCCGATCTGAGTTGCGAGTTCTGCCAGGCGCCGCGGGGTTTGGTTGACGACTACACCGATCTTCTCGACGGAAGGCGGCAGTGCGGCGATGATTTCGGCGGCGGATTCAGGTGTGATCTGGCGTGGGCTCTCGGCGAATATGAAGCCGAGAGCGTTGGCTCCGGCATCGATGCTGGCTAGGGCGTCGTCGAGATTGGTGGTGGCGCAGATCTTGATCCAGATAGCCGACCGGCCGGAGGGTTGCGCGTTCATGCGGTGGCCGTCGAATTCGCTAGCAACGCGCGCAGGGCGTCGCCTGGATTGCGGTGCGCGCATGAGAGATTCGCCGATGAGGAAGGCGTCGAAGCCGGCGTCTCGGAGGCGGGCGATGTCGGCGGTGGAGTTAATACCGCTCTCGGCGACTTTGATTACGCCGGCGGGAATGCGTTTGACGAGTTCGAAGGAAGTATTGAGGTCGACATGAAAGGTGTGGAGGTTGCGATTGTTGACGCCGATGAGGTCGCATCCGGCGACGAGGGCGCGGTCGAGTTCGGCGGCATCGTGGACTTCGCATAGGACGTCGAGTTGTAGTGCGAGCGCGCGACCGTAGAGAGCAAGCAATTCGTCCTGGGTGAGCGCGGCGACGATCAGCAGGACGGCGTCGGCGCGATGGGCGCGGGCCTCGAGCAACTGGAACTCGTCGATAATGAAGTCCTTGCGCAGGCATGGGATCGAGGTGGCCGCGCGAGGCTGCTTCCAGATTCTTGCAGCGAACCCTGGAAATAGCGTTCGTCGGTCAGGACCGAAAGCGCGGCCGCACCTGCTTGATCCAGTTCGGCGGCGAGGTCAGCCACCTTGAAGTCTGGGCGGATTAGTCCTTTGGACGGCGAAGCTTTTTTCAGCTCGGCGATGATCGCCGGGCCGGAGTGCGAGACACGCCGCAGGCTAACGCCGAATCCGCGCGGCGTATGTCGCTCAGCCGCGGCCGACAATTCATCGCGATTCGCGGTCGACTTTGCGGCCGCTACTCGTTCGCGAGTCGTGGCGATGATTTCTTCCAGCTTGGTGGGCATGCAGTGTGAAAAGTATAACCGCTGAGCACCTCACACAGCCGCACGGAACGCCTCCCAATCCGCGTGAAGCAGCGAGAACTCCGCAATCCTATGTGCCCTCAAACTCCTCCTTGACTTGCCGTGGTTGATCGCATACTGTCCGCCTAAATCCCGAATCACAGGAGAAGGGTCTTGCGTCCAACCGGAGTTGCACTGATCGCCGTTTACCACTTTCTAGCGGCACTCGTCCTGGCAGTGGTGGGGATATCGCTTCTTGTCGGGGGAACGATTTTCAGCGCGATCATAGGTGGCCATGAAAGCGGGGTCTTCGCTAGCCTCGGTCTGCTGGTCGGTGCCGTGGGAGGGATTATCTTTCTCAGCTTCGCGCTGCTGTATGCCATTGCTGGTTGGGGTGTCTGGGCGATGCGCGAATGGGGACGCATCCTGTCGATTGTGATGGCGGTGCTCTCGCTCTTGTTCTCGCTGCCGGGCCTGCTGCTAATGGCCATGTCGCTGAACCTATTTCTCGGTGGCTACCGGATATTCCGCATCGCAATCAGCGTGCTGATCCTGTGGTACCTTATGCAGCCGCAAACGAAGGCGGTGTTTCGGCGGAGCTAGGAGAGGAACAAGGTCAGAGTGGCCGCAGAAGGGGTTCCGTTCCGTTACAGATTTCTCGCGGGCTGAAGCCCGCGAGAAAGAATACAAAGAAAACGGCTTAGCGGCACGATCGAACGGATTGCTGAAAAAGTCGGGAAAAGAGATCCCCCGCCGACTAAAGTCGGCGAGTGATGACAAAAATAAAGAACTTATCGGCACGACTGAACAGGCTGCTGAAAAACTCGATACCTGTCTCAGAATGTAGATGAGTTCCACAGAGGAAATGGGGTAAGAAGAAGCATGCGCGGAGACGAAGAGCAGCAGAACGAGATGTACAGCTATCGAACCAGCGAGATGCGAGTGCCCATGGACCATCCGTTACGGGGGTTGCGGCGGATGTGCGACGAAGCCCTGCGCCAACTCTCGCCGACCTTTGACGAGTTGTATGCGACCACGGGACGACCGTCGATTGCACCGGAGATGCTGTTGCGGGCGCTGCTGCTGCAACCGCTGTACTCGATCGCCAGCGAGCGGTTGCTGATGGAGCAGTTGGATTACAACCTGCTGTTCCGCTGGTTCGTTGGGCTGGGGATGGATGCCGAGGTGTGGGACGCGACGGTGTTCAGTAAGAACCGGGAGCGGCTGATCGCGGGAGAAGTGGCACAGAAGTTCTTCGCGGCGGTGCGGGAGCAGGCGGAACGAGAAGGGTTGTTGTCGGACGAGCACTTCACGGTGGACGGCACGCTGATTGAAGCTTGGGCATCGCGGCGCAGCTATGAGCCCAAGCCGGATCCGCCGCAGCGGGGCACGGGAGCGCGGGGGCGTAAGCTGCTGCGCGACACGCACGAATCGAAGACGGATCCGGAGGCGCGGTTGTTCAAGCGCAGCGGGGCGGCCGAGGCCAGGCCGAGCTACTTGGGGCACGTGCTGACGGAGAATCGCAACGGGTTGGTGGTGGAGGCCATGGTGACGGAGTCTTCGCAGATCGAGCGGAGCGGGAAGCGGCGCTGGTGATGCTGAGCAAGGTGTACGGCGAGGGGCGGGCGCCACGCTGGGGTGCGGACAAGGCGTATCAGGAGGAGCACTTCATGGCCGGCATTGCGCGGAACAGCGGGTGATGCCGCATGTGGCCGAGTACGCGCCCTCGAAGCACTGGCCGAACTGGTTGAGGAAAGAAGAACGAGAACATGCAGGTTTCGCGC
The DNA here is from genome assembly GCA_963696575.1 of uncultured Acidobacteriaceae bacterium. GTDB lineage: Bacteria > Acidobacteriota > Terriglobia > Terriglobales > Acidobacteriaceae > DASRAA01. The sequence continues at coordinate 450,150 of CAVOKT010000002.1, forward strand.
GCAGTCAGCAGAAACGCAAGTTGGTGGAGCAGGTGTTTGGCTGGATCAAAGCATCGGCGGGCATGAGACGAAGCAAGCTGCGAGGCAAACGCCGGGTGGATTGGATGTTTCGCCTGGCCGCTACCGCTTACAACCTGGTTCGTATGCGAAGGTTGCTGGCGAACAGCAGCGTAAGTACAAGGAACCAGCCCCGCAGCGGCAACACAGCGCCGTCGCAGGGCAGACAAATCGGGCACGGAAGGACGCTGAAAATCACGTCAGAGATCGAAAGTAATGAGAAATCGATTGTTTTTCAGCAACCTGTGAAGTCGTGCCCTGATACAAAGATTGGTCGGAAACGACTTTTTCAGCATCCTGTGAAGTCGTGCCCTGACGCAAAGCTAAAAGCTCCGGCTCCGAGCGGGGTCACTCCTCTGATTCTGCCTGTTTTCGCTGATTATTCCCCCGTTCAGGCAGCCTATAATTAAGACGCTCTGACGATCGCTCTGCCGGACTGCAGCCGGCCCCGCGGCGCTTGGGCGTGGTGTATCCGGAAGCTTGTGTCGTGATGACCAGCCGGTTACGCAAATCAGGCGAACAGAGCGGACGCTCCCCGGCCGCAGACCTCCTTTCCTTACAAAGCATTGCGTCGGACGGTTGTGGAAACATCTGTCGTCCCTCCGGGACTCGGGTTCCTTACCTACGTCCACCCAGCGCTGAAGCGCTGGGCTATGATCTGACGTCCCTCCGGGACTGCATGGCTGGTGCTGTCGTAGGTGGGGCGCGCGGACTAAAGTCCACGTGCCGGATCGAAAATAGGACGCTCCTCGGCACGGCTAAAGGCGTGCCCTTTCAACGCGCGGCAAAACCAAATGCAAAACGTGGACCAGCCGATAGTGAGTGTGTCGGCGGTCTGCACCGGGGTGAAGTCCCGCTCAGTTCGGGTGGAACACTGGCTAACGCTGCGCTTAAGCGCGGCTCTATCATTCGCTCTGTCGGCACGCTGCTGGTCTGGCTGGTTTTTTGCGGATCGTCATTCGCGGTGCCGAGCGGGTCTCCGGCGGTGCGGAAGCAGCAGGCGCGTACTCAGTTTGAGACGGCGGAGCGGATGCGAGAGGCGCTGAACGGGCGTCCCGAGAGTGAACGCACGCGCCGTGATTACCAGAAGGTTGCCGACGCCTATCGCAAGGTCTATTATGTGTCGCCGGCTCGTCAGAAAGCGGACGCCAGCGTGGTGGCCGTGGCGGAGATTCTGGCGGAGATGGGGCGCCAGTTCGCGCCGGGCGACAAAGACCTTCATGCCGCAATCGGGCAGTACGAATTCCTGCGGCGGGAGTATCCCGGCAGCAAGTACCGGATCGAAGCGCTGTTCACGATCGGGCAGATCTATAAAGAGGACCTGGGACGATGAAGCGGCGGCCAAGCGCGACATTTCGAAGAGTTCCTCAAACAGTATCCGCATAACCAACTGGCTCCCAAAGGCGCAGGAAGCGCTGGCGGAGCTGAACCAACCCAAGGCCAAGAAGAAGGCCTGAGGTGGCGCGCGAGAGCCAACGACCGGCCCTCCGATGGACGCAGATACTCCGACGCCGAAGAAGCTGCGCTTAGGCGACGCGTGTACCGGCATCCGCCATTGGTCAACGGCCGACTACACGCGCGTGGCCATCGATCTGGATGCGGAGGTGAAATACGAGGCGGGGCGGGTGCCCGATCCGGACCGCATATTCTTCGACCTGCCTGACACGCGGCTGGCTTCGACACTGGTGGGCAAGAGCTTCGACGTGCAGGACGGTTTCCTGAAGAAGATTCGCGTGGCCCAGTATCAGACTTGGATCGACCCGCGTGGTGCTGGAAGTGGACGACGTGGCGGAGTATTCGGCGTTTCTGCTGCCGAATCCGTACCGCCTGATCATCGACATCCACGGGCCGGCAGCCGCAGCCGCAATCGCAGGTGGCGGCCGACTCCCCGCCGACGATGGCGCCTAGACGAGACCGCGCAAAGCCAAGGTGCAGCGGCGTTGCCGCATTCGACCGTGGCAAGCGAGCGGAGCCGCCAAGTACGATGCAAGAGGCTGCAGTCACGGCCACGAGCGCGCGTAAGCCGCACCTGGCGAGCAGGCCAGGATACGGCAGCGACGAAGGCCGCCGGCGAGCCGGCTGCGAAGCGACAACGGCTCGCGAAGCCTCCAAGAGCGCGAGCGGAAGAGTCCCTCGGCGACCGCCCGAATACTCCGCGTGCCAAAGAGCTGCAAGAGCGCACAACTGACAAGCATCACGCAAGCCCCGAAGCCGACGCGACCACCGCGACGGCACAGCCAACGTCCGAGGACGACCTGGACGCAGACGAAGATCTGCCCGACCCAAGAAGGCTGGAGCCAAAGCGGCACCAAACCCACTGCTGCTCCGACTGCGGTCACCGTATCGCCGCGACAGAAGACAATGCAAGAAACTCCGGCAACAAGAACCGAGCACGCGACGACGCACCAGCCGGTGCACGTAGCCTCGCCCACGTCTGATGGCGACCGCAGCCTGATTCGGGCGCTCGGGCTGAAGATCGGCGCCATCGTCATCGACGCCGGACACGGCGGACACGACACCGGAACCATCGGGCCGAACGGCTTGTTGGAGAAAGATCTGGTGCTCGACGTAGCGCTGCGACTGGGCGAGCTGCTGGAATCGCGGCTGGGCGCAGAGTCATCTACACCCGCGACGACGATACGTTCATCCCGCTGGAAACTCGGACGGCCATCGCCAATGAGCATCAGGCCGACATGTTCATCTCGGTCCACGCCAACTCGAGCCAGGACGCTTCGGCGCGGGGGGTGGAGACGTACTACCTGAACTTCACCACGAATCCCGAGGCGCTGGAGGTGGCGGCGCGCGAGAATGCGGTGTCGGAGAAGTCGATCCACGAACTGCAGGACCTGGTGAAGAAGATCACGCTGAAGGAGAAGATTGAGGAGTCGAGGAGCTGGCGGGCGACGTGCAGCAGTCGCTTTATGCCGGACTCTCGCCGAAGAGCCCGACGCTGCGCAATCGCGGGGTGAAGAAAGCACCATTCGTGGTGCTGATCGGGGCGAACATGCCCAGCATCCTGGCGGAGATCTCGTTTGTCTCCAACCCGACCGACGAGAAGAAGCTGGAGACTCCGGAATATCGGCAGAAGATTGCCGAGTCGCTGTACAAGGGCATCGCCAAGTACGCCGACGGGCTGAGCGGGGTGAAGGTGGCGGCGAAGTTCAACAAAGAAGCGGGGAAGTGAGAAGTGAATTAGCTGTCAGCCATTCAGCCAATCGCGAGTGCTAGTGGCGAGGCTCGGTCGTTAGCGAGCCTCGTTCTGCCGCGATGCGTTCACTATTCCCGCTCATTTATCCTCCTCGCGAGTTGGTCTTCCCATGCCAATCAAGATCAGACCAGACGTAGCACTTACCGTTGCAAAACGAATGGCAGAGGCATTCGCTTCCCTGCCGCAGGTTGAGGCGGTCGCGTGGCGGGGCGAGTTCGCGCTTTGCCGAGCGGGTCGGATGTCGAACTGTACGTCTATGTAACGGAGGATATCCCGTGAGGTGGAGCGAAGGTCGCAGCGGGATCACGAGGGCGGAGATCGGAAACGTCACATGGGAGCCGGGAGACGAATGGATCGATGCGGAGACCGGCAGCGGTGGAGTGATGTACCGGCAGGAGCTGGATTGAAGAGCAACTGGACGAGTCTGGTGCGTCATCGAGGCGTCGAGTCGGTTACTCGACGTGCTTTGGTACAACGTGCTGCATCCGAGGGCTTTGATCGCGCGGGCTGGTTCAGGTTGAGCGACGGACTCGGCAGGCGGTACCAGAGGAGTAGAGGGGCGATCATCGCGAAGAACTATCCGCTGTGCGGCACAGCAGTCGTCGTACCTGCATAGCTTGAGCTGGCGGTGAGCCGCGAGCGACATGGTCAGCGTGAACCATCGGGTGGCGCGCTGCTGGCGAGCTATTTCGATGTGCTGTTTGCGCTGAACAAGTTGCCGCATCCGGGGGAGAAGAGGCTGATCGGATATGCGACGGAGAGTTGCTCAAAGCTTCCGGCGGAGATGGAGCGGCAAGTGACGGAGTTGCTAGCGTCGGTTGGCAATCGGATCGGAGCACGGTAGCCAAGGCGAATTCGCTCTGGACGGACTCGAGCGTTGTTGCTGCGGGAGAGGCTGGTTCCGCGGACCACGGCGGTATCTCTAGTGGCGGTTGGAAACTTTGGGGGCGGGACCGTAGTCTAATGATGTAGCTGAGAGCTGATCCCTTCCTTGAGTGTCATGAACTTCGCATGAAGCAATTCCTCAAACCGATTGTGCTGATCGCGTTGTTAAGCGTCTGGCGTGCTGCGCCAGTGGCGCAGAACATGCTGCCCAATCGTTTGCGGGATGGACGCAGACCGGCGACGTCAAAACGTCGTGACGAAGCCGGAGCAGTGCGGACGCAGCTTATCCGGCGGTGTTGAATGAGTACGGATTCACCGAGGCGGAGACCGCGACCTACACCCGTCCCGATGGGCGCAAGCTGACCGTCAAGGCGGCGCGTTTCAAGGATGCAACCGGCGCCTATGGAGCGTTCACGTTCTATCGCGATCCGGCAATGAAGAGCGAACAGATTGGGACGAAGTCGGCGTCGGCGAACGAGCGCATCCTGTTCTTTCGCAGCAATGTGCTGGTGGATGCGGGGTTCGATCGCGTGACCGGCATGTCGGCCGCCGAATTTCGCGAACTGGCGGGCATGTTGCCGGAAGCGAAGAGTCCCGCGGCCAATTTACCGGGCCTGCCGGAGTATCTGCCGAAGCAGGGCGCCGTGGAGAATTCGGCCAAATACATTCTGGGTCCGCAGGCGCTGGCGGCGACCAAGACCCCGCTGCCCGCGGAGTTGGTGAAGTTCGCTACTGACCCCGAGATTCTGACGCAAAGTTACTTCGACTGCGGACGGGCCGGTGAACTTGATGTTGGTGCGAGTACCCGACACCGCAGATCGCGATCGAGCGGCTGCGAGCATTTCAAGCAGCGCCGGATTCAGGCAACCGCCTTCGTCGCGCGCAGGACAGGACCGATCCTCGTCGTCGAGAGCGGAGACATCGGGAACAGCGCGCTAAGACCTGTTGAACTCAGTGAACTACGAAGCCGAAGTCACGTGGAACGAAGCAACTTCCATCAGCAAGCGCGACAACATCGGCAATCTTCTGATCGCGGTATTTGGGCTGATCGGAATTCTGCTGCTGTTTGGAGTGCTCTTCGGAATGTTTTTCGGCGGCATTCGCGTCCTTCTTACTCGTTATTTCCCGGGCACGATGCTGGACCTCCCGGAGAATGTGGAGATCCTGCAACTGCATCTGCGCGACGGCTCGGCCTCCGATAAGTAGATTGAAAACTAAGCATCGGCAGGGCGGAGGCGAAATCGGGCGTTTTCGGTCGATTTCCGCAGACGTAGTAAACTCTACGTAAGTTATTGAAAACACAGCAATTTAAGTCCTAGAAATTGCTTGACACGTCGGTAGCGTGAACCTACTATTTGTGCAGAAAGTTTTGACGGTCTAGCCTCCGTTGGAACTATTCTCCCTTGAAGAGAAGGCCGCCCTGTTGCCGGGTGGCCTTTTCGCATCCGCGAACTTTCTTCTCACCCTCAATTATTGGTGCATCATGCGAGCGATGCCGCGACATTGCATCTCATCAGGTGCAATTGCGGCATTTCTTCCAGCTTCGTCGCATCGATGAGCGCGCCACGATGCTCAAGCGAGTTGCGCGCCTCGCGATAGCGCTTTCGGAACCCAACCGCCCTCGAAGGGAATCTAAGAACTACTTGCAGCGACCACCCGAAGAAAAATATCTCGCCCGCCACGGCCGCGAGCCCTCGAAGCCTGCGACGAAGACAGCTGTGTTCAAGGCGCTGCCTGAAATCTGGCAACTCATCCAGCCGCGCCGCGGCCTGCTCGCCCTCGGCTTCGGGCTGATGGTGATCAATCGCGTCTCGGGGCTGGTGCTGCCCGCATCCACCAAGTATCTGGTGGACGACATCATCGGCAAGCGGCACTACCAATGGCTCTATCCGTTGGTGGGCCTGGTGTTGTCGGCGACTATCGTGCAGGGACTCACGTCGTTCGCGCTCACCCAGACGCTCTCCAAAGCCGCGCAGAAGCTGATCACGGAATTGCGGCGGCGAGTACAGGAGCATGTCGGCCGCTTGTCGGTCTCCTACTACGACTCCAACAAGACCGGCACCATGGTCGCGCGCATCATGAGCGACGTGGAGGGCGTGCGCAACCTGGTCGGCACCGGGCTGGTGGATTTCGTCGGCGGCCTGCTGACGGCGGTCATCGCGTTCGCGGTGCTGATGCGCATCAGCCCGATCATGACCATGATCGCCTTCGGATTCCTGCTGGTGTTCGGCGTCGGGTTGCGCAAGGCGTTCAAGACCATCCGGCCGATCTTCCGCGAACGAGCGAAGATCAACGCCGAAGTTACGGGACGGCTGACCGAATCGCTGGGCGGCGTGCGGGTGGTGAAGGGCTACCACGCCGAAGACCGCGAACATTCGGTGTTCAGCGCGGGCGTGGAGCGACTGCTGCAAAACGTTTTCAAGACGCTGACGGCGACGTCGGTGATGAGCCTGACTTCCTCCACCTTGATGGGAGTGATGGGCGCGATCGTGATGTTCATGGGAACGCGCCAGATCCTGGCCGGCAAGTTGACCCTGGGCGGGTTCTTCACCTACACGATGTTTCTGGGCTATCTCGCGGCGCCGCTGTTTCAGGTGGTGGGCATCGGCACGCAGATCACCGAGGCGATCGCCGGACTGGAGCGCACTCGCGAGGTGCTGACCGAGACTCCCGAAGATGAGGACCCGGGACGCACGATAACTCTGCCACTCATCCGCGGCGACGTCGCGTTCCAGGACGTGACTTTCGCCTATGAGGAGAAGAAGACTGTGCTGCACGACATCTCATTCCATTCCGAGCCCGGAACCGTAACGGCGCTGGTGGGCTCGTCGGGGTCGGGCAAGTCGACCATCATCGGGCTGATCGCGGCGTTTCATAAGCCGAACTCCGGCATGGTGCTGGTGGACGGCAACGATCTGGCGAAGGTGCGGCTGGACTCTTACCGCACCCAGCTCGGAATGGTGTTGCAGGACTCGTTCCTGTTCGACGGCACGATTCGGGAGAATGTGGCGTTCGCCAAGCCGGATGCGACGGAAGAAGAGATTATGCGGGCGTGCGCGATCGCGCGCGTGGATGAGTTTGCGGAGAAGTTCGAGCTGAAGTACGACACCATCATCGGCGAGCGCGGGGTGAAGCTGTCGGGCGGTCAGCGGCAGCGGGTGTCGATTGCGCGCGCAATTCTGGCGAATCCGCGGATATTGATTCTGGACGAGGCGACTTCAAGCCTCGACTCGGAATCCGAGGCGCTGATTCAGGGGGGACTGTCGTACCTGATGCAGGGACGGACGACGTTCGTGATCGCCCACCGGCTGTCGACGATTCGACGGGCCGATCAGATTCTTGTGGTGGAAGAGGGACAGATTGTGGAACGCGGGACACACCAGTCGCTCTACGAATTGGGCGGCCGCTACTTCGACCTGTACACCCGGCAGCACGGGATCGAGCAGAACCTATTTCTGGCTCCGGGCGAGGGGGACGTGCCGGAAGAAGTCAGGACGAATGGCAGCGTCGCAGGTGAGAACGACGCTGCGGAAGTGTTGGATCGGGAGACGGTGTAGGGCGGAGCCCAAGCTCCGCCCCGTTACCGCTACTTATTGATGTTCTCTTTCGCCTCCAGGCGATTGATGAGCCCTTGGATTTGCGACTTCGCGTTGTCCGGAGCGGCATTCTTGGCGAGCGTCATCTCCTTCACCGCTTCATCGTAATTTCCGTCTCCAACCGCGATTCGAGCCAGTCCTGCGTAGGCAAAGAGGTTCGTCGGGTACTTCTTCGCAATGTTGCGATAGACAGCGAAAGCCTCGTCCTGCTTGTTGTCGCGTTGCAGCTGGCGGGCATACTGATACGACTGCGGAGCGTCAGCTTTCGCCAGTGCCTGAGTGGCGAACGTCTTGGCCTCGTCGGTCTTGCCCATAGCCGCAAGAATGCGCGACTTGGTCATCAGGTTCTCGTAGCGCTCCTCGGCCTGGATGGACTGGTCCACATACTTCAGACCCGTCGGGCAGATCGGTCTTGGCGTCGAGGAAGTAGTTGGCGGCGTCATCGTAGCTCACCCACGTGTACTGCACGATGCCGCGGAACTGCTTCTGCAGGCTTGCCTCAACGGTTTGTGGCACATTGACCGAGACCTTGAACGGCACAGCCAGCTTGTCCCAGTGAAGCGTGACCAGCGCAGAGTCAGGCTTGAGGTCGGCAAACTCGTAGACGAGAGCGTCGTGGAAGTCGGACGCCGTCGGGCTTTACCGTTACGCGCAGCACGTCTTCATCGGGCTTGTAAGTGAATGCGCCCCATGCGCTGTTGAGTCTTCGAGAAGATGATGGTCCACTCGTCTTCTTTCGGGATCATGAACAGCCCATAGGTTCCCTTGTCCAGCGGCTTGCCTTCGATGCTTACCGGATCGGCAAACGTGATGACGGTGTTTTCATTGGCGCCGGCGCGCCAGACTTCGCCGTAGGGAACGAGGCCGCCCCAGACTTTTCGTCCGTTGATCAGCGGCCGGCTGTATTTCAGAGTTACATCCGTGATGCCGATGGTTTGGGTCACTTGGGCGTTCTGGCTTTTGCGAGGCAAGTCGAGCAGCGCCGATTGCGCCTGGCTCAGACTGGCGGCGAACATCAAGCCTGCGAATACCAGCAGAAAACGACGTTTGTGCATGTGGATCTCCTTTTGTGCAGAGACTCTGCCAGCGGATGCGCGAGCAGGTGGGTTCACCGAACCCGACAGTGGTGATCGGCAGTTGGACGACAGGTACACGGCGCTAGGTGAGCAGATCGCGGTGAGCAGGAAAGTCGCGTGCTACCAAGCCGACGCGGCGAACGCCATTAGAAGGTGACCGGCGAACTGGATGTCGCGCACGCCGATCGCGCCGCTGGCATCTAGTCCGACCAAGGTGCCGGTTTGCGGTCCCAGCGATGTCTCCGCAGTTCGGCAATGAGCTCCGCCGACAGTGGGCCTTTATCGCTGTAGCTGGTGTTCGCCAGCACGTGCTCCGGACTGCGCATGCCGACAATCGTCGTGCTCACGATTGGATTCGAAAGCACAAAGCGCAGCGCCATCTCCGGCAGGCTCATGCCCTCCGGCAGAATTTTCTTGAGCCGCTCAACCCGCTCAATGGTCGGGCTCAAGTTCTCGGGAGTGAAGTATCGCGCCCGCCAATCGCCTTCCGGGAAACGGGTATCAAGGGTCATCTTTCCGCCCAGGCTGCCTTCGTCCAGCGGAACCCGGGCGATCACTCCGATATTCATTTCGCGGCAAAGAGGAAACAGCTCATCTTCCGGCGCCTGGTCGAAGATGTTGTAGATCACTTGCACCGCATCGACCAGCCCGGTTCGGATCGCCTTGATGCCGTTCTCCGGCTCCCAGCGATTGAGGCTGAGACCGAAAGCCCGAATGATGCCATCGCGCTTCAACTTCTCGATCGTCTTGCGAAAATCGGGTTCGTCGGCCCAGCGCATCCTGCCACACGTGAAATTGCAGCAGGTCGATTGCATCCGTTCCCATCTGCGAGCGAATCAAGTCGGCATACTTGAGCACATGCTCGGGAGGAAAGACTTCGTCGTAGGTATGCGAGGGCAGCGCCGGCCACTTCAGGTTCCTGGGCGGAACCTTCGACGCCGCATACAAACGCTTTCCCGGATTTGCCGCCAACACTTTTCCCAGAAACTGGTCGCTCTTGCCTTCGCCATATCCCCAGGCCGAATCGAAAAACGTGCATCCGGCGTCGGCCGCTCGTTGCAGCGAGGCCAGCGATTGCTCATCATCTGAGCCCGACCACCCGCTCATTCCCCACAAGCCATATCCAATGTCGCTGACTGACCAACCCGTGCGTCCTAATTTGCGGTATTGCATATGAATTCAATTCCTCGCACACAATGTTCTGCCGACTTCGCGGGTTCCCGCGTCGTAGAGATGGTATCAAGCAAGGGCCCTCCCGACGGTTGAGCGCCCAAGCCCGAGCGCGTATCCTTAAAACACGCGACAAAATTTGCGCCGAAACACCTTTTGGCGAATTTCCAAGGAGGCAAGGAAGTGGATCGAGCGTTCCATCGTGGTTGGAAATCGGCGTTGTTGGCACTGTTCTTGATTACGGGCGCAGCAACGTCATTATGGGCGCACGCCATCCTGATGGAATCAACACCGCAGCTGAACTCGACGGTCAAAGGTCCAGATGTCGACATCAATCTGCGGTTCAACGTTCGCATCGATGGCGGCCGGTCACGCGTACTTTTGGTGTCGCCAGACGGCAAGGTATCAACCCTGGAACTTACCGGCCAGGCGACTCCTGACACACTGCAGGCCCAGGCCACAGGACTGCAACCCGGCGCCTACAAGCTGCAATGGAAGGTGCTGGCCTCCGATGGCCATATGAGCAGTGGCAATATTCCCTTCACGGTAAACTGAGCCCGCATGCTTCTCAAGCTCGTCGATCTGTTCGCGTTTCTGTCGGTCGTGCTGCGCGCCGGTACGCTGGTGTTCCAGTCGCTGCTGCTGGGAGGCGTGCTCTTCGTGCTTTGGGTGGCTCGGAGTTCGCCCGCGGCCGCGCCCGACAGCATCGCAAGAATCCAGAAGTCGTCGTGGAGACTGCTGCAAATCAGCGCCGTCGGCCTGGCCGTTGTCCAGTTGCTCTACCTGTACGTGAATTCGGCTGTGCTCATGGCGACCGCCGAGATCGGATTTGACGGCGTCGTCGGCGCCAACTTCTTTATCTCGGGCTGCATTGTGCTGACCGCGGCGTTGATGACCGCAGTGGTCGCCAGCGGCAACAAGAACATCGCCAAGTGGGCGCTGCCGATACTGGCGGTGATCGTGATGGGCGCATCGGTGATGACCAATCATGCTGCCTCGCGTCTCACCGGCCGCCCGCTGCTGATCGCGCTGTCGAGCGTCCATGAACTGGCCACCGGCTTCTGGATCGGCGGGCTGCCATTCCTCGTTCTCGCGCTCTACCGCGCGAAGGACCTCACAACGCGCTGGTACATCACAGAACGCTTCTCCCGCATGGCGCTGATCAGCGTCGGATTCCTGGTGCTCAGCGGCACTATCATGAGCGTGCTCTACATCGGATCGTGGGGCGCTGTCTTAGGTACGGCTTATGGCGTCATGGTTCTGGCCAAAGCGACCATGCTTGGGGCGCTGCTGGTCCTCGGCGGCGTGAATTTTCTGCTCCTGCGAAATACCACGAAGGAGCACGCGCTGCCGCGATTGCGCCGCCTGATCGAGGCTGAAGTCGGAATCGGCATCACCGTGATTCTTACTGCGGCATCGCTGACCTCGCAGCCTCCCGCGGTCGATCAGGTCAGCGAGACCGTGAGCATGCATCAGATTTACGAGCGTATGCGGCCTGAGCTGCCGAGGCTTACCTACGAATATGTTGCCGAAGCCGCCAGTCCGAACTCTTCTGGGCAGGCGACCGGCAGTGATGCCGCTCCGCAGAAATCCTTGCGCCACAACGTCGATGGAGTCCCACTCACTCCACGCCTCATTAATGTCTCGATTGAGTCTGAATCGAACCATCACTGGATGGGGCTTGTGGTACTGGCGATGGGCCTGCTGGCGCTATTGGCGCGAACTGGCAAAGCTCCCTGGGCGGAGTATTGGCCCCTGCTCCTCATCGGCATCGCCATGTTCATTTTTCTCCAAGCCGACACCGAGTGTTGGCCGGTAGGATGGAAGAGCTTCGGAGCATGTTGGGCCGATCCTGAAGTCTTCCAGCACCGCATTGCCGCGCTGGTGTGTGTCGGATTCGCCGTCTTCGAGCTGCGTGTCCGCCAGCAGAAAAGCGGCAACACCGGCATGGCGCTGGTGTTCCCGTTGATGTGCGCCGCGGGAGGAGCGGTCCTGCTCACGCACCAGCATGCCATCAGCAACGTGAAGGAAAACTTGCTGGTCGAGCTGACCCACGTTCCCATGGGCGTTGTCGCCGTTTTCGCCGGATGGGCGCGATGGCTCGAGCTCCGGCTTCCCGAGGAAGATCGCGCCATCCCTTCCTGGATCTGGCCCTTCTGCTTCGTCCTGATCGGCGCCGGCCTGCTCAACTACCGGGAAATGTAGAGGTTCTTTCTGGGGTCGCGTAGCTATCCACCCCCCTCCCCCCGGAGTCTTTAGAATCATCCACTTAGGCATGATTTCGCTCGCAAAGTAGTGAGCCCGTGTAACTTGCAAGTAAATCATTGAGCCGCAATGGTTTATGCGCGGACGTCCCCGTCGGAATGACTGTTTGGGGAGTGGGAGATTGATCGGTGAGGACAGGGCGCGGGACGAGTTGAAGCTATGGCGTGCGGGTAGACTGCAGGGAACGCCATCTTCTTTGAGATGGTCACATGTACGAACCTTCATACAACTCCAAGTACGGCAGGCCGTCCCGATAGGCGGACAGCAAAGTCGAACAACACGACATCGACCGTGACAGCGTGGCAGAAGCGGCGAAGCGTGGCAAGTTACGAAGGTACACGGGGATGTACTTTAGTAACCGAGTCGGCTTTCAGAACCCCGTAGTTTCCGATCATGCTAGCTGCGATCGTAATGACAGATCGTTGAGATTGTCGCGGGTGCAGAAGTCCTTCGACCGAAGGGGCAGGGTAGTCTCGTTGACGCACGTCCGATGCAGGCTCCTAATCGGAAAAACGGTCGGGGTGCTCGGTCCAGTCGTCGTCATTCATGGTTCTGCTGCGGCGCGGTTTCAATTTGGCGGCGGCATTGCACGCGACTTGCGCCGCTTCGCGCGCGATTTCCAGATTGTTGAACTGGTACTGACCGTCAACATGAAGGTCGCCGCCGATGCCGGACTTCTGATCCATTACCTCTTCTTCGGTCATGAGAACGCGAACTACGTATGACATTTAAGCTCTCCTCAATCAATTTCGGCCGGTGATTGCGGGAAGCCAGCCAAAATGCCTGCAATATGAGGTTCGTCCAAACGCAGGGAAAACTCAGTGAGAGAGGTCACGTCAGCGAGTGACAACCGACGTGCGAGGTTCGGGATGTGGAACAAATGTTACAAGGGTTGGGGTTAGGGTCAGGTTGGAGCGACTTTGCAGGCTCCGCCCCAACAAGCTCGGGAAGAGTCGGGAGGGTAATCCCTTGGTCGTCATGGCTACCTTGCGATGGCAAGCCAATGGGGCGGGCGACCTCGTGATGACAATATCCGAATCACCGGCGCTACTTGCCGCTGGTTTCGTTCCACAAGAATGACAGCTCGTCGGCGGTGTCATTGACCAGTTGCGTGATGGAAACGCCGGCGCTATGTCCGGCCTTCAACTCGTAGTGCAGGAGCACGGGACGGTCACTTCCGGTATCGGCCTGCATCAAAGCGGTCATCTTGCGGGCGTGCAAGGGATCGACGCGAGTATCCGAGTCGCCGGTGTTGAACATGATGGCGGGATACTTCGTGCCCGGCTTGACGTTTTGATAGGGCGAGTACTTCAGCAGGTACGGGAACTGGTCGGCATTTTCCGAGGAGCCATATTCGGCGGTCCACCAGCGTCCAACCAGGAAGTTCTGGAAGCGGATCATGTCGAGCAGGGGATAACCGCACCAGATGGCGCCGAATAACTCGGGCCGCTGGGTCATGGCGACGCCCATGAGGAGTCCGCCGTTGGAGCGTCCGCGAACCGCGAGGTGCGGGGACGAAGTGTACTTGTTGTCGATGAGGTATTCAGCGGCAGCGAAGTAGTCGTCGAAGACGTTCTGCTTTTTCTCGAACATGCCGGCCTTATGCCAGGCTTCGCCGTACTCGCCTCCGCCCCGCAGATTGGGCTGGGCGAAGAAGCCGCCTTGCTCCATCCACCACGCGTATTCGGGATCCCAGTGAGGAGGCAGGCTGACGTTGAATCCTCCGTAGGCAAAGATCAGGGTAGGAACGGTGCCGTCGTGTTTCAGTCCTTTTTTGGAGGAAACGAACATGGGCACGCGCGTGCCGTCTTTCGAGTTGTAAAACACTTGCGAGACTTCGTACTGCGCGGAGTCAAAGGGAACGTGCGGCTTGGCGAAGACCTCGGTTTTGCCGGAGTCCACATCGTAGTGATAAATCGCGGGCGGGAGGTTGAAAGACTCGAAGCTGTAGAAACTGTTGTGCGAGGTTTGGCGGCCGTACATAGCGGAGGCCGCTCCCAGCGTGGGATAGGCGATTTTGCCCACGGGCTTGCCGGCGAGCGTGTAGATCAGGGTTTCGGTGATGACGTCGTGGAGGCCGGTGGCAAAGAGCTTGCCGCCGACGATGGAGATCGACTCAATGACGTCCTTACCTTCGGGCACGATGGTTTCCCAGTGCTCAGGCGCAGGATCGCTCAGCTTGATTTTTACAACGCGATAATTTTCAGCCTGGTAGTCGGTGAGGACGTAGAGATCGTCGCCGTAGTTTTCCGGCGCGAAACGGCTATCGATGCCATGAATGATCGGGCGGATGGGTGCATCGGGAGTGCGCAGGTCTTTGGCGTAAATGTCAACGCGTTTGGCGGGGACTCCGTGATTTACATGGACGAGCAGATAGCGGCCGTTCTCCGTCACCTCGGGATAGATAAGGTCCATGGGACCGAAGGTTTCGCCGTTGAATGTCTTCCCGAAGATCAGAGGGTCGGCTGAAACGGGTGTGCCAAGCTTGTGGTAGAACACCAGCGACCCGGTAGGCTCGAACTTGGCATAGTAGAGACCCTGCTCGTCGGGACTGAGATTGACGCCCGCGTAGCGCGCTGGAGGCAAAACGTCGGCGAGCGGCTGGCGCGATTTCACATCGAGCAAATGAACGGACTGCTCGTCGGCCCCGCCTTCACGAATGTCGTACACCAGCAGATTGCCATCTTTGGAGACGTCGGCGACGTTGACGGAAGTGTTCTGGTCGGCGCTTAACTTGGTGGCGTCGATCAGGCTGTCGTCGCTGCCTTTGAGGCCTTCGCGAAGATAGATCGATCCTTGATTTTCTTCGGCGAGGCGCTTTTTGAAGAAGTACTTGCCGCCGCGCTCGAGGGGAATGCCATAACTCTCGACATGCATCAGTTCGGTCAGGCGCTTGACGACTTCCGGACGAATCTTCACCTGCGAGAGGTAGTCCTCGGTGTACTTCATCTGGGTGGCGAGCCATGCGCGGGTGGCGGGGCTCTTTGAGTCTTCCAGCCAGCGGTAGGGGTCGGTGATCGTCACTCCGTGGATCGTCTCGGTGACCGGTTCGACTTCGGTCGGCGGCGGGGAGGCAAAACGACTCCGTTGCCGCCGTGGATTTCGGCTGGTTTGTCGGCAGCGACGGAAATGTTGGCTAGACAAAGCAGCAGGAGGGCGAGACAAAGTTTGGTCATCATCGAAGTTTATCTAGGATACAGCAGGCGAGTTGGTGCGGGGGCAGGTTCGTTTGACGACGCAGTGGCTTGCGAGCGGGGAGGTTACTGGGGAGCAGGGCGGCTGGTAGCGGTTAGCCGGTTCAAGGCGCTTCTTGACCTGGCTGGCTTCGGGGCCGTTAGGACTCTCGTGCAGGTAAGTTTCGTACTCGGCGTAAGCGCTCTGGGGCTGGCCTTCGCGTTCGAATGCCTGACCGGCGACATAGTGCACGACCGCGTATCCCTCATGGGGTAGCTGGTGAACCTTGCGGGCGGTCAGCAGAGCACCTTCGTCATCTCCGGACTGAACTTCCGCCACACACATGAGGGTCAGAGTGACCGGGTTCAGCGGCTCAACGATCAACGACTTTTTCAGCAAAGCTTCGGCGCGCACGGAGTTTCCGTCGTGGAGCAGGATGCGAGCCAGGTTCCGGTCGGCGTCGGCGTTGCGGTCGTTCAAGCTGACCGACTGCTCAAAGGCGGCGCGAGCCTTGGCCGTCTGGTTCATCTCGTAATACATCACGCCGAGGTTGTTGAAGGCGGTGTCGTACTGAGGATAGATGGCGACCGCTTTCTCGAACAGCTCGGCTGCCTTGGGATAGTCGTTGCGTTGCCAGGCATCCATGCCTTTGCCAAAGGCTTTCTTGGCTTCGGAAGGGACGCGCAACTCAGCGGCGGAAGTCACTTGCCGGTTATTGGGCTTGGTGGTAGCAGGAGCTGGAGCCGAAGCGGAAGCGCTGTCGCTCTTGCTGGTGACATGCAGGATGACGGACTTGCTCTTGTCCATCTCGTCGATGCGAACACTCTCTGAAGCCGTGCCCTGAATGGAAATTCCTGAAGCCAGCACACGGTACTGCCCGGACGAGGCCACGTGGAACGAAGCCCGTCCATTGGAATTGGTAAACGTCTCGGCCACAGGGACGTCTGTGTCATTTCGCAACTCCACGCGTATCTGGTCGCTGGCGGAATGGTCGTCTTGAAAGGCGACCTGTACCAGGATCTCAGCACTCGTCTGACGGTTCGAGGGTACGCCTTGGCCGAGGCACACAGTTGGGGCGAAGAGAAGTAGGAGCGTTGTGACCCGAGCTGGATTGAGCCGTAACACGCAGCCACCAGAGCGCGACTCCGATTGCGCACTGTGGCCAGAATTGTACGCCAGTTTGCGGCGGACGATTGTCAAATCGCTGTAGATTTTGCGTTGCCTGAAAAGGCAGCGGAAGGATCTGCATGGGAGATCGTTCCGCGTATATCTGGCGCTCCTGGTAGCAGAACCTACGGAAACAACAAAAAAGCGGAAACCCATGGGGTTTCCGCTGAATTGAAATGACGAATCGACTTTAGGGCTTCATTGGCATGTACATGAGGTCATTGGGCTTGCCAACCTCGATTTTATAGTCGGACGGAACCTGAAAGAGGGAAGCGTCGGGCTCGCCGCGGGTGACATTAACCAATTTCGTGGTGACGGTGCCCATCATAGGATCGGTATGTACCGTCATCACCGCAATCTGCAGATCAGGAGAGAACCAGCGTTCGGTGACGACTTCGATCGGCTTGTCGTTGCCGATGGCGCCGGCGGGAATGGTACGGGTCACACGCACGCCTTGCGATTGAAGTCCGTTCACCGTTTTGGTTCCCAGATCCAGCTGGCTGACGTTGCCCGGATCGTTGGGAAGACCGGCGGCGTTCAGGCGTTCCTGGCGCGCCTCGCCATCGTGCCTGGGGCCATGCATCGGCATTTCGTGCGCGGTCTTGTTGTCGGGGTTCAACATGTAGCGCTTGGCAGCCACAGGATCAACGATGATCACCAGGCTACGTCTTCACAGCGCCGGTGGCGGGGGTCGCCAAATCCACGCCAATTTCGCGACGAATCCGGCCCTCGGAGTCGCGATAGACCTTCGACTGCGATTCATGGTGAATGCGGTTGCCGTCGGCCAAGGTAGTGTCGCGGCTGACGATGAAGTCGCCGCTGACCGGAGCACCGGTCACGGTCTTGCCCTCGCCGAATTCACCGTGCATCATGTCTCCGCCAGGACCACGCATCATCATGTCGTGCGGGGGCGGGGCAGGCGGTGGCGCCGATTGCCCAACGGCCAGGGTCGCCGTCGCCAGCGCCAGAAGCGATGGAAGCTGCGGTGTAACGCATTTGTATTCCGATAGAGTTCATAGGTTCAGCCTCGAGTCTGCGCAATCTTCAATTTTCTAATTCACGATTCGCATGGCGCGAACCAGACCGTCTTCTCCGATAACCACGTCGGCTATCACGGGCTGATTGCCGTTGCCATCCGAAGCGCCAGCGCCCTTGCCGGCAATTCCATGCGAATGACCTGTTCTTCGCCGGAGCAGATCAAAGGATCACAAAACATCAGTGCTACAAATCCTTGCCTGTCGACAGCCGACGCCGCGCGTCCGATGTGCATTGACGGGTTGAAATCGCTTGGTGCTGTAGCGTCGTTGAGTCGAGCGGCTGGCGACTGTGACCGGCGCTACTTCAGTCTTCGCCGACCGAACATTCCCAGACGGTTTGAGGCCGGCGGCGGGAGTGGTCACGTCGGGCGCGGCGACCTGTACTTGAGCCCGCGATCGGCGGAGCCTGGCGGTCGCGCCACATCTGCGCTCCAAGAAAGATCCCGACGACCAGAGCGGCGGCCACGGCAGCATAGGCGCCGACCTCGAAGAAGCGGCTGAGCTTCCATACTGCGGGGGCGGCGCGATCTGCAGCCACGCCGGCAATCGGTTCAAAGTCCTGAGCCCGGAAGGCCTGCAGCACCGCACGTTCAACCTCAGGGCCAGCTTCACGCTGAGCCGTACTGGTCCGCAACACTTGGAGGGCGCTGCCCAGAAGCAGCTGCGACTGCAGCCATTCGCCACAACCGCTGCACTCGCGGGCATGGGCCGAGACCTGCACGTTCTCGGCTTCCATGAGGCCCAACTCGGAAGGAGTCAGAAATTCGGCTGCTTCAATAAATTCATGGCATGTCATGACAAACACCTCGCGGCATCACCCGAAAACCCGGCCAAAGCGGGAGCGGAGTTTTGCAGCTTTCTCATCAGCATCTCGTGGGCGCGATGGAGACGCGAGCGAATCGTGCCTATGGCGCAACCCAGCGCCTCAGCTGCTTCGGCATAGCTCAATTCCTGCAGATCGCACAAGCACCACGGCCTCGCGGTAATGCTCCGGCAACGACAGCACGGCCTTCCAAATGGCCTTCGACGTCTGACCCCGGGCGATGCCATCCACGGGATCAGAGTCGGTCACGAGCTCCGGATCGTCTTCCGTGGCGGGAGTCGTCATAATCGCTTCGGTGTGACTCTTCTCCATCGCGCGCCGAACGTAATTTCGTGCCACTCCAAAAAGATAAGCACCCACGGCACCTCGCGTCGGATCAAAGCCGCGGCCGCGTTGCAAGAGGAACATGAATACGTCTTGCGTCACTTCCTCGGCGGTTTGTTGCGATCCGCTCATGTGCAAGGCGAAACGATAGACAGAGCCCTGCCTTCGCCGATAGAGGGCGGTGAAGGCGTCTTCGTTTCCGTCCAGCGCCAGTGCCAGGAGCTGTTCGTCGGTCTGCTCGGTCAGCAACGCCACCTCGGCGAGGAAGCTGAAGTCGTGTTCATTAGTATTTCACCCGAAGCAGGCGGAAAGTTCCGTCGAAATTAAGGACGCGAATCCGGCGAAGGTTTTCACCACGGAGGACACGGAGTTCTTGTTTCTTCTAATAATAAAGGCTATGGGAAAAATCAGGTGAGGGCTCGCAGTTGGTAGCTATAAGGTCCGATCTGTCTACCGACGTCCCGCAGGTGTTGCTAGCTAAATAACCGGTAAGATCGATCGCGACGGGGATTTCGATTTGGGGAATTTGCTGATTCACGGTTGTTTAGAATCAATGGGTTGGGAGGAAATTGTTTGTAAGAGTTGATTCTAAAGGTAGTTACACGTATCCATGTCTCCCCATTGGACTTACAAGCGCATCATCTGGCCTGCTGAATACTGCGGTTGCTCTTCCGCTCTACGCTGTGGCCTTGGCAATCGCCAGCAGAACTGAGCCGATCAGAGCGAAAACCGCGCCCATGGTGAGAATGATGAGAGGCAACGCGAAATAGGTCCGGTTCCAGCCGGCGCCGATGCGTGCCTGCGTGAGATTCGCTGGGTCGTAGCGAACGGCGTGGTGGCTGCCGACAGGGAACTGCGCTGTCCGCTGCAGGGTGGCTTCGTAGTTCGTGCTTTCGAAGCTGGTGAGATCGGAAGTGATGGGACTTCCACCAACCGTGTACAGCACCTGCAATTTGGCGCGGTAGAGAATTTCGTGGCCCTGCGGTGGCTGGCTCACGACTTCGCTGCGCAGCACCTGTGCCTGGGTTTCGGGCCAGGTTCGCAAGACTTCTACCTGGCGCCAGAAAAACGGCAGGCTGAAGAGCACGAACAATCCGCAAAAAATGAAGTTGGCCGCGGCAATGAACCGCAGAACGGGACCCTTTTCGCTGCTCACGCCGGTCGCCTCACGAAGACCGCTTGCAGATCCTTCATCTCATCGCGCACCCGGCGATACCGGCTTAACAGATAGGCCAGGTATCCCAACTGGATTACCCACGTGGCGATATAAGCCGCCTTCAACGCTACCGGCCCGGTCATCGCGCGCCTCCCTGCAGCGCCAGTTGGGCGTGCGCGGCTTCCACTGTTTCTTCCATCCGCTGCAGACGATAGCGAACCACCACCAGCAACAGCGCCAGGCATGAGAATGCCAGCCAGTTCCACAGCACGGCATGCCACATTGTGGGATCGAGTCCTGAACCCTCGCCTCCGCCAATCACCGGCGACGGATGCTGGGTGCGGAACCAGCGGATCGCCATGAACACGATGGGCACATCCACAAAGCCAAAAATCGCCAGCGTCGCCGACAGCACTTGCGTCTGGCTGCCCGCGGCGAACCGTCGCAGCACCAGGTAGCTGACGTAAATCAGCCATAGCACCAGCGTCGTCGTCAGCCGCGCATCCCATGTCCACCAGATGCCCCACACGGGTCGCGCCCAGATCGGTCCGGTGATGAGCACAACGGTGCAGAACACCACTCCCACCTCGGCCGACGCCACCGCGATAGCATCGCTCGCCGGCGCTGCGCTTCCACAGGTAAACGATCGACGCGATGAAGTTCACGAAGAACAGCAGAAACGCCGTCCATGCGGAGGGCACATGATAGTAGAAGATGCGCTGCACATCGCCCATGGTCTGCTCCGTGGGAGCCACCACCAGCGCCTGGTACAAGCCAAATCCCAGCAGCGCCACGTGTAATGAGTACGAAGATCCAAATGACAGATTTCATTCAGCGTTTAACACACTTTCAAAGAGAAGCAGACAAGTTGCTGTGAAGATGACATCGTAAACCAGCAACAACTTGATCCAGAAATCGGGGGAGGATTCGCCTGTCAGAATCCCGGTGGTGGCGTCGACCATGGCGAGCAAGGCCGGAATCGAGATAGGGAACAGAATGAGCGGCAACATGATCTCGCGGTTGCGGGTGCGAATTGACATAGCGGCGAAGAATGTTCCATTGACCACTAACGCCCAGGTTCCCAGCAGCGCGACCACGACGAGCTGCCACACTGGTCCGATCGAACGCAATTGGTAAAACACAACGAACAGCGGTGTCATCAGGGCTTCCAGGACCATAACGAAGAGAAAGTTTCCCATCGCCTTCGCCAGGAACAGTGCGTTAGGCGGAGCCGGCGACACGCGGTACGCGTCCAGCACCTGGTTGCGCAGTTCGCGCGCCCAAGTCTGGTTGAGCGCGACCACCGCCGCGAAGAGGAACGACACCCAAATCAAGCCGCCGGCGATTAGCCGGGACTCTTCAGCGGTCGGATTGAAGGCGAAGCTGAAAATCACGACCACCAGCAGCGAGAAGAACAGCATGGAGTTGATGGCGTCTTTGGAGCGCCACTCCATGCGGAGGTCTTTCAGCAAGGTTGTCCGGGTCACGGTGAAGGAGGTCATCGCGCGTTCCCCGCGGTGCTGGAAATGGGCGGGCTACTCCGCACGAGAGATTCGCGTTGGACAATCTGGCCCGCCGACATATGGACAAACTCGTCCGCCACCGATTCCATGAGCGGGGCCTGATGGGTCACGACGAAGAATCGTCTTCCCTCGGTCACGAACGCGGCCCAGGATTGCCGCCATCTCGCGGGCGGAATGGACATCCACGTTAGAGAACGGTTCGTCGAGCAGCATCAGGTCCGGATCGTGCAGGACTGCTCTGGCGAGAGACAGCCGCTGACGCATGCCCTGTGAGTACTGTCCCACGCGGCGCTCGAGGCTGGGATCGAGCCCGACCTGGCGCATTGCGCCGCTGCACAGGTCGTCATCCTGCAAGCCGTACAAGCCTGCGAAGTAACGAAGATTCTCCATGCCGCTCAGCTCGTCGTAGAGGAGTGGAGCGTGTCCCATGTAGCCGATGCGGTGGGCGACATCGCGAACTCTTGCAGCGCCCAAGAGCGTCACAGAACCCTGGCTGGGCTGCATGAGTCCGGCGATCACTCGCAACAGCGTGCTTTTCCCGGCGCCATTGTCGCCGACGACGACATACAGCCGGCCTGGCGCGAAGTTGTCTGAAATGTCCCGCAGGGCGGCAAATCGCCCAAAGAACTTAACCAGTTTTTGCAGGACGATGACAGGCTGGCTGGTAGAGGTCGGGTGTGCCTGTCATGGGTTGCGTTGCCGTGTGGCCGGCTGGCGGCAATCTACTGGCCCTGGGCGCCTGGCTTGGTGGTCAACTCGGCTTTCTGGGGATTCTCGCCCATCGCGGGAGCCGCTCCCGCCTGCCCTGGCTGCTTGGGAGCGTACTTGGAAGCGCACTTGGCCTGGATATTGGTAGCATGAAACACGCCATCGTGGCCATATTTACCTTCCGCCAAAGCCTGAGCATTGTCTTTGAAGGTGTCGGGGGGAGCTTCGCTGCCGGCATAAACCACGGGAATCATGCGGCCTTCTTCGACAAGCTGAAACTCCAGGTGGGTTCCCTGACGCTTGATCGATCCGGGGGCGACATTGCCGGCGACCCGTAGCCGCTTGCTGTAGGCATCGGAGCCCATGCCATTGAGTTCCTTGATGGTGACGTAATAACTCTTGCTGTCGCGCACACCGGTGTAGGCGAGATAACTCAACGCACCCACGATCACGACGATGACTGCGCCAAAGCGCAAATACCTGCTTGCCCTGCACTGACATACGACTAGAAACCTCGTGGACGCAGCCTCGACGTACCCAGCAAAGACACATCGCCGGTCTCCATTGCCGTAAGGATACTGCGTTTCGCAACCCGAAGCTAGGTGATTCGGATCACGTCGAATGCGCTGTGACGACTTCGCTACGCCGCCGCGTCCGGAAATCGCGAGTAAGATACGGGAGCCGCACCTCAAGGGTACGACTCCCATGATTGCATTGTTCATAATTGAATTTTGCCCGCAGAATCGGCTGACCCGCGAAACGAGTGCTGAAAACCGGCCGTCGCAGGGTGGGAATAAGCATTACAAACCGCAAATCAGTCGAGGCTTTCTTATGCGACCTGCTGACCGTGAACCTCGGCAACCGCCTGGAGCCAATCTTGCTCAGGAGAGCCGCCGTGACCTCCACGCTGAAGGAACAGCTCATAAGCGCGAGCGCGGATCTTTTCCTCAATCGAGGCCGATGACTTGGTTTGTTGAGCAAGAGCGGGTGTAGTCAACGTCTCCACCACTTCTGTGCCATTCGAAGCCGAGACTTTGGCCTTGGTGGTACGTTTCTTTGGGGTCGTGTTGTCGGTAGCCCGGGTTGCTTTCGCCATTTTTCTTAACTCCTTGTTTCTGGTGATTTAGTTTCTGGTGATTTGCAGCAGGCGTACACCTTGGGTGGATGGGCACCTGTTGCGGTGTATCCATGATAACCAATCTCGGGCGGTTTTGCCGCATCGAGGTGCCAATTTCCTCAACATTCATCGGACCGTCAGCAGGAATCGGCGATTCATCACGAATCTTGTCTAAGTTGCTTCCATTACAAAGGTTGTGGTGTCTAATGGGAGGGTCGAGAGTTACTTTTGGCGCCGGTAACTCCGGGGAACCAACCCGCTTCCACATTCGTATGCATCATTAGGGTAGGGTGCAGTCCAGCGATGATATTTTTCGAAATCCTACGGCAGATGCTACGCACCCTCTGGGCGCACAAGCTGCGTTCGTTCCTGACCATGTTCGGGATCGCCTGGGGTGTAGGTTCGTTGCTGCTGCTGGTGGGCCTGGGCGAGGGCTTTCGGTCGGGCAATCGCAAGGAACTGAACTCGCTGGGTGAAGACATCATGTTCATGTTTCCCGGCCGGGCTCCGGCGGTGGCGGGAAATATGAGTTCCGGCCATCCCTACAAGTTGACCTACCAGGACTACCTGGACATCCAGCGTGAGGCTCCGCATGTGCGCGCTGTTGCACCGGTGCTGCAGCGGAATGACATTCGTGAAGTCAGTGAGTACGGCAACACCAACGGACAGGTGGTAGGGATTCCCCCGCATTTCAACACCATCCGCTATCTTCCTCTGGCGGCGGGGCGGTGGCTGAATGATGGCGACGAATCACAGAAGCGTTTCGTGTGCGTCATCGGCGACGAGATGCTGAAGAACCTTTTTCCGGGAGGCCGCACAGCGGTAGGGAACTCGATTCTGCTGAATGACGTCCGTTTCGAGGTGGTTGGAGTGGTGCAGCGTGTAGGCCATGGCGACGATAACTCGACGAACAACCGAGTGTTCCTGACCTACAGCATGATGCACCAGTTCTTCCCGCTTAAAGCCGATCGGGAAGAAAATGCGATTTCGTTCTTGAACTATCGTCCCAGGGTGCGCGATGAGCACCTGCTGGCGCGGGAGGAAGTCCGCAAGATCGTCGCCCGCAACCATGGCTTCGACTGGCACAACGAAGACGCCTTCGAAGATTGGGACACGGTCAAGAACGCCGAGGCTGTGGGCAAGATCTTCGACGTAATGGACATTTTTCTCGGCGGAGTGGGCTTGGTTACGCTGGCTCTCGGGGCTATTGGCATCATCAATATCATGCTGGTAGCGGTCAGCGAACGCACCCGCGAAATAGGGTTGCGCAAGGCCCTGGGCGCCACCAATCGCAGCATCCTGCTGCAGTTTTTCCTGGAAGGCGCGTTTCTAACGTTGATCAGCGGCGCCATTGGAATGGGCGGCGCGGCGATTCTCATGGCCGGATTGAGCGGAATGGCCGGAGGCGCGCCCGGCTTTGATCCCCCGACCATGTCCTTCATGTCGGCGGCATTGGCAATCGGAACGCTGGCAATCGCAGGTACCGTGGCGGGATTGTATCCTGCACGCAAGGCCGCCATACTTCAACCGGTAGACGCTCTGAGGTCGGAATAGCTATGGTCGCCGATATACTTTCGCAAGCCTACGAGGCGATGCGGTTCAACCGCCGCCGCACCACCCTGACCATGCTCGGAATGGCCTGGGGGATCGCAACGGTGGTGCTCCTGCTGGCATACGGCAACGGCTTCGGTCGGGCCATCGAGACCATCTTTGCGCAATGGGGAACGCGCATCATCGGCATTTTTCCCGGGCGTACCTCGCAGCAGGCGGGTGGACAGAAGGCCGGCACCCAGATTCGTTTCACCATGGACGACGTCGATCGCATCGTGAATGCTGCGCCGATGGTACGCCGCATCTCTCCCGCGGCCTATAAGCAGTCGACGGTGCAGTACGACGTCCGGAGCTACAACTTCAACGTTGAAGGTGTTTACCCCAGCATGTTCAAAATCCAGGCCATGCGCATCGGCGAAGGACAGTTCTTCACCGAAGAAGACGAAGAAGCCAAGGCGCGCGTGGCGGTGATCGGTTCCGAGACCAAGACCAAGCTGTTTTCCGGACAATTCGCCCTCGGACAGTACATCCGAATCGATGGTGTCAGCTTCAAGGTGATTGGTGTACTGGCGGCGCGCATGCAGGAAGGCGACGACGGCGTGAACCGGGTAATTGAGATTCCGTTCTCAACCATGGGCGACCTGAAGAACACCCACTATCTTGATGGCATCTGGGTGGCGTACGAGGGCGACCAATTCGAACAAGTCGAGCGGCAGGTGCGTCAAGTTCTCGCCGACCAGTACCAGTTCAAGCCCGACGACAAGCGCGCTGTGAACGTCTTCAACATGATGAAACAGCTTCACCAGTTCCAGGTCATCACCATGGGACTCAAGATCCTGCTGGGGTTCATTGGGACGCTGACCCTGGGCATTGGCGGAGTCGGCTTGATGAACATCATGCTGGTGTCGGTGACGCAGCGTACGCGCGAGATCGGCGTCGAAAAGGCGCTGGGCGGACGCCGGCGCGATATCCTCTTCCAGTTTCTCGCCGAAGCTCTGACGATTACCGCGGTTGGCGGTATCGCGGGAATTGTTCTGGCCTATGCTGTCTCGATTTTTGCCGGGCGCATTACCTTTTACAGCGCACTGGCGAAGAACGCCGAGGCGGCCGACATCCGCCTGATTATCGACCCAGTGACGGTGGTAGCGGCGACGATCATCCTGGGGTTGGTGGGCCTGATCAGCGGAATGCTTCCGGCCATCAAAGCCTCGCGGTTGGATCCCATCGAGGCGTTACGGTACGAGTAGAGCGAGGTCGTCTACAATCGCGGGATGACTTCGGACCGGCTGGCGCGCGTGCAACAGCAGCTTCGGCTCTACGAGCATCCACTCGTCGAATTTGATGCGCGCGACAAGGGCGAGTCGGTCGAGGTGATCATTCGGCCGCGCTTCTCTGATCCTCCAGTCCACATCTACTACTTCGAATTGCACCCGCGCGATCTCGACGACGCGCAATTCGAGTGGGCCTTCCAGCGACAAATCTTCGATTGCCTGCACGACTACCTGGTCGAGATGTTCATCCGCACACCGCAACATCGCAAGGAACATCAGCAAATGGAGCGTGAGGGCAAGTTGTGAGCCTTCGTCAGCTCATCGTGGACGAGATACGCCGCGATGGGCCGATGGCATTCTCGCGTTACATGGAGCTTTGCCTCTACCATCCTGAGCTGGGTTATTACTCGCGCTCGAGTGAGCAGTTTGGCAAGGCGGGAGACTTCTACACGTCGAGCGATGTTCACGCGGTGTTTGGGAGACTGCTGGCGCGCCAGTTCGAGGAGATGTGGCGGGTTCTCGATTCGCCGGAGCGAATCAATGTGATTGAGCTCGGTCCTGGCCGCGGATTGTTTGCTGCAGACGTGCTCGACTGGTCGGCAAAACAGTTTCCCAAGTTCGCACCCGCCCTGCACTACGAACTAGTGGAGCAATCGGCCAGATTTCGGGACCGCCTGCGAGAACGCCTGTCCGACCACATTGCGAGCGGTAGGGCAGCGATCTTCGAGACGCTGGAAGCAGCAGCGTCTTCTGCCGGCGAGCATCTCATTGTGTTTGCCAATGAGTTTTTCGACGCGCTGCCGGTCGAGATTGTCGATCATCGCGGATCGGTGCGGGTGGTGGAGGACGGCGGCCGACTCGGTGAAGAGTTCATTCCACCATCGTCGGTGGAACTGAATTTTCTCGACCGCTACGGTGTTCATCCCGAGCCGGGACAGCGGGTGGAGGTTCCGTTGGCTTCGCTGCCGTGGATGGACCGCATAGCAGCAACGTTTGAGGCCAAGCGCGGTTTCGTCGTCCTGATTGATTACGGCTACACGCGGGAAGAGCAGCTTGCGGGGCGTCACCGGGACACTCTGATGACTTACCGGCGTCATCGGGCGAGTTCGTCACCGTATGAGGCTCCGGGCGAGCAGGACATCACGGCGCACGTGAACTTCACGGCTCTTCGCTCGCGTGGGGTCGAGCACGGGCTTGAGCCGATGGCACTGCTGACGCAGTCGCAATTTCTGATGGGCATTGGGGAAGAAACGCAATTCGCCGATGCGTTTCAGGATTGCAAGCTGCCGCAGGAACGCGCCAAGGTAGCACTCCAACTTAAGCACCTGATCAGTCCGGAGAGCATGGGGGAAACATTTCAGGTGCTGCTCATGTCACACGGTGTCGCAAAAGAGAAGGCCGCGCAAGTGAAGTTGAGCGGCCTGAAGTTTGCGCACTGAGCGCCTATTGACCGCTGGGTGCGCTTTTCGGAGTAAACGGAGCCTGTAGGTATTTGCGGGCCTCATCGAGCGCGCCCGCGGTGTTGTCGTTGGTCTGCAGCGCCTGGCGATACTCGTTGCTGGCGCGCTCGCGCGATCCGGTGAGGTCAAATATCTTGCCCAATTGGATGTGGCTCCAGACTTCCGTCCATCGGGGTTCGCCGTCGCCGTTGAGGGCCTCGCGATACGAGTTCGCTGCCGACTGGTAGTTGTGCTGCAGGAAAAACACCTCGGCGATGCGGTAATGCGCCAGAGAGCTGTTGCGGTTAACTTCGAGTGCTTTCTGAAATTCCTTGAGCGCCTCGGTCAGGTCGCCTTGCTCGACATCCTGCTGTCCGCGGACGATCGAGGTACGCACCTGCAATTCGGGTGAGTTCTTCAGTACGCGATTATTGGGATCGACGGTGATCTTGCGGGGCTTGCCGAACGTTTCGACCGCAAATGCGGAATCGGTGCCGGAAACTTCGATGCGCTTGGTTTCGGATTTGCCGTCGGTATCGATCTTCAATTCCACCGGCATGTGGAAGAGGTCGAGGTCCTGCTGGATTTCACCGACCACGCGGAAGCCCTTCTGGGTGCGGTAGATGGTGTATTTCGTTTTGAATTCAGGCGCGCCAGTGGAGTCGAGCCACTGGGTAAAGAACCAAGTAAGCTGCTGGCCAGAGTCCTGCTCAGCGACTTTGCGAAGGTCGTCAACGGTAGCGGGTTTGCCCGAGTATTTGGCGAGGAAATCGCGCATCGTCTTGTCGAACGCCTGGTCGCCAATTACCCAGCGCAGCATGTTTAAGATGCTGGCTCCCTTGTCGGTCACGAGCGACTGAAATTCGGGCGAGAACACGTCCAGCTTGCCCACCTGCGACAGCGGAACGTTGATGTAAGCGAGGGCCCCCACTGCCATATCCTTGGTCACTTCTTCGAATGCCGCAGATCCAGCCGAGTGCAGTACGTAGAGGGCCTCGGAGTAGCGTGCGAAGCCGTCGTCGATCCACCAGTCATCCCGAGTCTTCGGGCTCACCATGGTTCCCCACCATTGGTGCGCGATGGTGTTGGCCAGCAGGCGGTAGTTCACTTTGGGGACAAAAGCCCGCGAGGCGATTGCGGCGATTTCAGGCGCCCATGCCGAGGGCACAGTGTCGTTGGGGATCTCGACGACGTTCAACTTGCCGCTGAATGCCGGGCCGAAGGATGAAGTGAAATAGAAGAATGCTTTCCCTGCAGCGTCAGCATATGCCTGCGCCAGCGGTTTGTTCTGAGGAGAGGTGTAAACCGAAATGTCGAGGCCGCCCTCTGAACTCTTCGTCTGCTCATACTTTCCTATGAAGATGGATCCTGGGAAGCTTTGCTTGTCGTAAGAAAATGTGTAGGTCGAGTTTCCTGCAGGGATGGTGAGCTTAATCGGGGTAGAAGCTGCCGTACCCTTCTTGCTGCCGGGACGAGGAGACTTAGGCGCTTCGCTCTCGGCCTCTCCCATCGATGGCATGGTGCCGGTGGTTTCTTTGCCGCTACCGATCACGGTATAACCCGTGGGAACGCTGATGCTGATGTTCGAACTGAAGCGATCGGTGCCGTAACCGACCATGGGAAACCACGCGCCGGCGTAGAGCAGATAGGTGATCGGATCGCCAATGTAGGCCAGCTTCAGTCCCTGCACTGGACTGTCGTCCGCAGACTGAATTGCGCCTTCGTATTCAAACGTCAAAGTAGAGCTGGCGCCTTTGGAGAGGCCGTTGGGCAGAGAAATGCGTACGCTGGAATCCTGGCTGATGCGTTCCGCCGAAAGTGTCTGGCCTTCTGCGTCGAGCACACGGGTAGGACGCAAAGCGTTGTGAAGCTCAAAAGTCGCGATGCTGATGTCGTCGAGAGCGGTGAATTTTACCCGCGCGATCGCCTGGATTTGATGAGTCTGGGGAGAGACAACCGCCTGAATGACGTAATTGTCGACCTGAATGCGCTGCTTTTCAGCAGCATAGGAAGCCGGAACCAGAGCCGCCAGAGTGAGGACGAGAACCACGCGCCCCAAAGATCGCGCCGTGATGTGCATTATGGAGAGAACTCCTGCCCCTCTGGTCACTATAAATGATGAAAAATCCACAAGAAAGGTTGCGGGCCACGTCTTCACGATGTCTGTCCCAGAACGGTAAGTACGGCACGGGCCGCGCGGTTACTAGCGCTACCCTCGGTGCCCGAGGAGCGTAACT
This sequence comes from uncultured Acidobacteriaceae bacterium, assembly GCA_963696575.1. Classification (GTDB taxonomy): domain Bacteria; phylum Acidobacteriota; class Terriglobia; order Terriglobales; family Acidobacteriaceae; genus DASRAA01. Next base: position 479,934 of record CAVOKT010000002.1, read on the forward strand.
TGTGACGCACTTCGTCAAAGCCCTGCAGCATGACGTCGCGCGCGCTGCCTTCCGGCAAGATCTTCCGCAACTCCGCGGCGACTTGTTCTGCGGTGAAGGCGTCTTGCACCAGCTCGGGTACGACATCGTGCCCGGCGATCAAGTTCACCATGGCGAATCGATCCACCTTTACTAGACGGCGGCCGAAGGTCCAGGTGAGCGGAGCGACCCTGTACACCATGGCGAACGGTGTGCCGATCAGCGCTGCCTCCAAGGTTGAGGTTCCGCTGGCCACCGCGGCTACGCGCGCGTGATGCAGCGTGGCCCGAGCATCTTTGGTAAACGTAATGGCGAGATCGGTGTGGCTATGCAGAAAGGTAGTCATCCATTGGATATCGAGCGTTGAAGCTACCGGCACTATATAAACGTATTCTGGGCCTAGAAGTTGCGCTGCTTTCAGCAGCTCGGGAAAGATGCGCGAAACCTCGCCACGCCGGCTGCCCGGCAAGAGAGCAATCCACTCACGCTGCGGATCGATTCCGTAGTCCGCGGCAAACTGATCGCGCGTGATGGCGGGCTGGGGCAATGCCGCTAAAGGATGTCCGACGAACTCAGCTTCGATCCCGTGATCGCGATAGAAGCTTTCCTCGAACGGAAAGATCACCAGCATCTTACTAACATATTTTCTTACCAACTCAATCCGCGACTGCCTCCACGCCCATAATTGGGGGCTGACGTAGTAGATCACGGGAATTCCGCGCTTGTGCAGCTCCCGTGCGAGGCGAAAATTGAAATCGGGAAAGTCGATGAGGACGGCGGCATCGGGCCGGCGACGATCTGCCTCGGCAACGACTTTGCGAAAGAGGCGAAAAATTCGCGGCAAATGTTCGACTACTTCCGCCAGTCCTACCACCGCGATCTCGTGAGCGTTGACGATGAGCTCGCAACCGGCTTGCTGCATCTGCTCGCCGCCGACTCCGAAGAATTCCAAGTCGAGTTGCGGAGATCGGTGGGAGGTCTCCTGGCGAAGGGCCTCGATCAGTTGCGCACCATAGAGCTCGCCAGAAGCCTCTCCCGCGGAGATAAGGATTCGCACAAATTGATTATGACACCCGAGTGTTCGGATCCGCGCCGGTGGTGGGAGCTTGGTCGTCGACGGGAAGAGCTGCAACGAAACCCAACCCGTCGGGTCGATCGAACTCTTTCAAGAGCCACAAGAACGGCATTGGCCCGGCGCTGAGCCTGCCGGTGAATGGGCTGTCGAGCGAGAAGATGAGATAGAAGGCGAGCCCTAGCACAAAAGAAAATCCCAGCAGTAACACTGCCCACACCGCCCAGGCGTGGGTGACGAACATTCCATGGAAGGCGAAGAGGACAAACGCGCCTGCAATCAGCAATCCCCACAAAGCGCCGGCAGTATTCCCTTCAGCGCTACGCAAACGGTTGCGGCGGGCGTCGAGCCAGATTCCCATCAGGTCCAGGGCTTGTCCATAGAGCTCGACCTCGCGCGCGCCTTCGGGTCGAATCGCGAGGATCGCCGCAACCAAGGCTGACGAGGTGTCGAGATTGATCTCCTCGGTGGGGAAGTGATGACTGGCCGCGAGCGCGAGCAAGTCCCAACGCTGTACCACTCCCTGTACGTAGGCCCTGGCCGACTCGTGAATCTTCCGGGTCTTCTCCGAGGAAAAACTACTAGCGACAAGAGTTAGATCGGTAAGCGCATTAGCTTCGCCTTTCACAGATTTGCCGGCGTCGCTGAAGCTCTGCCACACGCCCGATACCACGAAGGCGATCAGCACCGCATAGGTTGTGCCGAGGGTCCCGTACACGGAGGTTGTCAGGCCGTTGTCGAGCGTCAACTGGCGCTCGCTGAAAAACGTGCGAGTGAGAAATGAAACGATAAAGGCTGCTACGACGGTCGAGCCAATGATGACGACGGGCTGCAGCTTTGCAGGGAGCGACAGAATGTAGGAACGCATGCTTTCCTTACCAGGAACCCGCCGCGGTCTTAGCGGCACCGCGCGTTTTCGCGTTGACGAGCGCAAACTAACAGACGCGATCGTAGTCCATGATTACACGATGCCGCTTGTAACGGCAGCCCGCCTAAACCCGGAAAAGTCGCTCCGGCGGAGCCCTGGAAGCCATTTCTGGCCCAATTTCAATGGCCGACGCAAGCTTTCATTTCATTGCCACAAGGGGTCCAAAGTATAGTATTGGCCAGCCCCTGAAACATTTGCCCGAATATGGATCCTCAGCGCCAACTCGATAGTACGAAAAATGCCAGTGAGCCATCGCGTGACTTAGCGGCGGTTCTTCTCTCGCAGAGCCTACTCGAGGCCGTTCCAGATGCCATTGTGGCGGTCAATGAGGCGGGGGGCATCCTCCAGGTCAACTCGCAGACCGAAGCCATGTTCGGCTATGAGCGGAGCGAGCTGATCGGACAGCGAATTGAAATTCTCCTGCCCGGCCGATACGAGAGGCAGCACGTCCATCATCGCAAGCAATTTGCGGAACACCCCAAGGCACGGCGCATGGGCGCTGGTCTTGACCTTAGGGGGAGACGCAAGGATGGCTCGGAGTTTCCGGTCGAGATCAGCCTGAGCCCGGTACCGACGGACGGTGGAATTGTGGTGCTCAGCGCGATCCGCGATGTGAGCGACCGCAAAGAGATTGAACAGCAACTGCGACGGGCCACGGAAGAACTTGGCGCGAGGAAGGACCGGCAACTCTGGGAATATCAGAATCGGCTCGCACTGATTGTCGACTCGTCGCAAGACGCAATTATTGGCAAGGATCTCGACGGCACCATCACTCACTGGAACAAGGGCGCGGAGAATATCTACGGGTATGCTGCCGACGAGATCATCGGCAAGTCCATCACAGTGCTGGCGCCAGAGGACCGGCAGGATGAGATCCCCGGGATATTGGAGAGAATCCGCAAGGGACAGCGCGTCGAGCCGTTTGAAACCGAGCGGGTCGCCAAAGACGGAAGTCACCTGAATGTTTCGATTTCGATATCTCCCATATACAGCGCCACCGGCGAAGTAGTAGGAGCATCGACGATTGCGCGCAACATTACTGCCCAGAAGAAAGCCGAAGACTTGCTCCGGCAATCGCAGAAAATGGAAGCGGTGGGACGCCTGGCCGGTGGTATTGCGCATGACTTCAATAACATTCTGGGCATTATCACTATGTGCGCAGAGCTACTTCGCGGTCACGTCGACGGCGAGCAACTATCAGTTGAGCTGATTGGGCACATTCGTGATGCGTCCAAACGGGGCGCTTCTCTCACCCGGCAGCTGCTTGCCTTCAGCCGGAAGCAACCTGCGCAAACCAAGTTGCTGGATGTCAATGACCGGTTGAGAGAGGTAACCAAGCTGCTTCGCCCGCTGATGGGAGACGATGTCAGCATTGTGTTCCTGCCCAAATCGGAGATGGCTTTTGTGCACGCGGACCCAAGCCAACTCGACCAAATCGTCTTGAACCTGGCGGTCAATTCGCGGGATGCAATGCCACGCGGGGGCAAGTTCGTAATTGAGACGGCGACGGCGGATTTCGATGATCAATTTGTGCAGCAACACCCGCCCATGAAGCCGGGCCGCTATGTGATGCTCGCCGTCAGCGATACCGGAATCGGAATGGATTCGGCGACAGCTGCACGAATTTTCGAACCCTTCTTCACGACCAAAGAAGCCGGCAAAGGCACTGGATTAGGACTGGCAACCGTGTATGGCATCGTTCAACAGAGCGGAGGCCACATCTGGGTGTACAGCGAACCGGGACGGGGAACAACTTTCAAGGTGTACCTGCCATGTGTCGATGACAAGGCCGGATTTGCTGCCGAAACAGAAGCCGAACCGGAATTCCGGCGGGGCGAAGGAACCACTGTCCTGTTGGTGGAAGACGATGCGGTGATGCGCCGTCTCACCACGCAGATGCTGCAAGCACAGGGCTACTCGGTGATTGAGGCGGAAGACGGGAAGGCAGCATTGGCGCGAGCAGCTTCGAGTTCCGAACCAGTCCACCTGGTCCTGACGGATGTCGTCATGCCGGGAACCAGCGGCCCGGAACTGGTTCTGCATCTTATGGATTCACATCCTGAGACCAGGTTCCTTTACATGTCGGGCTATACCGGCGAACTGGTTATCGATCATGGGCTGAGTGAAGGAATTGCTCTGCTGGAAAAACCGTTCACCCGCGCAGCGCTGCTGAACAAGGTTCAAAGCTCCCTGCGATGAACTTTGCAGAGTGAAATCGGCGATCAGTCGTCCGCCGAAGCGCCGACACCGAGCGTATCGTTCTGGGGAAGCACCGCCGCCGGAATCTCCTGGTCTTTGTACTGCAACTGGTAAAGCTTCCAGTAAATGCCTCGGTTAGCCAGCAGTTGCTGGTGAGTTCCGATCTCCCGCACCTTACCTTTGTGCATCACGATGATCTTGTTGGCCCGCTGGATCGTACTCAGGCGATGCGCGATCATGATCGAGGTACGTCCTTCGACCAGATGCGTCAGGGCGTCGCGAACCCGGAATTCAGTTTCAGTGTCGACGCTCGAAGTCGCCTCATCGAGAATCAGGATCTTTGGATTGTGCGCCAGAGCGCGCGCAAACGAAATGAGTTGCTTTTGTCCGGTTGAGAGCGTGCTGCCGCGCTCTTTCACCTCCTCCGCAAAGCCCCCGGGAAGCGAGCGAATGAAATCGGCGACGTTGACCTGCTCGGCTGCGTCCTCGATGGAGGAGTCGAGAATCCAGCGCGAACCCAGCCGGATATTGTCGGCCACCGTCCCGGAGAACAGGAACGGGTCCTGCAGCACCACGCCAAACCGGCGGCGCAGGTCCACCAGATCCATTTCGCGAATATCGACGCCGTCGATGCGGATCGCTCCCCTCTGCACGTCGTAGAAGCGCAGCAGCAACGAGATGATGGTTGTCTTGCCGGCGCCGGTGTGACCCACGAAGGCGACTGTGTCCCCGGGATCGATGGTGAACGATACGTCGCGCAACACCCAGTCGTATTCGTCTTCGTCTTGGTGAGCATTCAGCGCTGCGGTGTCGGGCTTTTCACCCTTGCTGACGGCCTCCTCCGCAGCCTGGGCTTTTGTGCGATAGGCGAACCAGACGTGGTCGAACTCGATGCGTCCGGGGCCGTCAACAACCTGCGGAGAGTGGGGAGACTCGATCTCGACCTTGGTATCGAGCAACTTGAATACGCGTTCGCTCGAAGCCATAGCAGACTGCAGGATGTTGTACTTCTCGCTCAGGTCCTGAATGGGACGGAAGAACCTCTGTGCGTACTGCATGAACGCGACCAGCACACCAAGGCTGACTGCGTTGCGGATGACCTGGTTTCCACCAAACCACACGACGCTGGCAATGGCGATTGCCGACAATACTTCGACAATCGGATAGTAAATAGCATGCGCCAGGATTGCGTCTTTGAACGCATCCATGTGGGTGCGATTGATCGTCTCGAAGCGCTCGTACGACTTCTTCTCGCGATTGAACAGTTGCAGAACAACGATCCCGCTCACATGCTCCTGCAAGTACGAGTTGATTCTGGCGATGGCGATTCGGATACGCCGATAACTCTCACGCACTGCTCTGCGGAACAGCCCGGTTGCTTGGAAGATCAGCGGTAGCACGCCGAAGGTAATCAGCGCCAGCTTCCAGTTCATGTCGAGCATGATGATGAGGATGCCGGCGAGCACGAAGATGTCTTCGAAGATCGAGACCACACCCGCCGTGAACATTTCGTTCAGCGCATCGACATCGCTGGTCACGCGGGTGACGAGGCGGCCAACGGGGTTGCGGTCGAAGAATGCAACGTGCAGCCGCTGCAGGTGACGGAAGATCTGCGCCCGCAGATCGAACATCACCTTTTGTCCAACCCACTGCATGATGTAGGTCTGGGTGAACTCGAGCAGGAAACTAAAGAGCAGCAATCCAATGTAGATCGAGGAGATTTGTGCGATTCCAACCAGCGGCTGTGAACTCAGAAAACGATCGAGCAGGGAATGTGACTCAGTATGGTTCGCGAGGTACTTATCGATGGCAACTTTGGTCAGGTAGGGACCGAGCACGTCGGCGCCGGCCTTGAGGACGATGGCGACAAGCGCAACGACAACCTGCAGTCTGTAGGGGCGCAGATAGGTCAGCAGACGCTTCATCAGCCTGCTGTCGTAGGCTTTGCCCAGTACTTCCTCTTCGTGGATTGAAGCCATGTCCCGGAGACGATTGTAACCAATGCGCTAGAAATTATTGCGGCAACGAGATATAGATGTCAGCGGTCGCGCACGGGATGGAAAACGCGCCGCGAGCGATGGGGAACGTGGTGATCGAAGTTTATGTCGGCAGTTGTTGATCGCCACCGCCGGAAACAGCGGTTTGCTTCGCCGGTCTGCGGAGGAGTGTCATGGAGATGTAAGCTCCGATCCACGACCCTCCCGCGGCGAAGCAGACATACACCCAGTTTCGCGTATAGCTGATCACGGCGAAAGCTGAGAGCAGATACCACACGCTGCTCCAGGTTGCCGCCGGCACGCGCCGGTTGGAGGACACAGACGCATTAAACATAACGTAAACCGCGTCAGTTGCTGCGGTCGATACAAAAACACCCAGAGCTAACCAGGGTTCGATCTGCGACATATTTGAGACCTCGGCAACAAAATTGGAAGTGATGGACGGTGCCCGGCAGTCTGCAGCAGCAGCAAGCTTAGTTGACTTTACGCAGCACCAGCGCCGAATTCTTCGATCCAAACGCAATGCAGTTGCAAACCGCATGCTCGATGGCCGCTTTGCGACCGGCTTGTGGAACATAGTCAAGGTCGCATTCCGGATCGGGCTCGTCCAGGTTAATCGTGGGTGGAATTTGGTCGTGAGTCATCGCCACCACAGTGGCCGCTATGCCAGCTGCGCCTGAGGCGCCCTGCGGATGGCCAATCTGCGACTTGAGGCTGGACATGGGAGTCGTCGCCGCCGTCTTCCCAAGCGCCAACTTCAGCGCCTGCGTCTCGATGCGATCGTTGAGTTGCGTGGATGTGCCATGCAAATGTACGTGGTCGACGTCAGGCGCCGCGATCCCCGCGTCGTCCAGCGCCATCTGAATGGCGCGCGCGGGCTCTTCGCCACATTCCTGCAGACGCACGCGGTGGTAGGCCTCACAGGTCGAACCATATCCCGCTACTTCGGCGAGGATGTTCGCACCACGGGCACGGGCGTACTCATACTCTTCGAGGATGAACATCCAAGCTCCCTCAGCCAGCACAAAGCCGTCGCGGTCGGCGGAGAATGGACGCGAAGCCCGCTCCGGAGCGTGGTTCCACGAACTGGTCATGATACGCATCAGGGCAAAACCCTTCATGATTCCGGGAGCAATGGGTGCGTCAACACCTCCGACCAACAGCGCCGGAATGAAGCCAAACTGGATTTGCCGCAGCGCGTAGCCGAAAGCGTCGGTCGATGAGGTACAGCCCGTAGTAATGACGTGGCTCATACCGCGCAGGCCAAAACGCATGCTAATCTCGCTCGACATGGTGCCGGCGGTACCGCTGGGAATGGAGAAGATGCTGGCCTGCTTCGCCTTGCCATTGAAATAGAGGCGGTAATTTTCTTCGGAAAAGTCCTGTGCGCCTCCCCCTGAGCCGAGGACGACGCCGATATCGCGCTGCTGCTGCAAGGAGAGCTTCGCAGGTTCTATACCGGCATGGAGGAGCGCTTCCGTGGACGCGGCCAGCGCAAGCGGCACGGCTCGGGAAAGATGTTTCCGCTCATGCGCGTCAACCCATGCGAGTTCGTCGAATCCTTGGACCTCGCCAGCAATCTGGACCGGCAGGTCACTGGGATCGAAGCGCGTGATGCGCTTTACCCCGCTCACGCCGTCGAGCGAAGCGCGGCAGAAGGCCGCATTACCGATGCCATTCGGGCTAACCACGCCCATGCCCGTGATGACAACGCGTTTCTTCATGAAATGGCTTTCGTTCCTATTCCGGTCGATGGTACGCGCGCCTGCAAGTTTGCCCAAGGCTCAAACCGCCCGTAACACCCGGAGGATAATAGTACAGGTACGATAGAAAGACATTGTCACTAGGAATTTACATCTCGGTCCCATTCTGTCGCACGAAGTGTAGTTTCTGCAATTTTGCTTCCGGCGTATTCTCACGAGCAATCTTCGATCGCTACGTTGATCAGGTCTGCACTGACATAGCCGCTGCCGAAGCGATCGCTTCTGCGGAGGGAGGCAAATTGGAGCGTCGGGTGGACTCCATCTACCTTGGGGGAGGCACGCCGTCAGTATTGGCTCCTGATCAGCTGCAGCGTCTGTTTCGTACATTGCGTGACAACTTTGAGGTTGAGCAGGCTGCGGAGATTACCGTGGAATGCGCTCCCGGAACAATTACCGAACCGGTGCTGGAGGCTCTGCTGGAGTGCGGAGTCAATCGCGTGAGCCTCGGTGTGCAGTCCTTCGTGGACAAAGAATGTTCATCGGTGGGACGGCTGCACAACCGCGCCGTCACCTTGGACGACGTAGCACGTTTGCGTGCTGCCGGCATTGGCAACATCGGCATCGACCTGATTGCCGGGTTGCCACATCAGACAGCAGACAGCTGGGACTATTCGCTCGCCGAGACGATCGCCACGGGAGTTCCTCACGTCAGTGTGTATATGTTGGAGGTAGACGAGGATTCGCGCCTCGGGAGCGAGTTGCTGGCCGGAGGCACTCGTTACCACGCACACTTCGTGCCCGACGAGGATTTGACTGCCGATCTGTACCTCACTGCTTGCGAGCGATTGGAGCAGGGCGGAATTCACCAATATGAGATTTCAAACTTCGCGCGATCCGTGACCCATGGGATCGGCCTGCGGGAGTCGCGCCATAACCTTAAATACTGGAATCGCCAGCCGTATCTGGGATTTGGCGTCGATGCCCATTCGATGCTGCTGGCTGACGATGCCCTGGCTGAGCAGGGAATCGAAGCCGTTCGCTTCGCTACGCCCGATTCGCTGGAAGGATATTCGGCGACGGCGAGCCATGCGCAGCCCGCAGCAGAGCGCACGAAACAACTGTTGTCATCGCGGACGCTCGTCGATTCGCAGACCGCGATGGAAGAGTCGTTTTTCCTTGGTTTGAGGTTGAACCGAGGCGTCTCCCTAACGGAAATCGCAGATCTCTTCGGGCCAGATGCGGCACACGAAATGGAAACAGCGGTGGCCGAGTTGATCGAGGCTGGGCTGTTGGAACGCACCAGCGAACGCGTCCGGCTGACTTCGCGCGGGCGACTGCTGTCCAACGAAGTCTTCGAGCAGTTTCTGCGAGAGAAACCAGCACCCGGCATGCGAACCTGATGACGACGGACTGAGTCCCTGCCTCCTGTTAAACTCGAGTGTTAACGCCCATTTGAGTGCACTCATGATTGATCTCCGAAGCGATACCGTAACCAAGCCCTCGCCCGAAATGCGTCGCGCCATGTTTGAAGCGGAAGTAGGCGATGACGTTTACGCCGAGGACCCGACCATCAACCGGTTAGAGGCGCGCGCGGCCGAAATCTTTGGACGCGAAGCTGCATTGTTCGTCCCCAGCGGCACCATGGGCAACCAGATCGCCATAAAACTCCATACCAGCCACGGCCAGGAGGTCATCTGCGAGGAGCGCAGCCATATTTTTAATTCCGAGATGGCGATGATGGCGCATTTTTCAGGAGTTGTGCCGCGCACCCTATGGGCGGAAGACGGCATTCTGACCTGGACGCTCGTGAAGGCTAAACTCAAGCCGAAGAGTCACAACAACGCAAAGACCGGACTGGTCTCCATCGAAAACACTCACAACTTCGCCGGTGGTTCGGTGATGCCGCTCGATGTTTTCAACGAAATTTGCGATCAGGCGCATGCCCTGGGACTGCCGTCCATCTGGATGGCGCGCGCATCTTCAATGCCGCTAGTTTTCTTAGGATTCCCGTGTCGCAGCTTACCGCCAAGGCAGACACCGTGATGTTCTGCTTGTCGAAAGGCTTGGGTGCTCCCGTGGGTTCGATGCTGGTGGCCAGTGCTGAATTGATCGACCGCGCGCGAATCTATCGCAAGGCGCTGGGCGGAGGCATGCGCCAGGCGGGAATTCTCGCGGCTGCTGGGCTGATCGCGTTGGAGCAGGGTCCGCAGAAGCTGAAGGCCGATCACGAAAATGCGAAGTTCCTTGCCGAAGGGCTGGCGAAGATTCCGGGATTCAAGATCGATCCCGCGAAAGTGCAAACCAACATTGTGCTATGCGACATCACGGGAACGGGTAAGACTTCCGGAGAACTATCGTGCGAGCTGGCCGGCCACAAGGTACTGACAGGTGGCGTGGGACCTGATCTCCTGCGCTTCGTCACCCATCTCGACGTCAACCGCGAAGACTGTGCGCAGGCGCTTGAGGTGGTTGGCGAAGTCTTCGCTGCGAAACACACTTAGACGTAACCGCATACGCTTCGTTGCTCCCGAATCGGGACTCGCTGCGTTTCTTTCGCTGTGTCATAATCACTAGTTTTGACTAACCGCTGCGGACTCTTTAGATGAGTTGTGGAACGCGGCGGTGGAGGGTCTCGTGGATTTCCAGCTTTCGGATGAGCAACTGCAATTAAAGAAAATGGTGCGCGAATTCGCCGAGCGCGAAATTGCGCCCAATGTCATGAAGTGGGACGAACCCGGCGAATTTCCGCTGGAAACCGTGAAAGAACTGGGCCGGCTCGGCCTGTTGGGAACCATTTTTCCCGTCGAATACGGTGGCTCGGGCATGGGATATGTCGAGTACGTAACCGCGATTGAGGAGTTGTCGCGGGTCGATGGCTCGGTGGGTATTACCGTCGCGGCGCACACATCTTTGGGCTCGAACCACATCTTTATCGCGGGCAATGAAGAGCAAAAGCAGAAGTACATTCCCAAGCTGGCCACGGGAGAATTCCTTGGGGCATGGGGACTGACTGAACCGGGATCGGGTTCCGATGCCGGTGGCGCGCGCTGCTCGGCAGTCCGCCGAGGAAAGAAGTGGGTCCTGAACGGAACCAAGACTTTCATCACGAATGGGCACTACGCCGATGTGGCTGTGGTTGTCGCGGTGACGGACAAGACCGCACACACCCATGGGCTCTCGGCCTTTGTGGTTGAGAAGGGAACTAAGGGTTTTCGCGCGGGAAAGAAAGAAAACAAACTCGGGCTTCGTGCCAGTGATACCTCGGAACTGATCTTCGAAGATTGCGAAGTTCCTGCCGAGAACCTACTTGGCAAGGAAGGCGACGGATTTATCGATGCCATGCGAGTACTCGATGGCGGACGCATCTCGATCGCCGCGCTCGGCCTGGGTATGGCGCAAGGCGCGTACGAGGCGGCGGTGAAGTACTCCAAGGAGCGCAAGCAGTTTGGCAAGGCGATCAGCGAGTTTCAGGCGATCGGGTTCAAGCTGGCCGATATGGCCACTGAAATCGACGCCGCGCGCTTATTGACTCATCGTGCCGCCGCTATGAAAGACGCCGGAATGAAGACCACACAGGAGTCTTCGATGGCGAAGCTTTACACCAGCGAGGTCGCGGTGCGTTGCGCCAACGAATGTGTGCAGATTCACGGTGGATACGGCTTCATCAAGGATTATCCGGCGGAGAAGTTTTATCGCGACGTGAAGCTGTGCACCATCGGCGAGGGCACCAGCGAGATCCAGCGTTTGGTGATCGCGCGGCAGATATTGAAATGGGTTCAGTGCCAGACTTCCCACATTGACCAGCACCGGCCACATCCAGGAACTCGTCACTCGCGTACGCGCCGGCAATCCGCGCGCCTTGGCTCGTGCCATCTCGGTCGTCGAAGACCGCACGTCCGAATCCATCGAGCTGCTGAAGGAGCTATTTCCCTACAGCGGTAAGGCCGTCTTACTAGGTCTCACCGGTTCACCTGGAGCGGGCAAGAGCACGCTGGTCGACCAGATCGCGCGCGAGTATCGCAAGCAGGGCAAGACCATTGGCATCGTGGCCGTCGATCCGACCAGCCCTTTCAGTGGCGGCGCGATTCTAGGTGACCGCATTCGCATGCAGTCGCACCATGCCGATCAGGGTATCTACATTCGCAGCATGGCCACGCGCGGTTCGCTCGGTGGACTCGCCAGCACTACTGCCGATGTCGCGACTGTCCTCGATGCCAGCGGACGCGACCTGGTCATGATCGAGACCGTTGGCGTGGGCCAGGATGAAGTGGACATCGTTACCCTCGCCGATGTCACGGTGGTGGTGTTGGTTCCGGGTATGGGTGATGATGTACAGACGATCAAGGCCGGGATCATGGAGATCGCCGACGTCTTCGTGATCAACAAATCGGACCGTGAAGGTGCAGAACGCGTGGAGCGCGAAATCCGGGCAATGCAGTCGCTCGCCATGCGACACGACCAATGGACTCCTCCCATTGTGAAAACGGTTGCGAGTGACGGGACCGGTGTCCCCGAGGTGCTGAACGCCATCGAGAGTTATCGCGTGCATCTGAGCGAAGGCGACCTGGGACGACGGCGTCGCGTCGAGAACTGGCGCAAGCGCATAGCGGAGATGCTGCGCGATGCGCTCTTCCAGCGCGTGATCGCCGATTACCTCGGCGATGGCGAGGCCGACCGCATCGCGGCGGAAGTTGTCGAGCACAAGCGCGATCCGTATTCTCTGGTGCAGGAGATCGTGCAAGAGCTTGGGAAACGCGTATGACGAAAATCGATCATCTCGGAATTGCGGTGAAGTCGCTAGCGGAAGCCAGGAAGTTTTATGAGAAGCTGGGCCTGAATGTGATGCCCGACGAGACGGTCGAGGCCGAAAAAGTTCGGCTGGCGATGGTTCCAGTCGGCGAGAGCCGTATTGAGTTGCTGGAGGCGACTTCGCCTGATTCCACCATCGCGAAGTTCCTCGAAAAGCGCGGCGAAGGACTGCATCATGTGGCCCTCCATGTGACCGATCTCGCTGGTACGGTGGAACGCCTAAAGGCATCTGGCACCCGGCTCATTTCCAATGAAATAAAGATCGGTGCGGGCGGGCACCGCTACGTTTTCGTGCACCCCTCCAGTGCCGGCGGCGTCCTTCTCGAGCTAGTGGAAGATGCGAGCGCTGGCGTCTGACAATGCTCATTCTTTCGATTGACACTTCGGGCCGCAACGGAAGCGTCGCGCTCTGTCGCGGAGACGCTACCAATTTCGAAGTGGTCGAGCTCTGCACCCTCGAGGGAGGAACGTACTCGGCACGATTGATGCCGTCAATCGCCGATTTGCTGCTTCACTCCCAAGTGACGAAGTCGCAGATCGATGGATTGGTTGTCGTCGACGGCCCAGGATCATTTACCGGACTGAGGGTTGGATTATCGACGGTGAAGGCGCTGTGCGAAGTGCTCGGCAAGCCGCTGGCAACCGTTTCCATATTCGAAGCCGCGGCGATCACCTATGGACGTGAAGGCGAAACCGTAACCGTGGCGTTAGACGCGGGTCGCGGCGAAATCTATGTTGGGGAATGCCAAGTCGGTACGGCGGAAGCGAAACTCGTGCGCCAATCGATGCTGAAGCTAGCCGAGTTTATGGTGCAGAGCGACGCCTCGCGGCCGCGCCTGCTGACGACTACCTCAAAGGTCTCCGAGGCACTTACTGCCGCAGGATGGGATACTTCGCTGGCCTCCCCTTTGCAGGCGGATGAGATCGGCCGCATCGGCATCCGTAAACTTCTTGCAGGCGACATTGCCGACCCGGCCGCGCTTGACGCCAATTACGTAAGGCGTTCCGATGCCGAACTCTACCCCGCTCCGGGACAATGATTCCGTGAGACTGCGACCAGCCACTCAGGCCGACATTCCACACATGCGCCAGCTTGAAGAGCACGCCGAGACCGCCGCGCATTGGAGCGCCGCCCAGTACGAGGCGCTTTTCGTTCCTGACGGCCAAGCCAGAGTCGCACTTATTGCGGTTGACGAATCCGCCGATTCGCCAATCCAGGGGTTCCTCATTGCACGCTGCCTCCCCGATGAATGGGAAATCGAAAACATTGTCGTCGATGCGCAGCATCGCAGGCGAGGTACTGGGTCGGGGCTGATCCGCGAGTTGCTAGCCGAGGCCCATAAGGGGGGCGTCACTGGAATCATCCTGGAGGTCCGGGAATCGAACAGTCTCGCGGTGCGACTCTATGAAAGCATTGGATTTAAGCTGGAAGGACGGCGGAAAGACTACTACCACGACCCTCGGGAAGACGCGCTTCTATTTCGTATTTCGGTTTCAGTTTTGTGACAAAACCCCTTGAAGCCCCAATGGGGCTGTGCTAGCGTTTGGGTCTGTCGATCTCTCAGGAGGTTCACTGAATGGCAACTCAGGTACGCGATCAGCTTGTCGCCAGCAATGACAATTTCCGCAAGTTGTTGGAGGAACATTCGCAGTATTCCCAGCGGCTCGAAGTCCTCATAACCAAGAAGTATCTCAGCGAAGACGAGAAGCTGGAAGAAGTGCGATTGAAGAAGCTGAAACTCCGCCTGAAAGACCAGATGGAATCGCTGGAACAGCAGTTCCGGAACGACCACCAGGTCGTCTAACTGAGCATTAGGTTGTCTCCACGGCGATAAAGGCCGGTTTCTTTATCGTCCCGCCCTAGCTCTATCGATCCGCACCTTCCCAAAGCAAGTCAAGGACTTCCTCGCCCAGGTCTGCGCTGGCAATCACCTTCTTGATCCGCCAAGAGCCGCGACCATACCCCAGGTTCTATAATCATTGGAACACTCATGGTGCGTGACGGCTACTATTACGGACTGGCTTTCGTTGCAGTTGCCCTGCTGCTTGGCTGGTTCATTCATCCGGTTCTGGCGGTGTTGCCGCTGCTCCTGGCTGGGTTCTTCCTGTGGTTTTTCCGCGATCCTGAGCGGAAGATTCCCACGGAAGAAGGCGCCATTGTCTCTCCCGGAGACGGCAAGGTTACCGACGTATCGATGACGAATTTGAATGGCGAGTCGTGCCCTCGCCTCAGCATCTTTTTGAACGTCTTCAATGTTCATGTAAACCGTTCGCCGATTGCGGGTGAAATCACTGACGTGAAGTACAAGCGCGGGAAATTCGGCAACGCCATGGGCGCGATTTCGGCGGAGGAGAACGAACAGAACGTCGTAACTGTTCAAGGAGACGCGGGAACAGTCGTCTTTAAGCAGATCGCCGGCTTGCTGGCCCGTCGCATCGTGTTCAACAAGAAGATCGGCGATCACGTGCTTCGCGGCGAGCGGGTTGGGCTCATTAAGTTCGGATCGCGGGTTGACGTGATATTTCCTCCGGGTACCGATGTCAAGGTGAAGATCGGAGACCACGTGGCGGGTGGTTCCTCGGTGCTGGCGGTTGCTACTGTACGCAGTGAGATCTCCAGATCGCGTTCCGTGGCGGAGGCGAGATGAGCGATCATTCGGCGGAACTCCAGCACAGAAATCCCAAGGCGCATCCTCACAAGGGTCTGTATATTCTTCCTTCGCTGTTTACCGCAATCAACATTGCTGCTGGGTACTACGCGATCTCGCAGGCGATTCTTGGCACCGCCAGCGATCCATGGCACTTCGATCAGGCTGCCAAAGCGATCGGATTTGCCATCCTGTTCGATGGACTCGATGGGCGCATTGCCCGGCTGACCAATACCGTCAGTGCGTTTGGACGCGAACTCGATTCGCTCGCCGATGTGATTGCCTTTGGAATTGCGCCCGCGATCCTGGCGTGGCTGTGGGGTTTTCGCTCGCTGCCGGTCATGGACGATTCCGACCTGCGCGGCAAGGTCATCCAATTGGGCGCGATTGCCACCTTCGTATTCCTGATGGCGGGAGCTGCACGCCTGGCGCGTTTTAACATTCAAACTAACCCGCAGCCGTCGAATCCCGGGCGCCCTGGCAAGAAGTACTTCGTGGGCATGCCGATTCCAGCGGGGGCTGGCGTGGTCGCAGCTTTGGTCCACCTGGTTGCTGGAAACCCCCTGCAAATGTGGTGGCTCTCGATTGGCTGGGCGGTTTTCGTTTTTGTCATCGCCTTTCTGATGGTGAGCACCTGGCGGTTCTATAGTTTCAAGGAATTGAATCTGGGTCAGCCGCGAAACTTCCGCTGGATCATCGTCTTCGGCGGACTCATCGGACTCGGCTGGTTTTTCTCGCGATACGTGCTATTCCTGATCGCGCTGGTCTATACCCTTGCAGGTGTACTGGCGCGGCTCTCATTTGTCTTCCGGCGGCCGTCATTGCCGCCTCCTCCGCCACAGGACGAGGCCTCTCACGCTTGATGAAAAATGATCCCAAAGCCACCTCCGCACCCCACCCGGAGGCCGGAAGCTGGGGCGGACTGTTCCGCGTCGCGATTGTCGGGGCGGCCAGTCTGAAAGGCCGTGAACTGAAAGATGTGCTGAACGATCGCAATTTCCCGGCACACGATATCCGCCTGCTCGACGACGACGAATCGCTGGGGCAACTGGAGGCAGTGGGAGACGAACCGACGTTTATTCAGAGTGTCCTGCCGGAACACATGGAAAACGTCGATTTCACATTTTTCGCCTCCGAAGAAAACTTCACTCGCAACACTTGGGCGATGGCGAAGAAAGCTGGCAGCGACATCATCGATCTCTCCTATGGGTTGGCGGGACAGCCCGGCGTAGAACTGCGGGCCCCTTGGATCGAACGCGAGATCGGTATTGTGCCGCGCGTCGATCTTGCCGGTTCGCCGGTCAGGATCGCTCATTCCGCGGCGATGGTTCTGGCGTTGCTGTTGATCCGCGTCCAAAAAGTCGCAAAGATATCTCAGGCAATCGTGACTGCCTTTGAACCCGCCTCCGAGCGCGGCAAGCGCGGCATGGACGAGCTACATGAGCAGACTGTGAATCTGCTCTCGTTTCAGCAACTGCCCAAGGCCATCTTCGATTCCCAGGTCGCGTTTAACTTGATTGATCGCTACGGAGCGAGCGCCGCGCCGTCGCTGGAAACGATCGCGAAGCGTATTCAGACTGATTTCGAGAGTATCGTTCACGGCAAGGCGGCCATACCTTCCCTGATGCTGTTACAGGCTCCGATCTTCCACGGGCACGCTTTTTCGCTTTACATTGAGTTGGAGCGTCCCGCAAAAATCGACGAATTGACCGCGGCGCTCGCCGGCGAACACGTCGAGGTTTCGCCAGGAGGCGAGGACTCGCCCAGCAATGTTAATGCTGCGGGGCAGGACAACATACAGATGATGGCGCGCAAGGACTCGGAACGCGAAAATGGATTCTGGATCTGGGCTACCTCCGACAATTTGCGCGTTGCTGCAATTGCCGCCGTGGAATGCGCGGAGTCGTTGATTCCCGGGCGTCCACGCGGGACCGTGCAGTGATGAAGCTGCACCTGACTCGGTGGCCGCCGCTGGTGGGCTGCGTTGTTTTGCTGTTCCTGTGCACCGGGTGCGGATACCACACCAGCGGCCATGCGGTGCGTTTGCCGAACAACCTGCATACGCTCTACGTTCCCATGTTCGATAACGCCACCCAGACGTTCCGCGTTGAACAAACCATTACCGCGGCCGTGGTGCAGGAATTGCGCAGCCGAACGAACTACCATGTCGTGACCAGCAACGATGGCACGGCTGATGCCACGCTGAAAGGAACGGTCACCTACACCACGAATTCTCCCTTGACCTACGATTCGGTCACCGGGCGTATTTCTTCGTCGTTGATAACCGTTGGCGCCAAAGTCTCGCTGGTCGACAAGGCGGGCAAGACGCTTTGGGACAATCCCAACTACATGTATCGCGAACAGTACCAGGTGTCACGCGATGTCAGCAGCTTCTTCGACGAGTCGAACCCAGCGTTCCTGCGTGTCGCTCGCGAGTTCGCCAAATCTTTGGTGAGCAATATCCTGGAGGCCTACTAAGTGCGTAGCTTCGCTGCCTCAGACCGTTTCGTGGCCGACGTAGAGGCCCGTAAACTGGCCGCGGGCTACGTCTTTGTCGGCGACGAAGCGTTCTTCCGCAAGCGTTGCCGCGATGCTGTTTTGCAACAACTGGTGCCGGCTGACGTGCGAGAGCTAAGTGTGTATGACATGGACCTCGGCGAGGTCGAGTTGCAGCAGGTTCTCGACCGGGCACGCACTCCGTCGCTGATGGCTCCGTTCCAGGTTTTTTTCATCCGCGGTGTGAAGAACTTGTACACCCGTGGAAAGCACGACGATGAATTCGGTGCTATCGAGGACTATTTCAAGAACCCCAATCCCGATGCTCTCGTTGTGTTCGTTGCAGATCACATCAACATTCCTGCGGATGTCCGTCGCATGGACCTGACCGACAAAGACCGCTATGAGCGCATCCGCGAGACTCTGGGCGAGCACTGCACTGTATTAGAGTTCGCGCGCGTTGACGAGGGCGATGCGGTAAAGTGGGCCATTGAGAGCGCCAATACCGATGGAGTCAAGCTAGACGCGGAGGCCGCGCGGGAGTTAATTGACTCCCTGGGCGGCGACATGATGATGGTGGCCAACGAACTGGAGAAACTGATTCTCTTCGTCGGGGAGAAGAAGCGCATTACGATTGGCGACGTCGAAACCATGGTGCTCGCCGCGAAGCAACGCTCGTTCTACGAGTTGACCGATGCCATCTCTGCCCGTGATCGCGCCCGCGCTCTCGCAGTTCTCGACGCCATCCTGAACACCGGCGATGGCGAGGAAGCGGCTATCGGCCATCTCTACATGCTCTCGCGCACCTTCCGGCAAATGCTGGTAATCTTCGAGCGCAACGTCCGCGACACGCGCGCCCTCTGGCAGGCGCTGTGGCAGGGCTTCCGTCTCCCTCCCTTTGCGGCGGAAGATGTCATCCGCCAGGCTCGGCGTTACAAGTCGCGCCGCGAACTCACCAGCGCTATTCGACGCATCGCGCGAGCTGACCTTGCGCTAAGGTCGAATCCCGTCAGCAAGCGCTTCGTGCTGGAGAACCTCGTACTTGATCTGACCGCGGAACCAAAGGTTGCTGAAACCGGCTGGACCCAGGAAGAGTTGCCGGTGTAACAGTTCGGCATAGCGCTTGGCGACCACCCGGACTGGTCGAAACTCACTGACTGAGTTCGTGCCGGAGAGCTTTAGCTGGCCGCTTCGATCAGGGCCAACAAGCCCTCAACCGTCGGTGTCCGCTGTTCCCGTTTGAACGAGAAGACACTGTCTCCGTTGACCAGCACTTCAAGCTCTCCGTGGGCGAATCCCACCTTCGGTTGGATACCGTACTTCGATTGCAGTTCGCGCTTCAGGCTCCCGGCCAAGCGTCGCTTATCCGTTCAAACCAGGCAGCGGCGGATCTCGATCTGTGTGTTCTTGTTCATATGATTAAAGAATAATCGACTAGTGCGGACTCGTATACGCCCGCACCGCCGAGCCGAACTCGAAACGAGACTATTTCTTCTCACTTACGTTCACACTGGCGGTCGTGCTCGCCCAGTCCAGCTTTAGCGTGGCTGAGCTGCCACCCGTCTTGTTCAACGAGATGGTGAACTGCTCAGTGGGAGTCGCGTTGCTCGAGACCTTCATATCGACGCGAGCCAGGTCCTGCTTCTCATCGTACGACGTGCCCCATTGGCCAGTCTGCTTGTTGATGATCAGCTTCCAACCCGATTCCGAAGGGATCGAGTACAGCGTGTAGTTTCCGGCGGGAACGCTGGCTCCGCCGATCGTCAGGTCTACATCTGTCTTGAGACTGGTGGCCGAATTCGCACCCGTACGCCACACTTCGCCGTAAGGAACCAATCCGCCAAAGATTTTACGGTTGCGCATCGAAGGACGGCTGTAATCGATGGTTACGGTCTTGCCATCCGCAAAACTGACCGACGCGGTTCCCGGAGGGCTGGCTGGTGCCTTGGCTTGCTCCTGGGCGCTGATGCCTGCGGCGAGAATTGCGACCATGACTGCAACGAATAACATGCGGCTCTTCTGCATTGCACTCTCCTTGAAGTTCGAACCTTACAACGACGGCAGCGACCCTATTATTCACGTTCGCGGCAGACGTTACAATCAAGCCTATGAGCGTACTGGATGAGAAGCGCGAAGAACTGGAGCACTACGAGTTTCGCATGGGAGTGCCACGAGGCCGACTGGCTGTTGCCCTGGATGCCCTGACCGACGCTCTCACCATGGTGGGTCAGCACGGTGTCTATTGTCAGAGTGCTCGCCAGGTCGGGAAACCAGCTATGGACATCCAGATCGTGCTCAAGAGCATCACCGATGCAAAGGAGCTGATCTCATCGGTGATGGAAGAGATCAAGAAAGAAAAACAAGATTAACCGCAGAGGCACTGAGGCACAGAGAAACCCCAGTCGAGTCTGATTTCCAATTCGCGATATCTGCGGTTTCGGATTTCTCGACCTTAATTCCTCAGTGTCTCTCTGTGCCTCTGTGGTTAAAGCCTTTCTAAACCGTCACGTACTTTCCGGTCTCCAGCACTCGGGCCGCGACCTGTTCCTGCAACGCGATCACATTGACTGGATCATGCTTTACCAGACGGCGCACGATTGCGATCTGAGTGCGCATCATGTCGCCTTCGGCCACGGCCGCGATCACTTTCTTGGCATTGGCTTCCAGGCGGGTCATTGCGCCTGCAATGTAGATCTGGGTCATCGCCAGCACTAGAGCGCTCTTCTGTTCTCCATTGGCTTCGATGAACTTCCGCGCCCGCAGCAGGCAGGAATCCATGGCAAACGTCTCGATCACCATGTCGGCAATCGAGCCCATTACTTCCTGCTGATCGGCCAGCTTCTGCATGTACTTCTGCGAAGCCGCACCGGCCACCAGCATGGTGAGCTTCTTGGCGTTGCCGACGATCTTCTGTTCGGCAGCCAGCGTGCCCTCGAGTTCATCGAACGACGGGCCTGCCATCACTTCGTCCATCGTCTTCTTGATGGCCGGCAGCAATGCAAGCTGTCCGCTCATGGCGCGCTTCAGCAGCCATCCGGTGATGATGAGCCGGTTGATTTCGTTGGTGCCTTCGAAGATGCGGTTCACGCGCGAGTCGCGATAGGCGCGCTCCGCCGGATACTCTTCGACGAAGCCGTAGCCGCCGTAGATCTGCACCGTCTCGTCGACGACGAAGTCGAGCATCTCCGAGCCCCAGACCTTGATGATGGAGCACTCGACAGCGTATTCCTCGATCGCCTTGCGGATGACTTCGCTGCTCTTCTCGCCATCGGGCATGGCGTTCTCCATCATGCCGACGGTGCGATAGACCATCGATTCGCCGGCGTAGATGCCGACCGCCATCTGCGCCAGCTTTTCGCGAATCAGGCCGAAGTCGGAGATCGGCTTGCCAAAGGCCTTGCGGTCTTTGGCATAGGCGATGGCGTTCTGCAGTCGAGGTGCGCGCCCCGCCGACGCATCCCGCGCCTAGCTTGAAGCGGCCCACGTTGAGGATGTTGAAGGCGATGATGTGTCCCTTGCCGATTTCGCCGAGCACATTCTCGACCGGTACCTTGCAGTCGTTGAGGATGAGAGGCGCGGTGGAGGAGCCGCGGATGCCCATCTTCTTTTCTTCTGCTCCGACCGAGAAACCAGGGAAGTCCTTCTCGACCAGGAAGGCGGTGAACTTTTCGCCGTCTACCTTGGCGAAGATGGTGAACAGGTCGGCGAAGTGGGCGTTGGTGATCCACATCTTCTCGCCGTTCAGGATGTAGTGCTTGCCATCGGGCGACAGAACCGCGCGAGTGCGGCTGTTGAGCGCGTCGGAGCCGCTGGTGCCTTCCGACAGCGCGTAGGCGCCGATGATTTCGGCGGCGGCGAGCCTGGGGCAGGTATTTCTTCTTCTGTTCTTCGGTGCCGAAGAAGACGAGCGGCAACGTGCCGATACCGGCGTGTGCGCCCATAGAAACGACAAAGCTGCCGGACTTGGCCATTTGGTCGGCGATGATGGCGGAGGAGATCTTGTCCATCTCCGAGCCGCCGTATTCGGCAGGAACGTCAGCGTTGGTCAGGCCCATATCGGCGGCCTTCTTGAGCAGGTCGCGCGTGACTTGCCATTCCTTGTGCTCGATTTTTTCGACGGCAGGGAGGAGCTCGTTGACCGCAAACTCATCGGCGAGCTTGACGATCATCTGTTGGTCTTCGTTGAAGTCTTCAGGAGTGAAGACGTTTTCCAGGTTGTGGTCTTCGAGCAGAAAGCTTCCGCCCGTGAGTTTCGTCTTGGGAGCTACCGTTGTTGTGGCCATCCTAACCTCGCTTGGTTAACTGCAGAATCGTTTTCACCACAGAGACACAGAGGCACTGAGAAAACCTTTTAGGTCTAAAACCGTTGCGATCGCGACGGCGTTTGCTGATCTAAGATCCATCACATTGCCTATTTCGAACTCAAGCGCTTTTCTCTGTGTCTCTGTGCCTCTGTGGTTAGTTGTTTCTTACTGCAAGTTCTCGAAGATGCCGGCTGCGCCCATGCCGCCGCCGACGCACATGGTCACCATGCCGTAGCGTCCGCCGCGGCGCTTGAGTTCGCGCGCGATGCTCGCGGTCAGCTTGGCTCCGGTGCATCCCAGGGGATGCCCCAGCGCGATCGCTCCGCCATTGGGGTTGACCCGCGCGGGATCCAGTCCGCCTTCTTTGATTACCGCCAGCGACTGCGCCGCGAAGGCTTCGTTCAATTCGATCACGTCTATGTCGCTCAACTTGAGTCCGGCCATTTTCAGGGCTTTGGGAATCGCATAGACCGGACCGAGGCCCATTTCTTCAGGCTTGTATCCTGCGGTGGCAAAGCTGACGAAGCGCAGCAGCGGCTTCAGGCCTAGTGCTTTCGCGCGTTCGGCGGACATGACGATCGCGGCGGCCGCCCCGTCGGACATTTGCGAGGAGTTGCCGGCAGTGACGGTGCCTTTCATGTGGAAGGCCGGCTTGAGCGCCGCCAGAGCTTCCAGCGAGGTGTCGGCGCGGGGGCCTTCGTCCATCTTGAAGACGATTTCGGTGCGCTTCGGCTTGCTGCCGTTCGGAGTCGTGAAGCTGACGGGTACGGGTACGATCTCGTCGTTGAACTTGCCCGCCTCGATGGCCGCGAAGGCTTTCTTGTGGCTCTCGACGGAGAACTGGTCGGCCTGCTCGCGGGAGATGCCGAAGCGAACGGCCAGCCGTTCGGCGGTCAATCCCATGGAGAGATAGGAGTCGGGATAATTGGCCACCAGCCAGGGGTTGGCCGAAACCTTGTTGCCGCCCATGGGGATCATGGTCATGGACTCGACGCCGCCAGCGACCACGACTTCGGCGCCGCCGGCCATGATGCGCTCGGCACCCATGGCAATCGCCTGCAGTCCCGAGGAACAGAAGCGGTTGATGGTCATCGCTGAGACCTCGACCGGCAGACCGGCCCGCAGGGAAGCGATGCGGGCGACGTTCATGCCCTGTTCGGCTTCGGGCATGGCGCATCCGAGGATGACGTCTTCGATCTCCTTGGGATCGAGCTGCGGGACGCGCTCGAGTGCGCCCTTGATCGCATAGGCGGCGAGGTCGTCGGGACGGGTGGCGCGCAGGGTTCCTTTGTAGGCTTTGCCGACCGGGGTACGAACGGCACTGACGATTACAACTTCACGCATTGAAGGCTCCGTAGCTGGTGACTGGTAACTGGTAGCTGGCGATTGCCGATTTAGTTAATTCCGAGTTGCGATAGATTTCGCGCTGCCGTGTGAAAACGCGTGATTCACGGTTGTTTAGAATCAATGATTTGGGATGAAATTGTTCATATGAGTATGATTCAAAGCGAGTTATACGTATCCATGTCTGGGGTAAGGAGTTACGGGGCGGATTTTGGGCCAAGTTCGTCATTTGCTATTTCTGTGCCATAACCAAATCGTTAATATCTTACCGCCAACTCCGAGGGACATCTGCCGTCCCTACCGGGACTCGGGTTCTTTCCTGCGCCCACCCAGCACTCCGCCTTCGGCTGCGTGCTGGGCTAAGTTATGTCGCCCCTCCGGGGCTGGATTCTCGCGATCCCAACTTCATCGCTCCATCCGACGAATGGTCGTAGTCGCAACAAACCGTGCCGCCGCGGCCGGCTCCCGGTCTTACATGTCCCGTTCCCACCGGGGGCTTACGCCCACGGCTAACACAAATGTCGCCGCAACGCGGCTCGCGATCCATCAAACTCGTCAGCTACCCAACGCTCCCCCTGGGCTATCCATGCCAGAGGACAGTATCCAGCTTGCATGCCAGCCGTTAGTTCCTCAACGTCTTTCCCGTCTTCAACGTGAACTGGATACGCTCCTGGGTCTTCTTTTCGCCGCAGAGTGATTTGAAGGCCTCGCGCTCCAGGTCGAGCAGGTATTGCTCGCTGACCAGAGTGCCAGGGTTGACCTCGCCACCGCAGAGAACCTCTGCGACCTTGCCGGCGATCTTCACTTCGTGATCGCTGATGAATTCGCCTTGCCGCATGATGTGCACGCCCATCTTCAGCGTCGCCAGGATGCTTTCGCCCGGCGCGGGAATGTCGTTGCGCATGGTCAGCGGACGATAGCCTTCATGCACTAGTTCGAGGGCACGCTCTTTCGCGTCACTCACGACACGGTCTCGATTCATAGTGATGTTGTCGCCAGGCGAAAGGAAGCCGAGACCCTTGGCCTCCATCGCCGAGGTCGATACCTTTGCCATGGCGACCGTCTCAAAAGCCTGTTTCATGGCTTCCATCAATTCGACACTCTCGCCGCGTCCTTGCGGACGAATGTGCGTTGCCTTGTGGATCGCGCGGATGGTCATCTCTTTGCATCCACCGCCACCCGGCAGGAGTCCGACGCCGACTTCGACCAGTCCGGCATAGAGTTCAGCGTGAGGCTGACGGGCGGCGCCGTGCAGGGTGATTTCAGTACCGCCGCCGAGGGTCATGCCGAAAGGCGCGACCACCACAGGCTTGGGCGAGAACTTGATGGCCTGCGTCATGTTCTGGAACTGACGGATGGCCATGTCAACTTCGTCCCACTCCTGCTCCTGCACTGCCATCAGCAACATCATGATGTTGGCGCCGACCGAGAAGTTGCCGGCGTCGTTGGTGATGACGAAGGCGTCGAAGTTGTCGCTGCCAGCGCCGCCCTTCATGGTCTGGGTGATCAGCGAGACGATGTCGCCGCCGAGCGCGTTCATCTTGGAGTGGAACTCGATGCAGCCGACGCCGTCGCCGAGATCGATGAGCGAGGCTCCGGCATTCTTCTTGACTACGCCATTGGCTTTCTTAGCGACGGTGACGGACCAGACTCCGGCGGGAACTTCTTCGGGGCGATAGTCGCCGCTGGCCAGGTCGAAGTACTTGCGGCCGCTGGCGGTCTTGGGATCGTCGGCGTACCAGGTCGTTTTGCCGGAGGCGAGTAGCTTCTCGACGTTGGCTGCGACCGGACGGCCTTCCTTCTTCATGCGCTCGACGGTCTGGGCGACGCCTGCGGCGTCCCAGAGTTCGAACGGGCCAAGCTCCCAGTTGAATCCGGTCTTCATGGCTCGATCGATTTCGACCACGGAGTCGGCGATCTCGGGAATGCGATTGGCGGCGTAGGTCCAGAGCTCAGAGATTACGGTCCAGAGGAACTGGCGGCCTTGTCTTTCGAAGGCGCGATCAGCATCTTCAGGCGCTCGGGCAGATCTTCGACCGTCTTCGCCATCTCGACAGAGGCGAACTTGGCCTTCTGCAGCGGGCGATATTCCAAGGTCTTCCAGTCGATGGCGAGGCGCTGTTCGCCTTCGGGGCCCTTCTGCTTCTTGTAGAAGCCGCCGCGGGTCTTGTCGCCCAGCATTTTGCGGTTGAGCATTTCGACGAAGAAGTCGGGCAGCTTCAGGTCGCCGCGTTCGTCCTTGATATTGACAGGCCGTTGCGCACGACGTGTCCGAGAATGTCGAGGCCGACGAGGTCGGCCAGGCGGAAGGTAGCCATCTTGGGCCAGCCGACGGAGGTGCCGGTCAGGGCATCGACCTCTTCGATGCTGAGATCCATCTCCTGCATGACGCGCATGACGTTCAATGCGGAGAAGGTGCCGATGCGGTTGGCGATGAAGTTGGGCGTGTCTTTGGCTTGGACGACGCTCTTGCCGAGGTGCAGGTCGCAGAAGTTGGAGATGGTCTGCATCAGCGCGGGATCGGCGTCGGGCGTGGGAATGATTTCCAGCAGCCGCATATAGCGCGGCGGATTGAAGAAATGCGTGCCAAACCAGCAGCGGCGGAAGTCGTCGGAGAAGCCTTCGGCGATTTTGCGCGACGGGCAGGCCGCTGGTATTGGTGGTGATGATGGTTCCCGGTTTGCGGACGGCATCGACTTTGCGCAGCAGTTCGCGTTTGAGTTCGAGGTTCTCGACGACGGCTTCGATGATCCAGTCAACTTCGGAGAGCTTCTTGAGGTCGTCCTCGAAGTTGCCGATGGTGACCAGGCAATCGAGCGACGGCTTGAAGAAGGCGGCGGGTTTCGACTTGACCGCGGCTTCTATTGCCGGCGGCGGCGATACTTGTTGCGCGCGGGGCCGTCGGCGTCGGGGGGAACGATGTCAAACAGGTAAGAGGGAACACCGGCGTTGGCCAGGTGCGCGGAGATGCGGGCGCCCATGGTACCCGCGCCCAGGACTGCAACCTTATCAATTCGTTTCTGCATGGATGCTCAAGCGCTCCAAAGTCGATGCCGGCGGTATTCGCGCCGGTCTGAGGCTATGTTGGTTCAGACGCGATGCACGCTACGAGAGTCTACGAACTTCGATTGTGAGATGTGCACAACTCTGGATGAATGATTGGGGAT
The DNA here is from genome assembly GCA_963696575.1 of uncultured Acidobacteriaceae bacterium. Taxonomy (GTDB): domain Bacteria; phylum Acidobacteriota; class Terriglobia; order Terriglobales; family Acidobacteriaceae; genus DASRAA01. The sequence goes on from CAVOKT010000002.1 coordinate 506,619, forward strand.
GACTGCAGATAAGTGCGAACAAGAGGAAGATGGGTCATCAATGTCGCTCTCCTCTCAAAGAAACGGCCTCAAAATACAAGCAGCGCGCGCCGTAAGATGTGGGGTGAGGATGGCAACGGCGCGCGCCTATTAAGTTGACCCAATAGTAATGAATGAATCCTCATTCAGTCAATGAAAATCGTGAGATTTCTTTTCCCGATTCGGGCTAGGAGATGGCTTTGGCGATCAGGAAGGCGGCCCCTGCAGCAAGTCCTCCAATTACAACAGTTTGAGGTGCAGAGCGGCGAGGCTTCGAGCCCGTGAAACGTCCCTTGATGTAGCCAAAAACCCCGAGCGCGATCAAAGTCACAACCGCGGACCAGACCAGAGCCACGCGCGAACTGTGGAAAATGAAGTAGGGAGACAGGGGAATGAAGCCTCCGCCTATGTAAGAGGCGGCAATGGTGGCGGCGCTTTGCACGGCCCGCTTGGGATCGGGCTCTTCCAGGCCAAGCTCGAAGCGCATCATGAAGTCCACCCACTCTTTGGGCTTTTTGGTGAGTGATTCGACTACGATGGCGCTTTCCTGGCGGGAGAGTCCGTAGTCGGTGAAGACCTTCTGGACTTCGGCCGCTTCCTCATCGGGAATCTCTTCGACTTCGCGCTCTTCACGCTTGCGCTCGCTTTCGTAGTGCTCAGCGTCGCTGCGGGCGGCAAGGTATCCGCCGAGTCCCATGGCGATGGAGCCGGCAGCGATTTCGGCCAGACCGGCGATGACGACGAGGCGGCTGTTGTCTACTGCTCCGGAGATGCCGGCCGCGAGAGCGAAGGGCACGGTGAGGCCGTCTGACATGCCAATAACTACGTCGCGGACGACTTCGCCTGCGGTGAAATGGCGTTCAATGTGATGGGTTTGCGGCATGGTCTCCCAGGTCAGGATGGGTTTTCAGGTATTCGATGGCGCGCGCGGCAACCTCGCGTTCGCCCTTGTAGCTTAACCGCGCCGTCGCCTCCTGCAGGGGAAGCCAGAAAGCGTTCTGGACCTCGATCCGCATGGCGGGAGCGATGTTGCCGAGGCGTCCGGAGCGATAGAGTCAGCAGGTAAAAGCTGACGATCTTGAAGACCTTGGCGCGGTCACCCCAGTTGCGGACATAAATGTACTTGATATCGGCCAGCTTGGCGACCATGTCGGCCCGAACTCCGGTCTCCTCGCGGATTTCGCGGAGGGCCGTTTCTTCGGGCTTCTCGCCGGGATCGATGGAGCCTTTGGGCAACGCAATCAGCTCGGCGTCGGCAGGCGTGCGGTTGGCTTTGCGGATCTTGATGTTCTTGCGGGGGCGTTCCATGTGGGGCTCAATGACAGCCACGTACCAGCGTCCACGCATCTTTCGTAGCACTACGCCGCCAGCCGAGGTTTCTCGCACCATGGAAATCAAGAGCAGGGAAAGAGCAAGTTTGGCAGAGTCGGAGGACGCTGACAACTTTTGGCCAGTGTCGGGTTCATTGAGGACAGGAGTGAGGATTTCACCGGAGTGTCACAAGGTAATGAGAATGATACTGTCTCGCCAGGCAAAATTGCCGCATCATCGTTTCACGGAACGGCATCCATGAAGCGGTGACCGATGGTCGCAACATGCCGTCGGTTAGAGGTACGGCCTTGAACAACTTGGATCGCATTGTACGATCTGTGCGTGCTTTTTCTCGCGAGCTGACGCGTTCGCCCAACGAACCGCAAGCATCTCGCCGCTTAACTCTGGGTATCGCGCTGGGTGGAGGATTTGCCCGCGGCATTGCCCACATCGGCGTCCTGAAAGTACTCGAACAAGAAAATATTCCAGTGGACTACGTCGCCGGAACCAGCGTAGGGGCGATCATTGGCGCCTCTTATTGCGGCGGGATGACTTCCGCCGAGTTGGAGGAGATGGCACGTACGCTGCGGTTCAGCGATTTCGCTCGCTGGACGCTATCACGTTACGGGTTCTGCAATAGCGACCGAATGGTGCGGTTGTTTGCCCGCACGCTGAAGAAGCATACGTTCGAAGAGCTGGCGACTCCATTGGCGATTACGGCGACCGATTTTCGTACGGGTGAGGCTGTCGTCTTCAGCAAGGGAGCGCTGGTCGATCCGATTCGAGCCAGTTGCGCGTATCCAGGAATGTTTCTGCCGGTAGAAATTGACGGACATTCTTACATCGACGGCATGTTGGCTTACGGCGTTCCGACAACACCTCTGCGTCGCATGGGAGCCGACCGCGTCATTGGGTCGTGCCTGACCGCTCAATGGAGCGATGCCCGGCCCCCGCGACACGTATTCGAAGTTATTGGCCAGTGCTTCTCGATCGCGCAATCCAGATTGGCGGAATCGTGGAGCAAGGATGCCGACCTGGTGATTGAGCCGCATGTCAGCGGTTTCACCTACGACTGTTTCGAGCGGGCGGAAGAGTTGATTGCGGTAGGAGAAGCCGCGATGCGCGCGGTACTTCCGCGGGTGCGAGCGATGCTCAACCTGGGGCGGAGCGGAGAAGTCCAGTCGGCCGTGCGTACTCCGTTGGGCGTAGTGGCTGCGAGCACTCCGCCGGGCGCGGGTATAGCAACCGCCGTCTAGAAGGCAGTCCAAAAGCTTCAGAACCGGCCAAGGATCGAGACTCCGGCGCGAAATGCCGCCATTTTCACCTCAAAACACGGGAAATCGGTTTGCTTTCCCTCGCAAAGTGGGTCATACTCCGCGCGGATCACGGAACTAAAGAAGAATCTCAGGCAGATCCATGTGGAGGAAAGTACAAAATGAAGAAACTTCTGCTTACGTGCTGCGTTCTCTTGGTGGTCACGTGCAGCATGTTCGCTGACAATTTGACGACCGTACATTCGTACACAGGTACGGTCGCGGCAACAGTTGTCGGTTACGCCCAACCCGGATCAACCAGTTCTTCCGGCGGCTTTACGGTGTCGGGCATCCCGGTCGGTGCGACGATATTGTATGCCGGCTATTACGCCGACAACTACTTCAGTACGCCGTCCCCATCGGCGACCTTCAACGGCAACTCGCTGGGCGGTGCCTCTGCGTCCTACACGGTGGGTCCGAGCTACGATGCTTACGCATGGAACGTCACACCTTTCGTAACCGGGAATGGATCCTACTCGGTTTCGTCCGGGTCGTTCAGCCAGAACTATGGCAACGAACTGGTGGTGGTGTATTCGTCGAACACCCTGCCGAACGGCACGGTCCTGATCAACGAAGGGGCGCAGGACAACAACCAGGGCACGATCTCGACCAGCACGGTATTCAGCCTGGCAAGCGGTGGAACGGGAAGGTTGTTCATCGCGACGGGTGCCGATGATGCGAGCAACAGCGGGGAACAAATCATCCTGAATGGCAACGTAATCGGTGGACCCATTGACGCCAACCTCGGCAATTACGCGAGTCTGTTCAATATAGGAGTGAATACACTGGGCGGGGCCAACACCGTAACGCTGACCACCACTGGTGACTGGTACGGATGGGACTTGGCTGTGCTGTCCACTACTTCGGGCACGTCGACGCCTGAGCCAGGCACAATCATGTTGATGATGAGCGGCGCGGGCCTACTGGCCTCTCGCTTGCGGAAGCGTGTTTAGTTCGTTCTAAACCCTTAGTAGACAAGAGCGGCCACCACGGCCGCTCTTTTTCATGTCTCGGAGAAGCAACTTACTAAGCACGAACTTCGATCATCAGGCCGATAGGGCCGGTGGGCGCATCCGGCGGATATCCTTGAAGCCTGCATCGCGCAGCCAGACGGCGACGCGAGGAGCACGCGGCACTAACATTGTGCGCGACACCCGATGGGCGTACATTGGTGCGACCGAAAACCCGTAGTTCAGGAGGATAGCGATGGGATTTCTCGTATGGATTCTGGTGGGCCTGATTGCCGGTTGGCTTGCCGGACAAGTGATGAAGGGCGGAGGATATGGAGTACTGGTGGACATCCTGCTCGGCATCGTGGGCGGGATTGTGGGTGGCTGGCTCTTCGGGTTGCTGGGAATCTGGCCCGGTGGCGGACTGATCGGCTCCATCATTGTGGCTTTTATAGGCGCCGTGATCCTGATCGGCATCACCAGGCTAATCAAACGAGCCTGAAAACCAACCCTACCGGTATGACTTCCGTTCAAAATTAGTGAATATCGGAGACCTCCGATATCACCCCAAACACAAATCAACCAACCACCCAGGCAAACCCAGCCTGGGTGGACTTTCTCCTATCAGTATGGTGCCGGCGAAACGACAGGCACCAGGGCGGACAAGGGCGTGGATATTCGGCCTAAAAAGAAAGCCGAAAAGTGGCTGGTTTTGACTGGGAAACTGAGGCACAATTGATGCCCGCCGGGCCCAAGATCCCGGTGCGGAGGAAGATTCCCGATGAAAACCACGAGCCGCCAATCTTCTAGTGCGCTGAGAGCGCTTACGCTTCTGTTTCTGTCTGTCGCGTGGCTTATCGTGCCAGCGCAGGCTGGATCGCTTCTAGGAACCTTTGATGGTGTCGGCACCCTAACGCCCACCAATACGCCCGGGGTGTTCATTCAGAACTTCGTGGGCGACGGAACTGACGCGACCTTTGGTGCGTTCAACGCAACGTCGCAGTCTACGGTCGACTTCACCAATCCTCCGAACATCGTCATCACGAATGCGATGTTGACGGACGTGTTTGCTGGCGGGACGTTCTTCGGAACCGGCTCGGGCAGCGGTCTGGCTAACGGCCAGGGGAGCGCCACATTCACGTCTAACTTCATCATTACCGGGGGAACCGGGATATTTGAGCACGAGACCGGCACGGTGACCATCACGGGAACGATTACCCAGACGGGCCAGTTGACCGAGGCGATCGACGCGAGCTATACGGGCAATATCGGCACTCCCGAACCGTCGAGCATGAGCCTGCTTCTGCTGGGTGCCAGCTTTGGGTACCGGTTTCTGACCAAGAACAGGATCAAGTAGACAAAGCTCGCCAGCAACAGCCACCGTGCGCGGTGGCGGCGGACATCCTTGTGCAGAATTCCGACTCTCTGGTTAAAAGTGTCCCTTAAATAACAGGTAGCAGGGAAGCGTGGACTTGCCTTGCGCCTTAGCGGTCACCGCACACACATAGGTGTGACAGTCGTTGAAGAGAGGGATGTAGGGCGCAACGAACCTGTGGCGGCTTTCCTCGGTGACGAGCTTTTGGGCCTTCGCGCCGGTGACCAGGATCGGACCCCCAACCAGTCGACCTGCGCCGGGGCGCTCGGCAGGCGTTACATGCCAGGGAAACAAGTGCCACTTGGAGACGACGTCGACGCTCTTATTGTCGGTGACGACGATTTGACCGGCGTCGATGATGGGGATGTTGGCGGCGCCGTAGCCGATGGTTACCGCATCGTCCGCCGTTCCGACCTGGACCCATTTGTGGGCAAAGGGACCGCCGATCATGGCCTTTCGCACCTGAAGCACGACCATTCCGGGAGTGGTGGTCAGCGGTGCAGAACCCTCCGAGTAATTGGCAGTGTCGTCGCTGGGGGCAAAGCATCGGGCAAGGCCGATGGGGCAGGATCCGCGAAATTCTTCGGCAGCCGCACCGTGCGGCAAGAGCGAGGAGAGAGCCAGGGTCGCAATGGCGAGGGTCGATAAAGTGCGCATCGGTTCTTCCCGGACAGCGTGTTGGCGTGATCGGGCAAATTTTTAGATGGAAGAGAGAAAAATTGGTTGTGCGGGTAAGGTTTTTTTCGGCCGGAAACAAGGTAAAAACCGGAAGGGTCAACGGCCGATCCGAAAAATCGCGGCCGAAATTGAAATCGACGATTGCCCAGTAACCTTTGAATGGCGCGGGCGCCGGTGCTAGTAGTAACTCAAGGTCCGGTGAATCACCGTCGAAGTTTTAAACGCATCCTGACCTGAACGTTGCGACATCGTCTTCGTTGTCCAATTACCCTGCGCGTCGTACTCGTAGGTATAACGAGTTTCGTTTTGCGAGGGATCGGGCTGTTTAGGCTGGGATACGGGAACCATGTTGCCATGTTCGTCCATGCCGTACTCGGCGCCCCAGTCTGGCGTTTCCTGCGAGGCAGATATTACGTCGCTCACATCGCCGTGGTCGTTGTAAGCAGTATGGGTGATTTCGTTGCCGAATGCGCCACCCATGCGACGCTTTTCGACCACCCGGCCATGTAAGTCGTATTTGTAGGCCGATTCTCCGGTGGCGAAGGCGTTTCCTATGAACTTCGCGATGGCCTGCTTCTGGAGCTCGTTCATTTGTCCGCCCAGTTCCGGCGGCACGGCGCTTTCCATGTTTTCGGGGATGAGTTTGTCACTCTGCATGCGTCCCTGGGAATCGTAGGTGCGAACGATACGCATCATCAGTTTCCCGGATGCGTCGCGGACCTGGCCCTCGACGGGGCGGTCGCCCTCGTCGTAGAGAGTAGTGACGGTTCCTCCCGACGGTGGCCCAAACTGAAGATCGCTGTTCTCCCATGGCATCGCAGCGATTCCCGCGTTCGGCGCGTCTGGGAAAACTGGAAGATGCTCCACTCGGTGCTTGCGACCATTCTGGTCAAGTTCGTACGTGACGTCGGGATTGCTAATGCCGGAACCGGCTGAAAGCAACTGGCCCTTGTCGTCGTAGTTGTAGGTAGTCTCGAACTTCCCAGCGCCAGACGGGTCGTCGGTGCCCGAAGTTACCTTCAGAAGACGGCCCGCAGCGTCGTAGGTATAGTTCGTGACGTAATCGGGACCCGAGCTCTGTTGCATGCGAGTTTGCAGAAGCCAGCCGGCGGGCGAGTAAACGGATGTACTGGTGAAGCTTCGTTCGGAAATAGTGCCATCGGCGACGTAGGTTGTCTGCTCAACACATTGCTTGACCGGACCGCGAAGCCCTGAATCCGATGCATTCTTCTTCTGCAAGTCTGAACCCCCCGCCGAGGAAGATAAAAAAATGGCCGCGGCCAGCAGACAAAAGTATGGCGTTCGCATGCGAACCTCCTCGGTGCACCTGCAGCGAAAACCGCTTGCGTCTTCACTTTATTCCAATCTCGGCTGAAGCCGGTTGCTTCGAACGAAGATTCTGGGTAGAGGAGGCCAAATTGGGAGAACGCCCTTCGAGCCGCAAGATTCGGTTTCTTCGTTTAATCTAGATAGCAACCGCATTTTGAGGAGAGTTTCCGATTGAACCGACTTTTTGCTGCTCTTTTGGTCTTGACGCTCAACCTTTCTCCCATCGCCTACAGCCAACAGTCAACTGACAAGGCCCCGTTTCATCCCCCGACAACGATCAGCGGATACCAGAACGCCGCGGCGGAGTTGCAGGCAGAGAAGACGTTTCTCGCCGTACCCAGCGCTGAGCTGGCGAAAGAGCACTTGCGCATTCTGACCGCCGAACCGCATGTCGCGGGTTCTCCTGAAGACAAGAAGACCGCCGAGTACGTACTGCGGAAATATAAGGAAGCCGGGCTGGATGCTTATATCCAGGAATACAGGGTCTGGATGAATTATCCGGCGGAGATTCACGTGGATTTGGTTGCGCCCGACGGAGTGGTGATGCACGGTCCGTCGCGCGAGCACGTGAATGGCGACGATCCCTACCAGGACGATCCGCGTGTGTTAATCGCGTTCAACGGATACGCGCCGTCTGGCGACGTGACCGCCGATGTCATTTACGCGAACTATGGGCGTCCGGAAGACTTCAAGAAGCTGAAAGACATGGGCGTCGAGACCAAGGGCAAGATTGCCATCGTCCGCTACGGGATGAATTTCCGCGGCGTGAAGCCGGCTGTCGCTTCGGAATACGGATGTGTAGGCGTGATCATCTACTCCGATCCATGGGATGACGGCTACTTCAAGGGAGACAAGTATCCCAAGGGCCCGTGGCGGCCTGAGACGGCGGTGCAGCGCGGCTCGGTGCAATATCTGTCGCGCTATCCCGGCGATCCGACCACGCCGGGGATCGCGTCGTTGCCGGATTTGCCGGAGAGCAAGCGTACCCCTCCCGACCAGGCAACCGACCTGACAAAGATTCCGACAACGCCGTTGTCCTATGGAGACGCATCGCCAATCCTCGCCAACCTGGGCGGACCGGAATCGCCGCGTGACTGGCAAGGCGCTTTGCCGTTCACCTATCACGTGGGACCGGGTCCGGCGAAGGTCCACATGCTGCTCAAGCAGGACTATCAATACCGAACGATCTACGACGTGATCGGCATGGTGAAGGGCAGCGAGTTTCCCGAGCAGTGGGTCATTACCGGCAATCATCGCGACGCGTGGGCGTATGGAGCAGTCGATCCCAACAGCGGCACCGCGGCGCAGCTGGAAGCGGTGCACGGCGTAGGAGAGCTGCTTAAGACAGGATGGAAGCCGAAGCGGACTATCGTCTTCGCCAGTTGGGATGCAGAAGAATTCGGCCTCATCGGTTCAACCGAGTTCGCCGAACAGCATGCCGATGAACTGCGCAATGCGGTCGTGTACTTCAACATGGACGTCGCGGTCGCTGGCCCGAACTTCGGCGCGTCTGCAGTGCCCAGCCTGAAGCAGTATATGCGCGAAGTGTCGCAGGCGGTGCCGAGTCCCAAGGGCGGCAGCGTATACGCACAGTGGAAGGCCACGCAGCAACAGCGGGAGAAGGAGCGCGGACGCGACTCGGCTAACGGCGGTGGTGCTCCGCGGCAACCGAATGCGGTCGTCACTAAGGATGTGAACGTTGGTGACCTGGGCAGCGGGTCCGACTTCACTCCGTTCCTGCAACATCTCGGAGTGCCCTCGACTGATATCGGGTCGGGCGGTCCCTACGGCGTGTATCACTCGGTGTTCGACAACTTCGCGTGGTTCACCAAGTTCGGTGATCCGACGTTTGTTTACGAACAGCAGATGGCGCGGGTCTATGGACTGGAAGTCATCCGCATGGCGTCGGAAGATGTACTGCCCTTCGACTACCAGGACTACGCCAAGGAGATCGGCGAGTATCTGAAGGCGGCGCAGAGCAAGTCGAAGGAAACGTTCGGGGACAAGTCTCCGTCGTTCGCGGCTGCGCAGGAGGCTGCGGCGCGTTTCGAAAAAGCCGGCGCGCAGATGCTGCAAGTGGAGAAGAGTGTCAAAGGCGATCCGGTGAAAGCGAATCAGGCAATCCGCGATACCGAGCGCGCATTCCTGATCGACGGACTGCCCGGGCGCCCGTGGTACAAGCACGCGATTTACGCTCCGGGCGAGTACACCGGTTATGCCGCGGTGGTGATTCCGGGCGTGAACGAGGCCATCGACAAGTCGGACCTGGCATTGACGCAGGAGCAGTTGAAAGTGCTAACGGGTGCGCTGAATCGCGCGGCAGAGACGCTGGAGAAGGGAATGTAAGGAACTCGAGAGTCATCAGAGAAAACGGGTGCCCCGCACAATCCTGTTTTTGGATTGTGTGGGGTTTTCCTGATATCTAAGCGGTCACCGTTTCCGTAGTCCTTGGCGGAACCAGGCCGCAAGTTCGGATTCGGAGAGGGTCCCGGCGGCTAGCGCTTCGATGGTCCGCACCGCATCCGACGGATCGAACTCAAGGCGATGCCCGTTGATCGCCAGGAACACGCGAGCGATTACCCATGCAGTTCGTTTGTTGCCGTCGGCGAACGGATGGCTGCGAGCCAATCCATATGCATACGCTGCTGCAAGTGCGGCGGCGTCCGGCCGTTCGTAGGCGGCGAGGTTGCGCGGGCGAGCCAAGGCAGATTCGAGCGCACCCGCGTCGCGCACTCCTTCGGGTCCGCCGTGCTCCGCCAACTGACGGTCGTGGATAGCATAGACAACGTCCTCGCGCACCCACCGCCAGCGCTTCACTTCGAGAGCGCCCGCAGCACGTCGCGATCCGCGTGCATGATCTCCTCGGCGGCGGTGATCTGGCGCTCGAATTCCGGATCGTAAGGCGTGACCCTAAATCCTCCGGGCGCTTCCGTCAGATATAGGGAATCGCCCTTTTTCACCCGCAAGCGGGTCATGACTTCTTTGTTCAGGATCAGCCCCGCCGACGCGCCAATGGTCGTGATCTTCAGTTTCGGCATATCGCTCCTATATAACAATCATTATATAATCGAGATCGACTGTCGCAGTCTTGAAACTCTAAACCGATTTCGAGACAGGGTGGCTCACATTTCCCAGCATTTGGAAAATGTGGGATCCTGATCTGCGCGTTTGAAACTGGCAACTGACAACCGACAACTGACAACTGAATGAAAACTGCAGGCATGATCGGCGGGCTCGGGCCTGAGTCCACCATCGATTACTACCGGTCGATCCTGGCGCGCTATCGTGCGAGGAGGCCCGATGGCGGGATCTCCGCACATCCTCATCAACAGCCTCGATGTGGATAAGGGCCTCGCCATGCTCGACGCCGGACGGCTGGATGACCTGGCCGATTATCTTGCTGCTGGCGTTGCGTCGCTGGAGAACGCCGGCGCGGACTTCGGCTTTATCGCTGCGAACACACCGCACATCGTTTTCGAAGAGCGTGCAGCAGCGGTCTGTGATTCCGCTGCTCAGCATTGTGAAGGCGACGGCTGAACGTGCCAAGGCGCTCGGCTTGAAGAAGGTCGGGCCTGTTTGGAACCGGGTTCACCATGAGGGCGAGCTTCTATCCCGAGGAGTTCGAGCGGGTGGGGATTGCGCTGGTGACACCAACGGAGTCAGAACGCGATTTCATCCACAAGAAGTACATCGGTGAGCTGCTGAAGAACCAATTCCTGCCGCAAAGTCGCGAAGAGATCATGAGCATCGCACGGCGGATGCAGGCCGAAGATGGCATCGAGGCGCTCGTTCTGGCGGGGACAGAGCTGCCGTTGCTACTGCGCGACGCTGCCGATCAGGGTATGGAGTTTCTCGACACAACGGTGATTCATGTCGAAACGGTGGTGGATGAGTTGGTTCGCTAGTCGTGTGCCGAGACGCCTTTGGAAGTTCGCCTACGACAACATATATGCCGGCTACAGATGTTTTTGAAGAGGAGTTCTTTGCGTCTCTCTACGACTGCGTCAATCCCTGGTCGGTTAGCGATGACTTTTACGTTGATCGAGCCGTTGAGGTCGGCGGCCCGGTACTTGATCTCGGCTGCGGGACGGGCATGCTGGCCTGTGGCATCGCAGCAAGAGGCCTGAGCGTGACGGCTGTCGATCCGGCTGAAGCCATGCTAAAAGTGGCTCGGTCGCGCGCCGGAGGGGACAGGGTTACCTGGGTTGAATCTGACGGACAGAGCCTGCGACTTGCGCGACGATTTCGTTTCATTTACATGACCGGCCACGCGTTCCAGCAGCTGATGACAGACGATGATGCTGTCGCCCTGCTGCGAGCAGCCGCGGCCCACCTCGATCCTGAAGGACGCTTTGTCTTCGAAACCCGGAATCCTGCTGCCAAGGCATGGCTGTCATGGACACCCGAGCGCTCCAGGCGCGAGATGGAGTCGCCTCAGCATGGCCGGGTGTCATTGTTCTACGAGGCTCACGCCGAACCCGCCGACGGCGTGGTGACGATCCGCGAGCATTATCACCTGTTGGATAGGGGAGTGCAGCGGGTAGGTAGTAACCGTATCCGCTTCATTGACCAGGAACATGTGGCTCTTCTGTTGTCCAAGGCTGGCCTGGCGGCCGATGCGTGGTACGGGGACTGGACCGGCGGAGACTTCTCGCCCGCAAGCAAAGAAATCATTGTCGTGACTCGACTGGCGAAGTAAGAAACAAATCAGTCAGGGTTGCACTCCCAACTCACTTCCCGTTGTCGGCCAGTGGTTTTACAAACGTAAACGGTGCTACAAGGGTGAACTTAACTCGCGTGTCAGGAGGCAGATCCACTTTCGCCGCATGAAATATGGCAATTACGGGACTCACGGCCGATCCTGGGTCGCTACCTGTCGCCATGTTCGTTCCCGCCCCCGCGCTGGCTGGTCCTGCAGCCTTGACTTTGGCGGCCATGGCGCCCTGGTCCTTCTGGTATAAATCGCTCATCACTTCCAGCTTTCTTCCGTTCATCACCAGGCCGATCAGCTCGAGCTGCACCTCAGCCTTGCCATGCAGATGACCGCCCTTCCTGTTCTCCGCCATTCGCACGTGCGCCTCGGTGCCGCGCGGGATCAGGACGCGGTCGTTGTAGATGACGGAGGGATCCACGATGCCGGTCAATAGGTCGCCGTAGTGCAGATGGTTGGAGTCCACTCGGTCGGCGATGCGCACCGAGATTACCGTGCCCGCGGGCAGCTGAATTCGCTCGTGTTCATCAGGAGAACTCGCAGGCTGAGCATGGTCAGATTGTGCAGGCGCTGTGCTCTCCTGTGCAGCCAGAGGAGTGTGCAACGCGCTTAAAGCTAAAAGGGTGCCGGCAGCCAGGGCAAGAACTAAACGCCACTGTTTTGCTGGCTGCTGCTTGTGCTCTACGATCTCGAATAGTTCTGCAGTCGACATTGTTTACGCTCCGCCTTACCGCGACATTGATTAGCAATCGGGAGAAGGAGAGGCGCGAAGATAACGGTAGTCTTGCGCCGGGTCTGCTTCCATCAGGGCATTGCCGTAGCTTGCGGCCGCAAAATGCTTAGTGGTATCAGCGGGGCATATATGGTTGTCTTCCGAATTGCTGCCGGTCAAACAGAATCTTGTAAACTCAACGACTGCGCCCTTCTGAACCAGAGAGGTATTCATGCCCAACACGATTCGCTTGCACCGGGTGCTGCGCGCGGCGCCCGAAAAAGTTTACAAGGCGTTTCTGGATGCCGACGCAATGAGCAAGTGGCTCCCGCCTAACGGTTTCACCGGCAAGGTTCACCATTTGGACGCGAAGGTCGGCGGCACCTTCAAGATGTCGTTCACTAATTTCAGCAACGGGCAGAGCCACAGCTTTGGAGGCGAATTCCTCGAGTTGGTTCCTCACGAGCGTCTGCGCTACACCGACAAGTTCGACGACCCAAATATGCCGGGCGAAATCCAGGTGACCGTAACGCTGAAGAAGGTATTGTGCGGGACAGAGCTCAATGTCGTGCAGGAAGGCGTGCCCGATGTCATTCCGCCCGAGATGTGCTACCTCGGCTGGCAAGAGTCGCTGGTCCTGCTGGCAAAGCTCGTCGAGGCAGAGATCCCCGGCTAAGCGCAACGCGCGCGGTGGAATCGCGACGGCGCCAGTTTCAGCGTGCTTCGAGGCCAACTCAGACAGCTGGTCGGCATCGCATCGTTCGGAACGAACGTGCTATGCTCCCGCAGTGCGCGACCCCGGCTTGCTCCCCGATTCTGAACCGCGCCACGCCGCGGTCGTCCGCGTGACCCATTGGATCACCGCGATTTGCTTCTTTGCCCTGCTGCTCAGCGGGCTTGAGATTGTGGTCTCTCACCCGCGATTTTATTGGGGTGAAACCGGCAACGTGAATACTCACCCCCTGTTCAAGATTCCGGTTCCGGCGTCTCGAGCAAGCGTCCCTACGGGCTACGGCTATACGATGCCTGACCAGAACGGCTGGAGCCGCTACCTGCATTTTCAGGCAGCATGGGCGCTGGTGCTGACGGGCCTCGCTTACCTGCTCTGGGGCCTATGGACCGGCCACTTTCGCAGGAACCTGTTTCCGGCTCCGGCCGACCGAACGTGGCAGGCGTTGCTGGGCCAAATGGCCAACCACATTCGTCTCAGGCCGCCGAGCGCAGCCGAAGCGTTTTCGTACAACGTACTGCAACGGGCCGCATATCTAGGGGTGATCTTTGTCGTGTTTCCGCTGATTATCTGGACCGGACTGGCGCTGTCGCCCGGATTCAATTCCGCGGTTCCGGCGGGCGTGAACCTCCTGGGAGGGCGGCAATCGGCGCGGACCCTGCATTTCTTCCTAACCGGATTTCTTGTGGCCTTCCTCTTGGTCCATGTCGGCATGGTGATTTGGGCGGGATTCAACAGTCGCATGCGGGCGATGATTCGCGGTGTCGCCACTGTGCCTGAGGAGCGAACATGAGTAACATTTCACGCCGCAAATTCGTCACTACGGGTTTGGCAGTCGCCGCGGGCGCGTCCGGCCTGGCCGTGGCTGCTGGCCTGGCCAAGCGTTATGGACTAGTCCCGCCCGATGGCCGGGGAATCTACGGTCCGGGCGAAACCCTGACGTATGCCGCGCAGCGTCTGATAACAACGCACTCGCTGGCCCGCGAGTTTCCCCGCAGCATGATTTCGAAGAAGCCGTTCGCCAACGACATCGCGCCGTTCAACGATGCCTTCAAGAGCCACCAGGCCAATGGGTTCGCCGACTGGCGGCTTGCCGTGGATGGCATGGTCGCACGTCCCGCTTCGCTTTCAGTGTCCGACCTCAAGAGCTTTCCCGGCGGGAGCCAGGTCACCGAGGTAGTGTGCGAGGAGGGCTGGTCGTACGTCGCCGAGTGGATCGGAACTCCTTTGCACGAGGTCATGAACGCCTGCGGGGTGCTTCCACAGTCGAAATATATGGTCTACTTTTCCATCGAACCCGACTGGTGGGAGAGCATCGACATGGCCGACGCTCTGCATCCCCAAACTCTGCTGACTTGGGGGATGAATGACGGAGAACTTCCGGTGGGCTTCGGTGGGCCGCTGCGATTGCGCGTGCCACGCCAGCTTGGGTACAAGAGCGTCAAATTCATTACCCGCCTGACGTTCACCGACTCGCTCAAAGGATTCGGGAAAGGTCTCGGCTCTGCCGCGCCCGAAGCGGGTTATGCCTGGTACGCGGGCATTTAGCTCGCTCTACTGTCGTCGCAGCGAGGTTTGCGTTTCACCCTTCGGGATTAACTAACGGTTTGGCGTGTTATCAACAACGATCGGGGGAACGATCCCCTCGCATTTGGTGTCTATCTAGTTATGATCCGTCGTATCGTGGTGCTGTTGCCTGCGCTGTTGTCGATTGCGTATGCCAATTCAACGCCCCTATATTTGCCGACCATACAGCAACGTTGGGACGCGTCTGACTTGGTCTGCACTGCCGTTGTGTCAACTCCGATTCCGACGGGTATAACACGACAAATTGATGGCAGTGACCGCGACCAACTTTCGGTCGAAGCAAATATCGAAAAATGTTTCAAAGGGAAGAAGCCGAAAACCGCGATAAGAGTCATCGGCTATTCCGTGTATGCTGCCAAAGACTTACATGGCGCTGGATTCGGGTATGCTGGCCCGCCAACCGGATTCGTCAGCAAAGGACGTAGCCTGATTTTCCTG
The DNA here is from genome assembly GCA_963696575.1 of uncultured Acidobacteriaceae bacterium. Taxonomy (GTDB): domain Bacteria; phylum Acidobacteriota; class Terriglobia; order Terriglobales; family Acidobacteriaceae; genus DASRAA01. Next base: position 521,771 of record CAVOKT010000002.1, read on the forward strand.
CGGCGCACCGCTGCCCCGCACCAGTTCGAGATTGCCGTTCCTATCTACGCGACTGCGATTCAACTTTCAGATAACCGTCCCTATTACCCTGACGACACCTCGCCCACTGGCACGCGTTTTGCTCTGACACAGGAGTTTGAATCGGCCGTTCTGCAGTCCGACACGCTAGACATCTACTACATTCGATGGATTTTTGACCTGCTCGGAGATGAAGAAACAGTGCGTGAACTTCGTGCGCTTTCACCTCGTGCTCCACTCGCGATTCAGCGCGACATCGCGGTATCTCTCTTAGCCAATGGCCAACCGGACTACGAACCCGTGGTCATCTCGCTCCTGATGGACGCTTCTGCTTCCGAGTGGAAACGTTACAACGCAGCTGGGGTGCTCGGAGAGCACGGAACGCAAAGGGCACTTCCCTACCTTCGACAAATCGCCGCACAACCTCTCACAACTGACGATTCGAAGGTGCTTCGAAATTGGACAGTTGACGCACTTCGACGCCTCGAATGTCGGCTGGCAAATTCGAACTGCAGTCCCCTCGGTTGACTAGAACCCGTTGGTCATTGGAGCACCGGATTAGTGTCTTGGCTAGCTCTTGTACTTGGATTAGCGCACGCGCCGATAGCGATTAAATTGGTGGTCGCCTGCCTTGCGGCCGCTCAGCCACGTCCAGCGCGTCATCGTGTCTTTCGTGTAGCCCGGGCCACCGAAAACTGTAGGGCGCAGCAGCGGCGACTTTCCTGTTTCTTCGGGCAGGCGCTCCTGTTCGGCTGGTACGATCTGTCCGATCTCCAGCGGCGAGACGGTGACAAACTTTTCGTCCACCAGATCGGCACGGGCGAGGTTGCCGTAGAGTGTGGGGCCGCCTTCGCACAGCAGATAATTCACTCCGTGGCCGGCGCGCAGCTTTCGCATGGCCGCTGGGAGATCGAGGGTCTCGCCTTCTCCCGCAGCGACCACAGCGACCTGCGGATGCGTGGTTTGCGAGGCCAGCCTCTGGGCACCAGCGGGCGAAGTCACGATGGCGACATCGACCACGTCGCCGTCGAAGCATTTGAACCGCGAGAGGTCGAGATCGAGCGCACGGGTAACGAAGATATTGCGCTGTTGCCCCCTGCCCAGTCTCTTACGCAGCGCCAACAACTCGGGCTCTACGGCCTGAAAGACGATACCCCGGCTCTCGGGGCCGCGGTTGCGTTGCTCTTCGCGCATTGTGTTCATTCCCATGAGCACGCCGTCGGCGTGAGCCCGCAGCAGGTCCATCAACCAGCGGTCAGCGTTTGACTGCGCGATTGCCGCGCCGGAGGCGTACCTCCCCAGCAGGCTGACGATACCGTCAAGCGATTGCACGAAGTTGGTGTAGATCCAAGGACGATCGGCAGGCGGAAGGGGAAATCCGAAATTGCCGTAGGGCGCGAAGGCCTCGTCCGCAAAAGGACTGGGCTCGGCGTGATCGAACAACACCTCGAATGTGTGATTCCGGCTGGGATCGTCCATCAATAGCACGATTCTATCGTGATGCAGGCCGCGCCAGGCATCTGTGGCAGTAGACAAGTGCTCTCAACGTCGGTAGTTTGTGTGCATAAGAAAAGTGATCAGGTAAGGGTTGTCCGCGCCAGACATTTACAGGAGACGCTATGCCGGAAACGGGCGGAGTGAACATCGAGATTGCTCACAGGTTGAATGAACGCGAAGAGCATGGGCCGCCTCACAATTCGAAATGGCTGGAGGCGCTGGAGATCGTGGAGGCGGTACTTCTGGCGATGGTGGCCATTGCCACTGCGTGGAGCGGCTACCAGGCGGCGCTGTGGGATGGGATGCAGGATGAGCGCTATGAGCAATCCACCAAAGTGCGCGTCGATGCCCAGGGTATGACGACGACCGGCGACCAGGAACGCCTATACGATGCGATAACCTTTTCGGAATGGCTCAAGGCGGACGCAGGCGGCCAGCAGAAGATCGCAGAGCTGTTCCAGCGCCGCTTTCGGCCCGAGTTTCGCGTGGCATTCGATTCGTGGCTGAAGACCGACCCACTCAATAACCCCAACGCACCTCCCGGTCCCCAACTTATGCCCGAGTACCACAATGCGCACCTCCAGCAATCGTCCAAGTTGAACGAGCAGGCTTCGGCACTCTTCGAGGAAGGGACCAAAGCGCGCGCGACTTCAGACAATTACGTGCGGGTGACCGTTTTGCTGGCGACCGTGCTTTTGTTGACTGCAATTGCGCAACGCTTCAAGACGCATCAGGTCAGGGTAGGACTGGCGGTTGTCGCCCTGGTGTTGCTGTGCCTGCCGCTGTGGCGAATCATCCATCTGCCGCGGTTGTGACGGCGGGGATTGAAACAGTCAGATGAACTTTGTACTGAATGACGTTGAGGCCCGCGTGCTGGGCGCGCTGGTGGAGAAAGACATCACGACTCCGGATTACTATCCGCTGTCGCTGAATGCACTGGTCAACGCCTGCAACCAGAAGAACAACCGCGAGCCGGTGATGAGTCTGGACGAAAGCGCGGTGCGCGAGGCGTTAAGTCGATTGCATGACCAGGGATTGGCGGGACCGGCCTCAGGAGCCGACAGCCGGGTCCCAAATACGAGCACCGCTTGCAGGAAGTCTTCAATTTCTCACGGGGCGAGACTGCGATTCTATGCGTCTTGCTGTTGCGGGGACCGCAAACACCGGGCGAGTTGCGCGGCCGGACGGAGCGCATGCATCGTTTCGAGGATCTGGACGCGGTGCAGTCCAGTTTGCAGCACCTGATGCAACGCGAACCTCCCCTGGTGGCGGTGTTGCCGCGGCAGCCGGGGACGAAGGAATCTCGCTACAGCCATTTGCTATCGGGCGAGGTGCAGGCGGCGGAGATGGGCATGGCGCGAGTGGCCGCGCCGTCGAGTGCCACCAATACCAATGACGATGAGCGGGTGAGCCGGTTGGAAGAGGCTGTGGCTGCGTTGCGGGCTGAAGTGGCTGAAATCAAGCAACAACTGGCGGAGTTCCGTAAGCAGTTTGAGTAGGCCGGCTTCGTCGGTTGCGAGAGAGTTTTTCCCAGGTTGCGAAGTGGTGTACAGTCGACCTATTCCAAGTAAAAACTGCGCTAATCGTCGCCGTGCGCCAGGCTAGCGAACGCATTCAGATCTTCCCATGGTGGCAGAAGTTTCACCAATCCCCACAAAATAATGAATGGCAGGATGGTCAGCACGATGGCCACCAACAGTCCTTCGCGGGTAATGAAACTCATCTTGTAAGTCGTGTATCCCAAAAAACTCTTGGAAAATAACTGGCCGCCAATCACTACGTTCCAGCGCATGGCGAAGATGCCGATGAGAGTAAGGCAGCCGGCCAATCCGTAGACCCGCTTACGCTGAAGTTCGTTCAGGCGCACGACCTGCGTGATGGCCAGAAGCACAATCGGTGTGAGCGTGCCCAGCAGGATCTGAATAACGATGTGCGGGAAGTACAGCTTGGTGTGCACCATGAAGTCGAGGCTACGGAAAGATTCGTCCGATTCGTAGATGCGATGAATCAGGTCCAGGGACTCCAGCGCGAAATCGATGATGAAGGTGTAGAACAGGTACCGCGCGATGGTGTCCAGGCAATTCATGTCGATGGCGGCCTGACGCATGCGACACATGAACATGTAAATCAGCATGACCACGGCGATTCCAGAGACCATGGCGGAAAAGAGAAAGACCACGGGCATGAGCGGCGAAGACCACCAGGGATTGGCCTTCACGCTTCCGAAGATGAAACCCGACATATCCGTGCAACAGGAACGCGGATGGAATGCCGATGACGGTGATAATCCATCCGACCTTCTGGTCGAGCGCCAGCGCGCCCTCGCTGATATTGGACGAGCCTAGCGTCAGTACCTTATAGATCCATCGCTTCCAGCCGGTCTGGTCGTTTGTGACAGGACAACAATGTCGCGGCGGTAATCCAGCCAGATCTCGAGAACGAGCACCGCCATCAGGTACCACAGGTAGACAAAGCCGAACATGGCCATCGCCGAGGAAGTGATGTGGAGTCAGATACATCTCCAGCGAGCGCTCGGGATGCCCGAGGTGCAGTTGCAGCGGTAACGGCGCGACCAGTAGAAACGCCAGAGCGGTCAGCAGCGCCAGACGATAGGTCGGCTTCACGGCTTCCACGCGGAATACCCGCTCCAGCGATGCGAGAATGAAGGCGCCGGCCACCAGTCCAGTGAGGAACGGGATAGAGAACGATCAGCACGCTCCACTGCAGTTCGATTTCATTGGGGTACATGAAGCCTTCAACCGGGATGCCGCTCAACATCCCTCCTATCGCACCGAGCCATCGAGGCCGTAGTAATAAACCTTCGCCTTGGTGGCAAGGTGGGGTTTCAAGACCTGCACGCTGTGAGTTTCAAGGTACTTGTGAATGGGATCGTTGGGGTTCTTGAAGTCCACAAGCTGGCGCGCACCGGTGGGACAGGTCTCGCAGCAGGCGGTAGTGAGTCCCTTGGTGATCCGGTGATAACAGAGCGTGCACTTCGAGGCCGTATTGGTTTCAGGATTCAGGAAGCGGCAGCCGTATGGGCAGGCCTGAATGCAGTAGCGGCATCCCAGGCAGTACTGTCTGGTCGACCAGCACTACTCCGTCGGGGGAAACGAAGGTCGCGCCTACCGGACAGACCTGGGTGCAAGGAGAATCGGCGCAATGATTGCAAAGTTTCGGAACAAAGAAATTCTTTCCGCCCTGCTGCTTGGGCGGGAGGGAAGCCATGCAATGCCCCATCGGGAGAGTCGACTTGCGGCATCTCTGTGTCCCAGTTGGCGACGTGATAGCGCTCGACCCAGGTGCGGTAGTACCCGTCCGGGACATTGTTTTCCGCTTTGCAGGCCTGGACGCAGGTGCCGCAGCCGATGCATTTGGTAGCGTCGATCAGCATGCCCCACCAGTGAACGCTCATCTGGTAGTTCGGCGACGCCTCCGGAGTGCCGGCGAGAATAGAGTCCCAGGCAATGGCAGCAGCGGGTAACAGAATCGAGCAAATGGCGGCGGGTGAGGTCATTGGCCCGCTCCGGTAGTTGATCTCGGGCTATGCGGCTTGTGACAGGTGTCGCAAATGACTCCGCCCGAATGGTCGGCGGAGACCACCTGCGGGAAGTCTTGGGTTTCGCGATGTTGGCTTCGTGGCAGCGAACGCAGAGCATCGCGACGTCAATATGCGGCGGCTGGAGCGCCGTGGGGTCGTCGGCGTGCTTTGCCAGCGGGCCATGACAGGACTCGCACGCGACCCATGCGCATGCACGCCCTTACTCTTCACTTGGAGCACATCGGTATGGCAGCTTTCGCAAACCTGGTGACCTGCGAAGACCACAGGCCGTTGGCGACGTCGGCAATAGCCGCGCCCCGGTAATGGCCATATTGCCCGAAGGTGCGCGGAACGAAGAGGCTCCGCGCCGACCAGGAACAACAACGAACCCCGCGGCGAAAACGGCTGCCATTCGGAAGAGGTGGCCCTGCATCCTTGAGATTAGCCATAGTTCAACCGCAATGCCTTGTCCGGTGGCCGTCTGTGATGCGCGGCAAAGTGCCTTCCGGCTCGAAACGGGCTTCAGCACAGCAGATTCGTTGATAAAGCAGAGATTCCCAACGGGCGTGCGTGGCATCACGCGTCGAGATAGATCACATGTCCGCACGACGGTGATAAATTTCGACGGCTGTTCGGCGGTGAAGCCAAAGACTCGTCGTTGGTTCCAACGAGCGCTCGGAGTCACGATCTATGCAACGAACTGGCCGCTGCAGTAATCCAATGCTGCGAGGACAACCATGACAGAGAAGGTTATAAGACCGAAGAAGAATGGCGCAGGGAACTGACGCCGGAGCAGTATCGCGTCTTGCGCGAAAAGGGGACGGAGCGGCCTTTCACCGGGGAGTACGAAGGCGTAATGACTCCCGGGGTGTACAAGTGCGCCGCTTGCGGAGAGGAGTTGTTTTTATCGGACACTAAGTTTGACTCAGGATGCGGCTGGCCGAGCTTTTACCAGCCGGCGAACGCCGAGGGAAGGTCGATCAGCACGAAGACAATACTTTGGGAATGCGCCGCGTCGAAGTGACTTGCTCGCGTTGCGGCGGGCACCTGGGGCATGTGTTTCCCGATGGCCCGCGCCCGACCGGATTGCGCTACTGCATCAACTCGGCCTCGCTGAAGTTGGACCCGAAGACCGGAAAATAACCACTTAGCCACCGAGGCACAGAGAAAGCGAAATCAAAACGCTTTGGCGAATGCATGGCCGCCGTTATCCGCCCGTCGATACTCGCGTGTGTGGCGCTTCTTAAATGCTTCTTTCTGCTGTGCCTCAGTGCCTCTGTGGTGACAGACTGTTCTTCAGCGCGGCGGCAGGACTCTCCGCGCACGAACTCGATCAGTTCCGATGTCACATAAGGCGGCGGTTGTATCCGGAAAGACCGGCCTGCCGGCCACCGGCTTGAGCGAAACGTTCGCCATACCGGAATTTCGGTTCCGTCATGAAGAACGACCGCGTCGGCACGATCGAGATATTCCTTCGCAGACGCTTTGAAGTCGGGATTAGCGGCGTCGAGCACGGTGAGATAAAGGTCGGGACGCAAAAAACGAATCACACTGTTGGACTCCAGAATGGCGTTGTCGGCAGCTGCAAGCTCTTTGCGGAGTCGCGGCATGGCTTCGGCCAACATTCCCTGGCGGGTACGCACCCACAGCGATCGTGATGCTCCGGAGACGAGGAAGCGAGACGAATCGCTCTCGCCACTGCGGTCGCGTTCTTCGGTGACGGCCCACGAGTGATCGACAGTCTCGCAGTCACAAGGTTCGCCGTTGGCGGAGCAGACTCCATGTCCGAATTGGGTGATTTTGACAGCGGTCCAATGCATCTCAGGGAGCGCGGCGATGATGCCTGCGACCACGCTGGTTTTGCCGACGCTGCGGGAGTGTCCACCGACTACGATGAGTGCCATAGCCTCTATTTTCCGGCTCTGCGAGTCAGCCGCGTCAGTGTTGCCAACTCCTTGAGATATTCGCGGACCGGCTTCACCGGCGTGCCCCAGTAAACGATGCCCTTGCCACGGATCGTCTTGTTAGGCAGGACTCCGGCTTGTCCTCCAAGGATTGCGCCCGCTTCGATATGGGCATGGTCGCCCATGCCGACTTGACCGCCCAGCACGCAATCGTCGCCAACACTTGAACTGCCGGAGATGCCGGTCTGGGCGGCGATCACAACATTGGCTCCCACCGCGCAATTGTGGCCGATGTGCACCAGGTTGTCGAACTTTGTGCCCGGCCCGATGACGGTCTCGTCGAGCGCGCCGCGATCGATGGTGCAGTTAGCGCCAATCTCGACATCAGTCGCCGATAACGAGGCGTCCGACCTGGGGGAATTTCACGTAGCGTCCATGGGTCTCGTCGCGGACAAATCCAAAGCCATCGGAACCAAGTACGGCGCCTGCATGCACGATGACACGGCGGCCGATCGTAGTTCCGGAATAGATCACGACGTTGGGGTAGATTTCGCAGTCATCGCCGATCACGACACCGGGCCCGATGTAGCACCCTGCGGCAATAAAGCAACGCTCGCCGATGACGGCACGCGCATCGATCACGGCGTGGGCATCGACGCTGGTGCTGGGCGCGACCTTGGCTGAAGTATGGATGACTGCCGTGGGATGAATTGATGGCGCATATTCCGGCGGTGGGTATAGCAATTGTGCGGCGGTGGCAAATGCCAGGCGGGGATGGGAATTGAGCAGCAGCGGCTTGGTGGTGGTGATCTCGGCGTCCGAATCTCTCACGATGACGGCCGTGGCACGCGAGTTCATGGCAAGTTCCAAGTGGCGTGCAGATTCGACGAACACAAGGTCTCCGGGCTGAGCGTGAGCGACGCTGGCGATCTTCGTGATCTCGAGGGCGCCGTTGCCGATAAGGCGCGAGGCAGTGAATTCCGCAATGGCTTGCAGGGTTTGCGACATGGGTCAGTTATAGGCGAGGCCTTCGGGAAATTCAAAATCGTTCACCACAGAGACACGGAGGCACAGAGAAGAAAATCGCAGGTTTCTAAAACCTTCGGAATTGCGCCCCCATTCGCTGATCCGAGAGGCTTGCACGTCGCTCTTTTATAGAAATCTCGTTTTTCTCAGTGTCTCTGTGCCTCTGTGGTGAATGACTCTCGCTGTCAGTACAGCGGCGGTTCGCCAGGTGGGCGGGTCTTCCAGCGACGGTGCACCCACAGCCATTGGTCGGGGTATTTGCGCACGTAGTCTTCAAAGATGCGATTAAAGATTGCGGTATTGGTGATGGCATCGGCTTCGTTATCGCCGGTGCGCACCAACTCAATGGCCCGATCGAATTCGACGCGATACTTGCGCAACACCGGGTCCCAGATGGTGAACGCCGGCACCACAGCCGCATCGGTGTGCAGAGCCACACGAGCGATACCAACCGCGGTACAGGCCGGTATGCCGAAAAAATTCGCGAAGACACCCTGCGGCGGAGTCATGTTGGTGTCCATAAGGATTCCGACGGTTTCGTTGCTTTCCATGGCCGCCAACAAACCGCGGGCGAATCCCTGTTTGCCGATCACGGTATTACCATGCAGCGACCGGTAGCGAGTGACCAGATCGTCCACGTAGGGATTATCGATAGGGCGCACTACGATGCGTAGGGGATGTCCTTGCAGGGAGTGAAAGAACGACCCGATCTCCCAGCCGCCAAAGTGTCCGGTGAGAAAGAGCACGCCCTTGCCGCGTTTTTCCGCGGCGTCGAAATTCTCGAAGCCTTGATAGACCGCGACTTCCGAGACGTTAGCCAAGGTGTATCGGGGGAAAAGGCAGAACTCAGCCAGCAGGCGCCCCAGGGAACGGTAGACCCCACGCAGGATGCGACGCCGCTCGGCCGAGGACTTATCGGGGAAGGCCATTGCCAGGTTGTGCATCCCCACGCGTCGCAATCGAGGATGGAGATGGTAGACGACACCGCCGAGGATGAGTCCGACTCCGCGGGCAAGCGGGCGGGGCAACATTCCGACGAAGCGCACCAGCAGCGCCAATGGCAGATACTGCAGTTTATAAAGCATCAGGGGGCTTTAAATCACCGTAGCACCGGACGGAAAAGACGGCAAAGGGAGATTACGAGGACGGTCGCGTTGCTGCAACAAAAAGCGGTGGCCGCAGCCACCGCGATCCAACAATTTCCTGGCTAACGGAGGTTATCCCCTTTGCCAGCCGGATCGGCCGGTATCGACGGAGTCGGCGCCGCGACCGGTGTTTTCGCAGGCTCGGAATCTGGCGTTGCCGACACGCTTGGTTCCGCAGGTACAGCAGCAGCTGGCGCAACGGCAGGCTGGGAAGCGGGTGTGATCGCTGGGGTCTGCGAGGCGGTTGGCTCGGCAGGAGCGGCGGTGGGAGCCGGTGCGACTGCGGGGGCTGACAATACTACCTTCGCGCGCCGCGTTGGGGCGTAGTGCTCCACCGTGTTCAGCAATGCCAACGAATCCTGAGGTGGCGGCACTTCGCCGTTCAGCAACGAGTAAAACGTCCAGTCCTTGCCGTAGAAGGCGCGGACGTCGCCATCATCCTGGCGAATGACCGCTCCGCTCAGCGAAACTCCTAGAAAGAGTCCGCGAGAGCGTGAATAAGTAAGTACCTGGGCGCGCATAGTCAGGTCGGTAGCTGCCTGGGCGTCGCGTCCCACCGGTCCGGCAGCTGCCGAGGCATCAGCTCCCAGCTTGAACTTGCTCTGCAGCAGGTGTTGCATGCCGTCGTCGGTGCGGATGATCAGCACCAGGTCGCTGGCTTGTCCACCCGCCTGGAATCCGAAGCTGCCGCCTTCGATGCGGAAGAATGCGGGACTGCTCCATCCCGTTGCGGTTCGACAGGTGGCGACACCCTTGCCATAGTTGGCGCCGAAGATAAAGCTGATCTTCATCATCGATGGCACGATGGCAATGCATTTTGCGCCTGACATGATGCTGTCGGGGATGCCGCGGTCGGGGGCTTCCATGATCTGACTAAGGATGGTGGTGGCGCTCTGGACGCGTTCGATATCGGCGCTGCGCGCACCCGACTGGGCCCACACGGCGGTCGAGGCAAGTACCAGCAGGGCCACGGAAATTTTCTTCATAACTCGGCTCCAATCTAAATCACGGTGCATCCGGCCAGTCGACACCGGCTGGGCTCATCTTAGTTGGTTTTCGTGCGGAGTCAGACGAATTGCAGTGAAGCTGCTGGTTACTCTCTAGTGTCATTGCGCATGCGAGTTATAAGGTTTGCAGGCGATCCCCAGGCGATTCGCGAAGGATGGTGACGCAGGCAAAAACTTAGGGCTGAGGAGGAGACCCTCGTGTCCCCGTCAGCCCTATCTCCCAGGTTCTGTGGTAGTTGAGTGCAGTATGCTGCGGCGGCGATAGCTCGGCAAGTAACGAAAGTACATGGCCATGTACTTTAGTAACCATGCGCCGGTACGCGAGTTGCAAAGCTATGCAGAGACGGAGGCTACTCGGTTTCCCCAACCCCCAGCAGTGAGTGGGTAAGAGCATGCACGGAAAGGGCGATACGATTGGCGACACCTGCCTTGCGCATCAATTTAGCGACGTGTGCCTTTACGGTGCGTTCTTCAATTCCGAGGGCTGTGCCAATCTCGCGATTCGACCTCCCCGACACCAGCAATTGCAGTACTTCCCGTTCGCGTTCGGTGAATACCAAAGGTTCTTCGGCGGTTCGGCGGCGCGGAACGCTGGTGACTCGTTCAATGAACTTGCTGATCACTCGGCGGGACGCCCAGACCGATCCGCTGTGAACCACTCGCGAAGCCTGCTTGAATTCAGCGGCCGAGGCTGATTCTTCAACATAGCCCTTGGCGCCTGCGCACAAGGCCCGCAAGACTATCTCGTCATCCGGTAGATTTCCCGTGGCAATAATGCGCACCGCAGGGTCGAGCGCTTTCAGTGCCGCCATGACTTCGTAGGCCGCTGGCCCGTTGCGAGATCCGATGAGAACGAGGTCATAATTGTGGTCGTCGAAAATCGTAGTGGAGGTGCGGCTTTGGATCTCGAAATTGGGGTCTGCCTCGAACAGGGCACGAAAGCCTATGAAACGAAGCGGGTCGTTTTCCACCAGCGCGATCCGAATCGGTTTCTTCACGACCGGTTTCATGCGGGTCCCCTTGCTGCTACAGGGATAGAGTAGCCCAGATTGACCTAAATTCATCCCACCTTCGGTGCTATCTCGCACAACATTGAAGTGCGGGGCGCCGAATGGCGGGCATCCGCCGGGAGCGCGCTGAGTTTGTTAGGATACGCGCAGCGCAGTAGATCCGGCTCGCTTCGCCGTTTGCGGCTTGAGTCGGCGACAGACTCGTTTCCCGGGAATACTGGACCACGCTTGATAAGTCTCGATCATTCCAATGCATTGCCAGCAGCGGTAGTGTCCATCGGATTCGCGGTGATCGCGCGCCTGATGAGCGCGGTGAGTGACGGCGGCGCGCTGGTGGGCATCGTTGTAGCGTTTCTGCTTATGTTTGCCGCCGGTTTGGGCGGACTGCTCCCCCTGGTCGCAGTCCTGATACTGACCTTGGTGGCCACCCGCTGGCGCGGCGACCGCAAGCGAAACATGGGAGTAGCCGAGCGCGGCAGCGGACGAACAGCGTCGCAGGTGGCCGCTAACCTCGGCGCGGCGGGACTCTGCGCGTTGGCAGCGATTGTTTTCCCGCGATTCACCCCTACCTTGATGGTAGGCGCGATGGCGGCGTTGGCCGAGGCTGCCGCGGACACCGTTTCGAGCGAGACCGGCCAGGCGGCGGCCAAACCGCCACGGATGATCCTGAATCTCCAGCCCGCTGCAATCGGAACCAACGGAGCCGTAAGCCTGCCAGGGACATTGGCGGGCTGCATCGCTGCGGGAATCGTAGCCTGGGTGAGCACTTTCTTTGGGGTACTACCGGGACGATGGGCACCGCTAGTCGCGGTCGCTGGCATCGCAGGCATGTTGTTCGACAGCGTCCTGGGAGCGACGTTGGAAAATGGCGGGAAGATGGGGAATGATTCCGTCAATTTTGTGAGTACGGTGTTTGCCGCCGATATTGCACTGGTTTCTGTGTTGGTGATGGAAGGCACGAAACTGTAGATTGAAGCGCGAGAGATTCTAGTCGAGCGTTCCGGAGCTGACTGAGTTGCGAATCAAACTGACATGGTTGTTTGCGTTATGCACAATGTGTGCGACCAGCTTGATGGCACAGCAGTATGACGTGCTCATTCGCTCGGGGAGGATTGTCGACGGCAGCGGCAATCCATGGACCTACGCCGACGTTGGAATCATTGGCGATCGCGTGGCCTTTGTTGGTCACGCCAGTCCCAGCGTAACGGCGAAGCGCACGATCGACGCCACCGGTCTCGTGGTCGCGCCGGGCTTCATCGACATGCTGGGACAATCGGAGTTCAACCTGCTCGTTGACAAGCAGGCCGTCAGCAAACTGACCCAAGGCGTGACTACCGAGATTACGGGGGAAGGCGACTCGATCGCACCAACCAACGACGTGCTGGATGCGGAGCACGCCGATGTTCTGCATCACTACCACATAACCTCCGACTGGCGTTCGCTGGAAGAGTATTTTCAGCGGCTGACGAAGCAGGGGAGCGGCATCAATCTGGGCACGTACGTGGGAGCGGCCCAGATACGTCGCTTGATAATTGGCTCCAGCGATCGCGAGCCCACCCCCGCCGAGCTGAAAGACATGGAGATCGCCGTGGACGACGCCATGAGCGACGGCGCCATGGGAGTGTCGACTTCGCTCATCTATGCTCCCGGCAACTACGCCAAGACCGAAGAGTTGATCGCACTGGCCAAAGCGGCGGCTGCCAAGGGCGGCGTGTACGCCTCGCACATGCGCAGCGAAGGCGACGCCGAGTTCGATGCCCTGAACGAAGCATTTCGCATCGGGCGCGAAGCCAACATTCCGGTGCAGATTTTTCACCTGAAGGTTGCGGGCAAACAGAACTGGGGCAACATGCCGAAGATAATCGCCGCCATCGAAGCCGCGCGCGCCAGTGGCCTCGATGTCACCGCCAATCAGTACCCTTACGTTGCGGGAGGGACCTCGCTGGGCGCGGTCGTTCCGCCCAAGTATCACGATGGAGGAACCGACGCCTTCGTAGCCCGCTTGAAAGAGCCGGCAACGCGCGCGCAGGTCCATGCCGATCTGCAAGGCAAAGGTAGCGGCTTCGAAAACCTCTGGCTGAGCGCCGGAGGCACCGGCGAAGGCATCCTGGTCGCCTCGGTGCTGAACGCCGAGTTGAAGCAGTATGAAGGCAAGACGGTAGCGCAAATCGCGCATATGCAGAACAAAGACCCGCTCGACGCGGCCCTCGACCTCGTCGCCGCCGACCGCGACAACGTCGGCGCCGTTTATTTCATGATGAGCGAGGACGAGGTCAAGCTGGCCATGCGCCAGCCCTGGGTCAGCGTGGGCACTGATCATCCCGAGGTCAGTCCGACCGGCCCGCTGAGTGAAGGCAAGGCTCATCCGCGCGGCTACGGCAGCTTTGCGCGGATTCTGGGTAAGTACGTGCGGGAAGAGCACAACCTGCGGCTGGAGGATGCGATCCGCAAGTTCACCTCGCTTCCTGCGCAACAAGTGAAGCTGGAGAACCGCGGACTCTTACGCCCCGGCTATTTCGCCGACATCACGATTTTCAATCCAACGACAGTCAAGGACGTGGCGACATTCGACGACCCCAACCGCACGTCGGTGGGATTCGAATACGTCTTCGTCAACGGAGTCCTGGCGTTGGAGCATGACAAAGTCACCGGCCTAATGGGTGGCCGGCCATTGCGTGGCCCAGGATACATGATGCGCGACTACTTTCCCGATGGCCTGCCCCCAAGAGGAAAGTTGCAGGGTGTGGTGACGGACAGCGGAGGTTACCCGCTGCCCCGGTCAATGGTCACGCTGACCGATGCGTCCGGCAAGGTGCTGGGAAGCGCGAACATCAAGAAAGATGGCCGCTATGAGATTGTGCTCGAGCAGCCGTGTCATGGCTGTTCGTTGAAGGCGGAGCGAATGGGCTTCGCGACACAGAGCAAGAGCGGTATTGAGTATAACGGATCGAATTCTCTCTGGTTCAGCTTCGCCATGAAGGTTGGCAATTAGCCGCTGGCTCGATGCCGACTACATTCCCGGATACTTCCCGATAAAGATAAGCAGGAAGTCGACTGTGTCGGTCACGCCGTGCGCAATGATCGGTACGGACAGCTTGCGATCGCAACGAAGGTAGATCAGGCCTAGTAGCAAGCCATCGATACCGTTCTCGACCACTCCAGTTGTCCCTTGATACAGGTGAGCGAAGCCGAAGATAACGCTTACCAGCACCAGGCTCAGGATCCATGCGAACCGCTTGCGACCGAACAGGTCGGCTACACGGTTCATCAGGTAGCCCCGAAAAACCATCTCTTCGCCGAATGCAGCCAGTGTCCAAGTCAAAAGCAAGGCCAGTGGAAGCAGCTTCCAATTCCACTTCAGGCCGGCGAAGTCCGACAGATCGGGCATTCTGTGCGTCAATCGAACCAGCAAGGGCTGGGTGATAAAAAGCTCAAGTGTCTCGATGCCCAGGCCGCACACGACGCCAATCGCAATGGTTCGCGACCAGGTGCGGTAGATCCGAAGTCCGACGTCCTTCCAACCAAGCCCGCGCAGGCGTAAAGAAATCCAGCCCAGCGCAAGAAGATATAGCGTCTTGCTCAGTTTTATGACGTGGTGCCACTGGTAGACATCAGCAAACCAGATCAACGCGAACACCACGAACTCGGCCAGAATCAGCCAGCGGGAGTCCTTCCAGTTTTTCGTCGATTCGGGGGCGTACCCACTCGTCGTCGTCATGCCTAACCTCTTATATCTGCGGCGCGGTTCTGCGGCGTCAGGCAGCCGGCGAAGCATTTTATCCCGTCGGCAAGTCAAATTGTTACGCGCGGTGTTGCAATATGTGAGGTGTCGCCGATGTGCCGGTTTTGAGGAACAATTCCGGTAAGATCGGCATCTAAATGATAGGCAAAGTTCCCGAATTCCTGC
Organism: uncultured Acidobacteriaceae bacterium; assembly: GCA_963696575.1. Taxonomy (GTDB): domain Bacteria; phylum Acidobacteriota; class Terriglobia; order Terriglobales; family Acidobacteriaceae; genus DASRAA01. The sequence continues at coordinate 536,826 of CAVOKT010000002.1, forward strand.
CGCTTACTGTTAACGAATGATCAGGTGGAAGACATTTGCGATAGGCTGGAGTCTTGCACTGGCGCTGCTTTTGTTCGCGGCGCGCAAGACCACCATGCCTGATCCGAACGCTTATCGCGACGTTGTCGACCTGACCCACAACCTGAACGATCATTCGCCCAACTGGGAGGGCAGCGACGAGTCGCCCTTCCACGCCAAGCAACTCGGCAACATCGAGCACGACGGCTACTATTCGCGCATCTTCACCACCCAGGAGCACTACGGCACGCACCTCGATGCCCCAGCCCACTTTGCCCGCGGAATGTGGACGGTCGACCAGATTCCCGCAGAGCGACTGGTTCGGCCACTGGTGGTCCTGAACGTCCGCAGCAAGGCCACTGGCCATCCCGACTACGAAGTCAGCGTGCAAGACGTCGCCGACTGGGAGAGCCGAACGGTGAGATCCCGTCAGGCGCTGTGGTCATGGCATACACCGGATGGGACGATCGATGGGACTCGCCCAAAGCATTTCGTAACGCCGGAGCCGATGGCGTTCCGCACTTCCCGGGCTTCTCACTCGAAGCTGCGACGTTTCTAGTCAAGACGCGAAACGTCGTGGGACTTGGGATCGACACCATGAGCATGGATCCCGGTGAGAGCAAGACCTATCCGGTGCACTTGTTCACCGCCAAAGAGAGCGTTTATCAGTTGGAAAACGTCGCGAACCTGGGATTGGTCCCACCCGCAGGCGCGACGATTGTCGTCGCTCCGATCAAGCTGGAAGATGGTTCGGGTGGCCCGACGCGACTGTTGGCGCTGGTGAAATAGGGCAGTCCTTGCTGCCAACCTAAGCGGGCTCGAAAGCCTGACAACCGCAATGCCTTTTGGTCGAACGTGAGGGTGTACTTGCAGCCGGCTTTAGCATCTAGCGTGCCGATGAGAGCATCGGCAAAATCCCCCCGTCCCAGGTTTAGGGCGATCATCGCCGTGAACACTTCCTGCTCGTTCTCAATCACCAGCACGTCGGTTTGAAGCAGGAGTTCAACCGCTGCAGCGATCTCCTGGTCGACGAACCCGTAAGCACGGCCGAGCACCCACACCGTTTCGACCATCGTCACCACCGAGAGGAAGCCGGGCTCTGCGGTCGTAAGCTGGTGGTCGAAAATTTGCGTTGCTCTCCGCGACTGCTGGGGTCGTCTTGAGTGAGATAACGGACCACGACGTTGGTATCGAGTCCGATCATTTCCGTCGGCCTCTTGCCCGAACCTCAGCGGCCGCTTCTGCGACGGCTTGGTTCATCTCGGCTACCGTGACGGCTGTCCGCTTCCGCTTCAGGAAGCCTCGCACGGCTGATGCGGGTCGCTTCGGCAGCAGAACCACAGTGCCATCGGGATGGACGAAGAATTTGACCCGGTCTCCAGGCCGTAACCGCAGGTGTTCTCGAATCGCCTTCGGAATGGTCGCCTGACCCTTCACGGTGATTGCAGATTCCATATATTGCTCCCATTACATTATAGCAAATGTAATACCCACCTCAGGACCGGCTGCGGTCGGCGTCACATGCGAAAACCGAATAGCGGAACCCCCTATCCCATTCCCAATTTGTACATCGCATAGCTGAAGGCCTCGCGCAGGGCGGCGAACCAGCGTCCCAACAATGTCCTCGGAATCGAGCCGGGACGAGGCGAAACGTAGACCTCGATGCCCTCCGTTTCCATCATGCGTTTGGCGCGGTAGAGGTGATAGGCGTCACTGACCAGCAGGGCGCTCTTGAGTTCGTTGGCTTCCAGAATCACAGCCACGCGACGGGCAGACTGTTCGGTGTCTCCGGCCTGAGTCTCCGCAATCAGGTTAACGTCAGGCACGCCGAGACGTGATAGGTAGTCACGCCCGACCTGGCCTTCGCTGAACGTCGGATCCTTGCCCGAACCGCCGCTGGTGATGATTAAGGGAGCCTTTCCTTGCTCGAATAGCCGATAAGCGTGATCGAGCCGCGACCGGTACACGGGAGAAGGGTGCCCCGCATATTCGGCCGCACCAAAGACCACGATGGCGTCGGCGGAATGGGGCTCATCGAGGCTCGCCTGGCCCATCACGTGGTATGCAGTGACCAGTAAATATCCGGCTGCAGCGATCACAGCTAGAGCCAACAGCCAGCGAAAGGGGTTAGATTGGAAGTTGTCCGGCCCCGTGGCGACTACTCCTGACCGAGCAACTCGACGATCTGCTCGGACGGGATCGCGCCCTGCCGCAACAAACGCCAGCTTCCGTCTTCGCTGGTCAGATCGACAATGGTCGAGGGCATGTCACGCGGCGACTGGCCGCCGTCCACGATGAGGGGCAGGCAATCGCCCAGCTGATCGCGGACTTCCAGGGCGTTGGTGCATTCCGATGCGCCATGCAGATTGGCCGAAGTAGCGGTGATAGGAGAACCCAAGGCGCGAAGGATGGCGAGAGGGACCTCCGCCGAAGGAACGCGCAACGCTACGTTTCCCGTGTTGGCCGTGACCTTGAGCGGCAGCTTGGGGTCGGCCTTCACAATGATGGTCAGCGGTCCAGGCCAGAAGCGGCGGGCCAGCAGGTAGAACGTCTCCGGCACCGGCCATGCGAGTTCCGAAGCCTGATCCACCGACTCGATCAGCAACGAAAGCGGCTTGTGGCGGGAGCGCGTCTTAATCTCGTAAACCCGATCTACCGCATGAAGATTAAAGGGATCCGCGGCTAGGCCGTAGAACGTATCTGTCGGCATGCCGACCACCGCGCCTCCGCGGATCTTCTCGGCGACGTAAGCAACCAGGGATGCTTCTGGATGAGTGACGTTAATTTTGACGACTTCGGGACGCAACCGCACCTCTCCGTGATGAGTTAGGAGCGCACTGACGCGTGCAGCTTCCCCAATTCGTGAAACAGAAGGTTAACACGGTTGAGCGTGGCCGCGCCTGCCCACGTTGCGGTGTAGGATAGACGCCTGTTTCGAGAACCACTTGGCCGACTCTATCCAATTCGAAGACCGGTTGCGGCGAGTGGAAAGCCGCCAGAATGCGCGAGTGAAGGAGTTACGCCGCGCCTTCAGCGATGCTGCTCCCAACCAAAAGGGCGAGGTCGCGATCGAAGGCATGCATCTGGTGGAGGAGGCGATCCGCGCGGGTCTTCGGCTGGGAACCGTGTTCTTCAGCGAATCGGCGCGGGAGCGCGTGCACAAGCTGATGCCGCAGCTTTCGCTGCATACCGAAACGCTACTCCTGCCCGACGATGCCTTTTCCAGCGCAGTTCCGAGCGAGACTCCGCAGGGCGTGGCGGCGATGGTGAAGGTGAAGATTATTCAAGTTGGACGAAGTCTTCTCTCCGCCACCGGCGTTATTGGTGATCTGCGCCGGTTTGCAGGATCCCGGAAATCTAGGCACCATCGCGCGATCGGCCGACGCCTTTGGAGCCACAGGGCTACTGCTTGGCGAGCGGACAGTCAGTCCATGGAACTGGAAGGCGGTGCGGGCATCAGCGGGATCGATGTTTCGGGTACCGACAGTGAAAGTTGGACTCGCCAGTGCATTGCCGGATGTGAAGGCGCGAGGCGTGCGGATTTTAGCCACCTCGTCGCACAAGGGCACCCCCATAACGCAAGCTGACTTCCGCGGACCGGTAGCGCTGATTATTGGCAACGAAGGGGCAGGCTTGCCGAAAGACATACTGGCGCAGGCAGACGATGTCGTAGTGATCCCACAGTCGTCGCGCGTCGAGTCACTCAACGCCGGAATCGCTGCGTCGATTGCGCTCTATGAGGCGGCGCGACAGAGAGCCCACTAACCACAGAGGCACAGAGACACAGAGGTTTAGAATTTGGTGTCGGCCTTTTGAAAAGGGGTCATCGATGGAAAAGACTATTCTGCTGCAGGAGATCGCCAAAGAGAATTCGACCTTTACGTCCTACCCCGAGCAGTCGCTGACGCGGGAAATCATTTCCGCCGCGATGGACGTGCATCGGGCTCTCGGTCCGGGTTTGCTTGAGTCCATCTATCAGGCCTGTCTTTGTCACGAACTGACCATGCGGGGCATCTCGTTTGTACAGCAGGTCGAACTTCCCGTTACCTATAAAGGGATGACCCTTGACGGCGGTTACCGCATCGACCTCGTCGTGTGCGATCGCATATTGGTAGAACTCAAAGCAGTCCAGGAAATACTGCCCGTTCACGAGGCCCAACTCTTGACGTACCTCCGTCTGACGAACATACATGTTGGTCTGTTGATCAACTTCAATGTTGCTGTCCTGAAGAATGGCATAAGACGACGTATTCTTTGAGACCCAAGTTCTCAGTGCCTCCGTGCCTCTGTGGTGAATGGTCCTGTGAGCCTTTTCCAAAACATCCCGCCTGCCGACGGCGCCAGCGACAAATCCCGCCCGCTCGCTGAGCGCATGCGTCCGCGCACGCTCGACGAGTTCGTCGGGCAGGAACATATTCTCGGGCCGGGCAAGCCACTGCGCGTTCAAATCGAGCGCGACGATACCGGATCGCTGATCTTCTGGGGACCTCCCGGAGTAGGGAAGACGACTCTCGCCAACATCATTGCGCGCATGACCCACGCCGAGTTCGTGCAGTTTTCCGCGGTCCTCACTGGCATTAAGGAAATCAAGCAGGTCATGGCCGATGCCGAGCGAGCGCGCCAGTACGGCACCCGCACCATCGTGTTCATCGATGAGGTACACCGCTTCAACAAGGCGCAGCAAGACGCATTCCTGCCATACGTTGAGAAGGGAAGCATTCGGCTCATCGGCGCGACCACGGAGAACCCGTCCTTCGAAGTGATCTCGGCCCTGTTGTCCCGCTCGCGCGTGTACATTCTGCAGCCGCTGACCGCCGACCAGATTGTGCTTCTGCTGCGACGGGCGCTGGAAGACACCGAGCGAGGTCTTGGCGACCTGCATCTCCAGGCCGACGACGGCGCGCTCGAGAAAATTGCCGCCTACTCCAGTGGCGATGCCCGCAGTGCCTACAACGCCTTGGAAGTGGCGGCCACGCTAGCCCTCGAGAAAGCCACCCACGGCGAGACGCCGCGCATCACCGATGCCGTCGTCACCGACGCGCTGCAGAAGCGCGTGTTGATGTACGACAAGGCGGGGGAGGAACACTATAACCTCATTTCGGCGTTGCATAAGAGCGTGCGCAATAGCGATCCTGATGCCGCGCTGTACTGGTTGGCTCGCATGCTCGAGGCAGGCGAAGACGGGCTGTACATCGCCCGTCGCGTGGTGCGCATGGCGTCGGAAGATATCGGGCTGGCCGATCCCAATGCGTTGAACATCACGCTGGCAGCCCGCGATGCCGTGGACTTCCTCGGTATGCCGGAGGGAAATCTTGCGCTGGCTCAAGCAGTCGTTTACTTGTGCGCTGCTCCCAAGTCGAACGCCCTTTATACCGCCTACAGCGCGGTGCTGGAGGACGTCGAGCGCACCGCGCAGGATTCCGTACCACTACACCTGCGCAATGCTCCGACGGGATTGATGAAGGCGGTCGGCTACGGCAAGGGATACCAGTATGCTCACAACTTGGAAGAGAAAGTCGCCGACATGCAGTGCCTGCCCGACAATCTGAAAGACCGCGTTTACTATCACCCGACGGAAGAAGGCATCGAAAAGCGCATCAAGGCACGCCTGGAAGAGATCAGGAAGTTAAAGAAATCAACTGGGAGCTAGCGGATGTTCCTCCTTGCAAGCGCGAGGGACACCCGCTACCACGAGGTCGACAATTTCTAAGACCCTGCTCCTGCCGCGATGGCTGCCGTAATAATGGGCGTGAGCAGAGTAATCCCCGTTTCGAAGGTGTTCACGATCCCCGGAAGATTGTCGCTGGAGCCGAGGTATTGAAACGTCACACCTGTATCGGTGATCACCAGACCAACGTCCATAGACCCGCTACCGGTTTTGCCAATGACGAAACTGTCGGACAGCATGAGCCCGGTGTTGTTGTCGAACACCATCAGCACGTCCTGGCCGCTGCCCGATCCGGACTGACCAGTCGTCATTCGGACAGTTCCTTTGGGACCCTTTAAGTAGCGGTAATTACGGGAACTCGACCAGGGAACCGCGCACTGCTCCACGTCCGTCCAGTTCGTTCCAGAGCCGATCTCCACTTGGTCAGTGCCCCAATCTTTTCCACCTTTGATTTTTCCCTGATGGCTCTCCGCGCCTGTGGCATCTGTCCACATGTAGTAAGTGTGTTGGGCGCTTTCTTTCGTCCAGGCTGCAACTCCCGTTGGGTCCAGCGCGGCCTTCAACGGGTCCACATAGGGGTGCACCATTTTGTGCGAATTGTTGATCGCTGTGATCCAGAGTACGGCCATGAGTTTTACTCTCCTTGAGTTTTTAAACGGATTTGCCCCGTCACTGTCCGACAGCGCTAAAGTGGCGTATTCGTAGCAGCTTGGCCAGCACCAGAGCGGAGAGGAATCTACCCCGAAAAGACTCGTAAATCAACCAAATTTATCGCTTCTCGTAAACCTCTCTCACCGGCATCTTTCCGCGTCATGCACTCCAGAGCCTTCTCGAGTGCTCCTTCAAAATGCACCGGTCCATCACCACGAAGATCCCCGCCTGCCGCGCCTTCTCCGCCGCACGCTTCGTGCACCACGCCTTCCTGCATCCAGATCGCCGGGACTCCCAGTCGAATCGCTTCTTCCACAACCTCCGGCACGAATTCCGGCCGCCGGAACACGTTGACGATGTCGATCTTCTCTGGCACATCTGACAATGTGGGATACGCCCTCTCACCCAGCGACTCCGCGATCGTCGGGTTGACCGGAATGATGCGGTATCCCTGCGACTGCATGTAATGCGACACACCATAGCTGGTGCGGTGGGCGTTGTCACTCAGGCCGACCACCGCAATCGTCTTCGCGGATTTCAGTAGCTCGGTGATGCGGTCGGCTTCGCTGCGCGGGCAACGGCGGCTCCTCCTAAATGCTAAGCACGGTCGACTTCCTACCGTTTGCGCTTCGCCTTCGGCTTGATCTTGCGGCTCGGTGCGGCCAGCAATCCCGACAGATGCTCAAGTTCGGTGACCGCTCGGTCGTAGTCGTCGAGCAACGGCTTCAGCAGATGGGTGACGCCACCGGCGCGGTATTCGCGCACTAATGAACGGTAATACCAGAGCACCTTCGCCTTGGGAGCCGAGAAACGCTCGAACACAGAATCGCCGGACTGCCGCAAGTCGCGCAGGACGGCCCGGGTGTTGTATAGCTTGTCAGCCGCTGACACGAAGCGAGTCTCCGCATCTTCATGGCGCACCCGGCGCAGGTACCGCAACTTGCGCGGATACCACTTCGGCTTGCGCTTGTCGTCATCGCCGTAGGAGTCCGTGCAGCCGTCCACGATTTTCGCCACGCGCACCCCGAACACCTGCTCGATCGAATGCAGCATGGCGCGTCCGCCATGGTCTTCCGCCGCGTCGTGCAGCAACGCCGCGATGCCCATGTCTTCGTCGCCGCCATAGTCGAGCACAATCGCAGCCACTCCCAACAGGTGCGAAAGATAAGGAATGCCGCTCTTCTTGCGGTCCTGATTGCGGTGGACCTGGGCCGCAAACAGCAGCGCATGGTCGAATCGAATGGTGAGTGGGACAAACGGTTTCGCAATGGGTTGGCGCTTCGGACTTCGCATAAGCAGATCGCCGGATGGCTTTCAGAATATCGGAAAGTGGGCTGATGGCGAAATGGTGATTCACCTCAATTGTCGGCCTGTGCGAAATGGGCTTCCGTCTCGGCGAGCGGAGTCGAGGAACCTGGTAGCGGAAGCCAGTCCCGAGTCGCTTCACTGCTTGAAATGGATTTTCGTGGGCAAACGCAGCTCAGTGCCCGCAGTCGTCGCAGGCCTCCCCGCGCAGTCCCTGAACGCCTTCGCGCGCGATGATCGGAACCATTACCAGTGCGGCGACAGGATCGGCCCACCACCATCCGGAAAGCGTGTTGAGCGCCAGCCCCGCTAAGAGAATAGCGGACAGGTAGGCGCAAAAATCTGCCTGTCGTGAATCGGAATGCATCGCGCGGCTGCCCAGTTCGACTGCGACGCGCCGCTTGGCTCGCGCCAGCAGCGGCATGACGATGATGGCTGCGACGGCGATCAGGATTCCCGCAACACTGCGTGCTGCGTGTTCGCGTATCCAGAGCGCATAACGGATTCCAGCGTGACGTAGGCGGCCAGCAGCAGGAAACATGCGCCGACGAGCCGCCGGGCAAGATGTTCTGATCGCTCACGTTGCGCAGCGACTGCCATCGAACGCAACCGCCACAGCAAAATCCCGCCGACTGGTTTCGATCACGGAGTCCATCCCGAATCCAACCAGTGCAACGCTGCCCGCAACCAAGCCCGGAGATCAAGGCCACAGCAGCTTCGAAACCGTTCCACGCGATGGTGAGGTATTCCAACCGTCGCCCGCGCGCGACGACGGCGCTGCGATCTGAGTTTGCTGCCGAATCCGACCGGAGCGTTGAGGCGGAGTGCATAGCAAAGATTATAGGGAGTATCGCTAATCGAAACATGATTTGGATGGGCACCAAGAGCACTTGAAGAATAGTCCGCCAGATACCGATTACCAGTTACCGATTACCTCTTCTTCAGTCCAGCCTCACCAGAAACACTCCGCCCTCTTTGACATGCGTTTTGCTGGCGACTTCCTGGGCCATTTGCTTGTCGTCGCCCGCGGGCCGGATGCGCACCCACTCGCCAGTGGGGCCGGTGAACTGCACGACCTTCGCGTCCTGGTAGCGGTCCTGCAGTTTCTCTTTCAGCTTGCGGGCTTCGTGCTCGCTCTGGAACGCGCCGATCTGCACGCACCAGCGTCCGCCTTCTGCAATCGGAGCAGGAGCCGACAGCACTTCTACTTTCACCATCGCCGTGCCCGGTTGCCAGACATCCACCGCTCTGGCGGCGGCCAGCGACAGGTCGATCACGCGATTGTCCACGAACGGTCCACGATCGGTGATGCGCACCACGACAGAGTGTTTCGTCGTTTCGTTGGTGACACGCACCACCGAGTTCAGCGGGATCGTGCGGTGCGCGGCCGTCAGCGCATTCTGATCGTAGATCTCGCCGTTGGCTCCTTTGTGGTTGTGGTAAGGAGGTCCGTACCAACTCGCCAGCCCGGTCTCAACGTAGATGGGTTTCGCCTTGGCCGAGACACTTGGCTCCGGCGCAGGCTTAATTGCATTGGCTGTTGCCGCCGCGGGCGTGTGCGCTGGCGCAATCGTCGGAGGAGGCGGAACGTTCTTACTGGATGCGCGCTTGTGGCCGCAGGCCGACAACAGGAGCACGCCGGCGGCGATAACGGTGAGGAGCGGAAGCCGCGCGATCAGTCCTTTTTCGGATGCGTCGCCGATTCCATGTAGTCGGCCAGTTCCTTCAGCTTGTCCGACGCAACCCGGAGTCCCGTAGTCGAGTGTTGTCGCACCAGCGGCACAACCTCGTCGTTGAGGTAGGCAATAAGCTGCTTGGTCTCCTCTTCGATGCGCTTGGCGGTGTCGCCGATCACGTCGTCGAGCTTCTGGCCTGCCGTCGAGAAAGGACGGCGGCCCTTGGGATCTTGTGTGTTCACTGCTGGCCACCTTGTCAGTAGCGGAATTCGCTGAGCACTCAGATTATGAGGCGGTTCAGCGGCGCGGGTCAATTGGCGAAGAGGATGCGGGAGCTGACGCAATCACGGCTGATAAACCAGCAGCCAAGTAGTGCGCTCCGCGAAATTATTGAAGCAGCTTCTCGACAACGCTGTAGCTCTCGTTCAGCGCGGCATCGAGAGCGGCGGGATCTTTGCCTCCGGCTTCGGCCATGTCGGGACGTCCGCCGCCGGAGCCGCCAACTTTTTTCGCGACCTCGGCGATGATTTTGCCGGCCTGAATTTTCGACGTGAGATCTTTGGTGACGCCGACGATGAGTGCGACTTTGCCATCGCTGACGGAGCCGAGGACGACTACGCCGGAGCCGAGTTTGTTGCGCAGGTTGTCGATGAGGACGCGAAGCTGCGCGCGATCGACATTGTCGGCGCGGGTGGCGAGGACTTTCACGCCTTTGACCTCGCGAACGTTTTCAGCGGCCGACTGAACCGAGCTTGATGCGGACTTCATGCGTGCCTGGTCGAGTTCTTTGCGGAGTTTCTTGAGTTCTTCGTCGCGACGTTCGAGTTCCTGCTTGCAACGCGTCGGCGGGAGATTGGTCTTCGCCGCCGCGAACCAGCGTGGCGACAACGTTTTCCAGTTGATGGTCTTTGCGGAAGTGGCGCAGCGAGCCTTCGCCGGTGACGGCCTCGAGACGGCGCACGCCGCTGGAGACGCTTCCTTCTTTCAGAACTTTGATCAGGCCGATTTCGCCGGTCGCCGCGGTGTGCGTGCCGCCGCAGAGTTCGGTGGAGAAGTCGCCGATGCGAATGACGCGAACGTTGTCGCCGTACTTCTCGCCGAAGAGCGCCATGGCCTTGTATTCGTTGACGGCAACATCGATGGGAACGTCTTCAATGACCTCGACGCGATCGTTGCGCAGGACTTCTTTATTGGCGAGGTCTTCGATGTCCTGCAATTCTTCGTCGCCGAGCGAGGCGAAGTGGGAGAAGTCAAAGCGCAGGTGCGAGGGATCGACCAGCGATCCCGCCTGCTTGACGTGCGACCCAGTACTTCGCGCAGCGCAGCATGAAGAAGATGCGTGCCGGTGTGATTGCGCATGGTGGCGCGGCGTACTTCGTCGTTGACGACGGCATCGAGTTTGTCGCCGACGTGAATTGGCTGCTTCGCAGTCACGCGGTGCGCGCGAACGCCTTGCACAGGATAAGAAACTCCCTCGACATCAGCAACGAGCGTGTTGTGGTCTGCGGCGTAAAGCGAGCCGATGTCGCCGACCTGTCCGCCGGAGTCGGCGTAGAAGGGCGTGTGATCGAGTACAACTTCGCCACGCTCGCCCGGCTTCAGCTCCTGCACGCCAACACCAGCGCCGTTTTCGGACTTGATGATGGCGAGCACTTCACAAGCGTCGGAGCGCGTTTGGCGATAGCCTTCGAAAACAGTCGGCTTCAAGCCTTGATAGGCAGGACTTGCCGATGCCTTCGTGCCGCCCTTCCAGGAAGCCTGAGCGCGTTTGCGCTGTTCTTCCATCGCAGTATCAAAGCCGGCTTGATCGAACTGAATGCCCTGATCGCGCGCAGCATCGACCATGAAGTCCAGTGGCAGTCCGAACGTATCGTAGAGTCTGAAGGCTTCTGCTCCATCTAGGACTGGTTGATAGTTCTTTCCAAGGTGTTCAAAGAAATCCTTGTCTGGTTCAAACACCACTAGTTCCCGAGTCGTACCTGCCGCTTTGCGGCGCGGGTCAAGGTGCGAGTTGCCAAGTATGTCGTCCGCAAGCCGCAAGTAATGTTCAACCTCAGATTCTCCTAGCGAATGAGGCTGCACAACCATGCTTGGCATCAGCTATGGCTCTGTCTAGCTCCTCCTGCAATTTCCCTAGACCAATATCGAGCGTGTGCGCGAACCGCGTCTCTTCGCCTTTGATCGTCTCGGACACACGATTCGCGGACTCGATCAATTCCGGGTACGCATCTTTCATCAGGTCGCGGACTGCAAACACCATCTCGTACAGGAACGGTTTCTCAGCTCCGAGCAAGCGCCCATGGCGGATGGCGCGACGGATGATTTTGCGCAGCACGTAGCCGCGGCCTTCGTTCATGGGCAGCACGCCGTCGGAGATGAGGAACGTCGCGGCGCGCGCGTGGTCGGCGATGACGCGCAGTGAAGCCGCCTGGTGATGCTGTTCTTCCACGTCTTCGCGCTTCAGTTCTTCATCGAGTTGCTTGGTGCCCGTCAGTTCCGCCGCGCGCTTGATAAGCGGCACAAACAGATCCGTCTCGTAGTTCGAGATGACGCCCTGCATTACGGCCGTCACGCGCTCGAGGCCTGCGCCAGTGTCGATCGACGGCTTGGGCAGCGGATTGAACTTGCCGTCGGCCGACTTGTCGAACTGCATGAAAACCAGGTTCCAGATCTCGACGTAGCGTCCGCACTCGCAGGGGAAGTGGCAGTCGGCGTGTCCGGTCTCGCTGGCGGCGATGCCCATGTCGTAATGAATCTCGCTGCACGGGCCGCAGGGGCCGGTGTCGCCCATCTGCCAGAAGTTGTCTTTCATCCCCATGGCGAAGATGCGATCTTTGGGGACTCCGACCTCAAGCCAGAATTTTTCGGCTTCGTCGTCGCGAGGAATGTCGCCCTGGCCCTTCAAAGATGGTCGCGTAGAGCTTCGCCGGATCGATGCCGAACCAGTCCTTCGAGGTCACCAGTTCCCAGGCGTAGGCGATGGCGTCTTTCTTGAAGTAGTCGCCAAAGCTGAAGTTGCCGAGCATCTCGAAAAAGGTGTGGTGGCGATTGGTGAAGCCGACGTTTTCCAGGTCGTTGTGCTTGCCTCCGGCGCGCACGCATTTCTGCGACGAGGTGGCGCGGGAGTAGTCGCGTTTCTCGAGGCCGAGGAAGACGTCTTTGAACTGGTTCATTCCGGCGTTGGTGAAGAGCAGCGTGGGATCGTTGGCCGGAACGAGCGAGGAGGAGTGGACGATCTTGTGTCCCTTCTGCTCGAAGAAGCGCAGAAACATGGAACGAACTTCGGAACCTGTGGGCTTTTGGCTGGGCATAAGAATTGGCTAAACAGCGTTCTTTCCCGCAAGAAATCAGGCGATTGTGATCGTCCGCAGCGGGAAGCAACCAGTGATTTTAACATCGTGAGAGGTTGGGCCGACGACTTCACCACAGAGGCACAGAGGCACTGAGAAAAGCAAGAGAGGCAAAACGCAAAAGCAACCGCGGATTTCGCGGATCACCGCAGATAACGCGTTACTATTTTTTTCAAGACTTAGTTGGTTTTTCTCTGTGCCTTTGTGTCTCGGTGGTAAATATTTCTTTGTCGTCACTGCAAATACACCACGCACTGCTCCACGCATTCCTCCAGCGATCGCGAAGTGTCCACGTCGAGCTTGGGCAGGGTGATCGGCTCAAAGCGCGCCTTCACTTCGCGGTAGAGATCTGCGTCGCGGTTAGCGGCGAGGTGTTCGCCTCGACTCCCGCGAATACGCTCCAGTGCCAACTCGTCGGGGCAGGACAAGAGCAGAATCCTGTAATCCGCGTGAACCTCGGTTGCAGCGCGCACGACATCTTGCACATCGCGCGCACGTGAAAACGTGCGGCCATCGAGAAAAATGAATGGCACCTTGCCTGCAGAAGAGATGCGTTGCGCGGCCATCAGAATGACCGATATGCAGAAGTCGTTTTGATTTGAGGAGTAGTCGATGGCTCCCGGAGGAAACAGCGCAGCACGAACCTTGTCCTTGCTGAGCACGATTCCGCCGAGTCTCCCGGCAAGCGCCTCGGCGAGAGTGGATTTCCCCGTCCCTGGGAGCCCAGCCAGGATGACGAACTGCGATTGTGGTTTCGATGAATTCACAGTTCTAGACAGTCCATCACAATCGGTTTAAGAAGGGACATGAAATCAGCCATCCTGTCGCCTTTAAGAGCATGGCGCAAATGGAGAAATCAGCCAAGTGAGGCGGTACCCCCTCCCCTGCCCGCATCGTGAAAACAAAGGGTTTGCAGCACTGTTCGGTGTAAGTCAAAGTACACATTGGAGTTATAAGTAAAGTCGTGCAGGCAAAGGAGTTAGCGTACAAGGCGGCTGCCGTGTCTTTTTAGAATCAATGAGTTAGCGGCAACATTTGGCTAAAGTCGTCCAGACGTTGAAGTTAGCTATGAGTTGTCAAAGAGCCAGAGTTGCTGCCGCCCCTACGGGGCTCGGGCCAAATTCGCACTTTACCCACCACTCCGCCTGCGGCTCCGTGGTGGGCTAGACTATTGCTCCCCTACGGGGATTGGTGTGTCGGCGACCCGTTGCACCTCTGTAACCCGACACGAATATTCACACAGACTCTTAAGCCGCCCTATGAGGCACTGGGCCTCGCTTTCGATACTGACGGCAGAGCGCCACGGGAAGCACGAAAAAAGTGAGGTGTGACATGACGTCGGTAACCGAATTGGCCCAATTTGGAACTCGGCAGAATTCACCATCAAGAAACAGACGCACCGAAAAGATCCGAGACCACAATGCTGTCCGGGGAAGCAAGGTTGGCGTAAGCGGTTGAGTGTTCTTAGGAAGCGGCGGTGTCGGCGGGAACGATCTGAACTCCAAGTCGTGGCTTAACGCCGAGCCGGATGGTTGGGGTCGGTGAACTCAAGCAACTCAATGGGTGCGCCGTTTTCGACGATGAACGCGACGCGCACGCCGTCGGATGGGCTGTTCGGCGCGATGAGAATTTGGCGGCCTTCCAGCTCGGACGCAAGGTCATCGACTTCAAAAGCAACATGTGGCACTTGCCGGACCAAATCGGGAACCGGTGCGTCCGCTTCGAAGCGCATCCATTCGACGCCATACTCGCTGTTTTCGTGTCCAACAAGAAAGATCTTCAGATGCTTGATGTGGCGCTCTCCCGGTCTCGGTTGGCTGGTAGGAATTCCGATGTGGTGATATCGACGCATTTTCTCGCCTCCGTCCCGGAATAGCACAAATTCTATGGACAGCGGTGATCCGAGATCAAGAATTCTCAGAGTTCCACGTGCCTCAGTGTTGGATTCGCCTCTACGGTTGCGACGGTGGCATCGGCGCGTCGAAATGCTTGGCGAGAATCGGTGTGGCGTCGGGGATTTCTTCAATCCGCCAGATGCGAGTGTTGGGAATGCGCACCATGCGCACGCGAATTTCATTCAGGTCCAGACGGATTGGGTTGTGGCAAGCCGCCGATATAGACGTCGGCCGAGTCGCCATGGACCTCCGACCGCAGCACGTGCAATTGCGAAAAGTTGTGTATGTCGAGTTGGTGGAAGCCTGAAGTCCCGGTGAGAATGCCATTGCCACTGAGAAGCAGACGAATGGCATTGCGCGTGCCGATCAGTGTCCAGTCGTGGAATTTCGGGGCCATTTTGTGCAGCCACTCAATGCGGGTTTCGGTGAAGGGCAGCGGATCGTCCTGGAACCTCTTGGTGTACTTGGCTACCAGCACGTCAGTCAGCGACTGGCTGATGGCGTTGGCGATGCGTTCTTCGTCGACATATTGGCTGGCTTTGCCATAATTCTTCGCCTTGACCGCTTTTCCTAACTGCGAGAGCGAGTATTCCGGAGTGCCGGAATAGCGATACCACCAGATGGCTCCGCCAATGCTGGAGAGCAACCCAATCAGCAGCAGGATGGCCAGGCGCTCGCGCCAGGGACTGCGTTCGAATTGCCAGTCTTGATCAGGTTCCACGACTACAGAATACGATGCGGCGCGAGGGAGCACGAAAGGGCCTCTTTTGAGCACAAGATTCGGGATGAAATGCGCGAAAAGAGTGATGTATTGTGCACTTGGTAGATGGAGTTTCGGATCGGCAAACAGTGAATCCGCGATCAAGAATTGACCGTCTAAGGAAGCACAGGTTGAACTATGGCGACTATTGAGACTGCTCATCTGCAGACCGCTCGGGAGCAACTATCTGTCCCGGCGGGAACGATTGGAAACCGTGCTGGAAGAGCATCCGACTGAGCAGCTGAACCAGCTGCTGAGCCAGGTGGACGAGGCATTGGAGCGTATTGACCACGGTCAGTTTGGGGTATGTACGGTTTGCCACGAAACCGTCGAGGACGACCGCCTGATGCGCGATCCGCTGATATCGGTGTGCCTGGGATGCCTGTCGCCTTCGCAGCAACGCGCGCTGGAGTACGACCTGGAACTGGCGGCGCGAATCCAGAACGGGCTTCTGCCTGCGGCTGACCTGGCAATTCCCGGATGGCAGGTGGCCTATCACTATCGTCCCGCGGGAATGATCGGCGGCGACTATTGCGACGTGATCGCCGATGGTAAGGGTGGCGCCTATTTTCTGATTGCCGATGTGGCCGGGAAAGGCGTCGCGGCAGCGATGCTGACGGCGAATCTGCGGGCGGTATTTCGCGCGCTCATACCGTTGGGATTGCCGGTGGATCAACTTCTGGCGCACGCCAATCGATTGTTCTGCGAAGGCAAGCTGCCCATGCAGTATGCGACGCTGGTGTTTGGGCACAGTTCAGCAGCCGGCCAGTTACAAATCGTCAATGCCGGTCATTTGCCGGCCTTCCTGGTGCAAGGGGCGAAGGTGACGCGGCTGGAGAGCGACACGGTTCCGCTTGGGCTGTTCGCCGACCAGGAGTTCAAGTCCTGCAACAAGTTGATGCGTCCGGGCGACATGCTTGTGCTCTATACCGACGGCGTTACGGAGACGCAGAACGGGGACGGAACGGAGTATGGTGTTTCCAAGCTGCAGGCGCTCATTGAAGAGCGGAATCTGTGGTGTCCGGAAGAGTTGGTCGCCGCGTGCCGGGATTGCCTGCAGGCGTTTCGCGGAACGGGCGAACGAACCGATGACGAAACACTGCTGGCAATTCAGCTGATGGGATCGGGACCTCAACTGGTGGCGTAAGGCGAAGTTCGACCAAATGCAAAAAGCTCCGGGAAACCGGAGCTTTTGAAATTTATGGTGCCGAAGAAGGGACTCGAACCCCCACACCCTTGCGGGTACATGGACCTGAACCATGCGCGTCTGCCAATTCCGCCACTTCGGCGCGGGAAACGAACGAGCGCGAGACGCGACTCATTACGTGGGCAACTTTTCGATTGTACAAGCGGCATCGGCGGTTCGCAATGTGCGAGGCCGGGCTTAGCTGGCCGCTGAATCAATATCGTCCTGGTTCAGGGTCCCTTGCTGGCCGTATTCCTTCAGCTTGTTATGCAGCGTCTTGAGGCTGATGCCAAGAATCTCGGCCGCGCGGGTCTTGTTGTTGCGCGTGGCCTCGAGTGTCTTGAGAATCAGTCGCCGCTCGCCCTCGCCGACCGTGGTTCCGACTCCGAGATGAATCGAATTGGCTTCGTGTACAGGAGCGCGGACAAAAGCTTTTCCGAATCCGGGCGGAAGATGCCTTAACTCGATCATCGTGCCATCACACAGGATCACGGCCCGCTCCAAGGTGTTGCGCAACTCACGAACATTGCCAGGCCAGGTATGAGCCTGGAAGGCGTTGATCACCGATTCCTGCACGCCGACAACCGAGCGGTTATGTTTCTGATTCATCTCCTGCAGCATGGCTTGAACCAACTCCGACAAGTCTTCCATGTGCTCGCGCATGGGCGGCATGTGAATGTTGAACACATTGAGCCGGTAGTACAGATCATTACGCAATTCACCGCGGGCCACGGCGTCTTCCGGAGGCTTGTTGGTCGCAGCCAGCACTCGAACATCCACCGCCGTCTCGCCTTTGCTTCCCAACCGGCGGAGCTTGCGGTCTTCGAGGACGCGGAGCAGCTTGGCCTGGGTGGCGATCGGCATTTCGCCAATCTCATCGAGCAGCAGCGTTCCTCCCTCAGCCAGTTCGAAACATCCGGTGCGGCGATCGATAGCTCCGGTGAACGCGCCCTTCTCGTGGCCGAAGATCTCGCTCTCGATCAGCGTTTCGGGAATGGCAGCGCAGTTAATGGCCACGAACGGTTTGGATTTTCGCGGACTGAGGGAATGAACGGTGCGTGCCAGGAGTTCCTTGCCGGTTCCGCTCTCTCCTGTAATGAGAACCGACGCTGTGCTGGGAGAGACCATCTCGACCAGGTGGAAGATCTCCTGCATTTTTCTGGACGAACCGACCAGCGAACCCAGGACCCCGACGTCGCGTAATCTGCGGCGGCTGACTTCCAACTCGCGCTCGGTGCCGCGAATGCGGGTGGCGTTTTGCAGGATGTTTCGCAGCCGCGTCGGGTTAACCGGCTTTTCAATGAAGTCGAAGGCACCGCGCTTCATCGCGGTTACCGCGGTATCGACTTTGCCCATCCCGGTAAGCAGGATGACCGCTACCTGTTGGGGCGCCGCAGCGATTCGCTCCAGCAGCTCGAGGCCATCCATGCGGGGCATCTTCAAGTCCGTGACCACGATTGCCGGTGCCCAGGAAGCTACCTTTGCGAGGCCTTCGACGCCATCTTCAGCGGTTTCCGTTTCGTAGCCCCAAGCCCGAATCAGCTCGGCTAGTCCGGTCCGCTCGTTGTCCTCGTCTTCGACGATCAGTACTTTTTCTTGAATCATCCCCAAAAGCTGCCTTTTGGATGTCGCGAATCCGGCGATATTCCGATGTGTAGATTCTTCATTGACCTCACTCGGAACGATCGGCGACTCCCCTATACCTCTTTAACTCTGCGCTCCGGAAACGGAGACGGGAGACCAGGTGGCTTCCAGTAAGTTACCACTTTTACGGGAGGCTTGAGCCAAGCCGGATATCAATTCCGGAATCCGTCGAGTGTTGGACGAGAGGAGAGGTCGTCAGGAGGGCGTCGGCGCGAATCGAAGGCGTCCCAGTACAGGAATTTTCCCGAAAATTCCCTTTACTGCTAAGCCAACCTGTGTTGTACGATAAGAAAGCTGCAGCTCAGCCGTACGTCGGGGCGTACGTTCCGCGGACCCATTGTGGAACGTCACGGCGGGTGCAAATGACCTTGCGCGAACAGTGCAACAGACCCGGTTATAAAGTCAGTAAACATCGGCAAACAGTAGTTTTGTATATCCCGACGATTGCTGTACAATTGCGAACTGTTACGCAGTCGTATAGATTTTTTACTTGTGCCGATGAAGTTCAAAGATTGAACCCGAGTGGGCCACTTTGCTGAAGGTACTGCTAGAGTTCCGGAGGATTAAGAATGGCGTTCTGTGATGGAGTTCCGAAACGGCTTGTAGCGACATCGATCGCACTTGCGTTTGCGGTCTGTATGTTTGGCTCTCTTGCCGCTGCGCAAGATACTTTACAGCCGAGAGCGGAGATATTCGGTGGCTATTCCTGGTATCACCCGAATGGCTTCGTGGACTGGGGTAAGGTTCCCGACATCGCTCACGGCTGGAACGCTTCCAGCACGTTTTATTTTCCCAACGCTCACAACCTGGGCGTCGTAGTCGATGGTAGTGGTCACTATAACGGCGACCAAGCCAACGTAGGATTTGGGTTGGCGGGCTTGCAGTATAAGTTTCATAACAGTCAGTTTTCGCCGTTTGTGCGGGTACTGGCGGGCGCCGACAAGATCAGCCCGGCGGGTCTTCCGTCCCAGTGGCGTGTAGCAGTTGGCGGCGGCGGTGGTTTCGACCTTACCCTGACCAACCTGATTTCGCTGCGCATCGCGCAAGCGGACTACCTCTGGACCTATTACAATCCGGTTGATTTCACTACCACGTCCCACAACTGGAATAGCATCCGCCTCTCGACCGGCATATTGTTCAACCTTGGCAACTACTACACCGCTCCGGTATCGGCAGCTTGCTCGGCAAACCCGACCACGCCTGTCTTCGCCGGAGAGCCGGTTACCGTAACCACGACCGGAACGAACTTCAGCCCCAAGCACACGGTAACGTATGCCTGGACGGCGACGGGTGGCAAGCTGGCCAGCGCGACAACGGCCAGCTCCAGCATCGACACCACGGGACTGGCGCCTGGCAGCTACACTGCGAACGCGACCATTACCGATCCCAAGGTAAAGACCAACGGCACGGCGAGCTGCTCGACCAGTTTCACGGTGAAGCCGTTCAATCCGCCGTCCGTAACTTGCTCGGCGAATCCGACGACTGTGAAGTCGGGTGAAACAGCCACGATCACTGCCAACGCGACCAGCCCGGATGGCGCTACGATCAGCAGCTATGCCTACGCGGCGTCGGCTGGCACGATCTCGGGTAACGGTACTTCCGCCACATTGAACACGACGGGCCTGCCTGGTTCGACGGTCACTGTGACAGTCACCGCGACCGATTCGCATGGTCTCACTGCTACCTGCACCGACCTCGGTTGGCGTAGTTGAGGAAATCAAGTGCGTCAATATCGAAGATTGGGGCGAGTGTACCTTCGAGAAGAACCCCAAGAAACCGTGGCGCGTCGACAACGATTGCAAGGACGTCGCTCGACAAACTCGCACTGCGTCTGCAACAGGAGCCCAATGGCAAGCTGGAAATCGTTGGCTACACAGACCAGAGCGAGACAGTCAACGTCCAAGCAACTGGGTGCTCAGCGCTCCGTCAACGTGAAGTACTACCTGGTTACGGATGGCCCGACGAAGTCTGATGCCACCCGTATCGAGCCGCGCGATGGCGGGGCGAAGGGTAAGGCGACTCACTTCTACCACGTGCCTGATGGAGCCCTGTGCTCTGGTCAGACGGTGGAAGGAACGCCGGTTGACGAAACCAAGGTGCAGCCGCAGTCGCGTAACGCGCCTGCTCCTGCGAAGAAGCACCACGCGAAAGCCAAGCCTGCGGCGCCGCCAGCACAATAGCTGAAGTGCCGTAGTTCAACTCAAGCCGGTGAGAGGGAAGCCTCTCACCGGCTTTTTCCTGAGTTCCGAAGGGCCCGAACTTCGGCGATACAGCGGCCGCGAATTGGTGACTGGTTCCGACCGGCGGGAGCTTGCTCAGCTTGCGATGCTCCTGTTGCCTTCGAGCGCGGGAGCCGCTACCGGGTGACATTTTGGCCCGCGGAAAGTCCGAAACTTAGCCAACCTGAGGCACCGGTCTTGCGGAAGTCAGCATTGGTCTTGTTACTGTGCGCCATGGCGCGCGCAGGAATATGATTTGGTAACGATGTTTTCAGTTCATGCGCTGCAAAAGGGAGATGTAGTCGTGGGTATGCGCCGTTTTATGTGTTCGATTGCGATGGTTGCGGTAAGCCTGGCACTGCTTGCAGGACCTGGTAGTGGATCTGCATTGGCTTCAGATTGGCGGTTGATTGGGCCGGACGGCGGCAATGTGCGTTGCCTGTCTTACGATCCCAGCGATCCAAACCGTATCCTGCTGGGAACCAGCTCGTCGCAATTGTTTCAGTCCCGTGATGGTGGCACTTCGTGGACGCCTTTCGCCCATCTGGGGTCGGCCGATGATCTGGTCATCGATCACATCGTTTTTGATCCGACCAATCCCCAGACCATTTATGCCGCGGGCTGGGGCCTGTATCACGATGACGAAGGGGATGTGTTTCGCTCCGACGACGGAGGCGCCACGTGGCGAGCGCTAGTGGCCGTGCACGGCAAGTCGATCCGTGCCTTGGCGATGGCTCCGGGCGATCACAACACCTTGGTAATTGGTGCTTTGGATGGCGTTTTCCGCTCCAAAGACGCGGG
This sequence comes from uncultured Acidobacteriaceae bacterium, assembly GCA_963696575.1. Taxonomy (GTDB): domain Bacteria; phylum Acidobacteriota; class Terriglobia; order Terriglobales; family Acidobacteriaceae; genus DASRAA01. The sequence continues at coordinate 557,999 of CAVOKT010000002.1, forward strand.
CGCGAGCTGGGAGCGGATGACACCTGAGAATCCCGACGTCATGGAAAACCATTCCTCGATGCGGAACTTCGTTTCGGTGGCTGTGGATCCGCAGAATCCCGACGTCGTTTACGCCGGAACCCGCCACCTTCCCTGGAAGACTTCCGATGGCGGGAAGAACTGGCATAACTTGAAAGACGGCATCCTGGACGATTCGGATGTCTTCAGTATCATCGTCGATCCCAAGACGCCGTCGCGGGTGTACGCGAGTGCCTGCTCAGGCATTTACAAGAGCGACAACGGTGGCGACTTGTTCCATCGGGTCCAGGGCCTGCCACATTCGGCGATCCGCACCAGGGTGCTGAAACAGGACCCACAACGCTCCTCCATTGTTTACGCGGGAACCACCGGAGGAATGTGGAAAACCTTGGACGGCGGAGCCAAGTGGACCCTGGTAACGTCTTCTGACGTAGTGGTGAACGATGTCCTAATCGATCCCCGCAATCCGGAACGCGTGCTCATTGCCACCGATCGCGGAGGAGTACTGGTGAGCAACAATGGCTTTGCCAACTCCAAGTACCAGCCGTCGAACCGGGGCTTTTCGCACCGCATGGTCGGGGCGGTCATTACCGATCGCAAAGACCCCAGCCGACTGTACGTCGGAATCGTGAATGACAAAACGAACGGCGGGTTATTCACCACCGATGACTTAGGCAAGACCTGGCAGCAGGCCAGCAAGGGATTGGAAGAGCGGGATGTGCTCAGCTTGCAGCAGGCAGAGAATGGAACGATCTTTGCGGGCACGAATCATGGCATTTTCTATTTGGCATCGCTGAGCGGGTCGTGGCAGCCGGCTACCATGATTTACGGGCCGGTCCCAGCATGGCAACCGAAGCCTCCGGAACCAGCGCCGGAACCGGCACCAGCGAAGACGAGCAAGTCGAAAACGACGGCCAAGGCTCCAGTGAGAAAACACGTTGTCGCGAAGAAGAAGGAGCCGGTCGAGGTTTCAATTCCCATCGCAATCGCGCCCCGGGTGCGCTCGATCGAGATAACCGACAAGGCATGGTACGCCGCCACCAGCGACGGATTGTTCATCAGCGTCGATGAAGGCAAGAAGTGGTACGGAACTCCGGTCGAGGGCGAGACCGATCTTGTGGCAGCGAACGCCTATGCAGATGGGACATTGACCCTCGCCAGCGTCAAGCGGGCATTCGTATCGCGGGATGAAGGTCGAACCTGGTCGGAGCTCACGATTCCCCATTACGTCACCGGGCTCTACGACATCACCATGACTCCGGACTCATCGATATGGCTGGGCGCTCGGGAAGGCGCGGTACGTTCGATGGATGGAGGCAAGACCTGGGCACACATCATGAGTGGTCTGCCGGCGAGCTATATCCTCGGTGTCAATTACGACGAGAAAGCACAGCGATTGCTGGCTACGGCGATCAACTCGAATGGCGTCTTCGAAAGTGTGGACGGAGGCAAGACCTGGAAGAAAACCGCCGAGGCCAGTTTCTCCATCCGTAACGCCATGGGCTATCAGAACCTTCTGCTGGCGACCTCCTGGCATAACGGACTCCTGATCCAGCGTGAACAGAGCGAGGCTGCGGTTTCGAGTCCTGCGGTTGGCGCGAAGAGCGTGGTGTCAAAAAGCCAGTAGCACGTCCGATTTACTCGACTCACCCTGATCGGGAGGCGGACCGCCTCCCGATTTTTTTTGGCTCGGAAAGCGACGGCGTAACCGCAGGCCACTTCCGGTATAGTTCGATTCCCAATGTTGAAAAAGTGAAGTCGCGTGAGTTCCATTTCGGGTACACGAAGCAATCCCAGTCTTTTCCGCTGGTTACAGGCGAGTTGATTGACCGCATGTCCCAATTTGGTGCCCGGCTGTTTTGCATCGGATTTGGAAAGGTTTCGAGGCACCCTCTAACATCCTGAAACCACGAAGCTTGTTGGCGCTATGCCGTTTGGCATCGCCCTTGCATAACAGTAGGTGTCTCGGCAAGAACTTCAAATTGAGGATGCGTCATGAATGGACTTCAAATCGCGGATTGCGAAACTGATGTTGGCGTGGAACGGCTTCCTCTCGATGGAAGACACAATTCACTCAGCGCCCGCGCCCTTGCGTGCAGTTCTGGTGGCGGGTGTGGCGATTGCTCCGAAATCCTGCACGGATTGAATAACGCGCTGGCCAGTATGCTGTTAAGCGCTCAAGTGATGGAGTGGAAGCTTCCGTCCTACAGCCGATCCAAGCGTTATCTCCATGAAATTGAGCGAAATGCCCAACGGGGAGGGGAGCTGGTGAAACAGTTGCTCGCGCGGTTGGAATCGGTTTGTCCGGTTGCGGTGAGTGGCCGACAGTCTGGCGAGGTTGCTTCTTCGCTAGCCGCGAGCGACTGTGCGGCCGCAGGCCAGCAGCCACACCACGTCGTTCGATCAGTCGATCCGCCCGCGAGACCCGTAGCGCCTCCGGCAGCGGTTTTCCGGTCGAGCCGGAAAAAGATGGCTCACAAGATGGTGTGATCCCTGTACTAGCATCGATTTCCCAAAAAGGGACAATGGTTATGCAGACCTCGCAACATTCAATCTGCGATTACGTCGCGAAACCGAACGGTTTCGAAGAGGATCACACCGTGCTTACTGCAGAACCAGAGATCACTGCTGAACAGTCCGTAGATACCAATCTCCTCAATCTTCTGATCGTTGATGACGAGCGTTCGGTACGAGAATCATGCCGGGAAGTGGCCGTCGCGTTGGGGTTCAACACTCAGATTGCCGATTCTCCGGAGCACTGTTACCAAGTGTTGGATACCAGCAGCGTAGATGTCGTCCTGCTGGATCTGCGGCTTCCGGGCACGAATGGCATGGAAGTACTCCATGAAATCAAAAGGCGCCGGCCGGAGACCGTGGTAGTGATCATGACGGGATTCGCGACCGTGCAATCGGCGGTGCAAGCCATGAGAGCCGGAGCCTATGACTATGTCACCAAGCCCTTCAGCTTTGACGAGCTGCGCCTGGTGCTGGATCGGGTGACCGCACACGTGAAACTGGCGACGGAGAACCAGATGCTCCGAGAGCAGGTGAAATCGAAGCATGGTTTTGGCGCGATGGTTGGGCAGGCCCCAGAGATGGACAGGCTCTATCGCATTATTGCCAAGGCGGCTCACAGCACCCATCCCGTGCTGATCCTTGGAGAGAGCGGCACCGGCAAGGAATTGGTGGCGCGCTCGATCCATTACTCAGGATCGTTCCGTGACAAGCCGTTCATCCCGGTCGATTGCGGGTCGCTGGTGCCCAGTCTGATCGAAAGTGAACTGTTCGGCTATGTCAAAGGTGCCTTCACCGGTGCCGTTCGCGCCAAAGATGGTCTAATGGCAGCTGCCGATGGTGGCACCGTATTTCTTGACGAAATTGGCGAGCTGCCGGTCGATCTGCAATCGAAGCTCTTGCGGGCGCTGCAGGAAAAGGAGATTCGGCCGGTGGGTGGCACGCGCGCGATTCCCATCAACGTGCGAATCCTGGCGGCCACCAACCGCGATTTGGAAGTCTGCGGTGCGAGATGGCACATTCCGCCGCGATCTCTACTTCCGGCTGAATGTGCTAACGTTGCGGGTCCCACCGCTGCGCGAGCGCAAGCAGGACATACCGCTGCTGGCGGGGCATATCCTGGAACGGGTGACACGAACCACTGGGGTGCAGCGCAACATCAGCGACGACGCTCTTAAGCTCATGCTCAACTACGAGTGGCCAGGTAATGTGCGCGAGTTGGAAAACTGCCTGGAACGGGCGTGCGCGCTGACCTCCGGTCCCACCATCCACATAGCAGACCTGCCGACTGCGTTACAGAACTTTCACACCCAGGCGGCGGCGGTCTTACCAGTCAACTTTGAGCCAACCGGGATTGCGCCTCTGGCCGAATTGGAGAAGCGGGCAATCCTTTCCGCTATCACGATTCTGAACGGAGACAAGCTGGAAGCGGCGCGACTGCTTGGAATCGGCAAAACAACTCTCTATCGCAAACTAAAGGAATACGGCTCGGTGATCTAACCTCGGGCCGCGTCCCTGTCTCTCGGTAAAACCTGCAACTCAGCGGGACAGGCGAAGTGCGCCCCGCCCGCCTAAGGGAGAGATTTCATGGTTATCCTGGTTACAACGTCGCCCCGGGCACGGGAATGCGCGGCGGCAATTGAACAGTCAACCCATCAGAAAACCCAGATTGCAACCTCGCTGGCAAGGGCCGTCGAGTTACTGATGGCGAATGACTACGATGCTCTGGTGATGGATGAGTCGTTCAACCAGACTGAGATTGGCGGGGTCAACCTGCTGCTCAGCCATGCTGGCGTGGCCATGCCGGTGTATGTCAACCTCGCGTTGCACGGAACCCAAAGAGTGACGCGCGAGGTCGAAAACGGATTGCAGCGTTTTGCGCGGGAGAAACTTGGCGCGATGCGCACGGCAGAGAAGGTTCTCCGCAACGTCCTGAGAGGCGAGGTTACCGGTATCCTGCTGAATTGTGAATTGGCAATGCGGGAGCCTGCGATATCGGAAAACGTGGCTGGCCGCATACAGATCATGCACGATCTTGCCGAGGAAATGCGGCTCAAGCTGGGAGAGAACGCCTTGGGCGCGCCCGGCGAAATTGCCCACTTGCAGTCCGCAGTAGCTGCCGAGCTTTCGCTCAGAAGTCACTAGCACTGCTGCTTCATGACGCCGTAGCAAGCCGGTCGCTACTCAAAGATGGCGCGACTTACTCCGTGCGCAGCGCTCTCATTGGCTCGACGGAGGCTGCCCGCCTCGCCGGCAGAACTGCCGCCAACAACGCCACCAGCGCGACCAAGAGCGTCCCCGCCATCAGCGTGAGCGGGTCAAACGAGCTGATTCCATAGAGCTGGCTGCGAATCGTGCGGGCAAAGAAAATGGCAAGCGGAATAGTGACCGCGATGCTGATGCCGGCGAGCCACAGCACGTCCACCAGCACCATGCGAACCACACTGATGCGCTGGGCGCCCATGGCCATACGGATACCGATTTCGCGCGTGCGCTGTGCGGTGGTGTAGGCGAGAACGCCATAGAGCCCAATGGATGCGAGCAAGGTTGCCAGGAGGGCAAAAACTACAGCCAGCAAGGTGACCAGGCGGTCGTTCATCAGGTTGTCGGCGATCTGCTCGTCCATGGTGCGCATGGTGTCGAGGGCCAGCTTGGAATCGAGATTCTGCATGGCGGAACGAATCGAAGTTTCTGCCGCCTCGGGAGATTGCCAGGTGCGCACGTAATACTGCAATGCGCCTTGCTTGGCATTCTGGAAAAACGGCGAGTAGACGGTTCGGCGGATATCGCCGCGCACTCCTTCGTGCTTGGCGTCGCCAACAACTCCGATGATCTGGATGTCGAACTTGGTATCGGTACCCTGCCCATGACCGAGTTGTCTCCCAACGGCACGTTGGGGATCGCCGAAATACTTGCGGGCAAAAGTAGCGTTCACCACGGCGACCTGAGGGTGATCCACCACATCCTGGTCGGTGAATGTTCTTCCCGCGAGTAACGGGAGTTGCATCGCCGCGAAGTAGCCGGGAGTTGCCGACGGAGACTCCATGGTCATGTCTTCGTCATCTTTGGCATCGTAGCCGGCAATGGAATAGTTCCTGCCAATGTCGTCACCAGACAACTCGGGATCATCCGTGCCACCGACCAAGCGAACTCCGGGGAGCGCCGCAAGCGTGTCGATGATCTTCTGATGCAGAGGATTGACCTGTTCCTGGCTGTATCCCGCCAACTGCGGATTGACGCCGAAGGTCACAAGATGGGTGGTGACAAAGCCCACATCTTGCGCCTCCAGATTATGCAGCGTGCGAACAAAAAGTCCCGCGCCCACCACCAGCAAGAGACTGAGCCCGATCTGTAAGCCCACGGTGACACGACGGAAGCGCAGCGGCGACGCGCCAGAGGTCCCGGTCTGCTGCTTCAGCGAAGACACCAGGTCCGGACTCATGAAGCGCAATGCTGGTGCCAAGCTGAATAAAATGCTGGCAGCAAATGCAATCAGGAAATTGAACAGCAAAACTCGCAAGTCGATGCTGGTATTGAACGGGAACTGCGACACATCCCCGACCACCACGGTACGAACCAGCGCTCGCGTAGCCAGGGGCGCGACGATCAGTCCTACGATTCCGCCGACTAGACCGAGCAGCAGGCCCTCGATCAGCAATTGGCGAACGATCTGCCAGCGGCTGGCACCCATTGCGTAACGGACGGACATTTCCCGCGCGCGGCTGGAGGCGCGCACCAGAAGCAGGCTGGAAATATTCACGCACGCCATCAGGACCACTAATCCGACCATGCCCATCACGATCAGCAGCGGCTCACCGATCTGATCGCGCAGCGGAGAGAAGCCCTTGGAGGCGTCAAGGACCATCAGATGTTCCTTGTCGAAGAACGCCTGGTGGAAATGCGCCGAGGTGCTCTTGAACAAGGGAAACTCTTCTGCGCGCAGTCCGATCCATAGGGGATTGATGCCGGCCTCGGCTCCTGCTGCAGTCTCACCGGGTTTCAGGCGCGCGGCCACTGTCAGCCAACGCGACTTGTGATCGTCGAGGGCCTGAAAGCGCGGCATAATCACCGGTTCGGCCATGATCGGCACAAAAATCTTTGGCGTTTGGCCGGCCACCACGCTGTGGAAGCCTGGAGCGGAGACTCCGATGATGGTGAATGGGTGGGCATTGATCAGCAGCGTCTGGTTGATCACGCGAGGATCGGCGCCGAATTTCGTCTTCCAGTAGTTGAAGCTGAGAACAACGACCGATGCGCTGTTGGGAACATCGTCCGACGGCAAAATCACGCGGCCCATGGCCGGCTGCACACCCAGCACTTGGAAGTAGTTTCCGGAAACCAACTCACAGGTAATGACGTCGGGAGTGTTATTCCACCGCACTCCTGCCTGGCACTGGTCGCTGGCGAGTATTCCATCGAACACCGTGTTCTTGTCGCGAAGGTCGCGGTACATCGGATAGGAGAAGTAATCCTTGTCGTCTCCACCGTACGAGTCGATGTGCCCTGGGGATACCCCGGTAAAACGCAGCCGCACCAGTTGCTCAGGATGGTCGACCGGCAGCTTCCGTAACAATGCCTGGTCCAACAAGGTGAACACGGCAGTATTCGCGCCAATGCCCAATGCCAATGTGATTACGGCCACAATAGCGAAACCGGGGGCCTTGCGCAGTTGCCTCAGGCCCATACGAACTTCATACAAGATGTTTCCCATCAGTTCTTCATCCTCGGAGGCGCACTTTAATCGGTTCGTAGCGCTTTCATGGGCTCGATGGAAGCTGCTCGCCTGGCCGGAAGCGACGCCGCGAGCAACGCGACGAACGCAACCAACAGGGTACCGGCAAACAGGGTGATCGGATCAAACGAACTTACTCCAAACAGCTGGCTGCGAATCATGCGTGCAAATAAAATGGCGAGCGGGATGGTCAGCACGATGCTGATGCCCGCCAGCCACAGCACATCCATCAGTACCATGCGAACGACACTGAGGCGCTGCGCTCCCATGGCCATGCGAATGCCGATTTCGCGGGTGCGCTGGGCGGTGGAGTAAGCCAGCACGCCGTAGAGGCCGATGGCCGCCAGCAACATCGCCAGCACGCCGAAGCTGACAGCCAGCAGCGCGATAATCCGCTCGCTGGAGAGATCGTCAGCGATCATCTCGTCCATGGTCCGCATCTGCCCCAGCGCCAGCTTCGAATCCAATTGCTGCATGGCGGCGCGGATGGTATTTTCAGCGGCGCCGGAAGGCTGCCAGGTGCGTACCAGGTAGGTCGTGAAGTTGGGCTGTGTCGACTGGAAGAGCGGCCGGTACACGGTGCGACTCACGGGAGCCCGAACCCCCTTGTGTTTGGTGTCGCCGACTACACCGATGATCGTGTTGTTAATTGGCTCCTTGTCGGAGCCGAAGTTAACCGCGTGGCCCAGCGCGGCCTGCGGACTGCCAAAATAATGTTGGGCGAAACTGGCATTCACGATAGCCACGTTCGCCCTGCCAACGCTCGTCTTCGTCGGCAAAAACTGGCGGCCCGCCACCAGCGGCACTTGCATGGTGGTGAAGTATTGCGGCGTGACCCAGGGCTGCTCGGCCTGCATGTCTTCATCTTCATGCGCGTTGTAGCCGACGATCCGGATACCGCCGTTGTCGTCCTGGTGAGCAAGGTCAGGGTCGTCGGTAGCAGCGACGGCGCGAACGCCCGGCAATGCAGCCAGGGTTTGCAGTACCCGCTTGTTCAACTCATTGACCTGTTCGGGCTGATACCCCGACAGGCGAGGATTGACGTCGAATCCCAACAGATGATCAGCGGTGAATCCCAAGTCCACAGCTTGCAGATTCCGCAGTGTGCGTACGAACAGTCCTGCGCCGACGAGCAGTAGCAGGCTGAGTCCGATCTGTACACCCACCGAAATTCGGCGGAAACGCAGGCGCGCACCCGAAGCTGTAAGTGTTTGCTGCTTGAGTGAGCTGACTAGATCGGGCTTCAGGAAGTGCACGGCGGGCGCAATGCTGAATATCAGCGAAACCAGGAACGCAAGCCCGAAAGCAAAGAACAGGACCCGAAGGTCGGGATTGGGGTTGAAAGGAAGTTCCGTGTACGTGCCACCCAGTAGCCGGCGAATCAGCAACTGCGATACCAAGGGGGCAAGGGCGACACCTACCGCACCGCCGAGTAGTCCCAGCAAAACCCCTTCAATCAGTAACTGGCGAATGATTTGCCAGCGTCCGGCACCCAGGGCGTAACGCACCGAGATTTCACGGGCGCGACCGGCAGCACGCACCAGCAGCAAACTCGAGACATTGACGCACGCCATCAACACCAGTAGTCCAACCATGCCCATCAGCACCATGAGGGGCGTGCTGATCTGGTCGCGCAAGGGCGAGAATCCGCGGGCGCCATCGATCAGTTGCAATCGCGAGTCATCTAGGAAGCGCTTTTGCCAGCGGTCTTTGTGCTCGAAGGTCTTGAACTCTTCGGCTCGCAGCGCATGCCACAACGGCGCCATCGCTGCTTCGGCCTGCTGGCGGCTGATTCCCGGTTTCAGCCTCCCCGATCAAGGTGAGCCAATTCGAGCGGCGGTCTTCCAGGTCCTGCCAGCGCGGCGTGATGACGCCCTTCGCAGTGACGGGTACAAACACGTCCTCCAGCGATCCAGCAACGATGCTGTGAAAGCCGGGCGGAGCGACCCCAACGATGGTGAAGGGCTGGGTATTAATGAAGAGCGTCTGATTGACTACCGCGGGATCGGAAGCGAAGTGTGTCTTCCAGTAGTTGAAGCCGAGCACCACCACCAGGTTCGCATTCAGCGCCTCGTCGGACGGCACGAACAAACGACCGAGTGCGGGACGGATGCCTAGAGCCTCGAAGTAGTTGCCGGAGACAAGTTCGCAGCCTGCCATGTCCGGCTTATTGTTCCAGCGGACCGCGACGTTTTGCTGATCATTGGCGATGACCGCCTGCATGACTTCATTTTTGTCGCGCAGGTCGCGATACATGGGATAAGAAAAATATTCGGTGTCATCGCCGCCGTAGGAATTGAAGTGGCCGGGCGCGTCTCCCGTCCAATGCAGGCGGACGAGTTGCTCGGGGTGGCTGACGGGCAGCGACCGCAGCAGGGCCTGATCGAACAGGGTAAAGACGGCGGTATTGGCGCCGATGCCAAGCGCCAGGGTGAGCACCGCAACGATGGTAAAGACTGGCGCTTTGCGCATCTGCCGTAGGCCCAGGCGAATTTCGTTCAGGATCGTCCCCATGTTCTATTTCCTCAAATCTCGCGACCGAGTTACTCGGTCCGTAGCGCCTTCATAGGCTCGATGGAGGCGGCTCGCCGCGCCGGAAGAAAGCTGGCTACCAGCACTACAGTTATTAGCAGCGCCGCCGCGCAAACCCAGGGCAACGACATGCAGCATGCTGACTCGGAAAAGCAGGCTGCTGAATAAGCGGCCGAGGATGGCGGCGGAGACGACGCCCACGACAATGCCGAATCGTCGCGAGGCGAAGTCCCTGCATCAGCACCAGTCTTAGCACCGTGCTGCGCTGCGCGCCGAGGGCCATCCGCACCCCAAGTTCGCGAGTGCGGAGGCGTACGGAGTAGCTGATGATGCCATACAGTCCAAGCGCCGCCAGCAACAATGCCAGGGCGGAAAACGCGCCGAGCAGCATAACCACGAACTTGCGCCCGACGAGAGACTCATTCACGCGCTGCTCCATGGTCTTCACGTCATAGATCGGAACGCTGGAGTCGCCGGCGCGAACGGCGGAGGCGAGGTCGGCGCTCAGACCCTCGGCCGGGCGCGAGCTGCGGACAAGAAACCGGCGGTGTCGTTGGGGATTGTGCGATGGGGAGAAAGTAGGTGCCTTCGTTGGTGTCAGCTTCGAGCGAATTCTCGCGCGAATGCTTCACCAGGCCGACGATGGTAATCCACGGACCTTTGTCGGGATCATTGATGGTAATGTGCTGACCGATAGGATTCTGGCCGGGCCAGTACTGATGAGCCAGCACGTCGTCGACGATGGCAACTTGCTCGGTGGTCTTGCGATCTTCGTCGGTGAAGTCGCGGCCTTGCATGAAACGGAACACGCAGGGTGGCGAAAAATCCGGGCGAGATCAAATGAATGTTGCCATGTGGGGGAGGGGCGTTGGACGATCTGGCTGTCCCTGGATGTAAAGCTGGCCGAGCCGCCATTGTTGCTGAAGGGAATGGCATCGATGAGGGCCGCGGACTGCACGCCGGGGATCGCACGAAGGCGCTCCTCGAGCGAAGTCATGAAGGCGGCTTGTTGCTCATCTTTTTCGTAGACGGTTTTAGGCAACGAGAAATAGGCACTTGCGACACCACTGACCTGGAAGCCGGTCTCAACCGTCTCCAGGGCCTTGAGACTGCTGAATAGGAGGCCGGCGCCAGCCAACAGCAGAAGTGAAAGCGCAACCTGGGCAATCACCAGGAACAGAACGCGCCCGCTGTCCTCCGCGGCTCGGCGGTACCCGAACGACCGGATTCGTGGAGAGCGCTGTACCATCCGGGTTGTGTGCGATGCCAGGCGGGCACGACTCCGCAAAGCAGGGAGCAGACACGGCAACGATAACCACGAAAAACAGAACCGGACCCGCGAACGAAAGCCGCAGGTGCTCGGCCAGCGACGGGGGCAGGCCTTGCAACAAGAGCGGGGCCGCTGCAAGCGCGACGAGGAATCCCAAGACAAGGCCAGCAACGGTGAGCACGATACTTTCAATCAGGGCTTGGCGAATCAATGTCCACCGGGAAGCCCCCAGCGCAATGCGGACCGCGAGGTCGCGCTGACGGGCCGAGGCTCGCGCGATTTGCAGCCCGGCGATATTGGCGCAGGCGATGAGCAGAACCATGCCAACCGCAGCCAGCAGCATCAATAGCGGCTTGCGAAGATTGCCGCCAACGAACTCAGTCAGCGGCATGGAGAACATGCTCCAGCCACTGATGCGACCGTAACTGTTGCTCCCCTCGGACGCGATATTCTCCTGCGCCTTCTTGGTCAGGTACGTATTGGCTTGCTGCAAGGTCACACCCGGTCGCAGACGGGCCACTCCGAACAGGTACTCGTTGTAGCGATAGTTGTGGTCGTGGTAACGGGCAGGAGGAAGGGCGATCGGCACCCAAAGCTCTGCCTGATTGGGCCAGTTGAATTCCGGACCCATGACGCCGATAACCTGATACGAACGCTGATCGAGAATGATGGAACGGCCAACGATGTTGGGGTCCGAGCCAAACCGCTTTTTCCAAGCTTGATACGACAGCACGGCGACCAGATTGGCGCCCGGCTGATCCTCTTCCGGCCGTAAATCACTCGTCCAAGGGCAGGGCGCACCTCGAACACGTCGAAGTAGCCGGAGGAAACCCGCGCTCCTTGCATCAGCTCGGGATTGGCGTTCTCGCGGCTGAAGTTGAAGCTGCTGCCGTTCATGATGGCAACGCCCGAGAAGACATCCTTGCCTTCGGCAGCATCGGCATAATCGGGAGGCGACAGCGAGATATTGCCTAAGTCAGGCGGGCTGCCATAGTGGGCCCGCAGTGCGACCAGATTAGCGGAGTGGGGAATCCCACTTGGGTTGAGAAGGATGGCGTTGGTGACCGAAAAGACGGCGATATTGGCTCCGATGCCCAGCGCCAGGGTGAGAATCGAGACCAGCGCAAACCCCGGCGACTTGGCCAGCTGACGTATCGCGTACCGTAATTCGTGCATCATGTACTCATCCTCTTTCTAGCGGATCTACTCGGCCCGCAAGGCCTGCATCGGTTCAATGGACGCTGCGCGGCGCGCAGGCAACCAAGCCGCCAAGCCCGCGGTGAAAGCCAGCACCAGCATCGGCGCCGAAGGCGCTGGCTGGGTCGAACGGAGATACACCAAACAGCAGGCTCTTCATCACCCGGACCGCGAAGAAGGCGCCGATGCCTCCAACCAGAACTCCTCCCAAGCCAACCATGGCGCTTTCCCGCAAGACCATGCCGAAGATGCGTTTTCGCTCGGCTCCCAAGGCGACCCGCAGGGCGAATTCCTTGGTGCGCTCTACCACGGAATAAGCCAGTCCAGCGTAGACACCCAGCGTCGCGACCAGAAGGCTGCAGAGGCCGTAGACAGCGATCATCTCCGCCGGCACCTTCGCGTCGGAATAGGAGGCTTGAATGTGATCGTGAAGCGTTTCAACGTCGTTGATGGGCAGGGAGCTGTCCAGCGCGGCAACGGTGCGATCTAGTCCAGGCAGAAGGCCTTCGCTCGACGTGGTGCCGCGAAGTACGACATTGACGAGCCCCTGGTAATCCTGCAGCATCGACAAATACACGACAGGATCTCCTGTATCCCAGGCTGCGTTGCGATAAATGAAGTTGCGATTGATGCCCACCACCTCGCACGATCGGCCACTAGCCTGGATGTGACCGCCGAGTGCATCACCCTTGGGCCAATATTGCCGAGACATACTCTGGTTCACGATTGCGACGCAGGGCGCGGTGTCGATGTCGCGATCGTTAAACTCGCGCCCTTGCACGATTGGAATTCGCATTGCCTTGAAGAAATCCGGGCCGACCGAGTCGGTGACGATGCTCATGCTCTCGTTCTTGGCGGGCTGATATCCGGCCACCGTGATGTCGCGAACGTTGCCTCCGCCGCTCAGACCCATCGGAACATAGCTCGTCAGTGATGCTGTACCCACGCCTGGCAGAGAACGCAACTTCTCGAGCAAGGTCCGTTGAAACGCCAGCCCTTTTTCCTGGGAGTAGCCCGCTCGCGTTAAATCAATGGACGCCACCAGCGTGTTGTCGATAGCAAATCCCGGATCACGATGCACCACGTTCCACAAAGTGCGGGTCAAGAGGCCACACGCAACCAAGACAACGAAGCAAAGTCCAAGTTGAAGGCTGAGCAAGAGATTACGTCGGGTACGAGTACGCGAGCCCACGACCGACTGTGATCCGTCGTGCAGAGCGCTAATCTGCGATATTTTCAGAACTTGGCGCGCCGGGAAAAGTCCGCAGGCAATCACCGTAAGCGCGGTTAACGCCAGGGCGAAGCCCAAAATACGCAGATCGGGCTGCAAATTAAACACGAACGATATTCCGATTTGGGGCAGCAGGAGATACATCCCCCGTGACAGGAGTACGCTCGCGGCCCAACCGGCCGCGCCGGCCAGGACCGCGATCACCGCAGTTTCGGTCAGCAATTGGCGCAGCAGACGGCTCCGGGTTGCGCCAATGGAGGCGCGAATCGCCAACTCACGCGCCCGTCGCGAGCTGCGTTGAATCAGCAGCACAGCTACATTGGTGTAGACCAGTGCAAGTAGCAGTCCCGCAGCGCCCAGCAGAAACGGAATCATCTCGCTGATGTTTCCGTAAAAGCCCCGCGACATGTGGCCGGCATCGGACATGAGCAGGTCCCAATCAGCGAAGTAAGAAGAATGCTGAGTCGATGCGAACTGTTGCGCCAGGGTGTGGAGTTCCGTCGAAGCCTGCTGCGTCGCTCACACCGGGACGCAGCCTGGCGGCGACTTGCAGACCGAAATTTCCTGCTATGAGCGGATCGGGTTTGCCGTTCGTGAGAGCCGGCAGTTCGCTAAATGGAACCCATAGCGACTGTGCCAAGCCACCATAGATTCCAACGAAGTTCTCGGGCGCGACGCCAACCACCGTGAGTGGCCGCCGATTGATGTCGATGGTGCGACCGACAATATCGGGATTGCTTTGGAATCGGGAACGCCATAAATCGTAGCTGAGTACGACCTCGGGCGCAGAACCATAAGCGCGATCGTCGTGGACCGTGAAGGAGCGTCCCAGGATCGGATTCACCCCGAGCATCTGAAAATAGTTGCTGCTGACTACACTTGCCCAGTAACGTTGCGGTCGAGCGTCGCCGCTGGCGAGATCCACCGGAAATATTTCGTGAGCAGCCAGTTCGGCAAAGCCATGGTGCTGCTCGCGAAGATAGAGGAGTTGGTTGTAATGCAGACTGTATCCGCTGCTGCCGTGGATGGAGGCGCTCAAGGTGCGAATTTCATTTGCGTGTCGCACCTGGGGCCAGGGATTGAACAACACCGCGTTGGCCCATGTGAAGACCGTGGTCACCGCTCCGATGCCTAGCGCGAGGGTAAGCACCGCGACCACGGCGAATCCTGGCGACTTGGTGAGTTGCCGGATTGCGTAACGCACGTCCTGCACGATTGAGTTCACCGTTGGTCTCCTTGGATGGATTGCTGCTTGGCTGAGAAGTTGTACGAGCCAGACGGCCGCAGTGTTCAATGCTAAGCATGCACGGCAACAGCCATCTGGATAATCCCTGTTTTCAATACCTTACAGACGGTCGGGAACGTCCGATGTCCAGCAATGTTCCGAGTTGTCCGCTTCCGGACAGGGAGCTGCGGACGGAAGAGTCCGCTACAATACAGCCACGGCTTACGACACCGCTGAACGGGGAGGAATGCAATGGCGCAAGTGAAGATTACTGTACGCAGGAACGGGCCCTACCGGGTGGAAGCACCCGAGGGGTCAATCGAACTCATTGACGCGGATGGCAATCCGTACGACCTGACCGGGAAGCCAGCATTTTCTCTCTGCCGGTGTGGAGGGTCGGTGAACAAACCGTTCTGCGATGGGACCCACTCGAAGATGGGATTTCAGGCGGCCGAGGCAGCGGTTAAGAAGGCCGACGAAACCCTTCCTGAACTACCGAAACCCTAGGACGCGAATTGCGGCCTAGGTTGATAGGTTATGGGAATACATTTAACGACCGTTATGGCCGTCCACTCTTGGGTTAGTGGACGGTTTTCGTTTTGCGCGACATGTAGTCCATCAGCAGGTACTGCCCCAGCGTGTACGGCGTGGTGAAGTAGGCTTTTCCGCGGCACATTTCCGTGACCTTCTGAACGAATTGCACCAGCCCGTAGTCGGACGCCAGCATGAACGTGTTGATCAGGACACCGGCGCGCTTGCACTTAGAAACTTCCTGTAGCGTTTCGCTCACGACCATTGGATCGAGGCCAAAAGCGTTTTTGTAGATTCGTCCGTCCTCGAGGGTAAGCGCCGAAGGCTTGCCGTCAGTGATCATGACGATCTGTTTCATGTCCTTGCGCTGCCGTTGCAGGATGCGTTGCGCCATGCGCAACCCCTCGCGAGTGTTGGTGTAGTAGGGCCCCACCTGGACTCGCGCCAACTGCGACAATGGCACTTCTTCGGCGGAATCGTGAAACAACACCAGGGAGAGCGAATCGCCGGGATACTGTGTGCGAATCAGGTGCGAAAGCGCCATCGCGACTTTTTTGGCCGGCGTAAAGCGGTCTTCGCCATACAGGATCATGGAGTGCGAGCAATCCAGCATCAGTACGGTCGCACATGACGACTGGTACTCGCATTGGTTGACCTGCAGGTCGCTGTATTCAATGTTCAACGGAAGTTGCAGTCCTTCACGTTGAATCGCGTTCGACAGCGTGGCGGTGATGTCGAGGTTCAGCGTGTCGCCGAACTCGTAAGTCTTCGATGCTCCACTGGCCTCGATGCCGGTCGCAGTGTCGCGAGTGTCGTGCCGCCCGAAGCTCGACTTGCCCAACGAACCCAGCAGGTCGCGCAGTGCGCGGAACCCGAGGAAGTCCAGTCCCTTATCAGTGACTTCAAAGCGCGCCTGGGCCTGGGAGTCGCCGACCTGACCGCCAGCCGTGGAACTGCGCGCCGGATCGTGCGGCTGGTCGATGCTGATGTAGTCTTCCTGCTCCATGCGATCGATGAGCTGCTCAATGAGTTGCTCGAGCTGTTCCGCGCTCATGGCTTCGATTTGCTCGCGCAGTTGCTCATCCAGCCTGTCACTGTTCATCAGCGCATCGGCGATTGCGTTGCGAAGGTCTTCCAACGTCTGTTCGGCGGACTGCTGGTCGTAGTAGTCCATGTACTGCCGCTGGAACCCGCTCTGCAGCAGATGGTCGGAGAGTGCCGCGAGCAGGTCCTCCATGCTCATCTCCGACGCTGGATCGGGAACGTACTTTTTGTACTTAATGAATTTCATGAAACAGCGGCTCGCCATCCACTTTGGCAGTGCGACTCTAGTTGTACGGGCGCCGTTGGCGGCGAAAATCCCGTTCGTCGTCTTCTTCGCGCACATTCTGTTTCTCGCGACGAGGCTGCTTTTCCCCGGCAGTGAACAAGCGCTCTTCGCTGCGCCCGATGCGCTTGTGCGCATACAGGCCTTCGAGAATGAATTCGCCGGCGGATACCAGCATCTCCGATGGCTCTTTTCCACTGAGTCCCAGTGCGCTGAGCTTGTCGAGCAGGCCCTGGATTCCACGCAGCTTCTGCAGCATCTCCTGCGCGCTGGCGCTATCGCGCAGCTGGATCTCGCCGCCCAGGTCAAACCACTGCACTACCTGGTTCATATTGCTGTTGCCGTGGAAGTAGTGGTCGTAGGTGCGGGCGACGGCGGCGCGAATGATATCTCGCGCCACGCTGTCCGCGCCCTTTAACTCGCCTTCGTACTCCAGTTCGAGCTTGCCGGTGATGGCCGGCAACGCAGCGTAAATGTCGCCCACGCGCGGAACCACCAGTTTCTCTCCCGAGCGGATCGCGCGGCGCTCCGCATTCGAGACCACGTTTTCTATCGCGCTGATCGGCAGCCGCTGGCTTACGCCGGAGCGTTTGTCGACTCGCTTGTCTTCTCGCGCGACGAAGGCTGCGTGCTCGATCACTTGCCGGATGAAGTCGGGAATCTGCAACAGATGCCCGTTGCGCTGGATCCAAGCTTCCTGATTCGTGATCGCAATGCCTTCTTCGACCGTGGCAGGATAATGCGTACGAATCTCAGATCCGATGCGGTCTTTGAGCGGTGTCACGATCTTGCCCCGCGCAGTGTAGTCCTCGGGGTTGGCGCTGAACACCAGGAGCACATCGAGAGGCAGCCGCACAGGGTAGCCCTTAATCTGCACATCGCCTTCCTGCATGATGTTGAACAGGCCGACTTGGATTTTTCCCGCCAGGTCTGGCAGTTCATTCACCGCAAAGATCCCGCGGTTGGCGCGCGGCAGCAGCCCGTAATGTACGGTCATCTCGCTGCCGAGTTCGTGTCCACCCTTGGCAGCCTTGATGGGATCGATATCTCCGATCAAGTCCGCGATGGTCACATCCGGCGTGGCGAGCTTTTCCACGTAGCGTTCGTCTGGCGTCAGGTACGCGATGCGCGCACCCTCTGGATCGTCGGCCAGCAATCGCTTGCAGCGCGGGCAGAGCGGCGCGTAAGGGTTGTCGTGAATTTCGCAGCCCGCAAGATAAGGGACTTGCGGATCAAGCAGGGTAGTCAAGGCGCGCAGGATGCGGCTCTTCGCTTGTCCACGCAAACCAAGGAGAATGAAATTGTGTCGTGACAGAACTGCGTTGACGATCTGGGGGACAACTGTGTCGTCATATCCGACGATGCCGGGAAAGATCGGGCCGTCACTCTTAAGCCGAACCATCAGATTGTCGCGTAACTCATCTTTGACGCGGCGGGAACGCAGGCGCTCTTCGGAAAATTGCCGGCTATGACGAAGCTCGGCGAGGGTCTGTGGAAGATTACTCAAGGCCGGAAACCTCCAGGGTCACGACCGCCACCCCACGTGGCGGATCGATTCTTCGTATTCTACGCCAGCACTGACGATGTCTTTGTCTGGGGCTTTTGGTCAGAGGAACTCAGGGATAGCAGACAATCCCGCTCGCGAAGACGCTTCAGTCTCCGGTGCCGCGCCGGCTTCTTCCCACTTCCGGCGGGATGGGCTCGAACTGGCTATCGTCTGGAGAGGCATTCGCTTGCGATCCGTTGGATGACATCAGCCCAGCCGCAGCCGGGTCGACGGAGCGCACATGCAGGTCGCGTTGCGGGAAGGGAATCTCCACTCCGGCATCGCTCAGTAATTTCATGGCGGTGAGGGCGACTTCGCTCTTGATCTTGATGCTGTTATTTTCCTGCATCACCCAGAACTGCAGCTCGAAATCGAGTGAACTGTCGCCGAAGCCTTTGAAGAAAACTGCTGGCGGCGGCTGGGTGAGCACATACTCGTGCCGGCATGCAGCGTCATTCAGCAGCCGCAATACCAGTTCAGCCTCCGTTCCATAGGCCACTCCGACCGGCAATTCCATGCGGCGCCGCGACTCAGTCAACGTCCAGTTGATCACCTTGCTGGAAATGAAATTGGCGTTAGGGATGATGACCTCTGCGCCTTGAACCGTCTGAATCGTGCTCGAGCGGATGCCGATGCGGGTAACTTTTCCGGTGTTGCCGTCGATCTCCAATATGTCGTCGATATGAATTGGCCGCTCAAATTGCAGTATCAGGCCGGAAACAAAATTGTTGATGATGTTTTGCAGGCCAAAGCCGAAACCTACGCCGATGGCGCCGGTGAGCACCGTGAACTTGTTCAGTTCCACTCCTCCCACGTTCACCGCAGAGAGGAACACTAGCAGCAGAATGACGTAATACAACGTTGACGAAATTAGCTCCGGCAGGCCGCGTGACAACTGGAAGCGCTTGAGGACTTCTTCCCTGAGCCCGAACCGTAGTGCACTGGCGGCAAAATAGCCGATCAGCAGGATAAGAAAGAAGCCGAGCACGCTGCCAAGCGTGATTCCCGCCGCGCTACCCGCAATGTGAAAGTCCGAGAGACGCTTGACGCCGTCGGTGAAAGACTCGCTGAGGCTCAGCAGATCAAGCGTCGCCGTCAACCAGATAAAAAAGCCCACCCATGCCACAATGCGAGGTACCCACCGCGTAATCGGGTAGCGATGCAGACGTACCGCGGCGATCCGTTCGGCCACGGGCGACTCGATTCCGGCCACGAACAGAACGCTGAATACGCGATACGCTGTGAATGCGCTGATCGCGATAAAGGCGCTGTAGAGGACGGCCGAAGACAAGAAATGCGACAGCCTTACAAACCCAAACAGGTCGGCTAGCAAAGCCAGACCCAATGCCACCACTGCGATCCATATTCCAAGAAGCACCAGGCGGCGTACCAGGCTCACGCCTTTTGTGCGCGCCGCACTAATCGGCGGCAGTGCGCAGGCGAAGACAATGAACAGCAGCGCGTTCCCTAGGAAATGCAGCTCACGCTTGAATGTCGGTGTTACTGGAATCCAGGTGACAATGGCATTAAACGCGCTGAAACCGACGAGGAAGTACAGCATCAGCCGGAATCGCCGCTCCAGAAAACCCGGCAGCAAAAGCAGGATCGGTATAAACGAAATTAGGATGATGATCCCAATCAGCGATATCGGCGCATTCGGGACCAACAGATATCCAAACATCAGCGGCGGCAGCAACCCGAGCGCAAACCAGTGCTTCAGGATGTGGCGGACGCCGGCTCCCGTATCCGGCTCAACATTTCTCGCCCGCTCCAGGACGTGCAGTCGATAGGCAAGAATTTGCGAGACAATCAGCAGCGCCAGGATGATGACCAATGCGCCGGAATTTTCGTGGGCAAACGCTTCAATGGCAATTTTGCGATTGGCAAATGTGCCGTAGTTCTGGGAATTCTCGCCGGCCTCGTGGCGCATCGCGATCTTCCACAATGGCAAGCTATCTCGATCCAGCAGGCGTCCGGTAAGTTGTTTGCGCGCCTGCGCCAGGCGATCGAGCACATCGCCGGCCATCTCCACGTCAGCGCTGGCCTGGATCTGCATGGTCACGATCGACTGCAACTCGTCTTTCGCCTGGGCTCGCAGCTTGCGGATGTCGCTCAAGTTGCCCGCGATCAGCGCGACTACCGGATCCAGGTCATGCACCCCTTCGTTTTCCTGCAAGAGTGGCGGCCCAAATGGGTTCCTGTTGGTCAAGCTTCTGGATCGCTCCTTGGGCATTATTGGCCCACGCCAGCAACTGGTTCTGCCACGTTGACGTGTAGGTCTGCATGCCTCGCCAGTAGGTTTCCTGCTCGCGCACCTCCAGCGAATTCGGACTCGCCGACAGCGAGCGCGTCCACTTCCTTTTGTTTCGATTGCAATTCCGGTTCAAGTTCGGCAAGCGATTTGCGCATCGACTCCAATTGGTCGCTGCGAGGGCAACTGTCCCGAGAAATCGCGCAGCATCTGGCCCAACTCCTGCGAGCGGGCCGCCACTTCCGGTAGCGGGATGCTGGCCGTCGCCGTCGGCTCTGGAAGGGCTGCAGGCAACTCCTGGTTCGCTACCGGAACCGCAGGCTTTCCATTCAAGATCGAGGTGAGCGGATTGGTTGGATGTTTAGCGGTTGTCGCCTTGTCCGGGGTTTTAGGCGCCGTCTTTGCGGTGCCAGCCTGTTGCGCGAGCGCAATCGTCGAGCCCAACACAATCGTCAGCAATAGGAATTTTGCCAATTGAGAGACCGCAGGTCCGCGTTCGCGCGCAGTGTTGGACAGAACGAAACTAGCTGGGGCCTTGGACGAAATCATGCTGGCGTAATTATCGCCTATCAACGTGACAAGGCCATCTCAAATCGTTGCCACGGCCGATGAAGCCTGGACGTAGTATGGGTTTTCACGTTCCAAGCTCTAGCTCATCCAGCATAGCCTGCATTTCCGACAGCGCATGGCGGTTGTTGGTGCGGCGCGCCGACTCGATCCCTTTCTCCAACATGGCGCGGGCCTCGTCGCCCCGCTCTGCGCGAGCCAGCGTCTGGGCCGACATAAAGTATCCGTTGGTATAGTCGGGATGGGCTTGGAGCAATTGCGCGAACTCCGTCAGCGCCGCCTCCGTTTCACCCGAGCCGGAATATTCCAGACCCAGGGCGTAGCGCGCAAAAGCATCGGTCGGGATTGTCTTTCAGGATCGCCTGCAACGCTGCCAAGCGGGTCTCATCAGCCATCAATCGTCTCTCCTGGGATTCGAACGAATGGTACAGGAGAGCCTGTACCGTTCTCAATGCGCGGAGCCGTCGTGGCCTCACGAGGCCGGCGCCAAAACGCACACGTTACAATTACTGAGAACCTCATTCTGCTGTGTACGACGTCGGAACTCTTCTGTCGGGAAATTGGCAGACACCTCCGAACATCAAGGTTCAGGCCATAAAAGGAACGTGATGGAGCAACCAAACGAAGTAGTTCTGCAGCCAAGACCGGTAAGCGAGTCGAAGTCTGAGATGATCGAACTCGTCCTGCCAAACGACACCAACCCTCTGGGCGCGCTGTTAGGCGGCCGGCTCATGCACTGGATCGATTTGGCTGGCGCTCTCGCAGCTCATCGCCACTCGCACTCTTACGTTGTGACCGCCTCCATGGACCACATTGACTTTCTCGTCCCAGTACACGTGGGCGACATGGTCTTGCTGCAGTCGTCGGTAAACCGTGTGTTCAAGACTTCGATGGAGGTGGGAGTGCGTGTCTCGGTCGAAAATTACATCTCCAGTTCCCGCCAGAAGGTGGCAACCGCATATCTCACGTTCGTCGCCGTGGACCGTCACGGCCGCCGCTTGCCCGTAAACCCGGTTATTCCGGAAACCGAAGACGAAAAGCGCAGATACGACGGTGCATTGCGGAGGCGCGAGGCATCCAAGGCCGAACGTGAACAACGCAAGGCCCGGCAATCCTAGCCGGAGTCGGCATGTTACAGTTGCACGCATTGTCCGTCCATTGACGGGGTACATTTTATTCTCGAGTCGAGGTAGAACCTGGATGCGCTATTTTCGCGCCGTGACCGTTTGTTTTACGCTGTTCGTTTGTGCTCTCGTACTCTCCGCCCAACAGAAAGAATCCGCCGAATCTGGAAAGCCGGCCGAGAAGGGCGCTCAACCGCCGAGAAATCCGGCAAACTTCCCGCCGATTCTGAGAAGCCTGCAACGCCTAAAAGAAGAGCCGCCTATTGTCACCCACCACGAGATCCATGTTGGTGGCCGGGTGCTTCGTTACACAGCGACGACCGGCTACATGCCGATTCGAAACGAAGAGGGAACCGAAGTCGAAGCCAACATTTTCTTTGTCGCCTATACCCTCGACAACGCCCGCCGCGAAACGTCCGCTGATGTTCTCGTTTAATGGCGGTCCGGGTTCGGCATCGATCTGGTTGCATCTCGGCGCGATTGGTCCGCGACGCGTGAAAATGCTGTCCGATGGCGGAATGCCCCAGCCACCTTTCGAGTTGGTAGACAACCAGGACACTTGGCTCGACCAGACTGACCTCGTCTTCATCGATCCCGTCGGAACCGGCTACAGCCGCGCGACCAAGAAGGAATTGGCCAAGAAATTCTTCGGCGTCAAGGGCGACATTTCATCGGTCGGCGAATTCATCCGCCTCTATCTCAGCCGCTATCAGCGTTGGACGTCCCCGCTGTTCCTGGTGGGCGAGAGCTACGGAACCACCCGTGCCGCAGGCCTGAGTGGCTACCTGATTGATCGTGGAGTGGCCCTGAGTGGCGTGGTGCTGGTTTCCTCGGTGCTGAATTTCCAGACCCTTGAATTCAGCCGCGGCAACGATCTGCCTTATATCCTCTATCTGCCGAGCTACACTTCGACCGCCTGGTACCACAAGAAGTTGCCCGCAGACCTGCAACAGCGCGACCTTGCCGGCGTTCTGGCCGACGCGCAACAATTTGCCGCCGGGCCTTACGCCAGTGGACTGGGAAAGGGCGACAGCCTCACTCCGCAGGAGCGTCAGACCCTGGTTGACCAGGTGGCGCGATTCACCGGAATCGACCGCAGCATCGTCGACGAGAACGACATGCGCCTGACGCAGGGCATGTTTTGCCACGAACTACTGCGCAGCCAGCGTCTCACGGTGGGACGTCTCGACAGCCGATTCACCGGCGACGATATCTCGCGAGTGCGCGGCGAAGGCATGTACTACGATCCCTCAATGTCGGTCATACGTCCGCCGTTCACCGCGACCTTCAACAACTATGTCCGCAGCGACCTCGGTTACAAGAACGACCTTGAGTATTACGTCTTGGGCGGGGGAGTCACCGACTGGGACTGGGGATCGGCAGGAGAGGGATTTCCGGATACCAGCGAATCGTTACGCCTGGCATTCGTAAAAAACCCTTACATGAAGTTGTTCGTGGCTTCCGGTTATTACGACCTGGCGACGCCTTTCTTTGCGACTCAGTACACCCTCAGTCACATGAATCTCACCGCTCAGGAGCACACTAGGGTTACGCTCGGCTATTACGACGCGGGACACATGATGTACATCAAGAGCGAAGATCTCGGCAAACTGAAACAGGACGTTTCGGGGTTTCTGACGAACGCTTTGCAGTAATCAAAACGCGAACAGAAACGCATGGAACTGATTGACGCCCAGACCTGAATCCGAGGACGGTTTTGGACAACCTGGAAAGCATTGCTCTAATTCGGCGGTTTCTGGAGGCGTGCGTCCGTGCCGACCCCGACGAATTCGCCAGCTACTTCACGGAAGATGCGATTTGGTCGAATTCGCCGTGGCCGCCCGTCGTGGGCCGGGACGCCATCCGCGAGACGCTGCGTCGCGGCGCCAGGCAAATGAAGGCCCTGCCGTGGGAGGTTCGTCACATTATTGCTGTCGGCGAAGTAGTGATGACCGAGCGCGTGGATAATTTCCTGGTCGGAGACACTCAGGTCAGGGTTCCCTGTATGGGTGTGTTCGAACTGCGCGATGGAAAGATTGCCGCTTGGCGCGACTACTGGGACCTGAAACAGTTCGAAGCTCAACTTCCAGTAGGGGACTGATGATGTCGCGCGATATTGCGCATACAATGGTCGGTCTTTGAAATCAAAGGTGAAATCGGGTCTATAGGAGATTGGTGATGCTCAGGCTCATTCTCAAGGTGTCAGCATTTGTAGCGTTGGCCGCTTGTCTGGCTGCGGCTCAGTCCAGCAAGTCCGCCCCAAAGTCGAGCGCCAGTTTTGTTGGCCGATGGGAGGTTGGCCTCGGCGCTGCCAGTCAGACCTTTTACATAACCCTGGAGCGCGATGGCAAGGCGACCAAGAGCCACGGATCGCCCAATGGCACCTGGACAATGTTCGGAGACGAGGCTCGCATCAGTTGGAGCGATGGCTGGCACGACGTGATCCGAAAATCGGGCGATCATTACGAGAAGGCTGCCTATGCACCCGGTAAGTCTTTTTCCGACCCGCCTGACAATATCACCGGCGCGACCCGGACCGAGCCGATGTGACGGTTGCTCGGTACGATGTCCCCCAGATTGTCCGGTCCCAAACTGGCTCGTGGACTGCCGGTTTGCCCGCGGTTGGCAATTGGTGAAACCGGATTTCTGCACTGCCGTTGTCCGCAATCGCTATCACAGCGTCACGTGACCCACGTCCTTTCGCGCGCGGTTGACCGCGGTGTATCAATCGACCGTGAGGCACGACATGTGTGTCTCCCGCCCCTGAGCGTAGCGGCCGTTCTTTGAAAAGTCGGTCTAAACCCTGCATTTTGAATATTCTACAAACTTCGTCTCGTTAAGCCATTGACTCTAAAAGGCCCGAGGACCTACATGGCTCCGCTAAACTCAATGTTTTTAATATTTTACCCGTAACTACCGAGGAATCAATGTTTTGCCGGAAAAATCCCCCTAAACCGATGATTCTAAAGATTGTAGGGGGGAGGGGGAGGGGGGCACCGCTCGGTCAGACCCGGTAGCTCAGTCGTACCGCTCGAAGACGATCTGCTTGCGGTCCCAGCCCAACTCTTCTTTGAGCAATAGCCGGTTGGCATCGACCATCTGGTGCAGTCCGCAGATGTAGGCGTGCATGTCGCGACGCTGGCCCACGATCTCGCGCACGTGATCTTGTACGTATCCGCGCAATCCCTGCCACGTATCAAGGCCGCGGCTGAGTGTCGGGAGGTAGTGGAAGTTGGGATGCGCCTCTGCAATCGTCGACGAATTCATCTCGGTAATAAAGGCCGTCTTCGTGGCGCGTTCCGTACACCAGCCAATATTCGTGGTCCTGATGGCGCTCAGGCTTCTCAAAGAGCCAATGCACGATCCCGCGAATCGGTGCGACTCCGGTTCCCGTAGCAATAAATACAGAGTCCTGATGGGGCTGGCGCAGCGTGAACGTACCGTGCGGTCCGTGGAACTGCACCGTGGCGCCTTCTTCCAGATCGCACAGCCAGTTCGACAGGAAGCCTTCGTCCACACGGTTCAGGCATAGGTCAAATTTCGCCCCCGCACGAGGCGTAGAAGCTAGCGAGTAGGCGCGGGTGTGCGTCTTGCCGTCCGGTTTCGGTTGCTCAATGGATACGAACTGACCAGGAGTAAAGTTAAACTCTTGGGTTCCCTCGACCGCGAACTCGAGATGCTTGGTCTGGGGAGACAGGAACACAGAGCGTTCCAGCCGGGCAGACGAGAGCTTCCTCACCGCGGGTTGGCGCACGGTACGGAGCAGTCACTGCCTCGACGGCAGGAGACACCACTGGAGTTGAATCAGTCACATCTGATTAGATGCGGATCCTGAGCTTTCGCATCAGGCGATCTATTCGACGGTTACCGACTTCGCCAGGTTGCGAGGCTGATCGACGTCGCAACCCCGGCGAACCGCAATGTGGTAAGCCAGCAGTTGCAGCGGGACCACTTCCAGGATCGGTGCCAACAACTCGGGTGCAGCCGGCACGTAGATCACATGGTCCGCCGACTCTTTGATCTCTTCATCACCTTCGGTTGCGACAGCAATTACCGTTCCCGAGCGCGCTTTCACTTCTTTGAGGTTAGAGATGGTTTTTTCATATCGCAGCACCGAACCCGGATCGTTGAGATCGCGCGTAGCCATGATCACCACCGGAAGGTCCTCGTCGATCAGCGCATTGGGCCCGTGTTTCATCTCGCCCGCGGGATATCCTTCGGCGTGGATGTAGGAAATTTCCTTCATCTTCAGCGCGCCTTCGAGTGCGATTGGATAATGGATGCCGCGTCCCAGATAGAGGAAGTCGCGGGCGCGATGATACCGCTTGGCCAATTCTTCCGTCACGTCTTCACCGCTCAGAAGGGCCTCGAGTTTGCCGGGAATTAAGCTGAGTTCCGTGAGAAGCTTCTTGCCCTCTTCCGCGCTGATTTTTCCCCGGACTTCGCCGAGATAGACAGCGAACAGGAACAGCGCGGTCAGTTGCGCGGTAAAGGCTTTGGTCGACGCGACGCCAATCTCGGGGCCGGCGTGGGTGTAAACCGTGCCGTTCGACTCACGCGCAATCATTGATCCGACGACGTTGCACACTCCCAGGGTCTTCGATCCCTTGGCCCGTGACTCGCGCATGGCGGCGATGGTATCGGCGGTCTCGCCGGACTGGGTGATCAGGATGGTGAGGTCGTTCGGCCCGGTCAGCGGATCGCGGTAACGAAACTCGCTGGCGTAGTCCACCTCGACGGTAACTTTGGCCAGGCGCTCGATCATGAACTTGGCGGCCAACCCGGCGTGCCAGCTGGTACCGCAGGCGGCGATGTAGACCCGTTGCAGGTTGCGAAGGTCGTCCTCGGTAATGTCCATCTCATCGAGGAAGACTTTGCCGGTATCGAGCGATATGCGTCCCAACGTGGTGTCGCGCACGGCCCGGGGCTGCTCAAAGATTTCCTTGAGCATGAAGTGCTTGAAGCCGCCCTTCTCCGCCATGATCGGGTCCCAGGTGATGTGTTGCACCTGCCGCGTAATAGGATTGCCGTCGAAGTCGGTCAACTGCACGCCCGCAGGCGTAATCACGGCCATATCGCCATCACCTAGAAAGAACAGGTCACGCGTGTGATAAAGGATGGCGGGCACATCGCTGGCAACAAAGTATTCGTCATCGCCCAATCCAATTACGGCGGGCGGACCGTTGCGTCCGGCGACAATTTTGTTCGGCTCATCCGAGGAGATGACCGCGATGGCGAAGACGCCCGTCAGTTGCTTAACGGTTTCACGAACCGCCTGCTCGAGCGGGATCTTGTGATCGGCGTCCGCGAGCGACTTCTCAATGAGATGTGCGATGACTTCGGTGTCGGTCTCGGTGCGAAACTTGTGTCCGCCTTCGATGAGCTTCTTCTTCAGGCTCATGTAGTTTTCGACGATACCGTTATGCACCACCACGATCTTCCCGGTGCAGTCACGATGGGGATGTGCATTCTCTTCCGTGGGACGGCCGTGAGTGGCCCAGCGCGTGTGTCCGATGCCGTAGGTTCCATCGAGCGGCTTGAGGTGGATTACCTCTTCCAGGTTGCGCAGTTTGCCTTCAGCCCGACGCACCTGCAGACCCTCACCATTGCCTGCCACCGCGATGCCGGCTGAGTCGTACCCTCGATATTCCAATCGGCGCAGGCCGTCGATGATGACCGGGACGACACGTTTCTTCCCAACGTAACCAACAATGCCGCACATTTTCTTACGCTCCAGGAAACTGGCTGTTCACATTTCGCGGTGGATGAAGGCCGCAGCCCCGCGATTTCGGGCGAAACCGCGAGGAATCCTAAATCTTATCTGATTTTGCGACGCGGCGGGTAAAACAGCGCGCAGAGCTAAGCAAACCACCGTGCGTCGAGCCGTGGCGATACGCAACCGAGACGTCAGCGCCTAGGCTTCTAGAGTGAAGCGATAGTCCTCGATCACCGGATTCGTGAGGACTTCACGGGCAATGCGCTCAACTTCGGCCTGCGCGTCTTCGCGAGCGATGCCATCGTCGAGGGCGATTTCAAAATACTTTCCCTGGCGCAAGTCGTTGACACCGCGATAGCCCATTTTTTTCAAGGCGCCATGAATGGTTTTTCCTTGAGGATCGAGCACACTCTTTTTGAGAGAAACGTAAACGTAGGCTTTCATAGGAGATTCCTTATTATACCGACCGTTGCCACATCACCCGGCCAGCACGCCTGACTCATGGCCATGACGTCTTGAATGCATCATCAACCTCAACCTGGTAGCCGTTGGCGAGGCGATTGGTCTCGTTGGCCATGCCAACCACGGCCATCAGTTCGTGAAACATGGCGGGAGTCATCCCGCTCTTGCGGGCCGAGGCCGTGTGCGAAGCGATGCAGTATTCGCATCCGTTGGTCACGCTGACGGCAACGTAAATCATCTCCTTAACCATCGGATCGAGCGCCCCGGGTGCCATGATCTGCTTGATGCTTTCCCACGTGCGCTTTAACAAGGCCGGGTCATGTGCGATGGACTTCCAGAAGTTGTTGATCCAATCGACCTTTCTGGTCGCCATGATGTCGTCATACACCGCGCGGACTTCCGGACCGGCGTCCGCGTATTCGACTAAACCAAAGGTTGCCATGTGAGTGTCCTTGTCGAGAGGTTCAGGAGATCGTGACTTTCTGTTTGTACGCGGCAACTTGCACATTCCATGAGAGGTCTTTCTTCATGGCGGCTTGCAATGCCATAGCAGCTGCTGGATCGCCGTGTACCAGATAGGTTTGCTTCGGCGCCGCCTGAAACGTGTGCAGCCACTCCAGCAGTTCCGGAGTGTCGGCGTGGTCACTGAACTGCTCTAACGCGGCCACTTGTGCTCTGACAGGAACCATCTCGCCGAAAATCTTGACCTGAGCTGCGCCGTTCTTGATGTCGTACCCACGCGTACCCTGGGCCTGAAAGCCAATAAACAAGATCAGGTTCCTGGGGTCCGGCAAGCGCTGTGCCAAGTGATGCAACACTCGTCCACCGGTTGCCATGCCACTCGACGAAACGATGATCGTTGGGTACTTCGACTGATTGATCTTCTTGGAGTCGTCCTGGGTAAGATCAAAGTAAAAGTTTGCCCAATCCAACGGAGATCCGTATTTGTCGATGAGCGCCTTCGTCTGCGGGCTGAACTCGTCGGTATATTTCAGGAAGACTTGCACTGCCTTGATCGCCATCGGGCTGTCGGCATGGACGGGAATACTGGGAATCTGCTCAGTCTCCATTAATTCTTTGAGCATGAACAGTAACTTCTGAGTGCGCTCGACTGCGAACGCCGGGATCACAACGCTGCCACCACGCTGCACGGTGGCACGGATCAGAGCGGCCAATTCCGGTCGCGGGTCATCATGAGGGTGTTCACGATTGCCGTATGTGCTCTCCATCACGAGGTAGTCGCAGCGTTCATTCTCCGTGGGGCCTGAACGTTCGAGCCGCCCGGGAGAAGTCTCGCTGTTGTGCACGCGTCCAATGTCACCGGTGAATAACAAACGCGACGTCTGTCCCTGCGAGGTCAACGTCACTTCCACCATCGACGATCCAAGAATGTGTGCCGCACGAACAAACTGAAACGAGAGTTCATCCGAGAGACGTTTTGGCTCGCCTAAGTTAACTGGCTTGAAAAGCGTAAGGCACTGCTGCGCCTCTTCCATGGTGTATAACGGCAGCGCCGGGACGTGCTTCGAAGTCTTGAACCGGTTGTGAAACGCCGCGTCTTCTTCCTGCAGATGCCCCGAGTCAGGCAGCAAAATGCCACATAAATCAATGGTGGGAGGCGTCGCGTAAATCGGTCCGTGGAAGCCCTGTTTCACCAGGCGTGGTATCCAGCCGGAATGGTCGAGGTGCGCGTGCGTCAGGATGACGGCATCAATTTCACGCGCGGGAATGGGGAGATCTTGCCAATTTCGTTCGCGCCATTCTTTCTGCCCCTGGAAGAGGCCGCAGTCCACCAGCACTTGAATGCCGCGTTTTCCGCTCTCATCACTAGTGTTGATGAGGTGTTTCGATCCGGTAACAACGCCCGCTGCTCCCAGGAACTGGATGTAACTCAAGCCGTCCTCTTTCGTGCGCCGGTGGCGCGATTGCAATCCATCACGTTTGTAGCTTTCGGCTACACATGTTGGCAAGTGGCCAGCTTACTCAGGTGCTGGACTTGCCGGAACGTCGAAACTGTTATTGCTCGAGTTGATTTCTGGCACACTGCCATCATTCACAACAACTCTGGTGGGATTGGCTGGAACTTGCACCCTGATCGACGCCTTCTGATGCGCCATCGCCAAAACTCGCGCGGTTTTTTCTCCCGCGGGGGTCTGGATCAGCACCGGCACTTCCGCGCCCGCTCCGCCGCGATTTTCGATCGTCACCGTGACCAGGACAATTTTGTTGGGATTCTCAAGCGGAGGCCGCACGTACGCATTCTCTACCCGAAAGTCAGGCAGTCCGCGATTACGGTACACCCAATCATCAAAAAACCATTCCAAATCGCGTTTTTTCCCGTCTTCCAGTAGTCCCTGAAAATACGCCGGCTTGGAGTCGGCTCCAGGCCGATAAGTTGCCAGAGCGTGTTGCAGAACCTCATCGCCAACCATGTCATGCAGCATCCAAAAAACGAAGCTTCCCTTGCCGCGCAGAAGAATCTCGTCGGAGGTGTTCAATAGCGTATTGTCGCCCGGCTGGCTGGTTTTCGCGTCCGCACCCGGTTCCGCCGGTTCTTCGGCCTTCACCAGCGGAGGCACAAACTCATCCAGGAAATCCAATGCGGCTTTGCGGCCGGAGCGACGCTCCACGGTCAGCGCCTGCAGAAATCGCTGCAATCCATCTTCTATCCACCGCCGCGGGGTAGGGAAGCGCACCGCCACTTGCACCGGCAAAAGAAGCAGCTCAAGCGTGGCGGATTGCGACTGTCGCAATGGTGTGAACAGCACATCGCCGTTCTGATATGGACTGGCGTTGCCATCCGTGAGTTCGATCACGACCGGTACTTGCGCCGGTGCGTTGAGCCATTCATGCAGCAGCGCTTCATTGGCTTCTGCCGCGGCCGCATAATCCCGAGCGAACGAGGCCTTGTCGGGGGTGTGAAAGATCTTTATCCCAGGGCGATCCAGCTGAACATAGTTCGCAACCGAGAACGTTGGTACGATCTCGCCCAAGCCGGTCAAGTGAATACTATTGCTGACCTGACTCACCGGCGCATCGGTGCGCGGATCAGCCGTCTCACTCGAATCGCCGCAACTTGAAGAAGTGGCATTTCCGGCGATACAAAGTTTGGCGTCAGCACTGATCACCTGTATCCGCGCTTCGAACTCGGTTCGCTGGTGCCGAAACTTCCAGGCGTCGATGGCCTCGAACACTGTATTTCCATCGCTCATGCTTACGGCTGGCAGAGCGACCGGATACCACACAACATAACCAAGTCCCCGTACAGCGGTGAATGGCTCGCTGATCTGGTCCCAGTCGTTGCGCAGTGCCATGTCGGCGGGAGCGCCTATGCGGGTGAGCCGGGTCGCGTCTGGAGTCACCGTTCCGCCGTATTGCACATCCAGCGCAACGGTTCCCGCCGGCGGTATAACTTTCGGCAGATTCACGACTGCTTCCGATAGACCGCCGGTGTGATCGATGTCTGAAGTGTAGGTGTTCCCAATCCACTCGACCGGTGTGCGATCGAAAGCGATTCCGTTCCAACTTAGTGACGACGAAACCTGCAGCGCCAGGTTCTTCTGGGGGAGCTTGGAGTCGTTACGCAGCGTTAGCTCGCCCGTGACCGCCATCACGTGCGATGCGCGATCGATTTGCACTTCCAGTTGGTAGTGGGTGACAGTAAAGGCTTCGCGGTCGAGCGCCACCGCCGAACCGGCTGTCGCCAGGGCAAAACAAAAGGACACGAACCACGGCTTCATTTGGAGGGTTTCTTTTTCCCCTGGCTCTGCGGAACTCTTCGTTGCCGGGCCACCTCATACATCACCACGGCGCCTGCTACCGAAACGTTCAGCGACGGCACATGTCCGAGCATGGGAATGGACACCAGGAAGTCACAGCGCTTGCGCACCAGATCGTGCAGTCCTTTACCCTCGGCTCCCAGAACGACGGCGCAATTCATTTTGTAATCCAGTTCGTCATAGCTCTGAGTGCCACGCTCATCCAGCCCGACCGTCCACACGTTGCGTTCCTTCAATTCCTCCAGAGTGCGGGAGATGTTGGTAACGCGCGCGATTGCCAAATGTTCGGACGCCCCGGCTGACGCCTTCACGACGGTGCCAGTCAATCCGACGGCGCGACGCTCCGGAATGATGACTCCATCAGCGCCTGCTCCGTCAGCGGTCCGGATCAATGCGCCGAGATTGTGCGGGTCTTCGATGCCATCCAGCACCACCAGAAAACTGTGTTCGCCATTGCGCCGCTCCAGCAGCATGTCCACGTCAGCATATTGTTTGCTGCTGGTGACCGCGATCACTCCTTGGTGGGTGTTGGTATTGGCGGTGCGGTCGAGCTCTTCGCGAGGCAGGAATCGCACCTGCACCCCGCTGGTGCGGCAGTCATCGATCAGGCGTTGCACGCGCTGATCGTGACGCTCGCGCGCAATGCCCACGTAGTCGAAGCTGCGCCCTCCTGACTTCAACGCCTCGCTAACAGAATGAATCCCGAAGATGACGACCATGAAATAACAGTGTACGACAGGACCGGTATTCCTTAGCCCGTGCGGCGGCTGCTCCATTCGCGGGTCTCAGGTTTATACTTTCCTGTTCAATTTACTTTCGGGAGTATGAATGCCTATTTCGGCAGTGATTGTCGATGACGAGCAACTCGCGCGTGACGAACTCGCCTATCTACTAAAAGAAGTAGGAGTCGAGGTAGTCGCACAAGGCAAGAACGGAGTAGAGGCAGTCAACCTGATCAAAGACCTCTCGCCCGACCTCGTCTTCCTTGATGTGCAGATGCCTGGGCTCGATGGCTTTGGAGTCATTAAGAAATTGCTTGATCGCAAAGTGGCAATGCCGCAAATCGTCTTCGCGACGGCGTTCGATCAGTACGCTGTAAAGGCCTTCGAGGTGAATGCGGTCGACTATCTGCTGAAGCCTTTCGACAAGAAGCGGGTTGCGCAGTCGGTAGAGAAGGCGCGGAAAAAGCTCGAATCGTCAGCCTCGTCCAACGACCAGATCGGCACGCTGGTAAAGATGCTGGAACAGCAGCAGCGGCCGCAAGCTGCCAAAGTCCTGCTGAAGTCCGCTGGACGCCTATTTCTGGTCGACCAGAAAGACATTTGCTACGCCTCGATCGAAGACGGCATCATCTCGGTGGTTGCAACCACCATGGAGGGCCAATCGAATTGCCGCACCCTGGAGGAATTGCTCGATTCGCTCGATCCCGGAATGTTTTGGCGCGCCCACCGATCTTACCTTGTAAACATCAACCGCATTAAGGAAGTCGTTCCCTGGTTTAAGAGTTCCTACCAGATCCGCATGGACGACAAGAAGCAGGCGGAAATTCCGGTCAGCCGGGCGCAAACTAAGCGGCTGCGCGAGTTGTTCAACCTCTAGCTGGACTCGCATGTGTCCTCGTTAAAGCTGCAATCGTCTGACTTGGCGCCGTGTATTGGTTGCGGAGGATTGGTGCCTTCGATCGATGGGCCAGTCCACCGCTACATGGAATCTTCCCCAGGGTGCTGGGCAATTTACGGGGAGGTCCTGGCGAGGGAATATTCCGATCCTTCGTTGATGGGAGTTCACCGCCAAACTGTGGACGCTTACGCTGCGCAGCATGCGGGGCAGCCATCGCCACAAAGTATTCGCTCGATAGGTATTCACCTGGTTCGGATATGCCTGATGGTGGAGCAGGGATTCGACGACGATGCGGCCGCCAGGGCGATGCCGGTCATATCAGACAGCAAAGAGAAGTTTCACTGGCTCGTGCCACCGGCGAAGATGGGAGCTATTACTGTCGTGGATGTTTGGAAGGCCGAGAATGCGCAGGACCACGTTGAGGCAGCCCGTAAATGGGCGCGCTCGGTGTGGCAGGCTTGGACTCCGCATCACGATCAGGTGCGACGATGGGTTCCCGCGGAGTTCAGACTGCGCGGCTGATCGCGTCAGCCGTTCTTCTTTTCCTGGACCTTCCTCACGATTTTGGTCACCATTTCACGCGGCGAGATGCGCAGCAGTTCGACCCCGACGCGGTTTTTCCATCCTGGGATAACAACTCGCTTGCCCTGTTTCAAGCCCTCGTAGCCGATGCGCGCCACCTCCCGCACGTCCACCAGCAGAGGACTGTTGGCTAATGGAGTATCGGTGATGTAAGCGCGCTTCTGAAAATTAGTCTTCACCGGTCCTGGGCAAAGGCACGAAACCTTCACGCCTGTGCCTCGCAACTCCTCTGCGAGGGCTTCGGTGAAACTCAGCACATACGCTTTGCTGGCGTAATAGACCGCCATGAACGGTCCAGGTTGAAACGCCGCGGTGCTGGCGACGTTCATGATCATGCCCTCGCGGGCGCGAATCTGCGGCAGGAACAACTTGGTCAAGTGGGTGAGAGCAACGATGTTGACCTGCATCATTTCGGCTTCGTGGTTCCAGTCGGTGTTGACGAAAGCGCCCGCACCGCCGAATCCCGCGTTGTTTACCAACACGTCGAGGAGGATGCCCGACTCCTGCAATTCCTGATACAACTCCGCGGGAGTTGCGGGATGCGCCAGGTCCTTGGGCTCGATCCGCACGGTCACGCTATAGCGCGACTGCAGATCGTCGCCCAGTTGACGCAGCGTGCTGCGATTTCGCGCCACCAGTACCAGTCGGTAGCCATCGCGCGCGAACAGGTGCGCCAGTTCGAGTCCAATGCCGCTGGATGCGCCGGTGATCAGCGCCGTCTTGGGAGCAAAGAATGGATTGCTGGTACTCACGTTCTAGTTATAGCGGATTTCGTCGTGCGCATGCGGTGACGCTGGGGCAGCCGGCTATTCACCTGCAGAGTTCTTCGATTCCAAAAACGTTACGATTTGCCAGCGCTGCTGCTTGGGCAACTGCGACCAAGAAGGCATTCCATTATTCAGATTGCCGTTGGTGATAAACCAGAAGAGTTCGCCCGGCTTGGCTTTCTTTGCAGAAGCGCTCAGCAGGGCCGGAGCCGGTCCCATTCCCTGCAGGTTATTGCCGTGACACTGCGCGCAATTCTGCGCGTACAGCTTCTTGCCGCCGGCCGCCGCTTGCGCATTGCCGGCGTAGGGATTCGTCATTTGCGCGGCTGAAGCGGGTGCGTTGCGAAAGCTCTGCGCAGCAATCGCCGGCGCAATATAGAGAATGCTCGCCGCGATCAGAAAAATAGCGGCATTGATCAAAACGCCCGAAGGTCTCGTCTCAAGAATTCCTCCCGGTAGCTTATTTTACAAGGAGGCTTCAATGAAACAGCTTCTCAAGCTTTCGCCGAAAGCCGCTGATCTCGTATTGCGCTCCGAAGCGCAGCATTACCCGGTAGCTCGCGTCGGTGAGACCAAAAGTCGGCGACACCTTAAACACCGCGTTGCCAACTTGCCAGGAGAGCACAGGAGCAATGTATTGCGCCGTACCATGCAGGGTGAATTTGTTCGCTGTACCCAGCCCGCCGTAGAACTCGACCCCAGTCTGAAAATTCTCCCGGCACCATGTACATTCGTCAGCAGAAGCCAGTAGTGACAGAGGTCGGCTCACCGCCGCCGCATATCCAAACTCCCAGGGATCGCCTGCCAGGTTCTTCTCGGCGATAAAGTTTTCCGCGATGTTCCACCCGTTCAGGTTGCTGGAAAGGATCAACTTGGTCTCGATCTCGCGTTCCCGATCGCGACTGGCCTCCCGGTTGGGCACGAGTCCGTCGTACTGCGAGTCGAAGCCCACCACTTCGATCAGGCTTTTGTCGGCTCCGCTCGTGTCCTCGTACTCGATGTAAAACACCGGATTAATGATGTGCTCATGCATCAGCAGGCGAAAGCGGTTTTCCCAGCGATATCCGGTAAAGATCGTGCTCTGATTGGCCGTAGTCTGTCCATCCAGATAGAACTCCGTCGTCCACCAGCCCTTCGCGCCATACTCGAACTCTGTGACACCGGATAGGAATTGGTCGCCCCCTTGCGGCGACGCGGTCAATCCTTTCATCTCGATTTCCAGGTTCCCCGGTTCTTCCATGGTCTGGTCATAAGTAATGAAATAAGGACGCTCGCCAGGCAGCGCGCCAGGGACGACGAGCCCGAGCGCGCAGAGTAGAACAGATATCGCTACGACAACCCTAGTAGTCATACAGAGCCCCAAAAAGTGTTGGGGACAGACCCCAATTCCAGTGGTATAATTCCAGTTGCAACAGTGTTGCAACTACTCCATCTCCATTTGACTTCATATGTAGTTGCTGGTCAAGTGGCTCTGGCAGATTCTGTTGCAACCTGGTTGCAATTAGGTGCAACAGCGAAAAGAGGAGCCATGCCGTTTCCGGAATCGGCCTCACCGGGGTCCCTACAAAATGCGCTTTTGAGCCGCGGGATCAGGTTGACGCGTCAGCGCCGCGTCATTCTCGAAATCATCGAAACCGCCAAGCAGCACCTCGACGCCGCCCAGATCCTGCGAAAGGCTGCCAAGGTCGATCCTGACATCAACCGGGTGACTGTGTACCGGACGCTTTCGCTGTTGAAGCGCCACGGCCTGGTCGACGAACTCGACCTGCTGCATGTCAAAGGGGAGGGGCACTTTTACGAGCGGCGTCCCCAGCGCGACCACATGCACATGACCTGCCTGCGTTGCGGGAAAGTTCAGGAGTTCGAGAGCGACTTGTTCGATCGCGTAAAAGGACAGGTTGAGCGCGATTGCCAGTTTCACATCGTAATTTCGCGCTTTGAGATCGGCGGCTATTGCACCCATTGCAGGAAGTGACGGTGCCACAAAAGAAAGCGCGTGGAGGTCATCCACGCGCTGCCTCACTTCATTGCTTTAACGAAAGCCGATAGCTATTTTGCGGCTAGTGCTGGTTCCGGAACTTCATAAATGCTGTACCACGGGGTCGCAGCCTTCAGCGCATTGTTGACGTTTTCGATGTTCTTCACACCCTCGTCTTGCAGCCACGCTTCAAAAGCCTTGCCACCCTTTTCAGCGAAGATCGGAATGCCGTCCTTCCAGGTGGCACGTCCGCACAGTACGCCGTTGAATTTCACGCCGGCTTCTTTAGCGAACTCCAGATCTTCGATGAATTCCGGATTGCTGACTCCCGCCGACAGATAGATGAACGGCTTATCGGTCGCCGCGGCTGCATTGCGGAAATACTGAAGCGCTTCCGCCTTGGTATAGACCTTCGGTCCCTTGAACGACTTCGCGCCTTCGACGTACTGCAGGTTCACGGGAACTTCCACCTTAAGCACGTCCACTCCATAGCGCGGCTTGGAGAACTCCGCCATCGAGTCAGCCACGACCTGGGGCTTCAGCTTGGCATATTCCGGACCTTTATCTTCCAGTCCTTCTTTGTAGCCAATCAGCTCAAGGAAAAACGGAATGTCGTTAGCGCGGCACTCGTCACCAATGCGCTCGGTCCAGGCATGCTTGTGATCGTTGACTTTCGCGTCGTCGAAGGTTGAGTAGTAGAGCAGGATCTTGACGCAGTCCGCGCCGGCTTCCTTTAAGCGGCGGACAGACCACAAATCCAGCAGGTCGGGCAATCGGCCAGGCAGCGCCTTGTCGTAGCCCGTCTTCTCGTAGGCCAGCAGAAGCCCTGAGCCCTTGGCGCGCAGCTTGGACGGCCCCAGTCCCCACTCAGGATCGAGCAGGATGGCGCTGGCATGCTTGGTCAGCACTTCGGTGACATAGTTCTTAAACTCGATCAAGCCTTCGTCGGTGGCCCGGCTACCTAAAGCCTTCTTGAGCGAACCGCGCTGATCCATTGCCGCAGCGGCGATGACACCGCGTTCGTTCGAGACGTTTTTCATCCCCTGCAGTTTTCCAGGAGTAAGTTTCATGGCGATCCCTCCACCGGCGCATTTTTCGCCCGGTTCTTATGAAATGTGAATCCCGCCCTACAGAATATGGCTGGTCCCGCGATTGCGATGTACAGGACACTCAATTCTAAATGAATTCCGAACGTTAGAGCGGGACTATCCATCGCCGAACGCTACTGCCGCAGCGGCAGGCCTGTCAGTACGGCCTGTTGGCGCGCGATCAGCGACTCGATCCCTTTTTTCGCCAGAGCCATCATTTGCGCCAACTGGGCATCGTCAAACGGACGATGCTCGGCTGTCGCTTGAACTTCAACGAGCTTCTTGCTGCCGGTAATGACAAGGTTCATGTCAACGTCGGCGCGCGAGTCTTCCTCGTAGCAGAGGTCCAGCATCACCTGGCCATCCACGATGCCGACGCTGGTGGCGGCCACGTAGTCGCGGATCGGCGCGGCCGTCAGGGCTCCGGCTTCTACCATCGCGATCATGGCCAACCCCATGGCCACAAAAGCCCCGGTTATGGAAGCGGTGCGAGTTCCGCCGTCAGCCTGAATCACGTCGCAGTCGATGAACAGGGTGCGCTCGCCGAACTTGTCCATGTCAGTTACCGCCCGTAGCGAGCGGCCGATAAGCCGCTGGATCTCGTGGGTGCGTCCACCGGCGCGGCCTTTGGTTACTTCGCGCGGACTCCGCGTCAGGGTCGCGCGAGGGAGCATGCCGTACTCAGCGGTGACCCAGCCTTTGCCGCTATTGCGCAGAAACTGTGGTACCGAATCCTCGATCGTGGCGGTGCAGATGACACGGGTATTTCCCACCTCGATCAGGCACGAACCTTCGGCGGTGGAGATGTAACCTGGAATGATATTTACCGGCCTCATCTGGTCGGAAGTGCGATTGTCGGAGCGATAGACCATAAGTAGCGATTGTACCGTTCTCATGTGACCCAGGCGCTGGTAGGAGTTGGAGCGTGCCTCGCTCAGCCGCCGAGGTCTACATGTTCCACATGATCGACTTGTCGGCCCAGGAAGCGTGTGGCCAAGCGCTTGAACTTGTCTACGGAGTCAGTCACGAAGAAGCGGTAGCTGCGGTGGTCGGAAGGGTAGCCGCCCGCAATCACAGGCCTTGTAATCTCCGCGTCCATTCCTGTCGGCTGATCATTCAGCAGACGCCGCACGACCCGCGCCGTCGATTCGGCGGAGTCGACGATCCTCACGTGTTCGGGTGCGATGCGGCGCAGCAGAGGAGCAATCAAAGGATAATGAGTGCAGGCCAATACCAGCACATCGGCGGTATCGGAAGACGCTGCCATCGCCTCACCAAGATAAATCCGAGCGACCTGCTCAGTCACAGGATGGTCGGTCCATCCTTCTTCGACCAAGGGCACAAACAGCGGACAGGCTTTCTCGTAGGCGTTCACACCGTGTCGCCGAAGTGCATCCCTA
This sequence comes from uncultured Acidobacteriaceae bacterium, assembly GCA_963696575.1. Lineage (GTDB taxonomy): Bacteria > Acidobacteriota > Terriglobia > Terriglobales > Acidobacteriaceae > DASRAA01. Next base: position 597,456 of record CAVOKT010000002.1, read on the forward strand.
TAGGCATGACTGCTGACCGTAGCTTCGGTGGCAATGACGACTGCCGAGCGGTTCTTGCTGACTTCCGCCGCCATAGCCGCTCCGGGCTCAACCACGCCGACCACCTGTACACTGGCAGCCTGTTTGATTTGCGGAAGAGCGAGCGCAGTAGCGGTATTGCAAGCGATGACCAACAGATCGATCTGCTGCGATTCAAGAAAGCGTGTTGCGCCTATGGCATAACGTGCCACCGTGTCCGCCGATTTTGTGCCGTAGGGAAGCCGTGCGGTATCTCCAAAATAGAAATAGTGCGCCGGAGTCTGCTCGGCCATGGCCTTCAGCACGGTAAGACCACCGACACCGGAGTCGAACACCCCAATCCGAGGAAGAGTCACGGCGTATCCTTCAAGACCTGCCCGATGCCACTCGCCAGATAAAAGCGGCGCAGGTCGGCATGGCCGGCCAGGGTATCGCGCTCCTTGCCATCGACCAGGATCTTTACGCGAGTAATCTGCGGGTCGCTGGCGTTCAGGGTCGTGACCATAGATGCGATGGTAAGCTCTTCGGCCAGCACTCCCGAGGGGTGAGAGTCGGCAAATGCGGTATTGGTGTCAATTACTGCGGTGTCGCTTCCCAGCAGAAAGACATCACGAACGTCAGAACCGGCGCCGATGGGATGCTGCGAGCCAGGCTGCAGGTAGGTGGTGAGGAGCGCACGCAATACGGCGCGTGCCCGTTCGCTACGTTCCTGGGGAAGCGAGACATTGATCTGCGAGCGGCGCAATCCGCCGTCCCGGTCGGAGGCGACATAAAGCGTGGTCAGGGTGGTGGGTCCTGCTGCCGGGGGCACTACGATTTGCGACTGCTGCGCTAGTCGCTGTTCTTCACTGGCAACCTTTGCCTTGAGCTGGTAGGCATAGTAACTAAGACCGGCGGCGATCAGCAGCAATCCCAGGAACATCACGAGCACAGCGCGACTCATGGGCGCACCTGAGGTATCTTGCCGCGAACTGCCGCGATTCCGGCGGCAATCGATTGCGCCACTTGATCGAGATATTCAGCGCTGGCGATGTCGTCCACGTTGCCGCTCGGCGAGGCAATTTCAACGGCAATGGCCGGGGCGGCGATATTGTTCATGGGACGCAGCGGCGCGGACAAGGCTGCGTTGGGAAGTTTGCGCGCCTCCAACTCGGCCGACACTGAGCCAGCCACCGTCCCACTCAGGTCGAGATACGCGGCCTGCGCCGTTTCCCATGGCATGAAATCGCGCGATGAGACTACTTCGGCCGGGAGTAACGACGTAAAAACGTGCACTCCGCTTCCGGTGTTAGAAGCATGCAGCGCAACGTAGAGGGCGGGCCGCGCACTGTTGGCTGAGATTGCTCGCTGGTCCAATGAAATCGTGATGTCCGAGTTACGCAGCAAGCCTGCAGAAATTCCGCGGTTCGCCAACTCATGCTGTACCTTGCGCGCCAGAGCGAGCACCACGTCCTTCTCCGGAAGCGTAGGACTGATCGCCGAGCCGACCTCGGTGCCTCCATGGGCGGGATCGATCAGCACGAGGAAACGAGGTCCCACAGGTGCCTTTGGTGCCTGGGCGATGGGCGGCGGAACGTTTGGCGGCGCGATCGGTAGCTGTGCAATCGGAGCTGGTGGAGGCGGTACGGCGGTTACGATGATCGTCTTTCCGCCATCGGCGAAGTTCGCCATTAACGGAGCCGTTCCGCTGACATCGAGTTCGGCCACGCCGTCATGTTCCGAAAAGTTCGCACCAGTTATGAGTGGATCGTTGTAGGTCGTGTGATCCACGTTGGAAATCACCGGCTCACGCTTGAAAGTGAAGCGAATGTGCCCCGGCTCAGTCGCGATCGTCGGATTCACCGGCGAATCGAAGCTGACGAACAGCTTTGTTGGCTCGCCTTTGCGCAGATCCAATGTGAATCGCTCTCCCACATTGCCGATGAACAGCCGCCGTCCTGCGGGATCGAGGCGAATCTGAGCTGATAGCGCGTGCGTCAGCACCGCACTGGCTGACGACAGTGGAACGTATCCTCTGCCATTCTGGATCGCAAACATCCCTGGCAGTTTGATTTTGTCGCTCTTGACCTTGGCGTTGTCTTTGCCGTCCTGGAATTGAAGTTCGAATTCGCGAGCGCCGGGTGGTGTGAACTTCAACTTGTACTTCTTGCCGTCAGGACGCGCATCGACATTCCCGAGTGGCTCCAGCAACTCGACCAATCCAATGTAGGGCTGACCGTTCAGGTTCAGGATCGGGACGGTATAAGAGGTTTGCGGTGAATAGACTGAGAGTTGAGTGGGTGGCGTCTGCGCCTGCACCACGGAGTGGCGTAGAAACTGACTCGTTACGCTCAGCAGAGCGATTGCGACGACACTCGCCGCGATGGCAATCAACATCCGCCGCGACCAGCGCAACCTAGTGGCCTCCTGGTGCCGTACCTCTGACGCCGTCCTCCAGCGAATAAATGGTAAGGCCGCTGAGCAGTTTGGGGTAGAAATCGGTGGATTTTTGCGGCAGCACTTCGCCGCCAAAGGCGATATCGCGCACCTGCTCCATGCGCACCGGATTCATCAGAAACGCGACATTTGCGCCGCGGTGCACTTCTTCGGCGGCATCGTTCGCCTCGCGCACATATTTCAGGTGCTTCTGGTTACGGATGTCCTCTTCCGACATGCCCAGTGTCTCTTCCAGCACCAGCTTATGCAGTTGGACAACGTCGAGGTTCCGCTGCCGCTCCGATTGTCCCTCAAGCGTTGGCGACTCTTGCGTCGGTCGGGATCGCAGCAGGAAGGCTCCGTTGGCTGTGATGGTGAGCAGCGCGGTCTTTTTCTCGCCAGCTTGGCGCAGCCGGTCCACGGCAAGTTTCACGTCTGAAACGGGACCGAGATCCTCGATGTCGAAGTACTTCTCCAGTTTTGCTTTCATCGCGGCGACGTCGAAGTCGCTCGAGTCCAAAGGCCACCCGATGAGTGGGCAAGACCAGAAGACCGGGGGAATCCATGTTCACAAACGTCATCATCAGGCGCTCGTAGGGCGCATTCCCGTTGGCGCTTGCGCGCTGCCGCATTTCATTGCGATAGTTCAGCGCCGTCTCGTAGCGGTGGTGTCCATCGGCGATGATGAGCTTCTTATCATCCATCGCCGACTGAACCTTCTGAATGGTTGCAGGGTCCGAAATCTTCCACAGACGGTGGACGACCTCATATTCGTCCCGTACTTCCACGTCGGGAGGGCGATTTTGCTGCAATGTCGAATCGACTGCGTCCGCCCGGTCGCTATAGAGCATGAAGATCTGGCCGAAATGCGCTTGCGTTGCGCGCAGCAGATTCAGACGATCGGCCTTAGGTTTGCTGAGCGTCTGCTCGTGGCGGAAGACGACCTTCTTGTCGTAGTCCTCAAGCTGTCCCGCGGCAATAAACCCTCGGCGTTCCAGTTCAGTTCCGGCCGCGTCGCCGGGGACCTTAAAAGTCTGGGTATAGAGATAAATGCTGGGTTGCTCGTCCTGCGCCAGAACCTGCTCCGCGCGCCAGTGTTCTAAGCTAGCAGCGGCACGGGAGTAAACGTTACTCTTGTCGTCGTCGCCGGCTTCGGCTCTGCCAAGGATGATTCGCACCAGATTGTAGGGGCTGGCCGCATAGTAACGTTCTTGCATTGCCGGGGAAATCTTGTCATACGGCTGTGTAACTACTTGGGCGGGCGACACCTTTGCAGGGTCGTACCGCAGGGCTCTAAAAGGGTATATTTTGGCCATAGGAATTGATTTCCTGGCGCGTAATCTTGCTGAAAAAGGCGCCTGGGAAGAAGTTCGATTGTAGCAGTTTAAGAAATGCCGGCAGCAACTCGTAAGGGCATTCAACGTTAGGAACGAACGAGAGAGAAGTCCTGGAGACGGTTGGCAATGATGACAAGGACGCCTCGAAGCTGTGATAACATTCAAGCCACTTGTGTAGAGGTCCCTATGGCCCCGGGTGGCGGTAAACGATTCGGGTCAGCCAGCCTGACGAGTCGGCCCCAATTGCTTCAGAATGATGCGGGACGTTTTCTCGTGCTTCCCGTCCAATCCTTGTTGTGCCTGCGTAAAAATCTCGCTGTCATCGCTGCGACACTTTTTCTGACAGTTTGCGTAGTCCTGCCCGCCGTTGCACAGAACGAACAGTCGGACGTCCACGTTGTCCCTCGTGAGGAGAAGAAAGAAGTAAAGCCGGACCCGACGGTCATGCCACCGGCGGTCGCTGCCGAGGCAAAGGCCGCTGGGGTTTCGGTGGACCCGTCGCTCAAGACCCACACCAAACCCATCCGCAAAGATGTCGACCTGGTTCTGGTTCCCGTAACCGTGACCGATCCCATGAATCGCCTGGTGACGGGGCTGGAGAAGAACAACTTCCTCCTGACTGACGGTGGCCAGCCGCAGGAGATCAAGCACTTCTCGAGCGAGGACGCCCCCGTGTCCTTGGGAGTGATTTTTGATATCAGCGGGTCGATGGCCAACAAGATCGATAAGTCGCGTGACGCGGTTGTGGAGTTTTTCAAGACCGCCAACCCGGAAGATGAATTCTTCCTGATAACTTTTTCCGAGAAACCGGAGGTCCTCGCGGACTTTACGACCTCCATCGAGGACATCCAAAGTAAGCTGATTTACGCTACTCCGAAAGGGCGCACCGCTCTGCTCGATGCCATTTACCTGGGCATGAACCGCATGCGCAAGGCCAAGCATGAAAAGAAGGCGCTCCTCATCATCTCGGATGGTGGAGACAACCACAGCCGCTATACCGAAGCCGAGATCAAGTCGATGGTGAAGGAGGCCGATGTCCAGATCTATGCCATCGGACTCTATGACCGTGATTTTAAGACGGCCGAGGAACGGGAAGGCCCGGAACTCTTGACCGAGATCTCCGACGTAACTGGCGGTCGAACCTTCACCATAGGGTCTCCGAATGAATTGGCCGACGTGGCGACGAAAATCGGTATCGAACTACGGAATCAATATGTTCTGGGATACCGTCCGACGAATCCGGGAAAGGACGGCAAATGGAGGAAGATAAAAGTGAAGTTGAACCCCCCGAAGGGGTTGCCGCCACTGCACGTCTATGCCAAAACGGGATACTATGCGCCCACGGAATAGAAGCTACCTCCTTCTGCTCTTTGCCTACATTTTCCTGGAGACCCTGACAATCGGACAAAATCCGCCGGCGCAGCCTCCTCAAAAGGAGGCCCCGGGATCGAAACCCGCGACGGACTCCGGACAAGCTCCGGTTGAAAAGAACGGCGACATTTTTGTCATTCACAAAGAAGTGGATGAAGTCACCCTGCATGCCACGGTGGTCGACGACAAGAACCGCCTCATCACCGACCTTGATCGCAACGCCTTCACCGTCTTCGAGGACGGTCAAACCCAGAAGATAACCTCTTTTCGTCGTGAGGACATCCCGGTTGCGATGGGAATAGTCATCGACAACTCCGGCTCCATGCGCGACAAGAGGTCGGCGGTCAACGCTGCAGCGATCAATTTTGTTAAGTCAAGCAACCCGCAGGACAAAGTATTTGTCGTCAATTTCAACGAAGACTTCTTCCTCGATCAGGACTACACGTCTTCGGTCCCCAAATTGAAGGACGCGCTGGAGCGCATTGAAGCCCGCGGAGGAACTGCGCTTTACGACGCGGTGGTCGCGTCTTCAGATCACTTGAAGAAATCAGGTTTGCTGGAAAAGAAAGTTCTTCTGGTCGTGACCGACGGCGAAGACAATGCCAGTCACGAGTCGTTGGAACAGGCCATTCGGCGATTGCAGGAGCAGAATGGTCCCACGGTGTACACCATCGGATTGTTGGGTGAGGAGCACTCCAAGCGTGCACGCCGGGCGCTGCGCGAGATGGCGGAGCAAACCGGAGGCATCGCATTCTTCCCTCAGGGCCTGAACGAAGTTGAAACCATCACCCAGCAAATTGCTCACGACATCCGCAATCAGTACACCATCGGGTATAAACCCACCAAGCCGCAGAGGGAAGGAGGTTTTCGCACTGTGAAAGTCGACGCTTCCGCGAAGGGCTACAAGAAACTGCAAGTTCGGACCCGCAGCGGCTACTACGCAGGGCAGAGCCGCGCTTCTTCCAACAATCCGCCACCTGCCGAGAAACCTGTCTCCAAATAACCGGCCCCCATGTTAGATCGCTAGCAACGTCGAACTCGCAACCAGCGCAATTCCAAAGGCGCGATACAACGTGACGCGATTTCTCCTGCAAAAATCACCACAGAGTATTTCACAAGAACCCGCCGCCAGGGGACCGCGACCACCGGCTTTGTGACGGCCGTCGTTGACCAGGGCAATCGCCATCACGTACCCTTGTCAGTCAACACCGTCGACTCCAGGTGCTCATGAAAACTGCAGAAATGGCCACTCTCCGCGTAGCCGAAGAGATTACTGAACTGGTTGGCGAAACACCTGTTCTCCACCTTCGCAAGATTGTTCCCCCGGATGCCGCTGACGTTTACGCCAAGCTCGAATACTTGAATCCTGGTGGCAGCATCAAGGACCGCGCCGCTCTGGGAATGATTCGACGGGCTGAAAAAGAAGGTCAGCTTCGTCCTGGTGCCACGATTTTTGAAGCTACGGCCGGCAACACGGGTGTCGGGCTCGCCCTGATCGGCTGCAACCGTGGCTACAAGGTAGTGTTGGCTGTCCCTGAGCGCTTTTCGCAGGAGAAAGTCATTCTCATGGAGGCGCTGGGCGCGGAAGTTATTCGCACTCCGCATTCCGAAGGGATGCAGGGCGCAATCAATTTGGTGAAGGCGCGCGCTGCCAAGACTCCAAACTCCTGGGTTGCCGGACAGTTCGAGAATCCCGCCAATCCCGACTTCCACTACGAGACCACGGGACGCGAGTTCTACGACCAAATGCATGGCCAAGTCGACGCCGTCGTGATTGGATCCGGTACAGGAGGAACCTTTACAGGAGTTGCCCGTTACTTCAAGGAGCGCAACCCGGAGGTGCTGGCAATCGCCGTCGAGACCCAGGGTTCGGTCCTGGGAGGAGGCCCCGCGGGAGACCACGAGATCGAAGGCATTGGCGCCAGCTTTATTCCCAAGACCTTTGACGGCACACTCGCCGATGAGATCATCGCCGTCAGCGATCACGACGGCTTTGCCATGGTGAAAAAGCTTGCGGCGGTCGAAGGTGTGCTGGCCGGATCGAGCGCCGGAGCAAACGTGTTCGCGTCTATCCTGATCGCCAAGCGGCTGGGACCCGGTAAGCGAGTCGCGACGATTATTCCTGACTCGGCGGAACGGTACCTTTCCAAGGGCATCTTTAACTTCAAAGGCTAGGCGGCCAAGAGTTCAATTCTGGATTTATCTGTTCGGGCTGCAAGCCTTTCTCCTCCTGTGAACGGAATACATCCCAGTTAGAAGGCATCATGACGAAGAACCATGCTGGATTTTCCACCCGCTCCATTCACGTCGGCAATGCGCCCGACCCCTCCACTGGAGCAGTTGCCCCACCGATCTTCGCCACCTCGACCTATGCCCAGGAAGAACTGGGCAAAACCAAGGGCTATGACTACTCGCGCGCCGGTAATCCTACCCGCACCCGTCTGGAAGAGAATCTGGCTTCCCTGGAAGGCGGTGTCGCGTCGCGTGTATTCTCCAGCGGAATGGCTGCGGTTGCTGCTCTTGCCAATCTGATGAAGACCGGCGATCACATCGTCGCCTCCAACAATCTTTACGGTGGAGTGCCCCGCCTCTTCAACCAGGTACTGGCGAATTTCGGACTCGGATTTACCTACGTCGATACCAGCGATCCGCGCAATGTGGCTAAGGCCATTCGTAAGAACACGCGCTATGTGTATCTGGAGACACCCACCAACCCGCTTATGGGATTGACCGACATCGCCGCCGTCAGCGAAATTGCGCATAAGCGCGGCTGCCAGGTGGTTGTCGACAACACCTTCATGTCGCCGTACTTTCAGCAGCCGATCAAATTGGGCGCCGACATGGTGCTGCACTCGACGACGAAGTTTCTGAACGGTCACAGTGACGGCATCGGGGGCGTTCTGGTTTGCACCACGCAAGACCAGGCCGAGAAGTTGGCGTTCGTGCAGAAGGCTGTTGGAGCCATCCTCTCGCCCGTTCGAATGCTGGCTGGTATTGCGAGGCGTCAAGACTCTCGCCGTCCGTATGAAGCAGCACGATGAGAGCGGACGAATCATTGCCGACTATCTAAGCAACCATCCGAAGGTGAAGAGGGTTTTCTATCCCGGTCTCAAGAGCCATCCGCAACACGAACTGGCTTGCCGCCAGATGTCGGGCTTCGGGGCATTGATCACTCTCGAAACCGGCTCGTTGGCCAATGCTAAGAAGATGCTGAAGCGCGTGCGGGTCTGCACTCTCGGCGAATCGCTGGGAGGGGTGGAGACGCTGATCTCTCATCCCGCAACCATGACCCACGCCGCCATCGGCGCGAAGGGACGCAAAGAGATCGGGCTTACCGACGGAATGGTGAGGATCTCAGTCGGAATCGAAGACGTGGAAGACCTGATCGCCGATCTCGACCAGGCGCTGCAAGTCCTGTGAACTAGTGGTATAGCTAACTAGAACACCATGCAAATAACTTTTCATCTGTTGTTTAGAATCAGGTGTTTAGCCGGAAATTGTTCGCAACTCGTTGAAATATAAATATGTTATAGCTATCCATTTCTTTCTAAAGATAGTTACGGCGGCGATTCTCGTCCTTTCTCTGCATTTGGGCTCACTGCCGGGTCCAACCCGGTGTCGTTTAGCGCCGATCGATCCGATTAAGGGTGCTGTCTGAGTTTTCAAAGAGCCTGTTCGGGCCGCAGCGTAGGCGCAGTTCATGGGAAAGAGACACATATCCCTGCCCTCACGATCCTTTGAATACACGAGAAGGAGACGGCCAGGAAAGGACGTAGGACACACCTCCACGTGATAAGCGCGTCGTCGGTGAAAGTGCGTTCGAGCGGTTCGAGCTTGCGAAAAAAGTCCCGAGTGGGTGCGCGGACTAGGTTCGGGCTACATTCTGAGCGACACGATTTGTCGGACTGATCTCAGACTGATCAAACAACCGCGTCACGCCTTCTTCCAGCACGCAAACCTTTTTCTCGATCCCGCGTCGTTCCGCATCCGCCAAGAGCCGCTGCACCGGCTCCTCGACCGGCTCATACGACAACCGAAAACTACCATAGTGCATCGGTACCATCCAGCGCGCGCCCAGGTCGAGAAATGCCTGTATCGCATCTTCCGGACTGGTATGCACGTTGCGAAATGATGCCGGATGATATGCACCAATCGGAAGCAGAGCGAGGTCTGGTCGTAAGGCGATCTCCGATTTCCTTGAATCCGTCGAAGTACGCCGTATCACCCGCGTGGTACACCGAGTGTCTGCCGGAGCGCAGCACGTAACCACCATATCCACGATGGATGTCACGCACCACACGCGCTCCCCAATGCCGCGAGGGCGTATGGGTGATCTCGACGTTTCCAATTTGCGCGTTTTGCCACCACTCGAGTTCGACTACCCGTGAGAATCCCAGGTCACTCACCAGGTCACGCAGGTTTTTGGGCACGACAATGATGGGACGCTTGCCTGACTTTCGCTTCGTCAGGCTGGCAATGGTCCGCAAAGAAGGCCGGTGCAGGTGATCGAAATGAGCATGAGAAACCAGCACCGCATCGATGGGCGGCAGATCGCGCATACGCAGTCCCGGACGCCGCAGTCGCTTCAGGACGAAAATCCAGCGCGCGAAGTTAGGGTCAATCAAAAGGTTTTTGCCGCCGATTTGCAGGAAAAAACTGGAGTGTCCGATAAACGTCACTCCCAGATGGTCCTGACTGACGAGGTTCGGCCGATGGGTTTCACCGCTTCGGGGAGTCAGGACGGAACGCCCTACGAGCGTTCCAATTTGGCGGGCCTTACGCCTGATAGTGGTTCCTGTCATGGGATGTCAATTCATTAGACGCTGAGGACGCGCTGCGCGATGCGGCCCGTGGCGGCTTCCATCTCTTAAAGACTTCCTTGACCTTGTTAAGCCAGTCAGCTTAAATCAACTTGCGGTCATAAGGAGAGATGCATGCGAATCGCGTTTCTTGGTTTGGGGATTATGGGACGGCCGATGGCCTCGAACCTGGTAAAAGCAGGACACGAAGTTTCGGTGTGGAACCGCACGGCGCGGCAGCACATCGAAGGCGCCATGACCGCTGTGTCTCCCGCCGAAGCAGCTCGGGATGCCGAGATCGTTTGGATGTGCGTCGCCGACACTGCTGCCGTCGAACGCCTTGTGTTCTCTGGTGACGGGATTGAGCAATCATTGCGTGAAGGCATGGTGATCGCCGATTCCAGTACCATCTCGCCGTCAGCCACCTTGCGCTTCGCGCGAACGTGTCGCCGAAAAAGGCGTGCAATGGATCGACGCCCCGGTGACCGGCTCAAAAATTGGCGCCGAAAACGGCCAACTCATTTTCATCGTCGGCGGACCGGCGGAAACCGTAGAGGCGATGGATCCGCTGTTCAAAGCCATGGGTAAGACGGTAATTCACGTCGGCGATACCGGCAAAGGACAATCCGCTAAGATCTGTATGAACTTGCAGATAGCGATGATCTATGAAGGATTTGCTGAGGGATTAACGCTGGCCAGAAAGCTCGGCGTCGAACCGCAGAAGATGGTCGAGCTGGTTCAGGCATCGATGATCCGGTCGGGCGTCATCGATTACAAAGCGCCATTCGTTCTGCGCGGCGACTATTCGCCCAATTTCCCCCTGCGGCTGATGCACAAAGATATTCATCTGCTGCTCGACACCGCCAAAGAGGCGCGAGTGAAACTGCCCGCGCTCGAGACGGTGGACGAGATCTACGAATTCTCGAGCGAGGAGGGATGGGACGACCTCGATTTCGCCGCCACCATTCAACTTCTCGAAAAGTGGGCCGGACTGGCGGCGCTGCGGAATAAGTAAGAGATGGCCTCGGCGCTAGCTTGATTTCGGAATGTTCGTGACAAACACCCGGCTGGGGTCGCCGGGTTCGATGTGGTTCTTCTCGAAGCTAGCCTTGATTCGGCGTTGCAGTTCTCGCCTCACCGCAAACTGCGATCCCGGCTCGGTCTTTACCAGCATCAGGTAATCCACTGCATTGCCGCTGATTTTGTCGATCCCGGGAACTTCAGGGGTGGCGACGATCATGTTGCCGAACGTCGGGTCGTGGGCGATTTCCTCGCCGAGTTGTTTCAGCACCCCGATGACTCTGTCGCTATCAACGCCATAGGCGACGGAGATGTGCAGGTTGATCTGCGTCCAGTCGCGGGTGAGATTGCTGACAACAACGATGTCGCTGCTGGGGACGGTATGGACCGTCCCATCGGCGTCTCGCAGGACGGTCCGCCGCAGGGTCATATTCTCGACCACTCCCTGAACCCCGGCGATCCGTACGGTGTCCCCAATGTCGTACTGGTTCTCGGCCAGGATAAAGAAGCCGTTGATGAAGTCCTTGACCAGCGTCTGGGCTCCGAAGCCGATGGCCAGACCGGCGATTCCGGCGCTGGCCAGCAAGGGTCCCATGTTGATCCCCAGCAGTGGCAAGGATCTGCATGGCGCCAATGAAGATGATGACAATGGTCCGACGCTGTAAATAACACTGGATATGGTGCGAAGCTGCTGGGAACGCACCGAGGAAGGGAGGCCTTGACGATTGCCGAGTTCCGCAAAGTGACGCGAAACCAGTTTGAGCAGCCGGGTCAGGATGAAGGCGATGATGAAGACGGCAACGATTTTTGGCACTTGGTGTCGCAGAAAATCGAACGCGTCATCGCCCCAGTCGTTGAGAACCTGGAGAGCACGATGAGGTCCCCAAAAAATGCGAAAATTGCTGGGCCGAAGCAACCGAGCATGGCTGGCGCGATTATAACAACGAGTCCCAGATGATGTCCGGAGTGGCCAGGTACGGCAGCGGCTTCAATGAGAATATAATTCGACAAAATTCTATGAACCGATTCTGGATGTTGCGAAAAATCTTCAAAACCTGGTGCTGGTGGTGTGCCTGTTCGTTTCACTTTCCGGTGTCGGCTGTGCTGCGCAAGTCGGACTCCTCCTCCCGACGCCACGGGGACGCAACAACGGGATCGAGACAGGGACATAGAAGACCCGTGGACGCAGCAACAGAAACGGGAGATGGTCAAGAAGCAGAATGAAAAACGTCAAGAAGAAATCAAGAAGGACACTGACAAACTCCTGGACCTGGCAACCCAACTGAAACAGTACGTCGATAAGACAAACGAGGACATCATTTCGCTCGACGTGATCAAGAAGGCGGAACAGATCGAAAAGCTGGCGAAGAGCGTGAAGGAGAAGATGAAGGGCAGCAATGACTAAAGTCGGCGAGGAATGAAAAAGATAAAGGACTTGTAGGGCGCAGTAAAGAGGCCGTTTCTGGCAGGGGAAAGGACGACAGGGACTAAAGCTCGTTACTTGTTTTAACGCTTTACGGCACGACTAGTCGTGCTCTGATACGAACCGGTCGCAAAGCCTCGAAAATAGATCCCCCGCCGACTAAAGTCGGCGAAGGATGGCAAAAATAGAGAACTTATCGGCACGACCGAAGTCGTGCCCTGATACCAAACAGCGCCAAATCGAGTTTTTCAGCAAGCTGTGAAGTCGTGCCCTGATACGAACCGGTCGCAAAGGCGACTTTTTCAGCAGCCTGTAAAGCTGTGCCCTTTCAAAACAAGGTCTAAAGCTAGTTTTTCAGCAAGTTAAACGCCATCCCTCAAGGGATGGCGTTCAGCGTTACTTACAAGCCTGCTACAGAGTCTTCACAATCCGCATGGCGTAGAACGAGCGCCACACGAAGGTGAACGAAATCGCGAAAAAGATGAGCCGCCAGAATATGCGCGAACCCCGTTCCGCTGGTGTGTGTCAATTGCACCGCTAACTCCACTGCCAACAATCCGAACAGGGTGGTGAACTTGATGATCGGATTCATGGCCACCGAAGAGGTGTCCTTGAACGGATCGCCCACCGTGTCGCCCACCACAGTTGCGTCGTGCAGCGGCGTACCTTTCTGTTTCAGTTCGACCTCGACGATCTTCTTGGCGTTGTCCCAGGCGCCGCCGGCATTGGCCATGAACATTGCTTGGTACAGGCCGGAGATGGCAATCGCAATCAGGTAGCCGATAAAGAAGAATGGCTCTACGAACGCAAACGCCAGAGTCACAAAGAACACCGCGAGGAAGATGTTGAACATGCCTTTCTGAGCGTACTTCGTGCAGATTTCGACGACCTTCTTGCTGTCCTCTACCGAAGCTTTCTCGACGCCTTCCAGCCGGATGTTCTTCTTGATGAACTCGACAGCGCGATAGGCGCCTGTGGTAACTGCCTGCATGCTGCGCGCCCGTGAACCAGTAGATGATGGCTCCACCGCTGATCAGTCCGAGAACAAACGGAGCATGCAGCAGTGAGAGGTTGCCGACATTCTCCGTGAGTCCGTGGGTGAGCGCCATGATGATGGAGAAAATCATGGTGGTGGCGCCGACTACGGCGGTACCGATCAGCACCGGTTTGGCCGTAGCTTTAAAGGTGTTGCCTGCGCCATCATTCTCTTCCAGCATGTGCTTGGCGCGTTCGAAGTTAACGTCGATGTTGTAGTCTCTCTTCAATTCGCTCTTGATATTCGGCACCTGCTCGATCAACGACAATTCGTACACCGACTGTGCGTTGTCCGTCACCGGTCCGTAGGAATCGACGGCGATGGTCACGGGTCCCATGCCGAGGAAGCCGAAGGCCACCAGACCAAAGGCGAACACGGCGGGAGCAAGCATCAGCATGCCTAGTCCATATGTGCTGACGAAGTAGCCGATGCTCATGAGGATGACCATGGTGAATCCCAGGTAGTAGCAGGAGAAATTGCCCGCCACCAGACCTGACAGGATGTCGAGCGATGCGCCGCCTTCTTCGGCCGAGGTCACGACTTCCTTCACATGTCCGGACGACCGAGGTGAAGACCTTTACGAGTTCCGGAATCACCGCGCCTGCCAGCGTTCCGCAGGAGATGATGGTGGCCAGCTTCCACCATTGCGTGGGATCGCCGCCAAGATCGGGAATGATCACCTTCGAAACGATGTAGGTCAGCACGATGGAGATGATCGAGGTCAGCCACACCAGGGAGGTCAGCGGGGATTCGTAGTTCATGTCTGTCGGCATTGCCGTAACGCGCCTTGGCAACCGCTTCGTTCAGGAAGTACGCCACGGTACTGGAAACCAGCATCATGATGCGCATCACGAAAATCCACACCAGCAACTGCACCTGGACATGTGGATCTTTGACGCCCAGCAGGATGAACGTGATCAGGGCAACGCCCGTCACGCCATAGGTCTCGAAGCCGTCAGCGCTGGGACCAACCGAGTCGCCGGCATTGTCGCCCGTGCAATCGGCAATCACACCAGGGTTACGGGCATCGTCTTCCTTGATTTTGAAGACGATCTTCATCAGGTCGGAACCGATGTCGGCGATCTTGGTAAAGATGCCGCCAGCGATACGCAGCGCAGCCGCGCCCAGAGACTCGCCAATCGCGAATCCGATGAAGCACTGGCCGGCGTAATCGGCCGGCACGAACAGCAGGATGCACAGCATGATCAGCAACTCGACGCTGATCAGCATCATGCCGATACTCATGCCCGCCTTCAGCGGAATGGCATAAATCGGATACGGCTTGCCGCGCAATCCGGCGAACGCTGTCCGCGAATTTGCAAACGTGTTGACCCGGATGCCGAACCACGCCACGCCATAACTGCCCGCAATGCCCACTAAGCTGAATAACAGAATGACCGGCAGCGTCACGGCAATCGGTTTTCCCGGGACAGGCGCGAGCCATCCAAAATATGCAGTAATGATGACAGCGATGAACGCCCATAACACCAGGATGAATTTGCCCTGCGTGACCAGGTAAGTCTTGCAGGTTTCATAAATCAGCTCGGAGATCTCCAGCATCGAGCGGTGGACGGGAGCGTTCTTGAGCTGCATGTAAATCGCCAGCCCAAACACCAACCCAAATACGCAGAAGAGCAGCCCGATCAGCAGCAGGTTGTGCCCGGTCATCCCAGAAAGCTCACCGAACTGAGATCGGGGAGCTGCAGATTCGCCTCGCCGGCGGCTTCACTGGGCTGAGCCAAGGCTGCCGAGGCATTCAGCGGGACAAAAGCGATTGCTGCGCTGGCTAAGATCGCCGAACGCGAAATGAATCCCGATATAAATGACAGCCGCCGGAATGCGGCGAGCCAACTTTGCATAAAATAATCCTCCGATGGGTTACGCCCGTTCTTGCTCGGGATCGCCCCATGAAATATCCGCACAGTATTGTGTTATCGCGCGTCTACACCCGCGCAAAGCCAACATGAGACCCATGAACGTCCGGCAGGTTAGGCCCGTACAGTCTTCGACGTTGCGTTCCGTTCGAGCGCGACTGAAAACCATAGGTTGTCCTGTCTAATCCCGGAAACGCGCTTCCACTTCAAGACAGAAGTGTTGAGGTTTGGCCGCGTCGGGAGTACCTGCATCCATCGTCCGGGCAGGCATTGCCCAGACTAAAAATGCAACATAGTAAAGCGAGTCTTTATAACACGTTGCAAAAAGTCGGGTCAATGAAATGCATCACCGACCCATGTGTCGTCCAAAAAATCCGCGGAAACGACATAAATCCGGTTCGTCGAATGCTCGTGCCAACCGATTAGTCCTGAACTCTGGCCCGGGCCTATCCACGTCTACGATGTGACCCCGCTTATCGTCCAGAAATCGTAAGCGAAGTAAGGATTGCTGATCAGCCCATACGGCATCCAGAAATAGCCATGTATGCCCCAATCCGGTCCCCAGGAATTCCTTACCAACACGGCTTTCCGCCGGTCGTCGTATCCGACGGCCATTACCGCGTGTCCCCCCTTTATCTTATCGTGTCTCTTGAGCGGGACGGGCATGATTCCAGTTTTTTTCACCGCTTTGCTCTCGAAACTCTCGTAAAGCACGAAACCAAAAAGGAAAGGACACCCGTCGGCAAGGCAGTGTTTCAAGTGCTTGAGAAAGACCCTTGGCTTCGCGTTCCAATCGGAATGCGATGGTATCCGACGATCTGGTGCTTCGTAGCCGCCTCGAATGCCTCCCTTGGAGGTCTCTTCCGCAACAGCTGGCGTCTTCACTATATGGCCACAGTGTTTCCGGGCACACGCCAATTTTGGCCACGGCTTTGATTGCATCGCGCAATCGAACCACACATTGCAGGCTTCTCTGATGGGTCATCGCACGTTCGTTGTAGAAAATGAACAGTCGCGATGCCGTAGTCACGCGAATCTTTTGCCTCCGCTGCTCGAAACCAAACGCTGCGGCGACGGCATGTGCAGTGCAGGTGCCGAGTGATCCTTGGTTGAGCACGCGAGGACAGCCCCGCCGCAAGTCAACTCGCGAGGGAGGCTTCTTCGATAATCGCGCCGCCGTAGGTGCGTAGACGTAGTCCCTGGAATCCGGGACATCTCTGGCTAACGCGTAGCGTGACCTGGAAGTGGGCATGAGCAGAAATATTGACAGATTCAGTCCCAGTTTGGAAAGAACCGCGGCGTGGATTAAAATTGCGCCCGGTCCCCGCCATATCGCAAACCTTTGACGCGTTGCGGAGTCGCCGTTACAATGAGACACAGCGGATCGCATTCGTGCCCGCGCAAACACTCCTCAGTAGCTCAATGGCAGAGCATCCGGCTGTTAACCGGAGGGTTGTAGGTTCGAGTCCTACCTGAGGAGCCATTCTTTTCAAGCACTTACAGGCGAGCACCTCCCAAAATCTCCCGGAGTTTAGCTGAGAATAGCTGAGAGAACAGGGAAGTGGAAGACAGGCACAGCGGTTGGAGTGCCTTCTGACGGCACTGAGCAGCTGTGGAATCCAACCATTCCACTCAAGGCTTCCGGTAATTCGCCGGAGAGTCCATTCGATGACCGGATATCGAAACGCAGCACTGGCCTGGCGCCACGCTCAGCCTAGAACCGATGTTTGGTGTAGTGCGGGACGCGAGATACGGATAGTCGATGAATATTCTCAACTGGAAGGGCATTCCGCAGAGCATCCTCGATTTATGCGCAACTGTTCCGATCCATTTCGCAATCGCAGACGGCGTTGCGATGGAAGGAAACGGTCCCCTGAACGGCACTCCTCGTAGGTTGGCCAAGATTGTGTTGACAGACGATCCGGTGGTTGCCGACGCGGCCTGCGCCGTTGATGGGATTCGAGCCCGACCACATCGCTCACATTCGCGAGGCCGCAAGATTCATTGGGAATGGATCTCCTGCCCTCATCGACCAGGTTGGAGAAACAAGTGCACCGCGCGACTCCATTCCAAGTGGTGCCGGAGTTTCAATACCTCCATGCATTTTGACAAGCTGTATCAGAGACAACCCGACAGGACCGAGCACAGCGAGACGTGTCCCAACGCTAAGCAGATCGTTCGCTAGGCTTACGCCTTCGTCCCGTTTCGCGTGTGGTAGGCATTCCGCGCTCAAGATTCCCGGTACGCCTTAGGCAGAAGGATCGTGCCGGAAGCAACGCATCGATCCAAGGCGGCGAAGCATTCGCTTGGTAGTGGCGGGTTCCGAGTGCCGGTTGTGAAACGAAATGACATTAGCATTGGTCACCTGCCTAGCACTGACACTCTGCTATTCGGGCAGATTCTGCAGCCGCTTCATGGCACTCTCGGCCTCTTCCCTGGTTTCGAAAACTGCGGTACCTGGTGCTCGTACCCAACCAGGCTGAGGGGGGAGGCCATTGACATCCTCTAATGCTTCCGATTCTCCCAGTTCTAAAACCTCCCAGACTGTGTGAGGGTGCCCATCCACCATCTTTCCAGTTTTTCCAACACTTAGCTGTTTGGCTCCCATAAAGTTCTCAGCTCCTTTGTCGTTGTACGTTTCGTTAATGCTTGGCACTTCTGCTCTAGCTCAAAGGCTCCTCGGCTTAGAGGCCTTACCCCGCCTGGCGTCTCTCGTCGGCCCTGCGACTTAAGCTTAACCTCACGGGCCGAATTCCCGACCCGCCCACTTCTCCACAACAGATGACAGGCGTCCAGAACGGATGGCTGCGGCCTTTTCATCCAGACGACGCAGTCGCACCGCACACGACGCCCCGCCCGCCACTCGACAAACGATGATGGCTCTCATTATTTGTCTCCCTTTTCTGGACACGTTCTTATGATTGAGAAGACTAAGAGATCTAAGCCGCGCTCCGAGTGGGTCCCACCCTACCTGCAAACACTGCTCCGGTGCCTTCAGTCTCCACGCTTCATTTGCGCTTCCGGCGCTTGACGCGCAACTCGACTAAAGAG
>CAVOKT010000003.1:0-185339 GCA_963696575.1 uncultured Acidobacteriaceae bacterium
GGACAGTACGACGGCGCCGCCCGCTGGGCGTCGCAGCCGGTGCGCCCGGGTACGCCGCTCGCCACCCCAAGCCGCTGTTCACCAAGCTGGACTCCTCGGTGGTGGACTCCGAACTTGCCCGGCTAGGGGCGTCATGACCCGTTTTTACCGGCCGAACGGTCCGTGGTGACAGCCCCGGTTCCCCCCTCTCCGCTGCCCAGGCGCTCGACAGCCACACCCACCTGGACATGATGGATCTGCCGGTCCCGGAGGCGCTCGCCGCGGCCCGGGCCGCGGGGATCGCCCAGGTCATCACCGTCGGCACCACCCTGGAGTCCTCCCGCTGGTCGGCGGCGTGCGCCGCCGGGCACGACGAGGTGTACGCGGCGGTCGCGATCCACCCGAACGAAGTGTTTGCCCGGGGGGACGACCCCCCGGGTCCCCCCGCTTTTCATCCCGGGGGGACCCGCCCCCCGGACCCCCCTTGGGAGGGGCTGCCCGCCCCCCCGTACCCCCGGGGAGGTGCTGGCCGAGATAGCGGCGCTGGCCGCACATCCGCGGGTGGTCGCGGTCGGCGAGACCGGGCTCGACTACTACCGCGACCACGCCGCTCCGGACGTGCAGCGCTGGTGGTTCCGCGAGCACATCAAGATCGCCAAGCGGACCGGCAAGGCGCTGATGATCCACGACCGGGAGGCGCACGCCGACGTGCTGCGCATCCTCACCGAGGAGGGCCCGCCGGAGGCGGTCGTGTTCCACTGTTTCTCCGGCGACGTGCCCATGGTCAAGCAGTGCGCCGAGGCGGGCTACGTGATGTCGTTCGCGGGCAACGTGACGTTCGCCAACGCGCAGCCGCTCCGCGATGCCGCCGCGGCGGTCCCGGCTGATCTCATCCTGGCCGAGACCGACGCGCCGTTCCTGACCCCGGTGCCAAATCGGGGCAAGCCCAACGAGCCTGCGCTGGTCGCGGACACCCTGCGCTGCCTGGCCGACGTGAAGGGGATGGACGTGGCGGACCTGTGCAACGCGGTCACCGCCACCGCCCGGCGCACCTTCGGCCCCTGGTAGCGGCGTGCCCCGCCCCGCCCGGGTCGCCCGATGCTCGGTCGGCCCCGATGGCTGACAAGGCGCCGGCGGTGCGGCTGCTCGGCCCGGCCGAGATCCGCGCGCTGGCCGATCGCCTGGGCGTACGGCCGTCCAAGCGGCTGGGCCAGAACTGCGTCGTCGAGCCGGGGACCGTTCGGAAGATCGCCTCGCTGGCGGCGCTGGAGCCGTCGGACGTGGTGCTCGAGGTGGGGCCGGGGTTCGGCTCGCTCACGCTCGCCTTGCTGGAAGCCGGGGCCGGCCAGCTGGTGGCCGTCGAGATCGACCGGGCGCTGGCCGGCGAGCTGCCGCAGACGATCGCCGGCCGCGCGCCGCAGGTGGCGGACCGGGTAGCCGTGGTGACCGCGGACGCGCTGCAGGTCGCCGCGCACGACCTGGCCGCGGTCTTCGGGTCTCCGTCGGTGCTGGTCGCGAACTTGCCCTACAACGTGGCGGTGCCGGTCCTGCTGCACCTGGTGGCCGTGCTGCCCACGTTGCGGCGGGGCCTGGTCATGGTCCAGGCCGAGGTGGCGGACCGGATGTGCGCCGGACCCGGGTCACGGGTGTACGGCGCCCCGTCGGTGAAACTGGCCTGGTTCGCGGCGGCCCGGTCGGCCGGGCCGGTGCCGCGCAGCGTGTTCTGGCCGGTGCCGAACGTGGACTCCCGCCTAGTCGCCTTTACCAGGCGGGACCCGCCGGTCACCACGGCGACCCGGGAGGAGGTGTTCGCGGTCATCGACGCGGCGTTCAGGCAGCGCCGCAAGACGCTGCGGGCCGCCCTGGCCGGCTGGGCCGGTTCGGCGCCGGAAGCCGAACGGCTGCTCCGGGCTGCGAATATCGATCCGGGCGCCCGGGGGGAATCACTCGGCGTCGTGGAGTTCGCCCGGCTGGCGGCGGTGCACCGCGCGGAACCGCGTACGATTTACCAATCGTGACCTGTGAGCGAGCTGGAGGGGCGCGGCGTCGCCTGGACTGTAGTTTCCCCCCGGACCCACCCCAGGCGCGAGGGACGAGCGACGAGAGCCCGCCGCTACAGGCGGCCAGGTAAGCAAGGCGGCGCCCGAGGCGCCCCGGAAGCGAGCGGGAGACGCAGTGACCGTGCGGGTACCCGCCAAACTCAACCTCCAGCTCGCGGTGGGTCCGCCGCGGGATGACGGCTATCACGACCTGGTGACGGTCTTCCACGCCGTCTCGCTGTTCAACGAGGTCACGGCGGAGCCAGCCGGACGCGACGGGGTTACGGTCACCGGCGAGGGTGCGGACCGGGTCCCGGCTAACCGGGACAACCTGGCCCTGCGTGCCGTGGCCGCGCTGCGGAAGGCGATGGCGCGCCGGGCGGCCAGCCCGGGGAGCGTGCACATCACGATCGCCAAGCGCATTCCGGTGGCGGCCGGGCTGGCGGGCGGCAGTGCCGACGCGGCCGCCGCCCTGGTGGCCTGCAATGACCTGTGGGACAGCGGCCTGAGCCAGCCGCAGCTGGTCGAGGTCGCCGCCCGGGTCGGCAGCGACGTGGCCTTCGCGCTGCTCGGCGGGACCGCGGTGGGCCGCGGCCGGGGCGAGCGGCTCACGCCGGCGCTGGCCCCGGCGACCCAGTACCACTGGGTGCTGGCCTTCGCCGATGGCCAGCTGTCCACCCCCGAGGTGTACGCGGCGCTGGACCGGCTGCGGGCCGCGCGCGCGGGCGGCGCCAAAGCCAAGACCCAGACCGCGCCCGGCGCGCCGGAGCTGGACGCCACGCTCATGTCGGCGCTGCGCTCGGGTGAGGCAGCATCTCGTCTGTGAAGGACGACGACCTTGGGAACCAACCTACGTGGCCGCGCGATTTTTTTTGAACTGCATCGCGCGGCCGGGAACGATGTGCGTGCAGGTGGCGCACGATCCAGCAGTCGGCGGAGGAGATATTCCGCATTGTGCACCGGCTGCTGGCGAACCTGCCAGAGGTGTGCGCAAGGGAGCGCTGACGACGTCGCACGCCAACAAGCGGCAGATCGTGTTTCCGCACATGGACAGCCGTACCGGGTGGAGGCGGCGGGAGAGAATGCAGGGCGCGGGTTGACGATCCAGAATCTGCATTGCTCGGAGGTGTCGCGATGGCCGGGCGACGCGGAGGCGACACTGGCGGCGTTGCGGGCGGCGGTGCCTCCGGATGGGGAGATCGTGCTGGAGTCGACGGCGAACGGGGCGGGCGGATGTTTCTACGAAGAGTGGCAGCGAGCGGAGCAGATGGGCTACTCGCGGCACTTCTATCCATGGTGGTGGGAGCCGAGTTACAAGCGCGAGGTGGAGATCGTCGGAGTTCAGCGAAGACGAGCTGGAGCTCATGCAGAAGTACAAGTTGACGGCGGAACAGATTGCGTTCCGGCGGGAAATCCGGGCGAACTTCGGGCGGCGCGCGAAGGAAGAGTATGCCGAGGATGCGGAGAGCTGCTTCCTGGCGTCGGGCGATTGCATATTCGACGTCGAGTCGATCGAGCAGCGGCTGAAGGAGCCTGTGCCGGTCATCAAGGAGACGGACGGCGGAAGACTGCTGGTTTTCTTGCCAGCCAAAGCCGGATAAGGAGTACATCATCGGGGTGGATCCGGCGGGAGGCGGAACGGAGGGAGATTACTCGTGCGCGCAGGTGATTGACCGGTCGAGCGGGCATGCAGTGCGCCGAGCTGCGCGGGCACTATGACTCCGGCGAGAGACTGGCGGCGCGGGTGGCGGTGCTGGCGCGACAGTACAACAAGGCACTGGTGGCGGTGGAGCGGAACAACCATGGCCATGCGGTGCTGGCGTACCTGGCGATGACTGACGCGGACGTGCTGCGGTATCACGTGAAAGGTAAGGAGGGATGGCTGACGTCGACGGCGTCGCGTCCGAGGATGCTGGACAACATGGCGGCGGTGCTGGAGGCGGCGCCGTTCCTGTTCAACAGCGCGGCTGCTGGAGGAGTGCAAGACGTTCGTGCGGCGTCCGGATGGTACGACGGCGAGCGGCGAACGGAGCGCACGATGACACAGTGATGGCCATGGGGATTGCGCTGGCGGTGCGGGCGGAAGTGGCGGGACGGCCTCCGGCGAAGCGGCGCAGGTGGAGCGTGGGATGTTGTAAGAAAGTGGTTAGTGAATAGTGGTTAGTGGCGAGTAAAGGCGGAGTCGGGTGCGGATCCCAGGGGTTAGTGCTGCAGCTCGCAAGTAGCTAAGGCGCGGAGCCGGAGCGACCCAGGTTAGCGCTAACCGCGGCGCGCCCTTCGAAGCTCAGGGCAGGCTCGGGCACTAGCACTTCCCGCTCTGTGGGTCCAAATCGGGAAAAGGAGGTTACTGAAGTCACATCGAGTGTGATGGGAGACCGCGATCGCGAGGGTGCGAGTGGATAGGCTGGAGGGTGATATGGAAGTGGTAGCTGGTCACTGGTGACTGGTAAAACCGCGGTCGACGCTCGCGATACAGGCTAAGGGAAAAGTGACGTGACTACGGGAAAGGTCATGAGGGGAATCATCTTGCTGATTAATGCGGTGCAACACGTAAGGCGGATGCGGGGCGGAGCGCAGAGCCACATGATGCGCTGCGCCGACGGGAATTATTACGTGGTGAAGTTTCAGAACAATCCGCAGCACACGCGGGTGCTGGTGAATGACTGGCTGGGGACGCGGCTGGGAGAGATGATTGGGCTGCCGATGCCGGCGGTGGCGGTGGTGGATGTGCATCCGTGGCTGGTGGAGCATACTCCGGAGCTGCGGTTGGAATTGTGCGGGCAGCGGAGGATGATTACGGCGGGGCTGTCGTTTGGATCGCGGTACGTGGTGGCTCCGACGGAGGGCCAGGTTTATGACTATTTGCCGGAGGCGATGATGGCGCGGGTGCGCAACGTGCGGGATTTTGCGGGCGCGCTGGCGCTGGATAAATGGACGTGCAACGCGAACGGGCGGCAGGTGGCGTTCTGGAAGAAGGGGCGGGAGCGGAAGTTTCACGCCAGCTTTATCGACCAGGGATATTGCTTCAATGCGGGGGAGTGGAGTTTTCCGGATGCTCCGCTGCGCGGGGTGTTTGGGCGGAACGATGTTTATGCGTGTGTCACGGGGTGGGAGTCGTTTGAGCCGTGGTTGAGCCGGATCGAGGCGTTTCCGGAGAGTTCGGTGTGGGCGCTGGCGGAGGAGATTCCGCCGGAGTGGTACGGGGGCGAAGCGGAGGAGTTGGAGAAGTTGCTGCGAAGCTGCTGGAGCGGCGAGCGAGGGTGCGGGAGCTGGTTCTTGTCGTTTAGGAGTTCGTCGCGGGATCCGTTTGCGAATTGGAAAGAGGCAGTGAATTAGTGGAGCAATGTGACTAGTAGCTAGTAATTGGTAACTGGCTGAAGGCAGTGAGGAATGAGGGATTTTCAGGCAACTGAGAGTTTGGGCAGAGCGCATCGGCTGGTCCTGGCGATTTACGGCTGACGGCAGACTTCCCTAAGCATGAACTGTACGGAATGACGAGCCAGATGCGGCGATGCAGTGCATCGATCGCGGCCAAATTGCTGAAGGATGCGGACGTACAGGGAATGGGGACTTCATCGGTTTCTGAGCACCGCAATGGGTTCGGCGACGGAGTTGGAGTACTTCCTGCTGCTATCGAGGGACTTGGGCTTGGTCCCGAACGACTCATGGAGAATTGAACGAGCAGATTCGCTTGGTTCAACGATGTTGGGGTCACTGGTGAGAAAAGTGGACGCGGAGCAAAGTGACGCGTAGCTGTGAGTCGTAACGGTTGCGCGAGCCAGTACAGCGAGTTGCGAGTGACGAGTTACGAGTAACGGCGACGAGCTAAGTTGAACGTTGCTGATTGCTGAAATGGCTGAGTTGAGACAGTGCGAGTTTTATCTGCTGCGGTATGTGCCGGACGCGGTGAAGGACGAGTTCGTCAACCTGGGCGTGGTGCTGCTGGAGACGGGCGAGGGCGACGACGTGTTCACCGACGTGCGCTTTACGCGCGACTGGCGGCGGGTGCGGTGTCTGGATCCTGAAGCCGATGTGGAGTTGCTGGAGTCGTTCGAGGGCGAGATGCGGCGGATGCTGCAGTCGCGGGCGGCGGAGGTGATCAATTATCGCGGGCCGATGTCGCGGCGGGATTGGTTGCTGCGGCTGCTGGAGGACGGGCTGTCGAACACGCTGCAGATTACGCCGGCGAAGGCGGTGCTGACGGAGACTCCGCAGGAAGAGTTGGGCGAGCTGGCGCAGATGTACCTGGAGTCGGCGCGGCGCGAGCGGCGGGCGCAGAGCGGACGGCGGGTGATTTATGCGGCGATGCGGGAGGCGTTCGAGGGCGCGGGGGTTTGGGCGCTGGGGCGGCGCGATATTGCGCTGGCGAATTATGGGAGCAAGGGCGATCCGCTGAAGATTGATTTTGGGTACAGGCCGAATGGAGTGATAAAGATGTTCCAGGCGGTGTCGCTGGAGACGGATGTGGATGCGGCGAAGGTGCTGGCGTTCAGCTATCCGGCGCTGAGGGAGGGATTGCGGCGGGCGGAGAATGCGGGAAGCGAGTTGACGGCGGTGGTGGAGGACGGGTTGAGTCGCGACGACGAGGCGATTGGGTTTGCGCTGGCGACGCTGGCGGCGAGCGAGATTCGCGTGGCGGCGGTGAGCGAGATGCCGGGGTATGCGGAGCGGGCGAGGGTGGAGATGAGGGTGTAGAGTGGCTAGAGACAGCGGCTAGCAATTAGCAATAGCGACAGCATTAGCTAAGGCGAGTTCCTGCAGTGGGCTAGCGGGATTGCGTTCCGTACGGACGGCTGAAGTGGGCCCAAGTCGACGGAAAAGATCAACTGGGATAGATCTAGCACTTAAGTTCAACGCGCTCCGAGAGGGGCGCTTTTCTATTGGAAGCGAGAACTCATGAACATGAGAAAAGGTTGGAGCGGCGCGATGCGCCGGGTGGCGGAAGTGTCGGGGATGGTCGCAGGGACGGGAAAGCAGATCCCTCGCCGGCTGAAGCCCACTCGGGATGACAAACAGGATGCGCTTGCGGCACGGCTGAAGGCGTGCCCCTTCAAACGCGACCAACTGGCGGCTCGAAGCTGCTAAGCCTGATGACTCGGCGGGTACGAGCGACGGGCATACAAATCGGGCAGGCATATTGAAGCGGCAGGCGAGACTGCACGGCGGACGGTGCCCCTGCCTTCCATACTGACTCCGGGGGCACCCACGCTGATGCGTGCCGGAGTCATGCCCAAACCGACGCCGGCGAATTTGCGGCGGTTTGCGGAGATGCCGATCGCGCGCAAGGCGATCAACACGATGAAGGACCGCGGTGGCGGGGATGCAGTGGCGGATCCAGCCGCGGCACGGGCGGGCGACTGGACTCGACGCATTCAAGAACGCGAAAGGATGGGGCACCCAGGTCGCGCTATCGGACATGGAAGAGCGGATTGCGCTGCTGACGGAGAACTTCGAGCAGCCGAATCCGGAGGACTCGTTTCGCTCGATGATCGAGCAGGTGCTGGAAGACGTGCTGGTGGGCGGGTTCGGCGCGATCGAGCTGGACCTGAGGGCGATGAGCAGCGGCCGCTGGTGCTGTGGCCGGTGGATGGGGCGAGCATCCGCATTACGACCGATTGGGACGGGAATCCGACGTCGCCGCGCTATGTGCAGGCGACGGGGCAGTTCATGCCGAACGCGGAGATCACGCTGGCGGATGAAGAGCTGTCGTACATCCGGCTGAATCCGCGGACGCACACGCCGTTTGGGCTGGGCAAGCTGGAGGTGGCGTTCGAGACGATCCACGAGTTTCTGGGGGCGCACCGTTACGCGGCGCGGCTGGCGAGCAACACGGTGGTGCAGTACGCGCTGTGGCTGCAGAACTTGACGCCGCAACATCACGAGCGGCTGATTCGCTGGTGGCAGGACGAGATCGAGGGCACGGGGAAGGTGCCGATTTTGTCGGTGGAGTCGAAGCCGGAGGTGCTGCGCTTCGGGGCGGGCACGGACGCGGACCTGCGGCTGCAGTGGCAGGAGTTTCTGATTCGCATGATCGCGGATGCGTTTGATTTGCCGCCGATGCTGCTGGGGCTGGAGCGCGACGTGAATCGCAATACGGCGACGACGCAGTATGACGATGCGTTTCGCACGGCGGTGGTTCCGGTGGCGCGGCTGATGGCCGAGCACCTGACGCGCGACGTGATCAGCAAGCGGCTGGGATGGAACGATCTGGAGTTCGTGTTCACCGACGTGGACGCGCCGAATGAGCTGGAGCAGGCGCAGATCCAGCAGATCCTGCTGGGATGCGGGGTGCTGACGGTGAATGAAGTGCGGCGCATGCGGGGGCTGCCGGCGCTGGCGGAGCAAGGCGGGAGTGGCGGATGCGCCGGGGATGGAGTGAAGACAGTTGTCAGTGGCCAGTGGATCAGTGCGATCGAAACAGCAGATGCGGCTTCGACTCAGGCGGCTAAGGCCGACCTTCGCTCAGGATGACAAACGACAAAGCAGATCCCTCGTCCGCCACGGCGGACTCGTGATGACAAGATGACGAGAGGGTGGAAGAGGTGAGAGAGCATGAACCTGGAAATGGAAGCCATGGCGCTGGCGATGCCGGAGGTGGCGGGGCATCCGAACCGGCTGGCGTTTCACGGAGTGCTGACGCTGGTGGGAGTCGCGTCGCAGCGGCCGCCGAGCGGGGCACGCGGACATCGGGTGATGCTGACGCGGAAAGCGACCGAGGCGGCGCTGCCGTCACTGCTGGGGATGGCGCTGGACTACGCTCCGGCGCTGGATTCGCACGATGCGCGGCGCAAGATCGGAATCATCACGGAGGCGGAGATTGTGGCGCTGAAGGCGGGAACCGAGGAAGGTCCCGCAGGGGCTAAAGCCCAGATCAGTATGGGCCGGCAACGGCACGGCTAAAGCCGTACCCCTTCAAAATAATCCTGATATGCAAGTTGATCAGCAGCCTGATGAACCCTGCCGCACCCGAAAGGTCGGCGCAGATTCGGCGGGACAGATTGCGATCGGCGGATATTTGTATGCGCACGATTTTCCCGAGGTGGTGGACGAGTTGCGCGCGGGCCACGGGGCGCTGGGGATGTCGTACGAAATTGCGGACGCGATTCGTGGTGAGTCCGGCGTCGCCGATCTGGACGGTGACTTCGTTCACATTTACCGGGGCGGCGGTGTTGCGGCGGGAGAAGGCAGCGTACCCGGAGACGTGGATCGAGGCGGCGAGTAAGCGACAGCATTAGCATTACCGTAGCAAACGCCAGGATACTTATCTTCGCACATCGCGCGTACAGAGTGCCAGATCTGTCCACGACTGGAAGCAAGCCAGAGTAGAGCGAGAGGAGAACATGGAGCAAGCGAAACGAGACACAAGCACGGCGGCAACCACGGATATCGCCGGAAAACTGGCGGAGGCCACGCAGGCGATGGCCGATGCCCTGCACAACATTAACGCGCAGTTCGAGTCGCTGCACGCCAAGATCGACCGCATCGTGGCGGCGGTGGATGAGGACGCCCTGCCGGACAGCGAGGGGCGAACGACGCGGTCGCTGCGCGAGAAGCTGGCGAACGCGGAGAAGACCAATCACGACCTGAAGGCGCAGGCGGAGCGGGCGCGGCGCAAGACGCTGTCGCCGCTGGTGACGACACTGCTGGCGAAAGAGGGCGTCGAAGGGGACGCGCTGATCGAGAGCTCCGGTGCTGGAGAAAGCGTTGAGTGGGTTGAGCATCGAGCAGCGGATTGCGGTGAAGGCGGAGATGGCGAGGGCGGGGATCTTGGTGTAGCGACTAGCAACTGGTAATTCGTAATTAGTAATTGGTAATTAAAGACTACGAGCAATCGGCGGCTGGCAATTGGTAACTGGTTGCTGGTAAGGCATACGTCTGACATTGTCAGACACAACATTTCTAAACCACATGGCGGCCGGGAGGCCGCTATTTCCATTTTGAAAGGACAACATGAAAGCACAATTCGTAAACCTGCAGGCGGCCGCCGACTTTATGGGGCCGGGAGCGGTGGAAGTCGACCGCTACCAGACCGAAATCACCGACATCGTGCGGCGTCGCGGGGTGTTCGGACAACGCGTCAAGAGCGTGCCGGCAACCGGGCATCCGTCGCGCTTCTTCGAGGAGACGGCGATCGCATCGCCGACAGCGGCCAACGCCTTCGTCGATCCCGCGCAACATCGTTCCGACGCTGGTGTCGCCGACCCGCGTGGAGCGCAGCGTTCCGCTGAAGTGCCTGGTGTCGCAGATCAACTACAACCTGTTCGATATGGAGGTGGGCAGCGCAGCAGAGCCAGTTCGCCTACCTGCAGGCGAAGGACCTGGCGGACGCGGTGGAAGGCCTGATGCGCACGCACGATGTGTCGCTGTGGAACGGCAACGACACGTCGCTGAGCACGCCGACCACCACGCAGTATTACGGTGCGGCGGCGCAGATCAACGATGGCGGAAACCTGCTGACGATCCACACCACCGACAGCATCGTGGATGGACTGAAGTCGACGGTGGCGCAGATGGTGGCGAATTCGAGCTTCGAAGTGCGGCCGACGGCGATTTACGCCAACCCGGTGTTGCTCGACCTGATCGATCGCGAGATGAAGCAGGAGTTCAACGTGGTGCTGTCGAGCACCGAGGTCGGCGCGGGGCTGACAGGTGAAGACGCTGTCGACGCAGGCGGGCGAACTGCCGCTGATTCCGGAATGGTCGCTGCCCTACACCGGCATTCCGGGAAGCGGATCGGCGGTGCTGCCGTGCTACATCGTGTCGGAAGACATGATCGAGTACCACTGGCTGACCAGCCCGACTCCGCGCGTGTTCCAGTTGGGCACGCCGAGTTCGCTGGCTTCGCAGATGGTGGTGGTGAAGTTTGGCGGCGTGGTGGTGAAGGGCGCCAGCTACGCACACTACAAAGTGGTGGTGAACCGGTAGAGTCCGGACGCGGTGCGCCCAGGCTAGCGCCAAAAAAGGCGTGAACCTGGGGCACCGGTCGCGCACGAACGTGAGACCCCGGCGGCCAGGTTGCAAATGATCCCTGTATTCGCCGAGGCGTCCGATCAGGCCACGAGTGTGCGAGGGGACGGAGGAATCCGTCCCCCTGCTTTCGCCTTGGGCACGATTGCAGCAGCCTTTCGAAGCATGGGTGCAACGTCTTCGGGGCAAAGCTGTTTGAGCCGATCCCTGCGGCACGGCTAAGAGCGTGCCTTCAAGACCCTTACACGCAGGCCGCGAATGGAACAAGCATGAACTATTTAGCTGCTGAGGAATACGAGAACTACGGGATTGAGGCGAGCACGCCGGCGTCGTGGGTGGGCGGCGGCGTCTGTCGCTGATCGACGCGCATTGCCGGCGTCCGACGCTGGCGACGTCACAGTACGTGGAGCGCAAGCGGCTAACGCCGGGGCGAAACAGTGTGCAGCTCACCTACCTGCCGCTGGTGACACCGCAGGGGCGAATCGCCGCTGTATCGGCGCGGGGGCGGTACGCGACTCCGCGAAGGGGCGATGATCTGACAACGTGGGACATGGCGCAGGAAGTCGCGGCAGCCTTCTCGCTGCCGGGGACGTGGGTCGACCTCGATGTGCACGCTGATGGACTGCTGCGCCGAGACGGGCGAGGTCTCGTGGCTGGGAAATCCGCTGGGACTGCAGTTCCAGGAAATCGAGATCACTTATACGGCGGGGTTCGACACGATTCCCGACCCGGTGAAGTTTGCCTGCGCGCAGATCGTGCGCAATGCGCAGGCGACTCCGGCACTGAACGTGCGGGCGAGCACGCTGAATTCCATGCACCTGGAGTACTTCGCGGACACGCTGGTGGACGCCACGCGTGCAGACGATGCTGGCGCCCTATGTGGCGCAGAAAGTTGGCTGATATGGCTACGGTGGCTTCTCCCCTGGGGCCGATTGCGGGACGCGAGCAGGTGGCACAGCGGGCGGCGGAAGCAATGCTGCGTTCGCTGGGAGCGACCCGGGTGACGCTACGGGTGGCGCTGCCGGCTATCGACAGCACGAGCAGCCAGCTGGGCATGGCGTGCGGCGGATTCGAAGATGTCTCGCTGTACCCCGTTGTGGTACGAAGCACGGCGATGGTCGCCAACGAAACAGTGAAGGTGGAAGTGCTGGTCAGCGCGACCGCGGCGTCAGCGGCGGCGACGGCACGAGGCGTCGACGACGTGGCCACGTGGCTGCTGGAGGCGCATGGCCTGCTGTATCGCAACAAGCTGCTGCACATCGACAGCGTGGTCGTGGACCACTTCGCTGGATCGGAATACCTGTACCACATTCTGGCTTCGGAGTAGCAAACCTATGCAGGCAACCAAAGACAGTTTTTATCTGACATTGCGGGACAGGCTGGCGCAGGCGGATCCGGGACGAACGATCACGGTGGATGGGATCACGCGGCCAGCGATCGTGGTGGTGGAGAACGACAAGCCGAGCGTGACGCGCGCGACAGCAGGACGCGTATTACCTGGAGTGGGGAGCGGCGCATCGCGGTGCGTCCGGCGATCAGCACGCTGATGGCGATGACGTGCACGGTGTCGTACTCGAGCGCGGGGACCGAAGCAGAACGGCGGGCTCGACCGGGGACGAATGCTGGGCAGAACTGGAAGCGGAGCTGCTCGGGACTGTGTTCGCCGGCGGTGACGCAGAAGAACGATTACACCAGCGGGAATCCAGTGTATCTCGGCTCCAACATTTTCTGGAGCCAGCCGACGTTTGGTCCGGCGAAAGGCCGAGCCCGAACTGCGTGGCGCGCGAGGCGAGCATCACGGTCTATTTCTATCCCGAGGTGAACCAGGCATGAGCAGCAATCCTTATGCGAAGCAGTCGCAGATGTGGCCGCTGGCGGAGGCGGTGCGAGCTTATGTTGCGCCGATCGACCGCAACAGCGGGACGAGCGTGCCGTTCGATCCGTCGGCGCAAGGGCGAGTTCGATCTGGACCTGCCGCCGGTGCCGTTTCTTGACCTGGGCTGGGTGGAGAACTTTCAGCGGACATCGGCGACGAAGTACGAGACGCTGCGGACGGGACCGCAAAGCACGCTGACGACGCAGTTCCGCGCGGAGTTCGATGCGGGCGTGGAGTTCGACCTGCCGAACTGGGGAAAGCTGCAGATGGCGCTGGCGGGCGGCGGGCAGCAGATCAACGTGCTGGCGACGCCGATGACGAGCCTGCCGCAAGGCTCGGGGGGAACGCCGATTCCGGCGGCGTATGTGCAGGATGGAGCGACGATCGTCGAGTTGCCGCTGACGGCCGACCAGCTGGCGAACTTTCAGGTTGGCGACATGGTGGCGGTGGATTGGGACTATCAGGGGCAGACGGGTTACGTCGGATCGGGCGCTCCGGGAGCGTACATTGCGACGGCGCTGGATGTGGCGACGCACGTGGATTTCATCCGGCGAGTAACTTTCAATGTTTCGCGAGTGTCGAACAAGACCGCCGACTTCGCTAATGCTGGGACAGCGACTGATCGGGGGCGCGCAGACGGGCATGGGCGTGCAGAAGGTGGCGGCGCTGCTGGATCGCGAGGGCGGCAGATACTTCCAGGAATGGGCGGCGCTGTTTGTGGTGACGGGCGGCACAGGCGGACGAGCGTGCTTCTACTATCCGCGGCTGCAGGCGGCGGCGAGCACCAGCGAAGTCCGGCAGGAGATTGAGGCGCCGCTGTTCAGCGCCATGCTGCACGCGAAATTGCGGGCCATGCCGAGTGTCGATCCGAATGATGGAGAGACGGTGTTGTGTTACCGCAGCTATTTTCCGGCGCGCACGGCAAAGGTGTAGTCGCGGATCGCTACGCGGGTTAGCACCGAGAAGAGCGGCAACTAAGGCACCGAGCATCTGCGGTCCCTCCGGGACTCTGATTTAATACGCAGCCCATCCAGGACTGAAGTCCTGCGATAGGTGTGCTCCTTCGCACCTACGGGCTCCGCTCGGCGCGTACTCGCGCTCAGGCTGACAAGCAGCGTTAGGTTTCGTCTTGGCGGAGAAGGTGATCGAAGAGCGCTTGCAGGGCAGGTTGCGCGTCGGTGATTGAGTCCTGGATGGCGTCGAGGTCGGACTTGATTTCCATGATGAGCTGCGCAAACGAGCGGCGATGCTCGGCTGAAAGCGAATTGAACAGAGGGAGCGATTCCTGCTCGAGGGTGCGGCAGCGGGCGGCGATTTCGGCGAGGTGATGCACGAATTCGCGGGCCTGCGGATCGGCGGCAAAGCCGAGTTCCGCGAGTTTTCTGCTGAGCCGAGTTTGCAACTCGACCACATATTTGGTTTCAGCGTCGCTCATGGTGATTGGATGCGGCGCAGATTGAGTGAAGTGCGAAATCCATGAAAATAATCATCGACAATCACGACGGAATGGGGCAACAAGACTATAGCTTGTATTTCGATGCGGAGCGGCCGCCGCTGGTGAAGCGACGGCTCAACCGGGCGGCGGAGATGCAGGCATGGCTGGCGTCGGGTGATGCAGGATTTCGCGTGCCGGCAAGCGGGGCGAGGGTCGTTCTGCAGCGGGACGACGGATACAAGTTGTTCACCGGCTACCTGACCGCGGCGCCGCAGCAACAATACCTGGGAAGAACGCAGACGGGCACGGTGTGGCGCTATGCACGCTCCAGACCCAGCAGCATCGGAGGTAAATCAAACGCGTCGGCAATAATGCGGATCAGGAACTGCTGCCAGCTCAGGCGCAGGTCAGCGTCGGTGCCGGCGCCAAAGCGCAGCACCTCCGGCTTCTGCTCCACCGACAAAATCGGCACGCGGCCGGTGCCCTCAATCTCGTCCTGCCACCAGCGGATCAGCCGCTCGTGATGCGTCGGCGTCAAATCCTGCAGCCACAGCGCGTATTGCACGACCGAGTTGCTCGCCAGGCGCGCCGCGTAACGGTGTGCGCCCAGGAACTCGTTGATCGTCTCGAACGCCACTTCCAGGCGGCCGAGGCCGAACGGCGTGTGCGTCCGCGGATTCAGCCGGATGTACATCAGCTCGTCATCGGCGAGCGTGATCTGTCCGCGTCCGGCCTAAACTGCCCGTGACCTGCACGTAGCGGGCCGACGTGGGGCCCCCATCCCAGTCGGGCCGCATCCGGATCGTCGCGCCATCCACCGGCCACAGCACAGCGGCGCGCTGTGCATCGCCGTCAGGACGAGCTCAACCGCGCCGAAGCCTCCGACGATCACATCTTCAAGAATTTGCTCGGTGAACGAACGGAACGAATCGTCCGGGTTCGGCTGCTCGAAGTTCTCGGTGAGTTGCGCGATGCGCGCGTCAGTTCAAGGGCCGTCGGTGGCCGAGCACCCGTCCTGCCGCGGCTGGATCCGCCAGCCCATGCCCGCG
The DNA here is from genome assembly GCA_963696575.1 of uncultured Acidobacteriaceae bacterium. Lineage (GTDB taxonomy): Bacteria > Acidobacteriota > Terriglobia > Terriglobales > Acidobacteriaceae > DASRAA01. Next base: position 15,346 of record CAVOKT010000003.1, read on the forward strand.
ATCCGGTCCTTAATAGTGTTGATCGCGCGGCGCGCCACCGGAGTTTCCGCAAAACGGCGCAGGTTGGCCGGCGTCGGTTTCGGCATGACTTCCGCGCGCATCGGCGTGGGTGCTCCCTGAGTCAAGATGGAAGGCAGAGGCACCGTCCGCCGTGCGGTCTCGTTCTGAGCGCCGTTGCCCGCCGCGGCCTGCATTGCCCCCATCGCCGCACCATCAACAAGAGGTCGAAGGCTTAACACTTGGAACCCGCAATGTTGTGTCGCTGTTTTGAAAGGGCACGCCTTCAGAGCCTGCCCTGAGCATGTCGAAGAGGTACGCCGTTAAACGTCTTATAATTGTCATCCCTTCTATAACAACGACGGCGTTGTCAAGGGCATACGTTCGGCGTCGGCGTCGGGGTTTTTCCATGCGCCATTTCGCTCTATTGGAAATCGACCTCTTTGCATAAAGACCAAGACTCGCGCTCTTCTTGAATCACCGATGGCAGCCTTTCGACTCCACCAACCATCTATTCGATCGCCAACGGGCGACCATGATTCTTGTCTTCGAACTCCCAGACTCTTCTGGGAGGCAGGGTGCCCACTCAAGCGGCCGGTCTTAACCGCTACCACAGGATGACTCGGGCTGCCCTGCGTGCGAGCGGCGGCATAGGGCTGCTGCGTCTTCCACATCCAAAACAGCCGCACCGCCAATTTGCGCGCCACCATGACCTTGGCCGACGCCAGAATGCTTTCTGTGCTTCAGCCTCTGGTAAGCGCGCTTCAACTCTGGGACCGAACGCGCCGCGCTCTGTCCCGCTTCCACCAACAAACTGCGTAGCATGGGATTGCCTTGCTTGCTGATCGCCGCCCAGCCGCTGCCGCCCTCCGCTGGAATGCTCCGCCGGATTCAGCCCCAGGTAGCTGACCACCTGGCGGCTGCGGGCGAAGCGCTCGATCGGGCCCAGGGTCAGCGAAAAGGCCAGAGCCGTGATCGGACCGACTCCGGGATGCGTCTGCAACAACCGCGCCACCGCATCTTTCTCCGCCTCCTGCTGCGCCGCCATATCCAGCTTCGGCATGCGGCGGTCCAACTCATCCAGCAGTTGCAGCGAATCCTCGCGTCGCTGTGCCGTCCAGCCCGTCAGCGGCAGCTCTTCCAGCCGCTGGCGTCCCGCCGCACTCCACAGCTTGCGCTTCTGCTGCACTCCCTGATTCAGCGCCAGATGCTGCAACTCGTTCTTCACCTGCCGCCGCATGCCCACCAGCTTGTGACGATGCAACAGCAACTGCCGCAGATCGCGCTGCTGCCACGCTCGGCACCCACACCTGGGGAAAGCGGTTCTCCAGCAACAAGCGCAGCAACAGCTGCGCATCGCGACGGTCCGTCTTCTGCTTGCGCACCTCCATGGCCCGGATCTTGCCGGCATCGCCCAGCCACAACTCAATGCCCAGCGAAGCCAGCAGGCGCTCGAACCACAGCGTGTTGCCGCACGCCTCCATGCCCACCAGCACCGGCCCTTTCAGCTCGGCATAAAACTGCCGCGCCTCCTCCGGCGTCAGCTTGCGTTCCGTGTACTCGCCCGTTTCCCTATCGACCATGGCAATTTGTTGGAAACTCGGATGGAAATCACAACCTATAATCTTCATGGCGGCTCCTTTCGTCCGAGTCTTGGTCTTTTGCAAAATCAAGCTTACTCGGACCTCGTTAGGAGCCGTCGTTGTTATGAAATCACGGGGGCCTCAGCTCCCGGGGGATCTGCTCTTCGGTGCTTCTCAGCAGCCCCTGCCACGCCCCTGCCGCGCACTCCCGCCACCCGGCGCATCGCGCCGCTCCAACCATTTCTTATGTTCATGAGCTCTCGCTTCCAAAAGAAAAGCGCCCCTCTCGGAGCGCTGGTGAACAACTCTGATTGCTCGGGCCTTTCTATCCACTACCCACTAGCCACTAACCACTCTCTTAAACCCCCATCTCCACCCTTGCCCGCTCCGCATACCCCGGCATCTCACTCACCGCCGCTACGCGAATGTCGCTCGCCGCCAGTGTCGCCAACGCAAACCCGATCGCCTCATCCTCGCGTCTCAGCCCGTCTTCCACCACTGCCGTCAACTCGCTTCCCGCATTCTCCGCCCGTCGCAATCCTTCCCTCAGTGCCGGATAGCTGAACGCCAGCACCTTCGCCGCATCCACGTCCGTCTCCAGCGACACCGCCTGGAACATCTTGATCACTCCATTCGGCCTGTACCCAAAATCAATCTTCAGCGGATCGCCCTTGCTCCCATAATTCGCCAGCGCAATATCGCGACGCCCCAACGCCCAAACTCCTGCGCCCTCGAACGCCTCCCGCATCGCCGCATAAATCACCCGCCGTCCGCTCTGTGCCCGTCGCGCATGCGCCGCCGACTCCAGGTACATCTGCGCCAGCACTCCCAACTCTTTCTGCGGAGACTCCGTCAGCACCGCCTTCGCCGGCGTAATCTGCAGCGTGTTCGACAATCCATCCTCCAACAACCGCAGCAGCCATTCCCGCCGCGACATCGGCCCCCGATAATTAATGACCTCCGCCGCCCGCGACTGCAGCATCCGCCGCATTTCGCCCTCGAACGACTCCAGCAACTCCACATCGGCTTCGGGATCGAGACACCGCACCCGCCGCCAGTCGCGCGTAAAGCGCACGTCGGTAAAAAGGTCGTCGCCCGTGCCCGTCTCCAGCAGCACCACGCCCAGATTGACGAACTCGTCCTTCACCGCGTCCGGCACATACCGCAGCAGATAAAACTCGCACTGTTTCAACTCAGCCATTCGAGCAATTAGCAACTAGCAATTAGCTGGTAGTCGGTCGACTGCTACCTCGTACACGCTCAGCTGCCAACTGTTACGAATCCAGCTGAACGTCATTGCATCCGCTCCACTTTTCCGACAGCGACCCCAGCATGCTCGAACAGCTCATCTGCGTCATTCGTTTCTCCAGTCATTCACCAAGCCCAAGATCCCGCGACAACAGCAGGAAGTACTCCAACTCGACGGCGGAACCCATCGCCGATGCTCAGAAATCTGATGCAAGTCCCCATTCCCCGTACGTCCGCATCCTTCAGCAATATTGGCCGCGATCGACGCACTGCATCGCCGCATCTGGCTCGTGAGTCCGTACAGCTCATGCTTAGGGAATTTCTGCCGTCAGCTCGATAGACCGCCAGAACTAAGCCGATGCGCTTCTGCCCAAACCTCGAGTTGCCTGAAAATCCCTCATACCTCATGCCTTTCACCAGTTACTAGTTACCAGCTACTCGTTACTCGCTAATTCACAACACTTCCTCTCCAATTCACAAACGGATTCCTCGACGAATTCCTAAACGACAAGAATCAGCTCCCGCACTCTCGTTCTCCGCTCCAGCAGCGTTCGCAGCAACTTCTCCAACTCCTCCGCTCCCCCCCGTACCACTCCGGCGGAATCTCTTCCGCCAGCGCCCACACCGAACTCTCCGGAAACGCCTCAATCCGGCTCAACCATGGTTCAAACGACTCCCACCCTGTGACACTCGCATAAACATCGTTCCGCCCAAACACCCCGCGCAACGGAGCATCCGGAAAACTCCACTCTCCTGCATTGAAGCAATATCCCTGGTCGATGAAGCTGGCGTGAAACTTCCGCTCCCGGCCCTTCTTCCAGAACGCCACCTGCCGCCCATTGGCGTTGCACGTCCATTTATCCAGCGCCAGCGCTCCCGCAAAATCGCGCACATTCCGCACCTGCGCCATCATCGCCTCGGGCAGGTAGTCATAAACTTGCCCCTCCGTCGGAGCCACCACATACCGCGATCCAAACGACAACCCCGCCGTCATCATCCTCCGCTGCCCGCACAATTCCAACCGCAGCTCCGGAGTATGTTCCACCAGCCACGGATGCACATCCACCACCGCCACCGCCGGCATCGGCAGCCCAATCATCTCTCCCAGCCGCGTCCCCAGCCAGTCATTCACCAGCACCCGCGTATGCTGCGGATTGTTCTGAAACTTCACAACGTAATAATTCCCATCGGCGCAGCGCATCATGTGGCTCTGCGCTCCGCCCCGCATCCTCCGTACGTGTTGCACCGCGCTAATCAGCAAGATCGGGCCCCTCATGACTGCTGCGCGCAGTCAAGATCACTTTCCAGCTTGCATCGCGGCGTCGACCGCGGCTTTACCAGTCACCAGTGACCAGCTACCCCTTCCTTATCACCCTCCAGCCTATCCACTCGCACCCTCGCGCTCGCCGTCTCCCATCACACCCAATGTGACTTCAGTAACCTGCATTTCCCGATCTGGGACCCACAGGAATGCGGGGAATGCTGGGTGCCCAGAGCCTGCCCTGAGCTTGTCGAAGGGTCGCGCCGCGGTTTTAGGCGCTAACCTGGGTCGAACTCCGCTCCCCGCCTTAGCTACTTGCGAACTGCAGCTCATCCTGAGTTCTCGCCGTGGGGGCAAGCGCGAACCCAGGAATCTCCGCCTTTACTATCCACTAACCACTATCCACCAACCACTTTCTTACAGCACTCCCACCTCCACTTGCGCCCGCATCCCCGGCTCCGTCCCGCCTCGTCCGCCCTCACCGCCAGCGCAATGGCCATCGCCATCACCGTGTCATCGTGCGCTCCGTTCGCCGCCGCCGTCGTACCATCCGGACGCCGCACAAACGTCTTGCACTCCTCCAGCAGCCTCGGACTGTTAAACAGGAACGGCGCTGCCGCCAGCACTGCCGCCAGGTTGTCCAGCATTCTCGGACGCGTCGCCGCCGACGTCAGCCATCCCGCCTGTCCTTTCACGTGATAGCGCACGGCACATCGGCGCAGGTCATCGCCAGGTGAGCTCAGCACCGCATGGCCGTGATTGTTTCGTTCCACCGCCACCAGCGCGTTGTTGTACTCTCGCGCCAGCATCGCCACCCGCGCCGCCAGCTCTTCCGGCGTATAGTGTCCGCGCAACTCGGCGCACTGCATGCCCGATCGCCCGTTCAATCACCTGCGCGCACGCGTAGTCGCCATCGCTCCCGCCGCCCGCCGGATCCACCCCGATGATGTACTCCTTATCCGTCTTTCGCTGGCAGAGTACACCAGCAGCCTTCCGTTGTCCTCTGTCCTTGATGGCGTGCAGAGGCTCCTTCAGCCGCTGCTCGATGACTTCGACATCGAAAATGCAATCGCCCGACGCCAGGAAGCAGCTCTCCGCGTCCTCCGCGTACTCCTCCTTCGCCCGCCGCCCGAAGTTCGCCCGCACCTCCCGCCGGAACGCAATCTGCTCCGCCGTCAATTCGTGCTCTGCCATCAGCTCCAGTTCGTCATCCGTCAACTCCACAATCTCCGCTGGCCGCTTGTAGCTCGGCTCCCACCACCACGGAAAGAAGTGCCGCGAGTAGCCCATCTGCTCCGCTCGCTGCCACTCTTCATAGAAGCATCCGCCCGCCCCGTTCGCCGTTGACTCCAGCACGATCTCCCCATCCGGAGGCACCGCCGCCCGCAACGCCGCCAGCGTTGCCGCCGCGTCCCCCGGCCATCGCGATACCTCCGAGCAATGCAGGTTCTGGATCGTCAATCCGCGCCCCGCATTTTCGCTCGCCGCCTCCACCCGGTACGACGAATCCATGTGCGGGAACACGATCTGCCGCACGTTGGCGTGCGATGTCGTCAGCGCTCCCTTGCGCACATGGTCCGGCAGGTTCGCCAGCAGCCGGTGCACGATGCGGAAGATCTCTTCCGCCGACTGCGGTTGTGCGCCACTTGCACGCACAGCGTTCCCGGCCGCGTGATGCAGTTCAAAAAAAACCGCGCCGCCACGTAGGTTGTGATCCCCAGTTGCCGCGCTTTCAACACGATGTTCCGTTTCGCCGCGGTTTTCGCATACTCCCGCTGCACCGCGTTTACCCTGCAAGCCTGCAGCCGCCGCGTTCTGTTCCTGATCTTCAGCCACTTCGCCATCAGGAACTCCCGCGCCGCAACCTTGTGCGTGTCGTCCTCCCTCCTTAATGCTGCACATTCGGTCGCTGTTGTCCAGTTGCTCGACCGAACTGGATCAGCAGCTCCCGGTGCATCCTCGACCCTCGCTCGTTGTTTCGCCAGCTTCTTCTGCTGCGCGCGTTAATTCGGCCCTCGTCTCTCCGGCGTCTCGGTAACAAATCCGTAAGAATGCTGACTTGCTCGTCCGTCAGCGCCGGAGGCTCATCCTGCTGTCGCCTGAGGGCACATATTGCCGATTCGCAGGTAGGCTGTGCCGTAAGACCAGCGTCAGGTGGCCCACTATCTTGTTCTGGGCAGCTCAGTCTGCCGGCCATCTGGGCACTCGGGTGCCCCTGCATCGCTGCTGGGTGCCCCGTCTCTACCGTCCATGCTTTGCTTACTGTTGAAGGGGTACGGCTCCGTCGCCGCCTACTGCCTAACTGCTGATTTGCCGTCCATACGATTGGCTACTTCGTATCATGGGCCGCTCATGGCCTCAACTGACAACCGGCGACTGCCAACCGATCTTTAGTTCCTTGCTGTCTAGCTCTCCCCTGTTCTGCCCAGTTCTGTCTCAACTACTTCGGTCGCGCTCACTGTTCACCCCTGAAAAGTGGGCGCCACACTGCGGGGACTGGCCGTCCCTACGAACTGCTCGGTGCCTCCATTCGCGCGCCGCTTTTGGGCGATACCTGCGCGAACTCTCCTCGAAGTTGGGGCAGCACCCGCCTTGGGCGCCCCGCAAATACAACAAAACCGCCGGATCCTCTTCATGGGTGGCCCACATATCCCCGGTTTTGGGATATGTGGGATTCCGATCCCTGGGTTCCCATCTTTCGGCCGGTAGGCGGCGAAAGGATGGGACATTGAAGTCTCCGCCGGCTAATTGCACGCGTAATCTATTCTGGGTCTCACTCTGTCAGACATCGAGGTGGCCACTCACATGTCTCATTCGTTGGGTGGCCCACATATCCCTGATTTTGGGATATGTGGGGATCTGCCCTCACAATGTCAGACTAGGTGAAACTCTCTGTCACGCGCGCCCTCACCCCAAGTTGCTTGGTGATTCCGCTACCTCACATTCTCCTGTCATGCTGTTGCCATCTGTCATCTTGATGCTGGACACCGTGGGGTCCACATACCCTGATCTCTGCCCACAATATGTGGGGATCTACCCGTCTCCTGCCGCGTCGAAGGCCCGCTATTCCCCCGCATGTGGTCTCTTAGGCACGGCTTCACCGGCCGCTAAGACTCTGGATACCCCGGGCTTTACCCCCTGAAAGGGACCTCGTTCTGCCGTCGGTCTTTCGCAAGGCCTGATCGCATGCTCCCAGCTGCTGCCGCAATCGTCCGGTGCTCTCTTGCCCCGTGGTGAATCCGCTCTTTCTACTGCTCCGCCATGCACTTGAACGTCACTCCTTTGATCGTTCCGTGTTGGCGCGCGTTAAACGTCACACTGATCGCCACCGGATTCGCCGTGTTCTCCGCCGCCGCGGCGTTGTACTGCCCGCCCGACATGATCGTATTTCCGATCCGCATCTCCCCGATGTTCATAATCTGTGCCGTGGTCGATCCCGGATTGTTGAACACCTCGACATCCGTGCCGATACTCACGCTGCTCGAGGTCAGCGCCACGTATCCCGCCGTGGTCGCCCCGAACTTCCACTTGTAGGTGATCGCGCCCGTGCCCGCCACGCGCTGCGCCTTCAGGTAACAGTGCACTCCCGTTCCCGCTGGCACTGCCCTCCCGGCAGCGTGTACGTGTAAATCGTTTTGTCGGCCGCGTTTCCCACCAGCGTCGCCGTGTTCGTCTGGTAATTCAGCAGGTGAGTGCCCTGCTATTCCCGCCGCACCCCACGCAACTCGTGACGTTCAGCGTCCCCATCGTGGCCGTCGTCGCATTCACGTCCGCTGGCATACACCTCCGGCCAGCGCTGGTTCGGATCGCCGATCCAGCGGTTGCTGCTGTCGCCGCTCTTCCAGATCGGCACAAACACCCACGTGTTCGTGTCGTATCCGTTGCCCACGCCCAGGAACCGCGATCCCATCCGCGCCATCATCTCCGGAGGCTGCCCAAACTGTGTCCGGTTCGGGATCCCGATCTTCAGCCGCCGGTGAAGTAGCTCGTCCCGTCGCCGTTGCCTTGCGCCGCGATCATGCTGCTGCCGTCGGTGTTCGATCCAAAAATCTCCGTCAGCGCCGAACTCCCTCCTTGTATAAACGTTCCCGGCGCGAACGTAAACGCCTGCCCACTCTGGTACGAACCGGTCGGCAGATACGAGAACGGGACCTTATTCATATTGCTCGCCAGGAACGTCCGGTTGTTCACCGTATCGTTCACCCCGTTGACGAAATTCGCGTCCACATAGAAATTGTTGACCTGCACAAACGGTCGCCGCCCCGGCCTTCCCGTTGATGATCTTGATCACGTCCTGCACGCCCGGCCGGCCGTACGTATAGCCGCCCACAATGTACAGCGACGGCTGCGAGCCATCCGCCGGCATGTCAATCGTAATAAGAGGATCATGTCCGCTGATCTCCTCTTCCGACTTCAGCCCCAGCACCGTCAGCGTCGCCGACTGGTTGCCGTTGAAGCGAATGATCGAGGTCGCATTGCTGTCGCCGCTCAACCCGCGCAGCACGCCCGACACCCTGGAAGTTGTCCAGGTTCACTCCGAACTGCCCGGCGCTGTTCACCGTGATATTCGAGATCTCCGACTGCGTCGCGAAATTTCCCTCCAGCCGGATGTCATCGGCGTAGCAGTTGCCCACCTCCAGCGTCCCGCAACACCGCCGTCTCCCCCATGTTTTCCACGTTGATGCAGTTGCCCGCCGTCTGGCTTGCCTTGTTGCCGTTCATGTGGAAGTTCTCGATCGAGCCCCAGTGCCACCATTGCGCGTTCGCTCCCGCGCCTGTCCCCACCGTCGATGTCGCAATCACGTCGGCATTCAGCCCCGCCCCCGCATTCACATTCGTGCCATGGTTGGCCGACGTTCCTGCTCCCACAATGTGGGACCCAGGCATCGAGATGATTCCCGCCGTCACATTGCTCACGCCGTTATTGTTGCTCACCGTCCCCGTAATGGTGTACGTCGTCGCCGCCAGCTTCAGTGTCACCGAGTCCCGCACGATGAACCCCGGCCCGCTATAGGGCGCAGTCCGGTCGTCGATCACCAGCGCCTGCGCCTTGTACCGTGCCATTGTTATACGCCGCGTCGATCGCCGCCTGGATGCTTCCGTACTTGCTCACAAAATATTCCCGCCCCGGGCCGCCGATCGCCGCATCCCGTACATGTCCCATTGATCGTTAGGTTGTTGACGGTCGAAGTTGCCGCTGGAGGAGTCGATCAACCATTTGCGCGTAACCGCGTTGTCTGAAAAGCCCTGTAGCAGCGAGCCGTTGACGAAGTTCGTCGTGCGCGAAGTGCGTAACGATGTCCTTAAAGTTGATCTGCGACTTTACATCCCCAAATAGATACTTGTCCCCAAATCCGTGGTAGTCGAACTTCTCCACCGCCGGCGCGTTGTAGCTCTGGAAGCCTGTGGCTTGAAATTGCGGTGGAAAGTAGTTCTGAAAGTTGCTGACCGATTCATTCACCGGACCAACCGCATAACTCACAAATCGGTGCCAGTCGGCGGCGATGTTTCCCGGCGCATAATCGTCCCTGGTAGTGCCGTCCAGTACTCCCGAGCCCAGGAAGTACATGCTGCCACCGGCAGGCTGATCGATAACCAGGGTATTAAGCATGTGCGGACTGCCGTTGCTGCCCTCGAAATCGACGCAGTAGTGGACCATCGCGTCACACTGCAAACCCCACCACCAGCCCGCGCCATGCGATTCGACTCCCACCGGTTGATACTGCCAGGCATGGGCGTGAATCCACACGTTGGCTGCATTGCCGGCATCGTAGATAGCAGCCACGTTTCCCACTCCTTCTACGATGATGTCGCTAAAGGTGCTGTCGGTCGTGAATTCGTTTTTGAAGCCGTAAGCCGCCGCCGGAAGGTCAGGAACCCGCACATACACATTGCCCGAGCAGCCGGACGCTGCCGTGCTCGACGAAACCGAAGTAACCACATTTCCCGCGATGTTCGCGTGCAGTCCCGTTGGCATGACCGTACAAGGATTCGCGCCGGCGCCATATCCTATTAGATAGGCAGTCAGCTCGGGCCGTTAAGGTACCCTGTCCCTCCACTGTTGACCGTGTAGCCATTGTACTGATGGCTCCGCCCACGACATTCGCCGTCACATTTGCCAGCGCAGTGTAGGCGTACGGCGACACAATCTTGATCGGCCCGATCTGCATATCGTAGTTCTGGCCGTAGCCCTCCAGAAGTGCTGTCTCCGAAGCGCACCCAATAATTCGGGCCGGTAGCGTTTTCGCACGAGATGTTGACTGAACGTGCGACTCGCGCATGCTCGATGCGTCGAGGCATGCCGGAGATTTGTGATTGGCATCAATCACGAAATCGCGATAGACCAGCGAACTCCGTAAGGGCGCTGTGCAAGCTTGGAGAGCGTCACCACCGCATGTGTGGTGACGGGCGTTCATGCGGAGACCGATCCGCCATTCAATCCTTCCGTCGTGTCCGTCTTGGCCGCCCCGATGAATTCACAACGTAGATGCCCGATTGCTGCAATCCCACATTGGTCAGATAAATGCATTGCCCAACTCCAGCGTCTCGGTTCGCCGACTGCGTCTGCGCCGCGTAATAGGCGGTCTGAAAAGCGCAATCAAATTGCGTGCTGTATGCCACGGAATTGACGGTGCAAGCGGAAGGAAAGCCTTCAACCTTATAACGCTTGCCTTCCATTTGCGCCGATAACGTGGTGAATGTCCGCTATTGGGGGCCGTGTTGCCGATTGGGCCAGGAGAACTCGAAGTTTCCCCCTCCGCCGCTCCCCACATTCGCATCAACATATGCTTTATTGGCCGCGTCGGTCGGATTGACCGGCGCCGGCACCGTCGTCGTTCCCGTAAACGTAGCCTGCTGCGCCGTGAGCGTGCCCGTGGTGCTCAGGTTGCCGAAAAACTGCACTGTGCCCGCCGCATCGAAATGCACCCGCTTGAAGTTCTCCAGTTGCGCAGGTGTGAAACTCTGTCCGCTCGCCGGAACGTTCGTCGGAACCGTATACAAATCGAGATCGCCGGTCGATCCCGCAGCAAACAGGCACGCTCCCCCGTTGTTCGCCCCATCCGTATCAAACTGCCACGTGCTTCCGCCCCAGTGGCAATTCAACCCATATCCAAACTTGTAAGTTCGCCGGCGCGCCTCGTCCTGCGCCACCATCCACGCCGCCGGATACGACGATCCTTTCTCAAACGACGCCACGTCCCCCAGCAACACCGAGTTCGGAGATGATGTCCCATTCGAGTTCGTATTGCCAAACTGCACATACTTCGCAGGAGATGCCGGATTCAAAATCGCGCCCACCGTATTTCCCGAAAACGTATTGCTGGCAATCACCAGGTTCTGCGACCCACTTGCCGAGATCTGGACCCCATACTGCTGATATCCCGGCTCATAATAATAGTTGCCGATGGTGTTGCCCGTGATCGACAGCCCATCCACGTACCCCGTTACGTCGATGCCTTGTGCCGCTGCCTGCGTTCTGGTTGTTGTTGCCGTAGATGAAACTGTCTTCAATATGGATGTCGCCTGCATTCGCGCTGTCGATCGCGATGCCCGATCCCTCGTTGGCCCGGATCTTCGATCCGCCGCCAATGTGGATCCCGCGTCCACCCGATATGCGTATGCCCGCCGCATTCGCGCGTCACTACCGTATTGTTCGTGCAGTTCTTGCCCGCACCCGCCGCCCACGAATCCAGAAACGTCGCGCCCAATTGCGCGTTGCCCAGTGAGCTGTCGAACAGCCATCCGTCTCCGCCAGCCGAGCAGTCGGCCACGAAATTCCGGAAGAACAGCCACGTCGGTCCGCCCGCTGCGTGGTCCGGCATGGCGTTGCGTACCACCAGGCCATGCAACCCCGCGTAGCCTCCTGAAAAATTCTCCACTTGCACTCCGCCTGCCAGCGTATCGACCACCAGCGTCTGCGATGTCGTATTGCCCGGCGCGCCATAAATGTTGATATCTGTCAGGTACGTGTCGGTGGCGTGATCAATCTGAATGCCCGTCCCCACGATGCCCGACATCGCGCACCTTGCTCAGCATGTTGACGTCGCTGTGCACCCGGATCAGCGTCGTCGCCGTGCCACCGCCCTGCAGATACACGCGAGTCCGCAATGCCGTGATGTCCAGCCATATCCAGGCCCACCAGGGCGCTGGTTCCCAGCGTCACACCGCAATCGTGGATCTGCGCTCCCGATGCCGCGAAAGCGGATGGCCGTTCCGCTGCCCGTGTAATTCAGCGTCGTGGTTTCCGGCCCCGAGCATCGCAGCACCACCCCGGCCGTCAGGTTGATGGTGGTAGTGTGGTTGAACACTCCCTGCGGGATCCGCACTTCGCATTGCTGCCCGGCGATGTTGCCGGAGCAAGCGGCAATCGCCGCATTTACCTCGCTCCGATATCGCGTTCCGGGAAACGCCGCCGCGTTCATCGCTCCGTTCACGCTTTGTGCGTTGACCGTTGAAAACGTCTTGACGCCCGATACCGTCTGATCGCCAGCCACATGCACGTAGTTCGTATCAGCGACATCCCGCGTCAGCACCTGCGCCGCAATGGTCGGAGGCATCAGCTTCGCGCGCACCGCGCCGATACTGGTCGAGCCCGTCGCCGGAACCACCCAGTACTCCGTCGACGGTTCCTGGCCCGTGAGCTGATACACCACCTGTAATACACGCCCGCCGGTTGTGCTCCCGTGTTGGGAGCCAGGCTGGCCGACGAATGTTCCGCCATTGCCTAGGTGCACACTCAGCGAACCTGCCGCCACCGCGTAGCCATCGGCCGTGGTGAACGCCGGCCACGAAATCAGTACCGTGCCCGCTGCGGCGCTGCCATCGGCGCGATACACCGTGTCCACCACCTGTGTCATTGCTGGACCGCTCGCCTGCCCCTGTACCGGCAGTGGCCACAACGCCGCCGCGGCTATCCACAGCAGCAGACAAAAAAACCGCCCCATGGGGCGGTGTGCGTTGCGCATAAATTGTGCCTCTCTCCACGCCGGACTCATCCGGCCTCCCTCAATACCTTGTCATACTGTGCGAGGTCGTCATCAGCGACCAATGTCGAAGAGCCTCCACGAGCACCACGGAGGACGTGCTGGTCCCGATCCCAGAAGGCTACTTTCCCGCTTCCTGATAGCTTTTCATGAACTCCTGTACGCTGTGCACATATACGTCCGCGAAATCCACTACGTCGCGTTCTTCCTCGATCAACCGCACCGCGTCTGGCAATGACCAGCCTAGCGCCTGCAGAACCGCCAGCGTCATCATCGGAGCCCGATGCACTCCAGCGGCACAGTGGATGAATACCTTCGCCGCCGGGTCCCGTATCGCCTCCAGCGCAAAGTCCACGCCGCGCTGCAATAACTCCGCAGGCTTTGGCTGGAAGTCGTCTTCCGTCGGGTTCCACAACACTTTGACCCCGTAAGGCTCGGCCAGCCGAGTGTCGTCAAACTCCATCTGCATATCGATGATGTGCGTAACTCCCGTCTGCACCACCTCGATCATTTTTTCGTCGTTCCAGATGCCTCCGCCCAGCGCAATCTGATCAGTTACCCAGGTAATGTCCATGCCCGCCGCAGCTCCCGCGCGGAGCCGCTTACCCAGCCCCACTCGCCATTCTACAGGCTCTCTTTTCGGCACCCATTGTCGTCAAATTTGGTAGTGAACGACGAGATCTTGCCTTCCCAAAACCGAAATCACAGTCCAATAAAAAACAAAAACCCAGCAAAAAGCTGGGTCTGCACTTAAGAACACCCGCACGGTGTGTCCAATGTTTGGAACCTGTATTTTCAATATAGCACATTAAGGCCAGAGATACATGGCACTTATACAGCATTATATTGGGTGAAGTTTCAGTTAGTTGCCCACGACTGTTGTGTTTTGCCTAGTTGACATGTAGAAAGTGCTTGGGACTATTAGACAGTAGTATTATGACTTAATTAATTGTTCTGATTTGGGAAAGGGAGCTATTTACCTTCTACGGCATGCGACAATCCCGTAGCCATTTATCTTCTTGAGGAGAACGCACATGCGCGCAGTCATCGCTACCGACCAGGGCCCAAAGGCGATCGGGCCTTATTCCCAAGCCATCAAGGCCAATGGGCTGGTCTTTCTTTCGGGACAGATACCGCTGGATCCAGCCACTCAGCAACTCATTGCCGGAGACGTCGCGGCTCAGACCGAGCGCGTGCTGCAAAACATCACGGGAATCTTGACCGCCGCCGGCAGCTCACTGGCGCAGGTAGTCAAAACTACGGTTTTCCTGAAAAGCATGAATGACTTCGCGGCGATGAACGAGGTTTACGCGAGACACTTCACGGCCGAGCCGCCCGCGCGTTCCACCGTCGAGGTCGCACGCCTTCCCAAAGACGTGCTAGTCGAAATCGACGTTATCGCCCTCGCGTAGCCCTCGAAACTGAATCAGAGCGCTCACGCGTTGGCGGCGACCTTTTCGTCGGCTCCCCACAACAGCGCTCCCGCCACGATGAACCAAATCGCCTGTCCAACCGCGACCGCGCCAAAACCGTGAGTATCGAGACGGAGATGGCCAGAAAACAAAGCTAGCAGCGTGACTGTCCCGAGAACGCATCCATAAATTCCCAGGCCCCAGGACAGGTCGCGCTTGCGCAATATCGCAATGGACCACAGGAGGATCGCCACCGAGGAGGCTGCGACGAACACCTGGGCGTAGCCCTGGTTCACGTAGAAGTTGTAGCGCGAGACCATCTTCCATCCATCGATCGCGGCGGGTGAACCGGCGGAAGCCACCATCTGACGGAAAATGTTCGGGTGTAACCAGGCCGTCGGCGACCGCGGCGTTCATGATCGCCAACAGCGCGAAGGTGTAGAACACCAACGCAGCCAGGGTCAGCCGGTCGCGGCTGGTCGAACGCCACGATAGTCCCCACGCCCCAATGAACAGTACGGGCGTGCTAGCCAGGGCCAGAGCATGCACGCCGATCAACATGCGGATCATGGACTCCATTTGTTCGGGGGCGACGCGGCCACTGGGATGCAGGGCCATGGTTATAATCGAGCCCACGGATCCCGCAATCAGCGCTACCCCACTCGCTTGTTTGTCAGTCATGGGTTGGACTCTAGCGGCCCCGGCCCGGAAGCGGTCAATCCACATTCGCGCCATTTACCACGATCCTGAACAAAGCAGGGCCACATGTCCGGAAAAGTCAGCCGCCGTAGTTCCAAAAGTCGATCGCCGCGTTCGCCGCACTCGCGATGTGCTGGGGGATGCGCTCATCGCGCTGATCCAGGAGAAGCAGTTCGACGACATTACGGTGCAGGAAGTCCTCGACCGCGCAGGCATCGGGCGTTCTACGTTTTACGCACATTACCGAGACAAGGACGACCTCTTCCTGAGCGACATGGAAGAGTTTTTCGAGATGATGTCGACGATATTGTTGCGTCATCCCGAAGCATCGAAGAGAGTCGCGCCGGTTCGAGAGCTGTTTGCCCACGTAGCCGAGATGGGGCAGTTGCCGTCGGCTCTGCTGGCTTCGGGCAAGATGCAGGACTTCCAGGAGATGGCACAGGAATATTTCGCTCGTGCCATCGAGCAACGCCTGGTTGTCGTTGCTTCGTCGCGCTTCTCGTCGCCCGGGCAGCGCACCGCCATGGCCCATGCGTTCGCAGGAGCGTTGATGTCACTGCTCTTGTGGTGGTTCCATCACGGAGCAACGCCTTCGCCGGAGGAAATGGACAGACTCTTTCACGAGATGGTCTGGTCTGGCGAGTAAACGGGATTGCTGTAAATACATAGTTATCGGGTTGATAATTTATTACGAAACATAAAGCAAGAGCCTATGGGATGCTAAGGCAAGCAGTCTTTCTACAGCGTCTTTTTATCGGTCTAAGGAGGCGGTCCCAGCTACGGGTCGTCCTCGGAATGGCCTTGCTCGTTGGACTCTTGCCGCTGGTGTTTGTGGTTGCGTGTCGGTCGAGTCGAAATGAGCAGCCTGCCCAATTCGTGTTGAGCGGAGAAACGCTGGCAGAATTCACGTCGCTCGCTCCAATAGACGCCCACACCCACATCTCAAAGACCGGACCAGATCTCGTGGGAATGCTCGAACGCCTGAACCTTCACGTTCTAGACATCTTGTATGTGGATGACACCGATCAAGCTCGAAGTTCGATGGAGCCACAAGAGGAGGGCGCACTGAAGTTCATTGCTTCGAGTCGCGGCCGGGCCTATCTATGCACTACTTTCGATCCCTTTCGGTTCAACAGGTCTGACTTCTCAAAAGAAGCGATCGATGGCCTGAATCGGGATTTCGAACAAGGTGCAGTTGCGGCCAAGCTCTGGAAGAACGTGGGAATGGAGGTCAAGAACAAGTCGGGGCAGTATGTGCTGCCGGATGATCCGGTGTTCGAGCCGATTTACAAGGACATCGCCGCGCACGACAAGACGTTGATCGTCCACGCGGCCGACTCCGATGCCGCATGGGATCCCGAAGCTTCCTTGCCTCCAAACATGAGTTACTACAAGACGCATCGGCAGTGGCTCATGTCGCGGTACCCTGATGCTCCGCAGAAAAAAGCAATTCTACAGGCGAGAGACAACGTAATTGCGATGAACCCCAAACTACGCGTGGTTGGAGCGCATCTGGGAAGCCTGGAAGCCCATCTTGACGATCTCGGCGCTGTACTCGATCACTACCCAAATTTTGCCGTCGATACGGCGGCGCGAGTGCCTGGCCTCATGAGACAACCGCGAGACAGGGTGCTGGCTTTCATCCTGAAATATCAGGACCGGATTCTGTACGGCTCCGACCTTCACTTTGATTCGGAGATCTCTGACCAAGCGGCGTCGCAGGAATGGGAAAAGCAATATGCGGCCGAATGGCGCTACTTCGCAACAAACGACGCCTTCGAATACCGCGGGAACCGCGTGCAGGGACTCAACCTGCCGCATGCGGTTTTGCAGAAGTTGTACCACGACAATGCGATCCATTGGATTCCAGGCATTGATGCCAACCCAGCCAAATAAACTTCACGGCCATATCGCTGGCCGTCCCGCCGAAGTGCTGGAGCTAGGAATTCGATGCCCAAATTAACATTTCCTGCCTCGTGATTTATGGCAAAATATCTGCGCCGCCACGGAGGTTTTCGATGAAGAGAGTTCTTATTTCTCTCGGCCTGGCAGCTACTGTCACCTTTCTCGCAGTCCACTTGTCGGCGCAGAGTCCTGCGGACGCGCTGCATGCGCCGGACGGAAATACTCACGAACAGTTCATCAATATCTTCATTGCGCCGCTCACCAATGCGCCGTTTACCGCAACGGTCAACGCGACGTGGACGCGCCAACTGGCCGATGGCACCACGGTCACGCTCGGCAACCATCGGCTGGTGATACGGGATAGCAAGGGCCGCATCTATCAGGAGCGGCGACTACTGGTGCCGGAGAATGGCAACCAGCCTTCGGCGGTCACGCGTATCGAAATCAGCGATCCGGCTACGCACACAAAGTATTTCTGCTATCCAAACACCAAGTCTTGTGCCCTCGCCAGCTATTACGTCAGTGTGAGCGAGCCGGTGCAACCGGTCGGGCCGATGGCTGGCGGAAAACGCTACCTGAGCCGGGAGGATCTGGGCAAAGGCGAAACCGAAGGTGTCGAGACAATCGGCACGCGCGAGACAGTGACGACGAGTGCGGGCACGATCGGCAACGATCGCGAGGTCGTCTTCTCCAAGGAATTCTGGTATTCGCCGACAGCTGGGCATCAACCTGGTGGTCAAGCGGCTGGATCCGTTGCACGGGACGCAGAGCTTCAACGTCAGCAATCTACAACTTGTTGAGCCCGACGCTCGTATCTTCTCGGTTCCCGAAGGATACAAGGTGATTGGTGACCGCGTGGCTCCGGCGACGGCAGGGAAATAGGTTGCGTCTACGCGCGAAAGTCCTATTGCCGTTTAGTCATCGAAAGGCATAGCGGGCTACACCCAGCAATCCAGCACCGCCGATCAGCCATGCTGAATTCAAGCGAGGGAAGAAGAACAGCAGCGCAGCACTCAGGATCGTCAGCAGCACGGTGATCCAATCGACGATGGCCGCTCGCGCCAACTGCCAGGTGACAACTGCCATCAAAGCAAGTGAAGCGACATTGACGCCGTCGAGCATCGCACCCGCAGTCTGCGAAGCGCGAATCCTGGGGATAAGCGGCGCGCTGATGGCGACCAGGATAAATGCAGGCAAGAAGATGCCGATGGTGGCAGCGATTGCCCCGCGAGTCCCGTGGAGAAGATAGCCGAGAAAGGTTGCGGTGGTAAACACGGGGCCGGGGGTGACCTGCCCCACGGCAACAGCGTCGAGCAGTTGCTGTTGAGTTAGCCAAGAATGCCGCTCGACCAGTTCGGCGCGCAGAAACACCAGCAGGACATAGCCGCTGCCGAATACCATCGCACCAATTTTGGCGAAAGCCAGGAAGATTGGCCAGAGCCCCACCGAAGCTGCCGTAACGGCGGCGGCAGGTAGCGCGTATCGCGCCTTGCTCAACGCGAAAACACTTGCCGATTTGCGAAACTGTCCAAAAGAGGAAGTGACAACGGCCAGCGCAGCGCCGACAGCAAGCACCAGCAGCGGGCTGACTCCGATGAAGCTGAGGCCCAAAGCAATCAGTGACACTGCGGCCAACCATGCAGTCTTGATGGCGGTGCGGCCCAGTTTCCACAACGCCTGCAGGACCACGGCGATCACAACCGGCTTGACGCCGTAGAGCAGGCCGGCCACGCCAGCCAGCTTGCCGAAGCGAACGTAGGCCCACGCCAGTATTCCAACCATGAGTGCGGCGGGCAGAATGAAGCATGCGCCAGCGACCAGGAGACCAGGCCAGCCTCCGCGACGACGTCCGATGTGGAGCACGAGTTCGGTTGAGGTCGGACCGGGAATGAGGTTGCTGGCGCCGAGATGGTCGAGAAACTCAGCTTCCGAGAGCCACCCGCGGCGCTCGACAGCCTCGCGCTGCAACATGGCGATGTGCGCGGCAGGCCCGCCAAAGGCTGTCGTGCCCAGCTTCAGGAAGAGTCGCGCTATGTCCCACAGTGTGGTGGTTCGTTCCGACATGGCGAGCGATCCACAACCAGAATTTGCTCTGGTCTGAGGAGTCTGGATTCTAGCGGAATCGGCGCTGCAAGACAGTTGGTGGATCGCGCTCCGCTCTTCGATGTCGTGAGCAACAGTTCTTCCGCGAGGTCTTCTGTTATCAAATTCGCCAACATAAAAGTATCAATACTACTAGCTATTTTCGTCATTAATTGCGAGTTAATCAGCATAAAAGTGCCATTAGACCTTTAGGCCATTGACAAGGGTAAACCCTGATATACAGTTATCGACCGTTAGTTTGTATTACACCAAAGTGCTCGTTAGTCTCTAGGCAAATCCCCCGGGTGGATGCGCAATTGTTTTGCAGCCCAAGGAATTTGTCTCCGCAATTCTGGCAACGACGTCCACTGAACCCAGCAGGATAGTGTATTTGACCACTGCCTCGGCGTCGTCCGGCCCTTAGCCGCAGGAACTTGCTCTACCTCAGGCCCGCAACAAAAGAGAAAGCCACTTTACCGAGAGAAGAAACGAGGAAACATGAAACTCTTTAAGACGCTAGCGATAGCATCTGTTCTAACTCTGGCATCGATTGGAACAATTCACGCCCAGTCGTCATCGTGGACACCCCTGAATAATCAGCCGGTAACCGTCGGAGGGTTTGACGGTGTCGGACAGATGGTCCAACTCAGGGATGGCCGCGTCCTAGTGCACCACGAGAATGGAACAGGAAACCTTAACTGGGGCTACACCGATTGGTACTACCTTGTACCTGACGCCTATGGCAGTTACGTAAACGGAACATGGATTCCGGCGGGAAATCTGCCTACTTCTTACCAGCCCCTGTACTTCAGCTCGCAGACGTTTCTGAATGCCACAACCAATGCTCAGACACCAAGTTGCCCTCCCGGCATGAACTGCGGACAAGTTCTGCTCGAAGGGGGGGAATACAACGCCAACGCTTCGACCTTCACTAATCTGGGTGAGCTCGGGACCTACACACCCTTCAGCGGCCCGGTAAACTGGGCGTCAAATGCTCCACCGACAAGCTGGAGCAGAATCGGTGATGCGGCGAGCGTGCTGCTATTCAACGGTGCCGACCTGCAATCGAGCTGCTGCAATTCGCAAAACCCGACTGGCCGGCAGAACGCCATTTACAACGGCCCCAACAACTGGATCACGAGCGGCAACGTGTTGCAATCGACAACCGACGAATCCGGTTACACACTGTTGACGAACGGCCAAGTGTTGATGATCGATACCAAGCGCGTCACTGCTTGTCCCAACCCCACCCAGAGCTCGGAGCTGTACACAGTTACCAATCCGAACGGAGTGGGAACCTGGGCCTGTGGTCCGCCGATTCCTGTCCTGCTCTATAACTCCAGAGACGAGGAATTGGGAGCTGCCGTTATGATGTACAACAACAAGGTAATCGCCTTCGGCGGCAACAAGAATGCGACGGCAGTTTACGACGTGGCGGCCAATTCGTGGGCTGTCGGTCCGGTTCCCGACGCGGGTCTGGGCCAGTCCGATGGGCCGGCATCACTCGAGCCGAACGGCAAAGTGCTGGCGATGCTGAGTCCGGGACTGTTCCTGAACGGTTGCTACTTTGTCGAGTACGATCCCGTCACCAATACTCTGACCAACACGACAACGACGATCATTCCGCAGCCGGCGGATTGCACGCCGCCTTCGCACGACACCTCGTACGATGGCGCGTTGATGATCCTTCCCACGGGGCAGATCCTGTTCACTGCCTTCAACCTGTACGTCGAGGTCTACAACCCGGCGCCAGGAGTTACGCAGTGGACGTGCACGAGCTGCAACCCGCAGCAGAGTGTGAACGTACCGGCGACGATCCTGCTGGCGTCCAACACGTTTCACAGTGGTTCGACGAACAACCTGGTGTATGGTTTCCAGCTCAACGGTTTTTCGCAGAACAACTTTTACGGCGACGATAAGCAGTCTGACACCAACTTTCCGCTGGCGCGCCTGACCTGCTCGAATACCCAGGGAAACACCTGTACTCCTGGTTACGTGTACTACGCGTTTACTCATGACGACGGGCCGAGTGGACCGAATGTGCACTCGATCGCGCCCGGGCACTTCGGATATACCCATTTTGATTTGCCGAGCATGCCTGCTGGGGGATATGACTTCCAGACGGTCACGAACGGCATTCCGTCGAACTCGATTCACGTAAACGTGAACTAGAGCTGCGGTAATAACCTCATGAGGCTACGTTCCGACGACCGGGATGTGGCCTCAATTTTTTGGAAGCGGCGTTACCCCACTTCATCCAGAGTTCTTATTCTGATGTGCAACGAAGCCGGCTAGGAAGTGGTGAGTTGAGGAAGACCCAGTTGGGATATCAGCTCGCGGTAGGAAGGATCGTTACGCAGGGTCCGGAGTTCGGGATCGACGAGCAATTTTGAAAGGGAGGAGTCATGTCGCGCATGAGCGGTTCGCAGATAGTCCATAGCTTCCTGCTTTTCACCCAAGAGCGAGGCGGTCTCTGCCAGACGATAAGCCGAGATCGCGCCTTTGGCATAAAGCGTCTTCTCCTGGCTGAACATCGCTTCCAGCATGCCTCGTGGGCCGCCGCTTTGAAGCCCTTTGGCCGCCGCGTCGACAATGGAAAGCTCAGTATCGCTCTTGGAAAGGAGCGCCGCCTTCCGGGCTTCGGCGAGGTATTCGTCATATTTTCCCGTCGTCAGGCCGATCAATGCCAGATAGCGGTGGGTCGAAAGGAAGGAGGGATCAGTTTGGCTAATCTGTTTCAGCAAGACCATGGCTTCGTCGGTTCGACCGGCGGAGTACAGAATCAATCCCTTGTCCGCCAGGATGGAGGTCGACGATGAATTCAATTGTTGCGCAATTTCAATTTGCTGCAAGGCCTCCTGGTTGCGTCCCAAAGTCATCAGGTAAGTTGCATACCAATGGTGGGCCAATTCGCAGTTAGGATCCAGCGACAGGGCGCGCCGGAATTCCCGTTCCGCACCCGTGGCATCGAGTGAGCCGTAAAACAAGTCGAACGCCAGCGAATTATGGGCATCGGCTAGCGAGTCGTCGAGCTCCACGGCTTTCCTGGCTGCCGAAGTCGCCTTGGCATAGGCTTCGTCTTCCGGCATCACGGAATACTCGCGCAGGAGGTTGAAGCAATCCGCTAAGCCAACGTAGGCTTGCGCATAGTCCGGATCGGTGGCAATGGCCTGCATGAAGTAATCACGCGCCTGGTTCAGCGCAGCTGGTGTGCGTTTGTTCCAGTAATACCTTCCCTTCAAATAGAGGTCGAGCGCCTGGGGGCTGGGTTGGTGGTGAGTCACCGACTTTGCGACCGCAGCTACCTTCAGTGGGTTGCGGGAAACAGTCATACGCTTCTGATACAGCAAACCGGCGATGGCTGCTATCGCGACCAGCAGAAACGCGACGGACGACGGCGGCAGCCAAGCTTTGGGAACCGGGCGCATCGACTCTGATCCGGCGCGAGCTAAGGTTGCCTCGGAAGCTACCACTAGCTCCAAAACCGCGACCGATCCTTGCTGGGTACCGACTGATCCGCTTGCCGCGAATGCCACATCGCGATCGCCCGGGTTTCCATTCGCCGAACTCGAGTTGGCGAGTTTGGGAGTCTCCATCCACCGGCTGAGATCGTCGGAAAACGCGTACACGCCTCCGCGCGCACCGGGAAGGCGCAGGACCGGGAGGCCTCGTTCTTTCTCCCAACGCTTTACGGTGCGTTCATCTTTCCCGAAGAATGCAGCTATTTCTTTCCATGAATCCAGCCGCCGATTCGGTGCGCGCTTGCGCCTTTCCTCGACCATAGCCTGATATGTCCTGAGATGTCCCGAGTTGTCCCTTGCCCGGGGAAGGCTGGGAGTCCAGAGTATAACCCGGGCAGCTCCGCATAACCGCGAATTTCCCGTTAATTATTTCTTGAACTATCTGTCGGCAATTATGGATTTATCTCCACGGATGGCCAGCCTGTCGGTTCATTTCACGCTGGCAAACTCTTCGACAACGACGCCAAGAAGTGGTGCTGCTAGCGGCCTGAAGGCACCAGCCGCGCACCACCTTGGTCGTCATAGGAGCTTAGGTCTGGGAATCAGTAGCTTTCAACAATCAACCATCAAACGGTTGATCCCACAATTTCTGGTCTTCGACGGTTTAAGGAGCTTGGATCAATGAAACTCGCTGTTGCTTCGTTTTCGAAAACCCTGGATAAGACATTGCTATCCAGGACCCTGGCATTTGTCGTCGCTCTGGTCGCGACCCTCACCCTGGCTCAGGCCGCTGCGTTTGGACAATGCACGCTGACCGGCACGGTAACGACTTGGACTGACGGCAACAGCAATTGGCTGAACGCCTTGAACTGGAATAACGGTGTTCCGAACTCCACCACCAGTGCCTGCATTACCGATGGGACCAGTACGGTCACACTCGACACCAACCAGACACTAAGCACCCTGGACCTCCAGATCGGCAGCGGCAACACCCTGACTTCTGGTCTGAACATGGAACTGAATGTCTTTGGGACACAGATCATTAACAATGGTCAGTTTCTGTTGAATGGGGGCGGTGGCACGAATTCAGTTATCCAGCTAGAAAACAACGTGACGCTTTCCGGCACGGGCGCACTGACTTTGACTGTCGCTGGCGGCGGCGGCAGTTCGTACATTGAGTTGGGAGTGAGCGGCGTGACGCTGACCAACCAAAGCACGATTCAGGGCACGGGAGTCATCGGAAACAACGGCTTGTCATTGATCAACTCCGGCACCGTCGATGCAAACGTATCGGGTCAAGCTCTAAATCTGCTTACCATGTCGAGCGCCCTCAACAACGCGGGCGGACTGCTTCGTGCATCGAATGGCGGAATCCTGGCTATCAATGGGATCACGGTGGCTGGTGGTGGAACCATCACGGCCAGGACTGGCGGCGTTGTGCAGTTGTTCGGCAACACCACGGTTCAGGGCGGGACGCTAAACAACCTTGGCGGAACGCTGGGAACCCCGATTAACAGTGTCGCTACTCTGGACGGGAGCACGGGCGGGGGCGCAATCACAATTAACGGCAACTACACCAACGACGTGAACGCCGACACCCACCTCCTGGGGACGATCAACAACAAGAACAACTTCCAAGTGAACGGCGGATCTGCCGCCAACGCGATCATAATTATCGACAACAACGTGACGCTGCAGGGCGGAGGCACGGTGACCCTGTCTACTGCAAGCGGCGGCGGCGCAGCGTACATTGAGCAGGCGGTGGGCGGCTTGACCCTGACCAACGTCAACAATCTGATTCAGGGATCGGGAGTCATCGGCAACAACGGCATGTCGCTGGTGAATCATGCAACGGTTAACGCGAACGTATCGGGCCAGGCCTTGATACTTGAGGGCATGTCGAACACCCTTACGAACACTGGAATATTAGAAGCCAGTAACGGTGGCATCCTGCAAATTAACGGTGTGACGGTTAACAATGCCGGAGGAGGCACAATCACGGCCAACGCCGGTACGAGCGTGCAACTGTTCGGAAGCACCGTGATTCAGGGCGGGGTCCTGACAAACAACGGTAGCTTCTTTGGGACTCCGATCAATAGCGTTGCTTACCTGGACGGGAGCACGGGCGCGGGTGCCATCACCATTAACGGCAACTACACCAACGACGTGAACGCCGACACCCACTTCCTGGGGACGATCAACAACAAGAACAACTTCCAGGTGAACGGCGGATCTGGCGCCAACGCGATCATGATTATCGACAACAACGTGACGCTGCAGGGCGGAGGTACGGTAACTCTGTCGACCGCAAGCGGTGGCGGCGCTGCCGTCCTTGAGCAGTCGGTCGGCGGCTTGACCCTGACCAACGTCAACAACCTCATTCAGGGAGCGGGAGTCATCGGCAACAACGGCATGTCGCTGGTGAATCACGCAACGGTTAACGCGAACGTATCGGGCCAGGCCTTGATACTTGACGGCATGTCGAGCGGCCTTACGAACACTGGAATATTAGAAGCCAGTAACGGCGGCATCCTGCAAATCAACGGGGTGACGGTCAACAACGCCGGAGGAGGCACGATCACGGCCAACGCCGGCAGTGCGGTGCAACTGTTCGGCAGCACCGTAATTCAGGGCGGGGTCCTGACGAACAACGGTAGCTTCTTCGGAACTCCGACCGGTAACGTTGCTTACCTGGATGGAAGCACAGGCGCGGGCGCCATCACGATTCATGGCACCTATACCAACGACCTGAACGCCGACACCTATTTCTTGGGGACCATCAACAACAGGAATAATTTCCAGGTGAACGGCGGGAGTGGAGTTGACTCGATCTTGTGGGTTGACAGTAGCAACGTGACGCTACAGGGCGGAGGCACGGTGACGCTGTCTACGCTTAACGGAGGTGGCGACGCCGTCCTTCAGCAGTCGACCGGCGGCTTGACTCTGACCAACGTCGACAACACCATCCAAGGCGAAGGCGTCCTTGGAAACAACGGATTGACGATCATCAATCAGGCCACCATCAACGCCAACTCTAATGGCGGAGCACAAATCAATGCGCTGTTCCTTCAGGGTACCGGCGTCACCAACACTGGTTTGATCGAAGCTACCAACAGCGGTGTGCTGAATATTAACGGCGTCACGATCAACAACGCGGGCGGAACGATCGCCGCCAACGGCGGCGGCGCCTCTGTGCAACTGTACGGCAACGCCGATATCCAGGGTGGAACCCTGACAAACAATGGCGGCGCTTTCTTCGGAACCCCAACGGGCAACTCCGCGATTCTGGACGGGAGCACTGGCGCGGGCGCAGTCACAATCAATGGCGCCTACACCAGCGATCTGAACACGACCACCTACCTCCTGGGGACGATCAATAATCACGGCAACATCCTGGTGAACGGGGGAAACGCCACCAACACGGTTCTGCTAATCGATACCGCGAACGTACTGCTGCAGGGTGGTGGCACCGTTAGTTTGTCCACGGTCGCCGCCGGCGGCGGGAGTGCATATATCTACCAGTCAGCCGGCGGCTTTACCTTGGAGAACGTCGATAACACCATCCAAGGGGCGGGCATCATCGGTAACAATGGCATGTCGTTGCAGAACGACGTCGGGCGGAACCGTCCTGGCGAATGCTGCAGGCCAGACACTGTCCATCACCGGGGCTACAACAGTCACCAACAACGGCACGTTCCAGGCAAATAGCGGTTCCACGATTTTGGTGGGATCGGTTACTTCGTTCACCAACTTCAGCGGCAACACGCTGACTGGTGGCACTTACAACGTTTACGGCACTGTGTCCAATCCGGGCATGCTGCAAATCAATCCCCTGGGCAATCACCGGCGGCGAAATCGTCAACAATGCGGCGACGATCCTATCTGAACGGGCCAAACTCGACCTTTGTTGACAGCGTAGGGCTCGACGCCCTGTCGAACTTCAGCAACAACACCAGCTGCGGGCAGCTTCACCATCACAAACTGGCCGGAACTTCACCAGCCCCAGTTCGACAACTTTGCCAATGCCGGCGTGGTCATCGTCGGTACCGGCAGCACCTTTACCACTGGCGGCACGCGGAATTACAACCAGAGCGGCGGCAGCACTAAGGTCGATGGCGCACTGACGGCCGGTGGCCATCAGGTGAACATCAACGGTGGAACGTTGCTCGGCAACGGTGGCACAGTTACCGGCAACGTGAGCATGAGCGGCACGATGTCACCCGGGGATACACCAGCTGCGGCAGGAGCTATGGCTATCGCAGGCAATTACGTGCAATTGGCGGCTGGAATCTTCCAACTCGATCTCGGCGGCCTGACTGCTGGTTCGCAATTTGATCTGCTGAACGTGACCGGGAGCACTAGCCTCAGCGGAACGCTGGACATCAGCCTGATCAATGGCTTCTTCCCGGCGGTAGGCAATACCTTTACTTTCCTGACATCCGGTGGAGGAGTTAGCGGGATCTTCGGGACGGTCAACGGCCTCAACATCGGTGGCGGTGAAATGCTACAGGTGGTCTATAACGCGAACAATGTGCAGATCTCAACTTTGTCGTTGGGACCGCTGAATGATTTCTGGAACGGAGGAACTGGAGTCTGGAGCAACGGTAGCCAGTGGAGCCTGGGCACATCGCCGGGAATCAATAACAACGCGTTCATTTACTCCGGCGGCAACGACCTTGTAACTCTTGACATCGGCAGCGGCAGCGTCAACCAGCTTAGCGTCGGTGGCGCCATCAACGGCTTCACTTCCGAGCTTACGGATGGTGGCACGGCGCAGAACCTGACGATTGTTCAAGGGCTGAGCATCGGCGCGAACGGCTTCTTGGATCTCACTGGCGCGAGCAACATCACTGCGGCCACGATGGGCAATAGCGGTCATGTGTTTGTCGGAACGGGCGCAACCTTGAAGCTGACCAGCCAACCCAGCGGCATCACCGATGCGGTGGCGGGCTCGCAATTTGATCTCTGGGGAACGTTTACCACGGGCAGCAGCAATGGATTCGCTAACCTGGACAGCATAGAAGGCGCGGTCAATCTGTTCGGGCAGAACTTCACCGACACGCCGGGCAGCGGTACGCTGACCATCAGCAACACCGGTTCGTTAGCAGCCAACTCCGGAACTACGCTGGCGATCCACGGCAACGTCAACAACTCCGGTGCCCTGTCAACCGACCCCGGCGGCAACACTTTGTCCATCACCGGCACCGTGACCAACAGCGGGACGTTTACGCTTGGCGGTCCCGGCGACCACGCGACGATGGCCGGCCTGGCCAATTCTGGAATGGTAGATGTTGAGGGTGGCAGCACATTCCAGGTCAATGGCAACGTAACTAACTCCGGAAGCATTTACACCAGCTTCAACGGCAATGGTGGCAACACATTCAACGTCACCGGCACCCTGAACAACACCAACTTCTTCGGCATGGAGAGCACCGACACGGCAACCATCGGCGGCGCGGTGACCAACAGCGGCTCCTTCCAACTCACCGGCGGCGCCTCAGCCACCTTTACCAGCACCCTGATGAATACTGGAACGGTCGATCTGGAGAATGCCAGCATGCTGAGAATCAACGGCACTGCGGACAACTTCGGAACCTTGAGCACCGGCGCTAATGGAGGCACAGGGGGCAACACCATCGCCGTCTCGGGCCTGCTGACCAACGAGGCAACCGGACAACTCAGTGTGAACGGTCCCAGCGATGTGCTGACGGCGTCGGCTGGACTGGTCAACAAGGGTACGGTTACGGTGAAGGGCGGATCGACCATCGATCCACCTTTCGTGAACAACCTCGGGACCATCAACATCGATGGCACCTCGACGTTCGTAGTGGGCACCGGTACCGCAACCGGTCCAGGCTTCGTTCAATTGGCCAACGGGACCTTTGGGGAGATGATCAACTCCGCAACCGCCTTCGGTCAGGTCAACGTGGCTGGTTCCGCTTCGCTGGATGGGACGCTCGATATCCTGCTGCAGTCGGGGTACAACCCGGCGGTCGGCACGTCGTTCACGTTCCTCCTGCTTAACCCGGGACAGCTTTCCGGCACCTACTCCAGCATCCTGAACGACATCTTCAATGGCGGCACGGAGAAGTGGCTGGTTAACTACGATGATGTCAACGGTTTGGTGCAGCTTACGGCAGCAACCAACACCAATCCAACCCCAGAGCCTGGAACCTTCCTGCTGCTGGGCTCCGGACTGCTGGGCTTGGCGTACGGCGCGCGCCGTCGCTGGCAGAGGTAGATTTACTTCGTCTGAAATGCGGCCTGATTGGATGCCAGTCAGGCCGTTTCTATGTCTGCTGCGAATCAATTCAATGCGACAATTTGTCGCCGACCATTTACGATCATTGCGGCCAGCAAAACCGGGCCCTCAGGGAGAACCAGAATGAAGCACCGTTGGATTGCGCTGTCTTTGTTGATGTTGATGTTCGTCACCGTCATTGTGATGTCGGGATGCGCCGCTCCACCCACCGCTG
Source organism: uncultured Acidobacteriaceae bacterium (assembly GCA_963696575.1). GTDB lineage: Bacteria > Acidobacteriota > Terriglobia > Terriglobales > Acidobacteriaceae > DASRAA01. Next base: position 44,454 of record CAVOKT010000003.1, read on the forward strand.
TCACCTTTACCACTCCGTATCAGGCTGTGCTGCTCAGCAATAATTCTGTCTATTACGGAAAGCTCGCGGGCTACGGGACGTCAAATCCGATCTTGACCGACGTGTACTACATCGTGACGCAGAACAATCCTGAAACCAAACAGGTGACCAACGTGCTGGTGAAGCGCGGCAAAGAGTTGCACGGACCCGACCGCATGTACTTGAACCCGAACAGTATTGTTCTGGTCGAGCCAGTGAGCGCGGACTCAAAAGTCGCGCAACTGATTGACGAGGCCGCCAAGAAACAGTAAGTTTGCCGGCGCGGCCGACGGTCCTGGACTGCCTGGGAGCAGCCGCCATGAATCATGAACTGGCGTTATCTCATAGAAGGCCCGTGGATCGTCTTCGTCCTGTACTGGCTGGCGGGCGCGCTGAAGACGCGGAAGACGGTCAGCCGGGAGCCGTTCGCATCGCGCTACGGCGTCCTCGCCTTGGAGTTTGTTGGCTTCTTCCTGATCTTCAGTGACAGAGCAGAGGTTGGGGCGCTAGGGCGGCACATTCTGTCGCGAACGCTGTCGCTGAGCATCCTCAGCGTCGCGCTGACTTGGGCAGGTATCGCGATCGCTCTATGGGCGCGCTGGCATCTGGGCCAGTATTGGAGCGCACGCATTACCCTGAAAGAAGGCCACCAGCTCATCCGCACCGGGCCTTACGCGCATTTCCGCCACCCTATTTATTCCGGGCTGATTCTGGCAGCGATCGGCACCGCGCTGGGGCTTGACCGCTGGCGTTGCATGTTGGGTGTCGGCTTCGTCGTGTTGGGTTATTGGCTCAAGGCGAGGCGAGAAGAGTCTTTGCTGACAGCGCAATTTGGGGCGGCGTTCGAGGAGCATCGCCAACATACGGGATTCCTGCTACCGAAGTTTTAGGGCCAAGGCTCGGAACGGCGTGTCCGGACGAAAACGGGATGCGTGCCAACATTCTCCAGCCTCTTACTGGTAGTTATCCATAGTTGCGAACAGATTGTTCACCGATTCGGCCAGAGTCGGGTGAGCGAAGATACCATCACGCAATGCGGTGTAGGGCAGCTTTCCCATCATGGCGAGCTCGAACACGGCCATGGTTTCACCACCTTCGGTCCCCAGTACCGCGGCACCGAGAATCTGATTGGTGTCGGCGTCCACGATTGCCTTCATGAAACCGCGAGTCTCATCGATCTCGAGCGCGCGGGCTACCGACGTCATGGGCAACTTTGCGACGCGGATGTTCAGCTTCTGGGCGCGAGCTTCGGTCTCCGTCAGGCCGACGCGTCCCAACTGGGGATCGATGAAAACCGTGTAGGGAACGATACGATTCTTGATCGAAACGTCTTTTTTCTCGATGAGGTTGGAGCGGATGACTCGAAAATCATCGTACGAGATGTGGGTAAACGCCGGCCCGCCTTTAATGTCTCCGAGCCCGTAAATGCCACTGGCGCTGGTTTCGAGGCGGTCGTTTACCTGAATGAAGCCGTGTTTGTCGGTCTCAATTCCCGCGGCCGCAAGATTGAGAGTGTCGGAGTTGGGCATGCGCCCGGTCGCAACCAGAAGATGCGATCCACTGAGAGTGGTCGAACCTACCGGCAAAGCGACCTCCATCTGAATGTTGCCGCCGACCCGTCTGACGCTGGTCGCGTTGGCATTCAGAAAAACGTCTACGCCATCTTCTCGCAGGATTTTCGCGATTTCGTCTGCGATGTCGGGATCCTCACGGGCAAGCAATTGCGCTCCCGACTGAACGATGGTCACGCGACTGCCGAAGCGACGGAAGAGCTGCCCGAACTCGAGTCCGATGTAGCCGCCGCCCAGAACCAGCAAATGATCGGGAACGGCGTCAAGTTCCATGATGGAGATGTTGTCGAGAGTAGGAACGCCGTCGAGGCCATCGAGCTTTGGCCGCGAGGCGCGAGCACCGGCGTTCAGAAAGAAATATTTGGCCGTGAGGGAACGAGAAGTGCCATCGTTTAGCCGGACATCTATGGTCTTCGGCCCGGTGAAGCTGGCTTCACCGAAAATCAATTCGAGGTTTGCGGTTTTTTCAATGCGCGACTGGCTTCCGTTGCGAAAGCTGTCGACGATGTCGCGCTTGCGCTGGCGGACTCTCAGCATATCGACGGTGATCGGGCCGGTGCGCACGCCATAGTCGGCGCCGCGTCGAGCCAGATAGGAGACCCGGCCGCTGGCTACCATAGTTTTGGTGGGAGTGCATCCCTCGTTTACGCAGGTGCCGCCGACATGCATGCGCTCGACCAGCGCAGTGCGCATGCCGGCCGCTGCCAGGGCGGTGGAGAGAGGTGTTCCAGCTTGGCCGGAGCCAATGATGATGGCGTCGTATTGCTGCGCAGTGGACATAGTCCGATTTACCTGGTACAGAGTTTCAGAACCGCGAAACGAACAGCAGGCCAAGCCCAATAGCGACCAGGTCTTCTGGGATGGCAACGGCAATATCGGGAACCTTCAGCCCGCGGACCAGGCCGGTTCGGGCATAATATCCGCCGTAGGTTCCGACCAGCGCGCCAATCGCGCCAACGATGGCTCCGAGCCAAAGGGACATGCCAGCCGCGACGCCGAGGCATGCTCCCGTCAGCAGGCCCATGACAATTCGCGCACCCAGCCCGATGGGAGCGGTACGTGCGGGTGTGTTGGGGAGTTTGTCGGCGACATATTCGCCCAGGGCGCCGAGCGTGAAGAGAGCGACCGCCCAAATGGAACCCATAAAAGCCAGCGGAGTGCCGGAAAGATTGATCCAACCCAGGTGCGCTGCCCAGGCGACAACGGCAGGCGCAGTCATGGACCGCAACCCGGCTACAAAGCCAATACCAAACGTCAGACAGAGCCCGAGTCCAGAATTCATAGTGCAGCCTCCATGGTCGATCCTAGATTCAGATTGGTGACGAGTTCGGAACGCGAAATACGAAAGAATGGATGAAGAGCAGAGGGCAGAGATTCAGTTTTAGTCGGCGGAAAATGTAGATAATTCGACAGGTTCAGGATTTCTTGCGCCGGGGACGATCGACATCGCCCGCGCTTTTGCATGGAGTAACTGCAAGCATCCGGCGTCTGGGTCCTCATGCCGTAGCGCAGCGTGGCCTTACACTGAATCGAAAACTAGTCTAATATCTGGCACTATTGTTGAAAGCGAACGCGCGATCAGCGGAGGTCTCCCATCGATGGATCGTAGACGATTTGTGGCGACGCTGGGCGGGCTTGCGGTCGCCTGGAAGGTAAACATGTTCGAAGCCACGGCCAATGCAGCGAAGGGTCCGGTGATTGTCGAAGCCGGGCGGAGGGTGGATGCTCCCGGGGCCGAGACCGAGCGATTTCCACCGGCGAATGTTGAGGAAGTGCGGAAGCGCATCCAGGAATTTCTGAGCCACGAAAAGCCGAGTGCTTTTGTGAGTTCCGCCGCTTGCGGCGCCGACCTGCTGGCCCTGGAGGTCGCGGGTGCCCTGCACATCAAGCGCTATGTGCTGCTGCCGTCGTCGGTGGAAGCCTTTCGCAAGGGGTCGGTGACTGACCGCCCGGGCGATTGGGGCCCGCTCTACGATCAAGTCATTAAGAGTTCGACGGTCAAACTCTTGAACCTGCCGGACAACCAGGAAGGCTACCTGAAAACCAACCTGGAACTGCTGAACGAGGCCGAAACTCTGGCGCGCAAGAACCACACGTCAACGACAGCGTTGGTCGTCTGGAACAAACAATCGCGCGGCCCAGACGATGTTACCGGCCATTTTCTGGAGCAGGCCAAGTTGCGGAAGATTCCGGTGGTCGAAATCTCGACGCTCTAAGTCGAAGGACTGCGGACGTCTGGTGGTTTCTGCGGCAGATTCTTCTTCCGTGTGTTCGCGAACGCTACACGTAGTCGAACAGGCACATGAAGCCGAAATCCATGTGCAACTGCTGGTGGCAGTGAAACAGAGTCATGCCGGGATTGTTGGCGACAAAGTCGATTTCAGCTTCCTGGTATCCGCCGAGCATTACGACATCCTTCATCACGCCGGAGGTAGGCTTCCCTGCGATGCGCGCCAACTCGAAACTGTGGCGATGTAGGTGGACGGGATGGATGTCATCGCTGGCATTTCGCATACGAATGCGGTAACGCTTGCCTTCCTCACATGAAACAACGGCGTCTCCATCATCTGGCAGATCGGATAGGCAACTCCGTTGATTGTCCATTGATTGAAGCCTTCGAGCGCGGCGTTCTGCTTTTCGAAGAGCATCTCGAACACTTCATCGGCTTGTCTGGGGTCCGCTGGCACTCCCGAAATGCAGCATAATTCCACTTAAAGGGCTTCGGTGCGATCCACTGGCCTTGCCTCTGTAACCCGCATACTCGACGATGATGCCCATGCCGTGATGACGGTCGTCTTCGGCCGTATCTCCCATGATCCAAACACCGGGATGGTTCATTTCAACGATCGCAGAAATGCGCTCGGCCGTGCCCAGCCAGAGGCCCGGAAAGCGCACCGACTTTGGCAACAGGTTGCCATCCATTGCGATCACGTAGAATGTGTGTCCCGGAAGAGCAAGGCTGCGAATCTCGGTTGCGCTTCCGTTTAAAACGTGGAACAGGACGCGTTCGCCTGCTTTGACGCGAATCGGTTCGCCATGGCCCAGCATGCGGCCGTTGATGGTAAACGACTCGTAGTCGACTTCATATCCATGCGGCATGCCTTTGTTGAGCGAGGCCGCCATCCCGCTCTCGCCACGATCCTTGAGTTCCGCGACTTTTCACCGGCCAGAGGAAATCGTTCGCCATGTCGCCGCCATGGCTAAATCTGGGCTGGAATTCCTTCAGAGTGAGAAACACTTCGCGATCGTAGTTGCCGGGGTGCTGCTTGGGTTCAATGTAGACCGGGCCGACTTGTCCGCTGTACTGGCCGGATGCGAGGTCGGCGCCGGCGCGGAGATGCGTGTGATAGAAGCGAAGTCCGGAAGGTTTAGGCACGAAAGAAATTCGTCGACTGCCATGCGGGGGGATGAAGGGCGTTCCCTCTTCGGCGGCTCCGTCGATATCGGTCGAGACGAACTGCCCATGCCAGTGCAGCTGTTCAGGCGTGTCGGTCTGGTTGTGAATATCGACAGTGATGCGTTCGCCTTCCTTCAGACGAAGCAGAGGACCGGGGAACTGTCCGTTATAGGTAGTGACAGAGACGATGCGGTTGGGAGCCAGTTCGATCGGCTTGGTCGCGATGGTGAGCGTGTAGTCGGCGGGAACCTCGTTTAGCGAAGCGACGGCAACCGGCGACTGAGTCAGCAGATCAGGTGGCGACAGCATAACCGCTCCGGCAGCTGCTCCGGTAGTTTTCAGGAAGTTGCGGCGTGAGAGGCGGAAGCGTGACATGATCCTCACCCTTGGCAACAAAGCGCTGGCGCCCATCTACTATATCGAAGCACGTCCGTCTTGCCGGAGAGCGGAATTTCCGGGTATAATCGTTGTTTCGCCCCGCAACTCGGGAATCTTCTGGAGTAATTCATGGCACAAGTTTGTGAAGTTTGCGGCAAAGGGCCGCAGTCGGGCAACAACATCAGTCACGCGAACAACGTCACCAAGCGACGCTGGAGCGTCAATCTACGTCCGGTGAAGGCCAAGACCGCGCAGGGCAACAAGCGCATGCGAGTGTGCACCTCATGCCTCCGCAGCGGCAAGGTTGTTAAGGCGTAAGTCCTGTTACTGCAACATTTCAATCTAACGGACCCTCCCTGAAACGGAGGGTTTTCTATTGCGCGGTCGACCGTTTTCGCTAGAGATGATCGCCGAACACTTCGGGATCGAACCCCACCCGTCACACCAGATTAAACTTATTGTTCGACGCTAACTGCTAGTTGTCTTCGGCTCACGAATAGCGTTCCCACCAGCACTCCCAGCAGCGCGCCGGCCACCACGTCGATGGGATAGTGGTAGCCGTCGTACACGGCGCCTGCGCACATCAGCAGATTGCAGAGCAGTAGCACAAGGGCGGCACGTGGGAAATAGCGGAAGACAAACAGCAGCACTGCGAAGGCCAGCATGACGTGTGCGCTGGGGAAGGCGTTGCCGTGTACACCTACGCCTCCCTGGATGAAGCGGACCAGGAAGTGGAAGGGTCCCGAGGAGCGTGCCGCGGCAGAAGCAACCGTGTCGAGTCCCACATTATGGGATGGGCTTCGCGTGGGAAACAGGAGGAACGTCGCATAGCAGACCGCGAAGCCCACGCTTATTCCGTCGGTCATGCGGCGAAAGCCGTTGAAGTAGAGCGGGATATGACGGCGGGTCCATAGCATTGTGGCGACCACGGGATAGAGTGGATAGAAGGTGAAGTAGCCGAAGTCTAGCAACTCGGTGAACCACAGTGACGAATAGCGGTGCAGCCAGTCAGCCAGCGGCGCGACGAGCAACACTGACTGGAGGGAGAGAAGTTGAGGGTTTTGCCACTCGTTGCGCAGTGCCAGCGAGAGGAACGAAACCTCCTCGAAGACGGTGACGAAAAAGAAGGCGGGCAACCAGTCGTGGGCGAATTCCCAGAAGCGGCCGTCACGCTGTTTGCGGGCCAGAATCACGATACTAGCGATCGCCACAGCGTTCCACGCGAGATACCACGGCCAGTGCGGCACGCGTGGATAACGGGCGCATACGAGCACGGTCAGTGCCAGATGCACGGCCAGGTAGATTCGGTCGCTGAGGTTCATTCGGGACGTGCATGAGTGTAGCAAGGGGGAAAAACTAACTGGCAAAAAAAGACCGGAGCCAGCGGGCTCCGGTCGATGTGTCCCACAATGTGGCAGATTGAAGTTAGAGCATCAACTTGCGGCGCAATACACCTGCAAGGCCGAGGATTCCCGTGCCAAACAACGCAATGCTGCCAGGCTCAGGCGTGGTCGAACCGTACGAAAAGCCGGTAACCAGGCCATAGCCGTTATTCACGGAGCCAACGCCGCCGCAGTCGGTACCACCGGGACAATAGACGCGTCCCATAAAGGTGTTGCCGTTGAAGCCACCGCCGTTGTAGCCGTTAGTGTCGAAGAAGATGAGACCCCCGCCGTCGGAGGCGCCCGAGACCATGATGTCCATCAGCAAGTTGCCGCTCCCGGGGTTGTAGGTGAACGGAGTGGTGAGGTTAATGACGAGCGTGTCTCCGAACGCCCAGGGCTGGAACAGATTGCCACTGAAGACGGTCGTGGTACTGCCGTTCGCAGACATCGTGGAGCTGAGCGTGTTCCAATCCGTGGAAGTCGTGCCCAGACCAATGGTCCAAGTGCCGGAGTTCATGGACGTAGCACCGAAATCGACTTGGGTGTTGTAGAACTCCAGATCGGTGATGGTGATGGGACCAGCTGAACTGGCCGCTGTTGTAGACCTGCTGATATTCACCGGCGTAGGCAGAGCCGAAGGGGTACGAGTTTCCTGTACCCACATCCGCCGGATTCCCGACGACAACGACGCCAGCGAAAACTGGAATCGCGACTAACAACGCAAAACAGGCGACTAAAGCCACCAGAATTCTCTTCATTTTCTCTCCTTGGAAGCCGCACAGGTAGTTACAGCCAGGGTCGAACGATTAAGCTCTTGTAGGGTTCGACCCAATCCACAGGAGTTTCCGCAATTTAAGAGCCAAATTAAGTCTTTTAAAAACTATTAGTTAGGATGGCTATGGTTGGCAAACGTGCAATGTTTTGCACCCCGAAGGGAATGCGACTACCGCCCTGGTTGGAGTGCTTGCGACTAGCACCTAGATAAAAGAAAAACCGCGTTTCTTTAGAATCAATGGCTTAGGGGGAAATTGTGTGTAAAACGCTGATTCTATACGTGGTTATACGTATCCATGTCTGCCCGTAGGACTTAGCGGCAAAAATTGGACGTTTTCGGCCGGGAAGTTGTCATACTCGTCATACAAGTCATACCTAAAAAAGTCATACTTGTCATACAAGTCATAACATAAAAGCCATACTTGTCATACAAGTCATACCCGAGACGGAGCGCCGACGATTGGTTTGGATTGTCAAAGAGCAATCTACTTCGCCGCCGTGGTGGTCGGCAAGGGACACCAATCCCTTTGCGTCACGAAGACTGTTTTAGCGAATCTGAGCGGGAGCGGAATAGGACCCAGGACACAAGGCAGTGTGATACATCGGGAAAGAAAGGCAACCGCGGATTTGCGGATAGGGCAAACCAACCTCAGAGAATTGTTCAGGGGCTACTGAAAAAGTGCGAAAAGCAAATGCCTAGCGAACTGCAGAGACGGTGTCACAATTGTGCCGCCGCTACGCGGCTCGATTATTCTCCCACTCGACCGCTATATGTCATACATATCATACAAGTCATACAGGAGGGCCGGAGAGCAGACGACCCGGTTGAATTGTCAAAGAGCAACCTGCTTCGCCGCCGTGGCGGTCGGCAAGGGACACCAATCCCTTTACGTCACGAAGCCTTTTTACCGAATCCGAGCCGGACGAAATAGGACGCAGGACACAAGGCAGTGTGATAAGTCGGGAAAAGAAAGCAACGGCGGATTTGCGGACCATAGACTTGTTCAGGGGCTGCCTACAATGTGCGAAAAAGACAGGCCTCGCGGACTGAAGTCCGCTCGGAATGGCAAAAAAAAAGGACTTGTACGGCACAGCTAAAGCTGTGCCCTTTCAAAACAACGTCAAAAGCGAGTTTTTCAGCAGTCTGTAAAGCTGTGCCCTTTCAAAACTGCCCCAAAAAAGATTTCTTCGGCAGCCTGTGGCCGGAGCCTGGAGCTCCGGCCAGTGAGTGCTGCCACGTGCAATGGGGCTAGAGCATCAACTTGCGACGAACCATGCCTGCCAGTCCCAGAACTCCGCTGCCCAGCAATAGCAGACTGGTGGGTTCAGGCGATGGCGTTGCCACAAATCCATCGGTGTTGCCATTTGCATCAACGTAGAAGCCGACCAGTTGCCCAAGGTCGTTGATACCGTTGGCGAGTGTCGTACCCACACCGTTCGGATCGTCGACCGATTTGTACATTCCTCCCGAGTACACGAAGCCGTGCATGGCGCCAGACCCGTCAACGTAGAACCCGACGACCTGGCCGTTATTGTTTAAACCGAGAGCCTGGGTCATCATCGCGCCCGGGTAGTCGAGGGTGGTTTCGGTGGTGCCGTTGAGCAGGAAGCCATGACTGTTTCCGCTGCCATCGACGAAGAAACCAGAGACAATGCCGGCATTATTTACGCCGGTGGCCTGGGCGCTGGTATTGGACGGCAGCAGCCCGGCAAGTTCCGTAAAGGTGGATCCAGAGACGGTGAACGGGAACTGTGTGCCGGCGCCATCCTGCCAGTAGCCCGCTGCTTCATCGGCCGTGTTGATTCCCAAAAGCTGGGTGAACATGGTGGTGTTGGGATCGTCGACATTCATAAATGTGCCGCCGATGTTGGTGAAGCCATGCGTCAGTCCGCCAGCGTCAACGTAGAACCCGGCGGTGTGTCCCAGGCTATTGATACCGACGACCTGAGTTTGTGCCGCTCCAGGGTAGTTTTCGGGCGTGTAGCTATTAGGCAGCACCAGGGTGAAGCCATTGTTGGGAACCACGACGCCGTCGCCGTAGTAACCCGCAATGGTGCCGGTGTTGTTGATGCCCAGCAGTTGGGTGAAGGCCGGGTCGCCCGGGCTGATAACTGTCTGAAACGAATACTGGGCCGACGCGGGGATGGTCATAGCCAACGACAACACCGCGACAAGTCCAGCAACCAAACTGAAACGTTCGACTTTCAGCATTGCACTCTCCTAGGTTGCGCGCGCAGCGAGACGAACGAGACGACAATGCGATTGGGCGCGAATTCGTCGCGGTCCGTCTTCGGCCAGCGAAATCCAATGAAAGGTTGGCGGTTGCTCGAATGTGATCGCAAGGCACGGGCACCGTTAGATGCAGCAGTGTGACCGCACCCAGTGAGGAAGGGCGCAAATTCTGGGGTTGCAAGCGAGGTTCCGTTGCAAGTTGTTGCAATTAGTTTGCAATCAATGGCTTGGTAGTACGTAGCCGATTAGTGGGTGCAAGCTCTTGCGCTTGAATGCCAACACTTTACCCTTCAGACCCGTCTCAAAAGGGCCGGTCGTAGCGTTCTTGTCGAGTAGGCAGTGGGTGGATTGGCTTAACAGGGTCGAAAAAAAGGCCGGAGCGCATAGCTCCGGCCCTCTGAGGACGACAGTGTGGGATCTGACGATTACAACATCAACTTGCGACGAATGAGGCCCGCCATGCCCAGTACACCGCTGCCTAATAGCACGAGGGTAGAAGGCTCAGGGGTCGAAGTAGAGCCGGCATTGTACGACACGTCGTCGATGCCCCAGGCGTCAGTGCCGTTAGCCGTCGGAAGGTTGTTGATGGTGACCGAGGTGAACGGATTGCCCGCGTCGGTGAAGCCAAAATACTGGGCGCCGCCATTCACGTTGATTGGGATATTGAGGGTCTGACCATCAGCGCCGTTGTACGAAACCGTCTCTCCAGACGTGAAGAAGGTCTGCAGGCCGGTCAGCCAGAAACCGAAATACTCAGTCGGATTGGTAAAGGTAAAGGTCGCCGTGCCGCCGGCGAATCCCAACCACTGGGCGCCACCGGGAGTGGTGTTAAAGCCGTAGAGGCCTCCAAAGGTGGTGGTGCTGACGCCGGAGAAGCCATCCCCAAAATTGGGGGCGTTCAAAGCGATGGAGACACCGGGCCCGGCATTGTTGATAGGAGAGTAAAAGCCGAGCGCGACTGGGGGCTCGAAGGTCATGGTGCTTACTGGCGAAAGCAAGCCGGCAGCCGCGAGGAATGCGGCTTGGGCGGCGGCAGAGTTGGGCCAGGGGCCGAAGTTATCGGTACCGTCGTCTTGGCCGCTATAGACGATGGGGCCTGCCACAGCATAACTGGCGAATAACACCACTGCTGCGATAACGAAGTAACGTGTCGCCTTAGCGGACGTGAAAATTGATTTCATTTGTTACATTTCCTCCACGGTTCGCCATCTTGCAACGAGCCGAAGTTAAGGGTTTTCGGTGGCGCGAGGTGAATCGTGGAATCAGTGCAACTTCATCCCGCAAGGACTACTTCCTGATACCACAAGCATCTAATGACAGTGAGCAATCGCACTGCCGTTTAGAGAGTCCACAAGTGGTTAACTTTAAACAGCCTATAAAAACGAGAGGGATTAGAAGGTGCAAACTACTGCAGTAGTGTGCCCAATTACTTTCTTTCGTGAATGAGCACGGCTTTCAGCCAAGCCACTCGAAATCCAGCCCGGTGAGTTTGCGCAAAGCGGCGAACTGTTCGTTGGTGGCACAACCAATGAGGCAGTCCTGTCCGCCGAGATCGAGACCGGTAAAACGCCGGTCGGTGTCCTGGTCGTCGAGTAAGGCGACGAAGCGGCTGAGGATATTGGGATCGATCCAGCGCTCCTCGATCTTGGCGGGCCAGCGATATTCGTGCTCGTGCAGCGTGAATCCCAACCAAGCCACTCCCTGACGCCAGTCGAATTCATCGTGGACCGACTCGATCGGCAATCTACCTGCGGCCAGTGCAGCCATGCGCAGCGCCACTCTGACGTAGTCGCCGGGGCCTGAAATACATTCGGCGCGCATGTGCCAGACGTTATCTGACAAGGGTAAAGATGGGGACTCTTGCGACTCGGTTCCAAGCACCGACAGCAACAGCTTGAAAGGCGAGGTTTCATATTCGCGTTCGCCGTGGAGGCCGAGCAACTCAGCCGGGCCGATACCTGGGTTGGGCACCACACCGCATTCAGCCAGAGTGTCCAACTGAGCGTAAAGCGTCAGGTTGCGGTTCAGAAGACGGCGGAAAAGCGACAAGGAAATCTCTCAGCGTTCAGAGTGACAATATACGATGCGGAGACAATTACCCGAGATAGTAGGGATTCTAGGAGAAGTAGCAATGTGTGTGGGGCTCCAAGTAAAACCCTGGGTCATATTCCGGCTAAATTTCTGAAAAAACTAAACTTTTGCGTTTCTCTTAAGTCTGGTTCCAGACACACAAGTTGCGAAGAAAAAGCGTAGACTTGAATTAAACACATCTCCATACGCACGTATCCCGGCCAAGGGGTTGGCTTCATTTGCGCATTCTGATGCGGCGTGAGCGCTAGCGAGGAAGCAAATGAACACATCGAAACATAATGGCTACCGGAACCGCGTGCTTGCTGCATTACCCAGCAGTGAAATCAAGCGTCTTGAACCCCACTTCTCTGAAGTTAAGCTTCAACAAGAGCAGACACTGCTCGACGGAACTGCGCCCTACGCGTATTTCCCGGAATCGGGTATTGCCTCGGTAGTAGTGACCGTGGAGAACGGAAACACGGTCGAGGTGGGAATTATTGGGATCGACGGCGTGGTCGGACTGCCGATTTTGTTGGGCGCCACGGGATCTCCCGGGCGAACGTTCGTGCAAATCGAGGGTTCAGGCTTCCGCATCGATGCCGACGTTCTTAAAGAGGAATTTGAGCGGCCCGGAGAATTGCGTCGCCACTTGCAGCGATACATGCAGGGCTTCTATGTCCAGTCCGCACAAACCGCGGCCTGTAACCGCCTACACAACATCGAGGAGCGGCTGGCGCGCTGGCTGCTAGCCTGCCGCGATCGGATGGAGGGCGATGATCTTCATTTAACCCAGGATTTTCTGGGACAGATGCTGGGCGCGCCCCGGACGACGGTGACGTTGGCTGCAGGACTGCTCCATCGAGCCGGTTTGATCGACCATGCACGGGGCGTGGTGACGGTTCGGGACCGGGAAGGTCTGGAGAAAACTGCGTGCGAATGCTACCGCACGGTGCGAGACGAATTCCGGCGACTTTCTCTTCTTTAGGTCTGGTACCAGACAGACAGCGACCAACGGTCAGGCTAGGTTTTTCTTACCTGAGCACTACTGTGGGAAACGCAGACACCAAGCCTTCGCAACTTAAAACTGCTCTCGAAAGCTCGAGTAACGGTAACAGGTTTATCTTGTCTGTCGACGATGAGGCGGTAATCCTGTATTCGCGGCAGAAGGTCCTGGAATCCGCGGGGTACAACGTGCTGAGTGCTGCCAATGGTGAGCAGGCATTGGGTTTTTTCTCCGCGGTGACGGTCGATCTGGTACTGCTCGACTATTCGATGCCCGGGTTGGACGGCGGACAAGTGGCGAAGGAGATGAAGGCGCAAAGACCGCTGACGCCCATCATTCTGGTTACAGCGTATTCCATCGAGAAGGAAACTTTGCCTTACGTGGATTGGTTCTTCACGAAGGGCCAAGACCCGGGATTGCTTTTGGAGAAGATCGGGCAGCTGCTCCCTCTGCCCCCGACGGCATAAAACCGTGAGTGGTCGAAGCCCGACCAGGGTTCATTGTTGAAGATCGAGCGCCAAGCGTTCGATCGACATTCGAGATCGCATCAGGAGATTGAAATGGCCGAAAATCCAGAGCAATGGGTTGAACTGGCCGAGATGGCATCGAAGGAGCAAGATCCTGAGAAACTGATGGCGCTCGCTGCCGAAATTAACCGGTTGCTGGAAAAGAAACAAAACCCTCCGAAAGACGAGCAGCCGACGGCGACAGAAGAGTAGCTATCTCAACGCGGTTGCAACCACATCGCGCCTGCCAGCTCCGCGCCTTCAGACACCCAGGGTAGGGTATAGACCTGATTGCGGAATATAGGGCTTACGCTAGCCTGAAGAAGCCGGTATCGATCCCAACCAAAAATATCCGTCCGGCCAAGAGACGTGGCTCGTCGCCTTCCTAGTCAGCCGAGAATCGGAAATGAGGCCGTGACCGCGAGTCCTGAGCTGGGCAGTGCCCGAGTATCCAATGGTATGATTTTCATCAATTTTCGATGGAGGACTTGAATGGCAAAGCCGAATTCTGCAGAGGAACAACGAGAAATTACGCGGGACCGCCTGGCGGAACTTCTGAATGAGGATCTGTCACGCGAATATCAGGCCATTATTGGTTACGTGGTGTATTCGCAGGTGCTGAAGGGCGCGGCCTACATGAATATCGCGGACCAGCTTGCGATCCACGCCAAGCAGGAACTCGACCATGCGCTGACTATTTCGCGGCAGATCGATTATCTCGGCAAGATGCCGACGGTGACGCCCAAACCCGTCAAGACGTCGGAAGATCCGAAGGCCATGTTGCGCTTTGACCTGGACAATGAGAACGAGACAGTACGCAACTATCGTGAGCGTATCAAACAGTGCGAGGCGCTGGGCGAATATGCGATGGCGGAGCAGATTCGCCAAATCCTGATGCAAGAGCAGGACCATCAGATTGATCTGGCGACGGCGCTAGGCGAAGACGTTCCGGACGTGAATGGTCCGCGGCAAAAGAGCTCGAAGAAGTAAGCGGCGGGAGTTGCGCGTTCGCAAAAACGACAAGCTTCCACGAAACGGTTTTGACATGCGCACATGTCTGCGGGTGTAGACTTGCGGCGTATGGCAAAGGTGAAGACAATCACGCGCGTAGTGCGCGACGGAGGCGCTTCCGGAGCGGGAATCCTTTATCTGGTCGGTACGCCGATCGGGAACATGGAAGACATCACTCTGCGCGCGCTGCGTGTCCTAAAAGAAGTTGACCTCATCGCATGCGAGGACACGCGCCACACGGTGCAGTTGCTCGACCACTACGGCATCGAGAAAACCACGGTCAGCTACCACGAGCATAACGAGCTCACGCGCGCGGCGGAGTTGATCGTACACCTGGAGCAGGGTGACAACATCGCCATGGTGAGCGATGCGGGTATGCCGGGGGTGAGCGATCCGGGATACCGGTTGATTGCGCTGGCAGTGCGACACCACATTCGCATCGTGCCTATACCCGGAGCGTCGGCGTTTCTCTCGGCGCTGGTGGCCAGCGGGCTGCCGACAGACTCGTTCCGCTTCAGTGGTTTTCTGCCCGCGAAAGAAGGCGCGCGACGAACCTTGCTGGAAGCGATTCGCCATTCGCCTCGCACCCAGATTTTCTATGAAGCTCCGCATCGCATCGTGGATGCGTTGAAGGACGTGGTCGAGCTATTGGGGCCAGAGCGGCATGTAGTGATAGCGCGGGAAGTGACCAAGCTGCACGAAGAATTTCTGCGGGGACACGCCGAGGATGTGCTCGCTACCCTGGAGAAACGCGGCGAAGTGAAAGGCGAGATCACGCTATTGATCGGCAAGGCCGACGGCACGGAGCACGAACACGCCAATCCCAAAAATGTTGGACAGCGGGTGCGCGAGTTGATGAGTTCCGACTCACTCGATGAGAAAGCCGCGTTGAAGCAGGCGGCGAAAGAGTTTGGCGTGTCAAAGAGCGAAGCCTATCGCGAGTTGCAGCGAGTGAAGTAGAAGAAACCAATCCGCAATCAGCAATCAGCAATACAGTTTGCCCCGCCAGCGTATGACCCTGCTCACATGCGGATCCGCGAAACAGCGCGGCGTCCAAGTGTATGATCATGAGTCCTCCCACTCGCTCATTCGCGACTCACGAGAGAGTGGATACGCATCCACCATGCGCCTGGCAGTTGCCGTCGTAATCCTACTCACGTCTGTCGCGACATGGGGGCAGCACTCCCACCGGCCGGAGTCCGCGACACCTCCGGCAGACAGTACAGCGCCTCCCAACGATCCCGAATTGCAGGCGGTGACGCGCGCGGCCGCGATCCAGGCGAGACTCGACCAGGTTGGCTATTTTAATTCGGCGCTCGCCAGCACAGACAAGGCGCTGCAGCAGTCGCGCGAGCTGCAAACCCTGGGCGCCGCTGCCAGTAACATTCCCACAATCAACGCCAAATCGCTGGAATTGCGCGATGCGCTCGACGATGTGGAGCATTACGACGGGCGCTTCATGGCTTCGTTTACCAAGACGCAGAATTCAGAGCTGAAGCCGCTCACCAAACGGTTGCGCAAGTCCTATACGTTTGTGGCGAAGGAGTCGAAGACGGTGCAGCAGCGCATGGAGCCGGGGAAAATAATTCCGGAACGATTGACCAGCGCCGCGGCGAACCTGGAGAAAGCGCTCTCCGACTACCGAACGGACCAGATTCGCCTGGCGCGGGAGATGGGAATTCAGTCGAAATAACGTAGTTTTATAGGAAAACATCAGAGCATGAACCGAACTTTTTTTCACCTTGCACTATTCCTGCTTTTCAGCGGGGCGATTGGGTGCCTGGCACAATCCGTCAATGGTCCAGTTAGTTTTCAGCCCGGTCCCGATCTCCAGCGGAGATGGCTGTCGCCGTCACCGGGACCCAGCGCGACGAAACAGGGAAAACAGGCGACCATTGGGCAGGGCAAAGCGATGATCGATACTGGCGATCCCAAGAATTCGTTCTGGGATGAAATGGTCGACATAAACGGTGCGGGCAACGTGGTGAGCGCCGACATGCTGTGGGATGCGTCTTCAAAGATTCTCTATACTTTCGCGCACACCGAGCTTCGCTGCATGCACGGCAAATCGATCCAAGGCGGAGTGCTGATCGGGGTCTATGCCAAGAAGAATTTCATGGGAAAAACGGTAGGATCGGGCTGGTGGGTGGTGGACCTGGCGCAAAACGAATGTCAGGCGCCGATCGCCGGGCTCTACGGATGCAAGTTCGACGCGCAGGGCAATACCCTGGCCTGTGGCCACGCGGAACTCGACACCCGAGTCAACGATATGGCCATAGTCGAGTCGACCAAATTCTGAGAGATTCGATCACCGGCGATAGACCTCGGCGCCCAGGCTTGCAGCGAAAAGCCGAGGCAAGCCTGGGTTAGCCAACTCCCACATTGTGGGAGCACGTGTCACACCGCCGAAGGCGAATGAGTGGCCGCGCGGGCGAATCAGCGTCTTACAGATGATGCACGGTCACACGGTCGATGATGATCCTCTCAATGCCGGCTTGGGGATCGAATCCGAAGTCGCGCACGCCGAGTTCGACGCCCTGGTTTTGGAAGTAAGCCTGCTGGATTAAGGTGTACATGGGATCAGTGGTCGAAAGAACATCACTCTTCCCGGTATAGGGGTCACCGAACCGGGCAAAAACGGTCTTCTTTCCGTCATTCACGCCCACCACATAGAAATGTTCTTTGTCCTGCAGGAGGATCTGTTCGATCTTGCCGGTCACCCAGGTGAGAGGTGGAATGTTGGCTGGTTGAGGAACAACTAGTTTTTCGACAGCGGTCATCGTAGGCATTACAGATACCTTCTTTCTGAATAGTCAATAGGACATTCAAGAGGCCCGAACGCATTGGCCTGCATACGATCTTGGTGCGAGTGTGCGGCGGACGAGGTTACGATGTCCAGATTCCAGCGTGATTAAAAGCGCTTGATTCCCGATTGGGGAACCAAAGAGTGACGCGGAGCTAGTGGGCTCCAGTTGGAAGATTGCTCTGCGCTAACGTATTATCCCGATCCATGCGCAAGTTTGTTTTCTTCTTTTTCCTGATACTGACTACAGGCGCGTTCGCGCAGCAATACGATCTGGTTATCGAAGGCGGACGGGTGATGGATCCCGAGTCAGGGCTCGATGCGACGCGCAATCTTGGCATTAGCAACGGCAAGATTGCTCGGATCTCGACCGATACGCTGGCAGGGAAGCGCGTGCTTAGCGCAAAAGGCATGGTGGTCGCGCCCGGGTTCATCGACCTGCACCAGCACGGTCAGGACAACGATAGCGGGCGGGTGAAAGCGTTCGACGGCGTGACCACTGCGCTCGAAATGGAAATTGGTGTTGCTGATGTAGCCAGCTTCCTGCAACAGAAAAACGGACATTCCCTAATTCATTACGGAACCGCGGCGAGTCATGCAGCGGCGCGCGCGCTGGTGTTCGGCGCCCCACTTCCTGCGGGAGTAATCGGCCCTCATGCTGGTATCCCGGAGATCCTGCCGAAAAGTGGACCGGCGACGAATGAGCCGGCAACGGCGGAACAAATCGAGGCCATCCAGAAGCGCCTGGGTGAGGAGTTGGACGCGGGCGGACTGGCGGTTGGAATGGGCATCCAGTACACGCCTGGCGCGACGCGGTGGGAAGTAGTTGAGATGTTTCGGCTGGCCGCGGAGCGCGGCGTGCCAGTCTACACGCACGTGCGGAGTTTTGGCTCCAAAGAGCCCGGCTCCGACATTGAGGCGATCAGCGAAGTGATCGGAGCAGCCGCCATCACGGGGGCATCACTGCATATCGTGCACATCAATAGCACCTGCTTGCGCGACTCGATGGAGTGTTTGTCGCTGGTGGAAGGCGCTCGTGCCCGTGGACTTGACGTCACCACCGAGGCGTATCCCTATCTAGCCGGCATGACCGTCATTAACTCTGCGTTGTTCAATCCGGGTTGGAGGGAGAAACTCGGCCTCGACTACAGCGCGCTGCAACTTCCCGACACGGGCGAAAGGTTGACGAAAGAGCGCTTTGAGGAACTGCACAATTCTACGAAACCGCAAACGGTACTGATGTTCGCCAATACCCAAGAAGTGGTGGACAAAGTGATTCCGCATCCGCTGGTGATGATTGCCAGCGACGGTGCGGAAGGTCATCCGCGCAATGCGGGAACGTATTCACGCGTACTGGCGCAATATGTTCGCGAAAAGGGAAGCATCACGCTGATGGATGCGATTCGCAAAATGAGCCTGATGCCGGCGCAGATGTTGGAGAAGTCTACGCCCGCCGGTCACGGCAAGGGACGTCTGCAAGAGGGAGCCGACGCCGATGTCATCGTTTTTGATCCACAGACCGTCGCCGACCGCGCCACCTATAAGTCTCCCATGGAAACCAGCGCAGGAATGCAGTTTGTGATTGTCGGTGGGACTGTGCTGATCGACCAGGGCAAACTTGTGCCGGATACGTTTCCCGGGAAAGCGTTGGTGGGACCGGGGAGGCGGTAGAGCGGACGAGCCGCCGATTTGCCGCCTCGGTGGCTAAAAATATATTCGCTTCCGTCTTAGCGAGCGAACATTAGCGGGGCCAAAGCCAGCCAAAAGTTCCCGCGGTGAGCAAGGCGTAGATCAATCCATCGAACGATTCCTTGATGACGACGCTCCAGGGCTGGCCTTTCCAGATGCCGTTGCTCAGATTACCTAAACCGTAGGCAAGGAACGCCGCGGTGCCCACGACGCGGAAGACAACCAGATAGTTCACGCCGGGCGCCAACGTGTGGGCCGCGAGATAGGCGACGAAGAATCCGACAATGAGGCAGTAGGCGAACCACTGGCCGAGGAATTTCGGCATGACAGGAAGGCCGGTGGGAAAGACGGTCACTATGCCAACCGGTCCCTGCTTGAATTTTTCGGCCATCTCTGGGGTCCGCATGTCTTTGTGGGTGGCGTGCGGGAACATATAAAGGCCGCGTTTGAGGCCAGCAGCGCGGAGAGCGGCGAGGACCTTGGCCTCGTCGGGGAGCTTCTGGTAGTCGCTGCGATGGTAGGGAAGCACCATGTGCATGATGGAGCTGGCCACGAAGACGATGACGGCCGACAGCATGATCGGGAGCCAGAGGGCGCTGAGTGGAACCATGGGAGTCTCCTTTGGATGAGAAAGCGAGTGCAGTGATTTTCCCTGCGAGGCTACACGTGTGCCGTGAGGCGGTCAATACGATTCGCGAGTCAAGGCGGCAACATCGGAGCCTACCCAGGGAATGTGGCAACGCATCAGTGATTTTTCCTCAGGGTGATCGCAGTGCGCTGAAAAATTTCGCGAAACGTTTGCGACGCAGAGGGGTCTAAACCAAGTAGCGGGGCACTGGTATGCCGTTGGACTTCCGGTATCCGAATGATCGGCTCACCGGAAAAATCTCTATGCGGATTGGCAGCGCTTGGGCATTGTGTGTGCTGCTTCTGGTGTTCTGCACCACTGCAAGGCGCGCTCGCTACGAAATCCAGCAGCACAGTCAGAAACTGGCGACGACGCAGACCTACCTCGATGGCGAGGAGACCCTGCGGAAGCTGCCTAAGACCTCGTTTCGCCTACTGAGCTGTGCGGGAGTCCTTGCGGGTCCGGTTACGGCTGCGGAGCACGAAGCCCAGCTTCCGGTCATGGGGCGAAGTTCGAGTTCGTTCCAAGGTTTCGATCACGCGTCTCGGCCGCGGTCTCCGCCTGTCCCTGAAATTTCACGACACGCGGTTTGAGTTCCTTCCAACGAGGAGCCGTGCAACACCACCAGGTGTGTCGATCCCGTTGGGAGCGGACCTGACTGGTTCGTTCCCTCGCGAATCGAACTCTGGCTGGTGCTGCCTCAACGCAACGCAAGCACACCCACCTCAGGAGGCCATATGTCAAAAACATTCGCAACGGACTCAACATCACAACCTAAGCAGCAACAGGCGATCGATCCTGAAAACGAGGAATTACAGGAACGAATCCGGGCCCGTGCCTATCAGTTGTACGAAGCACGAGGCCGGGTTGACGGATGGCACGAGCAAGACTGGTACCAGGCAGAGAACGAGGTTCGCAATCGAAGCCAGATTCACAAGGCAGCCTAGAGCGCGCCCGGTACCCTTACCCCCGTCCGGGCGAAGAGCGCCCGGACGGGAACAATGCGGAGGTTCTGACAATGTATCGTTTTATTTGTTGGTTCACTCTTTCTGCTTCACTGTTTCTCATCTCCGGCACGGTCATGGCGCAGGGCACCAGTTCCAATGCGACCGCGACGTGCAACTTCGACAGTTCCAAGCAACTCGCGATTGAGTACCAGCGCATGTCGGTTAACGTAAAAAAGAAGATATTGGGAGGCGAAATTCCGTACGGCAGAGTGTGGACGCCGGGAGGGAAACCGATGACTCTGTTCACCAACGTTCCGGTTGCTGTCGGGGGCAGAGACTTGCCGCTCGGAGCTTATACGCTATTCGTTATTCCCGAAAACAAGGGATGGACCCTGATTGTCTCCAAGAGTACGGACACGAGCGGAAAATACGACGAACAGGACGATATTGCGAGGGTGCCGATGGAGACGGGGCAACTGATCGACCCGGAGCCGGAGTTCAGTGTGTACTTTGCGCACGTCGCTCCCGACCAATGCAGCATGCGCCTTGATCTCGACCGAGCGCGGGCTTGGACCACGATCACGGAGAAATAAGCGGTTCCAGGTTCGCGTCGAAGAGGCTAGCGGACCCAGGGCGATGGAGGTGGCGGCGTTACTCCGGAGCCGGACGATGCTCGTGCGTCCGGCGGCAAATCGGAT
This sequence comes from uncultured Acidobacteriaceae bacterium, assembly GCA_963696575.1. GTDB lineage: Bacteria > Acidobacteriota > Terriglobia > Terriglobales > Acidobacteriaceae > DASRAA01. The sequence continues at coordinate 65,565 of CAVOKT010000003.1, forward strand.
TCGCAGAGCGATAGGGAGCCGTTTGATGCGTCAAGCGCCTTTTGCGACAGATTGATCGGATCTGCACGCAATTATACTAACGGCGTGATGAAGGTTCGATCTAAGACACTTCTCTCAATAGTGCTGTGCAGCGTCTGCTTTCTTTCCTCTTTGCCCGCCGCAGCGCAGATTGCAGTGCGCCATACCGAGGGTTTGGTGCATGGATTTCTGGTGCTGCGCTCGGCCGAGGGTGAACCCTTAGCCCACGGCGAATTATTTCAGGGCGCGCGCGGGAATCGCGTCACTGCCCGCCTCGTGTTTCACTTCAAAGACGGCTCGGTACACGACGAGACTGCGGTGTACTCGCAGCTCCGAACTTTTCAGTTGCAGCGGTATCACCTGGTGCAGAAGGGCCCGTCTTTTCCGCATCCGGAAGACGTCTCGGTCGACGTGCCCACGGGCCAAGTGAAGGTCCAATACACGGACAACGATGGCAAGCAGCAAGTTTCCACCGAGCACATGAAGTTGTTGCCGGATCTGGCGAACGGCATGACCCTCACGCTGCTGAAGAACCTCCCGCCGGGAACCGCTGAGGCGAAAGCATCGATGCTTGTATTCGCTCCCAAGCCGCGGATCGTAAAGCTAGCCATTACGCCCCAAGGGGAAGACACCTTTCAACTTGGATGGGAAAAGCGCAAAGCGACGCATTACGTGATGAAGATAGAACTTGGGGGCGTTGCCGGAGTTGTAGCGCCCATCGTCGGAAAGCAGCCTCCTGACATAAATGCGTGGATACTGAGCGGGGACGCGCCGGCATTCGTCAAGTCCAGTGGGCCGCTTTATGCAGGAGGGCCGATCTGGCAGATTGAGCTAGAGAGTCCCGTGTGGGCACACTAGAATCCAAAGCCCACTCAAGCAAGCCGACTTGAGTGGGAACCACTTCAACAATCCCATATTGTGGTATCGAACTATTTTCCTGAGGGTTGGCCACTGGCGGGCAGACCCTGGAACTCCTGATTCATCCAGCCCTTGAAAGCGTCAATGGCCTGCGGGCGTCCGAGGAAACTCTTCACCAGGTCGTTGGCAGGCATCGATCCCGTTTTCTCCAGCACAGTCTAACGGTAACGCTTCGCAACCGCGGGCGCCAGCAAATCGTTGCGATCGAACTGGCTGAAGAAATCCTCGGCAATCACCTTGTCCCACAGATAGGTGTAGTAGGCGGAAGAATAGCCCGTCAGGTGAGTGAACGAAGCAATCTGGTGATCTCCGTCGACAGGTTCAAATGGCACGAAGCGCCTGATATTGTCAGGGAAAGCGGTTTCGATCTGCGCGGGATCGGGCGGCATCGTTGTGCAGGTCGAACGACACGCTGGTGTAGACCAGTTGGAAGCGGGCCCAGAGGCCGCGCCCAAAAGCGTCAGCGCGGTTGGCAGCGCTGCACCAGTTCCGCTGGAATGGGCTGGTTGGTTTCATAGTTGAGCGCGAAGGTGGCCAGCACTTTGGGATCGTGCATCCACTCTTCCAGCATCTGTGATGGTGCCTCGACGAAATCGCTTTCGAGATTGCCGCCGTATCCGGCCCACTGCTGCTGGCCCTGGAAGATCCAGTGCATCAGGTGACCGAACTCGTGGAAGAAGGTGGTCACTTCGCTGTACTCCATCAGTCCGGGATCGCCCGGCTTTCCGCCGGAGAAATTGCAGATCAGCGCCGCTTCAGGCAATTGCGTGCCACGCTTGCCATCGAGTATCGGGTAGGAGCTGAACCACTTGTCCTTGCCGGGACGCGGATGCATGTCGAGATAAATGCGGCCGAGTTGTTTTTCGACCGTCGAACACGTCGAACGCAGTGACCGATGGGTCCCAGACAACGGCGTCTTTCGCGGGCTTGAAGGTCACATGGAACAGTTTTGAAGCGACGTCGAGAATTCCCTGCTGCACACGGTCGTAGGGAAAGTAGGGCCGCGCCGATTGCGAATTGAAGTCGAACTCAGCTGCGGCGGAGCTGTTCGAAGTAGTAGCTCCGGTCGGAGAGCGAGATCTGCTTCAGAGAAGGATCCTGCTTTTGTGCACCCGCCAGCAACATCTGGTATTCGCGGTCGGCCGCGGGTTTCGAGGCCACGTCGATCTCGCTCGATGAACTTGGCGATGTTAGGCGCATTGACGGCCATCTTGTCGGCGGCGTTCATGTCGGCCCAGTGTTTGTAGCCGAGCAACGTTGGCGAGTTCCTCGCGCTTCTTCAGCAGGTCGGCCAGCACCTTGATGTTCTGCGGATAAGCGCGGTTGTTGTAGGCGAGAAAAATCACGTTTGCGCAGCTCGGCGACTCTTGGCGAATTTCAGACCGGGGTAACGTCAGGAGAATCGCTGGTGAGCGTGATGCTGCCGTCGGCTGCCGGCTTGTGCGATTTGATGAAGTCGTCGGGCAGGCCGTCGAGTTCTGATTGCGTTTTTGACCGTGACTTTGAGCTGCCGACTCCTGCAGATTGCGCTCGAACTGGGTGGCGAGCTTGGTGATGTCGTCGTTCAAGGTCTTAATGCTGAGCACGTGTAGCGTCGTCTTTGTCGACGCCGGCAAGGCGGAATTCCAGCAGCGTGCGCTCACATAGTACTGTGTGGCGGAATCGGCCTTGGACACATCGAGAGCAACCAGGGCGTGATAAAGACCCTGGTTCAGGGCGAGAGCAGTCGCCACCGCGCTGACTTTCTGAATCATTGCCTGAGCGCGATCGCGAATGGCTGCCTCTGGACTTACGGTCTGCATCAAGCCGGATTGGTATCCCGCAGTATCGAGACTCCGGATCGCATTGTCGTAGGGAACCAGAGTGTTCTCGACGTTGCGCGCACCTTTGACGGCGAGGAGTTGGTCTATCGATTTCTGCGTCAGGTCGAGTTGATCATTGACCCGCTTCTCGAAAACGGCTGGGTCGACAGGCTTGTCCCAGACGTGAGGGCCATAGATGGCAGTTTGCGCGATAGAGGTTTGCATGATGGCTGCTAAGAAGATGACGAGACACGCAAGGGTGCGTCCCAAGTGAAAGCTGAATGTCATGGTTGAGGGCTCTCCGGACCGATAGACGGCGCTAAGAGAGCATAAACCGAAGACAACGATCGGGAAAGTCAGGAGGGGCGAAAGGCCGTCGGACCGGGACAGAAAGCGTGGGAGGCAGTTTCAGTTTAGAGCCACCGCTGTCTAGAACACGAGGAGAGCAGATCCCTGCGCCTACTATTCTCGCGGACGGCCATGGACTCGGGGGGCGATCACGTAATAGAGCTGAATCAACACTATCAGCGCGATGCTCCAGTAGGGATTGAAGACGCACAACAGTGCACCAACGAAATAACCGGACTGGGCAAAAACGATGCGCCGTTTAATGGCAAGAGAAACATGAGGCGGAATGTCGGCTTTCACCAGTCCCGATCCCAGTGCGCAGACCCAACTCCAGTAAAGCGTAGTGCCCAGTAGAAAGATGTTCAGCCAATAGACGAGTAGTGCAACCCTGTATTGCGTGTGCTCCGCCAGTAATGCAGTCGAAAACGGCGTGACGGTCACTTCGAAGAGGAACACCAGATGAATCCAGGTGAGACTGCGATCGGAGCGCTCCAGATGATTGAGTTGCGTCTGCTGGCCGACCCAGAAGATGCCAAGAGTCATGAAGCTCATCATGTACATCAGGAGACGAGGCGCGAGCATGACGAGGCCTCTCCAGAGATCGTGTTCGCTGTGGATGCTCTCGGCAGCTGGAGCACGCAAATCGAGCACTAGCAACGTCATAGCCACGGCAAAGACGCCATCGCTCAAGGCGGCCAGGCGCTCCGCGCTCTTCCCGGCGATCCGGTTGTAGTCGATGGTCATGGGCGCAGTTTCCAGTGGAAGTGTACCTTGTTCAATGTTGCGCGATGATTGAGGTGACGAGCAGATCGATTGGTGGATCGCCTTCGAAGCTTACGCTGGTCACGGGTAGTGTCGCGAGCTCGACGCCATTGGGCGCTATCCACGACCATATGAACAAGAGCTTGCGGTGCCGAGTCACGGCGACCGCCTCATTGCGACGTTGAAGTAGCGGCTGGTTTTCGGGATGTTCGCCGACCAGTCCGCTGTACTCGGAGAACAAATGGCCGCCGCGCATAACGAGGTTGGTGGAGCGCAATTCGCCGAAGGCACCGAGCATCTGGAGGTAGGCCCCAAGCTTCTCGGCACCTAGCCGGTCAGTGACCGAAGCAGGAGCCGGTAAGCCAAGGCACGTCTGGTCAACCGCGCGCAGAGTGATGTTTTGCGTGACGGCAGCTTGGGTACCCGCCTTCGCCTCCTCCGAGGCAGAAGGGGCAAGCCTCAGCAACACCAGTGAGCAGGCGCTCAAAACATCGCGGGTACGTTGTTCGACTTCAGTTTCTGCCGCAAGTTCAGATGCACTCTTGGCGACATCCCAAGTTGTGGGGTAGGTATAAGTGAGGCCGATCTCCTCATTGGTATATTTTCCCGCGGAAGATTCGCCCAAGGGTATCTGCTCCAGCGCAGGTTGCTCATCGAGGGCGGCGTCAACCAAAGATGTGGGAATGGTCGGCCCCTGATAGCCTTCGCCGGGAGTGGGTACGATTTTGCCCTGCTCGTCGATGACCGTGCCGTCGTCCTGAGCGCAGTAGAACTTCACGTTACCCACAGCCAGTTTCGTCAGGCTCAGGAAGTCGCGGTCGTTCGATTCCACCTTGATCCGGATGAGGTAGTTCTTGATGAAGGTCCAGTACTGCACGGTGGTGACGTCGCCCTTATGCTGGGCGATGTGATAAAAGCGGCCAGTGCGGGTGAGCCAGTCGGGAGGCGTGATTTCGTGCCGGGGATCTCCCTTGGCCCAGGCTTGGAACTCCGCCTTGCGTTCACTCTCGCTCATTTCATGGACGGGGTTTTTGGGTTCTGAAGCCGTGATGAACAAAGTGCCAGAGCGCCGGCCCTGCTGAAAGCCCTCGGCCAGCAGCGCATGCTGGCCCGACGGCATTAGGGGCATCATGAGGCGGTGTCCTTCGAGGGGGAGGGGCAGGTTGAATATGAATCCGAAATACGTACTGGCGTACGACGTATTGGAGAGGTACCCAGACTCCGGGAGTTGAGGCTCGCCGCGGCGGGTTGACGAATTAACGGTTGGTAAATCGGGCGGGAGATCGTCATCGAGGTTTTTTACGGGGCATTGGGCTGCGAGCCACCCAGTGAGTGACAGCAACAGGAACGCTGCAAGCGGGATTCGTCTTAGCGCGTTCGTCACGGGATCCGTCGCCATCGCCAGATGAAACCGCCTTCGTGGACAAGAGTTGCGTCATGATGGTACCAAGTACGGGTAGCGGCAAGCGGGTGGGTACACGGACTCCAGCGGGTGTAGGCTACTTCGCTTCAGCTCCTTGCAGATACTTCGTCCAGAATGCCACGCTAGCGCGGTCAACCGAGGCGAGATGCTCTTTTCGGCGCAACAGGCTATGCTCAGAACTGAGGTTCGCCCCACGGTTGTTGATAGGGCGAGGCGCAGGCTGAGTTGCCGCCGTCGCCGGAAAGGTATTTTATGTCGTATCGCAATGGAGACCGGTCGCGCGAACACCGGCTGCGCAAGGCGCGCATCGCCAGGCGTCTGAAAGTGAAAGAACTTCGCGAGGCGCCAGCAAAACCGGTGGCCAAGCCCGCAGTAAAAGCGAAGCCAGCCAAGCAAGCCAAAGCCGAATAAGGGCCCACGCGCCGTTGAGCGTGGGGCGACTGCACTATAATCGTTGCGCCATGGCGAAGATCTTTCCTGGCCGATTTACGGCTGCCATCGACGGTCCATTCGTCGTTTTCATGATTGGCATGCGCATCAATCGACTATGGGCATTCCGCAAGTGGATGCCGGTGGCGCGTGCCATGCCCGAGATGCTGACAGTCCTAGCTAAGAATCCGGTAAAGGGGATGCTCGGGGTCAACACCTGGGTACGCTGGCGTGAAGTGATGGGAGTGCAGTACTGGCGGTCGTTCGAAGACCTGGAAAACTTTGCTCGTAATCCCTCTGATCCTCATCTGCAGGCTTGGAAGGACTTCAATCGGCGCGTCGGGTCGGATGGCAGCGTCGGTATCTGGCACGAGACGTACATGGTGAACGCCGGGCAGTACGAGTGCGTATATGGCAATATGCCGTTGTACGGACTAGCGGCAGCAACTAGTCACGTCGCCGCTGTCGGCAATCGTGAAACAGCCCGCCTGCGCTTGGGTGGCAAGAGCGAGCCCGCAGTTCCTTCTCCGCCTCAGCCACCGACAGCGTAAAAGCGTTCCGTGAGAAAGCGGGGTGCTGTCCACCTGTTCAAAAAGGTCAAGCCACGCCTTAGCCATTGGAGTCCGATTTCGGCTAGGCTCTTTCGTCATGGCCGAGGCGGGATTCTAGGGTAAGATAACCCAAACTTAGGGCGAGCCAAATCCACATCTAGGCGAGGTTGATATGTCAAGCCAGCAACACCGGACACCGTTCTCCCGCAGGTCGTTTCTGCAGATGTCAGCTGTCGCATCGGCGGCTATAGCCGGGCGGATTGTCACCGAGCCTATGCTCGCCTACGCGCAGTTGAAGTCGCCGCCCAAAGGCGGAATACTGCTGAACGCCAATGAAAACCCTCTGGGGCCCGCGACGGTTGCACGTCAGGCGGTCGCCAACATCATGCCCGATGGCGGACGCTACCTCTTCAGCTTTACCGAAGAACTCATCAATACTTTCGCTGAGCAGCAGGGCCTGAAGCCAGAATACGTTGCGGCTTTCGCGGGATCGAGTCCGGCGCTGTATTATGCCGTGGCCTCGTTCGCCTCACCCAAAGCGAGTTATGTGACCGCCGATCCTGGCTACGAGGCCGGCACCAAAGCGGCTGAGGCTGTGGGCGCGCGGGTGGTGAACGTTCCGCTCACCAAGACGTGGTCGCACGACGTGAGAGCGATGTTGGCCGCCGCTCCTGACGCCGGTATCTTCTATGTGTGCTCGCCGAACAATCCTACCGGCACCCTGACCAGTCACGCGGACATTGAATACCTTTTGGAAAACAAGCCCAAGGGTTCCGTTGTGATGGTGGACGAAGCCTATATTCATTTCTGCGATGCACCAACGACGCTCGACCTGGTGAAGGCGGACAAAGACCTTATCGTGCTGCGGACTTTCTCCAAGATCTACGGTATGGCGGGCTTGCGTTGCGGCTTCGCGGTGGGACGCCCCGACCTGATCAAGAAGCTGAATGCCTATGGGGGTTGGAATGCCATGCCCGTGACCGCTGTTGCCGCGGCCATTGCGAGCATGAAGGACGCGACCCTGGTGCCGGAGCGCAAGCATATCAATACAGAAACGCGTCAGACCACTTTTGCATGGCTCGACAGTAATGGATACGAATACTCGCCCTCGGTATCGAACTGCTTCATGCTCAAAGCGGGCAAGCCCGCGCACGATGTGATTGCCGCGATGGCGCACCAAAACGTCTATATCGGACGCCCGTGGCCTTCGGTGCCCGACTGGGTGCGGATCACCGTGGGTACTCCGTCAGAGATGCAACAATTCCAAGTGGCCTTCCAGGCGGTCATGAAGGGGGCCATCGTAGGCCGACTAGAAGATAAGCTCCTGTATCGCAATCTCGATGGGATGGTAGTGCCGGGATAGAGGTAAAAGCTCGCCTCTAAGCCGACTCTAGAACGCCCCCTGAAAGAGCGAAGTTCCGACAATCGCGGCTGCGGCACGACACCAAAGACTCTCCAGAGTCTCGCAGGGTACTGCCCAATCATTAGCGCAGGGTGGCCGACAGGCTGTTGGTGGCGGGTGGGGCGCTGGCTGGAGTGGCGGGATGCAGGCGGGCTTCGCCGTTTGCTGCGGGCCGCAGGTCGACCAGCAGAATCTTGCTGTCGGAATAGTAGTCCTGGCCTGAAGCGGTTTTGGCCTTGTAGACAGGCTCTGCGGCTTCGACATAGGTTTCGCGAGCGGGCACGGGAGTGTGCGAGAGTTTTGCGCCGATGAAATCGCGCTCCGAGTCGACGTTGGGGTCGATGCGATGGTTGAACAGGCGGCCATGTTTGGCGACTTCAATCGCAACATCGTAAGTCGCGGCGCCCGCCCAAACGGGGTTGCCATCGACTTGATGGCCAGTTTCCCAGATGCGAATGTGGTGGCGGTGCGACACGACGAATATGGGATCGGGCATTGCGTAGGCGTAATCCTGGGTGCGGCCGAAGAGGAAAAACCTCGACATAGGCTGGCGGATGTAATGGGTGCGCTGGGTGACAACGTGCCAGGCAGAGCTCAACTTCCAGTGCTCGGGCTTGACCCAACCGGTGCTGTCAAAAGCTGCCTGCAGGTCTTCTTTCTGTCCGATGAAGAGCAGGTTCACCATATCTCCCTGATGTCCTTCGCCGTCGAGGACACGCGGGGGGAGGAACTCGATGGCCTGATTCAGGTCGGAGGCTTTCGCGGTGGCCAAAGAGAAATCGGTGGATGGCAGGGAGGTGTTGCCCGCGATGTGTGCTGTGATCGCAGTGCTCTTGAGGGCGGTGCAATTGTCTCCGCGGGTGAGCAGGAAGACAGGGGCGACGGGAAAATAAAAGATGCTGGTGATGGCCACACCGGCAGCCATCCGCCAGGTGTGGGATGTTCCCTTCAGTTCTTTGCTGGCGTGCAGGGCAACGCGATCACCATTAGCCAACGCGACCGAATCGACGGTGAGGACGAGTTTGCCGCCCATGCCGAGCACACGACGGCCATGCACCCGAGTCAGCGAGCCAAACGCCTTGCTGCCTGCGGGGATGACGGTGAAGCCCTGCACCGTTACATCGTGCACAACGAGAAAGCTCAGCGGATCGCCGACGCGGGCGTGGGCCGAGGACACCGTTTGTTCGAGCTGAAGGTCGATGGGAGTTCCGTCAGCTAGTACCAGAGGCTGAATCGATTGTGCCCATACTGGACACGAGGCAAAGAGCATTGCCAGACAAAGAAACCTCGTAACTCCCGCCTTGCCCCAGACTGTCATCATGAATGTCATTGTCCTGTTTTGCTGAGATCACTGGTGCCGACACTCGCAGTGTCAGCACTGGCGGTAATGCCACCGTCGCCTCCATCCATTCACGCCAGGGGATGGTGCGGGTAGAAGGTGCAAGTCGAACGGGTGATTCTGCTGGCAGGATCTTTGGTGAAATCGCCGCCATCGTAAGTTCAATGGCAGATCGTCCCTTAACCAGGTGACTCAGTCTGAGATTCCCAAGCTCTTAAGAGTCGCAACAGACCTCTCGTATGACGGCCAACCGTCCCCACATTCTGAAAAGCTACTCTTTACTTCGGGGAGTTGCTGATCAAATTAGACCAATCGCACATATTTGGCAATTGCACTTTCGGGCAGGGTAATTCATCAGGTAGTAAGATCCGCAATACGCGCGGGAAGCTGAATCGACGCACCGGATAGACACCGCTTTAGTGTCGGGCTGAAGCGATCGAGCGGGGAAGTCAGGCCCGGAGCTCGGGATTCGTTCACAGTGCTACACTCAGGGGCAATGCCCACTTACAAGTTGATGCGCCAGGGTGCCCTAGTGCAAGTTTTCGTCGATGGTAAAGCGAGTGGTAGCCCTCTGAGTGCCAACCTGCGCAATGAATTACGAGACTTCCTGGGTTCTTTCGGACTTGCGCAAGCCGACGTTGACGCGAAGGTGCACGAACTCTATCTCACCAATTCGACGAGCTTCACCAGCGGGTGAGTCCCAACCTCAGACTCGCAGCAGACGGAAGTTGGGGTTGCCGTAGTGCTGATACGCGCCCCAGGTGTTGGTGCCACCCACAATCTTGCGGCGAGCTTGCCGCATGGCCTCGTAAATCTCCACTGGGGCCGTCCCGTCTCCCAACAGATAGGTGTAGAGTTCCACCGCGAACTGCAGGGCGGCATCGTCTCCCACGGGCCAAGCGGTGCAGATGTAGTTGGCAACTCCCTTCTTGAAAAACGCCTCGGCGAAGGCAGCGGGCAGCTCGGGAGAGCTGAGGTCGGGACGCGAGGGGAGCACCCCTGACTGGCAAGCGTTCGCAAAGATGAACTTGGGTATGCGATCGATGCGATCGAGGTCGTTGGCGGAGAGAACGTTGCCGCCGGAAAAGAGGAATCCAGACTTTTCGGGATGCTGGTCATTGTAGAAACAATGGCCGGCGTAGTGCACCATGTCGAACGGCGGATTGTCGCTCAGTTGCAGTAGCACGTCGAGCGGGGAAGCCTGCGCGGGACCTATTAACGCGGTGACCTCCACGCGATTGCTGGTGGGATTGTTGGTGACACGTTCGAACAGTTGCAGCAGGTTCTCAGCTTCTTTTTGTGCGCCGGGCAAGGGATGCTCGCGGCAACCGTCGGCGACCAGCAGCACACGGAGAGTTTTTCCGAGGTGCGGCAGCGGCTCTGGCGGAGGCGCCAGCACGGTACGCAATTGCCTTGTAAGTCCACGGGCCAGGCCAAGGTATTGGCGGTCGGCCTCAACCAGTTCGTCATCCTGACCGGGCTGGGCGGCCAATTCCCAGTACATTTTCGCAGCGTCGTTGTTACACGCCAGCACGACGGGAGCGCTACCCGTCAATTGGGCACGCAGATCGCGCGGGAAAAGAAACTCAAGCAAGAATTTTCCGAGGAGGAAGCGCTCGCCGTCGTCAGTGGCGCCAAGTAACCGGTTATTGATCTCGAGCAGGCGACGCGGATCGATTGTGATGACACGTTCGGCGATGGCGGCTCCATCGGTCAGGGCGCTATAGCGACAGGTCTCGCCGTCGAAGTCGATCGAGATGCGCGTAGCTGCCAGTTCGCGCCCGGTCGGCTTGGGCGCATAGGCGGTGACATCCGGCAGGTCGGGCAACTGAATGTCGAAGTCATAGACGGGTGAGCGCATCGCGGCCTGTTCGCGCTTCAAGGCGTTGACCAGGGCGAAGAGGGTGCGGTGTTCGGTGTCGGTACTCCAAGGCTGCACCACGAAGGTGATGCACTCCAGCGACTGTGCGTTCGACAACCGCGCACTGACCAGGGCGCGATTGACGCCCGCCATCCAGCCGTGAACGGTGTCGGCGATCGACAGGTTCCTGGCGCTGGCGCCAATCATCACAGTCGCCAGGTGGCGCTTTCCCAGCTGGGCGAGCGACCAGGTGAGTTCGCGCGCCAGTAGAGAGAGCTCAGGCACACCAAACTCACCGATCGGTCCCATACCCGCAATCGCGATGAGGTCACCGTGTTCTTTGCGGCCGGGGCGGGGATCAGGCAACAACAAGGGAGCGCCGAGATCACCGCGCAGCACTCCACGATCGTGAAGCTGAGCGATGAGGAGGTCAGCATCGGCGAGAGGTGCAGGCGCTCCAGCGGGCGGAGCCGGTTTGTAATAGGGCGATATTGCGACATCGATATCGTGCTCGGCGCCGGTGGGCTTGACTCGCAAGTAGTGTCCAACGGCGATGGAGTCGATGGGGACGGTGTCGCCCACCGCCGGAGGTGCAGGTAATCGTGGGATGTCGGCGATACTCTGCTCCAACACACGAACGCGAATGGCGGTGGGGGGCACGGTAGCGGTCGTCGTCACAGTTGCGATAGAGGTGCCGCCAGCAACGGGCGTCGATACGATGCCAACGCCAGTCCCTGATCCACTAACCTGCAAGGGCAGCGGATCGCGTAAATAGATAAGGTCGGAGAGTGCCTGCTCCTCGGTACTGACGGTCTGGCCGCTGAGGTCGCCGCGGCTCTGCAGAGACGCACTCAGCATGGTCGCCTGCTGTTGGCGTGCGGCGCGACGGCTGGACTCAGCTGCCAACATAGTGGCCTGGCTTTCTTCGCCAACTCCACGATCGCCCGCGAATTCGGGGCCAATGTCCTTCCACAGGTTGTCTTCTGTCTTCTGGTCGCCGGTTTCGATCAGCTCCGTCAGCGCGTTGAGCACTCTTTGGTTGGTAGGCAGTTTGCTGTGCTCTTCGTCCACATAAAAGGTCTTGACCCCGGCCAACAGCCCGAGGTTGTGGGGTACGGTGCCGTCGCCTTTGCGCGAGAAGAAATACCCTTCATCGGCGCCGAGCAGGGTGACGTCCTGTAGGTCGGCGGCGGTGCGGCGGTTGTACCCCGCGACATAGACCATGCGGTTGACGTCGATCACATTGGAGATTTCTGTTTGGAAGGCCTCGGCCTGATCGAGCAGAGCCTGGCCGACCGGGTCGACGGTGTAGGTCGCAGCTTGATAAAGAGGATCGAGTCCACCACGCTTGCCGCGCACGGGAAGCATCTGATAAGCGCCAGGGAAGGTTTTGGCGATGTGCAGCAGGTCGCGCGCGTTATGTTTGAGGTCGAGCTTGGCTATGGTTTCGAGCACGTCGTTGGCCCCAAACAAGAGTCGTGGAATGGCAAAGGACCCGTAATTCGGAGTGCCGAGCATGACAAGCCTTCCGCCTTTGCTCCACCGGTCGGGATGGCGAAGTATGTAACTGCGGCTGACCAGTCCTCCCATGGAGTGGGCGACGAGATGCACCGGTGACTCGGTGCCAAACCATGTTTGAATGTTCTGAAAGAGCGCGTCTGCCGATTTACGGATGTCTACGCGCCAGTCAAAGAAAAAAGTGCGGACATTCCAATCCTGGCTGAGCCACACGATCTGCTTGGCGTAATAGCGGGCGAGGATGCCACTCGCACGCACGTCAAGGGCGCTGGAGCCGTCGTCCTGTATTGGGAGGCGATCGAACTGGCCGTCCATGAGGCGAAAGATATTCAGCCAGATTTGCGACTGGGCGCCTCCCAGGAACTGTGACAGCTCTCCGCCCATGATGCCGTGCAACACTACAACGTTGCCGCGTGGTGCGGCCGGAGCGGCAGCAGCAGAGCGGGTCTGCATGCCCATGGCGCGAATATCGTCGTATTGTTGCTGACCAAGGTAAATCTGCAGGACGCGCTGCTCGTCGGCGTCGGCGTGCAGCACCATGTCGATCATTTCCTGGGGCGTGGCGCTCGAAAACTGGGCAATCAAGGCTCGTTCGTTGATCATGGGTGGCCTCGCGGTTGCTGCAATTCAGATATCACAATGTGAGGGTGAGAGACACTATTAACCAAGACAGCGCGGGATTCAACGAGATTGTGAAACGGTGCCTGGACCATTGACTGCGGTCCGACAACGGGATACTATCCTCGCGCTTTTCCAGCGATGGTGGTTAGTGCTTCATCTCAACGATATACTTCATTGACAGCACGGTTACGAAGGAGTGGTCTATGTCGCGTCCTGATCCATTTCTGAATCTCCTGAAGGATTTTGGCTATCTTCCGCTTCGACTCCCGCGAGCCGATGTACAACCGCTACAGCTGATGAACGTCAGCAACAAGGATTTCATCTTGCTGGGAGACTTGTCGGACGCAATGGGTGCTGCCAACGGAGCGAAACTGCCTGACGTCAAAACAGACATCACCACGGCAGGAGAAATCCAGGGCACGCGCTCTTCAACCGTGAAGCTCAGCATTGGGCTGAATATTCTAGGGAACATCCTGGGAGCGTTGACGGGCAACAACTTGGACGTTTCCGCGGCGTACAAGAATGCGACGACCTTGACCTTCGAATTTGCCGATGTCACGGTAAACAACGTAAGCATTATTCAGCTGGACAAGTTTCTAAACCTGGCCAAAATCGACTCGGTTGCCAAACAGATACAGGACCTGATGCTGGCGGGGAATGCGGGGGTTACGACGGCAGTTGCGCGCACCAAGAAGTACCTGGTGTCGGCGCAAAATGACCACGGCGTAGACGTCACCGCAGATGTGCCGGTCTTAAAAGGCATCGCAGGTGGAAAGCTGGCGGTCAGCACCGCCGGCAGCAAGAACGAAAAGGTTGCCTTTGAAGGACCTAATCCCGTGACCTTCGGAGTGCAGGCGGTTCGCCTCGGCTTCAACGATGGACAGATTAGCGCTATCGATCCATTTGCCGCCGGATCGGGAGCCGTGCGCGGGCTGGAGATGACATCGCAAGGCGCGCCGAACCTCGTCACCGTCGAAGGGATGTTCGTAGATATTTCGTAAGGCAGGCGGGAGTATTTGGAACTCCCACTCAAGCGAAAGCGGCTTGAGTGGGGGATTCCAAGTGACGGTCGTGACGAGCTACATTTTCGGCTTGAACAGCGCCAGCACGGCGCCAGTCGGGTCGGTAATGATGCTGAACCACCCGACACCGGGAATCTCGGTTACATCCTTCATCACGGTCGCACCGAGCGACTTGGCTTTTGCGGTAGACGCGTTAACGTCATCGACCATGACATAAGCCAGCCATGCCGACGGGGCCCCGGGCATGGGATGTTTCATCATGCCGCCGCCCGTGCCTTCCCCGACCTTGATCATGGTGTAGTCCATGTTGGGCACGTCTTCCAGCTTCCAGTCGAACAACTTGCCGTAAAAGTCTTTCGCTTTGCCGAGATCCGTCGTGTTCAATTCCACATGTACAAAAGGGATTTGCCATTTTCTGTCTCCTTGAGAAAAATAAAGGTGAGCACGGGGCCGTGAGAAGTTGCCTGCGCCGTCCTTATATCACTATGACGTTGGAGTGGGGTAAAAATCGACAGCCGTGGCGACAAAAATGTCGGCTTCCTGAACGGTTGGGTTTTTGACCGTCGCAGGGCCGCGCCGGCGGTGTAAAATGGCAGGTTTGCCGGCGCAAAGTGCTCGTGGTGAACTCGCTGAGTCCGGGCGCGCAAGCATCTATTTCTAGTACACGAATTCCGGCACTAATTCTGAACACTCGAAAGGACGCAATCATGTCAACGCTCACCCATCCCGCGCGCGAGGCGAATCGCGCCGCGGAAAATCGCATCGCCGTTACTCGCTCCTGAAACTTTTGTCAACGAGCCCATGATCGACTGGACGTAACCCTGAGAACCTGCGCAAGATGCAGGTCGCCATCGAGAAAGTGCGCTCCGAACTGGGCGCGAATACGACCTGGTAATCGGCGGGCGCCGGGTGAAGACCGGCGATACGGCACGTTCGGTCAATCCGGCCAAGCCGTCGGAAGTGATTGGGATCCATCACCAGGCCGGGCCGGCGGAAGTTGAACCCGCCATGCAGGCTGCGTTAAAGGCGTTCGAGACGTGGAGCCGTACCACGCGTCGAAGAGCGCACGACCCTGCTCTTCCGAGTTGTGCAACTGTTACAGGAGCGCAAGTTCGAACTGGAAGCCTGGCTGGTGTTTGAAGTCGGCAAGAACTACGCCGAGGCCGATGGCGACATCGCGGAGCTGATCGACTTCTGCCATTGTATGCCCTGGAAGCGTTACGACTCGAGCAAGGCAGCCACGCTGGTGCAGTTGCCGGGCGAGCACGATCAGTTCCGCTATATTCCGCTGGGAGTTGGTGCGGTGATCCCGCCATGGAACTTTCCGGCAGCCATCATGGGCGGTATGACGCTGGCGTCGATCGTGTGCGGCAACACCGTAGTGCTGAAGCCTTCGGGCGACTCACCTACGATCGCAGCGAAATTCATGGAGATCCTCGAAGAGGCCGGCTTGCCCGACGGCGTGGTGAACCTGTGCCCCGGACACGGCAGCACGTTCGGCAATGCCATCGTTGAACATCCGAAGACCCGCTACATCGCCTTCACGGGATCGAAAGAGGTTGGCCTGCACATCAATCAGCGGGCGGCGCAGCAACAGCCCGGCCAGGTGTGGATCAAGCGCACAATCCTCGAGATGGGCGGCAAGGACTCGATGGTGGTCGATAGCGACGCGGATGTCGACGCCGCTGTCGAAGGCACCGCCCAGGCGGCATTCGGATTCAGCGGGCAGAAGTGTTCGGCGTGCTCGCGCGTGATCGTGGACGAGCGCA
Organism: uncultured Acidobacteriaceae bacterium; assembly: GCA_963696575.1. GTDB lineage: Bacteria > Acidobacteriota > Terriglobia > Terriglobales > Acidobacteriaceae > DASRAA01. Next base: position 81,348 of record CAVOKT010000003.1, read on the forward strand.
TTTATGACAAGTTTCTGCAGGCACTGAAGGAACGGGTAGAGAAGAATCACGGTCGGTGATCCCACGCAGAACGTCAATATGGGCCCGGTGATCAATGAGAAGTCGATGAAATCGACGCTCGGCTACATTGAAAAGGGTATCGCGGAGGGCGGTCGACTCATAACCGGAGGAGCGGCGGCGAAAGAAGCTGGCGAGGGATACTTCGTTCAGCCGACTGTGATTGCCGATGTCGATCCTATGGCGACGATTTCGCAGCAGGAAATCTTCGGGTCCGGTACTGGCTGTGATCAAGTCGCGTAATTTCGAAGAGGGCATCGCCATTGCCAACAATACGGAGTTTGGACTTACTGGTGCGGCATATACTCTGTCTCCCGACAAGATCGAGTACGCCAAGCGCGAATTCCACGTGGGCAACCTGTATATCAACCGCAAGTGCACGGGCGCTATTGTCGGCGCGCATCCGTTCGGCGGATTCAATATGTCGGGGACGGATTCGAAGGCGGGTGGTTCCGACTACTTGCTGCTATTTACCCAAGGTAAGTCGATCGGCGAGAAGCTAATCAAGTAAGTCACCGATCGACAGAGCGCGACGTTCTACACATTTCACCCTGTCTGCCACGTGCGGGCCGGGTGATTTTTTGAGCGCGAGAGGGAACGGTTGGGCGCGAATCGCCTAACAGTACTCTTGTCGCGGCGACTGTTGCAGTCAGTTGCAAATATGTTGCGACATAATCTCCGGCCAACCATTGACTCCGTAGACCGCTACTTATAGATTACCAGCCAGTCTCTGGGAGAAGATTGGAAGCATTTGACCCAGGGTTGAACACTGAATCGTTCGCGCGACTGATCCGCGAACGATTTTGGCGAGAATGGAATTCGCGTCAGACTCGGCCGGGGCGCGCGCACGGATAACTTCAGAGAGAGCTTAGCAGTCTTGGTGGCGTAGGCAAGCGTGTGTCTGCCGATAGCTGGCACGCGAAGATCACGCTCAGCCCGCGGAACGGCTTGACGCAAGTGGTGTCGCTGAAGGCAGTGAGCTGTCGTCACTTCAAGAAAGACAGGGGAACAACGTGAAAAAAACACTGGTGATAGCTGTTCTTTTGCTTATCGCGCCTTGCATATTTGCTACCGGGCCTAACGAGCTGCTCGAACCACCCACTTTCTACAGTTCGAATCATGCGCTCGACTTGTTGATTACGGCCAAACCGAAGCTGATTACGCTTGACACCTACTCCCCCACGGCGTGGGTGTTTGAGGTCTGCTATCGCAGCGACGCCACCGGCAACACGTGCCCATCGGACTCGCGCACTGCATCTGAGTACGGCGGCATGCGCCTGCAACTCGATCCTGGCGACCACCTGAAAATACGTTTCATCAATCAACTGCCGCCAGCCCCGCCGGATGCGGAACATGCACAAGAAATGTGGGAGATGCTGGGGGCCAATCCCACAAACCTGCACACCCATGGCTTGATCGTAGAGCCGCGGCAGGCCACTCCATCGAATCCTACGTACGGCGACTACGTATACGTGCTCGCCTATCCCGCCGGGAAACTGCCCAACATGCAGATGCCAGGTCTGGACTACACCGACCAGCCTCTCGACTATGACATCTACATTCCTCCGAATCATCCGACGGGGTTGTTCTGGATCCACCCGCACGTGCACGGGCTGGCGTTCAACCAGATTTCCTATGGTATGGCCGGCATCATCACGATCGGATCGGTCAACAACATCGCGAACCGACCGCTTTCTCCTTCTTCGGCGGCAGGTTCATCGCAATCAGTGGCGGTACGACATCTGACATTGAAGGACATGCAGGTCTTTGCCGACAGCACCGTGCTGTCGCAGGAAGACCCAGATTTTTGTGCACCCGATCCCGATCCTGGTGAACCGCCGCGCAATGGCTTCTGTCCCGGCGTGGATAACACCGGCGACGGAGGCGGCAACTACACCGGGGGCAAATGGTTTTTCAGCGTCAACGGACAGGTGTATCCCACAATTACACTGGCGCAGAGTGGCGAAATCTGGCGGATCACGCATGCTTCCGGCAGCCGCAGTTACGAGCTGGCCATCAATGACGACAGTAGTGGGCAGCCGCGTCAGTTCCAGGTGCTCTCGGTAGATGGCGTGGCAATCAGTGGCGGTGCTGGATTGCAGGCCCTGTCGCAAGCCGCAGGCGGAAAGTTCCTGGCTGAGGCGTGCGCTTTCACGCTTCCGGGAGGAGCCGCAAAGCCGGTCTGCGCGACGACGCTGCGGATGATGCCTTCTTCTCGTATCGAAATCTATGTGCCACCGTCGAGCAGTGGGGGATCAGCGACGGTCGTCACCCACTCGTATCCGACAGGGCCCGCCGGCGACGATTGGCCATCGGCAAATTTGGCTCACGTGATGTTTACTCCGGGCATCGGGTCTTCCTCACTGGGGCTGAACGTAAAGGGCGCCGCGGCTGGGCTGATGTCAAAATCCGGGCTGCTCAATGGTCCCGTGATGATCGACGGCGGACGCAATGCCGCTGGAGTCTCCCTGCAAGCCGTCCCCAAGTTATTGACGCAACTCCCGGCGCCGGCGGCCACCGTGTTACGTGAGCATTTGGCTGCGCTCTCTGCGCCTGAGGATATACCGAGTGCGCGCTGTGCGGCGCTTGCGCCGGGCCATCACCGCCGCATTTTCTTCGGGCTGCCTCCAGACGATCCTGATGCTTTCGGCTTGGGGTATGAAGAGATCGACCAGAAGGGGAAGGTCGTGCCTGGCACTTTCCGTGACATCACGCAGTTCGATCACAGCGTCATCGACGTGTGCTTACCGCTGGCCGCGGGCAACAATACGGTCAACGAAGCGTGGGAACTGGTCAACGTCGCTGGGGAAGATCACAACTTCCACATACACCAGACTAAGTTCCGCATCCTCGCAGCAACCTCAGGGGGGCAGGCGGGCATCTTGATGGACAACGTGCCCGTTCCTCACGGTTCCGATGCGTGCGACGGGTCGATCCAGACCTGGCGCACGGGCGCTTGCAAGGTCAAATCGGTGTTTGTCAGTATTCCGTTCTCCGAGGTGGGCGACTTTGTGTATCACTGCCACATTCTCGAACACGAAGATGGTGGCATGATGGCACACATCCGGGTTGTGCCCAACCCGTAACGAATGACAGATCGATACTCACGTGCCCACGCAGGTCTGCGTTTTACGCCGCAAGATGATGCTGTAAACTCTCATTCGAGTCACACTTCGTGACTAGCCGGAGCCAAGCGCTCCGGCTTTTGTTTTGCTCAACTCTCTCGCGGGAAACCATGTTCCGTGCCGATTCCAGGTCTCGGCCTGGCCGTCCTGATGGACTTCTGCAATGTTCATAGCTCACAGAATCGGCGGACAATCCCGAGTAAACTAAGCTGCTACTCGAGAGATTCACAGAGTGGCAGGTCAATTCGTATGGAGGCTGCCATGCTTAAACATTGCATACTTGCAATTCTACTTTGCATTTTTCTTTTACCCGTCGTAGCCCAAGCTCCCCCCGCCGCAGCGTCTGGATCGTGCTCCGATCCCGCTGCGATCAGTGCCATGGCCAATCCCGTAAAGCCCACCGCCGAGTCGCTGGCACAGGGCAAGAAATATTACGGTTACGATTGCGCGATGTGTCACGGGAAGGACGGGGACGGCAAGGGCGAGGTCGATACCGGTGAGAAGATGATCGACTTCACCAACCCGTCCAGCCTGAAGGACAAGACCGATGGAGAGCTCTTCTGTGCTCTGAAGACTGGCAAGGGCCACATGCCGCTGGAAAACATTCGTGTGACTCCGAACGAGCTGTGGAACCTGATCAACTACGTTCACTCGCTCGGCAAGTAAGAGGTCGACAGGCCGCGGGGCCATTGTGTTCGGGGATGTCCCGCGACCGTATCGCAATCCAATTGAGCGCCAAGTCTGGTCCGGATCACCGGCACAGACGTTACGCGTCTGCGGTTGGAGTTCGTCCCTCAGCGCAGCTACTTCGTCCCCCTGACTGCATCTCACAGCCGCGGTTCGTGCGGCGATCCCGCATAGCAGCCATCTCGCCCTAACATACGTTGATAGTTGGAAGTTTCTATATTTACAACAACTAGCGGCTGTTCACATCTGCCTGGTTTCGCTTCATACGGCAATCCGCTGCACTCATCACATCGAAGGCGAAAGGCGAGAACTTTCGCCGCGATCCTTCGTCTATTGCAGCACCATCGTTAACGACTGAGCCACGACGCTGGGAAATCAGCCCGATGTTCGAGGCCGATGATGGCAACACACAAAAGGAGATTGTCATGAAGAAAACAGCTCGCAATTTCGCAATGGTGGCCGTTTTCGCGATGGCGCTGACCGGACTTTCCCTGGCGCAGAATCCGGCTTATCGGGTGACCGCCAACATCCCCTTCGATTTCAATGTCGGCAGCCAGCATCTGCCAGCCGGAGCGTACATGTTTGAGGTGGAGTATGACAGTCCTGTCGTCCGACTCCACAACATCGCCACCGGCCGTGTTGAGACCGTGCTGTCGACACGAGATGGCCGCACCAGCGCTGGAGCTCCTGTGGTGGTCTTCGACGTAGTCGGTGACGCCCACCTGCTGGCTGACCTCAAGACCAGCAATGCGGGAGTCGACTTTCCTGAAGACAAAACTATGCTGGCCTCGGTACAGCATAAGGGATCCGTCGCAATCGTTGCTTCCTTGCGGTAACGATGAAGCAGGGAACGACTGGAGAAACTTTAACCCAGCAGTACCGCGAAAAAAGGAACCAAGGCCGGGAATGACGCCCGGCCTTTTGTTTTGCCGGCGCGCGTTACGTCTGTAGTCGCAGTATGTCTATCGGATTCGAGCACGACCTTGTCTTGGCGCTCATACCGTTGGCGCATCCATTTGCGCCGTGAACCGCAGCACCCGTCCCATTGTCCTGATGGCCAGCGGAACTTCGCATCGGGAAGTTGAGTCTACAAGGTAAGACCGCTCCACACAGACCTGCGACATGGAGAAGAGTCGCGATGTTTGGGGCTGGTGAGGCAAGGCTCGAATAGGAGGATGACATGAAGAAAACGATTCGCGATATCGTGGTGCTCGCGGTCTTGGCGGTGGCGCTAGCAGGCCTTTCCATGGCGCAGGAGGTGACCGACCGCATCGCTGCCAATGTTCCATTTAGTTTCAATGCGGGCGGCCAGCGGCTTCCCGCCGGCGAGTATCAGTTCGTAGTGAACGAGCAGGATCACACTGTGACCTTGTACAACAACGATACGCGGCGCGCTGAAGTGATCTCTACCTTGTCGTTTGACGGCGGGTATACGGGCAAGCCTGCAATAGAGTTCGATGTGATTGCGGGTACACACGTGCTGACCAACGTGAGGACATTCAACGCGGGCGTCAAGCTCCCGGAACAGAACGTCGAAGTTGCCTCGCGTGAGCGAGGAAAGCCGGTTGCGACCGTAGCATCGCTTCACTAGGCGATTTGTTTCGCATACTTGATGACAGGCCGGGTGATACTACCTGGCCTTTTCTCTTGCTTCTGGATGGTGGCCACGCAGTACCCGCAATGTCAACCTGGAATAACTCGCGCACTGGCAAAAACGGTCAGCGCCACAGTAGTCTCTTACTTGGGACACCTTCAAATTGCGGTTACCTTCATTATTTGTGCGCGTACGCCGTCGAGGATTGGGAGTTTTGTTTCTGCTGGTTGCAAGCATCGGCGCGGCCGGTACCGAGCCTGCGAGCGGCATGACGGTCACATGGGAGCCGCACGTGCTGGTGAACGGGTCCGTCTGCCTGTTTGCGGCGTCCGTAGGAGGTACGGCACGTGAAGTTGCAGCGAAGTGGATGGGGCTTGATCTGGTTTTTTCTCAGGGAACAAACAGTACATGGTATGCGCTGGCCGGAGTCGCGCTGGAAACCAAGCCTGGCATTTACGATCTGGCCCTCGAAACAACGATGCGCGATGGCCGCGTGCTGCGCCAAGTGATACCGGTAACCGTGCAGGCTGCGAATTATAAGACTTCGCGGCTTACGGTTGCGCAGAAATACGTGACGCCGGACCCTGAGACCCTTAAGCGTATCGCAGCGGAAAAGGAAATTAAGAACGCTGCCTTCGCTCACCTCATCACGGTTCCCGAATGGTCGGAGAGTTTCGTTGCTCCCGTGTCCTCGGAGGTCTCGGAGACATTCGGCACCAGCCGCACGTTCAACGGAAAATTGGCCAGCGTGCATCGGGGGGAAGATTTTCGCGCGCCCACAGGGACTCCTGTGCACGCGTCGAACGCTGGCGAAGTGGTGCTCGCGCGCGAGTTGTTTTATGAAGGCAACTGCGTTGTCATCGATCACGGTCTCGGATTTATGACCATGTATATGCATCTATCCAAGTTCGATGTGAAAGAGGGGGATCGAGTAAAGAAAAGCCAAGTTATCGCATTGAGTGGTGGGACCGGCCGCGTCACCGGACCCCACCTGCATATGGCCGTGCGCTGGAACGGTGAGTATTTCGACCCCGCCAAACTGCTCAGTCTGAAACTGCCCAGTCTGAAATAAACATGCGCTACGGCCGAAAATACCTCGTGAAAGTCAGGCGGAGACTGCGATGTCCTTCGCCACTGCGCCATAATATCGGCGCTGGAAACATAGCGAGACGTTCACCAGTGCGATCATCACGGGCACCTCAACCAGTGGGCCAATCACCGCAGCGAAGGCCGCTCCCGAGTTAATGCCGAACACCGACACAGCCACTGCGATCGCCAATTCAAAGTTGTTCGAAGCAGCGGTAAACGCAAGCGTTGCAGTCTTCGAGTAATCTGCCCCCAGCTTGCGTCCCATGTAAAACGACACCAGGAACATGACCACGAAGTAGATCAGCAGTGGTACTGCAATGCGCACCACATCCAACGGCAGCCGCACTATGTAGTCGCCCTTGAGGGAGAACATCACCACGATAGTGAAAAGCAGTGCGATCAGAGTCAGAGGGCTGACACGCGGCACAAAATGATGGTCGTACCAGTCGCGCCCTTTGGCGCGAAGCAACACCGTACGGGTCAGGAAGCCTCCGACGAACGGTAAGCCAAGGTAGATAAAAACACTCTTGGCAATTTCGGCAATCGAGACGTGAACGACTGCGCTGCTGAGCCCGAATCGCGCAGGTAAGACGGTAATGAATACCCAAGCATAAAGTGAATAAAAAAGGACCTGGAAGATTGAGTTGAAAGCGACAAGGCCAGCAGCGTAATCGGTGTCGCCTTTCGCGAGTTCGTTCCACACGATGACCATCGCGATGCAGCGCGCCAGCCCAATCATGATCAGTCCGGCCATGTACTCGGGGTAGCCCCGCAGAAACACTATGGCCAACGCGAACATCAGCACGGGCCCAACGATCCAGTTTTGCACCAGCGAAAGACCGAGCACGAGCTTATTGTGGAAGACTTCGGCCAACTCCTCATAACGCACCTTAGTAAAGGGTGGGTACATCATCACGATCAACCCGATCGCAATGGGAACGGAAGTGGTGCCCACGCTGAAGCGGTTTAGAAACGGCACAATCCCTGGAATCAGCCATCCAGACAAAACGCCCAGCGCCATTGCTCCGAAGATCCAAGCGGTGAGGTAGCGATCGAGGAAGCTGAGATAACTGCTGGTTTTCATTCCGGTGCCTCGCAGCAAGTCAGGCTTCGACTATTGTTTGCCAATGCTGTCGATCTCCTTCTGGATCGCAAGCCGATCGAGGGTTTGTAGCGGCAAGCTCAGGAACAAACCAATACGCCGGTCGAGCGCGATAAAGGCTTCACGAAACGCGCGTTCGATTTCCTCGGGCGTGCCCTGAACGGTGGCGGGATCAGGGATACCCCAGTGAGCTGTCATTGGCTGTCCCGGCCAGATCGGGCACACTTCGTGGGCGGCGTTGTCGCAGACCGTGAAGACGAAGTTCATCTCCGGCATAGCGGGCTGAGAAAATTCATCCCAGCTCTTGCTGCGCGCTTCCGCCGTCGGGAGCTGCGCCCGTTCAAGCTCACGCAAGGCCTCGGGTCGCACCCTGCCTGTGGGATGGCTGCCGGCGCTATAGGCCACAAATCGCGGCTTTCCGCGATAATTCATGATGGCCTCGGCCATGATCGAGCGGGCCGAATTTCCGGTGCACAAAAAAAGCACGTTGTAATGGTCTTGCATACGTCGACGTCACTCACTTTCGTCCGTGAAGCTTAATGGAAGCGACAGTCTGAGCGGCCTGGCGGACCAACTCGTCGGGATTCTTTAACGACGTGATCGACACAGTCGAGCCGCAGCACGAACTGCCTTTACCCTCGGTGAATCCTTCGGGAGCCAGCATACTTACCAGGTCGCAGCCGTGTGCGATGCGCGGTATGCTGAGATCGCGCAACCCCGCGGCCATCGCGGTGCTTAGGTATTCGGTCAGAAGGCTGGCTCCGGAGATACAGCCCACGTAGGCGCTGATGTCGCGCACCAATTCCTCAGGCAGCGGCTGCAACAAAACGATGTCACTGACCGCGAAGTGGCCGCCAGGTTTGAGCACCCGGGCAATCTCACGAAAGACGGCAGGCTTGTCGGGAGACAGGTTAATCACGCAATTGCTGATCACGTAGTCCACCGTGGCGCTCTCCACCGGCAGGTCCTCGATCAATCCCTTGCGAAACTCAACGTTCGTCGCGTCGCGTTTACCAGCGTTCTCGCGCGCCAACGCCAGCATGTCGTCGGTCATGTCGACGCCGATGACGTGTCCCGTGGGTCCGACTCGGTGCCACGCCAGGAAAGCGTCGAAGCCCGCGCCCGAACCCAGGTCGAGGACGGTCATGCCGGGCTTGATTTCGGTGAGAGCCAAGGGATTGCCGCATCCCAATCCGAGGTTGGCGTCGCCGGCCAGCGCGAGTTCTTCGTCGCTGTAGCCAATGGAACGCGCAACGTCGTCGACTGGCGCGCAACAGGCGGAGGTTTCTCCCCGAGCGACGGCAGCATAATGCTCTTCCACGGCGGTGGTGATGGCTTCGTTTTTCATTTTTGCTCCTTGATGGTGACGAGTTTTGCAACCGGAGCGTTCAGCGCGCAGCAACCGGCGTTTTCAATAGCGTTGTTGAGTAGCTCGAGAGTGTTGAGAACTTGTTTACGCTGCTTCAGAGGAATCGAATCCATGATCTGTTGGGTGCGGCCGCGCATCAGTTCGTCGAGTAATTTGCGAGTGCGTCGTCCGTTGGAGGTGATGCGCACCATGGCAGCGCGGCCGTCATGGTGCGCGCCGCGAACGCGCTCCACCAGTCCTCTGGCTTCGAGCTTTTCGAGCACCCGAGTCATGGCGCTGGGAGTGATGCCAGATAGCGCAGCCAAATCCGTCAGTCGAGCGCCTTGGCTGGAAACCAAGATCCGCAGGATAGCGGCTTGGCGCTGACTGAGTCCGTCGCAACAAACCTCGTCCGGACCGATTTGGCCGAGGATGCGCGCCAGGCGCTCGAGTTCGTGCCACCAATTCTGTACTGCGTCGGTCCCGAGTTGCTCATTCATGGCGTCAGATTAACCGATGTACTTGCATGCGTCAAGCAAATAGTTTAGTAATTTATCGGGCCGGCGCACCCGCCGTGCAAAATCGGTTTGACAATGGCTGCCACCTGCTCAACAATGAGCCACGGGCTGGCGAGTCGCCAGCGCCCCCTATCATCGAGAGCTGGCGCTGGAAGAGGCTAGCTGAAAGATTCCGGAATTGCTTATGGCAAGAATTCTCTGCGTGGACGACGAACAACACGCCGCCAAGTTGAAATGCATCATTCTGGAGACGGCCGGCCATCAGGCCATCCCTGCGACTTCGGCCCGAGACGCTATTGCTCTAATGGAGTCGAGCCCTTTCGACGTCGTTGTCACTGACTGGCGTTTGGGCGATGCTTGCGGACGAGACATTGTCGTAGCAGCCCGTAAACTCTCCGACGCGCCCGTTGTGGTGATATCCGGCTACGTTAATGAGGCTTTTCAGGCGGCCGATCCTCTCGCCGATTTTTATCTTGAGAAGCCAGTCAATCCGGAAGAGCTCATAAACCTGGTCAACGACCTGGTGAAGCCCGTGTTGCCTCAAAGCTGAAACTCGTCGTTCCGAAATGTGACATTTAGGTCGGTCGAAGCCAACATTGAGATCGACATGTCTTGCCGCGTCGCAGGCGCGAAGACCTCACATCTTGAGGTGGGACGGCAATTGCGCGCCGCGCGTGTTCCCCAAGTTCGCGCGCCTGAGGCGGGGCGAGTCGTTATCGATGCGCACCGCTGCGGTGGCGTGCGCCAGCATGCGATGGTGCAGCACGAACAGTGCAAGCTCGAGGCGGTCGGAAACGCCGATCTTATCGAAAACTACTCGTAGCGCGTTCTTGATGACCTGCTCGGTAGTGAAGATCTGCATGGCGATCTCACGATTCTTGTAACCTCTCACCACCGCCGCTACGATGCGTAACTCCTTTTCCGATAACCGGTCGCGCACACGCATGCCGACCAGGTCTTCGCTGATCTCCGTAACCATTGAGTTTGGAGCGTGGACGAACGTTTCTCCCCGAGCCACGCGGCGCACCGCGTCAACGATAGTCGAACCGTTGACCGAGCGATAGACGACTCCTTGTGCGCCCATTGCGATAAATGCCGAGGCCCCATCGCCGCTTTCCGCGAGCACGAGGATCGCTGTGTTACGACCCGCAGTGAGAGCTTGGATTTCGGAGAAAAGTGGGAGGAAACTCGTCGAGATCAGTAGTACGCGGGCGCGGAGCCTCTCGAGTGCGTTCAGCATCTGCTCGGAAGACTGAGGCTGGCCTACGATACGAATGTCATCTTCCACCGCCAAGACTTTGGCCACGCCGGCACGGAAGATCGCCTGATGGTCGGCAATGATAACGTTGATCATACTGATAACTCACCGCACAGTTTGTATAATCCCGCGGCTTGCCGCGGCGCGACCCGCTCCCCGGCGTCCATCGCCTTGGGCGCATGCCAAACTCTTTCCGTGGTTACCGGAGTGGTGGTGTCTCTACCGCCGACGTAGGTGCTATAACGCCTGCGTGTTGTTATAGCATTTGTCAACAAATGGACACATAATATTCCTATTAACAGTTTTGGTAGTGCTACTAAAGTTGCAGTATAACAACCACGTAAGTGTTATGAAATCCGCTTGAGATGCTCGTTAGGTGAAAGTCGCAATTTGTCCGCAATCGGGACGCGGATGCGTTGTATGTCCCTCGTTATAGGACGACCTCTCAGCGCCACAATCCGATACCAGATTGCGGTGCCAGCTGTGGATTCGTCCGTTGGACCTTGCCGGCAAGACTCGCAAGGCAGCCGCGAGAGTTCCCAGGGCGTGGAATCTTGTTATCATCGTGCCTTGCCTGCGACCTTTACATCGAAGCGTGAGTCCACTCGTCCGAACTGGGCGGAAGTGTCACTGTCGGCGTTGCGCCACAACTTCTGCGCCCTGCAACAGCATGTCGGGCCATCCGTCACGCTGTGCGCAGTGGTGAAGTGCGATGCATATGGACATGGCTCAGAAGGTTGCGCGCGAACTCTGGAACAAGCGGGCGCGCGATGGTTTGGGGTCACCTCGACCGACGAGGGAGCGGCGTTGCGCGACGCCGGAATCGATAGCCGAATTCTTATCCTGGTGGGGGCCTGGCGCGGCGAGGAAGAAGATGTGTTGCGCTACGGGCTCACTCCGACCGTCTCGCGATGGGAAGATGTTGAGGCAATGGCGCTGGCCGCTTTGCGCCTCGGCCGGCGAGAGCCGGTTGCTGTGCACCTTAAGCTCGATACCGGGATGGCGCGGCTTGGTTTAGCGCTCTCTGAACTCGACAGTTTCGCGCGGCGAATCAAGGCCGCTCCCATGATCGAACTGGAGGGCGTCTTTAGCCATCTAGCGTCAGCTGAAGTGCTCGATGCCGACGATGCACGGCGACAGCAGGAGCGCTTCAACGCGGCGCTGCTTACCCTCGCTAGCCATGGGCTAAATCCGCCCATACGCCACCTCGCCAACAGTAGCGCGACGCTTGGGAGGCCAGACAGTTGGTACAACTTTGTTCGGCCGGGCATGGCGATCTACGGCTATGAGCTTCCTCTGCAACGTGATGGTACCGTTCTTCCTCAGATCCTCGGGCTGGAGCCTGCGCTGTCGTGGAAAACGCGGGTGCTCTCGCTGCGGGATGTTCCTGCCGGGCAGGCGCTCGGCTACAACGGTACCTATACTACGAAGGCCCCGGCGCGCGTTGCCGTTATCGCCGCCGGCTATGGGGATGGTCTTTACCGTAAGCTCTCTCCTGGTGGTCATGTGCTGTTAAGGGGAGCCCGCGCCCCCTTTGCAGGCCGCATTTCCATGGACCTCTCCATCATCGATGTCAGCAACATTTCCGGTGTCGAAATTGGCGACGAGGTCACACTGATCGGCCGTGACGGCGAAGAGCGTATTACGGCGGTTGATCATGCCCGCTGGTCCGGTACCATTACCTACGAGATTCTTTGCAACCTGTCGGAACGCGTCGGACGTCGCCACGTGGAGTAGCCCGCTGCTTCGTGCTACGATGCCTTCGAACAAAATCCACTCAACTACGAATCACGTCGATTACGCGGATAACGTCTGGATCAATTCAGTAAGTCGCCAAATGCGCAACGGTCTCAATAAGGAGACGGTTCTTTCTTTTCGAGCCCAGTCCAGGTCAATCCACGCTAATCGGCAATCGACGTTTTCAAAAGAGGTTACCGTGCATCGCATCGCCATATTCGCTGTCCTTACTTGCTGCTTCGCGTTCGGCCAGGCCCCGCAACAGTCGTCCGCCCCCGGAGTAACTCCCGAGCACCAACTCATGGGTTACTTTGTGGGTGATTGGACCGCTGCGGGAACTTCACGAATCAGTCCAAAGGCGCCGCCCGCTCCCTTTACGCTGAAGGAACACGGCGAGTTTGTCACTGACGGCTATTTTCTCGAAACCAAGACCTCGATGAAATCAGCGCTGGGCACGGTGAATAGTCAGCGAGTAATGGGCTACAACGTGCAGGACAAGGTTTACACCTATAACGTGTACAACAGCCTCGGCGAGCATCAGGTAGCGCTGGGCCATATCAACGGCAACACCTGGACTTGGGAGTCGGAGGAGAAGCTGAATGGTGTTGTCATCAAGGGAAGATACACAGTCGTAGAGACCGGTCCGAGCACTTACAGCTTCAAGTCCGAAGTCGCAGATCCCAAAGGCGGCTGGGCGACTGTGATGGAAGGCAAAGCCACGCGCCTTGCACCGCCCACCAACTAGTACATGGCAACTGGTAATTGCCAACATCTCGGCGGAATGTGGACCGGGTGAAGAGGCTTGGAAACAGAGCTTACCTCCAATTCTTAATTAGCGGTTACCGATCGCCCGGTACAAACTCAATCCCGCGTCGCCCTGCACGATACGTCGATAACGCTGAAGCGTGCCGAAGTTCTCACCCAGGTCAAACTTCTTCTCGTGTTCAGCGATCACGATCGAGGACGGACCTACTAATCGCGATTCGCCGAGAAATTCGAGTGTTCGTTCGTAGGCTCCCCGCATGTGGTACGGCGGATCGAGAAAGCAGAAGTCGCATGTCACGTCCGCCGCATCCAGTTCACGCAACGCCGAAGCGACATCGCTCTCATGTACGTCGAATCCTTCGCTGATCTTCATCGACTGCAAGTTGTCGCGAATCAACCGCGCGTGTTTTCGCTCCGCCTCGACGAAGTACACCTGGCGTGCTCCGCGGCTGATCGCCTCTATGCCGACAGCCCCGGTGCCGGCAAACAGGTCGAGCCAAACGCTGCCGTCGAGCGTCACCGACGCGGCCAACACGTTGAACAACGTCTCGCGCAGGCGGTCGCTGGTGGGACGAAGATCGAGACCAGGCAGCGATTTCAAAGGGCGGCTACGATATTGTCCGGCGATGATGCGCATATCTTTCTTCCGGGCGAGACGATTTCCCGGAAACACGAGTGTATAGAATATGAGTAGAGGATCGTGCATAGCATGAGAGGTTGGTCATTTCCAGCGGGCAAATTGTTCGGGGTGGATATTCGCGTCCACGTTACATTTTTGTTTCTGCTGGGTTTTGTGTGGTTTTCGGAATCTCTGACCATGGGCTCCTCGGGGCCCGGCCGCGGACTGGCGCTGGTCGGTATTATTTTTGGATGTGTGGTGCTGCACGAACTGGCGCATGCTTTAGTTGCGCAGCGCAACGGGATCATGGTTCGCTCTATCATTTTGCTGCCCATCGGCGGCGTCACCCTGATGGAAGACAATTCCAAGCCCAAGTCCGATCCAGCGCGCGATATTCGTATCGCCGTGGCCGGGCCGGTTGCGAACCTCGTCATCGCGGCTGATTGCGGGCGCAGTGATTCTCGCCTTCTTTCCGCAAGTGAAACTGTGGGCGCAGCCCTATGTACACGCGACCAATTTGCCACGTAGCCTGTTCTGGGGAAATCTGTTTCTCGGTGCCTTCAACCTGCTGCCGGCCTATCCCATGGACGGTGGTCGCATCCTTCGCGCGCTACTGGCCGAGCGCACGGACTATGTTCATGCCACGCGCCGCGCAGTCGCAATCGGCCAGGGCTTCGCCATGCTGCTGATGATGATCGGCGTGGTATGGAACGTATGGCTGGTGCTGATCGGCTTCTTCCTCTTCCTGGGCGCACAGATGGAGGACCGGTCGGTGGTTTTCCAGTCGGTGCTCGAGACTGTGCGCATGGAGCAGGTAATGCTGACCCAGTTCTCCATTCTGTCGCCCGCCGACACGCTGGAGGACGCGCTGAGCAAAGCGGTACATACCCTGCAGGACGACTTTCCTGTAGTGCGCGGCATGGAGATGGTGGGAGTAATCAACAAATCGCGGATCGTCGACGCGTTGCGCCGGAGCGGCAACGGATATGTTCAGCCCGCGATGGTGCGTAGCTTTGAAGTCGCAAAGCGCACAGACTCCCTCGCAGAGGCCTTCCGAAAGCTGGGTGCTCGCGGACTGAGCATGATTCCCGTGGTCGATGCCGGACGCCTGGTCGGCATCGTCACCATGCAGAATCTGATGCATTCCATGGCCTTACTGGCCGAAAGCCGCAGACTGAAACGCGCTGAAGAAGACAACGAGTAACCGCAGCGGGCCTACCGGTCAGCCGGAAACGCGCGCCCGCAAAATTCGTCAACCTTTGTTCGCGCTATTTGCGGCGGATAGTCTTCTTCGCGGCTTTCGTCGCCGGACGCTTGGACTTCGCGGCCGTTTTGGATTTGGGCTTCGCGGTAGCACGTGTTGACTTCTTGGCTGGGGCGCGTTTCTTCACCGCAGTCTTCTTCTTCGCAGGCTTGACGGCCTTCTTCGGAGGTTTCGCCTTTGGCTTGGCCTTTCCTCTCGTGGGGGCCTTAGCCTTTGCCACCGGATTGGATTTTGCGACCGTTTTTGCTGGAGCCTTCGTCGCCGCTTTTGCCGGCGTTTTCTTTGCAGCAGGCACCGTTGCCGTGGTTGTTGGAGCAGGCGATGTCACCGCCGGAACTGAGACCCCACTCGGAATGCTACTCACCGAGGAAGGTCCGTCGGCGAACAGCAACCGTTGGACGTTGCGCATGTCGTTGGCGTTGTAGTGTGGTTGCCACCATTTCGGTTGTCCTCCACATGCCGTGAGCATCAAGGGCTTCACCGCGGTCGCTTTGCTGACAGCAGCGCGGAAGTTGTAGTGCTCGACCAGTCGTATCGCCTCGGTGGCGAAGACCCGGGCGACGACCGGATCGTAGAAAGCCAGCATATTGTCGCCGTTCGAAGTCTCTCCGCCGTCGGCGAGGTTGGAGGAGCCAGTGAAGACGACAGGATTGGCGTCATTGAAGTCGATCACAATGAACTTGTCATGGATAACCTGTCCCGCGCCGCCCGTGACTTCCTTGTCGAACGGAGGCGGAACCTGTTTGATCAGGGCAGCAAACGGGACCAAAACGCCTGGCTGTCCCGGCGCGTAGACGGTGAAGCCCGCATCGGACTGGGTCATACCGTAGGAAAAGACTTTGCCGCTGAGGTGCGCCTTCTGCAGCGTCTGAAGGACAGAGCCGCTGCCGCCGAGTTCCATCACCGCGAACATGACTGATGACTTGGCATTTTGCAGCGCCTGCGCAACCGTTGCCATAGACACCGGAGGAGAGGGATGGGGCGCGAAGTTTACTTGAAAGTTCGGCACACCGCCGCCCTGTTTTGGGAAGGAGAACCACTGGCTGGCTAGCGGCGTCTTCACATATCCATTCATATCGTTGAAGACCGACTCAAACACCTGCTCGTATTGGTCCGCAACCACGGGATCGCTAAACAGCATCACGTTGTTGGCCTGAACATAGAGACCTCGAATGGAGAAGTTCGCCGATCCGGTAAGTACTTTGGTCGCTTTCCCGTTCTTCTTCTGAATGATGATTTTGTCGTGAGCGAAACGCTTGAAGTGTCCTTGCTTAACGTTGGCGGCCCTGCCGACTTAACGAGGCGGTCGTGTACCTGGGCCTCAAGAGCAGGAGCGACGTGCAAAGGCGCATTGTCGAGAAAAATGCGAAGACGCGAACCCAGGGATTCGCACATCTTGAGGATGTCAGGTTCGTCGAAGTCGTAAGCGAACATATCGACAGTGATCGATTTGTCGCTCACGCATTCTTTCAACAGGTCAAAAACCATCTTGCGGGCATGAAATCCAAGCCATTCGTACTGTGGCTGATACGACGAGGTGTCGTAATCCAAAGTTTTTGGTTGCGGTCGGATGTCCTTGTTTTGGAACTTGCTCACGTAGGCCTGCGAACTGACGTAGGCGCGGGTAAGCCCCAACTCGAAGTTACCGTTCTGCGCAGGCAAGAGTTGGACAGTGACTTCGGCGGAAGGGCCATCAACCAGCGCCGAGCCCTGGCAATAGCGCGCGGTCACCTTGTACTTGAAGTCTCCGGGAACAACATCAGAAGGGAAGTGTACCCAGTGAAACTTCTGAAAGGGAGCGTCCTGCGATGAGGTCCAGGGGTGCTGCTGCGGAGCGGTGGCGGAAGTCACGGGCTGGGTGAAGTTAATTCGGTTCTGCAAATAAAAGGGTTGTCCGGTCGGAGGAGTGCACTGGATAGCGAATCCGGCGAGATCGTTTTGCTTAACCACATTGTCACCGAGACTGAAGGCGAGTAGCACATCACCATCGCCGGCATAGGCCGCGACGGTCAGTCCATTGTTGGAAACGCGATCGCTGGGAGCAGAGGGCATAGCATTCTCCTGTGAATCCTGACTGGTGAGAGTGACGCCTCAGTGTTTGCTGAATCGCCCGGTGGGAGAGAGGCTTTAGAAACTCTGATTCCGCGCTTCAAGCGGAATCGGCGACGCACAAACACTGAAGACGACTGGCGCTCTGGTTCAGTTGAGGAAACGGTAATGATTGTAACCCTCCTTTTTGGTTTCGACCCGGCGCGTGAAGATATTTTCATGACAGGGCGACACCCAACACCCAAATATGGCGCAACAACCCGTCCTCGAAAGCCGCCAACAACAAAGTGGGAGCCAACCACTTTTAATAACTAATAAGTGGGGTTATGCGTACCCAGTCTTTTTCCCGTTTTGGCACGTGAATTAAGGGTTGCTTCAGGTTGCTCGGATCAGACTTTACGACAGACGAAGTGGCACACGGCCTCTAGCGGATCGGCCAGAACTGCTGGAGGCCATTTTGTTGTCCTTTAGTTCCACGACGATCTCTGTATCCGCCCTAGCCGCAGCACAAAAGTGGACAAAATGGCGCTGCACTCTCATCCGGTGGGGCGTCGCGAGAATGCGTTGCCGCCGAACTCCATACTCAATCGGCTGTCACCGCTTCGGGCCCAGATGCAATTAGAGGGGCCGGCGATCGTAGCGGAATCACCGCAATCAACCCAACTACTGCACTGGCGGCGGCCACGAAAACTGGCCACTTGTAGTCGTGGGTGTAGTCGACCATGACTCCGGCAAGCGGTGGTCCGACTAGACATGCCACTCCGAAGCCGGTAAACAGAAAGCCCAATAGCTCACCCAGTCCCTCGATTCCGAACATACTGGCCGCGACCGCAGGAGACATCGCGGCGATGCCGCCGTAGCCAACTCCCATCACCAATCCGAAAATGACCAGCGACGTGTAGTTGTGACCGCTCAGCCAGAAATAACAGCTTGCCAGAAGGATTAAATAGCTTGCTTTGTACATGTTGAGCAGACCGAAGCGAGGCGCAAGCGCGTTCAGTCCCAGCCGGCCGATCACGCTGGACGCGCCGACATATCCAATAAGGGCGCCGCCGGCGAGACGGCTGGCTCCGACATCGGCGGCGAACGCCGGCAGGAAAACGAAGGCAATGTAGATCGCGATACCTGAAAACGTAAGTCCAAGATATAGCAGCGCAAAGGTGCGGGTGCGCATCATGTCGAAGACGTTGGCGGTGTCTTTCACTCGTAGGACGGCGGGGCGCGAGACCAGTGCAGCGCAGCCCAGCAGGATGAGGGTGCTGGTCCATCCAAAGATCTCGAAAGCGGCCCGCCAGCCGAAGCGCCCGGTCAACCATGCGGCCAGGGGGGCGGCGGCGAGAGTGCCGCAACCGATTCCGCTGATAGCGATGCCGAGCGCGATATCGCGTTGCAGCTTGAACCATTCACCCACGGTAGCGACTAATGGTACGTAGACGCATGCTACTGCAGCTCCCACACATACTCCGTAAGTTACGAAGAGCAACGGAAACCAGTGAACCCGAGCCGTGAGGAGCAGGCCGGCACCCATGAAGAGGGCTCCGGCGCCGACCACGTAACGTGGCCCGATGCGGTCGGCGATGTCTCCAGTGATGGGCGCCAGGAAAAACGACAACACCGTCAGGGTGGAGAAAATGGCCGTCATCGCGGCGTGGGTAACGCCGAAAGTTGTAGCAATGGGCCTGAGGAAAACTCCGAAACTGTAAGTGACGCCAAAAGCGACAAACGATCCGAAAAAACCCGCCAGCACGATTATCCATGCGCGGGGCGAATCAATTCCAGAATTCGAAGCTGCGGACATAGCGATTTTCTCTCGGAGAAACCGGAGCGTGCGAGGAATTCGGTGACGAAAGCATACTGTGTAAGGACCGCTTGTGCCAAGAGGAATTGAAGCACAATGGCGAACGTCCGAATTACTTTGGATTGGTCGAGAATGTTCAGCTTAGGTAAATGATCACTTCGCCACAGTAGCGACGGATTGGCAGGAAGCGAACAATCTGTTGGTCGACCGCCTTCATCAGTTGCCAGAACGGACGAGGGGTGACGGGTAGATTCGGATCAGGGGACGGTATCTTCGCTAGTCGCTTCAACATGTACAGCAGGTGACGCTTCTCAAGTTTCACCTGGCTGAAGTCGCGGCCGAATTCGCGAATGTTCTTGTCCGTCAGATGCGCGTCTCCGGCATCTGCGTGTTCGCGGGTAAAGCGTCGTGCGAGATTGATCAACGGATTGTCCCAGAGAGTCTCATGAAACAGTGCCCGGCCTCCGGGCGCCAGAACACGAAAAAGCTCGGAGCTAGCCCGCGGATACTTAATGACGTGGTGCAGAACGCCGAAGCCGACAATCACATCAAACGAGTCGTCCGCGTAGCGGAGATCTTCTGCGTCCATTTGTTCGAACCGGGCAGAGAGTCCATAACGGCGCGCAACCTCGTTGGCGGTTTCGATGGCCGGACTGGAAAGGTCAAAGCCCCAAACTTGCGCCCCACACAAGGACAAATACATGCCGAGCCGACCAAAGCCACACCCGTAGTCGAGAACGCGAAGTCGCCTCACATCGCCGAGCCCTTCCACGATCTCTTTTCGCAGGTCGGCCCACCAATTCCATCCGCCCTCACAGAAAGGCGTGAGTTCGACCAGTTGAAAGAGCCGCTTGAAGTCTTCAACCCCTTCCGGATAGGCAATTTGCGCGTGCGAGATGAAGAAAGCATCGTGCCATTCGCGCTCAGCTTGTTTGATCGCATCGACATCTGCCCTGGGGCCATCGCGGTGGGACGGTTCGCCGGCGGCGGCGCTTCTCGACGCATCAAAAACGGGATCGGGCACATCAGAATCCACAGCAGACATTCAAACTTGAGACTACCTTTTTAAGGGCTGGAAAGGCAAAAGCCTGAGGTCCGATATTGGATACTGGAACCTGCCAGCGGGGCCGTCCTGGTGAATCCGCGATTAACCTTGTGGGGTGAATGATCTGATAGAAACCTCAAGCGGCAGGTGGCGGCTCTCATTCAACCGGGGCGGCACGGCCGGTTATCTCAGTTCTTTTGCCAGTTCCAGACTGGGATTCCCTTGTCGTCTCGAAGGGTTAGCCGGTCGTCTCCCTTTACCACTTCCCGGGCAAGCACGATATCCGTTCCTGCCTGCTTGACCTGCGATCCGGTGACGGTAACATCGTTTCCCTTGGTGAACGACACACCCATATCGTCAAGGAAGGACTTGGGGCATAGGTACACGTCAATAATGTCCGCTCCGTTCTTAACCATCAATTGGGCAAAATCCTTCGCGCCTGCAGTTGCCGGCAACTTCAGCTCCTCCACTGTTCCTTTAATGCTGGTTTCGGTGTGCAGGTCGTACTTGGGAACACTTGCGTCGCTCCCCTGCTTTTTTTGCGCTCGAGCCGGTATCAAGGAGAAGAAGGCGATCAATGCGACCAGGGAAAGAAGCGTCCTGCAAAAGCTCGGTAGGAGAAACGTACCTGAACCACGCATAACTCTTCCTTTCAAGGGCCAACGTCGACCGCGCTCGATCGCTTGGCAACTCCCGCGCCGGTCCGATGCCCGGCTGGGACTGTGCGAATTCAATTTTGGGACCGGAACCATCGTACTCCTTGCGCCGGTGGTTTCGGAGCGGACACACCCCTTTACCTCGCAGTTCGGTATAGTATGTGCGAACCCGATAATCATTCGAAGGCGGTCGCACCTAGCGGTCGGGAGGGCAGCAATGGGTGATAAGCAGGTGTGCTTCGTGGTAATGGGCTTTGGCAAAAAGACCGATTATCCGACGGGACGTGTCATTGACCTGGACAAATCGTATCAATACATCATTAAGCCGGCCGCCGAGGAAGCGGGACTGCAATGCATCCGCGCCGACGAAATTATCCATTCGGGTACGATCGACGTCCCCATGTACGAGCAGTTGCTGAACGCCGACGTAGTGGTCGCCGACGTCTCGACGTCAAACTGCAATGCCTTTTACGAGTTAGGGGTGCGGCATGCGTTGCGACCCTACACCACGATCACCATCGCCGAAGACAAGATGGTGTTTCCATTCGACGTGAACCACATCGCTATCCGCAAGTACCAGCATCTGGGCGATGGCATCGACTTCGGCGAGGTCATGCGCATGAAGGCGGCCTTGAAGGAGGCGATTCAAACGATCGCCGCCAAGCCGACGGACGACAGCCCTGTTTATACGTTTCTGAAAGATCTGAGGCCACCAGTGCGGGGCGCCAAGGAGGCTGCGCTGAAGTCTGCCATAGCGGACCTTGCTCCTGCTACTTCGTCAGCCCCGAACTCTGCAAGTTCTGAAACCGTCAGCACGCTGATGACTCAAGCCCAAGCCGCCATGGACAAGAGCGACTTCGTAACTGCGAAATCGCTCATGGCTGTCGTGAAAACCATCATGCCTAAAGACCCGTTCGTTACCCAGAGCCTGGCGCTGGCAACCTACAAGAGCAAGCTCCCCGATCCTAAGCAGGCACTGCTCGACGCACATGCGATTTTGACTGAACTCAATCCGGAAATATCGACAGATACCGAGACCCTTGGGCTATGGGGCGCTGTTCACAAGCGACTATGGGAGTTAACCGGCGATCGGCCCTATCTGGACATTGCAATTTTTTCGTATGAAAAGGGCTTCTATCTCAAGAACGATTACTACAACGGCGTCAACTTGGCGTATTTGCTGAATCAGCGTTCCATTCTGTCGGATCCGCCCGACTCGATCGCGGACTTTGTGTGTGCCCAACGTGCCCGCAAGCGAGTGTTGACGATCTGTGAGTCGTTGCTGCAATGCGGGCGCGACCTGCCAGTCCACGAGGAGTATTGGATTCGGGCGACCATGGCGGAGGCATGGCTCGGAATAGGCGATGCTGCGAAGTCAAAAGAATGTCTCGACGCGGCGTTCGCGTTGCAACCCAGCCCAAGCCAATGGATGCGCGACAGTGCGACCGAACAATTACAGAAGCTCCAAGGCCTGATGGACGCTTCGCCGTTAAGTAAGCCGAGCTGACCTTTCGAGGTTGACCCGGCAGAGTGGCTGCAAAGTTTAATTTTCGGCCATAGTTTCCTCAGACTTCCCGATCCCTCGCCCGCATCTCACACCTTGTAGTGACGACTCTCACAGTCACACGGCTGTTCCCAGAAGATACTGAATGTGGTGGTTCGGGTCGACTGTTTTCCCGCGGAAAACGTACCTGCAGCCGGCATGAGTCCGACGAATTCTCCGCGCTCGGGCCGCCCAGGTCAGGGAATCGAGACAAGGATGGAAGTATGAGTGACAAGACGGAAACCGTCACGGATGAACGGATTATTTACCTGGAAGGTCTGGTGCGTCAGGCCAAGACTGCCGCCGCCGTATTTACGCAATACACCCAGGAAGACGTCGATCGCATTGTGAAGCCGATGGTCTTGGCTGGCCTGGAGCAGGCTCAATATCTCGCCCGCTTGGCCATTGAGGAAACCAAGCTCGGAGTTATGGAAGACAAGGCCATCAAGAACATGGTGGCGACCGAGTTCGTCTACAACTACGTCAAAGACAAACGCACGGTTGGCCAAATTGCCGAGTATCCAGAACGCAATCTAGTTGAGATGGCGGAGCCGATTGGAGTCATCTTCTCACTGCTGCCGATTACGAATCCCACTTCGACCGTCCTCTTCAAGTGCATCATGGCGATCAAGACACGGAACGCGGTCATCTTCAGTCCCCATCCGGCAGCCGGGCACTGCTGCTACGAGGCGGTGCGGATCATGTACGAGACGGCGGTAAAGCACGGCGCGCCGGAAGGCGTGTTTACCTGCCTGGAAGCTCACAATCTGCAAGACAACGACTACATGATGCATCACAAAGACGTTGGCCTGATCGATGCTACCGGCGGACCCGGCATGGTGAAGGCGGCGTATAGCTCCGGTAAACCAGCGTTGGGCGTGGGACCGGGCAATACGCCGGTGTACCTGGAGAAATCGGCCGACCTCGACATGGCCGTGGTGGACATCATCACTTCCAAGACGTTCGACAACGGAACCATCTGTGCGTCCGAACAGACAGTGGTGATCGACGATGAGATTTACGACATTGTCCTTGAGAAATTCGAGGAGTTAGGCTCGCACATCTGTAACGAAAAAGAGACAGAGCTGTTGGGGCGGACCGTGATTGATCCTAAGACGGGCTTCATGCAGCCCATGGCTGTTGGGCAGAAAGCCACCGCCATTGCGCGCATGATTGGATTGAAGGTCAAGCCGCATACCAAACTCCTGATTGCGCCGATTCAAGGAGTAGGGCGCGGATACCCCTTGTCGGTCGAGAAGCTGTTCCCGGTGCTCGCGGTCTATCGCGCGCATTCCGTCGATGAGGCACTCAAGGTTTGCATCGACGTGAATTACGCCGGCGGCATGGGCCACACGGCAGTCGTGTTCTCGCGCAATGATGAGGTCATTCGGAAATTCGGCGAGTTGATCAACGCGGGCCGCATCATTGTGAATTCTCCGGGATCGATTGGAGCCATAGGGGGAATTTACAACGACATGGTACCGACCTTCTCATTCGGCTGTGGTACCGGCGGCGGCAACAGCACAACCGATAACGTAAACGTGTTTCACTACCTCAACATCAAACGAGTGGCGCGGAGGACACAAGCGCATATGTGGTTCCGTGTTCCGAATGAGATTTACTTCAATATGAATGCGGTGGAGAATTTGCGGAAGTTCAAGTCGCGCTCAACCGTCATTATTACTAATCCGGCCATGGAGCAAATCGGCCATGTGGACACTGTCCGCCGCAACCTTCCACCAGAAACTCTGGTGCACGTCTCGGTGATTCCTGACGCAGAGCCTGAAGTCAAAGTGATCATGCACGGAGTGGAGGGGCTCAACTTCTACCGCGCCGACCAGATCATCGCGCTGGGCGGCGGTTCCGTGATCGACGCTGCCAAGATCATGAAACTCAAGTACGAATCCCCGGAGGCTGACCTGGAGGAACTGGCCGCACCGTTCCTGGATCTCCGCAAGCGCGTAGTGCAGTACCCCACCGAGAAGATCAACCATTCGAGACTGGTGGCCATCTCCACCACCAGCGGAACGGGAAGCGAAGTCACTCCGTTTGCCGTTCTGACCGACAAGGAACACGGGCGCAAAGTGACGCTCGCCGATTACTCGCTCACTCCGGAAGTGGCCATCGTCGATCCGCAATTTGTCATGTCAATGCCGAAAGGCCTGACCGCTGATACCGGCGTCGATTGTTTGACCCATGCCCTGGAGGCCGGTGTTTCGATTTACGCCTCACCCTACACCGACTCCAACGCATTCCAGGCGATCCGGATGGCGTTCAAGTATTTGCCCATTGCCTATGCGCAGCCCAACGATGAAGAGGCGCGGACCATGATGCACAACGCGGCTTGCATTGCGGCGATTGCGTTTTCCAATGCCTCAGTGGGAGTGAATCACGCGCTGGCTCATGCGCTCGGTGCGCGTTTCCACATCGCGCATGGTCGGGCAAACGCGCTGATGCTTCCACACGTTATTGCCTATAACGCGGGGGTGCCAACCAAGTTCATGCCGTCACCCAATCAGCGGGGATACATTGCGCACAAGAAATACGCGATGATGGCGGAATTGCTTGGACTGGGAGGCGATACGGTTGAAGAAAAAGTGCAGAACCTCGTGACCGCAGTCGAACAGTTACTCGACCAGTTGGCGATTCCGCGGTCGATTGCCGAACTCGGGATCTCGAAGGAAGATTTCGAGCGGGCGATGCCAGAATTGGTCAAGAATGCGTTTGACGATCCGTCCGGACGCTCCAATCCGCGCATGCCGATGTTGAGCGAATTGGTCGAGCTCTTCTGGAGCGCCTATAAAGGCCGTGGACAGGCGAAGGTGGAGGTTGCATCGCAGCAACAGCGTGAGGACAAGGTGCTGGTATGACGATGATTGATGTGTGGGTCGAAATTGATGGAAATCGTGTGGCGGAGGCTTTGCACGAGGCTGCGGAGAAACTCGATAGCGCTGGCGGCGATGTGTTTCTGGATTTATCAGCCGTGCGCCGGCTCGATACCGCCGGCTTGCGCGCCTTGGAAGACTTCGCTGGCGCAGCCGACGGGAAGACAGTGAAGGTCACCTTGCGCGGCGTCAACGTCGATGTGTACAAAGTGCTCAAGCTGGCACGACTGTCGTCGCGATTTTCGATCGTGAACTGAGATTGCGCCGTTTCGTATCAGGGCACGGCTTCAGCCGTGCCGCAAGTGTTGAAATAGGACATGGGCTTTAGCCCCGGCGTTTGTTCCCTAGGCTCAAGAGAACTTTTTCAGTAGCCTCTTTGGTCGGCGGGGGGTCTGCTTTCCGACTTTTCCGCAAGCTGTGAAGTCGTCCTGCCATTCGTCCCGCTTTGGGAAATAGGGTATTTTCGTCACCTGCGCCTGCCGATTCCCGTTGGCCCCGACACACCCGCTAGTGTATTTCTGATTCTGACTGGCTCTGCCCGCGCTTGGGCGAGGCTCCTCCTCAGCGGAGAACCGATCAGCTAAGTTCTTTGACAACACGACTTTGCGTGTAACTATTTTGTTTTTAATACTTTGCGTAGAATCGCAGCAAAGTACCTAAATTCCAGCGCCGAAATCCCAAAAAAAGCACACTTAACTCATGTGTTTGTGCGACTTTACAAATAACTCCTTTGTTTCTACTATTTTGAGAGTAATTTGTTCCTAAGTGATTGATTATGCAAGACGCAGGGGGGAGGGCACTCCTTATCTCCGGCGACGGCGCCAGATTGAAAGTACTCTAGATCGGAGTCAGGGGCGGTCCCGCTGTCGTAACAAAGAACTGGCTGTTTCGCGCCGCGCTATGAGAGGAGCGTTCATAGGCTTCTCTCCAGCGGTGCGCAAATTGGGCCGCTTCAGTTTGCGACACCAAGGCCCACACGCTGCCACCGAATCCTGCACCGAAAGCTGACGCCGCGTGGGCACCGAGAGAGCGCGCCTCTCGGGCCAGCCAAATTGTTTCGGGAACTTGGTTGCCGAGCATATTTTCCGCCGCGGACTGTGACTTATCTACTAGCGTGCCGAAGGTATCGAATTCATGTCGGGCAAGCGCGTCGGTACCTTGAGGAATGATAACTTCCGACTCCAACCTGAATTGTTCGAAGCGATTCAGCAGCCAGTTCGATTCGTCGCTTTCACTTTCATGCCGAAGCGCAGCGCGGAGACGATCAAGCAATTCTGGCGGTGCGCTTGCTACGGCAGCCAGTGTCGTATCGTGAGCTCCAGCGATTGACCTCCACATTTCCAAAATCGTTCGAGCGGCTTGCGAGGCGCGATTGTATTTGGCCCTGGCAGCGCCCGTTTTGCTGGCGACCACGCCGCTGACAGCGATGACGAACGTACAATCGTCAGGTAGTTTGACGTCTCGTTCCAACCGGACAGGGCAAAAGGCATATTGCTTCAGATGCCCGGCCTGCGAGGAGAGAATGGCCGTGTGGTCTTCGCTGCCGCCAAAGGTTCCCACACCGCCGTCGCCAGCCAGCGATTGGTACGTCTGACCGTTCTCAATGCAGCCCAGATAGCCAGCGAGGTCCTCGGGGTGGTGAATGTTGGCGGCGTATTCAGCACGCTCCGAAATTCGGTTGACGGCGCTAAGCACCGCAAACATGGCGACAATCAGAGCGCTGGAACTGCTCATTCCAGCAGCAGACGGCAGATCGCTGGCCAACGCTATGTCTGCGCCGCGCACTGCGCCGGGGAAGTTGTGCGCCAGTCGTCGCGCGACCACTGCGGGATAAGCGCGCCAGCCGTACTCGGGAACGCGCAGGTCAGACGACATCGCGAACTCGAAACTCTGCCGACGGACGAGGTCTTCGATCCGCACCAGCGAGTCGCTGCGGGGAACAGCAGCAACGCAGAATCCACGTTCCGCCGTGCACAGTAGACTGCGTCCACCGCCGTAATCGGTGTGCTTGCCGAGCACCTCGATTCTTCCAGGGACAAACCACCGCATGACGGCGGAGCTGTCTGTCGGGGCGAGTTGCCGCTCGACGGAGTCGAAGAGGCGGCCCTTCTTGCGCGCTTCCAGTTCGCACATCCCAGCATTGACGAGCGACTCAGCGACACTGGAACTCATAGCTGTACCTTTACGTTGCGAAGACGCTCGGCCACAGCGGCGATATCGGAGCGACGGGAGAGATCCAGCACTCCAGCTCGACACGTCGTGGCCTTCAGCTTCATACCCTTCTGGACCGCAAGCCTCACCGCCAGTGGAAGTTCGAATTCGTTCCTCGGCGACAACGGGACTTCGCGACAGATGGGGAAGATGCCAGGGCCGAATCTCCAGCAGTTCATGCTGACGAGTTTTGGGCCTTCAATTTTCGCCGCAGCTTCCGCGTCGGGCTTCTCGACCAAGTCAGCGAGGAAACCGTCGGCATCGATAACGCAGTAGGCGAAATCCCGGATACGTTCTGACGGAATATTGCTATTGCGAACCAGCGCTTCGGCCTCAAACAGCACTGTCCCTGGCTGTCCGAGGTCCTGCAGATCCTGAAGAACTTCGAGGGGATAGTAATTGTCACTGTTGAGCGTCAGGAATTCATCATTCGCGGCAAATTCTTCCACGGACAGCACCGCGTTGGCGGTCCCTAGCGCTTCAGCTTGCACCGCGAAGCTGACCTGGATCCGGCTTGGGCGCAGATTGGTGTAATACTCGCGCACCACAGTATGTTCTGGGCCAATCACCAGACACGCTTGCCGGAACCCAGCATCCGCGAGGGCGCTGAGCACATAGTCCAGAAAGGGACGGCCGATGGGAATCATAGCCTTCAGACCGGACGCGGCCGCAGCCGATTGGCCTTTGTCCAATGGTGCGCCCGCCTCGTCACGGCGCATCCGGCTGCCAAGACCGCGTGCGAGAATCACGCACTTGCTGATGGTTCCTGAGCCGCTCATGGTTCGACATACAGTCTAAAGCAGGCAGCGATTTTGTCGGCTACGCCAATCCGCATGAATTACAATCACGGCGACCATGAACGCTTGGTACTACTTCTGGATGGCGAACTTTCTGCTGGCTGGCTCAGCATTCGCCGTCATCACCGTGATCGTCCTGGTACGCGGATTGCGCGACCTGCGAGAGATGTTCGTCAATCTGCGGGCCGAGGCGCAGCGGCCGCGATGATCGCGACGCACTTCTCTGTTCTCGATTGGGTCATCGTCATCATCTATCTCGCCGCTACTCTGGCGACCGGCCTTTATGGTCGCAAGTTTGTCGGCGGTATCGCCGATTTTCTTGTCGCCGGGCGCGAGTTGGGGACCTTTCTCGCGGTCGCCACACTGGCCGCCACCGAGATCGGCACCATCACCTTCATGTATTACGCCGAACTTGGCTATAAGACGGGCTATGCCTCGTTCGTCAACGGATTGATCGCCGGACTGGTCATGATCTTTCTGGGCCGGACCGGATTTATCGTCAAGCGGTTACGGGCCATGCGGTTGATGACGGTCCCCGAGTTCTTTGAAGTCAAGTTCAGCCGTAGATTGCGGGTGTTCGTTGGGATTCTGGTAGCGACTGGCGGCATTCTTAATATGGGCGTGTTCCTGAAGGTCGAAGGAACATTCCTGGCGATTATTTCCGGCGTTTCGCTGAGCCACATCAAGGCCGTGATGACCGGTATCCTTCTACTCGAACTGGTGTACACGGTGCTGGGCGGAATGGTGTCGATCGTCATCACCGACTTCATTCAATTCGTAGCGCTGAGCGTGGGCACAATCCTGGTAACACTGTGGGCGGTACATGCCACGGGATTCACCCGCATGTACACAGCCGTGCGCCAGACCATGGGTAGCGGCGGTTTCAACCCGTTTACGAGTCCCGATTACGGATGGGCGTATGTTGCGTTCCAGGTCTTGATCTGGCTGGCGGTGCACACCTGCTGGCAGACCACCGCAATGCGCACGTTTTCTACCCGCAGCCCGGAGACCGCGAAGCGAGTATTTTCGTGGGCGGGCTTCATCTTCCTGGGACGCGGCATGATGCCAATGATGTGGGGCATCGCGGCGCTGGCACTGCTCGGCCCATCGCAGAATTCGCTCGAAGCGATGCCACGCATGCTGGCCACGATCCTGCCTTCCGGAGTGCTCGGGCTAGTGGTCGCCGGTATGCTGGCCGCGACCATGTCGGTCAACAGTTCTTATCTGCTGGGCTGGAGCGCAATCATCGCCCAGGACATCATCGGCCCGCTGCGAAAGAAGCCGCTCACGTCACTGCAACAGGTGATGCTGAACCGTGGCGCTAATCTCTTCGTGAGCCTGTTTGTGATGGTGTGGGGATTGTGGTACACCATGCCGGGTCCAACCTACTTTTATCTCAACATGACTGCCACCATCTACCTGTCGGGGACGCTGGTTGCGGTGGTCGCCGGGCTTTTCTGGAGTAGAGCTTCGACACTCGGCGGCTACCTGGCGATGGCGGGCGGCGCGGTGGCGACGGTTGGCTTCTTTTTCTTCAAGACCCCGGCCAGCTACGCCGGGGCCGGAGCTTTCGCGCTAGCGGCGATTGGTATGATCGTGGGCTCGCTGCTGGCGAAGCGAAAGGACGTCGTCGCTGCTGCATAGGCCTCATTCATGACAATCACGATTCGAACTACGTTATTGTTTCTCGCTATTTTTGCTGCAGTCAGGCTGTATGCGCAAGACACCCCGGTGTATTTTGCTCCCAGTCCAGGCGTCGCCAAGGCGGATGTCGGTCCCAGTGGTTTTTCGGTTTCAAACTCAATTCTCAGAATGAGCTGGAAAATTGTAGGTGCACATGCGGAAGGAGCGGAATTCAAAGACCTGCTCTCGCATCAGACGATCACCGTGCAGCCTCGGCCGTTTACCCTGATCCTTGACGACGGAAGTGTGATCCCAGCATCTGCAATGAAGATGATGGGTGCCCCTGAAGTTATCGAGCTTGACACGCACCCGGATGCGTCTCGCCTGGCGGAGCGGATCCCAGGTAAATCTGTCGTCGTTGAATTCGAAGACCAGGGTCGGCAGGCTGCAAGTCACCTGGCGGGTGATTCTGCGCGATGGCTCGAACTACGTTCGGCAGCAATTCGAGGTGCTGGCCAAGTCGCAGGATGTCGGCGTACGCGAAGTCAGGCTCGTCGATTGGAATCTGCCGGACGCGCATGTCGTCGGGACGGTCAAGGGATCGCCCGTCGTGGCCGGTACGCTTTTCGCCGGATTCGAAGATCCACTGGCTTCTTGCGCTGTTGCTGGCCAGCGCGCGCGCTGCTGGATCGAACGCGAGTTGCCGTTGAAATCCGGTCAGAAGGTGACATACAGCTCTGTCGTGGGGGTGACCGCCCAAGGCCAACTGCGACGAGGCTTCCTGTACTATGTCGAACGCGAGCGGGCGCACCCCTATCGCACCTTCCTTCACTACAACTCGTGGTATGACCTTGGTTATTTCAGCCGATACGATGAGGTCGGCGCACTGCGAGTCATCAATGCTTTCGGGACCGAGCTAACGCGGAAGCGCGGTGTCTCCATCGATTCATTCATGTTTGACGATGGCTGGGACGATCCCACAACATTGTGGCAATTCAACTCCGGTTTTCCTAACGGCTTCACCAAACTGCGCGAAACCGCTGCCACTTACGGGACTGCTCCGGGTGTGTGGATGTCGCCATGGGGAGGCTATGGCAAACCAAAGCAGCAACGCATCGCGGCTGGACAGGCTTCCGGTTATGAAATCGTGGACAATG
This sequence comes from uncultured Acidobacteriaceae bacterium, assembly GCA_963696575.1. Lineage (GTDB taxonomy): Bacteria > Acidobacteriota > Terriglobia > Terriglobales > Acidobacteriaceae > DASRAA01. The sequence continues at coordinate 112,275 of CAVOKT010000003.1, forward strand.
GCTTTGCGCTTTCCGGGCCAAAGTACTATGCGGCCTTCCGCGATACCTGCTTCAAGTTCGTGCGCGACTACGGCGTCAACCAGTTCAAGTTCGATGGAACCGGTAATGCCGATCGGGTCGTTCCGGGAAGCGAGTTCGAGAGCGACTTCGCAGCCGCGATTCATTTGATCGGAGAGTTGCGAGCGTTGAAACCGGACCTTTACATCAACTTGACGACCGGAACCTATCCCTCGCCGTTCTGGCTGCGCTATGCCGACTCGATCTGGCGCGGTGGTGAAGACCATGAGTTTCTCGGCGTCGGACCGAAGCGTGAACAATGGATCACTTATCGCGATGCTGACACCTTCGAACATATTGTGTTGCACGGACCGCTGTTTCCACTGAATTCGCTGATGCTCCATGGAATCATCTATGCGAAATATGCGAAAAACCTGGACACAGATCCACAAGGCGACTTCAAGAATGAAGTTCGCGATTATTTTGGTAATGGAACCCAGCTGCAGGAGATGTACGTGACTCCGTCACTGCTTTCGAACAAGGACTGGGACACTCTGGCGGAAGTAGCAAACTGGTCACGTGAGAATGCCAAAGTGCTGGTGGATACCCACTGGATCGGCGGCGATCCTGCGGAGTTGGAGGTATACGGCTGGGCGTCGTGGACCCCGCAGAAGGCGATCCTGGTGTTACGTAACCCATCGGAAAAGCCGCAGACGATCGACATCGATGTGGCGCAGGCGTTCGAGTTGCCCGCGGGCTCAACGCGCATATACGCGCTGCATAGTCCATGGAAAGAAGATGCAATGCACCCGAGCGTGCGTGTCGCCGCGGGCCAAGCGCACGCATTCGCGCTCCAGCCATTCGAAGTCCTGGTGCTGGAAGGCACCGGAAACAAGTAAGGATCGTGATCTTGCGGCGATTCATCGTTTTGCTTCTGACGATCGCTACTCTCTCTGCACAACCAGGCTCAAATTCTTCGCGACCTGGCTTTCGAATCGGTAGAGGCCAGTTCCTCCTCGACGGTAAGCCCTTCCAAATCATCTCCGGCGAGATGCATTACGCTCGCATCCCTCGCGAGTACTGGCACGCTCGCCTCAAGATGGCCCGCGCCATGGGACTGAATACGATCTCGACTTACGTGTTCTGGAACCTGCATGAACCGAAGCCCGGCGTGTACGACTTCGAGGGACAACTGAACGTTGCTGAGTTTGTGCGCGCCGCTCAAGACGAGGGATTGTACGTAATCCTCCGGCCCGGTCCTTATGTTTGCGCGGAGTGGGAACTCGGTGGTCTGCCGGCGTGGCTGCTGGCCGATCCTAAGATTGTGCTGCGTAGTGACGATCCGAAATTCATGCAGCCCGCCGCCGCATGGCTGAAGCGCCTTGGTCAGGAGCTGGCTCCGCTGCAGATCACGCGTGGAGGTCCCATCATCGCCGTGCAAGTGGAGAACGAATACGGATCGTTCGACAGTGACAAGCAATATCTGCAGCACATCTACGCCGCGATTGTGGCGGCCGGCTTGGGCGAGTCGCTGTTGTACACCGCCGATGGTCCAGAGCAGTTGCCGAACGGAACCTTACCGAACGTGCCGGCGGTTGTGAACTTTGGTCCTGGGGAGGCGGAAGACGCCTTCAAGACTCTAGCGGCATTTCGCCCTGAGCAGCCACTGATGGCGGGAGAATACTGGGCTGGATGGTTCGACTACTGGGGCGGCAAACATCATCTAACCGACAGTGCCAAGCAGGTGCACGATCTACGGTGGATGCTTTCGCAGGGCTATTCCGTGAACCTCTACATGTTTCACGGTGGCACCACGTTCGCCTTCATGAATGGCGCCAATTATGACAACGGTTACAAGCCGCAGACCACGAGCTATGACTACGACGCCGCGCTCGATGAGTCCGGCAGGCCCACGCCAAAGTATTACGGATTCCGCGAGGTGATCGCAGCGCTCAATCCTTCAGTTAAGCTGCCCGAACGTGCCCGAGATTGCCTCGCCGATATCGATTTCTCGCTTTCCTCTCTACCAAACCAGCCGTCTATGGGACAACCTGGGCACGCCAGTAGAAGCTGAGACGCCGCTGTCCATGGAGATGCTAGGCCAGTCTTACGGTTACATCCTCTATAGAACGCACTTGGCCGGACCCATCGACGGCGAGTTGCGGATTGAGGGGTTGCACGACTATGCCAAGGTTTACGTAAATAAAACAGAGCAGGGAACTCTCGACTCCCGAGCGGACCAGACCGCTGTTGCAGTTCACTCGACCGAGTCGACGAACACGCTCGACATCCTGGTGGAGAACGGAGGCCGCATCAATTTCACCAAGCGCCTCCGCGATGAGCGAAAAGGCATTACGGGCGCGGTGACTTTGGCCGGGAAAGGATTGCGTTCATGGCAGATGTACCGGCTACCCATGAACGATGTCGCACCCATCACATTCAAAGACGCAGAAAGCAATTTCCATGGTCCCAGCTTCTTGCGCGGGAGCTTCACGCTTTCACAGACCGGCGACACTTTCCTCGACATGCGCGGCCTCACCAAGGGCGCGGTCTGGATCAATGGGCACGCGCTGGGCAGGTCCTGGAACATTGGTCCGCAATACACACTTTATGTTCCGGGCCCATGGCTGAAAACCGGAGTGAACAGCGTTGTGGTCTTCGACCTCGACGGCAAGAGCAACCTCCAGCTCAGAGGAGTGAACCAGCCTGTGTTCGGCCAGTGAGGTTCGCGCTCGCCTGCCCCGAGCTCAGCCTTCGTGCGAATGTTTTTCCGGCATTCCCAAACTACGCACTGTGTCGCTTCCGGAGTCGACCTCGATCACTACTGCCGGTTCGTCTCCTACTACCCAGCCATCATGCCCCGGTTCAATCGCAATCACTTGCGGGGCGCGGAATTCCAGCACGCATCCGTCGGCGAACTCCATGTGGATCTGCCCCTTCGCCAGGAAGCCGACGTGGGCATGCATGCAACGGTCCGTCCCGACCAGAGGCTTCATGTGTGTCGACCAACGGAATCCCACCGGGTAAATCAGCCGTTTCACGCGGATGTTTCCGGCGGCGACCACATCAAGTTGTACTCCGCCAACTTCGCGGTGTTCGGAACCCGCCATTGGGGCAAGAAGAGTATCGGTAGCCATCATGCGATTACACCTCCGTATTGGTTTCTTCAGTCCGGATAAGCTCGTCCCTGCTCAATCCATGCGGTGATTTCGTCCGCCGATGCGCCAGCTTCGTGCAGGTGCGCCCGCAGAACTGCTTCCGACATTGCGCTTGATGCACTTTTGATCACGTGCTCCTCAAAATCGATTCCCACAATGACGAAGATTTCTGGTTCCACACCTTTAACTCTGACAACTCTATATCGCGTTGGCATTTGCTCTCCTGGGAACACTTCGGTGAACCTGACCCAACCCTGCGTCTTAGAATATCGGCGAAAAATCGCGAATGAGGGAATCTTCTCCGCCCAAAATTCATGCTAACAGGGAATAATACAGGGCGCGTCTCGCCCGAGATCTTGGTCGCCTGAAGAATTAGGCAATGAGCTGGGGTTCGTTCGCAGGCGTGCTTTTCGTTGTGCTTCCCAACCACCTCACTCTGGATCATCGCGGACGCTCTAGTTGCGACCGTTGATTCGAGCGCCGTAGCGTCGAACATGGTCGGGAAGCGAAACACTCTTGACCAATCTATCGTCTGGCGTGGGCGGCCCAGATCTAATTTCAAGTGGTAACACTCCAGCCCATACCGGGAGTGTGTAGTCATCCTCGTCGTCTAGTGGCGGCCCACTCCTCACTTTGGAAGAGGCTTCCTCGATCGAGAATTCCAGCACCGTTGTTGCTTTCAGTTCTTTTTCGCTCGGCCCACGCACATCTGCCCACCGGCCGGCGATGACATGCTCGGATATGACGCGTAAAGAGTTGATTTTCTGCTCTGCATCGTCGACCTTCCGCGCGGTTCCGAATGCGACGACCGAACGGTAGTTCATGGAATGATGAAAGGCAGATCGCGCCAGCACCAATCCATCCACGAGAGTTACCGTTACACAGGCCGGAACGCCGGTTCCCAGTTCCCCTAGCATGCGGCTCGCGGCAGACCCATGCAAATAGAGCGTTTGGCCATCCCGGCCGTACAACGTGGGAATGACAAACGGTTGCCGACCTACGCAAAATCCAACGGACGCGAGAAAGCCCGCGTCCAGGATTTGGTTAATCGTTTCCCAGTCGTGCGATCCCCGAGCCGGGAGTCGGCGAAGTTCAGTGCGCTTTGTCAGATTCATCGGTCACCCGTGTCTGATCCGTAATCCAGTTCACTTCCCATGTCTTGCCTCCATCATCCGAAAAAGACTGTTCAAAGTGGGCCGAATTCGGCGTGATGTTCGACCAGATGAATCGAACATATACAGATCTTCCCTTCCACAGTTCCTGATCGTAAAACTCGCCTTGTCCATTCTTGAATTCGCCGACCATGGGTTGTATGGGTTGGCCAAGAGCTGGGTCCTTGCTATTAGCCCAATAGATGCTCCACTGATGAGTCTGCGGGTTGTATACGCGCAAGGTCAGGCCCTCGATGTGCCCTGTCGGGCTATCGGTTTCAAATTCTTCCAGATTGGCGCGCCCATCCCAGACTTTTCGGGTCACCGACGTGCCGTCGAATTCTACCCAGGTTTTGGAACCAGCCAAGCGGTCCTGAAGGCGTGACAAGTGAATTTTCCAGGTGCCAATCTCGAAATCAAAGTCGTGTTGCCCGTCCCGCACCACCGAGGAAGTGGGCTGAGTGCCGGTCTTCGGTGCATCTGCATTCTGCTGGCCGAGCCCTCGCAGAGGCTGCAACACGACAACCAGGGTGCATAGCATTAGATAAACCCGAACGTGTTTGAAATTCATCGCTGTCTCCTTGATAGTTCCGCTGTCAGTCTTTGGTCTGATAGACCGCTATTCGTATTCCAGTTTGCGTACTCCGCCCGACGCGCGCTCGTCTTGTGGGAAATTAACGAAAATAGTGGTCTGTATCAATAGCCACTTATGAATGTTATGATATGACCACTTTAGGTTCTTGCATGAAACGCACGCCTGCCAGCTTTCTGCCACCGATAGCAATCGACAACCGGTGCACCACTCCCATCTACCGCCAGCTATATGACTGGTTCCGCACAGCGATCCTCGAAGGACAGATGCGGCCTGGACAGCGAGTGCCCTCCAGCAGAAGCCTGGCCGCTGAACTAAAGGTTTCCCGGATTCCAGTTCTGAATGCTTATGAGCAATTGCTGGCCGAAGGTTACTTTGAGACCTTTGTCGGGGCCGGCACGTGCGTAGCTCGATCGATCCCTGATGACCTGCTGAAGCCTCCGGCCTCGAAGGCGCGGAAGGGACTTGAGCCGACAGTTGCGAACCGGGGTCCGCGTCGAATGTCCCGCCGCGGAACTGCGCTAACGCAATTACCGGGCCAAACCTGGTTGGACACGCTGGGAGCTTTTCGAGTGAGCCTGCCGGCCCTGGAACACTTCCCAATCGGCATATGGTCGAAGCTGGTGGCGGGACATTCCCGAACGCCACCTAGAAGCATGATGGCGTATGGCGGCGCTATGGGATACTTGCCGTTTCGCGAAGCTGTCGCCGATTACCTGGGTGCATCTCGCGGCGTACGATGCCAGCCTTCGCAGATCCTGGTGACAACGGGTTCGCAACAAGCCTTGCAGCTTGCCGCACAGGTTTTGTTGGATCCAAAAGATGGCGCCTGGATGGAAGAGCCGGGCTATCCGAGCGCGCGCCACGCGTTCATGATGGCCGGGGCCGAGGTGCTTCCGGTTGGGGTCGATCACGACGGCGTGAACGTAGCTCAGATCGATGCGCATAGTCGCGACGCTCGAGTTGTCTACGTAACACCATCGCATCAATATCCCATGGGCACGACCATGAGCGCGACGCGACGCATGCTTCTGCTCAACTGGGCAGCACGCACGGGCACTTGGATCATCGAAGACGATTACGACAGCGAGTACAGGTTTGGAAGCCGCCCTATTGCTTCCCTGCAGAGCATGGACAGCGATGAGAGGGTCATTTACATCGGGACCTTCAGCAAAGTCATGTTCCCTTCGCTGCGCTTGGGCTACATGGTCGTACCCAGGGATTTGGTGCCTGCTTTCTCCGCCGCGCGAGATGCCGCCGACGTCTTCTCCTCGACTCTGTATCAGGCGGTCATGACCGATTTCATTCGCCAGGGACACTTCGCTCGTCACCTACGCCGTATGCGAATTGTTTACATGGAACGGCGAGAGGTATTGGTAAAGGCGATCCGTGACCAGATGGGAGACATGTTGGACGTGGTGGGAGCCGAAGCGGGGATGCATCTTGTCGCACTTCTACCGCCCGCCATCGATGATGTAGCGGTTTCCAGGGAGGCTGCGCGCATGGGTATTTGCGCCATGCCCTTGTCGTCGTGCTACATGAAGCGTCCCACAAGGGGTGGTCTTGTTCTGGGCTATGGGGGCGCCGATGCGCGGCAAATTCGCGATGGGATCTGCAAACTCAGGATGAGCGTCCTCAGCGTACAGGCGTAACGGTGTTCGCCTTCTACCCTGGGCGGAAGATCAAGTCGGACGAACCTTTTCGTGTCTTTCCGGCGTCGGTTGACGTGATGCTTCTTGCTAACGTCTTACTTGGATGCTTCCAAGTGTCGCGCACTTGGATCTTCGCACGGTATAACATGTGTGCCACCTCCACGCCGAAGCGAAACACTCGTTCTGGCTTGGTGTTTTACAGCCGTAAAATATGGAATCGTGTCCCCATAGAAGAAAGCCATGAGTACTTTCCTCCTCGATTTTCGCTATGCCCTCCGAATGCTCATGCCGGTCTCCTGCGTTCACCGCGATTGCGGTATTGACGCTGGCCCTCGGGATTGGTGCCAACACCGCGCTGTTCTCGGTCGTCAACGGAGTACTGCTGAACCCGCTTGCCTATCCGCATTCCAACCAACTGGTTGCGATCTATGAAAAGATTGCGGGTCTCGACAGTGCTCCCATCGAGTACATGAACTTCCTCGATTGGCAGCGCGACAGCCGCACGTTTGCCTCGATGGCCGCGTACCGCAACGAAGACTACAACTTCATCGGCAACGGTGAAGGCGAGCGCCTCAGCGGATACATGGTCTCGGGCGGCTTCTTCAATACCCTCGGTGTAGCACCCGTTCTTGGCCGCGACGTTTCGCATGGACGACGATCAACTCGGCGCCGCGCCGGTCGTCGTACTGAGCGGTGGCTTCTGGAAGCGCAAATTCGGCTCCTCGCCCGACATAATTGGCAGGCCGATCATCCTGAATGGAACCGCGTACACCATCGTCGGCGTCATCCCCGACAGCTTCAGCTTTTACGGCAACTTGCGTGATGTTTACACGCCCATCGGGCAGTGGAGGGACCCGTCGTTTCGCGATCGACGCGTCTCGGTGAGTGCTCGCGCCTTCGGCAGGCTGAATCCGGGAGTCACGCTCGCCCAGGCCAAGCCGAGATGGATGAGGTTGCCCGCAACCTCGCCGTCGCTTATCCCGAAGCCGACGCCGGCAAGACCATCACACTGGTCTCGATGAAGGAGGACCTGGTCGGCAACGTCGAGCCTTTGCTGTTCGTGCTGTTGGCGGCGGTGGGATTCCTGCTGCTGATTGCCTGCGCCAACGTTGCCAACCTGCTGCTGGCACGGTCGGTCGCGCGGTCGCGCGAGTTCGCGATTCGCTCGGCGCTGGGAGCGAGCCAGGCGCGAATGATTCGTCAGCTACTGACGGAAAGCATCTTGCTGTCCGGAGTCGGCGGAGCGCTTGGCCTGCTGCTTGCATACTTGGGAACGAAGACATTGCTAAAGGGTCTGCCTGCGGCATTACCCAGGGCCAGTGAGGTTTCACTCGATTCCAAGGTATTGCTCTTTACGCTTGTGTTGTCGCTGCTGACCGGAGCGATCTTCGGGCTTGCACCTGCGCTGAAGGCGACGCGAACGAATCTGCAAGACGTGATGAAGCAGAGCGGACGCGGTTCGAGCGGCTTCCGTCATCGACTGCAGGGAACCTTCGTCGCGGTCGAGATCGCATTGGCGCTGGTTCTGCTGGTCGGCGCGGGGCTGATGGTACGGACGCTTGGAGCGTTGTGGCGAGTCAATCCGGGATTCAATCCCAGTCACGCCATCACCTTCAGTTTGTCGTTGGCCGCGACTTCCACCACGACCTCCGCTGAAACCCGAGCCCGTCTGCGCAACTTTGACGAGAAGATGCGATCGATTCCGGGCGTGCAGGCGGTATCAGTCACGCTGGGATCGCGCCCCATGATTCATGACTCCGCGCTGCCATTCTGGATCGAAGGTGAACCCAAGCCTCTCACGATAACGACATGCACGGAGCGACATTCTTTCTCGTCGAGTCCGGCTTTCAGCGGGCGATGGGAATCACTTTGCTGCGCGGTCGCTTCGTAACCGACCAGGACAACGAGAACACGCCCATCGTGATCGATATCGACGATTCGTTCGCGCGGACTGTATTTTCCGGGCCAGGACCCCATCGGGAAGTACGTTAACTTCACAGAGTTCAATGTGCAGGCTGAAATCGTCGGCGTCGTTGGACACGTCAAACAGTATGGTCTCGATACCGATCCCAAAGGCACCATCCAGGCGCAGTTCTTCTATCCCTTCATGCAGATTCCAGAGAAGGTGATGCCGCTGGTGGCAAAGTCTGTCGCGGTCGTGCTGCGTACGCAGGGCGATCCGACGGCGGTCATGGGCCAGGTTCGCGAGACTGTGAAAGAGATTGACCCGCGCCAAGTTGTCTACAACGTGCAGACCATGGACGACGTTGTGGCGACGTCGTATGCCGCGCGCCGGCTTACGATGATTCTGCTTGGAGTTTTCGCCGCGCTGGCATTGGTTTTGGCCTGCGTCGGAATATACGGCGTGATTTCGTACCTGGTAGGACAGCGCACGCAGGAGATCGGCATTCGCATGGCACTGGGTGCGCAACGTCGCGACATCTTGGTTCTGGTGCTGGGAGAGGGAACAAAGATGGCGCTGATCGGGGCCGTTATCGGCATGCTCGCTTCGCTGGCGTTAACCCGGCTGATGGCGAAGCAACTCTTCGGGGTAAGCGCACACGATCCCCTGACCTACGCAGGGGTCGCTGGACGTTCTCATGCTTGTGGCGATCGCCGCGTGTTACATCCCTGCGCGGCGGGCGGTGCGCGTCGATCCGATGACGTCTCTGCGTTGCGAATGAGTCTTAACTCCGGATAACAGCGGGAAGGTTTTCGCAACGCCGCAACTTACGAGAATTTTTTACCCAACCGTTAAGGTCAGCAGCAGATCACAAAAAGAATGAGCGCCAGCCAGGCTGGCGCTCATTCTTGATAGTAAGCGCAGTGGAATTAGCACTACGCTTAAGTTCTCCAACCCGACCGGCTACTGAGTCGGTCACGGCAGGTAGTAACGGAAGGACGTGAAGACCATGTTGTCGACAGCCGACGGGTTCGCGCCCGGCGGGGCTGGCAGCTTGGTGCCGTATCCCGTCCAAGCATACTTGGTCAAATAGGAGTACTGGAGACCCATCTGCAATCTACCCTTCGGGCCGTTATAGGGCTTGTACCAGAAGCCGATGCTTCCCTCCCAGAGGTTCTTAGTGTCTGCGTTGCAGTTCGACGGACTGCCCGGGTTGAATCCGGCGGTCAGGGCTGAGCTAGGCAGAACCTGAATTGTGCAACCGGTATTGTTGAAGAGTTGCGAGCCATAGCCCACCGGGGCACCTTTGGAATTCAAGAAGGCAGTCCGGCCATCAGACTCCGTACCACCGTTCCCATACCAATCCCACTTTGGCGAGTGATATTCAAGGGTAAGCAGGGCCTGATATGCAGTAATGGGAACAAGCGCACCATATGGATTTACGGTTACGTCCGAAAGGCCAGCATCCCCGTAACGGCCTACACCCCTACCGGCTAAGCCATGGATACCCAGGTCAAGATGCTTCTGTAACAATGACCAGCGGGCGTTGAAGCCGCCACCACCTGTCCACGTCGATTTGTTGAATGCGCCGGCGGCGCTCGGTGTGGACAAGCCCGCGTTGGGGAAGATGCGATCGCGGAAGTCGCTGAGGATACCAAAGATCTCGTAGTGTCCGAAACCCGGCTGAAACGCTAGTTTGCCGATGTAATCGGGAGAGGCGTTCCATGAGTAGTTGGCGGCATTGGAGCAGGTTGTTGTAGCTGCTGTGAAAGTTGAGTTGAGAGTGGTTGAACAGCCGGTGACCGCCCCGTTGTACAATCCGCCCCCGTTACCCTGTGAACCGAGCAGGTACGAATTCGCGATATTACCGTGCGTGGTGAGGGTCTCTTGCGAGTCTTCTACAGAGAAACCCGCCCATATTTTGTTATTGAAATTCTTGGTCACGCGGAACCCATACTGCCTGGCCCAACTGAAGCCGACGGTATATTGCGGGTCAATTGTCATAGGAAGCGCTTCAGACCGGTTGTCCAACCCGACTTTGGTTTCGGTTACCAGGCTCCACATCTGGCCTCCAGTGAAGGTCCAGCCATTATGGAGTGCAGCCTGGGCCCAAACCTGCCGCTGACGCATCACATAGCTATTGCTTTGGTTATTGTTCGAGGTGATCCCGGCGCCCAGGAAGTCCATCTCGTAGTAGCCAGTAAGATTCATGTTCGCCAGCTTGCCTTGTACTAGCCAGGACATACGTGACTGACGACCCGATCCGTAGAACTCCGATAAGGCAGCATTGTTAGCTCCAGGATACGGAATACCGTTCAGGTTGGTATTGATGTCAGCACCTTCCGCGCGTTGGCGCCACACCGTTTCTGCTGCCAGGAAACCGCCCGGCGTAATGGTGACGCCCTTGTAGTGAATTGCCAGCGGACTCTCTAGGTCAGAGACCCGCTTCTGGGTCTCTTGCAGCCCTTCGACCGTGTTGGCCGAGACCGCTTTCAAGTCGGTTACATCGTGTTGCAGCGGATCGATATATTGCTTATCCAAGTCCTCGGCCTTGGGAACTGCCCCGTTGGCGGTCTGTTGTGCCGCTGTTGCCGCCGCCTCTGCCTGGCTTACCCGCTGTTCCAAGGTCTGAATGGCCGAGTCACGGCTTTGAATCTGCTGTTGAAGTTGTTGGATTTGCTGCTGTTGGGCGGCGATGGCGTCTTTCATTTCCTTCATTTCCGAGGAAGAGGAACTCTGCGCGAAAGCGCTTGCCGTCACCAACAGGAACAAAGCTACAGCTAGACCAAGAACTAGAGTAGGTTTCATCTTTCTCTCCTAAAAATCAGTGGCGCGATGACCTGAAACGACTGCAGAACCGTCGCTAATTACCGAGAAAACCAGAACTTGACCGGTGTGACGTTCTTCCGAATCGTAGGGGAGACAGATTAAGGATTTGTGAATAAACGATGAAAGTTGCGCTAATCGCAACCCGCTCCAGCCCACCAGCAAGAGGCCGAAGAGGTCGTCCGGCGGCCGAGTTAGGCGAACGTTCGGGACCAGCTTCTTACTTCATGCCCGAATGTCGCCGAACGAATTCGTTATCTTGTAACCTTGTTCGGCCATGTTGCTAGTTTTGCTCGCCCGGGACATTGGACATCGGCTGAAGCTTTCTGCGCCTGGTTCCGTCTCTAGAAAACAGAGTCGGATTGGCGGAGATGCTGTGTTATGGAGTGCGGCTTGTTCTGGGGCTTCGAGCGGCACTTAGATACTCGATCTGTGACCGCGACGCGAGGTCTTCTGCTGAAGTCATCTGCACCGTCGAGCGGAATGGCACCACAGCGGCGCGAACAGCTCCTAGAAGTCCTTGGCAGAAATGGCATCGAGGAGCGTGGGGTAGGAGTGGGGGGGCGGCACTCGCTCGATCACGTGGTCATTTTGAACCAGCGATACCTGAGAAGGCTACGGATGTTGCAGCCATTCTGGCCTGACTGGGCTGAGATCTGATGTTCTTCAGCTACGCTGAAAAATCAACGGTAATGCATGGCTTGCATTTCCAACATTTCTGCATAACGCCCGCCTAGACTGGCCAATTCATCGTGGCTTCCGTCTTCGGAAATCCTGCCGTCTTGCAGGACAACGACGCGGTCCGCCATACGTACCGTCGAGAACCGGTGTGAAATGAACAGGGCAGTTTTTCCGCAAGTAAGCTCTGCGAAGCGCCGGAACACTTGAGACTCACTGCGGGCATCAAGCGCGGCGGTGGGTTCGTCGAGAATAAGCAGCTGCGCATCGCGAAGGTAGGCGCGAGCCAGTGCGACCTTCTGCCATTCCCCGCCGGAGAGCTCGACTCCCGCCTTCAAAACGACGACCCAACATTTGGTCATAGCGGTGCGGAAGCCGGTTGATTACATCGGTGGCCATGCTCTTACGGGCGGCAACCTCAAGGGCCTCCATTTGGGCCACACCTTCAATCTCGCCGACCGCTATATTTTCCCGTGCACTCATCTCGTACCGCATGAAGTCCTGAAAAATGACGGCGATTTCGCGGTAGAGATCGTCGAGGTCGTATTCGCGAAGATCGACACCGTCGAGCAGAATCTGGCCCTCGAGCGGGTCATAAAGTCGAGTCAACAGCTTCACGATAGTGGTCTTACCCTGGCCGTTTTCACCCACGAGAGCAACTCGTTCGCCCGGGCGTAAGCTTGAAATTCAGGCGATCGAGAACCAGGCGAGGATTACCCGGATAGCGGAACGAAACATTACGGAATTCGAATCCACGTTGCATTGGTCTGGGCGCCGGCAACGCATTCGGTTTGGAATAGATGGTCGGGCGCATTTCCAGGAATGCAAGCAGGTCGGTGAGGAACAACGCCTGATCCGCAACACCCGCGAGCGCCGAGAATATCTGCTGGATATTAGTGCTGGCTTGCATGATCGCGCCGGAGAGAAATGTCAGCTCTCCAATGCTGAGTGTCCCGTTAATCGTCCGCCAAACAATGTACACATAAGCGGAGTAGTAACCGATCGTGCCTACCACCGACAAGGACGCACCCGCGACCAGTCGCCGGCGCGCCAAGCCCACATTCTCTCGGTAAATCTGGTCTGACAAACTGGTGAACCGTTTAATGAGAAAATTCTTTAACCCAAAAAGCTTGAGTTCCTTGGCGGCCTCCCTGCTTCCTCCCAAGACTCGAAGATAATCGAGGTGACGGCGCGTCGGAGTTTGACGATGAATTGTTGCGTAGCCAAGAAATGCGAAGTGGCTTTCTCCAAGGAAACCGGGAATCACACTTAGTGTCAGCAGAAAGAGAAGCCACGGTGAAAATAGAAGTATCGAGATGGACAGCGAGAGGGCGGTAATGGCCTGCTGCACAAGTTTGCCGATCGACTGAATCATTCCCAGACGATCGGTTGCCTGAACCCGGGCGCGTTCCAGGCGATCGTAGAATACTGGATCTTCGTAGGCAGCCAAGTCTAATTCCGCAGAGTGTTTCATGACCTCGATGCTGACGTAGCGAGTGTATTTGTCAGCCAGCAGTGCATCGAGATAATCAATAGTTCGGCCCAAAATGCTGGCGCATATCGCCAGTCCAAACTCTGCCGCAACCAGCCACCAGAAACCCGGTTGCACGGGTTGATGGTTGGAGACGGTATACACAATGCTGTCGATGATGAGCTTCGCAACCCACAGAAGAGCGATGGGCAACGCCGAAGCGAGAAGGCGGAATACGAGACCCAGGCAGACGACCAGCGGACCCGACCGCCACACGATACCGAGAACGGGTGGGACATGACGCAGCGCCGAGACACGCTCTCCCCATCCGTTCCAGAAACTCTCGTGTTTAGTGCTGGCATCCATCAGGAATCCTCGGGAATCGCTTGCACGTCTCCGCTATTCACTATTCACGTTGAATGCCATTGCAAAGCCCCAGCGAATTCGCGGTTGGCGAGGCCGCCAGGAATTTCGCGGCGAGATAGCGCAAGCAGCTATAGCCATTAGGACATTGACTTTATCGGCGAAGACCGCACAACGAACAGCACTTTCGATGTCACTCAGAATCCTGCGAGACCTTGTGTTTCACGTTCGGTGCTGCCGTTACGTAAAGTAAAAGTTACACAGTCTCGGCAAGAAAGGCCGTGGCAATGACCGGACCGATTCCGTCCGCACACCCTTCAAGTGACATTTTTCCTATGACGTTGAGGTACGCTCAGTAAGGCTTGAACCCAGCTCGTTCCATTCCCCTGCGTGCTTCCGGACTTTTCATGAAGGTGGTCCAGACAAACCCAGTTCTCGCGTTCTCTGCCATGAGCATGGTGATCCCTGTGTCGATGCCGATGAAGCTGCTGTCGTACCAGTTTTTGAGCGGATTGAACGCGTTCACAAATCCGTACTTGCCCCATGCGCCCGAATACTTATTCCTGATGTTTCGGAGGACACGTATAGTCGGCTGAGGCAAAAAAGGCAGAGATCCCGCCGGTGCGCTGGGCACAACGGTACCGTCAATTGGCCCCATCGCCGGCGGACCGCCCCAGATGACATATCCGTTTTCCGAGTCTGAAGCGGTTATGCCCCACAAATCGTCGGTGTAGTCGGGAAATTGGCCGGCCAGTTCCAAACAGAAACGCCGATGAACATCGGTCGCAATCGCCGAGTTGTGAAAATAGTCCGCATATTTGTCTTTCTTGCCGCGGAAATCGAACCAGGCTTGAGAATACTGGTGTACAAAAAGCGGAGCGAATGAGCCGATGTAGCGAAGACCGTCATATTCGAACGTCATCCGCTTCCATGCCGACCAGGTTTGTTCCGGGAGGGGGTGGGTCGAAGACCCCAGGCCCAACAGGTACATCATCATCAACTCGCTATAGAGGTCCCACCGATAAGGCAAGAAACCAATTTCGGGACTCCATCCATGTGGCAGCAGGGGTGTGTCTTCCGATAGCCAGGTCCAATCCACCCGGTTGAAGATGTCGTTTGCCACTTTGGTGATCTCAAGCGATCGGAAATGCTCCCGGCAGGTAAGAACACCACAAAGCAGGATGGCTGTATCCACCGAAGAGATCTCGGCGTCCCACACTCTTTCACCCGTATTTATGTTTGCCCAGTGATAGAAGAACCCCCGATGGTTAGGCAACCGTTGCCACAGGGACTTCAGGGTGGCAAGGACCCGTTCCCGGGCTTCCGAAAATGAGACAAATCCGCGTTCTTGCCCAATGCATATAGCGGTCAGACCAAACCCCGTGGCCGCGATGCTTCCGACGATTCCGTTATCAGCTTTGCTGACGTTACATCGGTCTCGTATGAGGCCTGTTTCCGGGTTCGCCTGGTCCCAAAAATAGCGGAAGTTCACCTGCTCCAATGCGTCCAGGAACTGGTCATCTTCGGGTGAGAGCGCACTGAGGCTCGGAGGACGTGCAGGAACCGTATGGTGCTCTTGCTCGTCCTTGGGCACCGCACTCGAAGCTTCGCGACTGGCAGACACGCACTTATCCCTAGGAGTTGCCGTAGTACCTTTCGCCGGGTGAGCTTTCTGGAGAAGCGCCGTTCATCCGCATGATTTTGATGATCTTAACCGCTCTCTGGACGAGGGAAAGCCTGACAAAAATAGAAGCCGTCTGTTGACGACCGCCGTATTGCGGCGTTTCCCGTGAATCACGGGTCATCGTAAGATAGTAAGTCTGGCATCCGGATGGCTCGAAGAGCAAAGATTGCGCTTTGGATTGCATCGATCGCGGTCGCGGTGGCCATACTGGCGATGCTGTCTTTCCACTATTTCCCCCATCGCAAACCGGTATTGCTCAAGGGTGCCGTTATTGTGCAGGACGCAGACAGCAGAGAAAGACTGCCCATTGCAGGTGTTGAGGTTGCCGTCAGCAGCGACACGATCATCGCCAAAGCCAAGTCTGATTCCTCTGGCCTCTTCAGCATGCAGTTACCCGAATCAGTGAGGAGAGGGCGAGGAGGTGACTCTTCAATTTCGTCATCCCGGGTATCAGCCTCTCGACCTGCATGACTTCGTCGCCGACAAACTGTACATCGCTCAGATGGTGCCGCTTGCTCAGAAGTCTTCCAAGACCCCTAACCAGCCGCCTACGACGGTCGCACGGCTGCGGGTGAGATATTCGATAAAGGCAATGAGCACGGTGAACATAGGCAGCGCGGCGAAACCATTCCAAGTGGTGAACATTGGGAATGTGCGTTGCGAGGGTCAAGCCCCGTGTTCGCCCGATGGCAAATGGAAAGCCGCAATCGGGTCCGCATTTCTCGACGCGGGCGCAGGGAACGAATTTCGCAATGCCCGAGTCTCCTGTATCGCCGGGCCGTGTCCGTTCACAAATATCGAAAGAGACGGCTTCTCCAAGGGTGGCCAGACAATCAGGGCCTCGGCTCGTAACTGGTCTGACACAACAACATTCTTATTGGAAGCAGAGGTATTTCACCCCATGGTGAGCGAGATTGTGCGCGAATCGCAGCCCGTGATCTTCGGCCGGTCCCTCGACTTTACCCTCCCAGCCTCGGCGGAAGGTGTGTGCATTGAAGCGGACATCGATGGGCAGACGATTATTTTCCCGCTTGGTCCGGCTCTCTTCCTGAGCTGGGCAAATTGCGACGCTACCACCAATCGAGACCAGTCCAAGGTGTATCGCTGCGAACTCAAACCCGGGTATCAGTTTTAACCCTCATCGCGTTAGACGATCTGTTATCCGAATGCAACTCTTCGCCATATCAGAGATTGTGATTGTCTGGATGTGGCCGGCTGACGAGCCCGCTCCCAGCGCATAACGGCAGGCCTGGCTCGTCACTTCTGAAGGAACATCTTCACCGCTATTCCAGCTAAACATACAGCGAAAATGCGGCGAAGTTGGAAGCTGGTTGCAAGCTGCGCCAGAGAGCCTCCGAAATAACCACCGACAAAGAAACCGAGTGCCAGCAATGCTGCCAGCCTCAGGTCGACATGGCCGGCACTGTAGTACTTCCAGAAAGCCAGGGCGCCAATCGGCAGCAGCAGCGTCGCCAGCGATGTCCCTTGAGCGCTCTTCTGGTCCATGCCATAGCCGTACACCAGGATGGGGATCAGGAAGATGGCGCCTCCCAACCCAATCATCCCGGAAACCGTTCCGATCATCACTCCTATAGCCGAGGGAAACCAGCAAATTCATGGACGCCTCCATTTTTCTCTTGACTCAGTCCGCAGACGAGCATATATATCGTGACACGTACTATTACACCGTATGGCGTGTGAATGCAACGGTAATCTGACGAGCAAGCGGGATTGTGATGCAGACAAGACCCGCAGGCGGAAATGAAGGGTAGTCCCTTGGGCAAGAAACGAACGATTGAATCCTATTTACCGCTGACTCCGGCGCTCTTCCATGTCCTGCTGGCGCTCGCCGATGGCGAGAAGCACGGTTACGTCATCAGCAAGGAGATTGCGCGAAGGACCAACAACGAAGTCAAGCTGAGCACGGGCACCCTGTACGGCATCATTAAGCGGTTGCTGGACGACGCCATGATCGAAGAGTCGGCAGAGCGCCCGGATTTCAGCCTGGACGACCAGCGCCGCCGCTACTATCGCCTGACGAAGCTGGGCAAGGCTGTGGCCGAAGCTGAAGCCGAGCGGATGGAACGGGTATTGGCCCTGGCGCGCTCCAAGCACGTGCTGGGTCCACAGAACGCCTGAGGTAAGCATGGCAGCCAGAATTGATCGAGGTGCGGGACCTGCAAGAGCGACTGTTCGGTGCACTTCTGCGCCTGTTTCCAGCCGACTTCCGGGAGCGCTTCGCGGGCGAAATGCGGACACTCTTCCGCGACCAGCAGCGCGATGCACGCGATGCGGGACGTCTTGCATACCTCCGGTTCTTCTGGGACACATGCCGCGGCCTGGTTGCCACGGCCTTCCGCGAGCATCGGGAGATCCTGTTCCAGGACGCGGATTACGCCCTCCGACTGATGCGAAAGGACCTGTCATTCACGATCGTGGTGATCGCGATTCTCGGAATGGCGATTGGGGCGAGCACCGCAGCCTTCATGGCGGCGAATGCAATCCTGATCCAGCCTCTACCGTTTTCCGGCGGCAATCACCTGATACATCTGCAACAGCGCAGGCCGGCGATCGGCGTGGAGAACATGGGGTTCTCCGTGAAGGAAATCGAAGACTACCGTTCTCAGAACCATACTTTGGATTCGGTGGTCGAGTTCCACGAGATGACGTTCAGCTTGCTCGGCGGCCGGGAGCCGGTGCGCGTCGATACAGGAGTGGTTTCGGCAAACTTCTTCCGCATACTGGGAGTGACCCCACTCTATGGCCGCACGTTTATGGATGAGGACGACCGTCCGAATGCGCGTCCGGTATTGATTCTCAGCTACAACTTCTGGCAAAAAAGTTTCGGCGGCGATCCCAACGTGGTCGGCCAGAAGTATTCCATGAACGACAAAGAGCATATCGTGGTTGGCATCCTGCCGCCGATCCCGCAGTTCCCGTCAGAAGTGGATGTGTACATGCCCACCGTGGCATGTCCTACGCGTTCCGGAGACCACGCGCTTCATGAGCGCTCGTGGCACATGATGAACGTGTATGCGACGCTCAAACCCGGTGTATCACTGGCGGAGGCACAAGCTGACCTTAACCAGATTGCGAAGCGTCTGCAAACTGCCTACCCGGATGAGTATCCGAGTGCGAAGGGCTACGAGATTGGGCTGCAGCCGGTGCATGAAGAGCTCTCACACGACATTCGGCCCGTGTTGATCGTCCTCGCTGCAGCCGTTGGCCTGCTGTTGCTGCTGGCATGCGCGAACGTAACGGGAATCATGGTTTCGCGGATGCTGGCGCGCACCCGGGAGCTGACGGTTCGGACAATCCTCGGCGCAAGTCGAAGCCGGATCCTGCGCGGCATGGTTACGGAAGGGGTCATGCTCGCGATCTTTGGCGGCATGGTCGGATTGATCCTTGCGTATTGGAGCGTGGGACTGCTGGTGAGCTTCACGTCGAAGTTCACCAGCCTCGCCTCGCAACTCACCTTCACGCCGCAGGTAATCGCCTTCTGTTTTCTGCTGTCGGTGGCGTGTGGGGTCGTGATCGGAATGGTGCCGTCAGTCGGCGTGCGCTATACAGCGCTGTTCACGACCGAGGGAGGCAATGCCGGCGTATCCAGTCGAATCAGCTCGAAAACCCGCGGCGCGCTGGTGGCGGCGCAGCTTGCGTTGTGCGTGATCCTGCTGGTCGGTGCGGGACTGGCGCTGCGCACCGTGCTCCACTTGGAGCGGGTTGATCCAGGGTTCCAACCGAGCGGGGTCCTTACGGCCCGAATTTACATTTTGAACGGAAAGCACCAGGAGTTCTTCAAGGAACTGCTGGAGCGCACACGACGGCTGCCCGGAGTAGAGTCCGCTGGACTGGCGAGCACGATACCGCTGCACGACGCCGCATCGGACGGGCCGGTGCCGATCGAGGTTCGCGAAGCGAAAGCGATCCAGCACAGCGAGACCAAACCCAGCCCTCCTGTCATTCGAATCGTGACGCCGGATTACTTCCGCACTCTGGGTGCCAGCATTCTTGCCGGGCGCGATTTCAACGAGCAGGACACGAACGAAGCACTGCCGGTTGTAATCGTCAACCAGCACATGGCCAACCACTACTGGCCGGATGGCAGCGCGGTGGGTAAACAGATTGCCGTCTCTTCCGGCAAGTGGCTTCCCATTGTCGGGGTAGTGAGTGACATCCGGCATCTCGGCCTCGATCAGGATCCCGTCGATGAGATGTACGGTTCGTTAGCGCAGGCGCCCCAAGCCGCGATGAGCGTGGTTATCCGGAGTTCGCAGACCTCACCGGAGCTCGGAGAGCAGCTTAGGTGGATCGCGCATGACATCGATCCGAATGCCGTGGTGGCGGACGTGCGTCCGATGATGCAAGTGCGCAAAGAATGGCTTGCATCGCGGCGCACGACCGCAATGTTCCTGAGCGTCTTCGCGGTGGTTGCGTTGTGCATCACGGCATCAGGCATCAGCGGAATGATGGCACTCGCCGTGGGAGAGCGGAAACATGAGATTGGTGTGCGGCTGGCGCTGGGCGCGACCCCGGGCACCGTCATCCTGTCGATGATGAAGCAGGTCCTGCTCCTCATGACGATGGGGCTGGGAGTGGGATTCGGCGTTGCCTGGGTGATGTCGACTTCGATGTCGCACCTCATTGCCGGTATCGCGCCTCGCGACGCCGTGACCTTCGCAGTTTCGTCAGCGCTGCTGATCGCCGTGACGGCAGCTTCGTCGTTCGTGCCACTGACACGAATTGCCAAGCTCGATCCAGTCGTGTTGCTGAGGGCCGAGTGAACTCATGCCGGAAGAGGAACCGATGCTGAAAGATGTGACCAACAAGGCGGCACTTGCATTGATTGGCGCCGCAGTCCTGGGCCCGGCATTGCAACACATTTGCGCGCAAGAGCGCAACCTGCCGGCGGTGCGCTCCGAAATGCTGGTATCCACTTCATGGCTGGAGCAGCACTTGAATGACCGCGACCTGGTTGTCCTCTACGTCGGTCACGATCGGGGACAGTTTGATTCCGGACACATTCCCGGCTCGCGCTTTGTCCGCCTCGACGAACTGGTCGAACAGCACAAGGACTCGCTGAACGAGCTTCCACCGGTCGAGGACTTGCAGGCGACGTTCGAAAGCCTGGGAGTGGGCGATGAATCGCGCGTGGTTCTGACTGGCGATAGGGGCGGCGTCCTGGCGGCACGCGCTTACTTCACGCTCGACTACCTCGGACATGGCGATCACGCGGCGTTGCTGGACGGAGGCCTGGAAGACATGGATCGCCGAATCGCGTAAAACGTCGACGGACGAAGTGCATCCTGCTCACGCCCACTTCACTCCACAACTTCAGCCTGACATTCTGGTGAGCACCGCGCAAATGCGCGAACTGAGTCTCGCTGTTAACCAGGGTGTTTCGGATTACGTTTTGCTCGATGCCAGACCATTGGCAGAATTTACCGGCATCGTGAATTCTGAGGCCGTGCCCAAGGCCGGGCACATCGCCGGCTCGCAGAGCCTGTACTGGAAGAAGTTGATTCGCTCCGAAGCGAATCCGCAGCTGCTCGATCCGCGAACAACTGCAACAGCAGTTCATGCGCGCCGGCGCCGTGCCAGGCAAGTCGGTTATCACCTATTGCCGCACCGGCATGCAGTCGTCATTTACCTATTTCGTCGCAAAGTACCTGGGATATCGGGCTGCCATGTACGACGGCTCGGTCTACGAGTGGGTTCGCGCAGCGGGCAACGAACTCGTGAAGTCGCCTGTGCCGGAGCGCGCGAGCACGAGCGCATCAATAAAGAAAGTCTCGCACAGTTTGACGGAGGTAACCATGAAACGCAATTCCATCCTTTCGATAGTCGCCGCGTGTTTGCTGACGAGCCTTGTGAGTTTGGCTGCGAGTGACACGCCCAAGGGTTCTGCTGGCGCTGGTCGCTGCTCACCCGGAACTGGTTGTTTCGACCCAATGGCTGGCTGATCACCTGACTGATCCAAATCTGGTGATCGTGCATATCGCCCATGACGGAGGCGACTATCGCGCGGCCCACATTCCGGGCGCCAGATACCTGGCGATGGACAAGTTCGCCACCGGCCAGATGACGCGCCGGGAACCGAACTGTTGCCGCCAGACCAGCTGAAGAAGAACCTGGAAGAGATCGGCATTGGCGACGACTCCCGCGTCGTGTATTACGCGCCTGATTGGGACCCGATGGCGACTCGTCTCTTCTTCACCATGGACTACCTGGGACACGGCAACCAGGCGGCACTGCTCGACGGCGGCCTTGACCAGTGGACCCGCGAAAAGCGGCCCATCTTCGACGCAGGTCCAGCACCGGGAAACCCGGCAGCCTGACGGTCCATCTGCATCCCGAGATCATCGCGAAGATGGATTACATGAAGAAGCTGGTTGACCATCCGGAGCAAGGCGTTGTGATCGTCGACGCTCGTCCGTCGAAGCGATATCGCAATGGTCACTTGCGCGGCGCTGAATCGCTCTATTGGCAGAACGCGCTGGTCAGCGAGAAAGAACCGTTGCTGAAATCACCGGAGCAAATTCGCCAGCTCTTTACTGCGGCCGGAGTCACGGGCAACAAGAAAGCCGTTTCGTATTGCGAAATCGGTCTGCAGGCTTCCTACGTCTATATGCTGGCGCGTTACCTGGGCTTCGACGCCGCGATGTACGACGGCTCCTATAGCGAATGGAGCGATGCCAAGCAACCCGTCGTTCGCGGAGACAGTCCGGAGTAGCCTGGCTGATACAGAGGGTTGTTCATGTATTCGCCAAACGGCGTTGCCTCATCATCCCAGGTATCGTAAGAAGGCTTGTGACGGGTTGGCGAAGCCCGGAAACACGCTAGTGAGATTCGGGTTTCCGAGGTGGCGCGAGACGGCTTCGCCCAGCACCACACGGAAATCGGTTGTGAGCGCGAGGTCGCGTCCTTCGTTAAGTTGCGATGGATCGAGTCCAGGCCAGCGTCCGTAGACCCGGCCACCCCGCACCGGTCCGCCAAGCACGAACATGACATTGGCATGGCCATGGTCGGTGCCGCGATTGCCGTTTTCGCGTGCCGTGCGGCCGAATTCTGACATGGTCACCAGGACAGTATCTTCGGCGAGGGGGCCGAGGTCCGTCCAGAAGGCAGCGATGGATTGGGAGAAATCGCGAAGCACGTTGGCGAGCTGACCTTCGGCTGCGCCCTCGTTGACATGGTGGTCCCATCCGCCAATGTCGGTGAAAGCAATCTGCACACCTAGATTTGCCTTGATGAGTTGCGCGGTCTGGCGGAGCGCGTCTCCGAAACGGCCGCGCGAATAGTTCGCGCCCGGCGCTGGAGTATAGCGTTGGGGATCCGCAGATTTCAGCATTCTTACGGCTTCGAAGGTCTCCTGACCGGTGCCGTGCAGCACACTATCTACCGACTGCTCGTACATGGCCTCGAAAGTATTGCCGAGCGCGGCATAAGCCGAGCTTCCACCGGCAATGCCAAATCCACTTACGTTACTGACAGCAACGGCAGGTGCTTTGCCGGAGAGAATTCGCGGTAGGGAAGTGCCGAGGGCGATGGCGCGAAACGGACTGGCAGCGGACGGCTCCGACTGCACGGTGCGATTGAGCCAGCCATCGCTGGTGATCTTCACACCAGGAGTGCCCGACTCCATGTAGTCCTGCGCGTCGAAGTGTGAGCGGGTCGTATCGGGGGAACCAGCGGCGTGCACGATCGCAAGTTGTCGCTGGTCCCATAGCGGCTTGAATGGCGCCATCGAAGGATGTAATCCGAAGAAACCGTTGAGATCGATCACTTGTTGTCGCGGAATATTGATGCTGGGACGCATGGCGTAATAGGAGCGCTCGGCGTAGGGCACAACGATGTTCAAGCCATCGGCGGCACCACGCTGGAAGATAACCACCAGCCGCTTTCCATTGGAGCCGTTTGCAGCCGCACCCCAGGCTGCCCGAGTGAGGAAGGAAGGGATGGCCGCGGTGCCGACGACCGCCATTGCGCCGCCCTTCAGAAATGTCCGCCGTGTGATGCTCATGCGTTACTCATTTCACTTGCGTTGAAATTCCGGCGAGCCCAGCAGCAATCCCGCTATCACGTTGACATTGGCGGGAAGCGGGGGATCCTGGAGTCGTGCGGCCGCCTGGGGGAGCAGAGATATGCTCTTCGATTGTCTGGTGCGTCTGTTTCGAGATGTCGCCCGGAATAAGCGTCTGTTCGAGTTTGAGTTGCACCTGGTAGGGATCGGTATCGACTCCCGACTCGGTCGCCAGCAGTTGTGCGAGGTTGAAGCTCGTGCCCGGCAGCCGGTTGGTCGCCAACGCCAGTCCGAAGTTCATACGATCCAGCAGCGCAGCCGAGTTAACCCACACATCAGCATTGGTCGAGTACCCAGTAGGCGGCTGCATACCGTACAACGGCATCCCCATCTTGTTCAAGGTAGCCAATAGAGATTGCGGATCGCTGATCTCAGCATTGGTTGCACGTAGCGACGACACCACGAACTCAAACGGCGTTTTTACACGCGCGCGATATGTCTCGGGAGCCCAGAATTCCTGCGAGTGGAACATGGTTTCCAGCACCGCGCGAATGTCACCATCGGATTTCAGGAAAGTCTTCGACATCGCGTCAATCAGCGACTTCGGCGGATTGTCAGAGACAAACCGCTGTGCCAGTTCAGTGGAAATGAAACGCGCGGTAGACGGATGATGGGCAAGAATCTGGAGCACCTGTATGCCCTCGTTCTCCCCTTTGTCTTTGATCTTGTGTCCCAACACCACCTTTTCGCCCGGCTCATGCAGACGAGGTTTATAGACGAAATCTCCGCCCTCTCGTGGCTCGTCGATAGTCCAGCCAGTAAAGACGCGTGCCACCTGCGTGACGTCCTGCTGGGTGTAACCGCCGTTGACGCCAAGGGTATGCAACTCCATCAGTTCACGCGCGTAATTCTCGTTGAGACCATTGCGGCGCTTCTGTTGGTTGTTCTGGGTGGTCTGTGGCGACTGCTGAGGTCGTGGATTCCGAGACGCGGGGTAGCGTCCCTGGCGTCCGTTCATTCCGGCGTTGGATCCGTGGGGAGAAATATCGCGCGCCGCATCCGAGTCGGGGCCTTCGCTCTGCCAGTTATCGAGGTAGAACATTATGGCCGGACTTTTGGCGGTTGCGATGAGCAGGTCTTTGAACTTGCCCAGTACGTGCGGCCGGATGACATCGCGTTCGTAGGCCGTGATCAGGTACCGATCGGCTCCCTTACCGATATAGACATTGAAGTGGTTGAACCAGAAGTCAGTGAGTACCTCTTCAAGTTGACGATCGCTGTAAACCGCACGCAATAATTTTGATGACTGCACTTCGGTGTTGATGACCGCAGTTGGATTATTGAGCGCTAACACTGTCTCGCGTTGCGTGGGAGAGAGGCCTGCCAAGAGTGCCTGGCGTTTCTCGTAGGGAACACCCTGCGTTAAGTCACGCTGTTCCGCGACGGGCAGGGACAAGATCCGTTGCATGCGGGCGTCGGGTGCTTCCAGTGAAAGTTCATCCACTAAGCCGCGAGCTTCGCGCCGATCGATCTGGCGCTGCGAAACAGCAACAGGATTCGCTTGCAGGGCGGGTGATGGAGAGCTGCTTGAAGTAGCTGTAATTGTAACGGCGGAACTCGCCGCATTCTGCTTCTTGTCTTGTTGTTGTTTGACGCGGTCAATGGCGCTGACGTAGACGGCATGGCGATAAGGATCGCTCGGCATCGGCAATTTCCCGTCCGCGACGGCCTTGGCTATGGGATTGGGCGGAAAGTCGAGCAGCATTTCCCGGCTGCTCATAGTCAACGTCCGATAGCCGGCCAGCCGCGCCTGCATAGCGCTGTTGTCGGTCTTTTCTGGATGCAATTGCAGCTCAATCCACTTGTCGACGCCCATCGCGGCTACAGCTTGCACGTCACCGGGGCGCGGTCCGAAAGTAAGACGGTCGAGCGCATGGATCGCTCGCTGCCGTTCATCGGCAGCGGTCGTCGTCTTATTGGGTTTTCGGGTCGCATAGAGGCTAACGCCGACCAGGAGTGAAAGAGCCAATGCGGCAACCCAACGCGGGCGTGATGCGCGACTGAATTGATTACGGTAATGGCTGCGAGATGGCCGACGCATAAACGAGGACTCCGGCCAGAGCGGTTCAGTCCCTAATAACCCAGACAAGGAAGGTAAAGTTGTTACAATTCCGCGCGGGAGCATTGAGTTTGCGTAAATGCCTGCCAAGGGCACCTCGCTTCCGAGCTTCGCGGCACATCACGACAGGGCTGCGAGGAAGCAATCGACGAAGTGATGAGCATCGCGGTACGTGTTATACAGTGGCACAGGCGCAACGCGCAGAATGTCCGGCTCGCGCCAATCACACACAACTCCTCGCCGAATCAACCGGTCGCAAATGGAACGGCCGCCGTGGCGTATTCGAATGGAGAGCTGCGCGCCGCGGCGTTCAGGCTCGCGCGGGGTGAGCACAGTAAAGCCCTTCGACGCATGTTGATCGAGCAGAAACTCAAGGTAGCCGGTCAACGACTCACTTTTTTCACGAAGCCGTTGCATGCCCGCAGCGGCGAATATTTCCAGCGAAGCTCGCAACGGAGCCAGCGACATAATCGAAGGATTGCTCAACTGCCATCCCTCGGCTCCGGCCATGGGCTGAAAGTTTGACCCCATGAGAAAGCGACTCTCCTGGTCATGCCCCCACCATCCGGCGAAGCGTGGGAGATCGAAGGCTTGCGCGTACCGTTCGTGAACGAAACATCCGCCCACGCATCCCGGACCTCCGTTGAGGTATTTGTAGTTGCACCAGACGGCGAAGTCGACGTCCCAGTCGTGCATTCGAAGGGGCACATTTCCTGCCGCATGAGCCAGGTCGAATCCAACAACGCAGCCCTGCGCGTGTCCGGCCCGGGTGATTGCTTCCATGTCAAATAACTGGCCCGTGGCGTAGTTCACTCCACCGAGCAGCACCAGCGCAATCGTGGCACCTTCGCGCTCGAGCAGCGTGGTGATATCTTCCGGCCGGATGCTCGCCTCACCGGAACGCGGCGTGAGCTCGATCAGCGACGTCGCAGGATCGAATCCATGAAATCGAATTTGCGATGAGAAGGCGTACTGGTCGGAAGGAAAAGCTCCAGCCTCGACCACGACCTTATGGCGCTGCGGCGTGGGACGGTAGAACGACACCATCATGAGGTGGAGGTTCACGGTCAGGGAATTCATCACCACTACTTCGACCGGCTTCGCGCCGACGATTGCGGCCATGTTGTCGGTCAGCAGGCGATGGTAAGGCATCCAGGGATCACGTCCATGGAAATGCGCTTCTACTCCCAGCTTTGCCCAATCCTCAAGTTCCTGCTGGATGTATGCATGGGCACGCTTCGGCTGGAGTCCGAGCGAGTGTCCGCAGAGGTAGACCGAGGGATTGCCGTCCGGCCCGGGTGGAATATGGAATTGTTGCCGGAACAGGGCTAATGGATCGCGCGCATCCATCTCTGCGGCAAAGCTGGCGGATGTGTCGAAAGTGATCGCCCCCATCTACACTCCTGGCAGCGGAGTCAGGTTCTGCTGCACCATTGCTTCGGCCTTCGTCCAATCGATGTCCGCGAGCCGCTGCACTGAATCGCAGAGCTCGCCAAGCATAAGGTCTTGAAGGACTCCACGCTGTGCCGCGATAGAGTAGGGCGTCCGGTGAAAAGTTACCATCGCATACTTCGGCACAAAGCGGCCGGGATACTTCTTCTGGAGTTCAAGCTCGACTTTCTTCCTGAACAAGAACCGCGGGTCGGCAACACGGTCACGCATCTCGACGAAGTTTTCAATAGCAAGGTCGGCGACGGCATCGGTGTCGACCTTCCGCGCCCTCTCGAATGCGGAGAAAAGCACGGGCCAGTCAGAGCCATACTGATCCAACAACTCGAGAAAGTAGGTGCAATCCTCAAAAGCGCAGTTCATGCCCTGGCCGAAGAAAGGTACGATAGCGTGGGCCGAGTCGCCCAGCAGCAAGGCTTTGCCATCGGCGTGCCAGGGCGAGCATTTGACAGTCACCATCGCCCCGGTTGGATTCCCGAAGTAATTCTCGATCAGGTTCGGCATGAGCCGAAGCGCATCGGGAAACTGCACTTCGAAGAACGACCGTACCTTCGCTTCGGTATCGAGCGCTTCAAAACTGACGTCGCCACCCTCGAAAGGGAGGAACAGAATGCATCCGAAGGTTCCGTCGATGTTTGGCAGCGCGATCAGCATGAAAGTACCACGGGGCCAAATGTGAAGTGCATGCGTTTCGAAAACGTGCCCGCCGTCGGGCCCCGCTGGGATCGTCAGCTCTTTGTAACCATAGTCGAGGTATTGCTGGGAGAAGTTGAAACGTGGCAGCTTGAGCATCTCGGCGCGAACCGCAGAAGTGGCACCGTCGGTCCCAATCACAACTTTGGAATCGACAACCCGCTCAGCTCCCGTGTCCTCATTCCGTAGTTGAACTGCACCGCTGCGCAGATCGAGCCCGGTACAGCGTTCGTTGAAGTGAATAGTCACTCCAGCGTTCTCCGCGGCATTCATCAGCGCGATATTCAGCTCGGCCCGTGACACCGAGTTGATGAACTCGGTCTCGTCTTTGCCATAGGGCATGAACGTCAACTCGCCGGTAACGGAGTGCATCATGCGTCCGCGCATAGGAATGAGGATGTTCGCAATTTCGTCCCACAGGCCTGCCTCACGAAGGGCGTGAATGCCACGCGTGGAAAGTGCCAGGTTGATCGAGCGACCGGCGCTGATTCGCACACGGCGCATGTCGGGCCGTCGCTCGTAAAGCTGAACCGGAAACCCACGCTGCGCCAGCGAAATAGCGAGCAACGGACCGGTCAATCCTGAGCCGATCAGGGCAATGTTGTCGCGGTCAGATTTCATGCGACCGTGGGGTTCGTCTCCGGCTGGTGAAGCATCGTGCGCGCTTCCCAGAGTTCTGGAAACAAGCGCTTGCCCAGCGTGGTCCGCAGGTATGACGTGCCTTCGGTACCTCCGGTGCCGCGCCGTGCGCCGATGATGCGCTCTACCACCTGAATGTGACGCAGTCGCCAGGCCACCATCAACTCGTCAAATTCCGTGAGCCGCTCGCAAAGATCAATCCAATCTCGATAATGGTGTTCGTCTTCGTAAACGTTGCGTACCGCCGCGGCACGTTGCTGGAAGCGATCCTGTTCGTTCGGATTGTCCGGTTTTTCGGGCATCTTGCCGATAGTGGCGAGCGCGTCGAAGAAAACATCGCGCAGTGAAGGCGAATGCAGGCGTTGCTCCAGGCGGGCATAGGCTTCGGGATCGTCCGCATGCTGACGCAGGAGATTCTCGTCCTTCAAACCGCAGAGGAATTCGATCTCGCGGAACTGCTCCGACTGGAACCCGCTGGCCGGCTCCAGCTTTCCCCGAAATGCCATGAAGTGAGTTGGCAGCATAGTTTCGAGAATTGTGAACTGGGTCACCAGTACCCGCATGATCTCGGTACAGCGACGCAAGAGACGTGCCGCCTCGTATACCTGATCGCGCCATTGCCGCGAAGCCACTCGTGCCAGGCTCTCCACTACCGCATCCAAGTCGTGCAATAGTTCCTTAAACCACAACTCGTACGTCTGATGAATAATTACAAACAGCAGCTCGTCGTGCGTGGGAGGCGCGGACATCTGGCTCTGCAACTTCAGCAAATCTGGAATCTGAAGGTACGAGCTGTAATTCAGTAGAGCGTCTGAAGAGTGCCCCACGTTGCCATCATCGCGGACCGCTTGACCGAAAGGACAACCGGAGGCGACGGGTGTGTCTTGCCGCTCGGAACCAGCCTTCTCCTGGATCATCGAACCCAGCCCATAGAATTCGGCAGCGTTACCGGCCAGCATTTTCTGCTTCGCTCCAGCCGAGAACTGGCTCTTTTGTATCAGCTCGCCAATCTGCTCCTCACCCAGGGGATAAGGATAATCAGAGCCCAGCATGACATGGTCTTCGCCCATGACATCGACTAAAAGCTTCAGCGAGCGCTGGTCGAAGATAGCCGAATCGACATGGAATCGGTCCAAATAATGCCGAGGCGGGAACTGGGCCGCTCCCCTGCACAATGGTTGATGCTCCCAGGCATTCTGCATTCGGCCGAGCAGATACGCGAAGCTTCCGCCGCCGTGAGCGAAACAAATGCGCAGAGTCTTGGGCAGGCGATCGAAGGCGCCGCTGAGGACGAGCGCCGAAATTGCTAGCTGTGTCTCCGCCGGCATGGCGACCGTCCAAGGCATCATGTAATTCGGCATGCGGTCCCTGCGCCATCATGTCCCAGGGATGTACCAGCACAGGAGCACCGATGTCGGCGCAGTGGTGCAAGAAAGTAACGATGCCGGGATCGTCGAGGTTCTTCGGGCCGACATGGTTGCCGATTTGTACGCCAATGTGCCCGGCCTGCATGCATCGGCTCACCTCGGCGCATGAGGCATCGATGTCCTGCAAAGGCACCTGACAGAGCGCCTTGAGGCGGCCATTGGCGTGACTGCACATTTCCAGCGCAGCATCGTTGAAGATGCGCGCGACTTCCAGTGCGTGGTCCGCAGGCCGCTTGTACGAAAACAAAACTGGCGTTGCGGAAATCACCTGCAGGTCGACGCCCTGCCGGTCAAGGTCTTCCAATCTAAGCGTTGGATCCCAGCACACTTGCGTAATGCGACGGAACTCGCGATTTCCCAGCATGATCATCGCTTCGCCGTCGCCGAGGTGCTTTATGCTGGGCCAGTCGGGTGAGCCGAAGCGCGCCGTGAGGTCGGGCCATGATTCCGGGAAAAAGTGCGCGTGAATGTCGATGGTCTGCATGCTTATGCTCTTCCGGGGTGAACGGTGCCACAATTCTTGCACCGGCGCGCTTCTTCGCTGCCGTAGAACTTCTCGAAGATGGGAGGAAGGTCGCGCACAATGCTCTTGAGCTTCACCTCCGCACGATGCACCAGGCCGTGACAGTTAGGGCAGTACCACTCGAAGGCGTCCAGCGAATCCTCCGGTCTCGGCATCTCGATCACAAGTCCGATAGTGTCGGCCTGGCGCTGCGGCGAGTGGCGAACATGTTTGGGAAGAAGAAAAACCTCACCTTCCTTAATAGGTATGTCCTTTGGAGGCTTGCCCGGCTCTTCGATGATGCGCAGAACGATGTCGCCTTTGAGCTGATAGAAGAACTCTTCCGTGGGATCGTCATGAAAGTCGCGACGCTGGTTCGGACCGCCAACCACGGTGACTATAAACTCTCCGTCTTCCCACACTTGCGCGTTGCCAACGGGAGGTTTCAATTTGTCCCGGTTTTCATTTATCCAGCCTTGCAGATTGAAGGCCTTCAAGGAAGTGATGGACGCCATCCTTACTCCTTTTTTCTAACACTATCGCTATCGATGGGCTTGTAAGCGACCGCTTTCATTTCAATCAACAGATGCGGATGGGGCAACTGATGCACGGCGACGGTCGTTCGTGCCGGCCCCTCATGGTCGAAGTACTCGCCGTAGACTTCGTTGTATCCCGCGAAGTCATTCATGCTGACGAGAAACGCTGATATTTCCGCGATGTCACTCAAATCCGCTCCAGAGCTGGCTAGAATGTCGCGCACATTCTCGATCACGGCGCGGGTTTGCGTGCGGATATCGAGGTGGGTTGTGCCAAGCCCGTCCACGTCGGCTCCCGCGATGGAATTGTCAGGACGGCGGGCACTCGTGCCTGAGACGAACAGGAAGTCTCCTGCGCGCTTAATGTGCGGATAGCGGCCACGCGGCGTCGCTTTGCCCTCCACCACCATCCCTTTCGTTACGCCGCCCAATTGTGTCATGTGTCCCACAATGTCAGAGTCGAATGCAAACGTTGTTCAGCTCGGAATAGAAGTTCAGTGAATGTATGCCGCCTTCACGGCCAATACCTGATAGTCCCACTCCACCGAACGGGGTACGGAGGTCACGCAAGAACCAGCAATTCACCCAGGTGATCCCCGTTTTCATCTGGCGCGCCACGCGATGGGCGCGCTTCAAGTTGCTGGTCCAGATCGAGGACGCCAGTCCGTATTCGGTGTCATTCGCCAGCGCGATGGCTTCTTCCTCCGAGTCAAATGGAGCGACATGACACACCGGCCCGAAAATCTCATCCTTAACGCAACAGGACGACTCAGGCAGGCCTGTCATGATGGTTGGCTGCACGTAAAAGCCGTTGTCGCGGGCATCGCCAAACACCGGAACGCCGCCGCCGGTCACAATGTTGGCGCCCGACTCTCGCGCCTTGCGGAAGTACGATAGCACCTTTTCCCGATGAGCGGCGGAGATGAGCGGGCCGAGGTTGGTCGCCGTATCGGCGGGCCAGCCAATGTGCAGGCTTTCAGCTTTCTGCTTCATGGCAGATACGAACCACTCGAAAATTGGTCGCTCGACATAGACTCGTTCTGCGCAAAGGCAGACCTGGCCGGTGTTCAGGAATACGGCGTCGCTCATTTGCTGAAGGGTTTCGTCGCGCTCGCAGTCGGCAAACACGATGGCAGCATTTTTCCCGCCGAGTTCAAATGAGACAGGCTTCACGCCTGCAGCGCACGCTTTCATGATCGCAGCGCCGGTGCGCGATTCGCCAGTGAAAGTGACAGCATTGATTTCCGGATGGCTCACCAGGTATTCCCCAGTCGAACCCTCCCCAAAGCCATGCACGACATTAAACACGCCATTAGGCACGCCGGCATCGCGCATCACTTCAGCCAACAAGGTGGCGCTGGCAGGAGTCTCCTCCGACGGCTTCACGACGACAGCGTTACCGCAGGCCAACGCGGGTGCGACTTTCCATGTCATCAGCAAGAGCGGAAGGTTCCACGGCGTGACGATAGCGACGACGCCAACTGGCTTGCGTACGGCATAATTCAGCGCGTGTTTGCCATCTGGGGTTTCGGTCTCGAATGCTTCCAGCGGGGCGGTCTTTATTAGATCAGCGAAAACCCTGAAATTTGCGGCAGCACGCGGTACGTCAAGGCGCGACGCAAGTGCGACAGGCTTTCCCGTGTCAGCCGATTCAGCCTGCACAAACTCGTCGAAACGTGCCTCGATGCCGTCCGCGATCTTATAAAGGAGAGCCGCACGCTGCCGAACTCCGGCGTTCCCCCATTCACCACGAAGTGCCTGGCGGGCAGCGTTGATAGCGGCATCGACAATGGCCGGTCCTGCTTCCGACACACGCGCGATAATCGTTCCGTCCGCGGGATTCAAATCGTCGAAGAAACTGCCGCCGCGCACGAACTCTCCGCCCACGAAGTTTAGAAGCTCCGGGACGTTGGCGGTGCTGGCTGCGATGGCGGACGGCGTTACTCTGTCTTCAACTGACATAAGCCCTTCGCATTTTACCGCTTTGTGACGCTCCGGTTCGGAGCCTCATCCGCCCGGGTCAACGGCGGCTAGGGCGTAATGGCAATCACCCTCAGTGGGCTACCGGATCCGCCTACGATTTTCAGAGGCGCCGCAATAACGACAGCGCCGGTCGGCGGAAGTTGGTCAAGATTGCAAAGGCTGGCCAAACCAAACTTTCCACTGCCATGCATCAGATAGTGGTTGGGGAAAGGTGGATCGAAAGTGGCGGCTTGGCCGGCATCGGTTCCGACGGTCTCCACTCCAACGCCCAGAACGTCGCGCTCTTTGGCGAGGAACGCGGAGGTTTCTCTCGCGAATCCGGGGGTATGTGGACCATTCTCTTTTGCGTTGATGTAATCCTTCGGATCCGTTCTTCTTCGACCAGTCTGTGCGCAGCAGGACCCACGCTCCCGGTGGAATGCGTCCGTGCTGTTGCTCCCACTGGCGAATATGGTCGGGAGTAAGAAGGCAGTCCGGATTTTTCGCCACTTCTGCGCTGATGTCGATCACGCATGCCGGTCCGACAAACTTCTTCGGAGGAATGCGATCGACGGTATTGTCAGCGAGGTCTTTGCCCGAGACCCAATGAACCGGGGCGTCAAAATGCGTGCCGGTATGCTCGCCAGTTTCGAAACCGTTCCAGTACCAGGCTGGGCCGCGATCGTCGTATCGCGATAGTTCCCATATCTTGAACGCCGGAGTGTTATTCCACTGCGACGGCAGCGGTAGCAGAGGCGTCTGCGGGCTCAAGGGCTGGGTTAGATCCACGATCCGCAACCTTCCAAGGTTGAGTTCTTCGACCAGCATACTCAGCACGTTGGACATTAGGCCTCCTCCACGCAGCGCATTCTGCCGCTAATGACTTGTTATAACGTCTTCGGTGGCCTAAGGCGCGGCGAAGTGTAAACGACGGCGTTTGCAAAAGATCGAGAGATAACGGATTAGTAACTTCCGACCCCTCCCCCCTCATCCTGAAAATAAATGGTTTATCGCACCGTTAGGTGTAAGTTCGTACAAACAAATATAGTTATATCTAAAGTCCCAGAAACAAATAACTTAGCGCTATTATTACCGATCTTCTGCTAGATCGTGGTTGAGCCGCCCCAGTTAGATATACGGCATCGTTGTCAAAGACCAAGCAAGCTGCGCCTGGGCGCCCAGCTGCAAGCACACAACTCCCTCGCCTCACGAATCGATGGATAACAGCAAACGAAGGAGCAGCGATAGGACATAGGACACAAGGGCTGTGTGATAAGGGTCAGGGATCTGCTCGGTCCTGTAGCAACTTAGTTTTTTCTGTAGCCGCACCGCAGTTTAGTGTCGCCGGCTGAAGCCGGCTCAGGACATAAAAAATGCTTGGACGCCGAGCTAAAGCTCGGCTCTACCCAGAACATATCGGATACAGAGTTTGTTAAGCAGATTTAAATCAACGACTGAATGTACCTTCGAAATTGAAAGCGATTCTCGAGCAGGGACAGAGTCGGTGACGTACCCAGACGGACCGGTCGCTGCAACTTTTGCAACTATGGTCGTAAGTTCGTTGCGCTGGGGGGTTCCGCAAATCTCACTTCTAAAGTCCTCGACGTCGCGCACGGTGACGACTCGCGGGATACCCGAGGATCGAGCGATACCTTCCAAATCGGTGCCAGTGCTCGTAGCTGTGGGAAACCCGCCCACCGAGAGCAAACTCTCGTTGTCGAAAACAACGTGAGTCAGGTTCTTTGGTCGATAACGCGCCATCGTGCTGAGGCTCCCTAAGTTCATTAAGAGCGAGCCGTCGCCGTCAAACACAATGACGCGTTGATTGGGCGAGCACAACGCCAGTCCTAAGCCCGTGGAAGATGCCAGGCCCATCGCGTGCTAGCAGATAGAAGAAATTCGGGCGGTGTCCCAGGGACTGCAGTTCGCCGAGACTGCTCCCATGATGGTGACGACCAGATAGTCTTCAAGCTCGGAGTACACCGAGCGAAGACAATCGAGGCGCAGCATTCACTCCTCCCACATCAGGTCGCGCGTCAAAAGAAGCGCAACCGGCTGCAGAGCTGCTCTCGGCCAGAGGTTTGGGCCTGGCGGATGCTGTTTTTTGACGGGCGGATCGCCGGCGTGTTAGAAACAGGGAATTCGCAGGGCGCGCAAAACTGGTTCGGTCACGTTGCCGCCTTGCGTCTGCCAGGGATCTCTTTCTCCAAACGAACCGCGATAGCTGATCAGCATCAGAAGCGGAATCTTGTATAGGTGCGCGAAAGAAACAATGCCGTTGATGGACGCCAGGAAGCCGTGGTTCTGCATCAGCATTGCGGACTTCACCCCGGCAAAGTAGGCTCCTGCGGAGATGCCAACCGCCTCCTCTTCCTTGGCCAATCGCACCAAGGTCATTTCCGGGTCGTCATCCGTCATGCGAATCAGGTGCACGAGCCAGGTCTCGGGCAGCGCTGACACCAACCGAATGTCACACTCCTTCAGCGTTTCGTAGATCAGTTTCGAATTGGCGAGGGACACGGGCATCTGCCGCTTTCGGTTTGATACGCCAGCCTGGACAAGAAGAGGACATATTCTAGCTTACGAGGGCGAATCGGCTCTCTTGACGAGGGACGCGGCGCAGTAATAGGGTGACGAAGTTCGTCTCCCAAGACTACTGTAGTGTCTTTCCAGACGGCCAGGAGCAAAGTTGCCGGTTAAGTCACCAAAGTGTTCTCAACGGCGAGAGTCCATTGGGCAGATCGCACGACTTTCCGATCTAAGCTGTTCGTGCCGCTTTCCCGGCGTTGAACCGCAAGACCAGAATTCACGTTTCTTCGACAATGCCGCAGGTGCACAGGTGCCGCAAGTCGTGCTCGACGCCGTCAATCACCACTTGCTCGAGTGCAATGTGCAGCGAGGCGGACGCTACGCAAAGAGTCGTGCGGTGGACGAGATGATCCAGCGCGCCCGGCAAAGCGTGGCGGACCTGGTGAATGCGCGCGATTCGAGCGAAATCGCGTTTGGCATGAACGCCACGTCCTTCATTCGCCTGGTGAGTTTAGCGATCGGACAAATGCTCGGCAAACGGAACGAGATCGTCGTCACCGACATGGACCATGAGGCCAATGTCGCCACATGGCTGGCCCTGGAGCGAAACGGAGCAAAGATCGTCTGGTGGAAGATGCGGGAGGACGGAAACCTCCATGTCGACGATCTGATTCCCCTGGTATCGCCTGCAACGCGCCTGGTGGCCTGTACCCTCGCTTCGAATGCAATTGGGTCCATTGTCGATGTCGCTGCGGCGGCGAAAGTGGTGCATGCTGCCGGAGCTGAAATCTTCCTCGACTCTGTGCATTTTGGCCCGCACGGCGTGATCGATGTGCAGGCATTCGAATGCGACTACCTGGTGTGTTCGGGCTACAAGATATTCGCTCCCCACATGGGATTTCTTTGGGGGCGCCGCGAACTACTGCAACAGCTGCCGACCTTCCGAGAAGATTTCATCCCCGATGAGCCGCCAGGAAAAATCGAGGCAGGCACTTTCATCTACGAAAATGTGGCCGGCATGGACGCTGCGGTGCAATACCTGGAAAGCCTGGGCAGAACCGGTCGGGAAGAACCGAGGCGCACTCGTCTGGAACGCGCGCTCGCATCGATTCGCGCTTATGAAGAAACCTTATCGACGGAGATGCTCAGAGTTCTAAACGAATGCGATGCAGAGATCTATGGCATAAAGAATGGGGACCGAATCCGGGAGCGCGTGCCGACTTTGTGCTTCAACTTGCCGAACATATCCCCGGCCAGAGTCACGGAAGAACTCGCAAAGCGAGATATCGGCGTGCGCGATGGCCACATGTATTCGCCGCGGCTCATGCGTCGCCTGGGGCCTGTCCCAAGAGACGGGCGCGGTCCGGGCGTCGCTTAGTGCACTACAATACGCTGGCCGAAGTACAGAATTTTGCAGGCGCACTGGCCGAAATCAGAACGTCATGCTGACCGACTCGCAGATCAACGAAGTTCGTTCCCGCTTCCGCATTTTCGATCGCAAAGTTTATCTCAACACCTGCTCGCAAGGCCCGTTGTCCGAAGCCGTGGAAGCCGGCTTTGAAGACTACCTGGCAAGCTGGCACGAGCAGGGCTCACCGTGGGAGCGCTGGATTGAGCACTATGAAGCCGCGCGCGCCGCGTTCGCGCAATTCATCAACGCCAGTCCCGACGAGGTTGCCATCGTAACCAGCGTTTCCGCGGGCATCAACAGCGTGGCCAGCGCGCTGAATTTCCGCGAACGGCCGAAAGTCGTGATGGGAGAATTCGAGTTTCCCACTATGGGTCATGTCTGGCTGGGACAGCGTGCCCGGGGAGCCGATGTGCAGTTTGTGAGCGCTGAAGGCAACTGCATCCCCAACGCACATTATGAAGAGGTGATCGACCGCCGGACGCTCATCGTGCCGCTGACGCATGTCTGTTTCAAGAACGGATTTCGTTCCGAAGTGGATGCTATCACCCAAATCGCCCACGGCTGCGGCGCTTTCGTGATGCTCGATGACTACCAGGACTGTGGCACCCGCCCCGTGACGTGAAGGCTATGGACCTGGACTTCTATTTGAGCTGGAACTCTCAAGTATCTGCTTGGACCTCCTGGGCTCGCGTTTCTATACGTTCGCAAGGAACTCATTTCAACTTTGGCCCCTTCGGTCACGGGATGGTTCGCGCAGGCGAATCCGTTCGCATACAATCCGCAACATTTCGAACTCTCTCCGACCGCTCGCAGATTCGAGTCGGGAACTCCGTCTATACCAAATGTCTACGGAGCCATGCCGGGCTTCCAGCTCCTGCAGAAAATCGGCATGGACGATGTCGCGCAGCACATCAGAAGCCTGACGCAACGAGCTTGTTGCGATCCGCTGGCGAGATGGGCAGTCTCGCCAAAACTCCCGCCGACAGCGCCGGACCGCTCGTCGTACTGCAATCCAGAGATTCCACCTTATTAGTGCAGAAGCTGGCGGAAAGCGGAATCGTCGCCTCGAACCGCTACGACGGATTGCGAATCTCGTTTCATGTGTACAACACAATGGACGATGTGAACGCGTTGTGGAGGTTCTGAAGAAGAACATCAATCTCATGGTGCTTGCGCCGGCCGTCGCCAGCCATGACTGATCCGCAAGGCACAAGGGATTGCGAGCGAGTCGCCTTCATCGCAGCAGGTCGAGGGCCTTCATCGCCGCCTCAGCCAAAGGCAGCTCACCATGATGGCGATCGGCGGCGCCATCGGCGTGGGACTGTTCCTCGGCAGCAGCGTAACCATCCGCCTCGCCGGACCCGCGGTGATCCTTTCTTATCTCTTGGGGGCCGGTATCGCTCTAATCATGTCCTATGCGCTGGCGGAAATGGCGGTTGTCCATCCCGTGGCCGGTGCGTTTGGCGTTTACGCTGAGACATACCTCAATCGCTGGGCCGGATTTTCGGTGCGCGCTACTTACGGTGCTGCCCAAATTATTGCGATCGGCGCAGAGGTGACTGCGGCGGCGATTTACATTTCCTTTTGGTTTCCGAATGTTCCGCAGTGGATATGGGTCGTGTTCTTCTCTGCCGCTCTGGTGGCCCTCAACGCCATGAAGGTCAGCCGTCTGGGTGAGTTTGAATATTGGTTCGCCATGATCAAGGTGGCGGCTATCCTCGGCTTCATTCATTGTGGGGATCTATTTGATTTTTGGTGACGGATCGCGCGGCGCAACCGGCTGGGCGAATCTGACTCAACACGGCGGGTTCCTGCCGGCTGGATGGAAGGGAGTGTGGTTGTCGCTCACCATTACGCTGACCAGTTACATGGGAGTGGAAATCATCGCCGTAACAGCAGGCGAGGCAGAGACATCCGGAGGTCACGATATCCCGTGCCATGCGCAGCATTGTCTGGCGGCTGATTCTGTTCTATGTTGCGGCGATCGCGATCATGGTGGCCATGGTGCCGTGGAACCACGTCCAGCAATTCGCCACTTTTCCGGCAGCCCTTTCGTTACCGCATTCATCGCGGTAACATTCCATTTCGCCGCGGCGGTCATGAATTTCGTGGTGTTGACCGCGGCGCTTTCCAGCGTGAATACGAACCTCTATCTGTCCACCCGGATGCTTTTCTCTTGGGCCAGGAAGGTTATATCCCGCGCTGGATGGGCGAAGTTAGCCGCAACGGTGTCCCACATCGCGCCCTGCTGGCCTCAACCGCGGGCATTATCGCGGCCATCCTATTGGCGATCTTTGCGCCGAAGAATGCTTTCCTCATGTTGTATGGAGCTGCCGTCGCAGGGATGCTGTTTGTCTGGCTGGTCATTCTCACACCCATCTTCAATTTCGGAAAGCTCTACCCGCTGAGCGACTGTTGCGTTTGCCCATGCGTTTGCGAGCCCATCCCTTATTCACTTTGAGCTGGGATTGTGTTGATCATCGCGATTGCAGTCACAACCTTCTTTGTCGACGGATTGCGATGGTCTGTCCCAGCATTCTCTGTTTTCCTCGCGTTGATCTCGCTTCTGTATCCGCGTATCAGGGCGCGGAAGGCTCAGAAGTGCAAGGAAATGCCTGAGGCAATCGGAGAGACATATTCGCGCGCTCCGAGAGCGATTCAAAGGCGATCTGATGCGGCCCGGGCATGCAGTTACGAAGAGGCACGTACCATCTGGAACGGCATGGTCGCCAAGAAACCGGGGCTGATCGCACGCTGTGCGGACATCGGCGACGTGCAACCGCGGTCCAGATCGCCTCGGCCATCGGAATTCTCACCGCAGTCCGGTGTGGCGGGCATAGCCTTGCTGGTTTCAGTACCTGCGATGGCGGACTCGGTATCGACCTCTCCAGGATGCGCGAAGTCACGGTGGATGCCGACGCACGGCAGCGCTAAATTCGCCGGCGGTTGTCTTCTCGGATCGATTGACAATGCGACGCAGCAAGCGGGGCTGGTCTTTCCCTCGGGCGTCGTCTCGCATACCGGAGCGTCTGGATTGGTATTGGGCGGAGGCACAGGATGGCTTACTCGACGATTCGGCTTGTCTTGCGATAACGTCGAAGGTTTACGCTCGTCACCGCCGATGGCTCTGTCGTGCGTTGCAACTCTCGCGAGAACCTGGACTTGTTTTGGGCCCTCCGCGGCGGTGGCGGCAACTTCGGCGTTGTGACAGAGTTCGAAGTGAGACTTCATCCACTCACGTCAGTGACGCTTGCTCTGGGACTGTGTTGCGAGTCCGACATTCGCCGCCTCCTTGGATTCTGGAGAGACTTCATGGCCGATGCGCCAATTGATCTGAAGTGCAATATTGATCTGCGCCTTGCACCCAACGAGAAGAACATACCTGACGACCTTCGCGGACGTCCCGTGGCGAGTTGCTCTTTAGTGTGGACCGGCCCTCCTCAAGCTGCGGGCAAATATTTGCAGCCCATCCTTTCGAGGTGCCATCCGGATTCGGTGAGCAGCAGCGTTGTTTCCTTCACTCATCTGCAGACCATGGCGGATTCCTGCTTTCCCCACGGCAGGCATTACTACACAAAATCCGGCTACTTCGCCTATCTCGACGATGTAACGATAGATCGCCTGCTGGAAGCGGTGGTTTCGCTGCCATCTACAGAAACGCAGATTGAGCTCGCCTATCTTGGTGGCGCAGCGTCCCAGGTCCCTGCCAACGAAACGGCGTTCGGCGATCGCGGCGCACCTTTCATCATGAACCTGCTGGCGAACTGGTCGGAAGCCTCCGCCGATGACGACCACATATCGTGGGTCCGAGGAGTGTTCAACAGGCTTCGGCCCACAATGAAGCCTGGTGTTTACGTAAACTTCATGAGCGGCGACGAGCAGGACCGCGTTCCCGAGGCTTACCATGAACGATGGGACCGGATGGTCGCTGTGAAAACACAGTACGATCCGCACAACTTCTTCCGGCTGAATCAAAATGTTCCGCCCCAAGGGTAAGGTGCTCTCCTTATGCAAGGAGGCCGCCGGTTGGGGTAGGATTCAATATCCTCTTCGTCTAGGAGGAATGTGAGATTCGAATATTAAGCATCAGGCTCATTGTTTCCCTCATTGTGGGGATAACCCTGGTCTCGCTATTGTCCTCCTACTACGAGGCGCTGGGAGAGAAGCGTGGCCTGCGCCGCGACCTGCAGCGACGAGCCGAGGTTTTGGGCGAGAGCCTCGCGGGAAACGTAGAGCGTGACTTGGAAAAAGCGTCTGCGAAGGATTTGCAGCACATCGTCCAGCATTTCGGGAACCGCGAGCATCTGGCGGGTCTCGCTATTTACGACCGGCAGGGAAATTTGCTGGCCGTTACGCCGGAGTTGGCATCCACGCTACGGACAATTCCCCCCGAAATGTCTCAAGCCCTGCGCGAGAACCATGGAGAAGGCGAGTTCCGACGAGTTGGTGCTGCCTCGTTGCACATCTATGCCCTACCTCTTCATCAGCACGAAGAGGTGATTGGCGGCCTGGCGATTGTTCATGACGCCAGTTACATCCGGGAAGATAGTCTTCATATTTGGCGCGAAACATTTCTGCGGGTACTGGCGTACGTGTTTCTCATCGTGCTGATCACCCTGTTGATTGTTCGCTGGAGCATTGCTGGCCCCATTGCACGTACGGCGCAGTGGATGCGCGCTTTGCGCACCGGTCGAGTCTCTTCACGCCAGAACGCTAATGACTTGGATCTCTTTCGTCCTCTGGTGCGCGAGGTCGCCGCCTTCGCGGAGAGCCTTAACCGGGCGCGATCGGCAGCAGAAACGGAGGCCCATCTGCGGGAGTCGAGTGAGTCTTTGTGGACGCCCGACCGGCTCGCCGTGCACGTGCGCAAACGCCTGGATGGTGGGCGTCTTTTTGTGGTGTCGAACCGCGAACCCTACATGCATATACGACGCGGCAAGTCAGTGGAAGTTATGGTGCCGTCCAGCGGTGTGGTCACTGCGCTCGAGCCAATCCTGCGTGTCTGTGACGGGACTTGGATAGCCCATGGCAGTGGCGATGCCGACCTCGACACGGTGGATGCGCACGACCGCCTGCGCGTTCCCCCCGAGGATCCTCGTTATAGTTTGCGACGAGTTTGGCTAAACCGGGCGGAAGAGGAAGGTTATTACTACGGTTTTTCTAACGAGGGGCTGTGGCCTCTTTGTCATATCGCTCACACCCGCCCGATCTTTCGCGCCGAGGACTGGAAACACTATCAGGAAGTAAACCTGAAGTTCGCCGAACGCACTGCTCGAAGAAATGAAAGACGTGGACAAACCCATTGTGTTGGTGCAGGACTACCACTTCGCGCTACTGCCTCGAATGATCAAGGAAAGAAGACCGGAAGCCAGGGTGGCGATCTTTTGGCACATCCCGTGGCCCGCTCCGCAAGCATTTGATATCTCGCCATGGAGACGCGAACTGATAGACGGTCTTCTTGGAGCCGATCTCATAGGATTTCATATCCAGTCGCACTGCAATAATTTCCTGCAGACCGTCGACCGGGTCCTGGAAGCACGCGTCGATTGGGAACACTTTTCGGTAAGGCGTCTGGACCATCTCACCCTGGTACAACCCTTCCCCATTAGTGTCGACTTAACTGATGGGCAACCACCGGAATCGACACCGGATTCCTACATCGAACGTTCCGCATTGTTCAAAACCCTGGGAGTTGAGGCTACATTGATGGGAGTGGGCGTAGACCGCGTCGACTACACGAAGGGCATCCTGGAACGTTTTCTGGCGATCGAGCGTTTTCTGGAGAAGTATCCTCGCTATCAAGGCCAGTTCTCATTCGTGCAAATTGGCGCTCCAAGTCGCAGCCATCTCAAGCGCTATCACGATCTAATGGCAGAGGTGGAAGCGGAAGCCGACCGCATCAACTGGCGATTCCAGACGGAAAAGTGGAAGCCCATCATCTTTTTGAACCGGCAACATAACCATCAGGAGATTCAAAGTTACTACCGCGCTGCGGATCTGTGCCTGGTCACTTCGTTGCATGACGGCATGAACCTTGTGGCAAAGGAATTTGTGGCATCCCGGCACGACGACCTAGGAGTCCTGATCCTGAGCTGCTTCACCGGCGCGGCCCACGAATTAATTGATGCCTTACAGATAAATCCCTACGATATCGACCAGACGGCTGAGGCCATTCGTTACGCTCTTGACATGCCTCCTGAGGAGCAGCAATTGCGCATGCAACGCATGCGGAAGACGGTCAGGGAGCACAACGTTTATCGTTGGGCGGGAAGCCTCATTGCGGAACTCTGCGAGCTGCGGTTGGACACGTCGGACAGAGGTGCAGAGTCTCGGGCGGCCACGGCTGCCTGGTGATGAAAGAGCCTGATTGCACGGCGCCGCAAATTACCACAACCGGCGACTGTTTAGCCAAAACGACGTCCAAAAAAGCCTGCTGTTTGTCGTTGAGATGAGTACTAATCGCCAGCTTAGCTCGGTTAGCGCACTCTTCGCGAGTTAGTGGCGGCAAGGCCAGGCGCGTTCCCAATAACTTCGAAGATGGTTACCTTCCCGCCATCGATAGTCTCTCAAAGGCCTCAGCATGCCCATGCATAAGGCTTCTTAGAGCCGCTGCCCTTCGTCTTACACTCGGATTAGCACAAAATGACATTTCGGATCGAGAATTGGAGCTTGAATCGGCGCGCCGATAGATCGCCTTCGAGAACGAACGATTCCGCCGTAAGCCGTACAATAGCGCCCTGACAAAACTACGACGGTCTGGACACAGGCCAATCAAGAGCCGGGGAGATCCGGACAGGCGCTCACGTCGTTACCGGGCAAGCAATCTTT
Source organism: uncultured Acidobacteriaceae bacterium (assembly GCA_963696575.1). Taxonomy (GTDB): domain Bacteria; phylum Acidobacteriota; class Terriglobia; order Terriglobales; family Acidobacteriaceae; genus DASRAA01. The sequence continues at coordinate 155,868 of CAVOKT010000003.1, forward strand.
CGAGGAGATGGTGAGATGCGATTCGTAGCAATAGCGTTAATCATCGTGAGCGTTGGTCTGGCTTGCGCCGGCCAAATGAAGGCTTCGCGTCCGGCGCAATCTGGCCCGGTTGCTCCTGCCAATGCGGTTCCGAACGGAGTTTGGGGCGGCGAGCACATCCGCATGGACGTAACCGACAGCGGAGCTGACATTGAGTTCGACTGCGCGAGGGGAAGCATCTCGCAACGGTTGGTGCTAGACGCTCAGGGACGTTTTAAACTCCAAGGCACATATAAAGCGGAGACGCCAGCTGTGGTGCGCAAAAATTGCATGCGACAAAGATTCGCCCCTGCGACAGTCGTCAATCCTCGCATCATAGATCGCCGTCCGTCAGAGCAGGAGCCAAATCCGTTCTCTTCCAGCCAGTGATAGAGGTGCACCTGATACAGGTACGAGGCGAGAATCTCTTCGCCCATTTCGTGCGTCTCAGTGCAGATAAACGGTACTCGCAGTCCGGCAAGCACGGCGATCAACGATTGGGTAATCTGGTTGGGATTGACGGCCGAATGAGGATAGGGCGATTTGACTTGGCTCAAAGCAGCCGAGACCACCAGCAAGCAGTGAGGGTATTCGGCCATCTGCCGCAGGCGAGCGACAAACACCTTGCGCTCGACGGTGAAGGAGCGCACCAGATCCGAGAGATTCTTGCGCTCGACAACACAGACCTCCTCAAGTCCCGCAATCGAGTAATCGCCCAGCTTCAGTGCTCTCCTTTCAATTCCGCTAAACCAGCCCTCGAAGCGAGAGAAGTCGAATGGATTCTGCTCACGCGTATCCACCACTAGTCACTGGGCGAGGCGTTTTGAGCTGGGTACCTCCGCGTTCAGCCAGAACCGGTATGGCAGGAGGGGGACGGGATTTGCACTGAGGAACCAGTCCAGTGGAGAAGTGATCAGAGTTCGGCGTCGGTTCATCGCCATCACTCACGCTGCAACTTTCTCAAGTCGATACTCATGGTGTAATCCCCAAGCACCGGGCGAGCCACAACTCGCGAGCCCTCTGGTAGCGTGTGTCTGCCACTACTCGGGAGCGGCAGCAGGTTCGACGGCTCCGGCATTCCAGGTCCAAGGCTCGAATGTGGGCGCGCATTGGTTGTAGTGGGCGACCCACTCTTTCAGTAAACTGCGAAGGTGTCTCTCGCCAAGCGGAATAACAAGGTCGAGGAACTCGCGGCGCATGGTGCCGATCAGCCTTTCGCAGTAGGCGTTCGCTTTTGGGGCTCGTACCGGCGTCTCAGCACCTCTGAGGCCGAAGACAGTTCTTGAGTTGCTCGATCCAGACTCGGCCGAGAAGATCGAGTCGCGATCGTGGATCAAGAACTTGTGTCCGTGGTCACTGGGAAGGGCTTCACGAAACTGCTGCAACGTCCAAGCGGCAGTCGGATGGGCCGTGACATTGCAGTGCACAATCCTCCGCGTGCCAATCTCCATCAGCACGAAGACGTACAGCTGGCGAAAGCCCGCCGTCACCACGACCAGGAAATCGCAGGCTAGCATCGATCTAGCGTGATTACGTACGAAGGTGTTCCAGCGCTGCGATGAGGGGCCTCTCCTGTCCGGCTGATCCGGCCAATACGCTCCAACCGTTCGCGGCGAGACTCGAATTCCCAGCTTCAGAGCGAGTTCGTCAGCGACGCGACCTTGTCCCCACGTTGGATTTTCTTCAACCATGCGGGCAATCAGTTGTCGGATGTTTCTCGGCAGCTTCGGTCTGCCCGGGCGCGACTTCAGCTTCCAGAACAGTTTGAACCCTCGCCGGTGCCATCCGATCAAGGTGCCGGGTTTGACGATGACCAAAGCTGACTTCCAGTTGCAGAGCGTGGACCAGAAGACGAGACTCAAACGGGCAGCGTCGGTCAACCGGCGGGGGCGGATCTGACGTTCCTGATAGAAGGCCAACTGCTTGCGAAGAACAAGGTTTTCTGCAAGCAGAGATGAGCGGGACCGGACGAATGAACCCAGAAAAGCGCTGAGCTCCAAACAGATTCCAAAGCCGGCACGGATGAGCGACGATAGTTGCAGCCCGCTGAGCATTGTGTCTGATTGTATTCGTGCCCGAGTGATCACCATCCATCAGAATTCAGCGTGTCAGATCGGGACTTGACGGCGGAATTTCGCCCATCGGCGGAGGAGCCTGACTGCCCCGCATTCTCAATGGGTTCAGAGGTCCGACGGAATATTTGCGGAGCACACGGGGTCTTGAGTTGATCCGACCACGCCATCCGCAGGTGAATGTCCGAAATGTGAAGAATGAGCAAAGATCATTGTCTCATTGCCGCCCAAGATGCTCGCCAAGGTTAGCGGCCGCCTTGAACGGCTAACTATTTGGTTATCGACATGCAACTGGCGCGGCATCTGCACCGGAAAGGTGACAACAGAAAATACGGAGGAAATCACTGTTACAAATTTGCCTACAGTGGATTTTCGGGGATTTCAAAATGGCTGTATCTTATTGAAAATATTGGTCGGGGAGAGAGGATTTGAACCTCCGACCCCCTGGTCCCGAACCAGGTGCTCTACCAGGCTGAGCCACTCCCCGACATCTCGTGCAATGCCGCCCAAGGTTGGGCGGGCAGGGCGCGCCGCTCACAGGCGTGAGCTTCGCGGGCTCGCGCCAACCGACAGTATAGCAGACTTCGCCCGGCTCCTGAGTTGGGCAATTCGCCGCCGCGACCGTAAACTCATAGTGCAGTTAGTTCGAATGCACAGCGTTTTCAGGCGCGCTCACGAGGTTGGGAATTGGCCACAGCTCTTGCTGGCACGGCAGTTGTTCACTCCTCTGGAAGCGATCGATGACGCGTCCTGGTCATGGAAGACGGCACGATCTCCGCCGTCGGCACCCGCGGCCGAGGTACACATTCCGTCCAACGCTCGCGTGGTGGATTTCGGCGATGCGGTGCTCGCTCCGGGACTGATCGACATTCATATTCACGGCGGCGCGGGTCACGACGTGATGGAAGGTTCCGACGAAAGCCTCGCCGCCGTCGAGCGCCTGATGACGAAGCATGGCGTCACCAGCTATTGTCCCACAACCGTGACTGCTCCGATCGATGCAACACTGCGTTCGCTTGATGCGCTGGGCAAAGCGGTTGCGAACACACCGCCGGCGACGGCACCCGCGCGCGTCCGCTGGGTGTGCATCTCGAAGGTCCGTTCCTCAGCCATGCGAAGCGCGGAGTTCATCCTCCAGCGCTACTGCAGCCGGCATCGCGTGAACTGTTCGAGCGCATGTGGCAGGCCGCCGCAGGCCACGTGAGCGTGCATGACGATCGCTCCGGAAATCGAGGGTGCGCTTGACTTGATCACCGAAGCCAGCCGGCGCGGCGTTTGTGTCAGCCTCGGCCACTCCGATGCCGATTTGTCGCAAGGCCCGGAAGCGGCGATCGGCGCGGGCGCCCGCCACGCGACCCACACATTCAACGCCATGCGTCCGCTTGACCATCGCAACCCTGGACTACTCGGCGCAGTGCTCACCGACAACGCTCTCACCGCCGACATCATTGTCGACGGCATCCACGTCGATCCGGTAGATGGTGGACTTGTTCGTTCGCGCCAAAGGAATCGACGGTGCAGTGCTGATCACCGACGCCATCAGCGCCACCGGCATGCCCGACGGAACCTATCTGCTTGGGGGCTTGAAGTGCAGGTGCGCGACGGCCGCTGCGAGTTCGACGGCCGCCTCGCCGGCAGCGTGTTGACGCTCGATCGAGCCGTTCGCAACACCATGCAGTTCGCTCACATCAGCTTGCAACACGCGATTCGCATGGCCACACTGAACCCGGCGCGCGTGCTTGGCATCGAGAAGCGTAAGGGCAATCTATCCGTCGGAGCCGATGCCGACATTGCCGTGTTTACGCCCGCGGGCGAAGTCGTGCGGACGATCGTCGGCGGCATAGTGAACTAGCAGTTTCTGAAATACTCCGTTTAGGCATCCCTTCACGACTGAGGAAGAACTCTTTCAGCGCGGCTGTACCGCCAGGGCGCCAGCTTCGGAGCTCTTCCAAAAGTGCGGCTTTTGCAAGGTGTAGCCGTGCCGACAGACGACTCTGCCAATGGCGCTAAGGTGGGTGGTATAGTCGGGTATATCACTAAAAATGCGAAATCACGATCATTTAGAATCAATGGTTTAGGGGAAAATTGTTCGCATGTCATTGATTCCATTAGTTACTTATATGTATCCATATCTGCGCATTGGACTTAGCGGGGTTTTCAAGGCGGTTGGCCAGAGCCCCTTCTGTTCCAACTACAGGAATTGTCAAAGAGCGATTTATATTCGCGGCATCGCCGCGAGCCAGCTGGGGCACATTTCCCCCAGCTTCACAGAGTTGGTTCTAGTGGGCCGGAAGGGCAAACGCAAGAGAATTTGGGGGCTGCAGGAAACTAAAGTAATCAGGGCAGGTTCCAAAAGGATCTACCAAGACATCGGCTTTTTCCGCAACCTAAGAGTTAGAGCGCACTTCTGGCCTGCTCTAAAACCACGCCCCCCGTCGTACATCACCTGTGCAAGTGACTGCAATCACTGTTCTTCCGGACAAGAAGCGCGAAGGTCTAAAGGGAGAGCACAATGCTCCGCTGGCTTTCGCGACAGGAAGGGTCACGAGCTTCGCATACCCATGCGAACGCGAACGCTTGTGGTCGATCGGCATGCCATTGTCAGCGATGTCGAGTACCACGTTGCTGCTCGCTGCCGCTCCCGCTGAATCCTCCGTCTTACCCGTGACTGGTTTCCTGAGCGGCTTCGCTGCCGGAATATTTCTCCTGGTCGTCGTCGCATTCCTCGCGCTTCGGCTAAAGACGAGCCCGGCAGGAATTGCAGAAGGCGAGGGAACTGGCCGACCATCGCGAGTACGAACGCAACCTCGCGCAGCAGGAGCTGGTACGCCGGCTGGAAGAAGAGCGCGAGCTGGCGAAGGAGAAGCTGCAGTTCGACTCCCAACTCGCCGAGTACGAGAAGTACGCCTCGCTGGCGCAACTCGCGCTGGGCGCGGCGCACGAGATCAACAATCCGCTGCTGGGAATCATGTCGCACCTCGAACTGGAATGGAAGGACGCTTCTGGTGAGCACCGTACCGAGATCGAGCAATGCATCGAGGGCGCAAAACGAATCTCCTCTGCGGTGCGCGGCCTTCTGGACTACGCGCGGCCTGGGCCGCTGTTGCTGGGCAAGGTGGACCTGTTCAAGCTGGTCGCCGAGACCCTGAAATTCGTCGATCACCAGCCCATGTTTCGCCACGTCACGCTGGACAATCGGGTGCCGCTCGACCTCCCGGCAATCACTGCTGACGTCAACCAGTTATCGCAAATCCTCATGAACCTGTTGTTGAACGCGGCGCAGGCCACGCCTGCCGGCGGCTGCATCACCATCTCGGCGGGCATGGAGCATTCCGCCGACACTCATCGAACTGCGCGTGCGCGACTCCGGCAGCGGAATCCCCGCAGACATCCTGCCACACGTCTTTGAGCCGTTCTTCACTACCAAGCGCGGCAAGGGCACTGGTCTGGGACTGAGCATCAGCCAGAGTTACATCCGCAGCCACGGAGGCGAAATTCAGATCGAGAGTACTCCCGGGGCGGGCACGACCGTGCGCGTCACCTTGCCGATGCATCAGCCGGGCAAAGCTGCGACGGAGTACCAGGAGGTCATCGCCTAGCCATGCCGTATTCCGTCCTGATCGTGGACGACGAAGCGCTGACCCTGCGGACCCTCGGGCCGCGCGCTCGGCGATGAAGGCTTCGAAGTATTCCTCGCCATGAGCGGCGAAGAGGCGCTGACGATCTTCGCCGATGAGAAGCCTGACTTCGCGCTGCTCGACGTGGTCTTGCCTGGCATGAACGGCATCGAAGTCCTGCGTCAGGCAAAAGTCAGCTCTCCCGCCACCATCATTCTCATGATGAGCGCTTACCACATGGTCGACCGTGCGGTAGAGGCCATGAAACTCGGCGCCTACGACTACCTGATCAAGCCCTTCCACATAGCCGACATGGTGAACACGCTGCAGCGCGCTGCCGAAATGCTCGCCCTACGCGTGCGCGTGCACGATACCGTGCAGAGCGCCAAGGGGCTCTACGACTTTGGACGCGTCGTAACCATGAGCCCGGTGATGAGCGAAGTGCTGCAGATGGCCCGTCGCGCGCGCCGAAAGCGAACGCACTACCATCCTGATTCAGGGCGAGAGCGGCACCGGCAAAGAAGTGCTGGCGAAGGCGATTCACTACAACAGTCCGCGCGCGCAGATGCCGCTGATCAGCCTGAACTGCGCCGCCCTGCCCGACACGCTTCTGGAGAGCGAATTGTTCGGATACGAGCCCGGCGCCTTCACCGACGCGCGCCGCCGCAAAGAAGGCCTGATCGAGAAAGCTAGCGGCGGGACGCTCTTCCTCGACGAGATCGGCAACACTTCTCCCAGCTTGCAGGCCAAGTTGCTGCGCGTGTTGGAAGAGGGCACGTTCATGCGTCTGGGTGGAACGAAGGTCATCCAGGCGAACGTCCGCATCATCGCCGCCACCAACACCCTGCTGAAAGAAGCGGTGGCCAAAGGCGAGTTTCGCGAAGACCTCTATTACCGGCTGAACGTGCTGCCGCTATTCATCCCGCCGCTGCGCGAGCGCAAAGAAGACGTCGTGCCGCTCGCGCTCGACTTCATCGGCCAGTTCAACAAAGAACTGCAAGAAGAACTTCATCGGATTCACGCCAGCCGCAGCGGAACTGCTCAAGGATTACCCGTGGCCGGGCAACATCCGCGAATTGCGCAACGTGATCGAGCGCACCATGATCCTGTGCAAGGAAACTGAGATCGATGCGACCGACCTTCCCGAGGAAGTGCGCGACCACCAGGCGTCGTCGCCGCAACTGGAGCCGCTCTCAGCCTACGATCTCTCGCCCACCGGCGACCAATTCGTCACCCTGAGCGAATTGGAAGACCGCTACATCCAGGATGTCTTGAACGCCACCGGACAGAACAAGACCCACGCCGCGCGCATACTGGGGATCCATCCCACCTCGCTGATGCGCCGCCTCAAGAAGCTTCAGGAAGTCAGCTAACCCGCATCCTGCACTACTGCAAAACGCACGAGCACCACTGCGAAATGCAGTGGTTTCCCGTTTTGAACCGTCGCACTGAAATCCCTAAGTCCTTTTCTCATCAACGAATTCTGTTACAGAGCGAGTTTTGCACTCAACGTGCACTAGCAAGAGTGGAGCACGATGCCATGAATCTCTTCGCATTCATTCCAAGCGGTACTAGCCAAACCAGGCACTTCGTATCGAACTCGTGCTCCAGTCTGTTCGCGGTGCCTGGTCGGATGACGGTTGTGCTGTAGCAAGGAGGCCTTATGTCGATCTTATTCGTACTACTTACTTTCCTCTTGATTCTTTCCATCATGTATTTCCGCCGGCCCGAAGTGCCAGCGGTGGCGGTGCAAGCTCGCGCCATTCCAGAAAGTAGGCGTACCCGAACATGGTCAAGGCCGCGGGCTTCGAAGTTCCCGAAAACTACAGCTTCCATCCCGGACACACCTGGGTGCACGACGAAGGTCGGCAAAACGCGCGCATGGGAATCGATGCCTTCGCCGGAAATCTGTTCGGCCAAGTCGATAGCATCGAACTCGCCGATCTGAACCGCTGGGTGCGTCAGGGACAGAAGCTGTGCACCGTGAAGCACGGCGACCAGAGCGTGGAAATGCTCTCGCCGGTCGAAGGCGTGCTGGTCTCGGTCAACCACGAAGTGCTGAAGAACCCCAACCTGATCACCGAAGATCCGTACAAGAATGGCTGGCTCTGCGTGGTGAAGGCGCCGGAGCTGGCGACCAACACTCAAGAACCTGTTGCAGGGACCGATCGTTCCCGCATGGATGCAGAACAGCTTCGCCCGGCTCGGCGGGATGATGCAGCAACTCAGTCCGGCTTTGGCGCAAGATGGCGGCCTCCCGATGAAGGGCTTGTTCTTTCAGGTCGATGCCAGCGTGCAGCGAGCAGCTGGTCAAAGAATTTTTCCTGACCTAGCCCGGAGTCGCCAAAGGAGAACAAGGAGATCGCCATGCCAAAACAAAAAGCCATGCTGATCGATATCAAGCGCTGCATCGGGTGCGGAAGTTGCGAGACGGCATGCAAACAGTTGCACGGTTTCAATACTGATCCGGAGCCCACATTGTCAGACACCGCTTTCACGGTGATTGAATCTCGCGGCGACAAGTTCGTCCGCAAAGTCTGTATGCACTGCAACGATCCGGCCTGCGCGTCGGTCTGCCCGGTGGGCGCGATCAAGAAGACCGCCCTGGGCCCGGTGGTCTACGACGCCGACAAATGCATCGGATGCCGCTACTGCATGCTGGCGTGCCCCTACCAGGTGCCGCGCTACCAGTGGAGCAAGCTCGCTCCCTTCGTGAAGAAATGCGACCTCTGCTCGGAGCGGGTTAAGGCCGGTGGACAGCCCGCCTGCACCGAGGCCTGCCCGGTGCAAGCCAGCGTCTTTGGCGATCGTGACGAGTTGATCGCCGACGCCTGGAACCGCATTCGCACCGATTCGAGTTACGTTCCGCGAATTTACGGCACGACTGAAATAGGTGGAGGCTCGGTGCTGTTCGTCTCTGATGTGGAGTTCGAAAAGCTGGGCTTCAAGCCGCTGCCTACCGGCAACCAGCCAGTGCCGACGCTGACAGCCGCCGCCATGGGCGACTCGCCCAAGGTTGTCATCATGGGCGGAGCCATTCTGTCGGCACTGTACTGGATCACGCAGCGCCGCCGCGAAGTTGCCCTCGCCGAAGCCGGAAGAAAAAGCCACCATCAACCGGATCAAACAGGAAAGGAACTAGCCATGACAGCGCGAATCCGTTCAGAAATCACACTGTGGCGCGTCATCGTAGCCATCATCTTTGTCACCGGCATGTATGCCACGTACGTGCGATTCTTCGAGGGCTTCCGCGCCAGCACGAATCTTTCCGACCAGATGCCCTGGGGCCTGTGGGTCGGCCTCGGCACGCTCTGCGGCGTCGGGCTCTCGGCCGCCGGTTTCGGCATCAGCGCCGCGGTTTACTTGCTGGGCATGGAGCGCTATCGTCCCATCCTGCGCGCGTCGATCCTGATTTCGTTCCTCGGCTACTGCACCGTGATGGTCGGCTACCTGTACGAGATTGGTCTGCCGTGGCGCTTCTGGCATCCCGTCGTGATGTGGAACGAGCCGCTCCGTGCTCTTCGACGTGTGCGTCTGCATCATGACGTACTTCACCGTGCTGACCTTTGAGTTCGCGCCTGCGGTGATCGAAAAGCTGCCCTGGAAGGGACTGCGCGAAACCATCCTGCGGTATCACCACCAGATTCTCATCGGCGTGGTGCTGGCCGGCGTGCTGCTGTCGTCGATGCACCAGTCGTTCCTCGGCGGGCTCTACCTGATCGCCGCCGGCAAGGTCCATCCTTTGTGGTACTCGGCCAACATGCACGCCATCTTCTACATGTCGGCGATTCCCGCCGGGCTGGCGCTCACCGTGATGGCGGTTTACCTGTCGATGCGCTCGCTCAACGTGCGCGTGGATTTCACCATCCTCAGCGACTGCGGCCGCATGATTCAGATGCTGCTGATCGTGTTCGTCTTCTTCCGGCTGCTCGATCTAGTCGGGAACCACGCCCTGCATTACGCCTTCCAGCGAACCAGCGAAGCCGGCTACTTCTGGCTGGAAGTGGCGATGTTCATGGTCATTCCGATTGTGCTGCTGAGCTTTGAGCAGGTGCGCAACAGTCCCGACGGACTCTACTGGACGTGCGCCATGGTGGTGGCTGGGTTCATTGTCAACCGGCTGAACGTGTCCATCAATGCATTGCAGACCGCGATGGGAACTCACTACGTCCCCAAGTGGACGGAGCTGGCTTCCAGCGTGCTCGTCATCGCGGCGGCCGTCATGGCCTTCCGCTATGCGGTCATTTACCTCGACATCCTGCCCAAGGCAACGCCGCAACCGCCGGCACGCTGGATGTCGAACAACGGACTGGCGGCCCAGGCCTGAGAGTTGGACTTAGCTTCCTCGCACACCCAGGGGCCTCGCAGCGATGCGGGGCTTTGCCATGCGTGAAGTCTAATGCGCTACCGGATGCACAACCAGCACCTCGATTCCCGATGGCGCGGTTTGTGAACGATAAACGCGCTCAGTGGCCGGCGGAAATCCGACGGCTTGGCGTCTGGGATGTTAACGAAGGTTTGCGGATTCAGGTCCGTGAGCGGGAACCACGAACTCTGCACCTGCACCATGATGCGATGTCCGCGGCGGAAGGTGTGGTTGATGTCGGGCATCTCGAAACTGACCTCTTCCATCTTGCCGGGCACGAACGGCTCGGGCTTCTCGAAGCTCTTGCGGAACTTGCCGCGCATGGGCTCACCGCGCACCAGTTGCTGGAAGCCCGCCATCTTCACGACGGGCAGGCCAACATCCTTGCGCGGCGCCTCAGGCTTGCCGGCATCGGGCTCGGGATAATACGGCGGGATAGACGTCGATCAGCTTCACCACCCAATCGGAGTCCGTGCCGCTGGTGGACACGAACAGCTTCGGTGACACCGGGCCGGCGATGGTGATGTCTTCCTGCAAGTCCTCGGTCTGATACACCAGCACGTCGGTGCGCGTGGCGGCGAAGCGCTGGTCGGCGACCATGTATTCCTGCGGGACCGCCAGCGCGGTGTAGCCGATGAACGGCACCGGCTTGGCGGGATCGCTCACGTATTCGTCGAACACTTCACCCGCCGAGGTTGGCGGCTCGAACGTAAGGCGTCCCTTGTCATTCAGGTAAAGCATTTTCGGCTGCGGTGTTCTTGGGAGGCCATGCATCGTACTGTCGCCAGACGTTGGTGCCGGTTTCGAAGACGTAGGCCTTGGGAAGTTTCGCGTCACCATTGCCTTTCAGATAGGCCTCGAAAAACGGAAACTGAATGTTCTCGCGAAAGTAGTCTCCCGTGTCAGAGGCGAAGTCCACATGCCCCAGGCTGCGGCCTTCGTAGCGCGACCATCCGCCGTGCACCCACGGGCCTTCGACAATCGCGTTGAAGATTCCCGGATTGTTCTGCTCGATAGCGTGAAAAGTGCGCATCGGGCCGGAAAGGTCTTCGGCGTCAAACCATCCGCCCACGGTCAACACCGCGCAGTGGATGTTCTTCATGTGCGGCGCGAGATTGCGCGCCTTCCAGTAATCGTCGTATGTGTCGTGTTGTGACTGGTCGTTCCACAGGAAAGCTCTGGCCATGGAAGTACAGGGCGTTGGCATTTGAGAGCGGTCCCATCGTGCGGAAGAAGTCATACCCGCTTGAGGTTCCGTAGTCGAACGCTTGACGCTCCTTGGGCGGCAGCGCCGGATTGTTTTGCGGCTTGAACGAGCTGTAGAAGCTGAAATTGGCCGCCAGCATGAAGGCTCCGCCATGGTAGGCATCGTCTCCCATGAACAGATCCGTCATGGGAGCCTGCGGCGAGGCTGCCTTCAGCGCGGGATGCGAGTCGATGATGCTGGCCGAGGTAAAGAAGCCGGGATAGGAAATTCCCCAGATGCCAACGCGGCCATTGTTGTTGGGGACATTTTTCAGCAGCCAGTCGATGGTGTCATAAGTGTCGGTGCTGTCATCGACGTCGTTGTTCGACGCCTTATTGTCGATATGCGGCCGCATCTCGATAAATGTGCCTTCCGACATATAGCGCCCCGCACATCCTGGTACACGAAGATGTAGCCGGATTTTTCGAATGACTCGGAGGGGCCGATCGCAGTCTTATAGTTGTCTACGCCGTAAGGCGCGACGCTGTAGGGTGTCCGGTCCATCAGGAAGGGATAGGAACGCGAACTGTCCTTTGGCACGTAGATGGATGTGAACAACTTTTTCCCGTCACGCATGGGGATCGAATACTCGTACTTGGTGTAATGCTCGCGCACATTGAATGGTGGGGGAGCGTCAGGCTTAGCCTGTGTCGCGGCTTGTGACAGAGTGACGGCAGTGAGCAGTGCGAATAACGACAAGAATCTGCGAACCATTCCGTTGATCCCTCGAACGGTTGTGGTGAAAACCTGACCTGGCCGTTTAGCAATTGAAACCCCGGGTTAGCCTTGCCGAAGTCCAGCGTTGCGAACCCGGAATCGAACGGTCATTGCGCGGTAAAGCTGACGTACTTCTTGCCGAGGTAAAGCTTCGCGGTCGCGCCGTCCATAACGATTTTCAGCGGCTGGGGGTGGGCCAGTTTGTCATCCACCATGATGTCGGCTACCAGCAGTTCGTTACCATTGACACTCAGGATGTGAAACTTGCCGTCTGCGGTGTACCCCATGCCGTATTGCCCGGGGCCCAGTGTGCTGCTGCCAAACTTGAGCGTCTTCTCGGTGATGAACATGCCGTTGTACTTCGCCTTGACGTCGGATGAATACCCCGACGTATCGACCAATCCGGCGATGACGTAAAGGTCGTCAGGATAGTGAATGGCGGCGGAGTTGCGCAACTGTGTGGTCGCGCTCATGCCACGAAAAAAATAACTATCGGGCACGACCTTCTTCAGGTCCGCTCCCGACACGACGGTTGGGCCGGACGCAGTCTGTCCGATAGCCGATAGAGCGAAAATCAGAACCAATGCTGCAATCAAAGTCCTGCGAAACATAGGCCTCCTTGAACATTCGGACTGGGACGCGTTACACCGCCGCACCTTGGCCCGTCACCGCAATTCCAGTTCTATGGTAACGGGAAAAAGTCTACACCCCGGGGCCCACTGGCGAAATGTTGATTCCCACGTGCCGTGAAAACAGATTGCGAACAATACCGAGAGTAGCCCGCGGCCTGGGCAGCATTTCGGTGTACCATTTATGCACTCAAGCCGTTGTGGGGCGCTCGGAAACATCCGAAGGAGCCGCGTATTGAAAGTACTCCTGCTCGCCATGCCCGATTCGTTCGAGCACATGCCTACCGTCGCGGTGCGCATGCCCAACGGGGGCTTGACTTCGCTGGCAGGGAACGTCGACTCCCCACCATAAAGTTGCAGTCGCCGATCTCATTCTCGTGCAGAACAGCGTTCGTTCGACTATCGAGCGACTGATGCGTGAGCTTGACCCAGACGTCGTCGGCCTCTCGGTGATGACCTTCCAGCGCAAGACAGCCTTTCGCGTGATCGAACTGGTTCGATCGCTCAAACCCGGGGTACGTATCGTGGTCGGCGGTTACGATCCCAGCCTCGCCTCCGATGCCTACCGGGAAGAGGGAACCGGCGTTGACTTCATAGTGCGCGGGGAAGGGGAGTTGACCTTCCGCGAATTGCTGCGTGCTCTGGAAAACCGCCAAGGTTACGGCGGCATTGCAGGACTGACCTATCGCGAAGGCCTGACTTGGCGGGAGAATGTGTCCCGCCCGGTCCACACGCTTGAAGGTGACGAGATAAAGTTGCCCAGCCGCAAAGCGCGCGTGCTTGGCGGCTACACCATGATGGGTCGACAGGTAGATGTGATCGAGACCTCGCGCGGATGCACCTTCGATTGCGGTTTTTGCTCGATCATCGAGATGCGCGGGCGCAATTTCCACACCTACTCATTCGACCGCGTATCTGGCTGATATTCGCGATGCCCGGGACAACGGCGCGCGCGCGATTTTCCTGGTTGACGACAACATTTCGCTGAACATCAAGCGATTCGAAGCGCTGTGCCAGGCCATCATTGATGCCGGGCTGAACGACATCTCCTACACCGTGCAAGCTATGACGTCTCCCATTGCCATGCACGGCGAGACCCTGGCGCCGTTGATGCAGAAGGCGGGATTCCGCTACGTGTTTCTGGGAATCGAAAACATCCTTGAGGATGACCTGGTGTACTTGAAGGCTTCGGCCAAGAATTCATTTCGCGAAGAGGGCAAACGCACTGGCAACGCGAGCATTCGCGCTATCGATATCTTGCACAAGCACAAAATGTATGTTGTGGGCGGTTTGATCGTCGGCAATCCGGACGACACGCTTGACTCCATCCGCACCAACCTTGACTTTGCCCGCAAGTACGTCGACTGGCCGTACATCCAGCATCCCACGCCCTATCCGGGTACGCCCATGACGAAAGACTTTCGTGCCCGCAACCTAATTAAGATCGAGCGGCTCGAGGAATACGATGGCACGACGGCAGTGGTAGCGACCGAACACCTCGCTCCCGAGGAAATCGAGTACGAGCGCTGGCGGAAGGAGCGCTGGATGAAGACCGCGCACATGCCGTCCGTCATCTCCAAGGAGCCGTGGTTCGTTCTCAAGAACTGGCCCAAGATGCTGATGCATACCTTCCGCGGCAGCAGCTTGCGTTCGGCGCTAGGCCTCGAAAGCGAGCGCAAGGTTTTCGAGCGGTATCGAGCGATTCGCAAACAAGAGCGCGTCTACCTGTAGGTCGCAGCCGCACTCGACGAAAAACTTAGCGGTGACCTTGCTGTGCAGTCGGTTCTGGCCGGGTGATTGCAGCTCGTATGTCAGCATCAGGCGCGTTGGGATCGAACGTGATTGAACCATCCGACTGCCTTTGGATTCCCAGTTTCTTCCATAGTGCCGGTAGATCGACGGGGTCAGGCTTGTCGCGCATTTCGCCGTACAAATCAGCTAATACTGTTGTACCCGTCGCCTTGTCGCCTGCCGCGAATGCGCGCTCGATATCCCAATCTTGCGTGATATTTCCGCCTGCCGCAAGAATGCCTCGAAGCGCGTCCTGTAAGCCTTTTTGATTGTGGGTCTTCTCACGGATGCGGACATCGGCAATCAAGCAGAACATCGCGCCTCCCCAGTAAGTGCGTCCCCAAGTCGGCGTGTGATCGAGTCCTTTGTCGCCCGATTCCGGTTCGCCCTGCGGCATATCGCGCACGACGTCATGCCATATTCGTTCGGGCGAGAGTTGCCCAGCCTGCACCCGGGCGATCGGTTCGACGTAAACCGAGATCCCTTCCTCGATCCAGTGATGCTTCCTGTCCATTTCTGGGAAGGCCAGGTGGATCATCTCGTGGGTGAGCATCCAATCGTCGCTGAGTTGAGCAGTCGTAGTGTCCGCACCCAGAGAAATGTTGATATAGCCACCGTGCATGGGATAGGTGACTCCTCCGTGAACACCTGGCCTTCCGCCAACCCGAACATCGAGACCGAGACGAGGAACAGGGAACTTCCCGTAGTAGGTGCAGACTGCGTCCCCTGCCCGCTTGATCCAAGTCATCAAGTCATTGCGAGTGGCGGAGGTTGTCTCGCCGAAGAACTGAATATCGATGACCGTACCGCAAATGTTGAGGCTCGATGGCGGGCCTGCTGCCTGCTCGCGTTCGGACGCCAGCCATACAACCAGTCCGAAAGAACAAATCGCAATCACAACGACTGTTAGTGTGCGAAGTAAATACCGGCTCGGCGAAAACTGCATGTGCCTCAAATCTTAATTCACGAAACTCTCTGTCGCGCTACGCGCACTTCACACGGAGTCATGGTGCCAGTGGCGTGCGATGAGATAGTCCAGAGAAAACCGCCCCGGTCCGAAGATCAAGATGATCAGTGACGCCATAAGAAACGCAAACGGAGTGGCGGCAATGAAGTCGTCCGGTTTGGAGAAGATCGAGAGGAAAGCTTCGCGGTCGGCGGTGACGTAAGCCACGAACATATCGGCGGTGAACATGAGTGCAAGAAGCCTGCTGCCGAGTCCGAGTGCCAGCAAAATTCCACCGAAAAATTCCAATCCACTCACGAAATATGCATTCAGAGCTGGCGCAGGAATGCCCAGGCTGGTGAAAAACTCGATCACATGCGGTAAGTTGTGCAGCTTACCCCAGCCGGTTTGGCAGAATTGCCATCCCCAGTAAAGACGCACAAAAAGCAGGAAAAGAGATTGCAGCGAATTGCCGCCGCTGATGAGGAGCGAATATGCCCTCTGCACCTTGCTTGCGAGAGATGTCATGAATTCCGTCCTAATTTGGCTTGCAGAACCACCCCAGGGACGACCACAGCGCGAACCATGCCTGCAGAGTTCTCGGCCGCTTCTTCGCCTGAGCGGTTGCTCCAATCGACAAATTCAACGGCTTCGGACAATCGCTTGCCGTCGCGAAGTCGCACAGAGGATGCCGAACGCCTCCGCATCGAGCCGCTTGAAGTACACCGAATTGTCGGCGCGATGGACTGCGAGAAAAATCTGCTCGGGTTTCGGCAAGGAACGCTTTCGGAGGCCGCCGACGCTGGGGGCGATCGGTCACAGCGTTGCTGGCGATGTCGTTTTCGCGCTGCCCGTGGCGGATGGCCAGCAGCATTTCGTCAACCGGATGCTGCAGATCAAGCAAGCGAATATGCGGCTGCAGCTCGAATTGCGGATCGGGACCCAGCGATCCCAGGTCTGCCTCCGTCAGCTTTGGCTTTGACGCCTCGTCGAAGGCCTCAATCTCCGCCCACTCCAGGCGCACCATATCGAGGGCGATGTCTTTCGACGCCCGCGATGAACTCCGGATGCGAACGCAGCCACGGCTCCAGGCGCGAGCCCAGGTTACGCAGCGTGAAGGATTGCGACGGACAATCCTGAACATAAGCGACGGAGAGCTTCTCAAAATTACGATCGCCGATGATCAGGCGTAGCCCTTCAAAATCCTCTGCCAGAGCCGCCAGCACCCGATACCAATATTGCCGGTTGTAAATCTCCAGGCGCTCGAAGGAGGTGAGACGATCGTTCGGCTTGATGATCTCGTCGGCAATGTGGCGCAGCGAACGGCCATCGCTGGTGCGCTGCCGCATGTTTTCGGAGGCGGTCAGCGGCTGACGTACCGCGTCAAACATGTTGCGCTGGATGTGGTCGAGGTCCATCATGCGACCACCTTCTCGCGTGACATAGCGGTTCGCTTTCAGCGCCTCGCCGTGAACTTCGTCGAACGACGGAATGTGATCATCCCACTCCAGCAGAGTTGCCGTTGGGCCAGCGAGCTCGATCGCCCGCGCATAAAGCTGCCACACCGGATCGATCACCGCATGGTCGTGGGTGTCGAGAATGTACTTCTCGAATTTTGAGTGTCCGGCAATGTGAATCTGCGCGACTCGTTCGTGGGGAACGCTGTGCAGATAGTCGTACGGATCGAAACTATGGTTGCGCGAGGAGACGTAGATATTGTTCACGTCCAGCAGAATTCCGCAGTCGGCAGCTTCCACGACTTCGGTGAGGAACTGCCACTCCGTCATCTCGGAGGCGTGAAACTCGGCGTAGCTGCTGACGTTCTCCACGACTACGGGAACTTCCAGAAAATCGCGCGCCTCGCGGATCTTCTGCGCGGTCTTCTTCGCGGCCTCGAAGGTGTAAGGCATGGGTAGCAGGTCGTGGGAATAGGTGCCATCGACGCTGCCCCAGCACAGATGATCAGAGAGCCATGGGGTTTTGGTGCGCCGCACCAGCGATTTCAGCCTTCGCAGATGCTCGCGATTCAGCGGTTCCACCGAACCGAAATACATGGAGACGCCGTGCTGGACGACGCGGTACTGTTCCAGAATCTGGTCGAGCACGGCCAGCGGACGGCCGCCATCGACCATGAAGTTTTCGGAGATGATTTCGAACCAGTCGACCACCGGCTTCCGCTCGAGGATGTGGGTGTAATGCGGGATCCGTAGCCCGATCCCTACCCCGTACTCGGTGAAGCCGTTAAAACGATTGGCAGGCATAAACGATGAACTCGAAGATGAAAGGGTGAGCCTTCGATCACGAGGGCCAGGCTTTCTGCTCCGGCCCTCGCGATCAAGGTTTGATCGAGACTACTCAGGCATCTTGGAGCCGTCGGTCGCGCAGCCGCCCTTGCCCTTGCAGGAGTTCTTGCCCTTACAACCGTTGTCGCCGCTCTTACAGCCGCCCTTGCCTTTACAGGAGTTCTGGCCCTTGCAGGCGTGCTTGTCTTTGGAGAACGAGGTCGACAACTGGCCCAGGTTCGAGCCGCTGGAAAAGGCATTGGAGGTGGACGAGGGGGTCTGCGCCATAGCCGTATTGCCGGCCATGAATCCTGCGAGTGCAGCTCCCATCATGAGTGACTTCATCGATTTCGTCATTTCAAATTTCTCCTCTACTGGTTTAGTTGGAAGACCTGAATGTCAGATCTCTACTTGGCCCTATGCAACATACGTGCGAAGCATTCTGTCGGATTTCCCAAGTTTAGGGAATCCTTTTCTTTGCAGTTGTTGATGCGGCCCGGGCTACCGCAAACGAATGTGAAGGTTCCCGGCTTCTGAACCCCGCGCAATGCCAGATAGGACTCAGGAGGAGGACAAAGGTTTCATGGATGCCGAAAAAAAGTACAGGGGATAAGGGGTTTGCAAGAATTGCCGTTACACGCCCCCTTTGTTTTCATTGAGTTAGACGGAAATTGTTCATATGTCGCTCATTCTATTAGTAGTTAGAGCTATCTATGTCTGCCGTAAAGAGTTAGTCCCACTAATATGCAATAAGTCAAAAGCCAAGACCAGAAAGAACCGCTGTGGCGGCTCGCGCGATAGAAGTTGTGGAACCATACGACGAGAGGGAGTGGTCCCACCCTTCGACGTCGCTCAGGGCGAGCTCCTTCGCAGAAACGGCGAGAGGATGAGGCACCCACGGTCTGGCTGGTTCCAGCCTAAAGTGGGCCGAAATATTCAGACTCGCTGACCAGCAGGATCAGAGGCTGCCCGGTGACTTGCTTGGTTGCCTCCCAGTACCGCACCAGAATGGAATACACCAGTAACCCGGTCTCGCCTTCGCCAAAGAACAAGTATTCCAGCGACTGCTTCATCAGTGTGCGGCGCGTAAGACCAAGTATCAGGGTGATGGGATCCAGCAGCTCACTGAGATAGGCGACCGAATTGGCAATTGCGACTGCCCCGGACGCCTCAATAACAACGTAATCGCCTTCCTTGAAGACCTGGAGACGTAAGGGAGCAAGGAAATCGCTGCGATTGTCCAAAAGGTTGACGTGGAGGAAGGCAAGTGGACCTTCCACGCGATAACGCTTCCGTACCTTCTGCATCAATGCCGCCCGGCGCTCGGGAGTGGCGACATGGTGTGGAACCAGGTTGACCTTCTTGCCGGTGATGGTCTTCCATAGCTCGGCCGACTCCTGATCCACGAAGGTCGCCTTGGAGACCCGCATCTCGGTGGAGCGCATGATGCGGCTTAGGGCGCTGGCGGTCAGCAGCAAGAAAATGAAGATGCTGGCGATGATGGCGCCGTCGGGACGCTCAAACACATTGGCGATCACGGTGTAGACGAACACCACGGTCACCAGCAGGAAGTAGAAGGGAGGCAGCAACGTCAGGGGTTTTCGCAGGCTCGATTCTCGCCACAGGGAGATGGTGACGGCCACTGCTGCCGACAACATCAATACCAGGACGCCGGTGGCGTACGCGCCTCCCTGTGCCGATACCGAAGCGCGGAAGACTAAGGTCACCACGACATCGATCGCCAATAGGACCAAGACTAGTGGGCGCTGGTAGGCCACCCAGTCGGGCGCCATTCCGAAACGCGGCAAATAGCGTGGGATGAGGTTGAGGAGCCCAGCCATGGCCGATGCTCCGGCGAACCACAAGATCAGAATGGTGGACAAGTCGTAGATCGTGCCGAAAGCATTTCCCAGATAGAGGTGGGCGAGATAAGCGATGGCCCTTCCGTCCGCCGGTCCGCCGATGCGGTAGGCGCTTTCGGGAATCAACACACCGGTGATAAAGCTGGAGAGCAGCAGCATGACGCTCATGAGGAGCGCGGCGGTCACCAGCAGCTTGCGTGTCGCCAGGATGCGGCCGGAAATGGAGTCTTCGCTTTTTCCCGGCTCGACTCCCGAGACCAAGGGCATTACGGAGACTCCGGTCTCGAAACCGCTGAGGCCGAGCGCCAGCTTGGGAAACACCAGCGCCGAGGCGATAAAGACCGCCGTCCAATCGCCATGCATGCTGAGGTTGGCGTGCCAGTGAGAAAACAACTCGGGACGCAGCAGAATTTTCCAGCCGCACCACAGCAGCACGATCACATTCAGGACAAGGTAGGGAATAGCGACAAAGTTCGCGAGGCGGATAGCTTCGCGAAAGCCCATCATGAAAACGATGGCCAGCAAAAGCAAGAGAGCCAGGGTGACCCGCATGCGGGCATCGCCGGCGAAAGGATGCAGATAAGGATTGGCGATAGCGTGACGGGCTGCGTCGGCGGCTGACAACGTCATGGTGATGACGAAATCGGTAGCGGCAAATCCCAGCAGAACCAGCACCATGATTTTGCCGGTCCAGCCGGGAAGCAAGTTCTCGAGCAATGCAATGGAACCCTGTCCGGCATAGGACCGTTTGGCTACGGCCGCATAGATGGGCACCGCTCCGAACAAGGTCACCGCAACCAGCACCGCGGTGGCGGGCAGGGCCAGTGCTCCGGCGGCGAGCAGTGCGATGCCCGGTTGGTAGCCCAGGGTGGAGAAATAATCAACGCCGGTGAGCCAGAGCACCAGGTACCAGGGGTAGGTACGCTCCGGCCCCTGCGACGGTGTCGAGAGATCGTCCTGCTCGAAGAACCTGCCCAGCCGCCCTTTGGGAAAGTCCTTGGGCTCGGGCAAACGCAGAACCATGTCGGTAGACGGTGGCTTGGTCATGGAATGCGAACGAGGGACAACCATTTCCGCGGACGTCCGATTGTAAGGCGGAGAGGCGAGTCCGGGGAAAACATTCCTAGGATAGGCAGCGAGTTATGCAACGGAGTGCAGGTGGCATCTAGGGGACATCAGTGGCTGCCGCGAATCCTTTGCGCAGCACCTGCACGATGGAGTCGCGCAAGCCCAATGCGGAAAGATCGGCCTCGGTCACCCACATTACTTCGCTGACGTCGCTGCCGGGCCGGGCTTCGCCGGGGAGCGGACGGCAGAGGAAGTCGATGAGGACGTAGTGATACTCAATGCGGCCGTCGGCGTCGGTGAAGATACTATCGATCACATCGAGGACCTGGCCGGCTTCGACCTGGAGACCGGTTTCTTCGAGGGCCTCGCGCGCAACTCCATCGCGAAGTTTCTCGCCGAGCTCGAGGGCACCGCCCGGCACCGACCACTCGCCTTTGAGGGGCTCGGTGGCACGGCGCACCAGCAGGGCGCGATCGTCACGAATGATGACGGCTCCTACGCCGGTGATGGGTCTGTCGGGATAGTCACGTTTCATGGGTGGCGAGTTGACGTGGTGACGGATGTTACTGGTTGAAGAAATCGGACGGCCGCAGGGCGATCACTTTCCAACCCTTGGCGACGCGCTTCATCTGGAAGCGCATCTGGGTACTACGGCGTTGGATGGTGGGCAGGAGGTCGCTGGGGTCGGCGTCCATGTCGATGTCGGCGACGGCAAAACCCTGATCTTTGTCGGGAGTCACTTGCAGAAGCTGATAGCGAATCCGAACGCTGTCATAACGTCGAAAAAAGGCCACCATCTGGTCGCGAAACTGGGCGTAGTCCTTCATGTTTTGCTGGTCAAAAACTTCCAAGACGCGATCCAGATCGTGGGTCTCAATGCCGCGTTGGAGATTGGTGAGCACGTCGCGGACGACTTCGTCGGAGAAGTCGACGGGCTCGGCTGGAGGCTGGTCGGCGGGAGTTGCGGCTTCGGGAGCTTTTTCCTGGGTGTTCGGGTCGGTTGCCCGAGCGGGGAGGCTGGCGAGAAGGGCCAGGGCGATCCAGAGCAGAACGCAGGTACACACTTTCGCGCTATAAAGATTGCGAAAAAAAGCGACTCGCGGACTAAAGTCCGCGAGAGCCGACAAAAATAAAGGACTTGGACGGCGCAGCTGAAGCTGCGCCCCTTCAAAACCTGACCGGGAGTGACTTTTTCCGCAGCCTGTAAAGCCGTGACCTTTCAAAACCTGACCCAAAATGGCTTTTTCAGCAGGCAGTGAAGCCGTTCCCTGACACAAAGGCGTGCTCTGGCGCAAAGCCGCAGTCATTGGTATTTCGCGGGTAGTGTGGCGGCCTGTGAAACCCACCCGCATGGAAGTTGGGTTGGCCAAGGATCCCACCTGTTCTGGTGGAGGCGACTTGTGCATCATACTGTTTTACACTGGTGGGGCACAGCAGTTTGCCAGAATGTCATCAGGCGGCCCAAAACGAGAACCAGAGAGCGATCCCGAGGCCGCAATTCGGCCCAATATCAAGCTGCGGAAGCCAGGCCAAACCTGGTCTTCCGCTACACAACTTTCGGGAGGTACGAGGGTTACAGGAGATGTGGGCAGCATAGCGTTAGACCGAGGAATACTGCTGGGCGGACCTGCAGCGGGGACTGCGGAAACACCAAGCATAGCGCGAGAATCCATGGCTGAGAGTCCGATTCTGGAAATGCTCAGCGATGCCGAAGTCATGCTGCGCGTCGCCGCGGGAGATGACGTAGCTTTCGACTATCTGGTCGAGAAGTTCCGTCGTCCCATGAACAGCTTCATGTACCGCATGACGCGAAACCAGGCGGTGGCAGAGGAACTGGCGCAGGAAGTGTTCTTGCGGGTGTATCGCTCGCGTCAGACTTACGCAGCGAGTGCAAAGTTCACCACTTGGCTGTATCGCATCGCGACCAACCTGGCAGTGAACCACGCGCGCGACACCCGACACGAACGTCCGGAGAACACGGTCAACATCGATGAGCCCGACACAGAAACCGGAATGACGGTGGACGTGGCGGACCGCGGTTTGAACGCGGAGCAACTCATCCTTCGACGGGAGCGGCTGGCGGCGATTCGACGCGAAGTCGAAGCGTTACCCGAACGGCAGCGCGCCGCGGTGCTCATGCACAAGTACCAGAACATGGACTACAAGCAGATTGCGGCAGTACTGAATTTGAGTGAGTCGGCCACGAAGTCGTTGTTGTTTCGCGCGTATGAAACGCTACGGGAGACATTGAAAAAGTTTATATAAGCAGTTGCAGGAAGCAGGGTGCGGTTATGAAGTGCGGGAACATTCGCGAACAGTTGATGGAGTCAGTGCTGAGCGGGCCGGAACTGGTCACTCCTGCGGTGCAGGAGCATCTGGCGACTTGCTCAGCCTGCGCGCAGGAAGTAGCCTCGTTGCGACAGACCATGTCGCTGCTGGATGAGTGGCAGGCGCCGGAGCCCTCGCCATATTTCTCCACCAGAGTACGGGCGCGCATGCGCGAAGAACGCGCCAACCAACGTGTAGGCTGGCTGGCCTGGGTACGGCGTCCCATGGTGATGACTGCAGCGGCCGCGCTACTTGCGGTGGGTGTCGGCCTACTCGAAGGCGCGCACTGGAAGACGGACCACCAGCAGATGCTGGCGGGTGGCACAGCTCACAACGAAAAGGTGGTGACGGCCAGCGCCGTCAGCGACCTGCAGTACCTCGACAACAATGCTGATTTGTTTTCAGACTTCGATGCTCTAGACGACAGTCAGACAGAAACGAACTGACGACGATGCGCGCCTTGTCTTCCATCCTGATCGCTTTCGTGCTGGCAGTGAGTACGCTGTCGGCGTCTGCGACGGCGCTCTGGCCCAAGCGCAATCATCCGCAGACTGCTACGCCCCCCGTGCCGCAAGCCGGCGACCAAGTGCCGTTCGACATGCTTGCCCAGGCGCGCCCGATGAACCCCGGTGCTGTTCCTCAGTCGGCGAGCGGTAATGCGCAGATGCACCTTAAAGGCCCGGGTCCGCACAAGGGTGACTGGTTGCGGAAGTATTTCGGGATGTCGCCCAGTCAGCAGGAGAAGACGTTGGAACAGGATCCCATGTTCAAGTCGCTGCCTGCCCGACAAGCAGCAGCACCTGCTCGACCGGTTGCGCAACTTCAACAGCCTTGCGCCCGACAAGCAGACAGAAGATCCTCAACCGGATGGAGACGTACGAACATCTTCCTCCGGAAAAGCAGGCAGAGGCGCGAACGCTGTTTCAGCAGTATCATAGCCTGCCGCCCGACCAGAAGACCCAGTTGTCACAGGCGTACCACAAACTGCGCAACATGACGCCTGAGCAGAGAGCGCAATATATGAACTCGGACGAGTTCCGCAACAGCTTCGACGATCAGCAGCGCGAATTATTGCGTGGCATGAGCGGACTTGGCGACAGTGCGGTGCGGTAGGCAACACTGCAAAGCAGCCAGTGGGTTGCGCGGCGTTCTTACTCGGATCTGCGAAATCAGTTAACATCCTAGATTGCCGCCGGGCGTGTGATTCTTGTCAGGCGTTTCGCGTCTTGGCGAATTTCGGCATATGTCTGGCCAGACCGCAGCGCATAGAGTTGGTCCGGCGCAGTCCGAAGAGGCCCTTTGCTAGTGCACGCAGTCTTCGTGCTACCGCGTTTTATCCCTATCGCGGCGGCTATGAAAACTCAATGCTGGCGATTGCCCGCTGCCTGGTCAACCGAGGCCATCGCGTCACGGTGTTCACCACCATCGCGGACGACCTCGAATCGTTGTGGGTGCCGGGCTACAAGACTTTTCCGCGTGAAGAGTTCGTGATTGATGGCGTGTCGGTGCGCCGTTTTCCCATCTGCTATAAGCGGCTGCGCCGGCGCGCGACACGCATTGCCGGAGCGCTGCCGAATTGGCGGTTGAAGGCGCAATACTGGACTCCGGGATTTCGCGTTCCCGGACTCGATGCCGCGCTGCGCAACAGCAATGCCGACATTTTTCATGTGGGCCCGCTGCCCTATAACAACCTCATGTATGCCGGCCTGCGAGCGGGCGAGTTCCGAGGCGCTGCCGGTGATCGCCACTCCATGCGCGCATCTGGGCGAGGCCAAGAACGATGAGGTGGTTAGGCACTATCTTCGGCCGCATCAGATCGCGTTGCTGCAGTCATTGCGACCAGGTGTTGTGCATGACGGACGTGGAACGGGAACAGCTGGAGCGGAGGGGCGTTCCGCCGGCGAAGCTGGAGACGATTGGCTCGGCATCGACCTCGAACTTGTCCACCGGCGGCGACCCGGAACGCATACGCCAGCGACATAAGATCGCAGGGCCCATGGTGCTTCATCTGGGCGCCAAAGCCTTTGAAAAAGGATCGATCACGTTGGTGGAGGCGATGAAAGTGCTATGGGCGCAAGGATCGGACGCGTGGCTGGTGATGGCGGGACCCGAGTTTGTCGGCGTTCGACGAATATCTTGCGTCGCAATGCGCAGAGCATTGCCGAGAGCTGGTCAACTTGCCGGCGTTTGCCGACGAAGAGAAGCGCGACCTGCTGGCGGCGGCGACAGTGGTAGCGCAACCCTCGCGGGTGGAGTCTCTGGGATTAGTGCTGATGGAAGCGTGGGCAAACGCCAAGCCTGTAGTTGCGGCGGACATCGAGGTGTCACGCGAGCTGGTGGAGAGAAGCGGCGGAGGCGTGGTGGTGCCGTTTGGCGATAGCGGAGCGCTGGCGCAGAGAAATCGAGAAGCTGCTGGAGGATCCGCAGATGTGCCGGGAGATGGGACTGCGCGGGCGAGGAAGCCGCTACGCGGCTTACGATGGAAACACTTTGTGGCCGCGCAATGCGGAGGTGTTCGAACGGTTGGCGGAGAAATGGCAGGGCATAGGACAACAACGAACTGGAGTAATGATGCGAACACTGCGCTCGCCAGTCGCAGAAATGGCGCGAATTGCATATTTGAAGCCCATTGGTAGGCTTTGAATGCTGTATCGTCAGAGGTGGCTTGTGGCGTCGTGGACTTGGAATCAAGGGCATTATCGGTATTTTTAAGTGCGAAAGAGAAACTATGAGTCAAACCCCATCGACCGAAGAAATCATGCAACGTATCCGATTCAAGTTCGACCAAGCAAACGACGAGGTGCAGCCCGTACTTCCCCCAAGCTGGTCTCCAACGGGAACTCCGAGAACGGTCGGCAATGCGGCGCAGTACTCCGTCAGTCGGAGGCGCCTCGGGCGTTTCGGAATCAACGATTTCGCCCTTGCGAGGCTGAGATCGAGACTGCGCTGGAAGGAACGCGCCAGGTGGGGCAAATCAATCCGCGCAATCCGGGATTGGTCAACGACAGCCATCCAGCTGATGAAGAAAGTGATGCGTCGTTCGCTGACATGGTATACGCGACCGATACATTACTTCCAAGGCGGCGTCATCCGCGCCTCCAAAGAATCTAATTCATGCTGCAGGGGCATGAATAGCGCTGCAAAAAGTTTCGAGTGAACTCACAAAACAGTTCGCAAAGCAGACGATAGCTCTTCCGAGCGAGATAGGCGCAATCCAGCGGAAAACCGAGGTGCTGGCCGGAGAAGAAGCTGGCCTTCGGGCTTCTGTTTCGGAATTGGGTCTAGTCAAGATCAGCGCGAAAGTAGGATTCGGCGCTCGACGATCAGTTGAGTCAGACGAAGAGTGAGATCGATGCTAGGTTCTCCCGGATGGACAGGCCCATGTGGAAAAGCTCGACCATGCATTGACACCGTACAGCCAAGGACTGACCAACCTCACTGGCGAGGTCGCGCATTGCGGTCGGAGTTGAACCGCGTCGGAGTCGAACTGCGGAGCAGCAAGGTGCAGAGTCGGACACGCGATCGCGATCTGCGAAGATTCTATCCACGACTCCAGGTTGCGATGCCGACCTCATCGCGGGATGAGAGTACTGGCAGAAGACGTCCACCGTCCGCCGATGTTCCCGTCTGGTATCGGCCCAATACGGATTTCGACTACTTTGTTTTCGAAGAGCTGTATCGAGGAGACGAATCCCTGATCGCGAACTCGGCAGAAAGAGTACCTGGAGTTTTTCCGGGGCGGGCAAGATATTGTGGATATTGGATGTGGAAGGGGCGAATTTCTTGAGCTGCTACGCGACAACAGCATCGGCGCTACGGGAGTAGAATTGGGGACAGACCAATATTTGCTGTGCCGCGAAAAGGGACTCAACGTCATACAACAAGACCTATTTACCTACCTCGAGTCATTGCCCGATGAATCGCTGGGAGGCTTGTTCAGCGCGCAGGTGATCGAACATCTTACAGCCAGTGATCAGTTACGCTTTGTTACCCTGGCATATCGCAAGACTCAAGTCCGGGATCGCCGTAGTAATCTTCGAAACGATCAATGCCCAATGTGTTTTCGCCGTAATGCGCAATTTCTTTATCGATCCCACCCACATTCGCCCAGTCCATCCCGAGACACTGAAATTCGCAATGGAGACGTCAAGTTCAGTGACGTCGAGCTGCGCTTTTCCAGCCCGATGTCCGAGCGGAAGATCCCGAACTCAAGTTCGATGGCGACCGCAGCAATTGCGGAATTCGACCGCACCATAAAGAGTTGAATGAGCTGCTCTACGGTTATAGGACTACGCCGCAATCGGACTGGCATTGAGAGATCGGCACTTCGACGACGTGAGTGACGAGCTAAGATTCAGCGGCTTGATCAGTTGGTTCGTGCACTTCTGTCGAGTAATTGTTTGGACCTTCCGGGCAATCAGTGGCAGCGTCATTTCGGCGAACATACGCCCTTGTACGTCTCGATAACTTCAGCAGGATCACCGTCTGCGAGAACAGATCCATGCTCCAGTAATACTGCACGATCACAATGCTTCTACGATCTGGTGCATGTTATGCGAGACGAACAGGATGGTCTTTCCGGACTTCACGAAAGCTGCGGATGCTGGCGAAACACTTCTGCTGAAAGGAAGCGTCATCCCGACGGCGAGGATTTCGTCAACGATAAGTATCTCGGGGTCCACTTCTGTAGCTACCGCAAAGGCCAGCCGCATGTGCATGCCCGAGGAATATTGCTTCACCGGGGAGTCGATGAACTCGCCGATCCCGGCGAATTCGATGATGCGTTGCTCGCTTCTTTCATCTCTTCTTTGGAGTACCCCATCAGCAGTCCGTTCAGAAGGATGTTCTCGCGCCCAGTTAATTCGTGATGGAACCCAGCGCCTAATTCGATGAGCGGCGCGAGGCTACCCTCGACATGAACCTGTCCCGCATTTGGCTTGTAGACGCCTGCGATAATCTTCAACAGCGTGCTCTTCCAGAACCGTTGCGTCCGATCAGTCCCACCATTGGCCCGTGGGAACTTCGAGCGACACTTTCTTAACGGCATCGAAATCGTGATAGCTGACATCGTGGCGCAGAAACCGGCGAAAAAGTTCGCGCATGGTGTCGGGACGCTCGTGAATGACGCGGAATCGCTGTGTGACGTTTTCGACTTTCACTACGACGGAACTCGGCAACGATTGCAATTTAGACATAAAAGACAAAATCATCCTGGTATTTGCGAAATACGCCATATCCGATCAGCAGGGCGGCAAAGGCACAGGCAAACGATGTCACCACCGATTGCCACCTCGGCAGCATCCCGTAATAAACAGCCAGCCGGAAACCGTTGATCACGTAGAGCAGCGGATTGAGTTTGAAGAGCCATTGGCGTTTGGCCGGTATGAGATCGAGTGAATAAATGATAGGCGTGAAGTAAAACCAGGCCGACAGGACAACCTGCACGATGTGAGTCACGTCCCGGTAATACACGTTGGCCGCGGCAAAAAGGAATGTTACGCCCAAAGTAAAGATGACCAACGCGAGCATGGGGACGGGCAGGTAGAGCCATGTCACGTAGATGGGATGGCGCATCAACGGAACCAGGATCGCCAGAGGTATCAGCGACAGCAGAAGGTTAATGATGTTGGAAACAACCGCGGCGACGGGAAATACGAGCTTGGGAATGGCGACTTTTTTAATCAGCTCACCATTGCCAACGATTGACTCGACCGCGTAGCCCAACGACTGCGCGAAGAACGTCCAGGGAAAGAAGAGCGCTGAGCAGGAAGATGGCGTAGTGCTTTATGGAAAACTGCATGATGGTGGCGAACACCAACGTCAGCACCAGCATCATCAAGGCCGGGTTCAAGAGCGCCCACAGAAACCCCAGCACAGAGCGCTTGTAACGAACTTTCAGTTCCTTCATCGCCAGCGCCCAAATCAGTTGGCGGTAGCGGTAAGTATCGCGGACCAGCTCTTTCAAGGTAGAGAACTCCAGATCCTTTTTGTACTGGCCGTGCCAACGCGAAGGTCCAGCAGAAAACAGGGCGCAGGTGCGTCAGCGAATACCTCGGGCATTCGCGCTCTCAATAGGATGACAACCATCGCAACAGATTCAAACCTCCAATGTGCTTCGCTGACGACACCCGAGGCTCGAGGCCGACATGCTGGTTGGTTGTACTGCATCTTCCATTCTATCGCGAACTTTGGGGGCAGTGTGCGAACGAGCGAAGCTTGGCAGCCACAGAATGAGCAGAGCCAAGGCTGAAGTTGATGCGGGAAAATGAACGGGCCAGGAGTGCGCGCGGTCAGAAATTTCGCGTCGACTGCAACAAGGGCGATCATGAGGTAATCGCGTCCCGTTTAGCGACGAAGATGACGCCGAGGTGCGCTCGGGGCAAACGTGCTTCTTGATGGCCCAGCCATGCTTCTGCATAGTTTGCGAGAAGTACGATTTTTTGAAGTCGAGTCGAGCGACTTGAACCGCCGGATACTCCATACTGACATTCCATCCATCCGTACGCCCCAAGTTTCACGATATCCTGCCG
>CAVOKT010000004.1:0-532726 GCA_963696575.1 uncultured Acidobacteriaceae bacterium
CCGGGGACATGGGTTACAGAACAGACCGGGGAGATTCCTGACACTGCGAGAAGTATCGGGAGGTGTGTAGAACCAGCGCATGCCCTGGAAAGCGAGCAGTGTGGTGGACGAGCGTGTGCGGTTTGTTTTGGAGTATGAACGCGGTTTATGCGGCATGGCCGAGTTGTGTCGCAGGCACGGCGTATCGCGGGAAACCGGGTACATGTGGACAAAGCGTTACGAGGCGGAAGGATTGGCGGGTCTGCATGATCGCAGCCGGGCTCCGCTGCGGCATCGCAACAGACGCCAGCGGAGATCGGGCGGCGGTACTGGAGTTGCGGCGGGCGCACATGCGCTGGGGGCCGCGGAAACTGAAGTGGATGCTGGAGCCGAACCGAGATGGCGTGGCCTGCGGCCAGCACCATCGGCGAGATGCTGGAGCGCGAAGGCCTGAGCGATGGTGCCCGCAACGGCGCGGGTCCGCCGTACACCCAGCCGTTTGCGGCGGCGAGCGAACCCAACCGGGTGTGGTGCGCCGACTTCAAGGGCTGGTTCCGCACCGGCGACGGGGAGCGCATCGATCCGTTGACGATGACCGACGCACACAGCCGTTACCTGCTGCGCTGCCAGGCGGTGGAGAAGACCGACACGGAGCGGGTGCAGGCCATCTTCGAGGCGGCCTTTCGCGAGTATGGCATGCCGCAGGCGATCCGCACCGATAACGGCGCGCCGTTTGCCTCCCGGCATCGCCGGGATGTCGCGCCTATCGCTGTAGTGGATGAAGCTGGGCATCCGGCCGGAGCGGATCGAGGCCGGGCATCCGGAACAGAATGGGCGTCACGAGCGCATGCATCGCACGTTGAAGCAGGAGACGGCCACGCCGCCGGCAGCCAACCGGCGGGCGCAGCAGCGAGCCTTTGACCGCTTCCGCCGCGAGTACAACGAGGTGCGTCCGCATGAGGCGCTGGGCATGCAGACGCCGACCTCGGTGTACGTCGCCTCGCTGCGTACGTATCCGGGCCGCGCGCGCGAACCGGAGTACGGCAGCGCGATGCGGGTGCGGCGAGTGCAGAAGCAGGGCCAGTTTCGCTGGAAATCGGAGCGCGTGTTTCTGAGCACGGTGTTCGACGGCGAACGGGTGGGACTGCTGGCGCGCGATGACCGCTACTTCCTCGTTTACTTCGCCGAGTTTCCGATCGCGCTGTTTGACAGCCGGGAGCTGAAGATTCTGCCGCTGCCCGAAGCAAAAGATTTCGACATAGATGAGGCAGGGGAAGGGGAAGAATCCCCTTCCCCTGCACCCCATCCCCTCGCTAAAACCGAGGATCAACCAATGACCAAACCGTCAGGGATGTTTCCGGTCTAAAAAATGTCAGGAATCTCCCCGGCTGCTCAGTCTGTTTGAATCCCCGAGTCCCCTCGGGGACGGCACACTTAAGTGCCTCGGAATCATAAGAAGGTGTGATGTCTCTCTGGGCCAACTCAGAGTGGCCGCCGCACCAAAAACAGGCATGAAATTACGGGGCGGGGTCATCGCTGGAGGGCGAGGGGCCAGTAAGGGCGTCGACGGCCTGGTCGACGCCGCGAAAAATATTTTCTTCCCCGATCGCGTCGAGCAAAGAGGCCTTGGCGAGCCTATCGCGGACGGGATCGCGGACGCCGGCGAGGACCAGCCGGATCTGGCGTTTGGCAGTGCTGGCGCGCAGTTGCTGGAGAACGTCGATGGCGGTGACGTCGAGAACAGGAACCAACTCGAAGCTGAGGACGAGGGTTTTCGGGGGAGGGGTGGACTTGGCGACAAGACCTCGAATGATCTGGCGGATGCCGTCGGCATTGGCGAAGAACAGTATACGTTCGATGCGAAGAACCAGAATTCCGGGAAACTGTTCGGCCTCGGGATGTCGCGCCACATCGACGTATTCGCGGGTGCCCTGCAAACGTCCGAGCACGGCGACATGCGACTCGGCCAGGTATCGCATGAGCGCGATGAGGGTAAGGATAACGGCCAGGAGCAATCCGTTGAGAATTCCGAAGGCGATGACGCCGACGATGGCGGCAACCGACTCCTTAAACTCGATGCGGCGAATGCGACGGATGCGGCGCAATTCCCTGAGGTCGAGCAGGTGCCAGACGGCGTGAACGACGATGGCGGCGAGCACGGCTTCCGGCAGGTGGTAGAACCATCCGGTGAGAAACAGCAGCGTGATCATCACCATCAACGATGCGGCGATGGTGGAAACCTGCGACTTGGCACCGTTGCTATCGTTGGCAGCGGTGCCGGAAGTGCCTCCTCCGACAATCATGCCGTGAAAGACGGCAGAGGTTGCGTTGGCCACGGCCAAGGCGCGCAGTTCCTGGTTGGGATCGATGTCGTAGCCGTTCTTGCCGGCGAAGGTGCGGGCCGCGCCGAGAGACTCGGCGTATAACACCAGGGCGAGGCCGATGGCGGCCGGCGCGGCTTGCAGCCAATCGCTCCAGGTGAGCATGGGGAATTCCGGGCGTGGAAGCCCAGCCGGGATGACTCCAACGATATCGACTCCGTGGGTGTGCAATTCGAAGATTCGGGAGACTACGATGCCGGAGACGAGAACCAGCAGCGCGCCGGGGACCCGCGGTAAATACCTGTCGACGAGGAAAAGCACCAGGAGCGAGAGCACAGCGACTGCCAGGGTCCACCGGTTGCTCTCTCCGACGCGGCGCAGGGTCTGCCACAACTGAAGGTACGACGGGCCAGTTCCCTTCTCGACTCCCAACAACTTGGGAAACTGCTTGATGATGATGGTGAGCGCGATACCAAAAACGAATCCCTTCAAGACCGGCTTGGAGATGAAGTCGGAAATGTAGCCGAGCTTGAGTAGTCCGGCGAGCAGGAAGAGCAATCCCACAACCAGTGACACGGCAGAAGCCAGCACTGCAAACTTGCCGGGGTCCTGGGCGGCGAGCGGAGCGACGGTCGCGGCCAGAATCGCGGCCGAGGCCGAGGTTGGCGACACGGCCAACTGGCGGCTGGATCCGAAGACGGCGTAGGCAAGGAGGCCGAGCGCGGTGGCGTAGAGTCCGGCCTGGGGCGGCAGACCTGCGATTCCGGCGTAGCCCATGGATTCGGGTATGAGCAGCCCGGCAAGCGCGACGCCGGCCACGACGTCAGGTCGCAGGTTGTTGCGCGGGTATTGAGGCAACCACTCCGTGATGGGGAGAGCCTTCATGGCGGAAGTAGTCAGTATCATGCATGAAAAGGTGGGGGCAAAGCGGATTTGTTGGCGGGGAGGAAGAGACGCAGGCTTCGCGGAGGCTGCAGTGTGAGGCCGGGAAACCAGCTGCGGCAGAATTCATTGGATCCCGAGAGCTTTCAGGTCAGTCTACAATCAGAGATCGACCGTGAACGCTAACGCAAAGCCCGAGCTGTTCCGGCTGCTGCCGTCGGTGGACGAACTGTTGCGCCGCGTAGAGATGCAGGCGCTCGTCGAGCGTGAGGGACATACCGCAACGCTTGAGGCGGCGCGGGAGTTTCTGGACCAAATACGCTGGAGGATCGCGCGGGGCGAGATCACGGAAGAACAAATTACGGCCGCGATTGAAGACGCCGCGAACGCGACGGATCGAAAACTGCGAGAGTCGATGGCGTTCTCGTTGCGACCGGTGATCAATGCAACCGGGGTGATCCTGCATACCAACCTGGGGCGAGCTCCGCTGAGCCGCGAGGCATTGGAACGCGTCATGGCCGTGGCGGGGGGATATTGCAACCTCGAACTCGATCTAGCAGAGGGGGAGCGCGGCAAGCGCGACGGGCACGTGGAGCGTCTGTTCTCCAAGTTGTTCGACGATAGCGGGCGCGAACTTGCGACCATCGTTGTGAATAACAACGCGGCGGGCGTCCTGCTGGCGCTGAACGCGCTGGCAGAAGGCGGCGAAGTCATTGTTTCGCGCGGAGAGTTAGTCGAGATCGGCGGGTCGTTTCGCATCCCGGATGTAATGGCGAAGTCGGGCGCGGTGCTGCGCGAAGTGGGAACGACGAACCGCACGCGCATCGCGGATTACGAGCAGTCGATCAACGAGCGGACCAAGCTGCTGCTGCGGGTGCACCGCTCGAATTTTGCAATTACAGGCTTCACCGAGCAGCCTCCGCTGGAAGAGTTGTCGGGGCTGGGACGGAAGCACAATGTTCCGGTGATGGAAGACCTGGGCAGCGGCGACATCTTCAATCTGCGAGAAGCGGGCGTAAATGGTGAACCAAGCATCGGAGATAGCCTGCGGGCGGGCATCGATGTAGTGACGTTCAGCGGTGACAAACTGCTGGGAGGGCCGCAGGCGGGACTGATCACCGGGCGAAAGGATTTGATTGCCAAGATGCGCGGGAATCCGCTGTTTCGCGCGCTTCGGGTGGACAAGATGTATTACGCCGCGCTGGAAGCCACGCTGTTGGCGTACCTGCGCGAGGATTACGACTCGCTGCCGGCATTGCGCATGTTGCGGCTGGACGAGAAGGCGATTGCGGAGCGCGCCGAACATCTTGTGCGCAAGCTACACATCAGCAGTCCGGCGCTCAAGGTTGAGGTCGTGGCTTCGCGATCGGTGATCGGAGGAGGCGCGGCACCGGGTTCGACGCTGCCCACATGGGCGGTGGCGATCTCCAGGCTGATGTCAACGCGGATGCGATCGCGCAGGAATTGCGCGGATGGGTGACTCCGGTCATCGCCAGAGTGGAGGACGGCCGCGTGCTCCTGGATCTGCGAACGGTGGAACCATCCGATGATGCCGTGCTGGTCGACGCGCTGCAGAGCATAGCTCCTTCCGAGTAACTAACGAGGACAACCCGGTTGGGGGGCGTGGCACGAAAGCCGCGATTGTCCACCCCAAGGTGCTGGGGCACGTCCGTGCTACAATTCCGCAATAATCTGGCCGTTGCCCGCCAAGTTTTTCAGATTCAGGGGAGTCGATGAAACAGTCTCAGCGTTTTCCTGTGGCTTTGGTTGTGTGCGCTTTGGGCGTTGTGCTACTCGCAACCCCGGCTTATGCCTACGTCGATCCGAACGCAGCCGGTTTGATCTCACAGATCATTACTCCTCTCTTGATTGCTGCCTGACTTTCCTCAGGAAACAGATTGGAACGGCTTTCAGTGCAGTGATGGATCGACTGCGCCGACGCGCCGATGTCTAGGGAGTCGGGCTTCCGCTCCACGGTTGTGTCGCTCTGGTTCCGGCTGATCACGCTCGGGATTATCGGGCTAGTGTTCGCCGAGATCCTGATTCTGGCGCCTGGACAAGCGCAAGGCTGGTCGTTCTACCTCACGGGTGGAGAAGTCGGGTTCGAGGTAGTGGTGCGCCTGGTTTTCATGGCGCTGGCCGGCATCGCGCTGGGAACGCTGTGTACCTGGTGCCATGGTTGAACCGGGACGGCCAAGGAGATGGCGAGGGAGTCGCGTTCTGCCAGTATTTCGAGAAGAACAGCATCTTCAGGCCGCTCGGCATGGAACGGTGGGTGTGATCGACGGGCGGTCGCAGTATCAATACGTGCTCGACCTCGATACACAGAAGGGCAGGCTGCGTCCGTTGAACGAGGCGCAGGTCTGGGACCTGGACCGCAGTGCGGAGAATCCTGCGCTGGCTGAGACGTTGCGAGCGACCATCTACGCGCGTTTTCCCGAATTGGTACAAGAACCGACGTAGGGGCGGGAAGAGCAGGCTGCATGCGCGTGTCACGACCGGCGGCGCCTATGAGGCCGTGCTAAAATCGCAGCATAATTTCCAAGCTACGCCGGTACAGGGTCCGGAGGAGTTGATGCGGCACTTTCGGAATTTTCCAGTCGCGCTGGTAGTGTGTGCGTTAGGCGTAATATGCGTCGCAACTCCGGCCTATGCGTATGTCGATCCCAACGCGGCCGGCTTGATCTCCCAGATCATTACCCCTCTCTTGATTGCTGCCGCCGCGGGTTTAACTTTCCTCAGAAAACAGATTGGAACTGCTTTCAGCGCAGTGATGCATCGCCTGCGCCGACGCGCCGATGTCTAGGGAGTCCGGCTTCCGCTTCACATTGGTTTCGCTCTGGTTCCGGCTGATCACCCTGGGGATTGTCGGGCTGGTTTTCTATGAATCGCTGGTGCTGGCGTCGGGGAAGGCCCGGGGCTGGACGTTTTACCTCACCACTTCCGAGGTGGTGTTCGAAGTAGCGGTGCGCCTGGTGTTCGCGGCACTGGCGGGCATGCTTTTGGGGACGCTATGTGCTGCGGCCGTTGCGCCCTTTCTCTGGTATTTCAAGACATCTCGCGAACGCGTGGCCGACTGGGCGACTAAAGCTGCAGTGTTCCTGGTCGTGTTTCTGGATTCCAGATTCGCGTTGATGATTCTGATTAAGTCATGGTGGTCCAACCACGGGCCAAGATTTACAACCGCCCTGCTCGCCGCCCAGTTTGTTGCTTTCGTTGCGGCACTCTGCATTCCTCGCGCGCGACGGGAAGTGGTAACGAGTCTCGACGGAGTTCTGGGCGAAAAGATGACGCGGCGTGTTGCGATTGCGACAGTCGGCGGCGCGGCGGCGCTAGTGGCCACAGAGTTCGCACTTGGCAAGATGGCACCGGCGGCGAGAGCTGTGCTGGCTTCATCGCGACCCAAATCCAACATCCTGCTGATCACGTTTGACGCGTTGAGCGCGGAGGACATGTCGCTGTATGGGTACAGATTACCGACGACGCCCAACATCGATGCTTTTGCCCGCAAGGGGACGGTCTTTAGTAATTTCTATTCGGCCTCGACATTTACCACGCCGTGCGTGGCGACCATGCTATCGGGTAACTATCCCTCGCAGAACAAGGTGTACCAACTGCAAGGCAAGTTGCGCGGAAAAGATGGCGAGAACGGCGTGCCGGAGGTGATGCGCAGCGCGGGCTTCGCCACCGGGGCGTTCTACTCGAATCCATACGCCTACTATCTGGCGAAAGATCATGACAACGGCTACGACTTTCTGCCGGAGCCGGTCTTTCAGCAAGGCGGGCTACAGCATTTGTGGGACGCCACCAGGCCGCTACATCAGAACTCGGGGTTTGGAAGCCGGATCGCCGAATATACCGATCTGGCGAGCATTTGGGATTCTCTGGCAAACCTGCCCGATAATCTGCACGAACGGTTTCGGGCAGTCGAGAGTTTCGAAGAGGCGCGCAAGGTGCTCGCCACAATGCCCGAAGGATATTTCCTGTGGGTGCACGTGATGACTCCGCATGGACCTTATCTTCCCGAAACAACGGAGCGGGGACGCTTTCTCCCGGCCAATGTAAAGCTCATTACCGAAGGCCCAGGTAAACCCGTATGGAAGCCGCATTATGAACCCGACCAACAGCCCCTGGTGGACCAGTGGCGGCTTCGTTATGACGAGTTCATCGCCACTGCCGACCGTGCGTTCGGGTCCTTTCTGTCGGAACTGGAGAATGGCGGAAAACTGCAGGACACAACCGTCATTGTGTCCGCCGATCACGGGGAAAGCTTTGAGGGTGGGGTCTTTCAACATGGCAGTCCATATCAGACGCGGCCCATGATCCACATCCCGTTGGTGATCCGGACGCCGGGCCAACAGGAGAGTCGCCAGGTCGCTTATACCGCCGATCAAACAGCGCTGGCACCCACGATTCTCGATCTTGCCGGTCAGAAGAAACCGGACTGGATGCCGGGAGAATCGCTGGCAGGATGGTTAACGCGAGACGGTCAAGGAGAAGGCGAAGGACGAGCGTTCTGTCAGTACTTTGAGACAAACAGCGTATTCAGGCCGCTGCACTTTGGGACAGCGGGCGTGATCGATGGGCGGTACCAGTACGTCCTTGATGTAAATACAGAAAAAGGTAAGCTTCGACCGTTGAACGAGGCGCAAATCTGGAACCTCGACCGCAGTGCCGAAAATCCCGCACTGGCCGAACAATTGCGAGCGGCGATTTATGAGCGGTTTCCCGAACTGACGCAAAAACCCACGTGAGCCGACAATACCTAAACCTGACGGCGGGCGCATGGCGCCAGCTTCGGCGCAACTGGCACCTTCGGCCGAGCCCAATGTTGCTCTGGCAAACCATGGCGCCGGGTTCGGTTTTCTCGGCCATAGCGGGGTTGCAGGCGAGCGTCTCGCGCGAGCAACTGGCCAGCGCAAACTACAAGAACGCCGTAGTGGTGCTTGGCTACTGGCGCTCGGGCACCACGCTGCTGCACGAGCTGCTGTGCCTGGATGAGCGATATACGTATCCGACAACACACGCCTGCATGAACCCCCATCATTTCCTGCTCACGGAGGCTTCGGCCCTGGCCCGAGGCGGTCCTAGCGCACAGCGGCCGATGGATGAGATGGAGGTGCGGTCGAGTTCGCCGCAAGAGGATGAGTTCGCACTGCTGTCGCTGGGCGCGCGGTCGCCTTACGAGGCGCTGTTAATTCCGGCGATACTGCCGGAGGCTCTGAAGCTTACAGACCCCCGGGATCTGTCAGCGACCGACGAAAAGCGTTGGCGAGAGGTCTTCCTGAGTTTTCTGGCGGGGGTATCGGCGCGGGGAACGGGGCGGCCGATGATCCTGAAATCGCCGACGCACGGCGCACGGGTCTCGACGCTTCGCGAACTGCTACCGGATGCGCGTTACGTACTGATTGTCCGCGATCCCTTGACGAGCTTCGAATCGGTGGTGCGGATGTGGCGCAAGATGTTCGAGATGTATGCCCTGGGACCGATTGCATCGGACGACGAGATTCGCGAGGCGGTGCTGGCCGATCGTCCGCGGTTTGAAGCAAAGCTGGCTGCGGGTACCGCCGACCTGCCTGCGAACCGGTTGGTGACGATCACGTACGAGTCACTCATCGCTGATCCTGCCGGGGTGATTGAAAAGCTTTACGGGCAGCTGGAACTGGGAGACTTCGACGCCGTACGCGAAGCAATCGTGACCGAGACGAAACGCCGCAGCGGATACCAGGCAAGAGGAAGTGTGCCGTCAGACTCATGGCGACAGCGAATCAGCAGCGAGTGGCAGGCGATTCTAGCGCAGCATTCGGATTTGCCGTAGCTCACTGCGCCGAGGCTGTTCGCGGCTCATCCCACAATAACTCTGGCAGTTTCCGGTGCAAAAAAGGAGCCGGAACCGCGGGGTTCCGGCTCAGTGCGAGCAACTCAGGAGAGTTGATGGAGTAGAGTCCTCACTTTACCGTCCGTGAGGACCTGTTGTGGATGGCTCAGGCCGAACGCTTCCCCTTACGCCAGCCGTAGCCCAACAAGCTTGCCAGTCCGGTGCCGAGAAGAGCCAGCGAACCCGGCTCAGGAGCCAGCGCGATGTCGCCAAACAGGCCGTGGTCCTCGATCTGATCCATCCCCGGAATGCCGGCGGTGAAATACAAGGTAGACGTACTGGTACCTTGTGCACCGTTTCCGAAGGCGAGACCCCACAGTCCCTGATTGACCAAGGGATTGCCATGTTGATCGTCGAGGGTTCCGAGTAAGTTGCCGGTAGTGGGATCGAAGGCGTTAATGGTGCCGTCGCCGAAGTTCCCCACCAGCAGGTCACCCGTGAACTGCCCGAAACCGGCGGGAGCCCACGCCATTCCCCATGGCGAGTTGAGGGCGCCGTGGGACACCAGGCGCTGAATGAAGTTTCCATCGGTGTCGAAGACGTCGAGAATGCCGTGACCGGGGCCGGCGACGTCATCGTGCCTTTGTGCATCCTGCACCGCGTAGGTGACGTATACCCTGTTTCCTACGGTCGAGATGTTAAAAGGCGCATAGCCCGACGGCAGACTGGGATCGGTAAAGGAGCCAGAGAGGCTCACCGGGTTGAAGTTCTTGTCTAATACGTCAATCGCGTTGTTGTGGAAGTCCGTGGCGAATAGGAATGTCCCGGAGGCATTGGTTCCAAGGGCGAGTCCCTTATACACAGCGCTGTTTGGCGCGGTGTAATTGAGAGTAGCGCTGGTTCCGCCGGACCAGCCGGCAATTGTTCCATCCTCAGTCGAGAAGATGAAATGCGCGCCGCCGAACATGGAAGGGTCGGGATTGAAGACCTGGCCGTCGGGAGCCGCCGAACCCGCCGGCGGGATGGTTACGACGAGGCCTTGCTTGATGCCCTGGCCGTTGTAGATGGTAGCGAGCCCGGTACCGTTGTCGGAGACCCAAATAGGGCTGGTGGGCGAGAACGCCATCCCCCATGGATTGACGAGGTCAGGGTCGGTGAAGTACGCGACTCCGGGTAAATCAGAAACCAGGTTGTGTTGGGAGAAATTGTTGCCGGGGTTAGCCGCAAACACTGGTGCCTGGGCTGCGATCACCAGCCCAACTGCCAGCAACATTAAGCAGAAGCGCGGGGCCCACTTCTTCAAACTCATTGCGAAACCTCCTCCAGATTGATTCGATATCAATCGACCATGCGAATTTAGCGGTTGGCGGGAGCCAGCGTTGTCATAAGGGTGTAGATAAGTTGTCAACAAAATGTGGCGGGGAATGGCAGCGCAGGTTTGATAGGAAGTTGCTGGCTGGCGGCCCCGGACCATGTCACAGATTTGTTAACACTTCGTTGACTGGCATCATCAACTGGTATTAGCTGTTGATCTAAGCAAACGTGCTACCAAGAGGGCCAAGAAGCGAATGGACAAGGTTCTTGCGATCGAAGACGATCCCGCGGTGCAACGAGCACTGCGCAGGACGTTTGAAACCGCCGGGTTCGACATAACGATTGCGGAAGACGGCACTTCGGCGATGGACGTGTTTCGGGCAACGATGCCGCGGGTGGTGATTCTCGACCTGCGCCTGCCGGGCCGCTCCGGACAGGACATCTGCCGCGAAATCAAACGCCAGGCAGCGAGCGTGCCGATTCTGGTCTTGAGCGCCGCCAGTGACGTGGTGGACAAAGTGTTGCTTCTCGAACTTGGCGCCGACGATTACGTGACCAAGCCATTCAGCCCACGGGAGCTGCTGGCGCGAGTTCGGGCTGCGGTCCGCCGCCTCAACCAGCATCCCGACAAGGGTGACAGTTTCAGCTTTGACGACGTAGAAGTTAATTTCTCCAAGATGGAGCTATGGAAAGCGGGGAAGGTCGTGCCGCTTACTCCGCAAGAATTCAAGACGCTCCGTTTTTTCCTGAATAACGAGGAGCGCGTGGTTTCGCGCGCTGAACTTCTGAACGAGGTGTGGGGCTATAACAGCTATCCCACCACGCGCACCGTGGATACGCACATCCTGCGGTTGCGGCAAAAGCTTGAAAATGATCCCGGCGAGCCCGTTCATTTCTTGACAGTCCATGGAACGGGATACAAGTTTGTGCGATAGAGTGGGCATCCAGCGTCGAGGAGATCCTCCATCCGCCTCAGAGCCAAATTCCTGATTGCCATGCTGCTGACCTCCGCCGGACTGACGGCGGTGTCGCTGTTGATCGTGCAACGCAGCGTGGAAAACCAGGTGCGACGGAACCTGCGAGTCGATCTTGCCAACTCGGTGGAGACCTTCCGCAACGTGCAGAGGGAGCGCGAGAAATCGCTGGCGCGCTCGGCTGAGTTGATGGCGGACCTGCCGGTGCTGAAGGCCCTGATGACGTCGCACCACGCTCCAACGATTCAGGATGCCTCGACCGAGTTGTTTCGGCTTTCGGGAGGCGACCTACTTGCGCTGATTGACCAGTCCAACCAGATCGTTGGCTTTCACACGCGGGCACCGGGCATCACGCTGGAGCAGGCGCAAGAGCTGCACAGCCGAAATAGCGGGCACAACGACGCGCAACAGTGGTGGTTCGCAGGAAATCATCTTTACGAAGTGTTTCAGGTGCCGATTTACTTTGGGCCTGAGGCGAGCAACTCGATCCTGGGAACGGTGGCAATCGGGTACGAGATCGACGCGGCGATGGCTCGCGAAGTTGCTCGGGTGGCTGCCGGACAGGTAGCAGTGGTGTGTTCGGGCAGCGAAGTAGTGAGCACGATTGACTCCGCCGATGTGGCGAAGTTGCAAAGCGCCCTGGCGACACATGAGGCTTCGGCATGGCCATTGGACTTGAAACTGGGAAATGAGAGTTTCGTGGTCGCGTCGCTCCCACTCAATCAGGGGACGCCGCCTGTCACCATGTTCGTGATGAAGTCCTACGACCAGGCGGCCCAGTTCCTGAGCCACTTGCGCCAACTGCTATTGGGAGTCGGATTGGGCGCCGTACTGATCGGCAGCTTGCTCGTCTATGCTATCGCCAGCACATTTACCCGTCCACTGGAACGCCTGGTCGACGGCGTGAGGGCTTTGGGCAAGGGAGACTATGCCTTTCCTCTCGATGTTCGAAAAGACGGTGAGGTGGGAGAAGTGACCACGGCGTTCGCGGGTATGCGCGAGAGTTTGCAGCACGCGCAACAGCGCCTGCTGCACTCTGAACGGCTGGCCACCATCGGTATCATGGCCAGTTCCATCTCACACGATTTGCGGCATCCTCTGACTGCGGTGCTGGCCAACGCGGAGTTCCTTGCCGAGCCCGATCTGCTTCCCAAGCAGCGGGAGGAGCTCTATCTGGAGATTCGCGTGGCGGTACATCGCCTGACCGACCTGATCGACTCGTTGCTGGAGTTATCGCGTCCGGCGGAAGCGTTGAATCTGACGGAGACGGTGATCGAACACTCGGCAAGCCGGGCGATCGAATTGATCCACGCACATCCCGAGTTTCAGAAGGTCACGCTGGGTATCTCGTCCAGTGGAGAGCACCACGCGATGTGCGACGGCCGCAAAATGGAGCGGGTTTTCTACAACCTTTTGCTGAACTCGTGCCAGGCGGTACAAGACCAAGGGCGGCCACGTCTCGGTAACCGTAGAGAACAGCGGCAACTTTCTCGAAATCCGCGTCATCGATGATGGCCCTGGGTTGGACACGTCGATACGGGACAGGGTGTTTCATCCTTTCGTGAGCCACGGCAAGGAAAATGGCACGGGATTGGGGCTGACGATTGCAGAAAAGATTGTGCAAGACCACTCCGGCAGATTGTTCGTCGAACAATCCGTGCCGGGACGTACGGTGATGCGGATCACGCTGCCATGCATGACGACAGCCGGTGTGGCGGTTACGCATAGCGGCAACATGCAAATCTCATAGTTGCTCAGAGTTGGCGATGTCGCCGTCCCTGGACCAAGGCCCATAAATTTCGATGGACGAAGGTGTCAAATGAGACTCTGTCAGAGGTCGCGATTTCCGCATGTGGCGCTGCTCACGGCAACGCTGCTGCTGACGGCAACTCGGCTGGCCAGGAGGCAAAGCCCGCAGCGCATGATGACGGCAGCCTGAATGCGTCGTTGAGCGAACTGCAATCCGAGGTCCACGAATTGAAGGACCTGGTGTTGCAACTGAAGCAGGAAACCGCAGCTAGCCGCGCTGAGATGACTGGACTGCGTGAGGAGTTGGAAGCGGAGCGCACGGCATCTGCTGCAACCAGCACAGAGCAGCCAGCATCTCCCGGAGCGACCTCGCAGGTCGACATCCGGGTCGGCCAACTCGAGGACGAGCAGAGAATGCTCTCGGGCAAAGTTGACGAGCAATATCAGACCAAAGTAGAGAGCGCATCGAAGTATCGCGTGCGGTTGTCGGGCGTGGTGCTGTTCAACCTGTTCAGCAACCAAGGCACGGTCGACAACATAGATGTACCCACGTTGGCTTATCACAATAACGGTCTTGAGACAGGCTCCTTCGGAGGGACACTGCGGCAGTCGATCTTTGGTTTCGAAGTATTTGGACCTCAGCTCCTGGGGGCCAAGACCAGCGGCAAAGTGAACTTCGATATTGGAGGCGGGTTTCCGAACATATCGGATGGTACCAATTCAGGACTGGTGCGGCTGCGCACCGCGACCATGCGAATGGACTGGAAGAACACCGATCTGGTTGTGGGACAGGACCAGCTCTTCTTCTCGCCCAACTCGCCGACTTCGTTCGCGTCGCTGATCGTGCCCGCGCTAGCCTATTCGCGGCAACTTGTGGGCGTGGACTCCGCAGATGCGGGTTGAGCATCGCGTAGATCTGTCAGACAAGTCCAGCATTACGTTGCAGGGAGGAATACTCGACTCGCTCACCGGTGAGCCGCCCTATTTCGCTTACACGTGGTACCGGGCGCCGCAGGCAGGTGAGTTGTCGCGGCAACCAGCTTATGCGGGACGCATTGCCTACTCGCATCCGCTGTTTGGGCACACCTTCACCGCCGGAGCCGCGGGATACTACAGCCGGGAGAACTGGGGATATGGCCGTAATATTAATGGGTATGCAGGCATGGTTGATTGGAACCTGCCACTCGACCGCTGGCTTAGCCTGAGCGGATCGTTCTATCGCGGTCAGGCCATAGGAGGGTTAGGAGGCGGCATTGGCCGAAGCGTGTTCTTCAGCGGGCCTCTGACCGATTCCGGCACCACCGTGGTTCCGCTCAACACGGTGGGAGGGTGGGCGCAGCTGAAATACCGCGCCACGTCATCGCTTGAGTTCAATGCAGCGTTCGGCCAGGACAACCCTTTCGCGTCGGAAGTGCGCGCTTATACCGATTTTGAGAGTTACGGCGATCCCACCCTGACACGCAACCAGAGTGCGTTTGGCAACGTGATTTACCGACCGCGTTCCGACTTATTGTTCTCGCTGGAGTATCGTCGCCTGAAAACCTTTTCCATTTACAACTACAACAATACTGCCGGTCAGGTAAACCTGAGCATGGGCGTCTTGTTTTAGGAGCAACTTGACGAGGCATCGACAATTCGCATTCGTGCTGGCCTTGGTCGTCGTACTAGTTGGACTGGTCGCTCGTTCGGCAGCGCAGGGGGTTAACGTTACAGGACGCGTCGTCTACTTTGGCGGCGCGAGTCCTCGCAATGGTGTCTCCGCGGTGATTTGGCTGACGCCAATCAGGCAAACGTCGACGGATGCCGCAGCCCGTAAAGCCGGTGGAAGCGGTGCTTCGCCAACGGAACAAGGCGTTCGAACCGCACTTATTGGCGATCACCAAAGGATCGACTGTCGAATTCCCCAATCTCGATCCCTGGTTCCACAATGTGTTCTCCCTGTTTAACGGGAAGAAGTTTGATCTGGGGCTCT
This sequence comes from uncultured Acidobacteriaceae bacterium, assembly GCA_963696575.1. Taxonomy (GTDB): domain Bacteria; phylum Acidobacteriota; class Terriglobia; order Terriglobales; family Acidobacteriaceae; genus DASRAA01. Next base: position 15,010 of record CAVOKT010000004.1, read on the forward strand.
ACGAAGCGGGTACCACGCGCGCCGTGCATTTTGATCGCGAAGGGGTGTCGTACATCTTTTGCAACATTCACCCCGAGATGAGCGCGGTGGTGGTGGTGGTGTCGAGCCCGTATTACGAGGTGGCCGCGAAGAACGGCGAGTTCTCGATCGCCGGAGTGCCTCCGGGGCGCTATGTGCTGCACGTGTGGAGCGAGAATTCTCTACCCGAAGACCTGAACGCGTTGTCACGCGATGTGGAACTCAATGGGACGATACACTCGGTGGGGACATTGCGTGTGCGCGAAACCGAAACTGCCAACTTGTCACACAAGAACAAGTATGGCCAGGATTACGAGCCTCCATCGCCGAACAATCCGGTATATACGCAGCAGTAGAGGACCGAGGCGATGCTTCCGCAGCCAGACTCACCAGAGTGCGAATCTCGTCCACGGCTTGCGCGCTGAGGTCTGCCTCACCCGCCGGCTCACATCATTGAGATCTTTATGTAGCGGCGCAGGTCGGAGAGCGAATTTACGATTACATATCCTGCAAAAAGTATTCCTGCCACACCCATCGCGTTCCTAAGAGTAAATCGTGATGTCTTCATTACAGCCTCCTGATGATGATGTTTAGTGGAGTCACGGCTTTACTATAGGTCTCCAAAGCCCTTTGGTCATATCCGGTGCAACCTGTACCACCTTCAGGAAATGTCCGTAGCGGTTGGAGGCGCCGGGCCATTCACTTCTTGAAGCGGGCGGGCGATATCAGCCTCGAGTACGGATTACGCCTTATTGATCCTGGCGGAGAGCAAAGCTTAAGCTAAAGGTGGGCAAGTTCGCGACACTTCTTTTTTTGCATGTCATTTTGCATGTCGCCCCGCCGGATGGCCACCGTGGCCATGTTCTGGGAATGTCGCTTCGAGTGATAGCGACATAGAAGTGGCCCGACACGCGCAATCAGAATGAATCAACGACGGGTTGCATTGCATCTTTGGAACACGGAATAGCACTTGTGTGCCGTTAATTCGGGATCGGCGTGATTCCAGCGCCGAGACGCGAGCTTAAGCGGTTTAGACCGTCGTAATTCTTGTTCTTACGCGGGTACGCGCACCATATGTGGACAGTTTCCCCGAAGTCATACAAAACGGCTTTTGCGGTAGTGTTCGCCATTCTGGTGGGGATAGGAATCGTGTCGTATGTGATGTCTGATCGATTTGCGAATAGCGAGGAATCGGTCATCCACACGTTTCAGGTGATCTCGGCGCTGAAGAGCGTGGATGCGCAGGTGAGCGAAGCCGAGAGTGCGCGGCGAGGGTACTCTCTGCTCGGCGATCACACCATGTTGATCGAATCCGACGTCGCGCTGGAAGTGCTTCCTGGTCGCTTGAAGCAGCTGCAGGCGCTGACGGTTGACAATCCCGTGCAACAGGGACGGCTGGCAGAGCTACAACCACTGATTGCCCAAAGATTGGCTCTTTTAAAGGAGTCGATCGAACTACAGAAGCAAAATCCCGCGGCGGCGGAAGAACTTCTGGCGCTAACCCATCAGGAAGTGGCTCTAGGCGACAAGATCCATGCACTTCTCAATGCGATGGAACAAGAGGAGGACCAGTTACTGAGGGAACGTTCCCGCGCGTCGGCCTCTAAACAGCACAAGGCCACCATGATCCTGGTGCTGGCGTTTCTGCTGGCTTCGATGATGCTGGTTTCCTTGTTTCTGCTGATGAGTGCCGAAGTAGCGAAAAGAAGCTGGGCTGAATTCCTGGCCAAAGAAAATGAAGAAAGGTTCCGTCTTCTGGTGAATGGGATCCAGGACCATGCCATCATACGAGTCGACCTGGCGGGGCGCATTACGACATGGAACCTGGCGGCAGAGCGTATGTTCGGCTTCCGTGCCATGGAGATCCTAGGGGAGCCGTTCGATCGGCTCTACAACGCGTGCGAACAAGACACTCCGCAGCGGCATTTGCGTACTGCCCTGGAGCAAGGCCACATCAATGATGAATGTCGACAGGTTCGGAAAGACGGAACCCACTTCTGGGCGACTGCCGATGTGACTCTTTTGCGAGATGACGCTGGTCAGCCCCGTGGGTATGCGGTGATCACGCGCGATATCACCGAGCGCAAACAGCAGCGAGAGGAAATTGAGCGGCACGAGGCGCAACTGAATGCCTTTTTCTCCAACGCACCAGTTGGGCTGGCAATTGTCGATAAGGAGCTTTGTTTCCAGCGAATCAATGCTCCGTTTGCCGAGCTCAATGGACTGGATCCGCATGGCCAGGTGGGGAGACCGATACGTGACGTCATCGCGGACCTGTCTTCGCAGACTGAGCCGTTGCTCCGCGAGGTTGCCCGTACCGGCAACGCGGCGTTAAACCAGGAGATCAGAGGGCCGATCCCCTCGATGCCCGGGGCGACAGGATGGTGGCTGAAGTCGATGTTCCCGATTACAAAGGAGGGCGACGTCGTCACGCAAATGGGCATTGTCGTTCAGGACATCACCGGGCTCAAGCGAGCCGAAAGCGCGGTACGCCGGCTGAGTGGACGATTGCTGCAGATTCGAGACGATGAGCGACGACGGCTAGCACGAGACCTGCATGACTCTCTTGGCCAAACCCTTACCGCGGTAAAAATGAATCTCTCCTATCTAGGGCGGGACACTTCACGATTGGATGAGCGCGGGAGCAACGCCGTAACAGAAAGCAAGACCCTGGTCGACGATGCTCTGAAGGAAGTTCGGACGCTTTCGCATTTACTGCATCCTCCGATGCTGGACGATGTTGGGCTGTTGCCGGCAATTCGCTGGTTCGCCAACGGATTTTCTCAGCGAAGCTCGATTGAGGTGGCCCTGAATCTGCCGGATAGCCTGCGCCGCCTGCCGACGGAGGTGGAGATCGCGATATTTCGGGTGGTTCAGGAGAGCCTGACGAATGTCCACCGGCATTCCGGCAGCCGCACGGCAATGGTCCGGCTGGAGACGGCGGATGATTGCCTGCATCTTTATGTTATCGACCATGGCAAAGGTATAGCCCCCGAGCAATTGGTATCGCGCCAGGAAAACGTGGCGCTGGGAGTCGGACTGCTCGGCATGCGGGAGCGTTTACGACAGCTTCGCGGGGAGCTTGAAGTAACATCGAACGGTAAAGGCACAACGATTCACGTTATAACTCCATTAAGTGAGGCAACATGAGCGCTTTGAAGGTGATGATTGCAGACGATCATGATGTGGTGCGAAAGGGTCTCAAGATGCTCATCGAAGAGCATCCGGGCTGGCAGGTTTGTGGCGAAGCCCGCTCTGGCCGTGAAGCGGTGGAGAAGTGCGCGCAGCTGAGTCCTGATGTCATTGTTATCGACGTCAGCATGCCGGACTTGAATGGGTTGGAGGCGACCCGGCAGATCCGAAAGGCCTGCCCTAGAACAGAGGTCCTGGTGATCACCCACCATGATTCTGACGAGATGGCGGCGGAAGTGATGGAAGCAGGAGCACGCGGCTACGTTTTAAAGTCAGACTCCGACACCGATCTGGTTCGCGCGGTGGAGGCCCTGAGCCATCACAAGCCATTCTTCACTTCGCGGGTTACTGAGATGTTCCTGGCGAACCGCGGCAGCCGGGTGACGGATCCGGCGGAAATGATGCGCAAGCGCCTGACTGCACGGGAGCGCGAGATCCTTCAACTGCTCGCGGAGGGAAAGACTGCCAAGGAAGTCGCTACCGTTCTGGGAATCGCAACCAAGACCTCTGACACGCATCGGACCAACATTATGCGGAAGTTAGACGTGCACTCGGTCGCCGAATTAGTACGGTATGCAATTCGAAACAAAGTAGTTGAACCTTGATCAGGGCAAAATACGTAGTTTGCCCTATATACACAGCGGCGCAAGTGCGCTGAAATCAATGTGCTGGCCTTTTCATGACGTCTACTCGGATTCTGCTTTCGGATGATCATACCTTCGTGCGGCGCGGTTTACGCACCATTCTCGAAGCCACGAAACAGTACGAGGTGTGCGGCGAGGCGGGCGATGGAAGCCAGACTCTGAAGTTGGCGCAAGAACTGACTCCAGACATTCTGATCATGGACATCTCTATGCCGCCGCCTAACGGCTTAGAGGTGGCGTCCCGATTGCATAACTCACTTCCCCGCACCAAGATATTGCTCATTACGATGCATGACTCGGAGGAGATGTTGCGTGCCGCGGCAGCTTCGGGCGCCTCTGGATATCTGCTGAAATCGGACGCTGAGGAATTATTGATGGTGGCGCTACATCGGCTTGAAGAAGGCCACTCCTTCGTGAGTCCGGCTTTCGATCCTGACCTGGCCAAACAACTTTTCGACTGACCCTTCGTAAGCGTGTCGTTTTTGAGCGTCGCACTTCTTAACTCTTCATTTCAAACGCACATCGGTTAGGGGATATCTCGACCTGAGCTACGGCCTCCACCCGATGGTTGCCGCCGCCAGGCCGACCTACCGTAGCTTCATGAGTGATCTTTCGGCTGCGGCCGACAACGCGTTTGAATACGAGGAGCGGAAATGTCAAAAAAGAGCTTGGTTTTAAAGATCGCAGTATGCGGCGCACTTTTGTCGGCGACTTTGACGTGCGCGTGGGCCGAAGATCGAGAAGATGAAGTTAAGCGAGTCCAGGCTTCGGCCAACGTTCTGACTGAGATCATGGCGGCGCCGGACAAGGGTATTCCGGAAGACATCATGGACAAAGCGGTATGTGTCGGCGTCGCCCCAGCACTGATGAAGGGTGGCTTTATATTCGGCGCCGAGTACGGGAAAGGCGTGGCGACGTGCCGTACATCTACGGGCTGGAGTGCACCCGCGCCGTTCAAAGTGGTTGGTGGAAGCTGGGGACTTCAGATTGGCGGAGAAGCGGTCGACCTGGTGATGCTGGTCATGAACCACGACGGGATGGAAAAACTGCTTTCGAGCAAATTCAAGCTGGGAGCCGACGCTTCCGTGGCCGCCGGACCGGTGGGTCGTCAGACGGAGGGGGAAACTGACTGGAAGATGCGGGCTGAAGTCCTGACGTACTCGCGCGCACGCGGAGTATTTGCCGGCCTGACCGTGAATGGAGCCGTCATCGAGCAAGATAGCGGTGCGACCAGCGCCTTCTATGGCCAGGACGCGTCTTTTAAGGACATTTTGCAGGGACGGACTGCGGCGCCAAGCGGCTCGGAACCCTTCCTGGCAGCGGTGAAGAGGTTCGCGACCAAGTCGGAGGGCGTTCAGGACCAGGGGAAGAAGTAACGGGATGAACCTGTTGGATGGACGACACTCCACGGAGCGGGGGCAAATTAGCACGCCCTTTCAAGCCCGATCTTTAAAAAGAAACCGTACGGATGGGTGAACGAACCATGGTCGGATGGGGCAATCGCAGCGAATGGGAGAACCATTGCGAGATAAGGAGTACAAACGTGCTTTGGACAATTTTTATAATACTGCTGTTGTTGTGGCTGGTGGGGGTCGTGAGTTCGTACACCCTGGGTGGCTTTATCCACATTTTGCTGGTCTTGGCACTCGTTGTTATGTTGATTCGAATCATTCAGGGGCGGAGTCCGGCAGTTTAGACGGGTCGAAAGCCAGGCCATCCTTGTAGCAATCCTACGGCAATAGTGTGTCTGTAGCCGCAGAGAACGGGGCTGGTACCGAGTTTTGGGAATTTGTCAGTTGGCCGATCGATTCAAATCCGCGGATGTAATCCCGCCGTCCGTCACGCTATCCCCCTAAAGCAGATATGGACCGTTCGGCGGGAATACACGGGCTTCTTGACGCTGCTTTAGATGCGTCCAAGCAGCAAGAGAATGATGAGGATCAACGCAATTAATCCCAGGCCGCCGCTGGGATAGTAGCCCCAACTCCTGCTATGGGGCCAGGTGGGCAGAGCGCCAACCAAAGCCAAGATCAAAATGATAATCAGAATCGTCACCATGTAAGCTTCTCCTTTCTTGGGCGTTAGCTACGTGCGACATCACTTCTTAAAGACATAGACGCAAGCTGGGAAGGCGCTGGAATACCCGGAGCCGTCCGGCGCTTCCAATCATTGAGCCATTCCACGAAGAACGGACAGTGAAAGTCACTCAATCCGTCGATCACATGCGGAGCCCTGCGGTTGAAATCCGACTCGTCCATCACAATGTCCACATGTTCCTGAAATCTGGTAGGAACGGTGCCATCACCGCAGATGAGAATGACCCGGACGTGGGGGCGCAAGCGCCTGACTACGGCTCCCACCCGCCCTATACCTGCGGCTGACCGGGAATCAACGCAGATCGCGTCGACGCGATGCGAATTAAGCAACGCAATCGCCTGGGTCTGGTCGTGCGCGGTCGTAACGACGAATCCGGCCGCCTCCAAAGTTTTCTGGCGATCTCTGGCACGCACTTCGCTATCGTCAATGCACAGAATGTTGGCGTTCATTGGACTTTCTCCGCGATGGGAATATGTTTACGCGCGTTGTTAATGGACTTTAGCGACAAACGATGGACTGATATATAAGGCGCATCCCCTACCAGTTACATCGATCTGCCTTAGGCGAGGCGATGGGTCCCAGAGGCACGCGAAGGGCGCGCTCCGGGCAAAGAAGGACAGGAGCAGACGCCAGCTGGGTCACCTTGAACTAGCCGACGTCTGCCGGTTGGTGGGAGTTGAATTGGTAGCTGCCGCAGTTACGTATGCAACCATAGTCGTAGTTTTCGGGGGCGACAATCAGGCTATTACCTTAGGATCTGGTGCAACTTTCACCTACCTATCCGAATTGTTGCGGACACGCCGGGGAGTGCCCTAATCCTGTCGCCTTTCATTCATTCATTGGCGCTGTCAAAGGCATATCGCCGAACCGAAATTCCTTGGGGACATTTTAGGGATTATTCCGCTGACGGCTAGGGATTGTGCCGGATGTGCGTTTTCAGCCGAGCAGCCTACAGTACGACATGGACCGAGACGAGTGTAGTTAACCGGCTAGACTCGGCGCGTCCTTAGAAAACGGCAACTATCGCATTAAAAAGGAGACGAACATGAATTCAGATCAGCTCCAAGGCAAATGGAAACAGATGAAAGGTTCAGTCAAAGAAAAATGGGGCAAGCTCACCGACGATGATCTCGACGTAATCGCCGGGCAGCATGACCAGTTGGTGGGAAAGATCCAGGAGCGGTACGGCGTGACCAAAGAGGAAGCGATGAAACAGATCAAAGACTGGAACGCTGTCAATTCTCGCGATGTTGACAACGCGCCTCGCCGTCGCGCCAGTTAGCTTAAAGTTGGATGCGACTAATCGACGGCGCGATTTGACCGCAGCCGCCCATCACCAAGGTGGGCGGCTGTTTGCATTTGCATTCGTGTCTCGACCCAAGTGAGCAGGCACGCAATGCTATTTGCATCGCCTCTCGATCGTCTCGGCAGTCTGCACATTCGTTAGCAGCTGCAGCGACTTCCGTTTCAACTTGTTAGACTGGTCGTTCCCAGGCGCAGGCAAGCTGGCACGCACAGGCGTGCATCTTTGCGGGCTGCCTGTAGACGCACCTTCTGTCGAATTATGAATCACATACCCGAAATCCAGCCGAGCACTCTTATTCGCGAGAAGGTTGCTAACGCCCACCGCATTGTCATCAAGGTGGGGACTAACGTCGTTATGCGCGACGATGGCCGTCTGGCCCTCAGCCACCTCTACGGGATTGCCGAGGCGGTGGCGAGGTTGCGGCAACAGGGACGTGACGTACTGATGGTTTCGTCCGGCGCGGTCGGTCTGGGCATGGAGCGGATCGGTCTGTCGACGCGACCCACGGAACTGGCACAGATTCAGGCTTGTGCAGCCATCGGACAAAGCCGCCTCATGGCAATCTACGATGATGCCTTTGACAAGCTGGGGTGCCGCACAGCGCAGGTCCTGCTGACGGAGGACGATTTTCGCGAACCCGGGCGCTACAGCAATCTCCGCTCAACGCTGGTCGCTCTGCTCGCGCTGGGAGTGATTCCGGTTATCAACGAAAATGACACTGTCTCGACCGCTGAGCTCGACCAAAGCACGGACTCGGCGGAGCGAGAACGTGTTTTCGGTGACAACGACAAGCTTTCGGCTCTGGTGATGACGCACATCGACGCCGAGCTGCTCCTTTTGCTTTCGGATGTCGATGGCCTCTACACCGCCGAACCGAGCGCGGATGGAGCTCAGCTTCTCGAGCAGGTGACGGACATAACTGACGAGGTCCTGAATTTTGCGCAAGGCAAGAATGGCCGAGGAAGAGGCGGCATGTCGACCAAGCTTGAAGCCGCGCGCATTGCCACGGAGGCGAATGGGCTGGCCGTCATTGCCAACGGACGCTTGCCGCAGGTGATCGAAAGAGTTTGCGCAGGCGAAATTGTGGGGACTCTCTTCCTGCCGAGAGGGACGACGTGATATTGTCCACGCGGGGAGCCGCGGTTTTTTCCAAGCGGGCCTCGCGCCGGCTTGCTGCCACCTCATCCCAGCAGCGCAGTGCGGCGATTCACGCGGCCGCCGACTCCATCGACCGATCTCGCGAGCGCGTGCTCGCAGCCAATGCCGAGGACCTGGCTCAGGCCGACCTCATGCTCGCATCGGGCGAGATCAACCGAGCCACGTACGAACGCCTGCGTCTCACAGACAAGAAGATCGGCGAAATGACGCGCTCCATGCGCGCCGTCGCGGCATTGCCCGATCCACTCGGTCGCGTGCTCCAGAGAACCGAACTCGACGCCGGCCTGGTGCTGGAAAAGATCACGTGTCCTTTGGGAGTGTTGGCGGTTATCTTTGAGGCCCGCCCCGATGCCGTAACTCAAATCTGCGCGCTGGCTTTGAAATCGGGGAATGCGGTCATCCTTAAACCCGGCGCTGAAGTAGAGAGGACTGCGACGGCACTCATGGGCAGCCTCGAACCGTTGCCACTAGGTTTTCCGATGGGCTCAATCAGCTTGCTGCGCGGTCGCCCCGCCGTGAACGAGTTGCTCGAGCTTAACGGCCTTGTCGACCTTGTGATTGCACGGGGCTCCAAGCAACTCGTCGACTTCGTGCAAGCCAACACGCGGATTCCAGTGCTTGGTCACGCGGAAGGTGTGTGCCACATCTATGTTGACGCGGCGGCCGACTTCGACATGGCGCTGGCGATCATCGATGACTCCAAAACGGACTATCCCGCCGCGTGCAATGCGGCTGAAACTGTGCTCGTCCACGACCGGATCGCCGAATCGTTTCTCCCCAAGTTGGCGGAACGGCTTAGCTCGCGCCACGTGGCGATTCGCGGGTGTGAGAAGACGCGCGCGATCCTGGCCAGCCATTCACTTGAAGCAGTTGCTAACGACGACTGGCACAGGGAGCACTCCGACCTGGTGCTGGCGATTCGCGTGCTCAACTCGATTGACGATGCCATTGAGCACATTCACGCTTACGGATCGGGTCACACGGAAGCGATCGTGACTGAGGACTCGGTTGCCGCAGAACGCTTTCTGGCAGCGGTTGATGCGGCTGGGGTGTTTCACAACGCCTCAACGCGTTTCGCGGACGGCTATCGATATGGTTTCGGAGCCGAAGTTGGCGTCTCGACCAGCAAGCTGCACGCCCGCGGCCCCGTTGGCTTGGAAGGACTCACGACGTATAAGTACCTCTTGCGGGGAACGGGGCAGCTTGCGAGGAGTTATCAAGGCGCGAATGCCAAGGCATTTACCCATAAGCGGCTGCCATCGGATTAGCGTCGACGCTGAACGCGACTTCTGCCCGATCAAGGAGCTGACAGGACCGTCTGGTACGGATCCAGAATGAGTCGCCTTACGTTGGCAGGCACAGGCAGAGTGATTCGCGTCTCCTGTCCTTCGGCGAACACCCGACCCAAATAGATGCGGTTGTCGCCCACCAAACCATAGACAGGAATGCTGGTCACAAGATCGTCGGGCGCGTCGATTTGGCGCACCGTTGCCGTGGCTGTAGGCTGCCCCGCTTTTGAGACGAAGCGCACATCCTTGATCTCGAAACGTGGGAACGCCGTGCCATTCACCCACCCGTCGAAAAACCAGTCCAGTGATTTGCGGTTCTCGAACCACAAAGATTTCGGAAGCTCTGCCTCGACCGCCCGTTCGAAGTCGGCGTTGGTGATTTCTTTCCCTCGATACTGGTCATACACGTTTCGCAAGAGGGCAAGAAACGCCCGGTCGTTGCCGTCCGGATTGTCCGCCGTGCGGGAGGCGTCGCGAAACATCTCGCGCAGCATATGCAGCAGCCAGGTGCCGCGTCCGTAAGTGATAATTTCGTAGCCGCCCGGAAACTTGGAGGAGGCCAGCCTATTGCCAAGAGTCACTGGCCCAGCTTCGACAAAAGGATCTCCGTCTTTGGATTTGGACGCCAGTAGTTGCCGATAGGCTTGCAACATGACCTGCATGTTAGCGGGAGTCTGTTGCTCCATAAGCATGAGGGCCGAGTAGTTGGCGATCGCTTCCAGCAACCATTGCTCGTGATAACTGGCCCATGACACCTGGTCGCCGAACCATTGGTGTGCGACTTCATGCGGCATCATCACTTCTTCGAAAAGTACATTATCGGCGTAGGAGACGTGCTCAGCCTGGCGTTGCGCCGTAGTCAAATACACGTAACTCGATAGAAAGATCATGCCGGGCCAGCCCTGGCTGTCGGAGCCAGGACGCTGGGTGAGCGCAAGCGAACTAAAGGGATAGGGTCCGAACATCTTCTCCAGGGACGTGATGGTCGCGGCGGCCCGGGCAGCAAGCTGCGCGCCGCCAACCGTAGGATTCGGCGCCGCTCCACTCTTGGGAAGAGCCGCGGGCACTTGGGGAGACATTGGCGACTGGGTAGCTGACGCCATCGCGACTTGAGAGGGTTTTTGCAAGTCTTTTTCGACACCACGTGTGGCGTAAGACTCGACCACGACGTCGCCGGCCTTGGCTGTGCTGCGCACGTATCGCCCAAGATTGAAGCCCGCTATGGGAACCGGCCCCTCGCTTAGCCAATGACCGATCCATTGCGTGCCGTCCTGATCCAGCGAAACCTGTTTGCCGGTTGCCACCAGCGTCCAGGGTTGGGGAAACCGGAACGTAATGTCATAGTTCGCCATGGAGACGCCACGATTTGGATACCAAATCCCGCGGGCTCCCACGTAGAAGAGTCCGCCACCAGCGTCGGAGAGCACGGAACCGGCGTAATTGAACTTCAGTTGCAACGACGTTCCCAGTTGCAGCGGCTGCGGGAAGACCACCGCCACCAAGTCATTGCCTCGCCGCGACAAATCGCTGCCTTCCACAGACTCGTTCTGAATAAACTCCAGCGGTTTCCCATCCATTTCCACGGACTTGAGTTGCAGGTAACGAGATAGTTCGAACATGAGCACGCGAGCTCCACCCTGCAGGACGGTCCCATCGAGCTTTGCATCCGCCGACAAGCTCAGGGAGCGATCGATGGTCACATCCATGGTGTACTTCGTCACCTGGAACGCGTCGCGGGTAAAGGCTGGTCCAGTGGGGCCGTGGAAGCGAGAAGTCGATAAAGCCTGGTTGCGCACGGAACGCATGCGAAAACTCATCCACAGGTCGTAATACGTGTCGTCGTGAATCGTTGAAGTCTTGCCGACCATGATTTGTTCGGGACTGCGAGTGTCGTAATAAACATCGAAGATGCCGAGATGATCGCCAGCCACTCTCGCATGCAAAAGGCGGTCGGCCGGCGGCGTGGGTTCTCCAGGGCCAACCGTGGCCGGACCACTGGAAAATGCAATCGCCAGGCGCATTGCATCCATCTCCGCCACCCGGCGAACGTGCTCATCGTTACGCGTGACGAAGGCCGCGCCATCGTCAAATGGGCGCAGATATGGCTGCAATTCCTGCGCGGTATCGTCGTTGAAGCGCAGATAGGCAGAGGAGAACTGTTCTTCGAGAACGCCCTCCTTCACAAACAAAGCCAGTGAGGCGCGCTCCCTGCGGTCAGGAGGACGAATCAGCACTTCTCCCTCGCCCTCGAAATACGCGCCGGTGATTCGGCCATCAACGCTTTGGGTAAACGCGATGGTGCCGTCATTCAACCAGATGTGAATATCCTCGCGATCGATGGCTGCTTCGCGGATCTTGAATACGTTGTGCGGATCCAATCCGACATTGCGCAGAGCACGAAAAAGTGGAAGGACGGGGCCGGAGGTAAGCGGCAGCGTCTGAGCCTGGAGAGGCCCGGCGCACGCGAACAGAAGCAGGATTGCAGCGAGTACAACTCGCAGAAACGTGATGCGCCGGAATACCATGAAGAAAACACAGACCGTTCCACGAAGAACGTCTGTCACCAGTCTAAGCTAACCCGCACAACTTTTCACGGCGGGCGCGGGACCAGCGACCACGATTGCGGTGCGAAATGCGCCAGGTTCCTGTTATTTGTGCTGCGACGGTGCGATCTTTTCGGCGGTTACGAATATCGGCTCGATGTCCACCGGAATATCACTCAGTTTGGCCAGCGCTTTCTGAAAGTCCGGACGCAAGACGCCCATGGTATCCAGCATCTTCTTCGCAGCGGCGTAATTCCCTTCCGCCTCCAGCGTCAGCAAGTCGTGGGTCAAGTCGCGCACGGCATCCTTGATCTTGGAGTAGTCCACGGCGAAGGTGCCGTCGGGACGCGCCACGAATCCGCCCTTATCGATCAGATAGTTGACCTGCATGGCCATCCCTTTGCCGTGGGCGTCACCCAGTCCAAAGCGCAGCGTCCGAAACGATGACGCAAGGTAGGTCGTGTACAACTGCTTTTCGGATTCGGGGCCGGGTTTCAAGACGCCAGCCAGTCCCATCTCTGGGGTGTGATCGAGCATGTATTGCAGCGCAAACAGGCCCGTGGCGTCCGCCTTGGCTTCTTCGATTGCGCTGTACAGTTCCTTCAATTGCTCGCGCGGTGTGGTTGGCTTGCCGTCGACCGTAATCTGGTGCGGACCCAAACCATGGCACAATTCGTGCGCCAGGATATGTGTAAAAAATAACTCGAAACTCAAATCCGCCTGCTCGTCTGCGGCCAGCACGCGACTGCGAAATCGGCACCAACGTTTGGTCAAATTTTGCCTGCTGGATGTTTTTCAGCATAACGCGCTTGCTGCCCTTTTCCGCGACGACCCGCTCGTCATTGGGAAGGTTGTAGGCAGCGGTCTGCACTCCGTGATTTCCGTCTCCGGCACTGATCACTTCGTTCACTACCCGGATGGGTGCCTGGGCCCCGATCTTGGGGTTGCGATATTTCGCGTCAATCGGCAGGTTATTCTCGATTTGTTGAAGGTTCTTGGCGAAGGCGCCCAGCTTCGCGCTTTCCTGGTCGTCACGGACATTGACGTACGCTTCATACGAAGCCTTATAGCCGAACAGTTCATCGTTGTAGGTCTCGTAAGGGCCGATGGTGATGTCCAAGGGGGCGTCGAGATCCATCCAAGCCACGTCGCTCTGGTAATAGTCGTTGGACAGGAAGGCGGCTGCGCGAGTCGTCAGGAACCGCTTCAGGGTTGCGTTGTCAGTTAGCGCGGCAGCTTCGTTCAGCAGTTTTGCGCAGCGCTGCAGGTTTTCCTGGTAAGCCTCGCTGTAAGGAACGATCTTGAAGGTAGTCTTCTCGTCGGTGCGGATGACGGTGAAAAAGCTTTTGGCTTGGGTCTGATCCTTTTCCGGGAGAGCGGCTACCCACTTTTCGAACTGTTCTCGGGTCATGGTCTCGGGATAGAAGTTCGCACCTGGCAGCTTGTGCTCCGGAACTCCGGGGATGAATGACTTATCGTTATCCAGCGAAGACCACGGACCTTTGTTGATCCAGAAGTAATGCAGGCGAGCCTTACCCAGCGGGGTCGTATCCTGCTGCAATTTGGCATAGAGAGCATGATCGCCGCTCCAGTACTGGGTCATGAAGATGTCGTCGATAACGCGGGCAGCCTGCACCAGTTTCACCAGCGCAGCGCGATCACCGGCGGACAGATTCGACAGATCGACATTCAACTCAGTTGGCGCAAAGCGCGATGTCATCTTCTGCAACTGCGCGAGGTCAGGAGCCATGGTTGCCAGGGTGTCGCTGGCGTTGCTCACGAGGGAAGCCATGATAATGGTTGCTCCGAGTAATACTACGTACTTCATGGATGAGGCCTTTCCGGTCCGGGCGTCAGAGGTCAACCGCCCCGGGCATGCAAACCGTACATCATATAGCAGCGATCGTGTGCCGTTCCGTGAAGCCCGTCACCCTTTTGGGGATTACCAAAGTAGTAGCGATTGGCGCAATCTCAACTGGATGTCAATTACGGTCAGCGCTAGAATCAGTTTCGTCAACAATGAAGCCGATTGTCATTTGCAACATTGCCTGCGAATTGGTGTTTCGATTCGGAGGGGTTGTCGCGGCCGAATGAAGTAGAATAACAATGGTTGGTATCTGCACGCGCTCCCGGTGAGACTCTGCGCGAGCTGGCCCTCGCATTAGGTTATTGATGAAGAAATCCGCAGTTATCTTGTTCCCGTTCCTCCTTATTGCTCCATTGCTGGTTGGACAGCAGGGCCAAGCCGCGCTGCCAGTGGGATCGGTTCCCCCGGCTGCAGCTGCGAGTACTGCAGCCCCCGCGGCAAACCAGCCCAGCGACCAGACGGTAGTCGAGGAGATCATCGTCCGCATCAACAGCAGCATCATTTCGCTTTCGGACCTGCAACGCAGCGATGATCAGTTGAAGACCGAACAGAGTAAGGCTGATCCCAATATTCCGGCGGAGAGCCAACCCCAGTAAAAGGACCTGCTGCGGGATCTGATTGATACCCAATTGCTCACCCAGAAAGCCAAGGAGCTGGGACTCAGCGCCGACACCGATGTAATCAAGCGCCTGGACGAACTTCGTAAGCAGATGCACGCAGATTCCATGGAAGATCTGGAAAAGGCGGCGCAGGCGCAGGGTGTTTCGTTCGAGGAGTTCAAGCAGAATCTGAAGGACAGATCCTGACCCAAAAGGTGATCCAGCAGGAAGTTGGTGCGCACCTCAGCGTGACCCAGCAGGAGATTCAGGATTTTTACAACCAGCACAAGAGTGAATTGCAGCAGCCGGAGCCGGTCCGGTTGAGCGAGATCCTGATCTCCACCCAGGCATCTCCACCTGCCAAGACAGAGGCTGGGCAGACACCGCCCCCGGAAGTCCGAAGAAGCGCTGGTAGCGAAAGCGAAAGCCAAGGCGGACGCGATCTATGCCGAGTCGCAAGGGCGCGAAGTTTGACGAATTGGCCCAGAAGAATTCAGGTGGTCCAACTGCAGCCCAGGGCGGCGATCTGGAATATTTCAAGCGGGGCACGCTGTCGAAGCAACTCGAAGACCAGGTTTTCAAGTTGAAGGCTGGGCAATTCACCGAGCCCATCCGGACGAATCAGGGTTGGGTGATTCTCGAAGGTGACTGAACATCAGTCAGAAGGTATTCCGACTCTGAAAGAAGTGGAGCCTCGGATTCAGGAACGGCTTTACATGGTGAAGATGCAGCCCGCGCTGCGCGAATACCTCACTAAGCTGCGCGAGAATGCCTACATCGACATCAAACCTGGATACGTGGATACGCGGTGCGAGCCCGAATGAGACCAAGCCGGTGTACACTACGGCGTCTTCGGCAGACGATGCGAAGAAGCCGAAGAAAAAAAGAAGTTCATAGTGTTCTAGACGTTCCGATAATCTGCGGACTAAAGGCGCACCGCGGTGCGCCTTTCTAATTCCTTCGGCGGCTCTGATCGCCTTTCAAGGGCCGCCGCGGGGATCGCCATTTGACGCACACACCCGCTGGCAGTTGCGGTACGATAAGCCTTCTACGGTCTTTCGTCGAGCGAAACGCCCCGAGGACCACCATGAAAGACTTCTATCTCCGCGACTGCCAGCAGCACGAAAATCAGGCCGTAACTTCGAATTTCGTGGTCGCTTCCAAGCAGGTAAAGACCAAGAAGAACGGCGAGCCTTACCTGTCGCTCGCGCATTGCCGACCGGACCGGCCAGGTGCAGGCCAACATGTGGGACAACGTTGCCGAGGCGCTGAACGCGTTCGAGCAGGACGATTTCGTCAAGGTCAAGGGCACGGTGCAGAAGTACAACGGGCGCTGGCAGCTTACCTCCACAAAGTGCGCAAGCTGGCGAGAGCGAAATCGATCACTCCGACTATCTGCCGAAAACATCGAAGGACATCGACCAGCTGTGGCGCACGCTGGGCGAGTTCGTGGAGAAGCTTTCAGAATCCCTGGCTCAAGCGGCTGGTGCAAGACTTCATGGCTGACGAGGCCATCGCCACGGCCTATAAGAACGCGCCAGCAGCCAAGACACTGCATCATGCTTATCGTCGGCGGATTGCTTGATCACGTGGTGTCGTTGTTTACCGTCTGCGATCTCGTCGTCGCGAAACTATCCGCAGGTGAATCGCGACCTGCTGCTGACCGGCGCGTTCCTGCACGATATCGGCAAGATCCACGAGCTGGCCTACCAGCGTTCGATCTCATACACCACCAAGGGCCAATTGCTGGGCCACATGATCATCGAGCTGGAAATGCTGCACGATAAGCTCGCGCATGTCCCGGGCTTTCCGGAGGAGCTGAAAATCCTCATCGAGCACCTCATCATCAGCCATCACGGGCAATATGAGTTCGGCTCGCCCAAGCTGCCGATGTTTCCCGAGGCGCTGATGTTGCACTACCTCGACGACCTCGACTCGAAGATGGAGAGCATGCGCGCACAGTTCGAGCGGGAGAGCGAAGTGGAGACCGCCTGGACCAGCTACAACCCGTCGCTGGCACGGCCTCTGTTAAACACGCGAAAGTTTCTGGAGAAAGAGGAGTCCGGCCAACCACGCAGCAACACCCACGAGTCCGGCAGCCGAAGGAACACCTGACCGTCCCGAGGAAGTGAAGGCGGAGCAGCCGGACGCAGGAACCAATTCCGGCCCAGAGATCACGACTGAAGAAAAAGCCGAGTCGTCGTCAACTCTGGATGCGTTACAGCGCAAGTTTGCTTCGCTCAAAGTCACCGCTGCTGTTGTCAAAGCTGACTAGCGCAGCTTTTTACGCTTGCAACAAAATTGACTCACCACAAAATTGATCCTGTATGCTCGATTTCTCACGCTTTCAATATTTGTCCTTCGACTGCTACGGCACACTCATCGATTGGGAGAGTGGCATCCTCGGCTATCTTCGGCCTCTCCTCCAGAGCAAGGGTTGCGCAACGAACGATGACCAACTCCTGAACTTGTATTCGGAATTCGAGCCGAAAGAGCAGGCTCAAGCTTATCGCCCCTATCGTGAAGTGCTGAGCAATGTCGCCCGCGATTTTGCCAAGGAATTTCGCATTCAAGTCACTGAACACGAAGCTAATGGCCTGGCCGAATCGATTCGCGACTGGGAGCCGTTTCCCGACACCGTATCGGCTCTGAAACACCTGAAATCTCGTTACAAGCTGGCGGTTCTCTCCAACATTGACGACGACTTGTTTGCTTTGACGGCTCCGAAACTGGGAGTTCAACTCGACAATGTTGTTACAGCACAGCAGGTGCAAAGCTACAAACCGTCGCTTCGCAACTTCGAGACGCTTCTGGATCGCCTTGGTATTGAGAGAAGCCGACTGCTGCACGTC
Source organism: uncultured Acidobacteriaceae bacterium (assembly GCA_963696575.1). Classification (GTDB taxonomy): domain Bacteria; phylum Acidobacteriota; class Terriglobia; order Terriglobales; family Acidobacteriaceae; genus DASRAA01. Next base: position 32,575 of record CAVOKT010000004.1, read on the forward strand.
GCGGAAAGCCTCTTTCACGATGTAGTGCCCGCTCGTGAGTTGGGAATCGCGACCGTCTGGGTCAATCGTCGTCAGGGCAGGCCGGCTGCCGCTACCAGGTTTGTAGCAGCCCAGCCCGACCTCGAGGTACCTGACGTTGCCGCACTAGCTGACCTGGCGGTTCGCTAGCTCTAATGGTCGTGGCAGAAATGCGATATCTTGAGTTCAGCGCAATGAATCTCAGAAGGAGCGCGAGGCATCATTTATAGACCAATGAAAATCCTTGTTCCTACTCCACTGCGTCAATATGCCGGCAAGCAATCTGCCATCGAAGTGCCTGCGGGCACGGTCGGGGAGGCGTTGAACGCCCTCACGTCCAACTACCCCGAGTTACGAAAGCACCTCTACAACGATGAGGGCAAATTGCGGGCTTTCGTGAACCTGTACCTGAACGATGACGACATCCGTTATCTGCAGCAAGAGCAGACTGCAGTGAAGGACGGGGACACGTTATCCATCGTTCCGTCAATCGCTGGTGGGGGGTACTGAGGCAGTCATGGCCGGCATTGCGGAAAAAGTCACTGCCCTCAATAACGACGAGATCCTGCGATACTCCCGCCACCTGATCATGCCCGAAGTGGGCATGGAAGGTCAGCTCAAGCTCAAGCAGGCTAAAGTGCTTTGCATCGGAGCAGGCGGCCTGGGATCTCCGCTCGCGCTTGTACCTCGCTGCTGCGGGCGTTGGCACCCTTGGCATGGTGGATTTCGACGTTGTCGATTTCACCAACCTGCATCGCCAGATCATCCATGGCACCGAAGACGTGGGGCGCAAGAAGCTTGATTCGGCAGCCGATACCCTTCGTGGAATCAATCCCAACGTCGAGGTGCGCAAGTTCGATACTCGATTGACCAGCGCGAATGCGTTGGAACTGTTTCGCGAGTTCGACGTAATTGCCGATGGAACTGACAACTTCCCTACCCGCTATCTGGTCAACGATGCCTGCGTTCTGACCGGAAAACCCAATGTTTACGGCTCGATTTTCCGCTTCGAAGGACAGGCCAGCGTGTTCGCGACCAAAGAGGGCCCGTGCTACCGCTGCCTATATCCCGAGCCGCCTCCGCCGGGTTTGGTTCCTTCGTGCGCGGAGGGCGGAGTGCTGGGCATTCTCCCGGGCCTCGTCGGGGTGATCCAAGCCACAGAAACCATTAAATTGATTCTGGGGGCGGGCGAGCCGCTGATCGGGCGCCTGTTGCTGGTCGATGCGCTAGCGATGCGTTTCCGAGAGTTGAAGTTGCGCAAGAACCCTGACTGCCCGGTCTGCGGAACTCATCCGACCGTGACAAAACTGATCGACTACAATCAGTTCTGCGGAATTCGTGGAGAGGAAGCAGTCGCACCCAACACTATGGCAGATATGACAGTGGAAGAGCTTAAGCAGCGCCTCGATAAGGGTGACGACCTGTTCGTGCTGGATGTGCGCGAGCCGCACGAATACCAGATCTGCAATATCGGCGGACACCTGATTCCGCTGAACGACCTGCCCAAACGCGTCAGCGAGCTGGATTCCAGCCGCGAGATCGTGGTCCATTGCAAGATGGGTGGCCGGAGTGCTAAGGCGGCCGATTTCCTGCGCCAGTCGGGATTCAGCAGGGTGCACAACCTGGCGGGCGGGATCAACGCCTGGGCTGAACGCATCGACCCCAAAGTGCCGAAGTACTGAAAATCAGTTGTCAGTCGTCGGTGCGCTTGTCAGTGAGTCGGTAGCGGCCTGATGACTTCTGCTGCTTCTTGCTCTGCACCAAAACTAGCTAAATTTGCTGATTCACGGTTGTTTAGAATCAATGGTTTGGGAGGAAATTGTTCGCATGTCACTGATTCTTTATGCGGTTATAGCTATCCATATCTGCCCGTAGGAGTTAACGGCCGTCGTTTTCGCCCTTGTCTGCCTCAGGGACAGAAAGAACCATTACCCCAGCGGCTAAAGCCGCGCTCTCTGTACCAATCAGAACTGCACCGCTGAAGCGGGTGCTCCACCCCAAGCGGGTGCTTACCCCATAGGAATCCTCACAAACTCAGTTTCCGATTTGAATTGTCAAAGAGCTATCGGTAGTCGACGCCAAGGCGCGGACAGGCCAGAAACACCACTACTCTGTCCCCATGAGTCTGTTGTACGGGGTGGCGAAGGCGGAATGCCAGCGAAATCGGGCGGTGAAAGAAACGAAAGTAACCAAGGAGCGGGTCAAGATGGCTGGTTCCCGCCCTACCGCCAACAACATGGCGGTGAGGGCGGGCACTCGGCTAAGGCAGAGAGTTGCAAACAGCCGGTCGCTTTGAGTCGTTGGGAAGCGTCTTACAAATGCTCTTCTGGGTCTCCACCATGCGTTGTTGCCTGGCCGTATCGGGCACGGTGCGATCGGTCACCGGCCCTTGGCCAACCTTAAACGCCTGAGGTGCGGACGGGGTATATGGAATAGTCTGAATCGGTCGCGAGGCCACGCTCGCCAATCTACGCCGCGACGGAAACTGGGGCTTCAGCCCGTCGAGCTGCGCCTTAGTAAGAAGGTTGGCACCCGGCAATAAATCGTCGTCCTCGTATTGAGTTGTTGCCGGCGGGTGCGCCGGCGGTGCGGGAGTCGTGGGCGACGGTTCCGGGCAGGCGGAGTTTCCACACATCCATGTCATATCCACCGAGCCGTCGATGAAGGTGTGGTCTTCCGGAGGGCCGATATGGAAGATCATTTCAACAAAGGTACCGTTGGTATCGTGCTGAACCGGCGACAACCCGGAAACACCGAAATCCGACCAACTTGAGCCGCTTTCGCTGCCGGCGTCCAGGTCGGGTGCGTCCAAGAACTTGACCGATGTGGCTGCCTCCGCGCCGGGTGGTGCGGGGAACCGCAAGGTGAACAGTTGCAGGTCAAGATAATGCTGGCTGCCTCCACAGTAGCCTTCGTTGCCCCAGTTGCGGACAAAGAACGCCCAGCGATCGATGGGTGGGCCGCTGCCACTAGTACGGAATTGCAAGACATAGGTGGGGTGGAGCTCGCCATGCCCTCCCGGGGGGCCGTGCTCGGTGTCGAGCCCCATCAATCCGATGACCCGGGCCTGATTCTTGTGCACAATCATTTGAAGATCGACTTGGTTTTTCCAGAATTTGGAAATGAAATTTTCGGTCGTCTCATCGGAGTCAAACTCGGCAAGCAGCGTGAATCGTCCGATATTGCTCTCGGGATCGTTTGGCCTGAAGCTAATGTGCCAATCGCCGTCTGCCGGCCAAGTGCTGAAGTCGGCGGAGTCGGCGGTTCCGTCGAAGGTGACAGGGAACCAGTTGGCGTGCCATCCACAGAGCCAACTGCGGTCATAAGTTGGAGACTGAGAGCTGCAGCGTCCATAGTCGTTCGGGGTGGATCCAGTGCAGTTGCCCGTAACAGGGTCACACAGATTGTTCGAAACCAGCGGAGCGGGATGGAAGGGGCAGACCAGGAATGGATCCCAGCATCCGGCTCCCGAATCGGTCATGCACGACTTGGCACCGGGAGATCCGCGCCAGGTCGGGTTGAGGGGCAGCCCGTTCGCATCGGTGTCTTTCCAGAGCATATCGAGTCCCGGTGGGCCGAGGTCCCAGCGGATTTCCTTGGCAGAATCGCCCTCGTTGGTGAGCCAGACGTTATCTTTGCGGAACTCATAGTGGGTGCCGTCATCGCGCACGGCATCGACGATGAAGTTCAGTTTCCATTCATCTTCACCGTTGGGAATCGAACGCAGAAAGAGTTCGCCGTGCGCAAGGCTGGCGATGGGTGTCGAGTCGGGAGTCAATGCAGCCTGGTGAGTAGTCCAATTGTCGTATTGAGTGTTGTTGTCACTGGGCCACGACCAGAGACCTGCGACGGAGGCCCAGGTGTCGTGGTCCTTGTCCTCATTGGTAGTTTCCAACGTGAGGTAGGGGTGGTTGAGGTTGGAGGGATCGGTGCTGCAAGCTCCTTTCTTGCAGGTCAAGGTGTCCTGGCAGGCCAGCCCGCCATTACAGCACGCCTGTCCTGCAACGCCACAGACAGGCAGCGTCCAGCTTTGGGATGGGTCGCCAGTGCAGGCGACATACTGGAGAAAGTGCTGCGTCTGATCGACCGCTGCAACCTTGGGTGAGTTCCCGGTTGAGACGACGATTTCGCCCTGGCCATTGGGATCGAAGCACTTGGCCAGATTTCCGGTGACCTGCGTGGAGGCGCCACCGAACCACTTCCACTGCTGAGCGGGCGAGCCATTGCAGGTCTGAAGCTCGAGAAACGGGCGCCGACGCCTGGGAGGCCCAAACACTGTGCGAGGTGGCGAATCTCACCCGTGCGCGATCCTACGGGCGACGGAGCGCTCACCTTGGGAACGAGAATCCACTCCTGGCCCGCGCCGCCGCCGGCGAGGCAGTCGTTCAGTACGACTGTCGACCCTACAGTCCCGCCCTTAGTGACGGTTAAACACTTCCCGTTGACCTTGAACTGGCCCTTAGGAGTGGGATCAGGCGTGGCGTCCCAAGAGAGGCAGGGCGCGTCCGCGGAGAGAAATACGTTATCTTTGCGAATCTCATACTTGAGGCCATCATCGCGATTCCCTTGAAGAAGGAAATTGAACTTCCAGGTGTCGTCTCCGTTCGGCAACATGCAAATGGAGACATAGCGTCCCGACAGGTCGTCGAGGCGAAGCACGGACGGATTCAGCGACCAGGTATGAGTACTCCACTCATCGTAGTGGGTGTCGTCGGTCTGCGACCACGTAGCTTGGCCGTCGATGGCGACACGAACGCCGGAGGCGTCATCCTTATCTTCGTCGTTGGTGCGGAGAGTGACGGATAGATCGCTGACCTGAGTCCCGCCGGAGCAGACGTTATCGATGCACTTCAGAAGATAGTTGCTGCACATAGGATTCTTGTTGACACAGCAGGGCTCGCCCACGCCTCCGCACGACCCTCCTTTTGGAATGCAAAGCCCGTTCTTGCAGACCAGGCCGGCGCCGCGGCAGGCGTTGCCGGTACAGCATTCTTCGTTCAGAACACCGCAGTCGGGTGGTCCGCAAGGCGGTTGGTTCTGCCCTCCACAGTTGGCGCGGAGGGGGGCAGGGGCAGAGTCCGCGGTAGCGATTTGAGTCTGCGCGGCGGTCGGAGCTTGCGCTTGAGCCGGGGGTGGCGCCGGACGCGGTGCGCGCAAGCGATCGTCCACAGCGCGAGGAAGGTGACAAATGCAAAACTAGCGGCCACCCTAAATAGGTTGGAGGGCCGCACTCGTGAAGCACGCGTTTGTATCATGTTCGCCGCCAATTCGAGAGGATTGCTCGCCGCTTTTACGCGTGCGAGCAGTCACGTCACTTTGGTGATCGATGCGACGACGGCGCCAACACTGACGAAGTCCTTACGGGGCTTATCGGATCAAAGTTAAATGGGACTAATGTTTAACTGGTTCGATCCGAATCAAACAGCAGGAGCTTTGCGGAGGTCGAGGGTCATGCCCGGAAGATACCCGCCGGGAATAAAAGAGTGGCCAGATCGAGCCGGAGAGACGAGCGAAAATAGCGGTAATTTCAACCCCGGTTGCGATGGAGTTTTACTCGGAATTAGCCGGAAGTCAAGAAGAACCATCCAACCCGAATGTACTGCAGGGAGCCGATAAGACTTCGGCGGTTGCGAACGCCAGCAAACCGACACTTCCGCAAGCTGTAAACCGTGCCCTTGTTGCTTCATGGCACGAGGCGTAGGGTGGACGCAAGACTCAAGCGGCCTGCGGTCGGGCCTGATTTTTCGCCGAGGAGATGGTGCGGTGTTTCAACTCGTCTTCGCCCTCATTGCAGTGATCGCCGCTTCGCTGCACATCGCATTTTCGCGCAGGCGTCGCGGTAGCCGCGCCGTGATCATCGAGACTTATCTGCTTTATTTGTTCGTTATCTACGTCGGTCTGATGGGAGTGCTCACTGCCTACGCGCACGTGTTTCGGCCCATGCAGACTTCGGCCTCAATCGGGTGGGCGACCAGTCCTTACGAGTACGAGGTTGGTATGGCCGATCTGACGGTGGGCGTGCTGGGCTTTCTGTGTCTCGGGTTCAGGGGAAATTTCTGGTGGCCACGGCGATCGCCAATGCTGTCTGGCTGCTGGGAGACGCGATCGGGCACGTCCGGCAGCTGCTGATCTACAACGATCATGCCGCGAATAATTCAGGGATATTCCTCTACGCCGAAATCGCGACTCCTTTGCTGATTCTCGGGCTGACTTCTATCGAAGTGCACATATCGCCCAGGCAAGCGCAGCAGTAGAGCGATGTTTCCGACCGCAACCTGGGTAATGAAGCGCATGTTAAAATTGCCCTAGATCACGCGGGAGAAGCCTGTCTTGATTGAGCTAGCGCCGTCGATTTTGTCGGCCGATTTTGCTTATTTGGGTGATGCCGCGAACGCCGCGGTGCAGGGCGGGGCTACGGTCATCCATTGCGACGTGATGGATGGGCATTTTGTGCCCAATTTGACCATCGGTCCACCGTGGTGGCGTCGTTGCGCAAAGCGGTGGATGTCCCGCTCGATTGCCACCTGATGATCGAAAATCCCGACGAGTTTATTGCGGCATTTGCGGACGCGGGGGCCAACTGGATTTCAGTCCACCAGGAGGTTTGCCGGCACCTGAACCGCACCCTGGAACTGATTCGGAGCCACGGATGCAAGGTAGGGGTGGTGTTGAATCCGGCAACCCCGGTGCAGACGCTGGGAGAGGTGCTGGATATTGTTGATTACGTGCTGATTATGTCGGTCAACCCCGGATTCGGGGGACAAAAGTTTCTGCCCGCAACGCTGGAAAAAGTTCGTAAGTTGGCGACTATGCGGGTCGCCAAGGGTTTGAATTTCCGTATCGAAATTGATGGTGGAATGTCGCTGGATACCATCGGGGCGGCGGTCAAGAGCCGGGGTTGAGATTGTGGTTGCGGGAAGCGCAGTATTTTCCCACGGCGATCCGACGGTGAATGTAGAAGCGCTGCTGAGAGTGGCCCAGGAAGCTACGCTGGTGCGTGTGTAGAGCGTTTTTGAAATGGCTTGTGGCAATGAGCGCCTGCGGGCGAAGGAAGCATTATCTGACCGGCTAGAAAGATTGCTGGAAAAGAAGCACCCGCCTCGCGGACTGAAGTCCGCTCGGCGGAACAAAAATAAAAGACTCATCGGCACGACTGAAGTCGTGCCCTGATACGAAACAGAGCTCGATCGAGTTTTTCAGTAGCCTGTAACGTCGTACCCTGATACGAAGCCGGTTCGGATCGAGTCTTTCAGCAGCCTGTAAAGTCGCTGTTGTTGAGTGGCGCTAAAATACACTGCTGAACAGTTAGCGCGAAACGTCAGAAGATCCCTCGCGGCTAAAGCCGCTCGGGATGACAAAAACAGGGCTTGTACGGCACAGCTAAAGCTGTGCCCTTTCAAAACATCGTCCGAAGCGAGTTTTTCGGCGAATTGTGAGACGGTGCTGTACGCATCATGCCGAGGGTATGTTTGTTCGAGCAGTTTGAGTTCTGAAAGTTCTAAAGGTGGTAAGGATGTTTCGTCGCGTTCTTTTGTGTGTACTGATGGCCAGCACCATCATTTTTGCCGGCTGCGCCACCAACAAGAAAGTCACCAATCCCATCGCCAACGTCAACTCCAAGCAGCCCGACAAGGTGCTGTACGACCGCGCCATGGACGCGATGAAACATAATAAGTTTGACGTGGCGCGATTGAGCCTGCAAACGCTGATCAATACTTACCCCGATTCGGAATACGTTGCCCGCGCCAAGCTGGCGATCGGCGATTCGTGGTACGCCGAAGGCGGATCGGCCGCGATGGCGCAGGCGGAGAACGAATACAAGGACTTCATCACCTTCTTCCCCAACATGACGGAGGCGAGTGAAGCGCAGATGAAGATCGCCAACATCCATTACAACGAAATGGACAAGGCGGACCGGGATTATACGCACGCCAAGCGCGCTGAGGAAGAGTATCGGCAGCTGATCATGCAGTTCCCCGACAGCCCGTTGGTGCCGGATGCCAAGAAGAAGCTGCTGGCGGTGCAGGAGGTGCTGGCGGAGCGCGAGTTCATAATCGGGCATTTCTATTACCAACGTGAGTCGTGGCCGGCGGCGATTGCGAGACTGAAGTCGCTAACCGACACCTATCCGCTGTACAGCGGGTCGGACGAGGCACTTTTCGAGCTCGGGGGTGCCTATGAAAAAGAAGCGGACTTGGTTCGGCGCTCCAAGCTGGCAGAAGTAGCCAAGGGACCGCTGCTCAAGACTTATGACGACGCGGCAGCAGCAGCATACGACCGCATCCTGACCCGTTATCCCGAGGAAGATCGGGTAGCCGATGCCCGCAAGCAGCTTGAAGCGATGGGCAAGCCGATTCCTAAGGCCACGCCTGAGGCCATCGCTCTGAATAAGAAGGAGATGGAGAGCCGCGGTTCGTTGAGCACGTATGGCAAGCTGATGGAGAACTTCAAGCACGCTCCGGACGTATCGGAGGCGGTTACGGTGGGCGAGCCGACGCTGGTGGATCCCAAACAGGCGAGCGCTCCGGAGCTGGTGAGATCGGCAAACGCCAGCGTGATGTCGGCGCTGCAGTCAGCCGTGGGAACTGCGCAGCCAGGGACGGGGACGGCGCCTCCGCCCCAGGACGCAAGCGCACCACGTTCGGACGCCCCTGCTACGTCCGATGCCGCTACAGGAACCGGAACGACGTCCACGGGGACGGCAGTAAGTTCGGGGCTTGAAGTGGTGAAGCCTCCAGCAGCGGCTGCCAGCGCGGACAGTACGGCGATTCCGGAGTTGGGAAACGACCTTGCTCCGGCCGCGAACAGCACCACACCGGCGGCTGCTCCTCCTTTGCCTCCCACGCAGGTGAATGACGCACCGAAAGCTGCCGCTCCTGGAACGACACCGGCTTCGACGACTGCGAGCACCACGCCGGCCGAACCTGCGGATACGACAACGGAGAGTTCATCGAAGAAAAAGAAGAAGCACCACTTCCCTTTCTAAGCGAGTCGTGAGCATCCTCAGGCCGCCGCTCGAATGTGGCGGCCTTACTCTTTGGCGCGCGTTTTCCGTCGCCTGCAATCCTGTAATATCAAAGGAGTAACGTTCTTTCTTGCGAATGGATAAGCATGCCTCACGATCTGCCCAAGGCCTATGAGCCTGGCGCCATCGAGCCGCGCTGGGCCGAGTATTGGGTCCAGGAGAAGCTGTTTCACGTCGACACACCCCCTGCAGGCTCCAAGCAGCCGACGTTCACGCTGACGCTTCCGCCGCCGAATGTGACCGGGCACCTGCACATGGGGCACATGCTCGAGCACACCGAAATCGACATCATCATCCGGTGGAAGCGCATGAGCGGGATTCCGACGTTGTGGCTGCCGGGAACGGACCATGCCGGTATTGCGACGCAGTTGATGGTGGAACGGCAGCTCGCCTCGGAGGGCAAGGGCCGGCGCGATATGACCCGCGAAGCTTTCATGGAGCGGGTTTGGGAGTGGAAAAAGCATTATGGCGGCGTAATCCTGCAGCAGATGAAGAGGCTGGGGGCCTCGGTGGACTGGTCGCGTGAGTATCTTCACCATGGACGAGCGGATGTCGCTCGCCGTGCGCGAGGCTTTTGTCCGGCTTTACGAAGAAGGGCTGATCTATCGCGGCAAGTACATCGTCAATTGGTGTCCGCGTTGCATTACGGCGGTGTCTGACCTCGAAGTGATTCACGAGGAAACGCCGGGAAAGATCTGGGAGATCCGTTATCCCGTGGTGGGAAGCCCCAACGAATTCATCGTCGTGGCGACGACGCGTCCGGAAACCATGCTTGGCGACACCGCCGTCGCAGTGAATTCCAGTGACGAGCGATACAAGCACCTGCATGGCAAGAACGTGCTGCTGCCGCTGATGAATCGCGAGATTCCGATCATTACAGACGACATTCTCGCCAATCCTGAGTTCGGAACGGGTGCGGTCAAGGTCACGCCTTCGCACGATCCCAATGATTTTGAAGCGGGATTGCGCAATAGCCTGCCGCAAATCGACGTGATGAACGAAGTGGCGCAGATGAATGAAAATGCCGGCCCGTATGCGGGACTTGACCGCTTCGAGGCGCGCCAGAAAGTGCTCGAAGACTTAGAAAAGGGCGGCTTCCTCGTAGGTGCCAAGGACTACGTCGTTGCGCTCGGCAAGTGCGACCGGTGCAAGACGATCGTCGAGCCACGGCTGTCGACGCAGTGGTTTGTGAAGATCCAGCCGCTGGCCGACCGAGCGATCGAGGCGGTGGAGAACGGCGAGGTAAAGTTCGTCCCGGAGAACTACGCCAAGACGTATTTCGAGTGGATGCGCAACATACATGACTGGTGCATTTCGCGCCAGTTGTGGTGGGGGCATCGTATTCCGGCGTGGTACTGCAAGGACTGCGGAGAAATCATCGTCTCGCGGGAGACACCTACGAAGTGCGCGAAGTGCGGCGGCGGTCAACTGGAGCAGGAAACCGACGTCCTCGACACCTGGTTTTCCTCCGGGCTGCTGCCCTGCTCAGGCCTGGGATGGCCGCAAGCAAACTCCCGATCTGGATGCTTTTTATCCGACGTCGCTGCTGATCACGGGATTCGACATTCTCTTCTTCTGGGTGGCGCGCATGATCATGATGAACTGCCATTTCATGCGCGGACACGAGCATGGCGACGTTCCCTTTCACACGGTGTACATCCATGCGCTGGTGCGGGATGCAGAACGGCAGAAGATGTCGAAGACCAAGGGCAACGTCATGGATCCGATTGAGATCATCGAGCGCTATGGCACGGATGCTGTGCGATTCACGCTGGCTTCGATGGCCGCGCCCGGGCACTGATATTGCGTTTTCTGAGAGCAAGACGGAAGGCTATCGCGCGTTTGCCAACAAGATCTGGAACGCCTCGCGGCTGCTGTTCATGAACGTGGACCGGGCGCAGGAAGCGGGCGTATGGTCGCTTAGCGATTTCAAACCGCCAGCTACTGACTTTGCCGCGAAAGGCGTTGCCGGGTTTCACAGTGACACGCTGGAAGACCGCTGGATACTGTCGCGCTTCAATCGCGTGGCTCAAGAGGTTCACGAAGCGCTGGATGCCTATCGTTTCCACGAAGCGGCGCACGTCATTTATCACTTCTTCTGGGGCGAGTATTGCGACTGGTATCTGGAGTTGATCAAGTCGAGGCTGGCGGCGAGTGATCGCGAGCAGGCTCGAGCGGCTTACGGAAACCTGATTGGCATCTTCGAAGCGGCGTTGCGCCTGCTATCGCCGTTCATGCCTTTCATCACGGAAGAGATCTGGCATGCGGTGTACGACGGCAAGCCGCCGCTGAAGTCGATCGCGCTGGCGGCTTATCCGCAGGCGGACGAGAAACAGGTCGATACCGTTGCCGAGACGGAGATGGCGATCTTGCAAGACCTGATCGTCGCGGTGCGCAATATCCGTGCCGAGCTGAAGATCGAGCCCAAGCAGAAGCTGGCGGTCGAGATCCACACTGAGCCGGAAATTCGCAGCCTGATTGAACGCAATCGTTCGTCGTTGGAGCGCATGGCAAATGTGGAGTCGTTGGCCTTCGTTACGGCATCTCTGGCTAATGCCGCGGGAGCGCGCAGCACTGCCCGCTTCGACGTGCGGGTGATCTACGAGCGAAAGATCGATGTCGCGGCTGAGCGCGATCGGCTGAACAAGGAGCTACTGAAGATGACGGGCGAGATTGGACGGCGCCACGCGCGCAACTGGACAACGAAGGGTTTCTGGCTAAAGCTCCGGCGAAGGTCGTCGAGGGCTTGAAGCAACGGAAGGGCGAGTTGGAAGTGTTGATCGCGAAGGCCAAGTCGGCGCTGGACGAGTTGGGAACGAATCGCGAAAGCTGAGCTGAGGAGACGATCGTGGATTGGTCAAGCCGCAGAGTTACCGCAATCCTGGAAACCGCGTTGCAGGAAGATCGCGCCACCAGCGACGCCACCACTTACGCCTGCATCGATCGCGAACCAGCGCGCGGCGGCGACGATTCTTGCCAAGCAGGATTGCGTACTCGCCGGTCTGGGCTGCATTGCACGAGTGCTGGACGTTTTCGCCACGCTCGATGGGACGGTCACTTCGCATCCTGAAGTCATCAGTCATCCCGAAATTTTTGATGGCGTGCGCCTGCACAAGGGACAGTCGATTGCCGTGATCGTGCACAATGCGCGGGTGGTTCTGTCTTGCGAGCGGGTGATCCTGAACATCATGCAACGGATGAGCGGCATCGCGACCCTCACCCGGCGCTACGTTGACGCGGTCGCCGGCACCAAGGCCAACATTCTGGACACGCGCAAGACTGCTCCCGGAATGCGTGTGCTCGATAAGTGGGCGGTGCGTTGCGGCGGCGGCACGAATCACCGGCTCGATCTGAGCGACGGCGTGCTGATCAAGAACAATCACATCGCGCTGGCCGGAGGCGTCGTTCCGGCGCTGCAACGCGCGCTGAAGCAACCGCCGCGGAGCCAGTTGATCGAGATCGAAGTGCGCTCGCTCGACGAATTCGAGACAGTCCTTGAGCACGGCGCCGAAGCGGTGCTGCTCGACAACATGTCGCCTGAACAGGTGCGCCAGGCGGTGGAAGTGGTGGCAAAGCTGGATCGCCCGGTTCCGCTGGAAGCCTCCGGCGGCATCACGCTGGAAAATGTGCGCGCCTATCGCCGAAACCGGCGTGAATTTTATCTCTATTGGAGCGCTGACACATTCAGTTCAGGCTGTCGACCTGAGTATGCGGGTTCAGCCGGCCTAGACAGAACGAGGCCGACTCGCCCAGATTCAGTCTTTGGGCGGATTTGACGGGTGCGTCGAACCAGCTTCGCGCATAATTCTCATATCGCACGCTCGATTCCAACTCGCACGGATGCGCTCTCCCGGAAGGCCTGACTGACGCCCGGCTCGGACACATCGTTCGCCTGCTGAGCGACAACGCGACGCTTGTGATCAGCGGGACGCGAATTGCCGAAGAGCTGGGCACCCGACGGTCGGAAGTGTGGCGCGCGATCCAGCAACTGCGCGAGTTGGGCGTGCGGATCACCGGACATCCATCTTCGGGATACCAGCTAGAATCCGTTGCGGATCTGCTGCTCCCGGACATTATCGGCCCGCTGGTGAGCGGGACGATCTTCAGCACGAAGATTCACCATTATTTTCGCGTCGGATCAACGAACAGCATCGCGATGGAGGCGGCAGCGGCAGGAGAGCCGGAAGGCAGCGTATTCCTGGCGGAACAACAGACGGCTGGTCGAGGGCGGGGCGGAAATACCTGGGAGTCGGCTCCGTCGGATGGGATCTATTGCTCGGTGATCCTGCGGCCGCAACTCTCTCCTGGCGGATGCGCTGCTGCTGTCGTTGATTGCCGGCATCGCGGTGGCCGAGGCGGTAGAACAGACGACGGGATTGCATCCGGACTTGCGCTGGCCCAACGACGTGCTGCTGGAGGAGCGCAAGTTCTGCGGCATCCTGACCGAGATGAACGCCGAGGCCACACGCGTCCGTTACGTCGTGGTGGGCATCGGTATCAATGTGAATCAGCCGTCGTTTCCCGGCTGAGCTGGAGCCCATCGCGACCTCGCTGCGAATTGCAGGCGGACACGAGTGGTCGCGGGTCCAGGTGGCCGCGGCTCTGCTAAAATCGCTCGACATCTGGTATCGCAAGCTCTCTGATGGCGCCGCCGACTGCGCGCGCCGATCATTCTTCGGAAGTTCGAGGAGCGCTCGTCTTTCGCTCGCTCGCGTCTGGTCCACGTCGATGAAGACGGCGGGTACGAGGGTGTCACCGAAGGACTCGACAACCGCGGATTCCTGCTGGTGCGGACCGATCGCGGCTTCGTACGGTGCTCTCCGGGGGAGTTCGCGCGGCTGAATTCAGGGAAATAATCCATGCTACTTGTGCTAGACGTGGGCAATACCAACACCGTACTCGGTGTCTTCGAGGCGCGGAGCCAAGGATCGGAGCGCGACGCAACCACGGCGCCTGATTTCGCACTGGCGCGTCACCACGAACAAATCGCAGACAGTGGACGAGTACGGCGTGCTGTTTCGCAATCTCTTCGCGATGAACGGCATCGAAGTGAGCGCGGTGCAGGGCATCGTGATTTCTTCGGTTGTGCCACCGCTCGACTCGACGCTGCGCGAAGTTTGCGAGCGCTACTTCCAGATCAAGCCGCTGTTCATCGAACCGGGCGTCAAGACCGGCATGCCGGTGCATTACGACAACCCCGCCGAAGTAGGGGCTGACCGCATCGTTAACAGCGTCGCGGCTTTCGAGAAGTACGGCGGCCCGTGCATCATCGTGGATTTCGGCACCGCGACGACGTTCGATGTGGTCTCGCCGAAGGGCGAGTATCTCGGTGGCGTCATTACGCCGGGAATCGGCATCTCGGCCGACGCGCTGTTCGAGCGCACGGCCCGACTTCCGCGTGTCGACATTCGCAAGCCTCCGCGCGTGTTGGCCACCAACACCGTCAACAGCCTGCAGTCGGGACTGTATTACGGCTATCTCGGCTTGATTGATGGCATTCTCGAGCGGCTGATGGCCGAACTGGGTGGCGACGTAAAGGTGGTAGCGACCGGCGGACTGGCTTCGCTGATGGGTGGCGGGTCGAAGTACATTCGCGAGGTGGATGACCTGCTGACACTCGAGGGCTTGCGCATCATCTACGAGCGCCACTTAGCACACCTCGCCGCCGCGGCGATCATGCGGCAGAGTCGGCGCCCGCCGCTGCAAAGCGCGATTAACGCTACACTGGTAGTGGGGAAAGCAGATCCCTCGCGGATAAAGTCCGCGCGGGATGACAGGAATAAGTGACTTGGATGCTGGCCTTGAAGGCACAGCAGGCTACCCAAAATCGCTTTTTTTCAGCAGCCTGTGAAGCGGTGCTCCACCCAACACACCCGAAGTGAAAATACTCTGTGCGCGGCCAGCGTGGAAAACTACTTCAACTATTTCACCGAGATCGAAGAGCATTTCCAGCGCCGACGGGGAACGCTGACGCTGCTGTCTCCACTGGACTGGGCGCTGATGGAAATCTGGAAGGACGCGGGCATTCCGCTGGAGTCGGTGCTGCGCGGCATCGACGCCTCGTTTGACAAGTGGGAGCGGCGGCCCAACCGCACTCGTAAGGTCAATGGCCTGGCATACTGCGCGCAGGAAGTGCTGGCTGCCGCCGAAGAGATGAAAGAGGCGGCAGTGGGCGGCGGTCGCCCAAGAAAGTTGACCCTGGAGCTGGAGTCGGCGACGGTGCGGGTTTCTGCGGCACAACGCGGAGGAACTGGAAGGCGCCTCTTTACCTGCATCGGTGAGGCCATTGCCGAGCGAAACGGCCGCCGGATTGAATTCGTGGCCATGTCGTTCGCGGCCGGGAGCCCCCCTCGATGGAGGACGTGGAGCGCCGCTTGACCGTGATGGAAGAGAAGCTGTTCGCGGCGCTGCTGGCGGCGACACCTGAAGCTGCGTTGCTACAGGTTCGCACCGAGGCCGACCGCGACCTGGCGCCGTACCGCAGCCGCATGACGGCGCCGCAGATCGAACAGCTCCACAAACAATACTTACAGAAACGGCTGCTGGAGCAGCACAACCTTCCGCGTCTGAGCCTGTTTTATATGCCGTAGGTCCCACAACGTGGGACAAAGGATGTCATTTTGGAGTTGCAGATCGAAAAGTTGGTTTACGGCGGCGATGGACTGGCGCGGCTACCCGCCGACGCAAAGGGCCGCGGCAAGACAGTGTTTCTCCCGTTCGTCATTCCCGGCGAGCAAGTTGACGCCACCATCATCGAAAGCCGCAGCGGGTTTGCGCGGGCACGGTTGAACAGATTCTGACGCCGTCGACCGATCGCGTCGAGCCGCAGTGCCAACATTTCGCTCGCTGCGGCGGCTGCCAGTACCAGCACATCGACTACGCAGCGCAAGTGCGCTTCAAGTCCGAAATACTGCGGGAGACGCTGCGGCGCACCGCGAAGCTGGAGCTCGCGCACGAAATTCAGGTACATCCGTCGGAGCCTTGGGGTTACCGGAATCGCACGCGGGTGCACGTTCGGCATGAGCCGGCATTCACGCTGGGTTACTTCGAGACCAGCTCGCACGAATTGCTGGCGGTGGAGAGTTGTCCGATCAGCTCGCCGCTCATTAACCGGGCAATGGCGGCGGTGTGGGAACTTGGGCGCGCGGGCGGGGTACCCGCGTCGCTGCACGGCATGCAGTTTTTCGCCAATCATGATGACAGCAGCTGCTGGTGGAGGCGTACATCCGCCGCAGACCGGGAGCGGCGGATGCCTGCAAGGCATTTGCCGAGGCGCTGACAGTCTCGCTGGGTTCGGTTGCGGGGATGATTGTGTTCGCCACTTCGCAGGTCGAGGACGAGACCCGGCAACTAGCGCCGTTGACTTCCGTGCACAACGAAGAACCGCTGGCGATCGGCGAGATCCCTCAACTACCGCGCCGCCGGACATGAGCTACCAGGTCAGCGGCGGTTCGTTCTTCCAGACCAACCGTTACCTGGTCGATGAACTGGTAAAGATCGCAACTGGCGGGGCCAAAGGCAAAGCGGCGCTCGATCTCTACGCCGGGGTGGGCTTGTTTACGATGGCACTGGCCGAGAAGCTTTGACGACGTGATCGCGGTCGAGGCGTCGCCGCATGCCTTTGCCGACTTGAAGCACAACGCTCCGCGCAATGTGCGTCCCACGCGGGCGAGGACCGAGGAGTTCCTGGAGAAGCGGGGCGAAGGACTGGCGGTTGACTTCGTGCTGGTTGATCCGCCCCGGGCCGGACTGGGAGACAAGGCGACCGCCGCACTGGGCCGCACTTCGGCCTCGCAGGTTACTTTCGTTTCTTGCGACCCGGCAACTTTCTCGCGCGACCTGCGTCTGCTGCTAGAATCAGGCTTTAAGGTGGAGCAGGCGCACCTTTTCGACTTGTTTCCGCAGACCGCGCACATGGAGACGGTCCTACGACTGGTGCGCTAAACAAATCCGCCGGAGCGAGTTATGTACGCGATTGCCATTCTTCGTTACCGCAAGCCTCTGGAAGACGTTCTCAAGCATATAGACTCGCACCGCGCTTACCTGGCGGGACTGAAGCAGGAGGGATTGCTGATCGCCTCCGGCCCGATTGTCCCGCGCAATGGCGGCGCGTTGTTGTTGCGGGTTCCGGACGACGAAGTACAGGCGACGCTCGACAGTATCCGCGACAACGATCCGTTTACGCGGTTCGGACTCGCGCAATATGAAATGTGGCCCTGGGCCCCGACTATTGGCGCCGAGGAACTCGACCGCTTGTAAGCGGACTTGCCAACATCCTCCTCCTCCTCGCATGGAGCGCATGCTTCCGTACGTGCGCCCTCGGTTGTGTATTGCGGTGGCAGGGAACCTCTGTTCCTCGCTGCGGTTGCCTTTGCTGCCGGCATCGTCGCCGCCAACTATGTCTGGTGCGCGCCCCACATCTGGCTGATCGCAGCCGCTGTCGCAGCTGCCGGTGTCTGCGCCCTGCACCGCCGCGCGCCGTCACTCGCCTTTGGGTTCGTGATCCTGTCGTTGTTGCCATTGGGAGGGTTTTATCTGCAGGTCACGGACGCTGCCCAAGTAACTCCCCCAAATCTGGAGGCATTCGCTACGGGCGAAGGCAACGTTGAGGTGACCGCCCATGTGATGCGCGAGGGCATCGTGCGCGACAGTCCGTTTGGAGGCAAGCAGGAGTCGGTCGATGTCGAAACCGAACAACTTAGCAGTGGGGACCACCAATCGTCGGCCACCGTCGGCATCCGGCTGACGATCTACAGCCAGCGCGCGGAGGAGGAAGAGGCGCGGGATTCAGGAGCCGAGGCAGCTTTGCCTGTGTACACCTATGGCGAGCGGTTGCATTTTCCGGCAAAGTTGCGCGCGCCGCGGAACTATGGGAATCCCGGCGCTCTGGACCTGGTGGGCTATCTTGCATCGCAAGGCGTTCGCCTGACCGGATCGGCCCGCGCGCGAGAAGTCGAGGTTCTGCCCGGATTCGTGGGCAGCCGCATCGGGCTGTGGCGCAGCAATGCGCGTCGCAGCGTACTGAATCACATCCAGCGCTTATGGCCGGGCGAGCCGGGCGCCCTGATGCAGGCCATGCTGATCGGCGGACGCGCCTTTTTCGGACGCGAACTGAAGACCAACTTCCAGCGCACCGGGACTTATCACATCCTGGTGGTGTCGGGCATTAACGTCGGCATACTGGCCTTCGCTTTTTTCTGGGCGTTGCGCAGGCTGCCGATGGGCGAGGCCGCGGCCACGGTGCTGACGATCCTGTTCTCGTGGGGCTATGCGTTTCTCGCGGATCTTGGGCCACCGATTGTGCGCGCCACCATTACGCTTACCATCTATCTGCTTACGCGGTTGCTGTTTCCGCGATCGCGCCGGGCTGAATGCCCTGGGCATCGCGGCGCTGGGCATTCTCGTGGTCGCACCGCGGACGCTATTCGAAGCCAGTTTTCAGCTAACGTTTCTCTCGGTGATTGCGGTCGCGGGGATTGCGGTACCGATCCTGCAGCGCACGCTATACCCGTTTCAGCGTGCGCTGCGTAATATCGATTCGCCCGCCTACGACTTCAGCCTGCCTACGCGGGCGGCGCAGTTTCGCTCCGACCTGCGCCTGGTGCGCGAGAACCTGGCGCAAATCGTGGGTCGCGAGGTGTCGAATTTTGTTCTAGTCCGGGGTGCTGGCTTCGTGCTGGCTGCCTCCGAACTGGTCTTCATCTCAGCGTTGTCATCGAGCTCTCACTGGCGCTGCCGATGGCATGGTACTTCCACCGTACAACCACGATGTCGCTGCCCGCCAACGTGCTGGTGATTCCACTGGCCGGAATACTGATGCCGGCCGCCGTGCTGGCCGTGGCACTTTCGTATGTTTCGTTCTGGCTGGCGCACCTTGCCGCGTTGGTCGCTGGATATTCGCTGGCTGTGCTCACCGGTACCATTCGCTTCATCGGTCATTTCCGCATCTCCGACGTGCGGCTTGCCTCGCCTATCATGGTGACGGCTGTTGCCGCGGCCTTGCGCTTATGGGCTGGCGATGATCCTGGCCCGCCGACGGCTGCTGTGGGCCTGGATGGGGGTCGCGGGACTTTTGGCTTCAGCCATCTGGATCAGTTCGCGCCGCCGATGAAGCAGTGGCATCCCGGCGTGCTGGAAATTACAGCCATCGACGTAGGGCAGGGCGACTCGCTGCTGATCGTCACCCCCGAGGGCAAGACGCTGCTGCTGGATTCGGGCGGTGTGGGAGGCGGCAGTCGCACTCCGATTTCGATGTCGGCGAAGAGGTCGTCTCCCCGTACTTGTGGAGCCGCGGTATCCGCCGCCTCGACGCCGTCGCGATCTCGCATCCGCACTCTGACCACGTGGGCGGAATGCGCAGCGTGATCGCGAATTTCCGGCCGAGAGAGATCTGGTACGGCCTGGATTCGCCGACGCCGGAATTTACTGAGGTGGTGGCGGCCGCACGGAATTCGGAGTGACTTCAAGCCTCGCAAGGCCGGCGAAGAATTTGAATTCGGCGGGACGCAGGTGCGGGTGCTCAACCCGCAGCCCGGCGATGCGCCGGCCAATCCGGCGCAGGACGACGAGTCCATGGTGTTGCGCTTACAATATGGCGACACATCAGCCCTGCTGGTGGGCGATTCGCACAAACGAATCGAGGAAATTATGGAAGGCGAAAACCCGGCAGCCAACTGCTTGAAGATCGGTCACCACGGCAGCGCGACTTCCAGCACACCGGAATTCCTGCAGGCGGTGTCGCCGCAATTCGCCGTGGTGTCTGCCGGATATTACAACTCGTTCCGCCATCCCCGTCCCGAGGTAATGCAGCGATTTGCCGATCTGCAGATCCGAACCTATCGCACCGACCTGGCGGGGGCTGTGTCTTTTTATCTCGATGGCACGACGGTTACGGCTCGGCCGGTTCCTCGCTGACCGCTTCGTCGTCGTCGGTGGTGGGATGCTTGCTGAACTCCTCGATCATCGCAGAGGCTTCTTTCGCCTGGTCCTCGCGGACGACGACGGTAACGCCGCCCACGCCGGGATAGATGTTCTGCGGCGCGTCCGGACTCTGGACGTAGGCGTCAATACCCGCCGATTGCAGCAGTCCTTGTACCACCATGGCCTCGGATTCCTGCTCCGTGTCAAAAACCTTGACTAGCTCTTCTGCCGGTTGCGGCTTGTCTGCCATACATCCTCCGTATACGTTCTGTATCAGCGGTTCGTCAATACTGCCATCGATCACATTTGTGACCGAGAACGTGCCATTTCGTTGTATGATGCGGCCAAATATGGCGGCGCATCGGTGGGATGGCAGCCAACATCCAAATTGTAACGAAAATGACCGTGACGTCGCGCGCCCACGCTCGAAACACAGTGGGCTATTTGTTTCAATGAGGGAGAACATGGGGCAACCTGAGCGCAAGGAACCAGGCGAACCACAATCAGGCACCAGCGAACCGCAAGAACAGGAAGAAGAACGCCGCAAACTTCGCCGACTGCAGATCATGATGAGCATGGTCATGTCGGTCATCAGCCAGGATCCGGGCATGTCCGTGGAAGAAGCGTCTGAGTTGGCGGCCAATGCCAAGCGCGCTGCCCTCGCCATGTTCCCCGACAAGGAGTTCGCCTACGACATTCTTTACAAGCCCCGATTGCAGCGGCTGATGGCAGAGCGCTTCCACCTGCAATAGCCGTTCTATTTGTCGATTGAGGCGAGATACACGGTCAGTGTTCCCCAGAACAGCTTGGCCCGCATCTGGACGGGCAGATGCCGCTCGTCGTCGCTGTACCAGATCCAGATTCGCCCCCGGTTTTTGAGTACGCTGTAGTCGCCTTCGGGGCCGACCCGGATCGGTTTGAAACGTCCCTGCCGGGGTCTTGATCTGCTCCTTGCCTTCCACATGTGCGTGGATGGTGACCGTCTTGCTGCCGTCGTTGAGCGGAAAACTGTACGAC
Source organism: uncultured Acidobacteriaceae bacterium (assembly GCA_963696575.1). Taxonomy (GTDB): domain Bacteria; phylum Acidobacteriota; class Terriglobia; order Terriglobales; family Acidobacteriaceae; genus DASRAA01. Next base: position 53,555 of record CAVOKT010000004.1, read on the forward strand.
GCGCCCGGCTGCAGAGGAAGGCTGGCGACATACAACATGCCCGACATCACGTCGGTCACGCATCCTGGAATGTCGTTCTCCGTACGCTTCGACTGATTGTCTTTCAGGTTCTTCTCTTCCAGAATGGCTTTGCCGCGGCTGTAGTCGAAGGTAATCACGGTATCGCGCCAGTGGGAACCCTCTTCTGTGTGCTTCGTCAGCTTCGATGAGCAGAGACTCTTGGCGTCGAAATAGGAGTTGAAACGGTCCTGCACCCGGAAGAGAAGTGCCACTACTCCCGTCGAATCTGCGGTTCCGGATACGCGCTCTTGATTGCCGACGCGCTCGATACGCAGGGTGGCGACGCCGGCGGTCAAGTAGCGGTATTCGGCCTCATATCGCAGCGTTTGACGCGGGAAATCGAAGCCTGGCCGCAACGGCGAAATGTGCGCGCCCGCGCCAATGGAGGCTTGCGACGCGGCATGTGAGGCGGTGGGATGCGGCGACTGCCCGCTTACTCCGGTGGTCAGTGCAGCAGCCGTGAGAACTGTGATGAGGAGGAGGCAGCGAGTCAGCAAATTCACCTTGAACCGGGAAACCAGAGCATCTTCACAACAAGAGCCGCCAGCATTGCGGCGGCCCCGATCAAAGCATTGTACTCGCGATGCTGCCAATAAAGCTCGCGTGAGAAGCCGGAAGTCAGACCTGCAAACCATAACGTCCTGGGCAGCAGGAGTGGGACACGCCGCGCGTAGCTTTCATATTCGGCGAAGTGCTGCCGCAAAAATCGTTCCTCGGAACGAATCACGGGCACATAAATCGCAACGAACAAGCCGAGGATCCCGACTGCGACCCATACATCGCGTGACGCGATGGCGAAACCAATCGCGATGATGATCGATCCCAGGTAAAGAGGGTTGCGGCAATAGGCGTAAGGCCCAGTCGTCGCCAGTTGTTCATTCTTCCTGACGTGGCCCGACGCCATGGCTCTCAGAAAAACTCCGAGAGCTGCGACAGTTGCTCCCAACGCCAGCGAAAGCCAATCGGGGCGCGCGCGCCACAAATAAAACACGGCGAATAGAAATCCCAGCGGCACCCGGATACGGCGGGCGATGCGGCCCCATCCGGCAGCAGACCGCGCCGGCCTCGCTTCAGCCATGGTGTTCCTTCATAAGCTCATCGGCCGCGGCGATCACCTGGTGCGGCTCGATGGAACGCAGCCCTTCATCGGGGACATGTGTGTGCGAGGTGTTATCGAAACTGTCTGGGCTGCGCAATACAATTGAGCGGGTCGCATACGGACCATTGCGGTCAGGGCGCGTCGGCCCGAACAAGGCCACAACGGGCACGCCTAACGCCGCCGCCAAGTGCATAGGGCCAGTGTCTCCTCCAACGAAAAGGCTGGCACGCCTGGTGAGCGAAATTAACTGGCCGACTGAACACTTCATCGGGTGTGCTGTTCCTCCGCTGGAATCGCGGACGGATTGGGCCAGGCCTTCCTCGTCAGGACTATGATTCACCACGGTTGCAATGCCACGTTCGGCCAGGGCTTTCGCGACCGCTCCATACGACTCAACGGGCCAGCACTTGGCTCCCCAGCCCGCACCGGGATTCACGATGGCAAGCGGCTTCCGGCTAATCGAGGAATGGAACCGATCAGCCCAAGATTCAGTCGCTGGATCCTGAGGAAACGCTGGAGACTCGTACGCCAAGTCGGCTCCGGTCACTGCCGAGGCCAGCGATAAATTTTGTTCGATGACGTGCGTACCCCGGGGAACGATGGGATGGGTGTACCACCGACGTGCCGGTCCCTCGCGGGGCTGCGCCGACCCAATGCGAATTTTCGCAGCTGAGAGTTTCGATACCATTGCGGATCGAATCGCGCCCTGCAGATCAAGGGCGATGTCGTAGTTGAGGGCGCGGACCTCGCGCATGCAGGTCCGCATCTCACTCCAAGTCGCGGCAGACGACAGTCCCTTTCGCCAATCCTTGAAATTCGAGACGTGGACCCAATCGACGAGCGGCTTCAGCTCTGAGCGCGGCTGCAGACGCTCGAATAAATGAGCGCACAGCAACTCTGCCCAGCGCTCTTCAATCAACCAGCCGATTTGCAGATTCGGTCTTGCACGGCGTAGCGCGGCAATGGCTGGAATCCCGTGGATAACATCGCCCATCGCACTCAGCCGCACTACAAGGATCCGCAGGGTAGCCGGATCCGCGCCTGCGAGTTGTTCCCGGACCAGCGTTTGCTGGTCCGACTGCGGATGCTTCACGGTTACCGCGGACCTCCGCCGGAAGGTTTCATCTGCCCCAAGAACGTCGTGGAGGAATGGTCCTTGGGATCGCCCACGATCTCAACGCGTCCTCCGTAGGCAAGTACTTCGTTACGTTCGGGAACGGTCTCGCGAGTGTAATCGGTGCCCTTGGCTTGGACGTCGGGGCGAAGTTCGCGGATAAGCCCGCGGACATCGGGCTCATCGAAGATCACGACGGCATCAACGTCAGCCATGGCCGCGATGATTTCGGCACGCTCCCCGGCTGGCATCAGGGGACGTCCGTCTCCCTTTAATTGGCGGACGCTGGCATCGGAGTTCATGGCCACGATCAGCTTTCCACCCAGCGCTTTGGCACCACGAAGATAGCGCACGTGGCCAACATGCAGCAGGTCGAAGCAGCCGTTGGCGAGCACAATCGGCTCGCCGTTGCGCCGCCACTCCGCAACCTGCGACTTGCAATTCAGGGCGTGAAAGTATTTTTGAGTTGCTCTCGTTCACGATGATTTTATTGCCGCGTATTGGTCGATGGCGGATAGCAGTTCCTGTTGCGACACCGTGGCCGTTCCTCGTTTCATCACCACGATTCCACCTGCGAAATTGGCGAGACGCGCGGCCGAAACAGTATCGGCGCCGGCAGCCAGCGCCGCTGTAAATGCGGCGATCACGGTGTCCCCTGCACCGGTTACATCCACTACCTGGTTCGAGCCAAAGATCGGAATCATAACCGGCTTGGTCTTCTTCTCGAACGCAACCATACCGTCGCGGCCGCGTGTAATCACCAGCGACTCCAGCCCCATACGTTTCATCACCTGCGTGCCAGCCTTGAACAGACGCTCGCTGTCGTCGCCAATCTTGATACCTAGCGCTTCTTCCACTTCGGGTTCGTTGGGCGTTGCCGCGGTTGCTCCTGAATATTCAAGCATCCGGTAGCGCGAATCCAGTGTGACCGGCTTATTTGCGAGGCAGCCATTCGACCTCACCTTCTGCAGCAGCTCGGGCGTGGCCGCTCCGTAGCCATAGTCCGAAATCAGAAATCCATCGGATGCGGCGCCATATTCCTTCGCAGTTTCTACGAGGTTCGACAACTTGCCGACGAGAGGAGCAGCTTCGCGGTCTACCCGCACGACTTGTTGACGGCTGCCATGCAACATTCCTGCGAGAATTCGGGTCTTCGTCGTGGTGACAGTGCCCCGCAACCGCGCTATGCCCGTGGTTGTGACTTTTTTCTCGCGGAAACAATCCAGTAATAGCTCACCCGGTTCATCGTCTCCCACCACGCCCACAGGAAATACTTTGACCCCGAGTGAGGCGAGGTTCATGACGGCGTTTCCGCCGCCGCCCGGCACTACCGTTCGCTCGCGATGTTTCAGAATGAGCACTGGCGCTTCGCGCGAAACGCGGGCGATTTCGCCGAACACGAATTCGTCGGCCACCAGATCGGCCAGTACGGTCACGGAGACATCGGGAAACGACTGAACGATCCTCTTCCAGCGCTCGGTCTCTTTCAGGTGCTTTGGCATGGAAACAGACAAGTATCCAGCGGTCAATATTCGTCGCTGGATGTGTTGAAACGTTTCATTCTCTCACGCGCCCTTGATTTGGCGCGCGAGGAAGCTGCAAAGCTGATCTACGGGTGACCCGGCCGATTCCGCCGCCCCTGCTAGCGGCACCCGACGAGGGCTCGAACTGCATGCGCACCGGCACAATATGAAGCGGATCCAACTGGGGCAAAAAACCGAATAGATTCACCGCATCCTTCTCGGTGGTGACGAAGGCCGTGGCTCCGGACTGCTTACGCAGCCGCAGCAGCAATTGCACGTCGGCCGCGCCGTAGGCGTGATGATCGCGGAATTCACGCGTTCCCGCCAAATGCACGCCCGCGGTGCGAAGGTCTGTGAAGAAATTCTGTGGCCGGGCGATGCCGCAGAATGCGAAACACACATCATTGGTCTGCGGCGGAACGATGCGGCGAGAAACACGCCACAGGTACTGGCCAGGGCGCAAAGGAATACGTTCGGCGGCAACGTCATCCATTACCACAATTGCGCTGGCTCGCGACAGCGATGACAACGGCTCCCGCAACCTTCCAATAGGGAGCATCGAATCCTGTAGATCCTGTTCCGTGATCAGCGCGATGTCGAAGTCCCGTGCGAGTCCACGATGCTGAAAGCCATCGTCGAGCAAATGCATTTGCGGGCCAAATTGCTGTTTCAGCGAAGTCGTCCGGCGGCGTATCGATCTTCGCCCACAATGACGGGCACACCCAGCTTTCGCGCAATCAACAACGGCTCGTCACCGAACTCCTGTGGCGTTCCGGCTGGGTCGACGAGGGCTACTGCCCTTCGTCTGCCGGCCGTAGCCTCGCGAGAGCACATCGAAGGCGAGACCGCGTTGCTTCAGCAGCTCGCCCAGCATGATGAGGAATGGGGTTTTACCGGCGCCTCCAGCAGAGATACTGCCGATGCTCACCACCGGCGCCTGCAGGCATCGAGCGCGGAGAATGCCCCGATCATAGAGACGGTTACGGAGTTCGATCCCGGCGCCAAATAGCGCGCTCAGCGGATTCAAGCTTGCTTCTCCGAACCAACCACCGCAGGGTCGGGAGTCGACTCGGCCTGGAGGAGTCCGAGTAACGCGCTGACCGTTCGCTGGGTAGCTCCCTTTTGGGAGTTCGTCACCTCGAGTGCCCGCTGACCCAACCGGGTCCGCTCGGCATCGTCCTGCAAGAGGGCAAAAACCGTTGGAGTGAGCGACTCGAGCGTCACGACGCGTAAACCATCAGCTTTTTGGAAGGCAGCAACCATGTCACGAAAGTTCTCGCGTGTAGGGTCCGACCAAAATCGCGATACCAAACTGCGCTGCCTCGAGCACGTTGTGGCCGCCCTTCGGAACCAGGCTGCCGCCAACAAACGCCAAGTCGGCGAACTGGTAGAGGCTTGCGAGTTCCCCAATGCTATCCAACAGGAACACACCTCCAGCAATCGGCCGTTCTTCGTCCCACTGAGAGCGACGTTGCCAGGGAAGTCCCGATGCTGCCAGTAGTGCAGCGACCGTGTCGAAGCGCTGCGGATGTCGTGGCGCCAGCAGCATCGATGCCTTGGGATAACGAGCCACGACTTGGCGGAAGCAGTCGACCAGCATCGACTCTTCGCCGTCGAGTGTGCTGCCTGCCACCAGGAGAGGCCCGACCTCTTCTCTACTCAAGGCCGCCGAGAACGGAGCGAGGATGTCTGGCCTTTCCGCCGCGTTGACTTCGAATTTCAGGTTCCCACCGACATGGACTCGATCTGCGGGTGCACCGATCTGCACCAGGCGTCGCGCGTCTTCTTCGCTTTGTGCCAAGAAAATGTCTACGTTCTGCATCACTAGAGTGAGTAGCTTGCGAAAGCGGAGGTACCGCGGGAGCGAACGGTCCGACACTCGCGCATTGACAACGGCAATCGATGTCCCCGAAAGTCGCGCCTGGTGAAGGAGATTTGGCCAGAACTCGCTTTCTGCCAGTACCAATAGCCTGGGTCGGAGCGCCTGCAGGTAGGCTCGCACAGCAAACCCGAAATCCAACGGGAAATAGAAAACGTTGTCCGCACCAAATTGCTGTCGCGCCAGGTTCTGGCCCGTATCAGTCGTTGTTGAAACCACGATTCGCCAGTCCGGGAGATGCGTTTTCAGTTCGTCCACCAGGCGCGATATTGCCAGGACCTCACCGACCGAGACTGCATGGATCCAGATGGTGTCTGGCGACACCCGGTCAAATAGCCGGTGCGGCACCATGCCCAAGCGCTCGCGCCAGCCGATGCGGTATTTGCCATGGCGCGCCATCTCCAGCAGCCACCAGGGCGTGCTCAGGATCAACGCCAGCAGAAGCAACAGGCTGTAGGCGAAATACACCCTGCGATTGTACTTGCGTGACGCAGGTGAACCAATGTCGAGTTGTAGGGCGCGGCCTGGCAAGCGATAATCCCATCATGGGTGTTCGCAGGCGTTGGATTTTCCCGATGGTTCTTCTTTGTCTGGTATGTGCTGTGGCTCCGGTGTGGGCGTTCAAAGATTTCGTTATGCCCAAGGCGGAGAACGCCAACACTTATGCCAGCAAGGACTCCGAGCCGAGCGCGAAAATTACCCTTGCGGTTGACCTGTACAACACCGCGCCCAAAGATGAAGTCTTTAACACCCATTACCTGCAGGAAGGAATCTTGCCGGTTTTCTTTGTCATCACCAATGACGGTGACAAGCCAATTTCGGTGACGAAGATGCATGCCGAGCTGGTTACCCCGACTCGCGCCAAGCTCGAAGCATTGGATGCAGACGATGTCATCCGTCGTGTCGCCCACGTCAACACGAGTAGCACCAACCCGGGGCATGTTGGCAGCCTTCCCATCCCTCTCGGAAACAAAAACAAGAAGGCCCAACAACAGCTCGACGAGATCAATCGCGCCAAGTTCAGTGCCTTTGCGGTCGAGCCACACTCCACACAATCGGGCTTCCTCTTTTTTGATGTGTCAGACGTGCGCAACCCCGCGCAAGGTGCCCATATCTATGTGTCAGGCGTGCGCGACTCCAATGGGAATGAGCTGATGTACTTCGACATCCCAGTGGTTCCCTAGAACGGGAAGAAGCCAAGGAAATACGTCAGACAGGGTTGGAATAACCGCCCAGCGAGATGTCGAGCAGGCAAGCCTGCTGCATTCCCCTTGACTCTCAAGGCCGGGAAACATACTCTCGCAGTCTCAGCGAAAGGAATCTGTCCGTCATGAGCCTACTGGAATGGTGTGATGAAGGCCCAGCTATTGTCTCCGTTTCGGCTAGCGTGGACGACGCCATCCGGACAATGCTCGACAAAGACGTTGGCGCGGTAGCCGTGATCGATGAGCAAGGAATCGTTGCCGGCATGTTTACCGAGCGTGACATTCTGTCCAAGTTTGCCTTGAGCGGGCGGGATCCCAAGACCACGCCCGTGCACGAACTGATGAGTCCGATGGTCGAAATGGCGACCGAAGAAACGACCCCTGCCGAGGCGTTCAAGGTGATGCTGGAGCGTCACTATCGCCACCTGCCTGTGGTCAATGAGCAGGGGAAGGTGCTCGGGATTTTATCGATTCGCAACATCCTCGAGGCCCGAATCGACGATCTACTGGCCGAACTGGACAGCAAGTCTCATATTCACTTGGCCTAAACCACTACGAAACAATGCGATACGGTCGGTCTAGGCGACCAACCGGAAGGCCGGCGGCGAGAAATCTTAGTGAGTTGGACTCAGATTTCAGCTATGTCTCCCTTTCCCGGTATAATTGAGGCTTCCTATGCCACAAAAGCGTTTAATACGTTCGACAACGGTTCTTTGCGTTCGCCGGGACGGTAAGGTCGTTATGGCCGGAGACGGCCAAGTCACCCTAGGCGAAAATGTGATCAAGCAATCGGCCCGCAAGATCCGGCGCCTCTATCAGGACAAGATCCTGGCGGGCTTTGCCGGGTCCACTGCCGACGCGTTTTCTTTGTTCGCCCGCTTTGAATCGAAGCTAGAGCAATATCATGGCAACCTTGGCCGCGCCGCCGTCGAGTTGGCGAAAGATTGGCGCACCGACAAGATGCTCCGCCAGCTTGAGGCCCTGCTGCTTGTCGCCGACCCGACGCAAACGTTTCTGATCAGCGGGCAGGGAGACGTGATCGAGCCGGATACCGGCATCGCAGCCATCGGAAGCGGGGGCGCCTTCGCTACCGCCGCCGCCACGGCATTGTTTGACCACACTCAACTGACAGCGCGCCAGATCGCGGAAGAAGCCATGAAGATTGCCGGCAAAATCTGCATCTATACCAATGACAAAGTAACGATTGAAGAGTTGTAGGATCGGTTTTGGGTAACGACTCGAAACTGGAAACTCGACGTTTTTTTAAAGGAATACGAATTGGCCATTTATTTACCCGCAACTACCGATGACGAACACGTAGCACTAGACGAACTGACACCGCGCGAGATCGTGCTCGAGTTGGACAAATACGTTGTCGGTCAGCATGACGCCAAGCGCGCGGTCGCCATCGCTCTGCGCAATCGCATGCGCCGCCAGAAGTTGACGCCTGAACTGGCGGAAGAAGTCATCCCCAAGAACATCATCATGATCGGCCCTACTGGCGTGGGAAAGACGGAGATCGCTCGCCGTCTGGCCAAACTCGCCAACTCTCCGTTCATGAAGGTCGAAGCCTCGAAGTTCACCGAGGTCGGATACGTGGGGCGCGACGTGGAATCGATGATCCGCGACCTGGTCGAGATCGCCATCGATATGGTGCGCGAGGAGAAGCTGGAAGACGTCGCCGACAAGGCAGAGCTCAATGCCGAGGAGCGTCTGTTGGACTTGCTGTTGCCTTCCATGCCGACGCAGGTTCCCGCGAAGCCCGCCGCGCACGATAACCAGGCCATAGGGTTCAGCCTGGAAAAGGAGCCTCTGCTGGCTGGTGAGCCCGGTTCCCGCACTCGTGAGAAGTTTCGCCAGCAACTGCGCGAAGGCAAGCTTGACGAGCGGATGGTGGAACTCGAAGTTCGCGAAAAGTCGATGCCGGCGTTCGAGATCATCACCAATCAAGGTGTCGAGGAGATGGACGTCAACATGAAGGACATGTTGCCTAACATCTTTGGCTCGCGGACCAAGAAGCGGAAGATGAAGGTCAGCGAAGCCTTCGAATATCTGATTCAGGAAGAAGAGCAGCGCCTGATCGACATGGACCAGGTCACGCGCATCGCCGTCGAGCGGGTGGAGAACTCGGGCATCATCTTCCTCGACGAGATCGACAAGATCGCCGGCCGCGAGGGCGGCCATGGACCCGACGTGTCACGTGAAGGTGTGCAGCGCGACATATTGCCCATCGTCGAAGGCACGACCGTCAACACGCGCTACGGCATGGTGCGTACCGACCACATCCTGTTCATTGCCGCCGGTGCGTTCCATGTTTCCAAGCCGAGCGACCTGATTCCAGAATTACAGGGCCGCTTCCCCATTCGCGTGGAGCTGCAGTCCCTTACAGTCGAGGATTTCATCAAGATCCTGACCGAACCCAAGTCGTCGCTGACCAAGCAATACATTGCGTTGCTAGAGACCGAGGGCGTAAAGCTGGAGTTCACACCCGAAGCGCTGGCGGAAGTCGCGAACTTTGCCTTCAAGGTCAATGAAGGTACGGAAAATATCGGCGCGCGCCGTCTGCATACCATCATGGAGCGGGTGCTCGACAAGATCAGCTTCGAGGCCCCGGATCTCAAGGAGAAGGACATCGTGGTAGACGCCGACTACGTAATCAAAAACCTCGCCGACATCGTCAAGGACCAGGACCTGTCGCGTTATATCCTGTAGCAAATGCCCGTTACGGATATGTTGAGACTCCTGATTTGCCAGGTGGTTCGTAAGCGATGACGAAAGCTACTACCCGTTGGTTGATTGCGACGCTGAGCCTTTGCGCTGCCTGCGTCACATTCAGCTTGGCTGCTGACGTCACTGGTAGCGCGTGGAAGACCGAGTTGCTGGCGTGGCGAGCGCAGGAAGCCAAAGATCTTCAGGATCCCAACGGATGGCTCACGCTAATTGGCCTTGAGTGGCTAAAGCCCGGCGACAACTCGTTCGGTTCAGCCGAAGGAAACGCGCTCGTGGTTCAGTCGGCAACTGCTCCGCACCTCGGAGTTGTTCGCCTTGCCGGAGATACGCTGCAATTACTGCCGCCGTCGGAAGGTTATCCCAAGGGATTGACGGTGGATGGCGCTGCCCCTGCGAATCCGCAGAATCTTGCGCCGGATAGCTCAGGCCATCCCTCGAAGATCACCGCCGGCACGGTCACCATCATCGTGATCCACCGCGGGGACCGTTATGCGCTTCGCATTAAGGACTCCAAGGCACGTTCACTGGCGCAGTTTCACGGCCTGAAGTGGTATCCGCCCAACGAAGCTTTTCGGGTGCGCGCCAAGTGGGTTCCATACAACCCGCCACGTCACGTTCCCGTTCCGACCATCTTGGGCACAGAAGTCATGTCGGACATTCCAGGTGCAGCAGAATTCACGCTTGACGGAAAGACGCTTCGCCTTGAACCGATTCTCGAGAGCCCAGACGACAAAGAACTTTTCTTCATTCTCCGCGATACGACGAGCAAGACCGACACCTACGGTGCGGGACGATTTCTCTACACTCCCCTGCCCGATCACGGCCTGAACCAGCCTGGCGAGCTTTGGCTTGACTTTAACCGCGCGGAGAATCCCCCGTGCGCTTATACTCCGTACGCGACGTGTCCTCTGCCACCGCCGCAGAACCGCTTGCCGGTGGCGATTCCGGTCGGCCAGCAGCGCTATCACGATTAGGGTCCGCCAAGCGAGCTACGCCTTCTCCGGCTCGGCGCTGTCATCCTCGGTGACGAACTTCCAGAACGAGAGCAGCCCTTTGCCAAAGCGCAGGTCTTTTACGGCGACGCAGTCCAAGCACGCGCGCACTTCTTCTTCTGCACCCCGATAGGTTGGCAACAGGCGGAAGACCACGCGATGCTTGTCGGCTGACTCAATCGGTTCCACCACGTTGGGATAGAACACGCCCCGGCTCACGGCAAAGCTGCTGGCGCGTCCGATCACCACGGTCTTTTCCGGACCGACCAGCAAGCGCCGATAGGCAAAGGTCAGGTTTCCGTCTTCGCGTGGCGAAATCCGGCCGTAGGTGCGGCGCTTGACGTTTTTGACGCCGGCGCTGAAACCTTTGACACCCTCTTCGCGACTGGGCTTGTCCTGAATTTCGAAGAGAAGCATCTCCAGCAAGCTCCAGGCGAACAGCGAACCAAAGAAAGCCAGCCGCAGCGCCCATCCAAACAGCAGAAACGCCACGATGATAACGACCAGCGCGAGCACTAATCCCAGGTGCGGGCTGATGATCGAAGTCCCAAGCAACACGGCAAAAATAGTGTTGCGGATCGCTTTCAGAACGAAGTCCACGAACGGGAATGGACTGATCAGCGCCATCACGTCGAAACAGTGCCCGAGCAACCAAACGACCGCCGTGATGACAAACCCAACTATCATGTAGAGCACAGCGGTAGCCATGCTGAAGGCGTGGTGAAGACCAGACGTTTGGGCAGTAGCCGCGTACACTACCGATCCACTCAGCATGGAGGCAAACAGGCCCTTCAGCGAAGTGAAGCCCATCACACGCGCGACCTGGTTCATCACTACGGGAAAGACAATCAGGATCAGTGACGCGTGGTTTACGAAAAGCACTTCAATGGCGTCCAGAGGCTTCTTGATGAGCGGTGCGAACCCGCCGAAGGTGTCCTTGATAAAAATCAGGACAAGGAGCACCATGATCGGCGCCCAGAAGTATGGCCGCTGGAAGAATGGCAACTGTCCACGCTGCGGTGCCGGTGTCTTGTAGTACTGCCATGCCCCCATGACGCTGACGCCAAGCAGCGGCGAAATCGCGGTGCTGGTCACCGTGGTCAGAGCTTTCGTTACCGTCTCCCCGGTCTTGAGAGTCTGCGTCGTCTCGTCGGGCTCAGCGGTTTGCGCCGATGCCAACAACACAACTGCAATCAAGACAAGTGGAAGCAGGATCCAACGACGCATGACAGCGTCCTCCGCGGGGGCAACTGGATTTTACATGAGGCGTGTCGGCGGCCTGGTCAGAATTTCTTCTTTCGCTTGCGTCCCGTTTTTGCAGGCCGTTCCTCGACAATCCCGAACTGGATACGCTTCTGCATCTGGTCGATGCGGTCGACGAACACATGAATCGGGTCGCCCATCGAGTAGGTCTTGCGAGTGCGCTGTCCGATGATCTGCCGTGTATTTTCGTGGTACATGTAGCGGTCATCCGACATCGTCGCCAGCGGCACCAACCCTTCGATGAACAGGTCGTTCAATTCCACGAACATTCCAAACTTGGTCACGCTCACGATGAGGCCGCTGAAATCTTCTCCCACGCGGTCTTCCATAAACTTGATCTTCTTCCACTCCATCAGTTCGCGTTCGGCCTCATCCGCGCGGCGCTCTGACTGGCTGGACTCCTGCGCAATGTCGCGCAGCATGTCTTCGGGAATAGGGCCACCGAGCGATACGTTTTTCTGTTTCTGGTGATCGGTCGCCTTCTGCTTGGACGCAGACACAGGAGGCTCCCGCTTCGACCACGGCGATGGAGACTCGCTGTGCGTCCCCTCTGCCACCCCAACGGGAACGCCGGCGTCGTTGCGTTCCGGCGATTCGTGCAGCACGTCCTTCAGAATGCGATGCACGATCAGATCGGGATAGCGCCGGATGGGCGAGGTGAAATGCGTGTAGGCCGGGCGCCGCCAGCGCAAAGTGGCCTTCGTTTTCCTCCGAGTAGCGTGCCTGTTTCAGCGAACGCAGCATCAGGTACGACAGGATGCGCTCCTCGGGCTTGCCCGCGATTTTCTGCGTGAGCTTTTGGTACATGCGCGGGGTGATGTGGACCTCTTCCGGCAGTTCGATGGTCTTTGGCCTGGCGTCCACTGCCGTAACGGTCGCGCCGCTCTGCCTTCAACTGCACGCGCTTTACTGGCAGCGCCCCCACGCCCAGCGAATAGCCAAACGTCGCCGCGATGGTCTCAAAGTCGTGAACGCGTTTGGGGTCAGGCTTCTCGTGGATGCGATACAGGGACGCGATCTTCCGCTTTTCCAGGTAGCTGGCAACGCACTCGTTGGCGGAGAGCATGAACTCCTCGATCAGCCGATGCGCGATGTTGCGCTCCGAACGCGTGACCCCTTTCATCAGCCCGTTTTCGTCGAACTCGATTACCGGCTCCGGCAAATCGAAATCGATCGATCCGCGCCGCACCCGCTTGCGGTTCAGGATCAGCGCCAGCTCGCGCATCAGCTCGAAGACCTCCACATACTTGTGGTAATGCTGCCGCAAGCCCTGATCGCCTTCGAGAATCAGGTTGACGTTGGTGTACGTCATGCGCTCGGCCGAGCGGATGATGCCCTCGTTCAGCGTGTAGCCCACGATCTCGCCCTGCGGATCGATTTCCATCACACACGACAACACCAGCCGATCGACTTGCGGACGCAGGCTGCACAAGTCGGTGGAGAGTTCCATCGGCAGCATGGGAATGGCGCGATCGGGAAAGTACACCGACGTTCCGCGCAACCGGGCTTCCAGATCGATTGGCGAGCCTTCGCTAACGTAGTGCGCAACATCGGCGATGTGAACCTGCAATTCGAAATTGCCGTTTGGCAGGCGGCGCACCGTCACGGCGTCGTCGAAGTCGCGCGCGGTTTCGCCGTCGATGGTGACGATCGGCAGCGCCCGGTAATCGCGCCGATGCGCCAGTTCGCTGGAGGCGATGGTCCGTTCAAACTGCTCCGCCTCCTGCAGCACTTCGACCGGGAAGTGATGCGGCAGATGGTGCTTGCGGATGACGATTTCCACATCCACACCGAAGTCGTCCTCGTAACCGAGAATCTCGACGACGCGCCCTTTGGGGTTGTCCGCAGGCGATGGCCATGACGTGATCTCGACATCGACCACCACTCCTTCGAGATCGCTCCATTCCCGGCGATGGGCTTCCTTGCCATACACTCGATCACGATCGTGCTTGTCAGTTGCGCTCCGACGGCGATTTCTGCTTGCGCCAGCCTTTCTGGCGTGAGCATCGATCGTTCCTCTTCGAGCGTGAGGCTCGGGATCGAGATGATCTTCGCCTGACGGCCACTCCATCCCCCGCGGGATGATGATTTCCTTCGTCACCTTCTCGTCGATCGGGGTCACGAAATTGTGGCGCGTGCCGTAATGAAAGGTACCGACGACGGTAGGATTTGCGCGAGTCAAAACGCGCAGGATCTTGCCTTCGGCCCGTCCATCGTCTTTGCGTCGGCCCAGCTCCACCAGCACCTGGTCGCCATGCATGGCCGATCCAATCGATTGCGGACTGACGTAGATATCGCCGGTGAACGAGCTGCGCTGCCCCGCATTCGGAATGACGAAGCCATAGCCATCGCGGTGCATGTTCAGGCGTCCGGCAATCAGGTTCAAATGCGCGGTGGCGTGTTCGGCCAGGGTGTAGCGATCGCGGCCGGTTTCAACCAGGCGTCCGCTGTCGACCAACCCCTTGAGGCGTTCGGCCAGTTGCTGGCGCTCGCCTCCCCGCAGGCTCATCTCGCGAATCAGTTGTTTGTATCCGGCGGAGCGATGGGGTTGCCGCTCGATGTGGCTCAGGATGGCCTGGTCGCTAATCATCTCGCTCCGTTTCTGCGGGGCATTCGTCTGATCTCGTCGTGAGTCACGGATCGTAACGGGAATCTAGGAATGGCTCACTAGATGTCTGCAAAAATTCTCTGCGTCACTTTGCCTTCAACAACAACTCGCTGTATGTTAGCAATAATCACTCGAACAGGCGGTTCGCGGGGCAACGCGTGCCGACGAGTTGAGGCCAGAAACGCCGCATTAATTCAGTAGTTTCTGAAGAAGAGCTCTGGAGTTGCGGTTTGACCAAAACAAGCGCCTCCAGGCACATCAACGCTTCAGAAGGGGATTTGATACATGTGGAAACCGACGAACGCTCCGAACGCAACCCCAACTCCCAACCCAGAGCCGCCGCGCAGCTACGCTCCGCCGGCTCCTGAGCCGCCGCTGGTATCACGCCCGGCTGCCAGCGTCTGTTGCACTCCGCAGGAGCAGGCCACATTGGGCAAGTCACTGGTCATCAAAGGCGAAGTCACGGGATCCGAATCGCTCTACATCGATGGCCGCGTCGAAGGCTCCATCAATTTGCCCGGCAATCGTGTCACGGTCGGACGAAACGGCGTGGTCTCGGCCAATATTGCCGCTCGCGAAATCGTCATCCTGGGAAAAGTCCGCGGCAACATGACCGCCAGCGACCGCTTCGACATCCGCAGCGAAGGCTCGCTTACCGGCGACATCGTCGCCCAGCGCGTCAGCATCGAAGAAGGCGCCTTCTTTAAGGGCGGCATCGACATCCGCAAGCCCGGCCAGAAGGTCAACGGCGAGGAAGCTAAGGAAGCAACGCCGGCGCAACCAAGCTTGACTCCCACGGCTGTCCGCGCCTAGCGGTAGTCCGTATATGTCCTCTACTCTCTGATTCACTCGTGGGCCGTACGGCTCACGGGGAATCTATTTTTAGCAGCCTCCAGGTTTTACGGCTGCACTCCGCCTTCGGTCCGCTCCACCACGGCGCGGGGCTCAACGACTGTCGCAGGCTGCTTCCTTCTGCGCAAGTTCGCTCCACAACCGCGATCGCGTGATCCACAAACCAATCGCAATCGTCGCCAACCAGGTCAGCACCAATCAGGGCCAGCGACCGCAGATCCGTGCGCCAGCTGCCATGCAGAACGACGCGGCGCGCCACGGCGTAACACAGCACGCCCGCAACGACTGCCGTCACCAATGCCTTCATCAACTCCCGCCAGGGAAGTCCGCTGAGTGCGACTAGCTTCTTACGGCTCAGCAGCCAAGCCATCACCACCGTATGCAGCAGGATTCCCAGGTCGGACGCCATGGCGAGTCCCGGCGAAATCGAAATGCCGGAACATCGCGGCATACACAGGAAGCGAAGCGATCACGATCAGCGTACTGGCCACCATCGGCGTCAGCGTGTCGCCTGCCGCATAGAACGCGCGCGCGTAGAGTGCCTGCGCCGACCACAACGCCAGCGAGAGCGAGAACCACGCGAAATAAACGGACGTGGAGAGCGAGTCCGCGAAGGTGAAATGTCCGCGACGGAAGGCCAGATCGACCAGCGGCAGCGAGGCCGGAACCATGAGTGCCGTGGCCAGCAGCGATGCGGCCGAGAATCCGATACACCGACTGGTTCACCGTGTCGCGCAAACTCCTTGCGCTTGCCTTCGCCGAACAAGCGTGCGAAGAACGGCATCGATGCCTGTCCCGCGGCTTGTCCCAAGATCGAAATCGGCAGCGCAAACAGCCGCTTGGCATAATTCAGCCGGGTGATTTCGCCCGACGCCGCCGGAGGCGAAGTAGCGCAAAATCCAATCGTCCGCCGAGACCAGCGACACACCCAGCATCAGCGGAATCGACAGCCTCACCCATTCGCGGAATTGAGGATTTTTCCAATCGAAGCTCCACTCGTAGCGCAGACCCGCTTTCGCGGCTCCGAACGCGTTGATCAGGAACGGCCCGACGAACGAGCCAACCAGCGCTCCGTAAGCCAGCGCCGCGATGCCGTACTTGTGCGCGCCCAGCAGCGCCACCCAGGATGATGAACGAGCCATAGAACACCGGACTCAGCGCCGGGTAAAGAAACATCCTGCGCGAGTACAGCACCGCTGAGACGATGCCCCCGGCGTAGAAAAAAATCTGTCCGGGCAGCAGGATGCGCGTCAGATAGACGCACAACTCCAGTTGCTCGGCGGTGAAATCTGAAAAATACCAGCGTTCAGATCTGCGGCGTGAAGATCTCTACCAGGATCGGTCCCAACCAGCGCCACTACCGTCATGATCGTGATGGTGGAATTGAACGCCTGCTGCGCCTGCTTCTCTTCGCCCTTCGATGTGTGCCGCGCGTAGATCGAGATGAAGGTGATCGAGGCTGTTCCACCCGCCAGGATGTAGAACAGATAATCGGGGATGGTAAACGCCGCCACGTAGGCGTCGGTCTTGGGCCCGGCGCCGAAGGCCCATGCCACGTACATCTCGCGCAGATAGCCGATCACCCGCGCCAGCATCACCGAGGTCATCAGCAGCAAGGTCGCGGAAAACGCACTGTGCTGGTGCGACGGACGCAGGTTTCGCAGCAGTTTCGCCCTCAGGCTCGAGAGGATTCTCGTCTGCGGCAGATGTGGAGGAAGACGGCATGAAACTGCGATTCTACACGGAAGACGAGCGCATTCCTTTGGGACGAACACCAGGGAATCAGCATTAGAAGTAGCGTTCTCGCCTGCAAGCTTTCGTCCGCACGGGAGAAGTTCTTCTCGCAGTGGTCTTCAACTGGTTGATCCAATGAAATAAAAACCCGCTACCCTCGAAGGGCAGCGGGCAGATTCTTGCATGGTGTGCCGGTTACTCGCTGGCGATGACGCCTTCAGGTTCAACCAACAACATGCCCCTCTCGCTCGGGATGATGGTGAGCAAGTCGGTCTGCACCTTGTCCCACTGTTGAATCAGAAATCCCTTGGCTTCAAACACGCTGCGAATCGCCATGCTGTCCCATCCCGCCACGTCTTCCAGTATCGGGATCAGGATCGCCAGCGCGTTGTCGCTAAGAATCGATCGCTTCGCGATCGGCGCCAGGTACTTATTCTCTGACACCGCAATGGTGTAACCGTCTCGCCGGTTGACGTGCAGCATGACGTGAATATCGGAACTGCCGTCACCCACATAGACCAGGCGGTCGGGTCCGACCTTCATTTCTTCGAGCAGGTTATCGACAGCGGCCACCTTTCCATAGCCGGCGGTTACGTGCAGAATGCGCTCGATCTCGCCCTTGGCGTTGAATTCAAACTCTGTGCCATAAATGTGGTCGGGAGGAATAATGCCCTCAAGCGCTGAGCGAATGATTTCCACCGGTCCGGCCGAGATCACGTAGAAGTCGAAATGAAACCCTTCGACTTCGTTGGAGAGAAATTCATACAAAGCATCAATATTTGGCTTGAGCCGAACCCGCTTGCCTGCTTCGTATAAATGCTCACGGCGCACTTTGCGAAATTCCGGATCGTGCAGCAGCAGGTACGCCAGCTCGCCTCCCTGTTGCACCAGGTTCAGTTTGGCCATTCCGGTAATCTTGCGCTCGTATTCACTCAACGGAATTCCCAGCAATTCGCTGAGAACATATCCGGAGTCATTGAAGCTCAGCGTCTGATCAAAGTCGCTGGCCAGGATAAATCGCTTTTTTTGTGCCAGAAAATCTGCCATTTCTGGGTCCATTTTTCTTTCTGAGGCATAAAAAGCCCTCCTTAGTAAATTGTGTTGGTTATGAAGACGTGAAACGATTATGTACTTGATTGGATGGTTTTTGGGATTGAAAGATGATGAATTCGGATAGATTCTTTGGATGCCGACAATCGAATCTATTAATCGCGTAAGTACAAGAAGTATTTACATGTTATTCAATATTTCGTTGCCCGCCAGAGCGAATATTAAACGAAACTAAGTGGCTGCCAAGGCAGTGTTTGGGGGCGCAGTATGGAACCCGCTCGCGATCTGCGGGTTCTGATATTCTTCAGCTACGCCGCTGTCTACGATCGATTCGGAATCCCGCAATCATGAAAATTCTCTCCATCAGCACCGACCCCGAACTCTCGCAACTGCGCCGGGTAATTCTCGAAGCCGCCGGACACCAAGTCACAGTTTTGTCCAATGAAAAAGAGGCACTGAAGTCCGCGCGGGCCCCCGAGCACTACGACGTTGTTCTGCTTTGCCATCGATTCCCTCAAGCTGCGGCCCGCCAGACATTTCGGCTGCTTCGCGAGCACCACCCCGAAACGCGCATTATGTATATCGTTCATGTTTACGGCGAATGGCCCGAGGTTGAGGCGGACCGATACATCGTTGGCGCCGACGGAGCTGACGCGCTGATCCGCGTTCTGCAGGAAGTTCACGCCTAGTCCGTCGCCGAATTGTTTCGTGTAAGCATTGCGTCGATGTGCAGATAGAGGCACTCACCGAATTCCGTCACACAGCGGTCAAAAGTGTGCTACAAACGATGCACAACTTTTGGTGCGGGCGTGGGTCTGAAGGAGTGTAGCGGCAGGATACGGGGTCCGAGTCGGAACACGCAGGCTGCCGCGCACGCCGGATCCGGGGTGAGGTGCGTCATGGACGTCGTAACCGTGGCAATCGTGTTGGTAATTCTTGCGAGTTTCGTTGTCGGATCGTTGACCAGTTCCGTGGAGACTGAGGCCGAACTGCCCCACCTCTACCGGTAAACGGCGCGCTCGCAAGTTGCTCCCGGGCAATCTTCCAGGTATCGGGGCCGAATCTCGGCGATCCTTCGACACCTTCCCTTCGCTACAATATCTCTGGGCGCTTCCGATCGTTTCCGAAGTACCCAGACTCTCTATGATCCATGCCTGGCACGACATTTCTCCCGGCGACGCCCTGCCGCAGGAGTTTTCCACTGTAATCGAAATTCCCTTCGGATCGAGCGTCAAGTACGAACTCGACAAGCAGAGCGGGCTAATCAAGCTGGACCGCGTGCTCTATTCCGCCGTCTACTACCCGGCCAACTATGGATTCATCCCGCAAACTCTCGCGGAGGACGACGATCCGCTGGATGTTTTAGTTCTTTGCCAGGAAGCAGTGGTTCCGCTGACGCTTATCCATGCTCGGGCCATCGGGCTAATGACCATGATCGATGGCGGAAAGAAAGACCACAAAATCATCGCAGTCGCCACTCAGGATCCGGAATTCAATTCGTACCGCGAAGCCGGTGAGATGCCCGAGCATCGCCTCAGCATGTTGCGGCGTTTCTTTCTCGACTACAAACAGCTCGAGGGTAAGGCCGTTGAAGTCGACGAAATTGCGCCGGCGCGGCACACCTATCCCATCATCGAAGATGCCCTCGCCCGCTACAGTCAGCAGCGCCGCAAGGGCTTCAAGTCGTCCCACTAAGCGCTCTCCGCGGTTCGCACCAGCACAAGTGCAATCTGTGCAACTCATCGAAAAGAAACTGTTCGATCAGCCGAACACGATGTCTTGCACAGGCTTTTCCACGGATCTGTTAATAAACAACGCGCCGAACGGGACTCACGCGGAACGGCACTCGCGCCGAACGGCCCTAACGTGGAACTGTGCCGATTAAATTTCTTGCCGAGCACGAGGACGCCCGCGCACGATGCGGCGACGGAGGGCAAGGCCAAATGAAAGGGGTTGAAAGAAATAGAAAAGGCTGTGACTTTGGTTATGCTCTAGCCGACAACTCCTGCGAGGGAGCCCCCGGCGTGGACGCATGTACCGTCACAGCCCTTGATGCGGCCACCGCTTTCGCGGTTCCAAACCCCGGCTGACACCTCGCAGTGCAGTCGGTTTTTTCGGGTCTGGCAGTTACGGCGAGTCACCTCGCTCGAACGGGCCACTCAGCATACTTCAGGTCAGCTACTATTATGATGCCAACCCTTTTCTGCCGTCGACGAGGGCAATCCTAATACAGAAACGTGGGTTGTCAATGCCCAAGGTTGGTGCAAATGCCGTTTATTTCCTGGCGATCAACGCGTTCGTGCAAACTGTTGAAGTTGTTGCACTTGATTTTGTCGCCGCAGAATTTCTGCTGGCTTGTTCACACGTTTTTCACAGATGTCGCGGGAGAGTTTTGCACCGTGCAAGAACCACACTAGACTCTTGACGTCAGCTCCACATTGCGGCATTGTCGGAGGGAAGGAATTGGATGCCGAATCTAGTAGCTTATGTTGACGGCGGCTCGCACGGAAGTCCCGGGCCGTCTGGCATTGGCATCGTCATCGAGACGCCCGGCGGCGAGAAACTGCGAATCGCCAAATCCATTGGGCGACAGGACAACAATGTCGCCGAGTATGTTGCTCTGATGGAAGCGCTACAACACGCTATCTCGGTTAGCGCCAGCGCTCTCCATGTTTACTCGGACTCGCAAATTGTCGTGAAGCAAATGACGGGCCAGTACGCCTGTCGTAGCCCCCGGCTCTATTCGCTGAACTGGATCTGCCGCAAACTTGCCCGCTCGCTCGATTTCTCTATCGCTCACATCAGCCGCGAACTCAATCTGGAAGCTAACGAACTCGCGAATCACGCCGCTCGCTCCCGTAAGACTGCCTAACTGAACCAGCGCCACGATGTATCGCATTGAATCCCGGTTGTAAAATAACTGCTCGATGGCATTTCCTATCCGAATCTGCGTCGTTTGTTCAGAAGAGTTCGAGCTGAAGCCGGACAAGCCCGGTCTCTCCACCCATTGTCCGGCGTGCAGCGAGCCCGAACAGACCAAGAGCAAAACGAAGCAGGGCATCGACGCCGACGAACGGGAGACTTCGAAGGAAGTCAACGAGGCTCGCAGACAAGCGATGCGCGACCTACTCTACCGCAAGGACAGCTAGGGGCCCGGAGCAGCGGGTGTCCCATCTGGAATCCGATGCGAAACGGCGCACCGCCTTCTGCTAATCTTGAGCGTTCATCATTGCCATACAAAAAAGGAAAATCTCGTGGAAGTCGTAGCTGGAGTGGATCTTGGCGGAACCGCCGTCAACTATACGATTGTTGACCAGCAAGGCAAGTTCCTCATCGAAGGACTCTGCGAGCATCCCGCGCTGGCGAAGCAGGGACCTGACATTTGCCTCCAGCAGATCGCCGATGGCTTGAAGATGGCTGCGGACAAGGCAGGCGTCGCTCTCTCTGACATCGTTGCTGTCGGACTCGACACCCCCGGTCCGGCGAGTGCCTCGGGCGTGCTCAGCGCGCAAGGCTCCACCAACTTTGTGCACACCAAGTGGGCGGGATTCGATATCCGGGAACGGCTCGCGCACAAACTTGGCAAGCCCGTACTGTACTTGAACGATGCCAATGCTGGTGCGCTCTGGGGGCACTACGCGATCTTTGGCGCTAACAGCAAAGAGACTTCGGTTTCGATTGTCATCGGGACGGGCAACGGCGGCGGCATCATCATCGACGGCAACGTGGTGAAGGGCAAGAATGGATTCGGTGGAGAACTCGGCCACGTACTGATTCCCTACCAAAGCATCCCGGGCACTCCGGGCATGAAACCGGAATGTAACTGCGGGCGTACCGGCGACCTCGAATCGGTGTGTTCACTGACTGCAATCGAGCGAACACTCCTACCGTATTTCCTGCCGCGATATCCCGGCCACGAACTGGGGAAGGTCGATCTGCACACGGCGGCCAAGCTGGTGCGAGGCATGGCGGAAAAGGGTGATCCTTTGTCCAGGGATGTCTTCCGCGTACAGGCCAATGGTCTGGGCTTGTTCTTTGACGAGATGATCAACACCTTCGACCCTGACGCGTTGATTGTTGGCGGCGGAGCGCTGGAGACCACCGTGGAGTTTCAGCGCTGGTTTATCGACGAGATTCGTGCCGGCATGCCTGCGCAGCGTGAGGAGCAAGCCGCTATCCCGATTCACGTGATGCCCAATGGCGACACTGCTGGCGCACGCGGCGCTGCCATCGAAGCACTCAAACTCGCGCGCCAGGGTGGACTCGCTTAACTTGTTGCGGGCATCGCAGGCAGCGGACCCTGCAAAAGCATTCGTGCAAAGTTAAAAAATGCCGCCCCGCAGGGCGGCATTCTCGCGACAGTCTGAGTTAGTGTTTGGCTGAAACGGGCACCACGAAATACGTGACGCTTACGGGTTGAGCGATGTTGCCGGCATTGTCCTTGCCTCCGGAACAGGTTGCGGTGAATCGACCATTTGCTCCCCTGATGGACAACGATGCATTTACGGCAACGCCGGAGAGCGCGTCCGCGGTAGTGCAGCCTGCGACGGCAGCTCCCGTATAGGTTGCGCCCTGACGAACCCCCGTGACGGCAACCACTGGCGGATGCAAGTCGATTCTGACTACCTGACTTGCCTGCTGGCTAACATATCCAGCATCGTCAATTGCGCGCAGTCCCACAACGTAAGTGCCTTCCGTCGCAATCGGGAGCTCAGCTGAATTGCCGTCAGCGACACTGACTGGGCCATCGTCAACCCAGTAGCGAAGCTGGCTGATTCCACCCCCACTGTCGACCGCGCGAAGATCGACGGTCACAGGAGAATTAGTCCATCCGCTGCCGTTCAAGTGCCGAGCTGAGCGCAATGCTTGCGGTTGGGAGCGATGGGTGATTGTTGCGAATCGGGCCCCGCACCAGAAGCACACCTGTCCTAGCGGGCAGCGCGACAGTCACCGCTCCAGCGCTGACGGTGTATAGGCCACCGCCCAGGACGTCGTACAGCAGCGTTCCATCGGTGTAGATTCCTGTCATGGGAATGGACGCGTTGTTGGTCGCCGGCCCGTTGTTGAGCGCCACCACCACCGGGTCTAACCCCTGCATCGTGCGGGCGAAAGCATAGGTGTTGGGTGCAGTGTTTTGCTGCTGCGTGTCGCCCGTCAGCAGCGTGACGAAGCTGCCCTGCCGCAGCACCTGGTAAAGCTTTCGAATGTGCGCCAGCTTGGTGTAGAAAGCCTCCATGTTGGTGTCGGGTGGGCCGTAAATATTCGGATTTCCGGCCTGATCAAGCCACGGGTAAGGCGGCCGGGTATAGGGATCGCCTATCGGCCCGTTGGAGCTGCTAGTCAACGAAGGAGAGTTCACCGCGACCTCATCGCCGTAGTACACCATCGGCGCGCCGATGTAGGTGAACTGGAAGAGCGCCGCCAGTTTCAGCCGCTGCTTGGCCTGTACCAGTCCGGTGTCTCCTGTCTCAGTCATCACGAACAAGGCGCGATTCACATCGTGCGAATCGAGCAAGTTCAACATGGCTGCGGTTGCTTGCGCGGGATAGTCGTCGCGCACCGCTCGTATCGCGTGGTCGAACTGGCTGGGCGTAAGCCCCGGAATGTTGTTGGTGCCGTTGTTGTTGTCGTCGCTCCAATCCGCGTTTCGCACGAACCCGGTAATGTTCTTGCGGAAGCGGTAGTTCATTACGGAGTCCATCTGGTCGCCGGCCAACCATTGGCTGGCGTTGGGCCAGATTTCGCCGATTAGAGGGCCGTTAGCGTTGTAGCTCTTCGCGAAGGTGCGATAGTCGTTCCACCAGGGATGCCCGAAGTTGCCGTCGTCGGCGACATCGAAGCGCCACCCGTTTGCGCCCTGGTTGTACCAGTACTGGGTGACGTTGCCCGGGGCGCGATAGAAGAAGTTCTGCACCGCAACGTTGGTGTGGTCGAAGGTTGGCAGGCTGTCGAACCCGAACCAGCCGTTGTAGTCCGAGGAATTGCAAGGGACGTTATTGTCGAGGAAGTGGAACCAGCTCCGCCACACGGAGGTGAGCGATTCGCATGCGCCGTCCGTCTGGTAACGATGGTAGCGATCGAAATACAGCCCGTCCGACGAGGCATGATTGAACACGCCATCGAGAATCAACTTCATCCCGCGGCGGTTCATCTCGGCCTGCAGCGCGGTAAATGCCGCATCGCCGCCCAGCGCCGGATCGATATGCAGATACTGATCGGTGTCGTAGCGGTGGTAGGAGCGCGCCATAAAGATCGGGTTCATATAGATGGTGTCAAACCCGAGCGCCTGGATGTAGTCGAGCTCGTTCTGCACGCCTTGCAGATCGCCGTTATAGAACTGGGTGAAGTTGTTGTAGCAGGATGAATTGGGGTTCCGCGGATCGCACATCTGCGTGTTCCAGATGTCGTAATGGATCACGGTGCTGGGATCGGTGCCATAGAACGTCGGGCAGCCGGTGCGTCGATCCGGTGCGGCAGTAGTCGTTGGTCTGGTCGCCGTTGCGGAAGCGGTCGGGCAGGATGTGATACACGTTGGCGTTCTGCAGCCATGCCGGGGTCTGGAAGTTGGGATCGTAAACCGTGACCTGGAAGGACGGGAAGGGCTCGCCATCGGTGGCCGCGCCGGTGCCATCCTTGTGCACGTTGTCGTGGTCGTCGAGGTAGTCGTCGCTATACCAGCCATTGGTCGGACTGTTGCTTGGACCGCGGTAAATGTGGAACTTGTAGTAATAAACGCTGGTGGACGACGGCATCGTCGAGCGTTGTCTTCCAGACGTCATACTGGGTGCCGTTGATGGTGATGTTCTGCTCGAACGGCATGTCAGTGTCGACTGGGCCGGTGGTCGTGACCTGAGGCCGAGTCGAAGATATACGCGCGCGCGGTCAGGCTCCAGATACCGCTGGCATGCAGCGTGCGGAAGCGCAGGGTGACCGGCGTATTCTCCGGCACTGCACCTTCCTGGTCGCGATAGAAGGGATCGAAGGTGTCGTGGAAGAAGCCGGCTTTGTCCTGAACGCTGAATCCGCCAGGCTGCTCCATCGAAAACGGCGGCGTGCTGGTGCCGTTGCCTGTGTTCACGACCGCGTAGTACTGCGTATAAGTCGCGCTGGTGCCGATGAACTGGCCTGGATTGTCCGACGGCGCTTGCCCATAAACGTATCCGCCACTCGAAGTCAGATAGCCGAAGAAAACGAATGATGAGGGGATTCCTCCACCGGTGATGGCGCTCCAGGGAATCGCGACCTCGCGCGTGTTCTGATTGTTGCCATTGTCAGCGTACTGTCCGTAGTTGGCCGTTGATCCGGTCCAGCCTCCACTACCGTCGGCATTGCGATATTCGCGATAGCCATTCTTGACGTACGTCACGAACCAGGCGCGAAACGGTAGCGACGAGAAATCTGTGCCGTCGTAATTGAAGCCGGTGAGGTTACCGTCGGCGTTCGAGCAACAAGTCGGCGGATTCTGCGGATTGCCCTTGATGTAAATGACCGCGCCTTCGCTCAAGTTCGCGTTGACGATGCCAACATAAAGATTGTTGGCGTCCCAGGTCATGTACCAGGTTTGGCCAGTGTTGCCTGCGTTGTTGAGCTGGTTGTTGGTGCCATATTCCCCGTTGGCGATGAAACCATCAACGGTAGGCGTGGCCCACTGCGCAAATGCCGCGGTGGCAACCACGCAAATGATTGAGACAAGAAGAGCGATCTTAAGCAGGGGAATACGGCTCATGGTAATCCTCACAAATTCTCTGAAGTCTGAAAGGCATGCGGGCTTGGAGACCGGCGTACAAAGCGGAAGGGAAAGCGATTAGCACTTTAGTTCCAGATTGGTGTGCGCTAATAGGGCCGGAAGAACGTCAACGAATGTATACCAATTTCCCCCTGTGCGCCGAGAAAATTTTGCAATTCCGGCCCAGAGCGATGCTTTTGCATAGTGTCCCGAAAGGGGAACAGAGGACGGATCCTCTTCCCATCCCCCACGAATGGGGAACTTTGGCCTCTGCCCTCACGTATTTTAAGGACAGGGACGGGTCGGTCGGTTCAGGGGGACCAATCGCGGTAGCTGTCGGGATTCTCGTATGAACTTATTCGACATTTTTAAGCAGACGGTAGCGACGTTGCGGGCGCACAAAATGCGCAGCTTCCTGACCATGTTCGGGATCATCTGGGGAATTGCTTCCGTCATTCTGCTGGTAGGTTTGGGCCTCGGCTTCAGCAAAGATCAAAAGAAGAGAATGGAGACGCTCGGCAAGGATCTCGTCATCGTTTGGGGAGGCCGCACCAGCTCGCAAGTCGGAGGGCTCGCCGCCGGCCGCCAGGTCGTGCTCAACATCGACGATGCGCGCCTCATTAAGAAAGAATGCTATTTCATCAAAGCGATCAGTCCTGAGCTGCAGCGCACCGTGACGGAAGTCAGCCAGTTCAACTCGGCTGCTCGGCAGGTTTCCGGAATATGGCCGTCCTATCAGGACTTCCGCTCTTTGATTTTGTCAGAAGGCCGCTACATCACCGAGGATGACGAAACCGAAGCGCGGCGGGTGGTGATCCTCGGATCGAACGCAGCGCGCCAGCTTTTTCCCGGACAGCCTGCCGTTGGCGCCACCCTGAACATGGCCCGCTATCCCTACACCGTGATCGGGGTGCTGGCCGAGAAAAAGCAAAACTCCAACTACAGCGGTCCCGACAACGACAAGATCTATGTTCCCTACTCCGCCATGGCGCGCGATTATCCGCCGCCTCCAGCTAAGGGAGAGATCATCAACAAGGGCTACGTCTCCGACATCGTGATGGAGGTCGCCGATCCGGAATCTCACGATGCTGCAGTGCTACAGGTGCGCCGCGTGCTGGGTCGCATGCATCACTTTGAGGAGACCGACAAGGATGCGCTATTCATCTGGGACACCATGCAGTTCGCCAAGGTGCTCGCCCGTATCTTCGCTGTTATCACGATCTTCTTTGGATGCGTGGCCGTTACTACCCTCGCCCTCGGCGGCATCGGCGTAATGAACATCATGCTCGTAGCGGTAACCGAGCGTACGCGCGAGATTGGCATTCTGAAAGCCGTAGGCGCGACCAAGGCCGACATCCTCAAGCAGTTCTTCAGCGAGTCGGTAGCATTGACGGTGCTCAGCGGCACCATTGGCTACATCGTCGGAGTGGGAATCTGCGTGCTGCTTAACACAGCCCCGCTGCCCGATTTCGTTCCCAAGCCGATAGTTTCAGCCATTGCAATCGTGGGCTCGCTGTTGACCCTTTCGCTCATCACGGTGAGCGCCGGAATGTATCCCGCGCAGCGTGCTGCCGATATGGACCCGATCGAATGTCTTCGCTACGAATGAACCGAGGTGGAGCGTGTTTCTCAAGGAGTTAATTCAGCAGAGTTGGAGTGCGTTGCGAAGAAACCGCATGCGCTCTGTGCTGACCATGCTCGGCATCAGTTGGGGCGTCGTTTCCCTGGTTCTGCTGCTCGCCTTCGGGGAAGGCCTGGGCGGAGGCATCCTCAAGGCAACCGGATCGCTCGGCAACAACGTCATCGTCATCTGGCCGGGACAAACCAGCATGCAGGCCGGCGGCCAGCGCGCCGGACGCAAGATCCATTACGAGTACGAAGACATCCAGGCGATTCGTGCCGAGATCCCTATCGTCCGGGCAGTCAGTGCTGAGTCGACCAAGGATTTCGGATTTAAAGCAGGCACTCGCGTGGTCTCCATCCAGACGCGTGGCGTTGAGTATCCTTACGCCGCGATGCGCAAACTCGTGGCTGCGGAGGGCCGCAACATCGAGGAAGGCGAGTTCGCCAGCCGCAAATCCGTTGTCCTGCTCGGGCATGAGGCCGCCAAGCGCATCTTTCAAGGCGCTCCCGCAGTGGGTCAGACCGTCCTCGTTCAAGGACGCAGCTTCGAAGTCGTCGGGGTCATGGACATCAAAATCCAGGATTCCATGTACGAAGGTCCCGACAACGAGCAGGCATTCATTCCTTACGAAGTCTTCAACGAGCTGACCAGCGCCAAAGATCCGCAGATCATCGTCTTTCAGCCGATTTCCGCCGACTTGCACAGCGAAGCTCTTCTGGCGGTCAGGAACGTTGTCGGCCGGCGCCATCATTTCGAGCCGCGCGACACCAAAGCCACTCCAGAATGGGACACCGTCGAGAGCGGGCAAATGCTGCGGGCGTTCACCATCGGACTCGACGCGCTGCTCGGAATCATCGGTGCACTCACCCTCGGCGTTGGCGGAGTCGGTGTCATGAACATTATGTTGGTCAGCGTCACCGAACGCACTCGCGAGATCGGACTGCTCAAGGCGCTGGGCGCTCGCCGCCGCCAAATCCTGATGCAGTTCCTCATCGAAGCCCTGGTGCTTACCTTCATCGGAGGATCTCTGGGCATCCTCGCTTCCTGGCTGCTGACTGTCGTGATCCCTCCGCTGCCTCTATACAGCGGGTTCTACAAAACCAGCAATCATCAGGGCGACATCTTTCTGCAAGCCTCGTTCGGCGTGATGATGGTGTCGTTTTCGATTCTGTCTTTGGTGGGAATCACTAGCGGCTTCTGGCCGGCCCTGAAAGCGTCGCGCATGGAGCCGATCGAGGCCTTGCGCTGCGACTAGCGCTTGGGAGCCGCTAGCTATATAGATAGAGGAGCAGCCTCACCGCAGAACTGCTCCTCGGCTGGACGGCATTGTTTACTCGGCCAGAAAATGCCGCCTCCTAACTTCGCGCAAGCAGCCGCCTGCGCAAAGTGCTACTTAACCCGAGTACGCCGGATCCCAGAAGTACGAGGGAAGACGGCTCTGGTGTCACCGTGGAATTCACAAAATAGAAGCTTGAGACGTCCGAGCTCCCGAACTGTTCCAGACCTTGGGTTACGACTACGGAACCGGGAGAGAGTGTCCCAATTGGAAAACTGTAGGTGGAGTCGGGCGCGATGCTTATTGAAAATGGTGCTGTGTAGGAAAGGGTGGACGGATCTTGTGTGAACAAGTCGAAGCTCGATTGAAATGAAAGGCCGACATCCGACAGATACAGCGTATCGATGGACGATGGATTGTGAAAATCGAGATAGCTATGCAGGCTATCCGTACCAACATACTGACCGTGGCTCAAAAGATTGCCGCTGATCCTGTCAGGTCCCTTGGTCCAATACGCAGTCATGTCATCCTGACCACGGGTGTCTGTGAACTCAAAGGTGAATGTAATTTCCGCGCCGGCATCAATGCTGAGGTTGTTTCCTTGAAACTTTACATTCTTTGTTCCTTGGCCGCTGGCGCTTAGACCCTGACGATTGGAAGTGGCCTTGGTAATAGAACCATGGGTGACACCAGCTTCAAAGTTGTCAGCGATCTTGCCGGTGTTGTTCTTGAATTTTTTGGAAAGCTGCTGCGTTTCGCCCCCCGCAAAAGCGGGCATAGCTTGAACGGCGAAGGCGAGAATCATGAAGACTGCGGCACACAACTTCGAGATGTTGATCGAGTGAGACTTCATATCGACCTCCTTCTGGTCAGGGGGTTGTGGCGGCGCCGAATGGTTAAGAAGCGAGGAGCAGTCCCACCGCACATACCGCTCCTCACCGGGGACGGCGTCTGAAGGCAGGCCAGATGGCGTCATCCCCAAACTTTGCGTTCAATAACTCTCTGTGTCGTAGGTGGGCTCCAGGTAGCCCCAGATCTGCAAATAGCTCTCCGGTGGAACCACGGATGAGCTGTGCGCCGCACCATTGCTGAAGAGAAAAGTGTTCAGCGTCGATTCGTTGGCAATGATTGGAGTGGGAGTCCCCTTCTGAACGTTCTCTCCGGGCAATCCCAGCTCCGGAGCGCACGTCAACGTCACCTGGCGGAACATGTGTCGCGACTTGGTGACGAGTTGCAAATCCCACTCGTTGGGCTGCGACCCACAGGAAACGTGCAAGTGTTCGATCACAAATCGGTGGCCTGATGGCACGTGAAAGGCGGCTTCGTGGCCCTCGGTGAAGACAAATCCGAAAGGCTCCCGTTCGCTGAAGTCGATCGAAACCGGCGGCCGAGGATGGCGGGTCACCATGAGACTCTGGTCGCGAAGCTTCAGTTGATTCGCTACGCAGATAACCCGCAAAGCTGCTGACAGAACTGCAATACGCTGGATGTCGTCACAGGGTGGTTCAGTTTCGCGGTTCCTATCAATTGCGTTCATGGCTGCCTCCTTAGATCGCTCTGAATCCCGTGCAATGGAACTTGCCGAATCTCTGTTGCTTGGAGGCGGGCGGTTATCCCGTCTCCAAGCAACCTCGCTACCTCGCTACCTCGAAAAGAGTGGGTGAATCGGTTACCGATTTCCCGCTCTCGTGAGGCACAGTAGCCCGGACCGCTTCCCGCATCAATGGACAACGGCTGATTTGCGGGTGGGTTGGGGATGATCGTCTAATCCGCTGAAACCAGATAGCTTAAAGCGAAATATGATCGACGTTTCCGGGTAGCTATTGCGGGCTGCAGGTGTATACTTCGCGACAATCAGGCGACGATTCGCCATTGCCCACTGGAGAAGTACGTGGGGATCCTTTAGCTGGGCTGTGCATTTGCCCAGTCAAGGCCTGCCTGGACCGTCACGCGCCGGTACGGAGACCGCGCCGCCATGGGATATCTATTGCGCTTCGGAGTCTTCGAACTCGATCTGGTCACCGAAGAACTGCGCAAATTCGGAACTCCCATTCGGCTGTCACCCCAACCCTTCAAAGTGCTCGCGTTGCTGGCCAGCCAGGCGGGCCAGGTTGTCACCCGCGAACAGATTCAATTCCAGATTTGGGGGGATGAGACCTACGTCGACTTCGAGCAGGGCATGAATCACTGCATCAAGCAAATCAGGAATGCCCTGAGTGACACTGCCGATACGCCCCGTTATATCGAGACCCTGCCGCGACGCGGTTATCGCTTCATTATGCCCGTCGAAGCCCGGAAACTTCCCGGCGAGACACCTGAAGTCAGCGTTAACTTGATCGAGCCGGAGGTCGCGACGTCAGCCGTCTCCGCCGCAGCGGACGCTGTTACCGCACCTGACCGCGCGGTGTCTCTTGAAAATGAGAGCCCTTCCGCGGCGCTACCTTCCTTCCCGCCTTCTGAGGCAACGCTGCCGCCGCAGACCTCGAGCTGGATGCGCCCGTGGCGCGTCGTTACCCTAGCCGCCGTCGTTATCGCCATCGCGTTTGCTGGATATTTCGCCTGGCGATCGCATGTCGCGAATCAGACATCCGCCTCGCTCTCGTCAAATTCGGCACTTCGGCAAAGAAAATCGGTCGCCGTGCTGGGCTTCCAGAATGTTTCCGGACGCGCCGATGCGGCCTGGTATTCCACGGCCTTCTCGGAAATGTTGCGCACCGAACTGGCGGCTGGCGACCAACTGCGAATCGTCGAAGGCGAAACCGTCGACCGCATGAAATCGGACCTTCGTCTGGCCGAAACCGACAGCCTGGCGCCGAAAACGCTGAAGCGTGTACAGAGGATGGTTGGGGCCGACTACGTGCTGTTGGGGTCCTTCACCGAGTTGGGACCGGCCTCGGGCGGCCAGATTCGGCTTGACTTGCGCGTGCAGGATACCCGCTCCGGCGAAACCCTCGCCGCGGTCGCTGAAACCGGCACCATCGATCGCATGTTCGACCTCGTTTCCCGCGCCGGAGCCAGTGTTCGCCCCAAACTCGGAATCCCACCGGTATCCACTGAAGAGGCTGGGGGCGTGCGAGCTATGCTGCCCACAAATCCGGAAGCGGCGCGACTGTACTCCCAGGCATTGGGAAAGCTGCGTGTCTTCGATGCCATGGCCGCTCGCGATCTACTCCGCGATTCCATCGCGGTTGAGCCATACTTCGCACCATCGCATTCGGCACTTGCCGCTGCCTGGAAGATGCTGGGCTACGAAAAAGATGCCAAGGACGAAGCGCAAAAGGCATTCAAACTCGCCTCCAACCTCCCGCGCGAAGAACAGGTTTCGATCGAAGCACGCTATCGCGAGTTGAATAGTCAGTGGGACGAAGCCATTCGCCTCTATCAATCACTCTGGCACGATTATCCCGACAATGTGGAGTACGGGCTTCGCCTGGCGTCTGCACAGAAGTCTGCTGCAAAGGCGAAAGACTCGCTGACCACGGTAGAAGCCTTACGAACACTTCCTGCTCCCATTCGCGACGATCCCAGAATTGACTTGGCGGAAGCTTCCGCCGCCTTCGCCCTCGGCAATCTCAAACAATCGCAGGAAGCCGCCACCAAAGCAGCGGAAAAATCGGAGTCACTGGGCAGTAGTCACATCCTGGCGAAGGCCAAAACCGCTCAGGCCAAAGTGCTCTTTGCCCAGCAGGATCTTCCCGCCGCGCTGAACCTGTTTCGCCAATCGCTCGATATCTACCAACAGGTAGGAGACACCACCGGGGTGACTTCGTCATTGAGCAACATCGCCAGCGTCTTGCAGGAGCAAGGCCAGCTGGCGGAATCGCTCGGAATGTATGAGAAGGCGTTGGCCATTTACCTCAAGGCCGGCGACAAGAGTTCGGCCGCTCTTACGCTCAATAACATGGGTGCAGCTTTCGAGCGCCAGCGCAATCTTGCCGAAGCGAAAAAAGCCTATGAAAGATCTCTCGACTTGTATCGCGAGCTAGGCGACAAGCTCAACCAGGGAATTGTTCTCAACAACACCGGAGAAGTGCTCTTCCTCGAAGGCGACCTGCCCGGAGCGAGAAAAATGAATGAAAGCGCGTTGGCTCTCGACCGCGAGGTCGCAAATCAGGTAGCGACCGCCGAAGCCCTGGCTGGCCTGGGCCGAGTGCTTTCCGCCCAGAACGAGCTCGCCGGTGCGCGAAAATCCTATCTGAGGCCTTGAAGATCTGGACCGACATTGGCGAAGAAGAATCAGCCGATGACGCTCGCCTCGCGTTGGCCAAATTGTCGCTGCACGAGCAGCGTTGGCCCGAAGCCGAAGCTGCCGCTCGCGATCTTACAGCTGCTGCGAGCCAGAAGAAATACGCGGGACTAGAAGCCCAGTCCCAGATTGCGCTGGCCCAAGCGTTGCTGCCACAGAACAAGGTCTCCGAAGCCACGTCTGCTGTCGCCCGCTCCCAGTCGCTCCTGGGCGAGATCAGTAATCCGGACGAACAACTCACCGCCAAAATTCTTGCCATCCGTGTGCAGGGACTTTCCGGCACAGGAGACGCACAGTCGCACGCTCTGCAAAGCCTTGCAACAGTACATCGCGGAGGCAGTGAAAGGCGGCTTCCTGGCACAGCAGATGGAAGCCGAACTTGCCTCGGGAGAAATTGAAATTGCTGCGGGCAACGGTGATAGCGGACGGGCGCGCCTGCAATCCCTGCAAAGACAGGCCACTTCGCGAGGATACTTGCTGCTGGCGCACCAGGCCGCCACGGCGCGCACTCAGCAAACCGCGTCGAAATAACCCATCACTGTCCCGCTCTTTGGAGCAGCTTCCTTCGCGTCAATACCGATACGATTCCGCCCGCCAGCAGCAGCAGCGATCCCGGCTCAGGTACGTTCGCCTCCGCCAGAAACTGAGCATTCGGCGTCCATCCATCCGTTCCCAGATCGGCGAAGAATACTTCTCCATTCGCGATGCCCGGAGGGCCGGTAAACGCTAAGGTCGCGAAGTAGCCAAACTGTCCCGGCAACACGACGCAGCTTGCAAAGGTGTCTCCACCGCAGGTTATCGCTGCCAGAGGCTCCGGTGGGGGAACGAACACATACAGGTTGAACCAGTTCACTCCACTCGCATTGGTGAACATCAGGAGTCCACCGCCCGAGCTGTCGGAGTCGAAGGTAAAGGTCAGCCCGACCGGATTGATGAGCGCATCCACGGGGTCGTGAATGATTACGTGAGGAGTTGCAATCAACGTCGCAGCGCAGCACGTCAACAGCAGTGCGACGAATACAGTTCGCCAGAGTTTCATGCCATCCTCCCATCGCTGGGCCCTGAAATGGTAGGCGGAAGTATACCTCTCCTTCGCACCGCAAAACGCAAAATGACGCTGTCAGCTGGCTGTTTATTTTGGGATGACCTCGCACGATTAATGTGTTTACCCCTACACGCTTCTGGGTTATGCTGACGCGCGCGTTTCACATTCCACGAAGATGGGGGTGCACTATGCCTAAACGTTTTATCTGCGGCGTTCTGTTGTGT
Source organism: uncultured Acidobacteriaceae bacterium (assembly GCA_963696575.1). Taxonomy (GTDB): domain Bacteria; phylum Acidobacteriota; class Terriglobia; order Terriglobales; family Acidobacteriaceae; genus DASRAA01. The sequence goes on from CAVOKT010000004.1 coordinate 87,805, forward strand.
TTTGGGTTCGCTACCTTTCTGTTCGCGCAAGACGCGGACACCATGACCTACGCGGCAGCCGCGACCAGCAAATTCGGCAACATGCCTGTGCTTCCGTCGTGCATGACGCTTTCGGTTCAGCGCGGTGATCCCAGCAAAGAGGCCGCGGTAATTCTGCTCAAGTTCAAGGCGGGATGTGTGGTTCCCTGGCACTGGCACACAGCCGCCGAGCAGCTTATGGTCGTAAGCGGCACGGGCAGCGCCCAAATGAAGGACGGCAAACCTGCGATGGTTCACCCGGGAGATTACCTGTACCTGCCCGCCAAGCACGTTCACGAGTTCAAGGCCGTAACCGCCGTGACCATGTTCGATCTGCCGGCCGGGCCCTTCGATATCCACTATGTCGATCCATCGGGAGCCGAGATCACTCCTGACAAGGCGTTCAAAAGTGGGATCAAGATAAAACCCGCATCGGGCCCGACCCAGTAACACCCGTGCGTTCAAGGCAAACATTCCCGCACCTTTGCGGTGCGGGACTCCGCTCTGCGCGCGGACTCATTTCGGACGCACCGATATCCCTATACGTCGCGGATGGCGGCCTGAACCGCAGGAACCATTTCCGCTGGAATCGAGTCGAAGCCGTGCACTTCCTTCGCATGCTTAGCGGTCGCCTGCATGAGTTCTTCCAAGGTGTCGGCCTTGGCCGTGAAGTCACAATCGACACCTACATCTCTGCAACTAATCGATTTCGCCATGGTTGATTTCCTCTCCAACTATCAATTTCGCATCGGCGCCATCCATCCTTGAACGAAGCCGTGGGGTGAAACTCTACACTGCCGGTTCTATACATGACAAGGCCGGCGCGGCTAGAACTGGCAGGTGTCATACACCTTCTTGATGTCCGACACCTTCAAAGTACGGGGCGCTCCCTGCGAGGAAGTCGAGCCATCCGACGACTTCTTCAGAGTTCCGGTGATTCGGACTTGCTTGCCGTTGTAACTGAACAACGTGTCATGGTCACCCTTGAGGATGTAGCGCTCGCCGTTTGGTGTTCCCAGGGTGAAAGTCCCGTTAATGCTGATCACGCAGCCTTCAATCGTCTTCGGTTGCTTGCTCTCCGAAGGCGAAACCAACACGGTCAGTGACAAAAGTAAAAAACAGGACGCCAGAAACCATCCACGCATTCTTCACCCCTTCAATTGCCGCCAAATTATATCGCCCATGCGCCCTCTCAATGCTCATCCCCTCGGTTGCAACGCGTAATACCTGACTACTCATAGCGCAGCGCCACCAGAGGATCGACGTGTGTCGCCCGACGCGCCGGAACTAATATCGCCACTGTTCCCACTGCGATCAGCACCAGCAACACACCCACAAACGTAAGCGGATCACGGGGAGAGACTCCCCAGAACTGGCTGGCGATCAATCGAGTGAGTGCGATGCTGGCCAGCATGCCTAGCGCGATACCGATGCCGATCAGTCGCAGGCCTTTACGCAACACCATGTTTAGAACTGTGCTGGTAGGAGCGCCGAGTGCCATGCGAATGCCGATCTCGTGGGTCTGCAATGAGACGGAATAGGCCATCACACTGAAGACGCCAATCGCCACCAACGCGAGCCCCACACCAGCGAACACGCCAAGCAGAATCAGTCCAAACTTCGGCCCAGCGTAGGAGAATTGCTGGAGGTAGCCTTCCAGCGTTCCGGTCAGGGTTAGCGCGACGTTGCGATCGACGGTCCAGATCTCGCGCCGCACCAGCATGAGCATCGACATGGGCTCGACGCCGGTGCGAACCAGGATGCCGCGGTCCATGGCGCCGGTCACGCTATAGGGCAGATAGGCTTCCGGTTCGATGTCCTGCTGGAGTCCACGGTTTTTCGCGTCGGCAACCACGCCGATGATTTCGAAATACTGGTCCTTGGGGGATTGCGGCATTTCGTCGAAGGCGTTGAACTTGATCTTCTTGCCAATTGGGTCTTCCTTGGCGAAGTAAGCTTTCACCAGCGCCTCATTGACTACCGCAACCGGGCGGGCAGCGTCCACGTCCGATTCGGTGAGAAGCCGGCCGCGGAGCAGATGACGGCCCATGGTCTTGAAATAACCTTCGCTACATACCTGGAACATTGCGCGCCAAGGCTCGGAGTGCGTCTTGCCCGGAATGGTGACGTCGCTCTCAGGTCCGCCGTATGGGGGCAATGACGAAGTTTCGGTGGCAGCGATCACGCCCGGCAACGCGGTCATTCGCTGCAACACCTGGCGGAAGAAGATCTTCTTTTGCTCGGCAGTTTCGTACTGTCCTTTGGGAAGCGGTGTGCGTGCTACCAGGATGTTGACCGGGTTCAGACCTAGCTCGACATGCTGCAGGGCGAAGAGGCTGCGCATCATCAGCCCCGCTCCAACCAGAAGAACGATCGAAAGCATCACCTCCCAGATCACCAGGCCGGAGCGAAACTTGCCGTGACGCGAATCAATATTCACGCCCTTGCCAGTGTCTTTCAGACGAGTGTGCAGCTCTCCGCGAACCGCGTGCAAGGCGGGCGCGAGTCCACATAATAATGTCGTGAGACCAGTCACTCCGATGGCAAAGAGCAAGGCGCGCCAATTCAAGCGCAGCACGGCTTCCGCGGGGATGGTCTGGTCGGGCATGGCGGCGGTGACGCCCTTCAGGCCGAAGTAGGCAAACAGGCAACCGAGAAGGCAGCCACCGAGGGCGAGCATCAGGCTCTCGACCAGCAGTTGCCGCACGATGCGAGCACGGCTGGCTCCCATGGAAGCGCGGATGGCAATCTCGCGTTCGCGCGCGGTGGCTCGCGCCAGCAGGAGATTGGCGACATTGCTACAGGCGATCAGCAGCAACATTCCGACGGCCGCGAGCAATGTGTACAGAGTTCCCTTGAACTGTCCGACCACGTCGTCGGTGAGGGTCTTCGAGAGCACCGTAAACTTCTTGGGGAAGTCGTTGGGATAGGTCTTCGCCAGGTTCCGCGCAATGATCTCGAAGTCGGAAGCCGTCTGCTGCTGGGTGACTCCAGGCTTGAGGCGAGCCAATAGCCAGAATTCCAATTTCTGCGATTCCGGGTCGCTGCGGTTCATGCTGTTAGGAACCCAGATGTCAGCGTTGCCCAGCAGAAATCGCGGCGGCATCACCGAGACCAATGTTCGGGGCGAGCCATTCAGTACGAACGTCTTTCCCACCACGCCGGGGTCGCTGTTGAATTGCTTCTTCCAGAGGCGATGGCTCATGGCGAAGACCGGCGCTGCGCCATTCTCACCGTCGGCACGGGTAATCATGCGGCCCAGCATCGGCTGCATGCCGAGAAACTCGAAGGTATTGGGCGTCACCCACTGTCCATCGAACTGCAATGTGCCCTCGCGATCGGTGTACAAAATGTCGAGGCCGGAGTTGCCCATGACGTCATCGAAGACGTGATTCTGATCGCGGATGTCGAGGAACTCCTGCAGCTTGTAGCTGGGGTTGTTGTAGTCCTGGGGGCGACTTGTGTCGTGCACGTAAACCAGAGCGAGGCGGTCGGCTCCGCGGTAGGGGAAGGGCTCGATCAGCACGTTCTCGATGACGCTGAAAATCACCGTGGTAGCGCCGATTCCGAGGGCGAGGGCGACGATCGCCAGCAGGGTGAAACCGCGATCGCGGCGAAAGCCGCGCCACGCATACCGCACATCCTGGGTGACCCAATTCAAGCGCTCCATCGATCCTCCTATCCGCGGCTTGCGGACGACACTTTTGGTTGCGGTCATAGACGAAATCCCGCAAAGCCATGTTCCCCTGGAACTGCTCATGCGGGGTGTCCCGTGGGGAATACGGGATGAGACGCAAGAAGGAGAGACGTTGGATACTCTCCCCAGAATGTGGCTTCGTCTGACAATTTACTTTTTCATGCTCCCTTTGTTTTCATCGATTTAGGCCGAAAATGTTCGTATCTCATTCATTTTATTACTAGTTATAGCTATCCATGTCAGCGGTAAGGAGTTAGCTTCAACTTTTGAACACTGCGTTACCGGCTGCGCGGGCCGGTGAAAGAAAAGGTTTGAGCGAGTTCGCGGGCTGACGGCCACGGCGCAAACAAATTCCGCCGCAAGTGACCCGGATTTCGTCGGGTCATGACGCAGTTCGACGGTGAATGGCGCGGGTTTGGCACACCTCTCCCTTGACCTCGCTGACTTCAAAGACACCTCGGCGTCGGCAGGAACGACTACTGGGTGCGGCTTGCGAGTTACGGCCCCGCGGGCCACTTTAGGCGATAGTGACCTCCCTGGCCACGGCGTCTTCGCCGACAGCGGCGGACGTGGGCGGCTTTCTGGTTTCGATTGGTTCAGGCTCGGCTTTCTGCGCTTGGGCGGGCGCGGTGGCGATTTTGCGCTCGGCGAGTCTTTCGGCGGCCAGGCGCATGTTTTTCTCCAGCGCAATGGCGGCGAAGCGTTTGCGGCTGGTGACGATGTGGCGGCGATGACGGTTGCGCTGCTGTTGCTTATAACGGATAACCATGGCTTCATCGCCCTGAGTTCGCTGGATTTCGCGGAGCTCGGCGAGTTCCGGCGTCTCGGGGTAGTCGGCGCGGATGGTGTGTTCGGGACAGCCGGGGCCGTGCTTGCAGTAAGTCGACGGTCGGCATGGGGAGGAAAAGAAGTTGTCAGTTGCCGGTGTGCCAGTTGTCGGTGGTTCCCGACTCCGATCGCCGAAACCGGGCGATACGGGTCGGGGCGACCCTTCGCACCCAGGTGACGGCGGGAAGGCGAGTGTCGGGCGAGAGGTTGAGATCGAGATCGTTGGGGAGGCCGTAGTCGGCGGTGAGGTTGACGGCGGGAGCGGGCTGGTCGGAGTGGTAGGGGCTGGCGGGCCACTTGTCGGCCTTGAGCAAGTTGCGGGAAGCGATATTCAGCAGGCGAATGAGGCGGTCGGCGCGCTTGAGTTCGATCATGTCGGCGGCGAGGGCTTCAGAGAGTTGGGTGAGCGCCGATTGCACGGCGTGCATGGATTCGAGCGGCGGGAGTATCAAGTGGAAGCGCTGATCACGGGCGCGGTACTGCGCGATGCGCATGAGGCGGGCACGGTGCTGGAGGTGGTAGAGGCAAAGGTTTCGGTCGGAGACGGCGGCAGAGTTGCAGAGGTTGCCGTCGTCGCGGATATAGGTGCAAGTGCGATATTCCATGGCGCTCCTCAAAAAAGTTGTCAGTTGCCAGTGGTCAGATGTCAGAAAAACAGCTGCCCGGGCATAGATGTCCAATTTGAGGGTATGGAGAAGTCAAGAGGAGAAGAGAGAATTAGGGGGAGTTGGATGTACGAAGGTAACCGGAATCTTCCCATTATGGGAAAGTAGTGGTCAGTTGCCCGTTGTGCAGTAACCCCAAACGGTAATGCCACAGACGAAGTATGCGGTAGTGCGACGAAAATCCCCACTCAAGCGGCCAACAACGGGCCGCTTGAATGGGGCACCCCGCAAGCAACGCCTATTCTCGATTGACGATACTAACGCGTGGCATTAGTATTGTAGAGCGTGATCAAGAGTTTTCGAGACGGAGAGACGGAGCGCTTATGGAAGGAAGAGCGCACGCGGCGCATCCCGGCGGACCTCCGCAAACCGGCGTTCAAGAAATTGCAGATGCTGAACGCGGCCACGGCCCTGACGGACTTGCTAGTTCCACCCGGCAACCGACTCGAGCGATTGCATGGCGACCGCGAAGGCCAGTACAGCATTCGCATCAACGATCAGTACCGCATCTGTTTCGAGTGGCGCGAGAGTAACGCGTACGAAGTCGAGATCACCGATTATCACTGAGGAGAAGGCACATGCCCCGGCGGAAACGAAATACGATTGCGGCGCATCCTGGCGAGATTCTGCGCACTGAATTCATGGAGCCCATGGCAATCACCGCGTATCAATTGGCCAAGGCGCTTCACCTTCCCGGCATCTACGAGATCGTGCGCGGGCAGCGGGCCATCAGCGCTGATGTCGCCCTTCGGTTGGGAAAGTACTTTGGCATGACGCCGCAGTTCTGGATGAATCTGCAGACGGACTACGATCTGCGAATAGCAGCCAGCACCGCCCCGCTTAAAAAGATCAAGACTCGCAAAGCTGCATAGAAGTCTGCGATTGAGTCGGGGATCGGATCCGCCGATGGGGCGCGGCACCCTACCGGGCTTGCGCCCCACAATTGCCAACGTCAGGCAATTATGGGCCACCGTCGGGGAGCACATCCGTCCCGGCTGACATCCAATACTGCGCATGAGACCGGCTTGCGATGAAGCGGTGATCCGCGGTGGGAGGGTTGACGCTCCGTGTTCGGCGGAAGCGAGGGTGTGGATACTGGCAGCCACCATTCTCGGTTCGAGCATGGCTTTCATCGACAGCACGGTGGTGAATGTCGCACTGCCTGCGCTGCAAGCGAGTTTCCACGCTAACGTAACCGATGTCCAATGGGTGGTTGAGTCGTACGGACTGATGCTGGCGGCGCTGATCCTGGTGGGCGGGTCGCTGGGCGATTTGTTTGGACGCCGCTCGATGTTCGTGCTGGGAGTGGTGATTTTCGCGGGGGCTTCGGTGGCTTGCGGAATGTCATCGACCATTCATCAGCTGATCTTCGCGAGGAGCGTTCAAGGCCTGGGGGCTGCACTTCTGGTGCCGGGCAGCCTGGCGATTATCAGCACATCGTTTGACGAAAAGAGCCGTGGGCAGGCGATCGGCACGTGGTCAGGGTTCACGGCAATCACCACGGCGGTGGGACCGGTGGTTGGCGGCTGGCTGGTGGAGCACGCCTCCTGGCGCTGGGTATTTTTCATTAATGTTCCGCTCGCGGCAGCGGTGCTGGCGATTTCGTTATGGCGGGTTCCGAACAGCCGCGGCGCTGCCGGAGGGCGGGTTGATTGGCTTGGGGCCACGCTCGTCACTGTGGGACTAAGCGGCCTGGTGATCGGGTTCATCGAATCGGTGAGCCTGGGTTGGGGGCACCCGGTGGTGGCAGGCGGCCTGATTGTGGGCTGTGTCTGCCTCGTTTTGTTCGTGCTCGTGGAAGCGAGGGAGACTTCGCCGATGGTTCCGCTGACGCTATTTGCGTCGCGCAGCTTTAGCGGCGCCAACCTGCTGACACTGTTTCTTTATGCGGCCATAGGAATTTTCTTTTTTCTGTTTCCATTGAACCTGATCCAAGTGCAGGGATATTCGGCCACCGCTGCGGGCGGAGCGATGCTGCCACTGATTCTGCTGGTCTTCCTGCTGTCGCGCTGGTCGGGCGGGTTAGTTGCGAGCTACGGCGCGAGGCTTCCGATGATTGTGGGGCCGCTGATTATCGCGCTGGGGTTTGTTCTGTTCGCGGTGCCGTCGGTGGGAGGCAGCTACTGGAAGACATTTTTTCCTGCGGTGATGGTGCTCGGTTTTGGCATGGCGGTTACGGTGGCACCACTTACCACGGCGGTCATGAATTCGGTGGCTGAGGACCGCGTGGGGGCGGCGTCGGGAATCAACAATGCCGTCGCGCGCGTCGCCGGGGTACTTGCGATCGCGGTTCTGGGAGTGGTGATGGTGAATGCCTTCAGCTTTCGGCTCAATCGCAGACTGGTAGAGCTCTCGCCGCCTGCTGCGGTTGTAGAGACGATTCGGTCGAACGAAATCAAGCTTGCGGGGTTGCCGATTCCTGCGGACGTGAGTCCTGATATGAAGATCGCGGTTGAAAAGTCGGTCGGCGAAGCATTTGTATTTGGATTCCGAATGGTCATGGTGATTTGCGCAGGACTGTCGGTGGCGAGCTCGGCGGCGGCGTGGATCTTGATTCCCAAGGAGGCGGGGGCTGGGGCGTCCGGGGGCAGGATGAAATGAATGCAAACGCGACAAAGTTTATTGATCCACCCTTTCGCCAAAAGCAGGCGAAAGGATGGGGCAGCCACATCAGTTGTGGATGAAAGAAGCGCTATGCTTCTACGGCCACCCTTACCATCTTTTTTCCTGCACGGAGAGTGAACTCGGAGCCGAGTTTTACGGAAGCGACGAGGTCTTTCTTGAGTTCGCCGTCGATCTTCACGGCGTTTTGTTTGACCTTACGCGAGCCGTCGGATACGGAGGTCGCCAGTCCGGTGTGGAAGAGCAGCTTATCGAGACGGACTTGAACGACGGTACTTGTGCCGCCGGCTGAAGCCGGATCGGAATTATTAGGCCGCGTACCCAAGGTTCCGCTCCCTTCGATCGCTCCACCCTGGGCTGTCATGTTGCCGCCCTCCGGGCTCACATCCGTCGCTGGTGAGACACCCGGCGTGGATCCCGGCAAGATCGCGTTGGGCGGTGCGACGTCCGTGTACTTCACGGTGACCAGGGGAAGGTCGTCGGGGGTCTCGTCTTTTTGGAACATGCGCGACCACTCTTGCGCTGCGTGTTCGGCGGCGTCGTGTCCGTGAAAATCGCGGACGATGCGCAGTCCGAGCTCCTGCTTGAGTTTCATGGGGTGCGCTGAGCCCTTGGCGACGTCGCGCTTGAGTTCGTCGATCTCGCGAACGGTGACGTCGGTGAGCAATTCGTAATAGCGCCACATCAAATCGTCGGAAATGGACATGACTTTGCCGAACATTTCGGTCGGCGCCTCGGTGATGCCGATGAAGTTGCCGTAGGACTTCGACATCTTCTGCACGCCGTCGGTGCCTTCGAGCAGCGGCATGGTGAGCACGATCTGCGGCGGCTGGTTGTAGTCGCGCTGGAGCTGGCGTCCCATGAGCAGGTTGAACTTCTGGTCGGTGCCGCCGAGTTCGACGTCGGCCTCGAGCGCGACCGAGTCGTATCCCTGCGCGATGGGGTAGAGCAGCTCGTGCATGGCGATGGGCTTCTCGGCGTCGAAGCGCTTGTGGAAGTCCTCGCGCTCCAGCATCTGCGAGACGGTGAACTTGGCGGCAAGGCGCACAAAACCTTCGTAGCCAAGCTTGTTGAGCCACTCGCTGTTGAAGCGGACTTCGGTCTTGTCGCGGTCGAGGATCTTGAAGACCTGCGCCTTGTAGGTTTCGGCGTTGGCGTCGATCTGCTCACGGGTGAGCGGCGGGCGCGTGGCAGAGCGGCCGGAGGGATCGCCGATGAGTCCGGTGAAGTCTCCGATGAGGAAGATGACGGTGTGGCCCATGTCCTGGAAGTGCTTGAGCTTGCGCATGAGCACGGTGTGTCCGAGATGGAGGTCGGGGGCAGTGGGATCGAAGCCGGCTTTCACGCGCATGGGCTTGCCGGAGGCGAGTGACTTCTCGATGCGCTCGCGCAGGTCGCTTTCGCGAATGATTTCGGCGGCGCCCTTGCGCAGGTAGGCGAGTTGCTCGTCGACGGGTGGGAAAGAAGGCATGAACCTTGATTATAAAGAATTGGTGACTGGTAACTGGTAACTGGTGATCAGCAATTAGCAATAAGCTGCCGGCATGCTCGGCGATTGGCCGGCTTCGACTGAGGACACACGCTGCGCGGAAGTTATTAATCCCACCCTTTCGCCAAAGGCGCGAAAGGATGGGACACCCACATGTTGAAGTTTCGGGCGCCCGGGTTCGAAACTGTAAGCTCGAAACTGGAAACTAAGTCTGTTCTAATGGCTCACGATGAAACTTATCCTGCCCAGTGCGGTGTTCGTGCTGATGCTGTCGATCGGCATGAGCCTGCAGTATGGCAAGATACTGGCGGGATATCGTCGCATGACGTGGCAAGTGTGGACACGGCTGGTGCTGGCGACGTTTATCGTGCCGCCAGCGATCGCGCTGCTGCTGCCGCACATCTTTCCCCTGAGTCTGCCGGAGATGGCTGGACTGTTTCTGGTGGGGGTGGCGCCGGGGGCTCCGCTGATGACGCGCAACATCGCGAAGAAGGGCTTCGACATGCACCTGGCCGCGGGATATCAGTTGTGGGGCGCGCTGTTGACGCCGGTGATGATTCCGCTGGTGGTCTTCGCCGCCGGCAAACTCTATGACCGCACGATCTGGATTCCTCCACGGGTGCTTCTGTTCGACATCGCGGAAAAGCAGTTTCTTCCACTGTTGCTGGGGATGGGATTGGCGTACCTGCTGCCCTCGGTCGCGGCGAAACTGCAGCCGGGCATGACCATGCTGGGAAACATAGTGCTGACAGTGGCGATCGTGGCATTCCTGTTCAAGCTGGGTCCCACGGTGTTAAAGGCGCTGACGATCTGGCTACCGGTGTCGGCGCGATACTGGCGGTGGGATCGGTACTGGCGATCCGATATTTGTTGCGCGCCGATGTTCTCACGGACCGCACGCTTGCGATCTGCAATGCCAACCGACATGTCGGACTGGCGCTACTGCTGGCGGGACATTTCCTGAGGGCCGAGCGAGCGCTGCCTGCGGTGGCGGCTTACGCGCTGATCGCTCCATTCGTCATGGCAGCGACTTCGAAGTGGTTTCATCACGGCGAGCACGCGACGCAACCTGCGGTAGCGTGATGCAATCGGCTGTCGACCGTGGCACAATCGAAATATGTTTGCGCGCAAGATACGAGTGGAGTACGAAGAAGCGGGAGAGCGGAAACCGTGTCCTTTGAAGTGGCTCGATAGCTTCAGCATGCGCAACTTCACCAACGACCAGGTGTTCGACGATACGATTCCTGCGGGCGATGGGCTGATGGAAATCGGCACGCGGGTTCCTTTAGAGCGGCTGCAGGCGGCGATGGAAGACTGGTTCCGCAGGAAGAGCTATTTGCCGAAGGAAGCGAAGTTAGTGGTGAGTGGATAGCGGATAGTGAATAGTTTGGACTTGAGGATTCGGATAGGAAGATGGCCTCTTTGGCTAGCATAGGCGAAAAGCGGATCCCTCGCCAGCCGCGGCGGTCGCGATGACAAATCTGTATAGACGCCGCGGTGATTAAGCTGGCGACTGACTACTGGCAACTTTTTGCATGACGACCCGTATTGTATTTTTGTCGATCGCACTGATCATCGTTGCGGCGTTCGTGTGGGCCTATCACCACGACGCCGAGTTACGAAAGAACGCCATGCTGGTCAACCTCGGCGATCCCAACGAAGCCGTACGCGAGTTGCTGGGCGATCCGAGCAGTGAAGGTCCCTGCGGATCTCTTACGGTCGCTCCCTCCAAGTGCACCGACGAGTATATCTACAAGTACTACTACTCGGTCTTCCAGCCACAATACGAAGTGATCTGGTTCGACAGCGCGGGGAAGGTGCTGGGCGAACAACACGTGCAGCACTCGTTCTAAGCAGTAGCCAGTCGCCTGGAGTGCTTGGTCTAAGAGGCTGCCGAAAAAGTCTACAAAGGAGGCGCCTCGCGGACTAAAGTCCGCTCGGCGGATCGAAAATAAGCGACTTATCGGCACGACTGAAGTCGTGCCCTGATACGAAACAGCGTTAAATCGAGTTTTTCAGCAGCCTGTAAAGTCGTGCCCTGACACAAAGCCGTCAGAAAGCGACTTTTTCCGCAGCCTGATAAGCAATTCCAGGTTGGTGATTCTTAGGTGGCCGGATGTGCCGCCGGGTTAAAACCCGGCTCGTTCCCTGCAAACGACGCCATGACGCCGCGCTGAAGCGCGACTCTACCCGGCTCACCACTTGGCTTATTCCGTGTGACAACTATTGGGTGTGACAACTCCGGGAGTAGTTTAGGCACCCGAGGATGTGGACGCGCTACTCTTTGAGCTTCGCCGCCAGCACGTCGAGCTTTTCAATGGTTGGCGTCCCAACGAACAGGTCGGGCGCCATTGCCATGAGCGCCGCCGCGATCTTCCCGTTAAGGTGGGCCTGCCGACCGGACTCATCCGCGAAGGCGTCGAAGATGCCAAAGGTGGACGCACCAATGCGCCACGCGAACCACACCGTCGTAGCCGATTCCTGCTGCGCCAGAGGTAGCGCGCTAGCGAGGAATGCCGCCGCTTCTTTTTCCTTCCCCGGTTTCGCTTCCATGCGGGCGAGCAATGCGAGTTTGACCATGATGACCTAGACTCCTTTCGCAACTTTGGATGCGGAGCGAGTGGCCTGGGATCGGGCATTCTTGTTTTTTTGGGTGCCCTGCCCACACGGGACCAATGTAAAAGAGCGTCTTACTTTTGATACAATGTAAGCCATGAAAGAGATAAGTGGCACTTTTACCTCAAAAGGACAACTTGTAGTCCCGGCGGAGTTGCGACGCAAGCATGGGATCGAGGCCGGCACGAGAGTGAGGTTTCTCGAAGACCAGTTTGGACGCATCGTTCTTCAACCGATTAGCGAGGAATACGTTGACCGCGTGATGGGCTGTCTAGTGGAGGACGGCGCGGACCCGCTGGCCACCTGGGAGAAGGAGCATCGGGCGGAAGGCAAGCGCGAAAAATGAAAACCTACGTTTTCGATGCCAGCGCTCTGTTTGCGTTCCTTCAGAACAATCCGGGAGCCTCGAAGGTGAATGAGCTGCTGAAAGAAGCGATACGAGGACGTGCTGCGATCTTCATGTCGGCTGTGAACTATGGCGAAGTCTACGGCGGCATTCTGCGCGCGTATGGCCCCGAGCGGGCGCGGGCGACGATGGGCGCCGTGCATCCATTGCCGATCGCCTTCGTGGACGCCACGCCGCAAAGGGCGTTTTGGGCCGCCGAAGTCAAGCTAAAGTACAAGCTCTATTATCTCGACAGCTTTGTTGCGGCGCTGGCGCTGGAGCATAAAGGAACGCTGGTGACTAGCGATTACGATTTTCGCCGGCTCGGTCAGAGCGTTCCCATTGTCTGGCTGAAGGCGTAGTGGGAAGGTGGGTGAACATCTATCATCCCTAGGGTCCGGGCGAGTCGCATCCCGAGGGCTGGTCGCGAGAGTAGGGATCCTTCGACTGCGGTCGCTACCGCGACCTACGCTCAGGATGACAACCTGGGGGCTCGCTTTGCGTACTCCGCTGTGCCGATAGTCATTCACCAGGGAGGACACGGAGTCTTATTAGTTTAAGATCGCTCGATGATCTCTGCGCCTAGATAGTGATTTTTTGCCGGCTTGGGTGCGCCGCAGGCCCATGCACACTCAGGATGACAGCCAAAAAGAAGTAGGCACGACCGCAGTCATGCCTACTTTGTCAGACATCCCACGTTGTGGTACTTCGGGGCCGTCGTCTTACTTTGCCGCCACCGCTCGAGGTCCCGCTTCTTTGATTTCGCGAGGCGCGTCGAACTGCTCGAAGTTCTTTTCGAAGCGCGCTGCCAAGTCGGCGGCCATCTTGTCATAGGCAGCCTTGTCTTTCCACGAATTCCGAGGCTTCAGCAGTTCGGGCGGAACCCCCGGCACGGACTTGGGAATGCTCAGTCCAAAACTGGGCTCGATCTCGTACTCAACGTCATCCAACTTACCTTCGACCAGGGCGTTGACCATGGCGCGAGTGTAAGGCAGACTCATGCGCTTGCCGACACCGTACGGTCCGCCCTGCCATCCGGTGTTCACCAGCCAGCATTGCGCGTTATGTTCGCGCAGGCGGCGTCCCAGCATCTCAGCGTAAACCTTGGGTGGCAGCGGCATGAAGGGAGCGCCGAAGCAGGTGGAGAAAGTTGCCTGCGGTTCAGTGACGCCGGCTTCCGTGCCCGCGACCTTAGCGGTGTAACCCGACATGAAGTGAAACATGGCTTGCTCGGGCGTCAGCTTTGACACGGGAGGCAACACGCCAAAGGCGTCCGCAGTCAGAAAGACCACGTTCTTAGGATGGCCGCCAAAACCGGGAATCACTGCCCCCTCGATGTGTTCGACGGGATAGGCGGCACGCGTGTTTTCCGTCCGGCTGTCGTCGTCGTAGTTGGGAACATGGGTGACAGGATCGAGCACCACATTCTCCAGCACCGCACCGAAATCAAGAGCGTTCCAGATCTGCGGTTCGTTTTTCTCCGAGAGCTTGATGCACTTGGCGTAGCAGCCACCCTCGAAGTTGAAGACGCCGGCGGCGCTCCAACCGTGCTCGTCATCGCCAATCAGGCGGCGGGTGGGATCGGCCGAGAGCGTGGTCTTGCCGGTGCCCGATAATCCGAAGAACAGCGCGGTCACGCCGTCTTCGCCGATGTTGGCGGAGCAATGCATGGGGAAAACGTTGTTCGGAGGCAGCAGGAAATTCATCACTCCGAATATCGACTTCTTCATCTCGCCCGCGTACTGCGTGCCACCGATAATCACTAGCTTACGAGTGAAGTTCACGATCACGAAGACTTCCGAGTTGGTGCCATCGCGTTTGGGATCGGCGAGAAAGCTGGGAGCGCTGACGATGGTGAACTCGGGCTTGTGGGTCTTCAACTCCTCGGGGGTGGGCCGGATGAAGAGTTGGCGCACGAAAAGGTTGTGCCAGGCGTATTCATTGACCACCGTGATCGGCAACTGATGTTTGGGATCAGCGCCGCAGAACAGGTCTTGAACGTAGACCTCTTTGTCAGAGAGATATTCGAGCACCCTCTGGTAGAGAGCATCGAACTTCTCGGCGGAAAAGGGCTGATTGGCAGATCCCCAGGCAACCTTGTTCTCGGTGATGGCGTCCTTGACGGTGAACTTGTCTTTGGGCGAGCGGCCGGTGCGCTTGCCGGTTTCGGAGACCAAGGCTCCACGGGAGCTCAACAAGCCCTCGTTGTTCCTGATCGCGGTTTCGACAAGTTGAGGGGTGGACAGGTTGCGTTGGATGGCTTTCTGCGCCAACAGATCGGCCAACTCTGGGCGGGCAATGGAGGACATAGAAGGACTCCTTATAAAAGTCGGGCTGCGGAGCACCGGGCAACCAAATCAAGACGAGATGATTTCGGGGGCCGGCTGCGGGCCCTCCGAGCGCAGCAGAAAAAGTACGATGGGGACACTACCCAGCGACTGCGGAAGCCTGGTTTTCCTCGACGATCGCGTTCAGATGGTCCAAGGTCTCCTGAACGGTCAGAGGATACATTTCCCTTCCGCTATCTTCGCCGGATTCGATCGCCCATTTCAAATAATGTCCGGCAACCTGGACCGCCATGGGATCGGTGAAGGTTTTTCCCGTCTGCCGATTGAACTCCACCCAGGCCATGTGCGGGAGAGCGATCCAGACCGGCCGGTCGCCAACCAGGAACTTGATGTCCACCGCGTCGGCGTGCCGCGTCGCGATGGCGACGATCAGCGCCTGATATTGGCAGTGCAACGGCTGGCCGCTCCACCGGTCGATTGCCCGGAAGTCATCATACATAACCTTAGAACTATAGCTGACGCCATGGGCGAGGAGCAATGACACAGGTGTGAAGAGCGGAGGCCAACTTGCCCCAGGGGGTGGTGTCGCGGTTCACCGATTGTGCTCGAGGTAGTAGAGCGCCGTAAAGGCGAGAGCCAAAGCCACGGCGGGAAGTGCCAAGGGTCGCGTGCTTCGATATTTTGCTAAACTTGACCGGTTTTTTCCTTGAGGGGCGTGATGTTTCGTACGAGGAAGTCCAGCGATAGAGAAGTCACCGGATGAGCGCGCAGAAAAAGAAGAGTCCGATTCCGGCAGAAAAGGTCGCGCTGTACGAAAAGCTGCTTGCGAGTCAGCCCGGAATCGAACGCAAAGGCGCCGACAATCCTTACACCGCGGTGAACGGCAATATGTTTACGCTGCTCCTAAGTCCTGAGGGACGGATGGCTCTTCGGCTTCCCGACTCTGAGCGCGAAGAATTCCTGAAGAAATATAAGACCGGGCTTTTTGAAGCCTACGGAGCCGTGATGCGGGAATACGTTGCGGTTCCCGATGACTTGCTCGCAAAGACGAAGGAGCTGGCGAAGTATCTGGCGGTGAGCTTCGCGTACGCCAAGACGCTGAAGCCCAAGGCAAGCAAGAAGAAGCGGTGAGCAAAAGCGCCTCGCGGACTAAAGTCCGCGAAGGAAACCATAAACAAACGACTGCGACGCCGGCCTGAAGGCCGGCACTACCAATGCGAGCCAGTCTTAGGTCTGTTCGCGGGCTTCGCTCAGTGTGACCTTTATATCCATCTTCTTCTTGCCGCGATAGATGGTCACGGTAACGGTATCACCAGCTTTGTGCTTGGTCATCACGTTGGCGAGGTCCTGCTGGTCGCCGATTTCCTCGCCGTCAATGGCCACAATCAGGTCTCCGCCAAGCATGAGCGGAGTGTTGCCGAGGTAGGCGCGTTGATTGCCGCCGTGGAGTCCCGCACGGTCCGCGGAGCCGCCGGGAACGGCCTGAATGATAAGGACGCCGTAGTCGGAAGGCAATCCCATCTCCTGCGCCAACTCAGGGCCAATCGGCAGGGTCCGAATGCCTAACGATGGCCGGCGCACTCGTCCAATGGTAATCAAATCGTTGAGCACGGCCTTGGCGGCGTTGATCGGGATGGCGAACCCGATGCCTGCACTCTGATTTGAGCCTCCAGTGGCGATCATGCTGTTGATACCGATGACTTCGGCGCGCGAATTCAGCAGCGGTCCGCCAGAGTTTCCCGGGTTGATAGCGGCATCAGTCTGGATGGCCTCGTCGATCTCCCCGCCTTCAGGGGTGCGAATGGGCCGGACTGAGCTGATAATGCCGCGGGTCATGGTGCCGTTCAGGCCAAAGGGATTGCCGATAGCAAAGACCTTCTGCCCGACGACCAACGATTTCGAATCGCCCAGCGTTGCCGGCACCAGGTCGGGTGCCTTGATCTGGACGACCGCGAGATCGTGCGAACGGTCGCGCCCGATCACCGTCGCCGTGTATGTCTTCTTGTTATGCAGCGTGACCTTAACCTCGCGGGCGTTGGCGATCACGTGGTAATTGGTGAGGATGTGACCCTCTTTGTCGATGATGAAGCCGGAGCCCTGGCCTTCTTGCGGCACAGGTCCGTAGAAGAAGTCGAAGGCCACCGCAGTCGAGGTGATGTTGACCACCGACGAAATGCCCTTCTTGTAGACCTCGATGTTGGTCTGTTCTTCAGAGTCGAAGGTCTGCGGCCCTGCCGCCTGGGTCAGCTCAACATGAGTGGGACGGGAAATGAAGTCCGCCGAGCTGTTTCCGGTGTGATGAGTCGTGTACCAGTAGAAAGCGCCTGCGAAAAGAGCGCCAAGAATGAGAGGCCGTACCAGTTTCATGGGTTAGACAAAGACCAGTTCCTGTAGAGTTCCAGACTGCGTTAGACGCGTCCTATAGAAAAGTGTACCGGGATCAGCGGCAGAGTGACTAGTGACCGGTGCCGCAGTTCATTTCCCGACGGATACATGCTCCTTGTCACTCGCGAACGCAACCGGCCCCGCGTAGGACAGGCGAATCGATTTCAGCACCGCCATCTTCTGACCTAACACGTCGGGAGCAAGATGGCTCAGCAGCAGGCTTTTTACTCCACTGTCGCGCGCGGCTTCGCCGATTTTCCTGGGTGGCGTATGCAAATCGTACAGTTGCGAAGGCGAACCCGGGGGGTCAAGCACGGCACAATTAAAGATCAGTAAGTCCGCATTCTTCGCTAGTTGCACCAGATTCGGCAGCGCTGACGCATCCATGTCGCCGGAAAAAACCAGAACCGTGCCCTTATAAGAAATCCGGTAAGCCACCGACGGACAGTCGCCGTGATGGGTGGCAATTTCTTCCACGACCAAGCCATCCTTATCATCCACAATTTTCGTGCGCGGGGAATCCAGGCTGATTGCCAGATCGTGAACCGTGAATGTTTCGGGCGCGCCAAACGTCTTCTGATAGGCAAAGGCGCCTTCTTCTCCCACCAGCAAATTTACAAATCGCGAGGTCTTGGGAAAGAGCCCTGCTCCATCCGGGCCAAACACCCGGTAGGTGATTGGCCCGTCACTGTTAAGCGCTCGCGCGTTGAAGAAAGCCGGCAGGTCTCCGCTGTGATCGATATGCAGATGCGTCAGCAAAACAATGTCTACTTTGTCCAAGTCGAGATCCAATTCTCCGATCCGCAAGAACGCACCGGGTCCGGCGTCGACCAGAATCCGCGGTCTTCCTTCGACGAGCACGATGAAACTCGATCCGGCCCTGCCGAACGGCCGGGGCCCGCCGGAGCCC
Organism: uncultured Acidobacteriaceae bacterium; assembly: GCA_963696575.1. Taxonomy (GTDB): domain Bacteria; phylum Acidobacteriota; class Terriglobia; order Terriglobales; family Acidobacteriaceae; genus DASRAA01. The sequence continues at coordinate 105,708 of CAVOKT010000004.1, forward strand.
AGCACCACAACTTCCAACGCCGGCTTTGCAGGGGCAGCCCGCAGGCAAACCGGACACAAAACAACAACGGCCACGGCAAGCGCGATGAGCGTCTTCATGCCTTCTTCTCCTTCGGGGCCTAGTGCAAGGGGACCCGGCGCAACTCCGCCCATACGGCATCAACCTGGCGAACGGTTTCTTCCATCGTCCCTGAGTTGTCAATCACGTAGTCGGAGTGGAGGGCCTTTTCCTGGTCTGGCAACTGAGCGGCGCTGCGGCGCTGCACCTCGGCGCGGGCGGCGTCCAGAGAAATCGCTGCCCGGCGCGAGTAGCGCTCGACCTTTTGATCGAAGTTGCAGGTAACGACGATCAGCTTGTCGAAGTCCTTGGCGGCTCCTGCCTCTACGATCAGGGCGGCTTCGACTACGGCAATGCCGTCGGGATCCTGGCGTGCCGTTTCGTCCATCCAGCGGTTCTGAGCGGCGACAACTGCGGGGTGGACGATCGCGTTCAATTCAGTGATCCGATTCGGGAAAACCACATTCGCAAGCCTGGCGCGATTGACGGAACCATCCGGATTGAGGATGTCGCGTCCAAAGGTGCGAATCACCGCATCGTAGGTTTCGGCCCCTGGGGCATAGAGCTGGTGGGCGAGCGTATCGGCTTGCAAATAGTGGGCGCCGCGCTCGGCCAGCATGGCGCCTATGGTTGACTTGCCACATGCAACCCCGCCAGTGAGGCCTACCCGCAGCATTTTGCTCTTCGCGGAACCGAATTGAGCAGCCGGGAAAGTTGCATAAAAGGAAGCGAAAGCCCCACGCAGTATAAACCGAGGCTTCGGCGTGCCGGCGAAGTCCGGCTTGTCGTCGGCTCCGAGGCTCTCCGCAAGTAGCGGGATGTGGCCGAGAAGAGAGGGCCGTGGCCCGCGTATTCTCCTAGGCCATATCAGTTAGAGATATAGGGCAGAGAATTTAGAGGAATACGGTCTCGATAGTAAGGGAATGTCCCGACCACAAAGCGACAAAACTCTGCATATACCACTTAGATGGTATTTTTGGAGATGCCTTGTAATCAATCACTTACAGCAGCACTTAAGTGGAGACTGACTTGCATATCCTTTCCCCGGTAACGTCCGCAGTAAGGGCGCGGGTGGTTTTCACCGCGCTTGGGATCAACAAACAATTTGACACCCAGATTTTCGCAGGAGGAATTAATGTCCAACCGCTACACACACAGGCTTGCGCTCGCCAGCGTGGCAGCACTGCTTTTGGTTCTTGCGGTACCAGGATGGGCGGGACAAGTTCTCGTCTACTCGCAAGCACCGAACAATCAGTCTCTCCAAGCGTCGCAAAACGACACCGCATCAGGTGGTTTTGGTGCGTTTGCCACGTCTTATGACAATTTCTCGCTGGGCTCGGGAACTACGATCACACAGGTGACTTGGGTCGGCGGCTTTTACAACCCGCAGTCTCCGGGCACCATCACCCAGTGGACCGTATCGTTCTACGCGAACAGCGGCGGACAGCCCGGCGCTCTGCTTGGCAGCTTCACGGGTCCCAACAATCAGAGCAATCAGAGGTCTGACAACCAGGGCAACCCGATCTTCGACTACACGGAGAACTTGAGCTTCGCAGCGGCCGGCGGCACGGACGTATTGGCTTTCGGTTGTGCCGGATCTATCATTCCCGCCGCAGTGGGGATGGACGTCAGGGTCGGGGGGCGATGGTGTTTCCTGGCAGAACTACTTCGGAACCGGTTCGCAGCAAGGAACCGATCTGGCGTTTTCGCTGTACATGACGCAGCAGGTCGGTACACCGGAACCAGGTAGCCTGATGCTGCTGGGGACTGGAATTGTCGGCCTCGCAGGCGTGCTCCGTCGTAAGCTCGGCGCGTAATTTCCGGAGGGCAGGGGCAGGCATTGAACCGTCAGTGCCGCCACGGATGTTAACAAAGTTATTTCAGGAGAACCGCTGTCGGTGCTGGAAGTTGTGCGCTCTTCGGTCGCATATCCTGTCCGGTCGATCGGTTCCGTGGAGGAGAAAAGATGAAGCCATTCTCAAGGATCGCAATAGCGGTAGCGATGGTACTGGCGCTAGCCGGGCTCGCTAGCGCACAGTCATGGACAACGCTTACCAATCAACCGGGAGCGAACGTGGGTGCCATTGTCCAACTCAGAGACGGAAGAATTCTGGTTCACGAGGAGCAGAATGGGAATTCGAGGTTGTGGCACCTCCTGACGCCAAGCGCAACGGGCAGCTATGTCAACGGGACCTGGACCACAATTACCCCAATGCCTAGCAACTACTCACCTTGGTTCTTCGGTTCCCAGGTGCTCATGGATGGGCAAACCTTGGTTGTTGAAGGTGGCGAGTACAACTTTGGCATCGTCTGTGTGGACGACCCTGGGCGCGCGTCTGACCTACTCGGGGAATACCTTTACCTGGGTTAATAACAGCCCACCGCCCAGCTGGGCCAACATCGGCGATGCGCAGAGTGTGATCCTGGCGGACGGCCGGTACATGCAAGCCAACTGCTGTTCCCGTCAGTCAGCTATCTATCTGGGTCCGAATTCCTGGGGCCCCGACATCCTCATCGCTGGTGTCGACAATGACGAAGGCGGTTACACGCTGCTACCGAACGGAAAGGTACTGATGGTAGACGCATGGGCTACGGCATGCTCGGCCAATTTCTCCTCGGAGAGATTCGATCCTACTAGCAACACCTGGTCGTGCGGGCCGAATACCACAGCGCAGCTGTGGGACTTCTCCGGTCACGAACTCGGGGCTGCTGTATTAACGCGTAGCGGCAAGGTCATCGCAATGGGCGCTACCAATGCAAGTTCGGTTTACAACTCGGCGACCAACTCTTGGTCAGCCGGGCCGACTCCTCCTAACCAACTGACTGGGTATGACTCGCCAGCTGCCCTTGAGCCGAACGGCAAGGTGCTGGAAATGCTCGGACCTACCGGCTTCGGATCGGGGTGCCAGATGATGGAATACGATCCGGTTTCCAACAGCTTAGCGAATACGGCGAACCCGTCGACATTGCCCGGGTGATCCGTCTTTTGTCGGACACCTGTTTGTCATGCCCACCGGCCAGATCCTGTTTACCGACCTCAGCGGTTTGGTCCAGGCTTACAATCCGGCTTCGGGAGTCGAAGCCGGTGCGGCTCCGACTATTCTGGCGGCTTCCACCAGATTGACGATTGGCTCGACCAACAACCTGCTTTATGGCAAGCAGCTGAATGGTTTGTCGCAGACCAACGCCTACGGTGACGACTACCAGGGCGATGTCAACTTCCCGCTGGTTCGCTTGACTAACATTTCGACCGGCAACGTGTACTGGGCGCTGACGCACGACGAGAGCACGCACTCGATCGCGCCGAACACCATCATGTACACAAAGTTCGACATTCCGTCGACTGTACCAGCAGGAAACTACAACCTGGTTGCGGTATCCGCTGGCATAGCGTCGAATTCGATCGTGGTGACCCTACACTAGTTCGTCCAAGTAAACTTGCTCGTATTGAACGTGCCATGCTCCCACCAGCATGGCACCTTTTTTTGGGGCCGACATTTTGATAATTTCATCCAGCTATAGGTCTTTCCTGGCAGCGTTGCAGTCCGTTGCACCGCTGTTGCAACTATTTTCCAGTCAACTCCTTGACAGCCTTCCTGGCTGGCAACATACTGGCTGACAATTGATATTGTTGCGAACTACAGCGAATATCTTCGATTTCCGTTTGTCCCCATAGGCTGTGAAATCAGAGGACTAAATAATGAAGACACATACCAGAAGCCTGTTGTCGGCTATTCTGCTGCTTGCGCTCGCGACGTTTTGCATAGTTCGCGATGCGGTTGCGCAGGATGGCAATTCCCTGCCGGCTGCTTCCATTAGCGTGGTAGTAAATCAGGACATCGGGTTTCCAATCTCAAATGCAGTTGGATTTTATCTAGCTAATGGCACACAGCTTACCTTACAAAGCAATGTCTCAACGACTGGCTATGGCATACAGGGAGGATTCTTTGGTACTTCGCGATTAAGCTCAATCCCCAGCATTTCGGCTCCGTGCTTGTATGTTTCCGATGCGGGCAGCAATGACATAGCCTCTATTTCTCTATCGACCCAGCAACTGGTAGGTAATTTCTCGGGATCGCTGACGGATGATGGCAGTTCGAACGGGATTAGTTTGGCGGTCAATACGCATTACCTGTATGCCAGCTTTACAACCTCGAACACGATTGGCGCCTTCGCCCTGCAAGGAGGTTGCGGCCTGACCTTTCTGGGGGACGTGCCCGCAATTGGCTTGCAGGGTGGCTCGGTCAGCGGCATGGCGGTCAACGGGACAATGCTAGTTGTAGCTTACGGCGATGGCTCTATTCAATCTTTCACGGTCACTGGCGGGATGCCGGTATCGAATAACGATCTGCAGAATTCGACTGGGTACACTGCCCCTAGCTCTCGCTACTTCGCCGGTGTGAGTATGCCAAGCAGCGTGGATATCACTCAAGATGGCCGGTTTGCAATCTTCGGAGATATATCTGCTACGACGACGGTGGAAGTATCCAGCCTAACGCACGGGTAAGCTGGCGACGACTACGCCCTACGCAGTGGGAGCGTCAACCCAGGGGTCGGCGGTGGACGCGGGGTCGATCCGGCTTAGTCCAGACCAAACTCTTCTTTATGCAGCCAACAGCGAGAGCGGCACGATGACAGCGGCCTTTTTTAATTCCGCAACCGGTGCGGTCACGACTTGGTGTACATCTCCGACACTGCGAGGCTTTAACGGGCGCCCGTGGCTGGGATCGGTCGCGACCAGAGATACCAGCGGTAACGGGACGGTGCTGTACGTAGGCGAATTCGGCCGAGACGCCGGCGAGGTCAACCATGGATTGTCGTCACAAATCGGCATCCTCACGGTGACCACCCACGGAACGTCGTGCACTTTGACAGAGGCAACTAACTCGCCGATTCCGCTAATTTTCCCAGGAGCGCTTTCTATTGGGGTGTATCCTCCGCGGCCATTCTAGGGTTGATGGGTTGCGGTCAAAGCGGGGCATTTTTTACATAAGTTAGATATCAGGGAGGTTGATGTGTATGCGCTGTAAGCTTCGGCTATTGCAGCTAGTGCTGGTGAGTGGTATGTCGTTATGTGCTGTGGCGCAGCAAATTTGCCCTCCGCGGCCGACGGCAGGAACTTCGATCAGCAATCCTCTCGATCTTTCAGTCAGAACGGTACACTGACGCTGAACCTTGCTCTCAAGAGTGAGGTGGGCCCCACAGGGTTTACCCATTATTGCTACGTCTACGTGAACAACGGGAATCCTATTGAGGCGCCCACGCTTCGTCTCAACCCCGGCGATCGCCTTGTCTTAAATTTCACGAACAACATCACGGCCGTGGGACGTCCGCCGAAGTCACGACATGCGCCCATGGCGCCGATGGAAATGGGCGACGTGAAAGGGGCTGCCGCGCAAAACAATCCTTGCCTGGGTGGCATGGTGACCGCGACCACGACGAATATTCATTTCCACGGCTTAAATGTTGCTCCCGTCTGCCATCAGGATGAGGTGGTCAAGACGATCATCCCGAACAATGGCCAGCCCTTTCAGTATTCGATTCAGATCCCCGCGAACGACCCTCCGGGACTGTATTGGTATCATCCGCACCCGCATGGATTCTCCGCCAACCAAGTCTATGGCGGCGCTTCGGGGGCGCTGATCATCGGGGGCACGAACCCACTGACCCAGGGATTAAACGAGCGAGTCCTGATTGTTCGGAACAACGTGGACGCGGTGACCGACGACGACGGGCAATTCAGCTTGAATTTCGAGCCCGCCAACTACCCGCAGGAACCCACTTCCGGTGATCAATTCAACGGCGGGACAACAAGAGTTCTGGCGAGTGCTGAATGCTTCCACCAACGGATTTCTTGCTCTGCAGGTTATTTCTCCGGGACCGCAACAACTGCAGGTAATTTCAATCGATGGCGATTCCCCTGGCCTCACCAGCCAATATGACGACCATCAACGTGCCACCGGCGGGTCGCGTTGAATTTATTGTTCCCGCCTTGGCTGCAGGAACCCCTTCGTACTTGGTCACCAACGGTTTTAATACCGGCCCAATTGGCGATCCGATGCCGGGGACGCGCCTGGCCAACATGGTGGTCGGCTCCAGGAAAGTTCGATGAAGCCCCTGTCCAGCACGTCGTGCCTGCCGCCGACGGTGGCGCAGCGCTTCTCCGGACTTGGCCTCCGTAACGCCGAACACCACGCGGTCGCTATACTTCTCTGAGCTGAACGTTGGAACCAACGGTCCGGGTCAGTTCTTCATCACCGTCGCGGGGCAAAAACAAAAGCTCTTCGACCCCAACAATTCCGCAGCGATTGTTACTAACGTTGGAGCGGTGGAAGACTGGACGATCTCGAATCAGACCGGCGAGTCTCACGCCTTCCACATTCATCAGCTCCATTTCCTGGTGACCGCGATTAACGGGGTAACCCTCACGAGTCCTTACATGGCGGACACCATCACCGTCCCGAATTGGACGCGGTAGCGGCGCCTACCCGAATGTCACAGTACGCATGGATTTTCGCGATCCGAATATTGCCGGTAAGTTCGTTTACCACTGCCACATTCTCGATCACGAAGATGGCGGCATGATGGCAACAATTACGGTGAACCCGTAGCACGGTTGAAGCATTCAGGATGCTGACTTCTTCCGAATGTGCAGCACCTTCTGCACCTCGGCGACGACGTCACCGGCCTCGTCTTTCACTTCGACCACAAATGTGGGCTCATACTTGGGCAGAGTGGTCAGCTGGGCGCGTATGTCGTCGAGTTGGGCATCGGTGAGGCGGAACTCGGCGCGCACCCTACCCCTTCCCGGTTTGCGGAAACGGATACTGGCGGCCTTGTCCCAAACTATGTAGTCAGGCCCCAGGTTATTCATGAGCATCAGCATGTAGAAGGGATCGGCCATGGAGTACAGCGATCCTCCATAGTGGGTTCCGACATAGTTGCGGTTCCAGAAGCGCAGCTTCATTTCCACATCAACAGATTTCATATCGGCGCCCCAGCGGACGCGAATGCCTGCGCCTGCGATGGGAGGCCAGATATTTACCAGCCGTAACATAAGACGCTGCACAAAGGAAGACATGACGGGAGGTGGCTCCGCTGCCAATGAAAAGCCAGTTTACAAGGCTGTAGCCAGGATTTCGAGGAAGATGAGTGGCATTGATGCCGGTCGACGAGGCAGCGCTACGGGTATCTAAACTAGAAATCAATCCAGCGTTAAGCCGCCATCTGGCTTCAGCATTGACGTCAGATGTTATGAACGGAAGAGTTTGTCGCTCGATCGACACACCCTTCCGTTCAGAACGTTCGTTTAAAACAGGAAGCCCACCTCGACCACCCCGCGGGTCTGACTTGGTTTGGTGCCGAATGAACCAAAGGCAAAGCCGGGGGTGAAGTTGCTGGTCGCCACGTACGAAATATCCGTGCGCGTGAAGAACTTCTTGTACTGATAAGTTGGCGTCGCGGTGAGCGACCATGCGGCACTTCCCGGTCCGTACAATAGGTTCTGGGAATTGGAGGCGAGGTTTCCACTGCTGGCGATGTATTCCCAGCGGCCAGTCAGCGAGAATCCCTTCTTCAAGACCCGGCTTGCAAGAATTGCTCCGCCCCACGTCGATGCACCCTGTGGAATGCCGGCTTTAGGCGCGGTGGGGACATCGGTGTACTGCACATAAGGCTGGACGATCCATGGACCCTTGGTGAACGTATAGATCAGGTCGTAGATCATACTGTTGTTTTGCGCGGGGGTAGAGTAATTTTGCCAATTGGTCTGCCCCAGGTTTCCGCCGGCGGTGAATGCCACGCGAGTGTGGGCCGTTCGTATAGGCAAGCGCGCCGGTCAGCCACGAGTACCGGTTGGAATAGAAGCCATCGTTCCAACTCAGTGAAGCGGTGAACTTCCCCATCGTCTGATTGATTTGGACGCCGCGATTGATGGCGTTCTCCTGGTTCCATAGGAGGCCGCGCTCCACATTCATGTTCTGGAAGCTGAAGGTGTACTCGGCACCGATTAGAGTCGGAAGCAGTCCAATCAGGATATTGGTGTTCTTCCCCGGCACCAACTTCGCGTAAGCCACAGGCACAGGGCCGTAGAGGTCGGTGTTGGTTGTTCCGTTGGAAATATACGCCGATCCCAATGCGGGCAAGTCATAGGCGCCCGCTTGAACGTAGAACTGGAACCAGCCGTTCGTCTTCTGAAAGAAGATCTGTGCGTTGGTGAAAGCCCCTTCTTGCGGGTTATTTCCCGGCACAGCATTGTTCTGGAACATACCAATCCCGCTTACAACGCCGTTCACGCTGTACTTGCCCAGCGGTCCGGCCTCGAGATTGATTGGCAGAGACGCTTGCAGCGGACCGGTGATGGCTGGGGTTGGGAGCGGTGCGGGAGGGGTGGGGGCATCGGCTGGCGCAGCAGCAGGCGTCGTGGTTTGAGTCGATGCCGACGGCTGATCTTTCGGTTGAGCAGATGTCGTGTCCTGGCCCATGCAGGCGGAAGAAGTCAAAGCGGCAAGGCTCGCTCCGAGAACGACAGTGCAAAGTCGGGAGGCAAGTTTCATGTCGATGGCTCACTTTCTGCAAACTTGCGCGCGGGTCAGTGAAAAGCGCGGTTCGTTGCTAGAGACTATGACCCTAAGAAAAGCTTCGATAGTCAGTCCAACGAATAGTTCCGTTACCAGCAATCGAAATTTCTGCGAAAACATTTTTACTGCGGGCAATAGATATTTTTCTTAGCATCAAAAAATTGACTGGAATTGGTCCACGGATAATCGCCCTCGCGAGCCGCAAAACAGGCGAGTCAAAGATAGGAAGCGCGCTGAGGTGACGGTGACTTCTTCTGGCAGTCTAGGTCTCGATCCGCGATTCACCGAAGGGGACCGACTCCATCACCGGGGACCCTGCTACCTCAAACGCGCCAGCAGATCTGAATTGCGGTATTCCATTCCGGACCATCTCAATAAAGGCCACTGCTGAACGCGGCAAAGTCCGATCCTGGTGGTAAACCAGTGCAAGTTCACGCGAGAGGTCCGTATCCGAGAGAGGCACCAGGCGTAGATCGCCGGCGCGGCACTCCTTGCGGGCAAAGCTTTCGCTGATGAGCGAAATACCCATGCCCGATGCCACAAATGCCTTGATCATGGCGATACTGGGTAGTTCCATCGCTATCCGCAGCTGGGACTGAAAAGGCCGGAAGAGCTTGTCCATGGTTTTACGGGTGTGGCCGGCCTTGGGAAGGATGATCGGATAGTCCGCCATGGCCTCAACTGATACCGAATCCAGCTGACCCAGCGGATGATTGGGGCTCGTCATTAGCACCAGGCGGTCGTGGAAAATGCGCTTCACCACCAAGCGAGGCGCCTTGACAGGCATGGTCACGATGCCGACATCGATCAGTCCGTCCTGCAGGCGCTCGAGGATCTTGTGACTGAAGTTGCGATAGATGCTGATCTGCACGCCGGAATATCGTCTGCGATATTCACTGAACGTTTCCGGCAACACGTAGAGGCAGGTGGCCTCGTTGGCGCCAATCGCCAGCACTCCGCGGGGCGTTGTGTCCTGGTCGGCGACGGCGCGCAACGACTCGCCGCGCAGCGCCAGCAAACGGTTGGCGTACTCGAAGAGCACTTCCCCGGCGGGGGTGAGTGTGACTCGCTTTCCTGAACGGTCGAGAAGCTTCGTGCCGTATTCCTGCTCAAGCTGGCGGATTTGCGCGCTCACAGCCGATTGCGAACGGAACACCTTGTCTCCGGCGCGCGAGAAGTTGCCGAGTTTTACGACTTCAAGAAACGTCGTGAGTTGATCAAAGTCCACGTAAGACGCTCCGCTTGCGAGCACTGTCGGGTTGCCGGTCAATGGAGTGTAGAAGTCGGACGATGATTGAGGAAATCGATAGTTTTTATCAGGGCATAACCCCCTGTAATCATCCTTCTAAACTGTTGGCTTTGAAGGTGCAAGAGTGTTCCATGTGGAACGCGAGGGGCTGTTCCATTTTGGGAAATTTGGTTTCGCACATGAGAAAGGGTGCCGCTGCAGTGGATTCACGCGTCGCGGCACCCTCGGGAGTTGAAGCCTTTACTTTACTGCGTCAACCGTCTTGTCGGCGGCCTTCTTGGTAGCGTCGCCGGTTTTCACGGCAGCTTTCTTGGTTCCGTGAGCGACATCCTTGCTCGCGTCCTTGGTGGCGTCGGCGGTCTTATCGGCAGCCTTCTCCGTCCCGTGAGCGGTGGCCTTGGTGGCATCGCTGGTGGCGTTGCCGGTGCTTCACGGCAGCTTTCTTGGTTCCATGTGCGACATCCTTGCTCGCGTCTTTCGGTGGCGTCAGCGGTCTTATCAGCAGCCTTAGGTGGCCTTGACCGTCTTCTTCGTGCCCTTGTCTACGTCCTTCCCAAGTCCTTTACACCGGTCACGACATCCTGGGCGTAGAGTGCGGGGCCAAAGGCAAAGCCACTCCGACGACTGCGATCATGAACTTCTTCATCACGAATCTCCTCGGCCCGATCGAGCCGGTTCATCTCAGGGATTCCTCCGTCATAAGATTGCCGTTTCCCGAACCGGAGGGCCGGCGCATGGGGGGCGTGTTTTCTTATCCTGAGGTACTTCAAGGATAGCAAAACCGCACTGTCCGTGTCCGAAACCGGCAGTCATTCCGACGTTGTGCAAGGTGCAGTGGTTGAAGGACGAAGCATCTTATTTCGAATCCCAAAAAACGGGAGTAGTCTGTCGCAGAACGTCCGGAGACATTCATGAAACTGGTTTGCTCGGCTGCAATCGTGTTCGTGCTTCTGTTCTGTTTTTCGCTGCAACTCGTTCGCGCAATCGCAGGCAGCGCTGGTCCGAAGAGAAGGCCAACGCCTGGTATCAGCAACAGCCCTGGCTGGTGGGAGCCAACTACATTCCGGCCAGCGCCATCAACGAACTGGAGATGTGGCAGGCGGAGACCTTCGATCCGCAGCAGATCGATAAGGAACTGGGCTGGGCGGAGTCGCTGGGCATGAATACCATGCGGGTGTTCCTGCACGACTTGCTGTGGCAGCAGGACGCGGAGGGATTTCAGAAGCGCATCGATCAGTTCCTCGCGATCGCTGCGAAGCACCACATTCGTGCCGATGCTGGTGCTGTTCGATTCGTGCTGGGACCCGTTGCCTAAGCTTGGCCCGCAGCGCGCGCCCATGCAGGGCGTACATAACTCGGGATGGGTGCAGAGCCCGGGGGCGAAGGCGCTGGAAGATGCGTCGCAGGTTCCGCGACTGAAGTCTTACGTTGTGGGAGTAGTCGGAGCGTTCGCCAACGATCCGCGCATTCTGGCCTGGGACGTATGGAACGAGCCGGGCGGCTTCCAGTACGGCTATTACGAACAGCAGGAGCCGAAGAACAAAGTGCAAATCGTGCTGGGCCTGCTGCCGCAGGCGTTTGCGTGGGCGCGCTCGGCAAACCCAACGCAGCCACTGACCAGCGGGCTGTGGGAGGGCGACTGGCCTAAGTCGGGGCCAACGCCGATGGAGGAGATCCAGCTGCAAGAACTCCGACATCATCACCTTCCACAATTACAGTTGGCCGGAAAACTTCGAGAGCCGCGTGGTGTGGCTGGAGAAGCAGCACCGCCCGATCATCTGCACGGAATACATGGCGCGTTCGGCGGGAAGTACGTTCGATGGCGTGCTGCCCATCGCGAAGAAGCACCATGTCGGCGCGATCAACTGGGGGCTGGTCATGGGCAAGACGCAGACCAATTTTCCGTGGGAGTCATGGAGCCATCCTTACGTTCTGGACCAGCCGCCGGTGTGGTTTCACGATGTTTTCAAGCGCAGATGGGACGCCGTACCGGGAGCACGAGGTGGAGTTGATCCGGCAGTTGACGGGGAAAACGAAGGCTGGCGTAGTCCAATGAGGTATGTGCAAGAGCTTGCATTCTTATGCAGCCTTCTGTAGTTTCGCGCGAAAATGCCCTATATCACGGTTGTTTAGAATCAGTGGTTTGGGAGGAAATTGTTCCAATGTCGTTGATTCCATAACCAGTTATAGGTATCCAAGTCTCAGCATTGGACTTAGCTCGGTTTTTTTAGACCCGCCAGCGACAGGGGCGAAGTCGGGGCTTCGGCATGTGACGCACGCGGGCCGGAAGGCCAGGACGGCGACCTTGCGCCATTAATTCATTCGGCGCCCTATAGAGTACCTGACCTCTTGCTACACCCGAGATCCACGAGTCTGAACAGTCGTTACGCAACTCCCGATTCGATCAGATGCGCCCCTTGTGCGGGCATCTGCCGCTGCATAATGGGATAGAGAGTACGGGCTACCGCGATCTGCGATGTTGTGAGGCACTCCGGGCGCATTTCGCAATCCTGGCAATCGGGACACTTCGGAAGGAGAACGTGCGAAAGCACGTCGCTCGGGTTCTCCATGTCATCGCAGACTTGCCGGACTGCATCAACTGGGATGGTGGACGTTTCCAATCTGGCGCGCGCACCGGAAGCAGACTCCCCCTCAGAGCGCAGCGCCAGGTATTTCTCCAGGGCGTCGTAATACGGGACGTCATCCTCGCGCGACTTGCGGAAGATCCGGAACGCCTTAAGTGCATCGTCGAATCGACCCGCCTTGTACCACATTTGAGTGAGCAGGAAACAAACCGGCATTTGCGACCACGGCGATCCCGTCTTCAGCTTGAGATTCAGCAACTGGGTGAGCGACAGGTAGGGGGGCAGGGATGCAACCCTAGTGGCCACGTCGACCAGCTCGTCGTCCGTGAGGGTCTTTAGGCGGCACATCCGCTCTTCTACCTTGTCCCACTCGACCAGACTAAGACTCTGCCCGTTCGAGGAGGGCGAGGCAGTGTTTTTCCTGCCCAGCGCCGAGATTTCCGGGACGTAGACGAAGACAGAAGGGAATCCCAAGTAGGAAACGTCGCGCAGGTAGACATCATGACCCTTGCGGTGAAAGAAGGCAATCAACTGTTGCACTTCTTCCCCATAGTCGAGGCGTGGTGTGAACGTAGCGGGGTCAAAATCGTAGCTAGGGGTTGTGCCAAACAGGCTGACGGGGAAGGCGCCGCTGTTGTCCTTTGTGAACTGAGAGAAGATGGCATACTGGGCGCATCGCGAAGCGTCGTCGTCCTGTCCGAAACAGGGTGGGTCCTCATTGGGGATCGGCAATAGTCGCTGGTCGATCATCTTCTGGTCGCTGAACCCTTGAAAAACCTCGGTGAGACTACGGCTGAGTGCGACCTGGAAACACGTATCGCTGCCCACGTTGAGCCGGTAAGTATGCTCGACGGTGTTTTCGATGATCACGCCTACCGCGGGAATGCCGAGGCCGGCGGAGAAATCCTTGACCGTGACCCGGTATTTGCCAGTCGCCTGGATCGCTTGCATGACGAAGTATTCCTGCTCAAATTGGCGCAGGTACTCGTCCGGCACCGATGGAGGAGTCAGACGCTGGTAGAAGACTGCCGCAGCGCCCCAGCGCTCCAATAATTCGCACAGGGCCTGAAAAAAGGCTTCTTCCAGGCTGTTGCCGGCTGCCATACCGTTCGAGCCCACCGAGAGCAGCAGCAAGTTGAGGGGCAGGAAAATGTTTCGGCCTTCCGCCGTCGAAAAGAATGGGACGGCGACAGCGCCCGAGGCTCCGCGTTTCTCGATCCGGTCAAAGTATCCTTCCATGAATGTCTGACGGCCGGCTCCGCCGTAACGGACCAGATCCTCCAGAACCGCTTGCGGAAGGGCCTCGAACTGCTGGCGGGTGAGGCACCCTTCATCCGGGGCGTAGTAAAAGCCGAACTCCCGTTGAATTTCGGACTGGAGCACGCGGGACATTGAAAAATGGAGGCCGTTTTGCATCCGTTCCATGAACTCTGCGTAGGCACTGGCCAGGCAATACTCAGGAGTTCTGCCTTTGCCGTTGGTACGAAAGCCGGCCGCTGGCAACTCCAGGCTCACCGAATAGACTTCGGGAAAAGGGTTGGCCTCAAATGTCACGATAGGGTTCAGGTCATGGCGCTGAAGAATGCCCTCGATGAAAGCGACAGTGGCGTCAGGGGTGCGCTCTTTGTAAGGGCGCCGGAGAGTAGTAAACATGGCAGCCTCTTAGGGGCGGGCAGGTTGAACCTGCGCCGCCCAGTTATTGCCGCGTGGGATACGCGGGGGTTGGTGCTTACAGCAGCGGCCGACCGATGTCCCCGAACTGCTGATAAAGCTGTTGTTGCTGCTGGAACTGCTGCTGCATTTGCTGCTGCTGTTGCAGCTGGTAATACTGTTGCACCTGTTGCTGATACTGTTGCGCCATGATCTGCGCCCGTACCTGCGCGGGGTGACCCATAGGTCCCGGCATCATCGTGTCCCTGGCCTGCTGCCGGAGACATCATCGGGTTATTCATTGGCATCATCATGTCAAACGGAAAGAAATGCATCTGGAACTCCTTTCCTAGCGTTTGGAACGGGTTTCCGACGCGGTGGACTCCTTCTTGCGCTTGGATCTCGCCGCATCGATTTTGGAAACCTCCCGTCCAATGACTTCGAGCGAGGCATCGAGAGACCTGATGCATTCCTGGCTGTACTCTCTCATTTTTTCAATTTGCAATTTCTGATCGTTCAGAAATGCCAGGGTAAACTCCTCTCGCTGTTCCTCGGTGGGCATGGCCCCGAAAGGCGCGCCCATGGTCATTGACGGAGGCATGAACATCGGTTGCATGAAAGCGAATGGAAAGGCCATGTGCTTGTCCTATTCAGTTGGTTAGATTGTCAGAGTTTTAGGTTGAACGGAGACTCACCGGGCGTGGCGATTAACCCAGTGCGGAAATTCTGCTCGAAGTAGCGCGAATACCGCTCCGCTCTTCAATAAATCAAGTGGACCGATACTAGGCCGATGTGAGGAAGCTTGTCGGTGACGTGTGGGTCATCGTCGTGTGATAACGGGCAGCCGAGCCAATTGTCTTTCGATGATCAGTGCTGATTGGGTGTAGCGCTCTAGGACAGGCCGATCCAGGTACACCGCAGCGACGCGCTGGATGAGGTTATCCTGCTCGCTCTTGCTCTCCGCGCAAATAGTAAAAGCATCGAGCAGATTCAGCGAGAGCGTCTACTTAATGGCCTCGCTCTGGCGGTTGCGCAGGTCGCCCTGGCCGAGGATATTCGTCCCGATCGGGCCTTGTGAAGGGTCACCACACTCACTCGAGCGAGTGTCGCTTGAGTGGGACACCTAGTAAGTGGGGATCACAGGACATAGGCCCGTAGCATCCACCATACGAGGAACAATGCGACGATGGCGCCAGCGACATGAACGATCCAGTCGCCAGCGGTTTTCGGTTTGCCAAAATTGAACACGTGGCATGGTAGCACGGGCTCAAGAATGGCCCGGGAGAACACTGAGGAACAGCAAGAAAACCGCCCTACCGCCAAGACGGCGATGGAACGAGTCACCCAGATTGGGTTCTGCGTAGGAGCGGCCTCCGCCGGACCAAAGTCCGCTTGCCAAGACCAAAAGACAGGACCGGTACTGCGCAGCTAAAACAGGCTGCGGAAAAGGTCACAATCGCCCACGCCGCGCGGACTAAAGTCCGCGCGGCGGATCATGAATAAACGACCTATCGGCACGACTAAAGTCGTGCCCTGATACGAAACAGCGCTAAAATCGAGTTTTTCAGCAGCCTGTGAAGTCGTGCCCTGATACGAAGAGTCGCTGAAGCGAGTTTTTCCGCGACCTGTAAAGCTGCGCCCCTTCGAGGGCAGTTCCCCGACAAGCTAAAACTCCCGAGAAATGACAACAATGATAATCACCTTCATCCAACGAGGGTCGAGGGAAGGTTGAAGGTGCCGTCAACGAGTTCCACGAAGTTCCTTTCTTCGCGGAGAATGAAGCGCTTGGACTGGGCCATGGCGAAATTTGCGCGGGCTTCGGGATCGGTCCTCAGGCGCGCGCGGTAGGCCTCGTAGGCGGCCAGGCTGTCGAAAGAAATCAGTCCCCAAGCCACATCGTTGGTGCCTTCGTAGGGCAGGAAATATCCCACGAGGTGGCCGCCGCAACGAGGAATGATGCGGCCCCAGTTCTCGGCGTACTTCTTGAATTCGTCCCGCTGGAAGGGATCGATCTGGTAGCGGATGAAGCAAGTGATGGTCATAGATGTCCTTTAGGACGAATGCAAGGTGGTGGAATCGGCGAGGCCGAGCGCAAAGGCCGCACCCGCCGCCGCGAGGGCACTGATCACACGGCGGCGGGATATCAGCGTGGTGGGGCCGTCGATCGTTTGCATTCTTTCGGCACCATACCAATTGCCCAACAGCAACACTTCGTCTAACATCAAAGTATGAATGTGGATGGCGATGCCGACGAGGCTGTTTCCAGAATTGCGGCGGCGATTGGCGAACCGGCGCGCGCCCGCATGCTCTACTGCCTGGCGGACGGGCGGGCACGCACCAGCACTGAACTCGCGGTGGTCGCGCAAGTAACGCCGTCAACCGCCAGCGTGCACCTGCAACGCCTGAAGATGCGGCGACTGGTGAAGGTCGTCGCACAGGGCAAGCATCGTTACTACAGCCTGGAAGGAAGAGACGTAGGCGCTGCCCTCGAGGCGCTGAGCGTGCTGGCGGGAGGATCGCGCAAAGCGTTTGTGCCGAGCACTCCGAATCGTCTGCGTAGCGCTCGGACTTGCTACGACCACATCGCAGGCTTACTCGGGGTGGCTCTGCATGACCGCTTCCAAATGATGGGATGGCTGTTGCCGGATTCGGGCGGCGGCACTGAATGCGATCTCAGCCCGAAAGGGGCAAAGGCGTTCGCGACTCTTGGTATCGATGTCGAAGCGGCACGGTTGCTGCGTCGCCGCTTTGCGTATGCCTGTTTGGACTGGAGTGAACGCAGACCTCATCTGGGCGGAGCCCTGGGGGCTGCTGTCCTGAATGCTGCGCTCAAGAGACGATGGGTGGTGCAAGAACTGGATAACAGGGCGCTGGGCGTGACGGGTCTTGGGCGACGGGAAATGTTGGCGCGCTTCGGGCTGGAAGTGTGAAAACACCCTGAAGCGGCCTTCGACATCGCTGCTTCCCAAACGACGGGAAGAGGATGGGGCACACGGGAGTCTCGAGTTTCGAAAAAACGGAACTAACCACGGACTTACACGGATACAACAATCAAAGATGGATTCGTCTACCGCAGCGGCCAAAGCCGGTAGCAAAAGCAGAGATGTATATGCACCGCTAAAGCGGTGCTCCACCCGATCAATCCTAGGACACCCGATCAATGCTAGGCCGCGGCTACGCGCTGGATGAGGTTGTCCTGCTCGCTCTTGGTTTCGGCGCCGATGGTAAAGGAGTCGAGCAAGTTCAGCGACAGCGCGTACTTGATGGCTTCGCTCTGGCGGTTGCGCAGATCGCCCTGGCCGAGAATCTTCATCCCAATCAGGCCTTTGCCTGACGACTTCATCTGCTGCATCACGCTGACTACGGTGGCGGGATCGTCGTCCATGTGCGAGCCGATGGGATTGATACGCACCAGGTCGACTTCCACCCAAGGCGACTTCGCCGCGGCGCGCAGCGCTTCGATGGTATGGCAAGAACAGCCGTGGGCGCGGATGATGCCCTTCTCCTTGGCTTCTGAGAGCACGTCCATCGTGCCCTTGAAGCGCTCGGTCCAGTCACCTTCGGTCATGCAATGCATGAGCACGATGTCGAGGTAGTCGGTGCCCAGTTCTTTGCGATAGCGGTCGAGGTTGGCCCGCATCTGCTGCGGATCGCGGGTGTCGCTCTTGGTCATGATCGTGACTTTGTCGCGAGGAAGTTGCTTGAGCGCGGCGGCGACGTGCGGATGGCTGCCGTAAGAGTCGGCAGCATCGAAGAAACGAAGGCCGTGGTCGTAGCCGTTGAGCAACAGCGCGGACAGTCCGCCGACGCCCAACGCCGTCTGGTTCGAATGTTTCGCGAAGCCGACGGTGCCGGTTCCCATGGCGAGGCGGCTGGTCTTGATTCCGGTCTTACCGAGGGCAACCGTATCGGTGGCGGCGTACTTGCGCGGCAACTGCGTGTCAGCGAGCGCATTGAGAATGGAGTTGCGCGCCAGCCACGCGGCGCCGAGTCCCAGGGAAGTGTTGACGATGAACTCTCTGCGCTTCATGAAGACCTCCCAGCCGAAATGGAGCCGTTCTGTTTCTAGTTTAGACGTGCGAGTTCACGTCGGGGAGCAAGAATTCCTAGTCGAATCCACGGACAACCTTGAAGATTCTGAATGACCTTCGTCGATTTGCTCCTCTGGGCTATGGGCGCAAAGGGTGGATTTTGCTTTTCCGCGCTAGTGTGCGACCCTAAGCCCCGTGCGCGCCGTTGCCCTGCTAGGACCTATCGCGAAAGAGCACCATGTCCGGCAATTTGAGATGCCGGGCGTGAACATCTTTTCGGGCAATGAACTCGATCCCACCGACGAGCCCGATGCCGCGTTGATTTTCGGTGGCGATGGAACCATGCATCGCCACCTGGGTGGGTTGGCACTGAACCGAATCCCCACGCTGATCGTTCCGATGGGGAGTGCCAACGATTTCGCGCATTCTATTGGCATCCATTCGGTTGAGGACGCGCTGGCGGCGTGGAAGCAGTTCTGCGAGACTCGCGAAAACTCGCGACTGATCGATTTGGGAACGATCCAGGGGTTGCATCCGGTCGAGATCGCCGAAATGCTGCCCGCGGCGAGCGACGACGAACCTGAAGATCCGTGGCAAGGTGAGTCGCTAGAGGGTTTGCACTTCGTTCCCGACGGCCCGCGCCCGGACCTGCCGCAACTGGGCCCACGGATTCTGCAATCGCAAGTGCGCCGACTGGTGGACGCCCAGAGAGAGGCGTCGCGTACTACTTACTTCGCCTGCATCGCAGGCACTGGGCTCGACGCTGCGGTTAATCGCCTGACGCTCAAGCAGCCGCGGTGGCTGCGGGCGCATGGCGGATACGTCGTGGCGCTGGTGCAGGTGTTGGCGGGATTTCGTCCGCCTAAGGTTGCGCTGTCGCTGGAGATCGATGGCCACTGGCAGACTCCGGTGCGTGAACCGGGCATGCTGATTGCCGTAGGGAACGGCCCACGCTACGGCAGCGGCATGAGGCTGACACACCTCGCCGAGATGGACGATGGACTGCTCGACGTTTGTTTCGTCCGCAAGCTCGGCAAGCTGCGATTGTTGCGGCTGTTCCACGTGGTCTTCGGCGGCGGCCACATCGGCATGAAAGAAGTGGAGTACTGGAAGGCCACGCGCGTCCGCATACAAACCGATCCTGTGACGGAGTTGTTCGCTGACGGCGAGTACATTTGTCCGACGCCGGTGGAACTAGGCATTCGCCGCGAGGCCCTGCGAATTGTCGTGCCTGTGTGAATCGGCTGGGGGCGGTGCTTCCCTGCCCTGAAGCGCAGCTCTTCCCTACCTCAACCCAATTGCGGCAGTGATTCGTGGGACTGGCTTGGGTCCAGAGCTTCGCTACCAGAGAAGTTTCAAGCCGAACTGAACCTGGCGGGCGGTTGTGGAAGTGCTGGTGATCGCTCCTGCCGTGCCCGAAAGCCCTGTGGGCGTAAACACGATCAGGCTGGGCGTGTTGAAATTGGCGCGATCTAAGAGGTTGAATATCTCGGCGCGGAACTGCAAGCTCAGACGCTCGTGAATGGTTGTGTTTTTGATCGCGGAAAAATCCCAGGTAGCCAGGCCGGGACCGATCAGGTTATCGCGGGTAAGGTTGCCAAAAAAGCCGCTGTTGGGCGGGGGCTGCAAAAACGCAACGGGATTGAACCACTGCGACGGGTTGCCGAGAATCGGGTTGCCGGTGAAGGCCGGATTCGCAAACGGGCGGACCGGATTACGGGTGTCGCCGTTGTTCGATGGGTTGTAGCTGAGTTGCGGGGTGAAGGGGAACCCCGCTTGCAGGGTAAGGATGCTGTTCACCTGCCAACCGCTGATCAAGCCATTCGCCAGGCCATCGAGAGAGTTCGCGTGGGCCCGGCCGCGTCCGAAGGGCAAATCATAAACTGCGCTGATCACGCCAATTTGCCGGACATCGTAGGTGGCGAGTCCCCAGTCGGCTTTGATGTCATAGGGATTGGATACCAGGCCCGGTGCGTTCCCCGATGTGGTGGCGTTCAGCGAGTCTCCATCATCGAGCGCCTTCGACCAAGTGTACACGCCGCGGAGCGAGAATCCGTCGCTGAAGCGATGGTTGAAATCGACTTGCAGCGCGTTGTAATAACTGGCGCCGACGGAAAACCAAGTCCACGTGTTAGCCAAGGTTGGATTGGCTTTCGGCCTTCCGACTGGAATGTAGAAGGAGCCAGCGGGAACGGGCGTTCCGGCCAACCCAACTGGAAATGTGCTGGGATAAGTAGCCGGACACGGCGCCGCCGGGCAGATGGTCGGCACCGGCGTGTTGCCGTCAACGCCGACGATCTCGTGATAGCCATGCGACCCCACGTAGCCAAGAGTGAGAGTCGTGTTGGGAGTGAGTTCCTGTTCCATCCTGAGGGTGTAAGAGATCAACGTCGGCATTTGCAGGTTGGGCTGCACTCCTCCCGGCACCAGCAACGCTTTGGACGGCACCGGCGCCTGCGGATTAATTGGCAGGTTTGCGACTGTCTGTGCGGCAATGCTGTAGGTCGGATTGAAAGGCGCATTCTGGTCCATGCGGTATCCCAAGGCGTCCTGTAGTTCGTTGTACATACCGAAGCCGGCGCGGAAGACGGTCTTGCCGGGATAGAGGCTCCATGCCAATCCGATCCGCGGCTCGGACACGAACTTAGCGTTGTTCACGGTAAAGGCGTCGCTCGCGATACGCGGCTGGCTGGAAATCACTCCATTGGTGAATGTGTAGTTTGACGGCACGTCCGTGGGCTTCGTTCCATCCGGTGGAAGACTCGCCGCGGAACCCGAGGGTCAAAGTCAACTTGGGGCTGATGCGAATGACGTCTTGCGCATAGATCGCAGAAAACAGAGATCGCCAATTCATCTCCGTCGGCGCTGGATCGTACAAGAAGGTACTTGTGACACCGGTTAGAAATGTTTGCAGGCTGGTGAATGTTGCCTGGCCATACTGGCTGAGCGCGATGGTTTCGTTCGACTGAAACTGCTGGAACCAGGCGCCGAAGGTAAATTGGTGCGCGCCGTGTGTCCAACTGACCTGGTCTTCATAGGTGTAAAAGTTACGGGCCATCGTCAGGTTGCTGCCGTTGTTGCTTCCGGCGAGGCCGATTTGTGCCTGAGGGTTCGATGCCGCACTGCCTCCCACAACTACTGCTCCAACAGGATGTCCAACGAGAAAGCCGGGAACGCTGGCAGCGGGAGTTCCGGGCGTCGGTTCGCCGGTGAAGAAATAACCCGCTCGAGAAAATCCAAAGCGCACGGTATTGAGCAATGTAGGCGAGAAGACGTGGGTCTCCTCAAGGCTGGCAACCTGTTCGCGCAAGCTCAGAATGTCAGTGCTGTAAGGATTGATCGTAGTGGGCGTGAAGTCGTTGCCGTCGTCGATGGTATAGACGGCCGAGAACGTGTCTTTGGTGGAGAAGTTGTGGTCGAAGCGTGCGGTGCCGAAGTACTCTCGAATGGTTTGTAACGGGCTGCTGGAGACTTGCGCGATTCCGCTGAAGTCGGGATCGGTGGGCGAAGGAGTGGGCCACAGGTTCAACAGGGGTTGAACGCTGGGGACCGCTTTGGCACGCGAGGCAAGATCGGGCACGAAGGCCACTGAGGTCTGATGCAGGTTCTGGATGAAGCCTTCGAAGTTGCCGAACAGGAATGTCTTGTCCGTCTGCAAAGGCCCTCCCAGGGCAGCGCCGAACTGGTTGCGCTGAAAAGGAGGAGCGGAGCCGACATCGAAATAATTCGGAGCATCGAGGGCGTTGTTGCGGAGGTATTCATAGACCGAGCCATGGACCTGGTTGGTCCCAGATTGCGTCACGATGGTCACCTGCGCACCGGGACGCTTGCCGTACTCGGCTCCGTAGGAATCGCGCAGCACGTTGAATTCGCGGACCGCTTCGACACCCATTAAATTCTGGCTCGGGCCGCCGGGTTGCATGTTGTTTTCCGCAGCGCCGGTAAATTCGACGCCGTTGAGCAGAAACAGATTTTGCTGGGGGCGATTGCCTGAGACAGAAAAATTGTTTCCTGTAGTGGAGTTCGATACACCGATGCCGCCGGTCTTCTCAAAGGTGAAGTTGACGATTCCTGGATTCAGCATCAGAAGCAAGTCGTAGCTGCGGCCGTTCAGGGGCAGCTCTTTCACTTCCTTCTCTCCGATGAGGCCGGAAATGTCCTGGGAGGTGGCGTTCACCAGGGAAGCATCGGCTTCGACGGTGACGTGCTCGCTGACGTTGCCGACGGGCAGACTCAAATCGACGGTAGCATCTTGACCCACCACCAAACCGATGCCGGTGCGAACGCGCTCGGCAAAGCCGTCCTTGCGGCCACGCACTTCATACTGGCCAATGGGCAGGGCAACGAGTTCGTAGCGTCCCGCTTGATCGGTGGTGGCGTTGCGGAGAACGCCGGTGTCGAGGTTCCTTGCGCTTACCGTCGCGCCGGAGACTTCGGCGCCGGACTGGTCCGTGACGCGCCCCGACAAGCTTGCGGAGACTTGCGCTTGAGTAGAAAGCGGAACGAGACACAAAAACAGAGACAGCAGGACTACACAACAAGGGCGACTGGCAAACATTCATTCCCCCACAGGAGCGCAGGCCGAGGTGTGTCTGGTACCAGACAACGCGCGCTGCAACTTGCAATGCTTCGATTTAATCGAATCGAACCGTAGGTGTCAAACGAATCTAGTCGGGTAGAATGATCATCACTTCGGTGGACTTGATGAGCGCAGCGGCAATCTGGCCCTTCTTGAGGCGCAGTTCGCGGACCGCGTCGGCGGTGATGATGGATGTAATGTGCTGGCCGCTGATGGAGAGGGTGACTTGAGCGAGCAATCCACTGACTTTGATGTCAGTGATGCGACCTACCAACTGATTGCGGCCACTGATGCGGCGGAAGGTGCGGCGTCGTTTCTCCGGCTTGCCGGTGCTGGTCACGCGGGGTAGAACGCGGTCTATCTCCGACTCGGGGATGCGATGGTGCCCACCCGGCGTTTGAATGCTCTTTAACTTTCCCTGGTAGATCCACTGCTTGAGGGAGGCGTAGCTGATACCGAGTACCTGAGCGGCGTCGCGTGGAGTGTAGAGTTTCGGCATTGGAATCCGAGTTCGGGTTGAGCATAGCCGGGTCGTGCAGCGATAGCAATTCCATACTGCGAATTAGCGTCCCTCGGGTCTTTCTCGGAGCAAGTTGAATTGAATTCAGCTTTTGCGGAACCATGCGGATACTTGCGGGTATCTGATCGGCTACCGTTTTGGCCCGTGGTGGCGAAGTCCGCAACTTGCCTCGAATCCTAACTTACTGCAAACAAATAACAATCACGCCTTCGACGGCCACACGCGGTTTGGCACGCAGCTTGCTCTATGTCAATGCGTCACAGCAAGCTGCCAGCGAATGGTGAAGCGAAGCTCAAAGACAAATTCAGTTTGGGTTCCACTGCTAGGAGCCCCCCAGGAGGATGTCATGAAACGCAACCTGATCGCAGTCCTGTCGCTGGTGGCAATGTCAGTGCTCCTCACCGCCACGGGCGCCTATGCTCAGTCTTTCGCGAAGGCCAATGTGCCTTTCGAGTTCAAGGTCGGAAATGCGCAACTGCCGGCCGGCACCTACGACATCAAGGTCGATAACGCAAGTTCGGGCGCGATCCTGATCGAAAATGACGAGACCAGCGCATCCGCGATGTCGAATGCCCGGCGCGAATACCCCCGCAGCACGAACGCCAAGCTGGTGTTCCACCGCGTGGGCAACCAATACTTCCTGGCAGAAGTGTGGCGCAGTTCGGATGCCGAAGGCATGATCGTTCCAACCTGCAAACAGGAGAAGCAACTGGAGAAGGAACTGCAGGCCGCGAGCGGCAACCTGGGCGGATACTACCAAGAAATCGTAGTCGCCCTCGACTAAGAGAGTCCCCCCACCCAAACGAGGAAGCCGGAGCGAACGCGCTCCGGCTTTCTTACGTGCGCTACTTCGTCAATCTGCTCGATGCCCCGCCATTTTGTCGTCCCCGGGAACAAATCGATGACATTTAGGTCCATGAAAACGTCTAACCTAATCCAGCGGTCAGCGCCGTGCGTACTACTTTTTGTGCATCTTAGGGTTTGAGGCTGGGTCTATACTGATAGGTAGAACATGTCCACCCCGGTAGTGACCAAGGCGGAGCCTGAGAAGCCCGCAACCGTTAAGCAGCAACACGACATCCTGCCCACGCTCTTCGGCGAAGGTGAGGGTCTCTACCCACAACGGAAGGACACTTTTGTCTATTCGTTTATCCTGCACATGATCGCTGCAGGCCTGCTGATCTGGTCGGGACACTGGGTATTTTCCCATCAGGACGAGATCAAGCAGCAGGTAGTGGGACTGGTGACGGACATTAGTCCGTACGTGCCACTGCCGGTGTCAAAGACGCGCGCGGGCGGCGGTGGAGGCGGCGGGGATCGTGATAAGTTGCAGGCCCCGAAGGGCGCACTTCCCAAGCTCGCCAAAGACCAGATCGTTCCTCCTGCAATCGTAGTGCGCAACGAAAATCCCAAGCTGGTGGTAACACCGACCGTGGTAGTGCCGCCTGAGATCAAGCTGCCTACGATGGGGTCGCTAGGCGATCCGATGTCGAAGGTGCTGGGTCCGGCCTCGAATGGTACCGGCGCCGGCGGAGGCATCGGCAGCGGTTATGGTGGTGGAGTGGGTTCGGGAACGGGACCCGGTGTTGGTCCGGGCCACGGTGGCGGGTATGGTGGCGGAGCCTATCGCGTCGGCGGAGGCGTAAGCGCTCCGAAAGCGCTGTATGCGCCCGACCCCGAGTATTCGGAAGAGGCCCGCAAAGCGAAGTACCAAGGAACTGTGGTGTTGTGGCTGGTGGTGAGTGCGGACGGACGGCCGCAGCAGATCCGCATTCAGCGATCGCTTGGCATGGGGCTGGACGAGAAGGCCATCGAGGCCGTGAAGATGTGGAAGTTCGATCCGGCGCGCAAAGACGGCCAGCCGGTTCCGGTCATGATCAACGTAGAAGTCAACTTCCGGCTCTACTAGAGCCGGGTCCCGCCAATCGTCTGCTTTTCTTGCTCGAAAGCCCAGGCAGCGTTGTACAATCGCTGCGCGTTTGGTGATCCGCAGTCCGGATACCAGGTCGCTCTATTCTAGAAAAGGGGACGTCTCATGGGTTATCGCAAGATTTCGTTGGTACTCGCTCTCGCACTTTGTGCACTGCCAGCCCTGGCGCAGGAAGCGAAGCAGCCGAGCGCGGCACAAGCTGCCCAGCAGCAAAAGATGACGGACTGCAATGCGCAGGCCAAGACCAAGGGGCTGACGGGTGACGACCGCAAGAAATTCATGTCGCAGTGCCTCAGTGCGGCCGGCGTACCGCAGTCGCAGCAGGAAAAAATGAAGTCCTGCAACAAGGAAGCGACCGCGAAGAGCCTGAAGGGCGACGACCGCAAGGCGTTCATGTCCACTTGTCTCAGCGGCTCGACCAAGTAGTTCATCGCAGAAACATAGCTCTTACGGCCCAGGTGCGCGACCAATGCAGGTGCGCCAACCTGGGCTTAGCTATGTCCGCCAGCGAGCATGCCAGTTCGAGAGGCAAGAAAAATCGAGCCAGCCCTGATGCAGAGCTGGCTCAAGTATTGTCCCGAACAATCAGATCGCGTCTTTACTGGACGGCAAAGATCAGATCGTCGTGATCGTTGTAGCCACCGACAGTGCAGGCCGATGCGCTTCCCACGTAGCGGAATTGCGCGCGAACAGCCTGGAGGGCCCCGGTTGGAAGGGTGAAGGTTGCGGACAAACTTTGCGCTCCCGCTTTGGTGGGCTTAATCGTCTTGATAAAGACCCAAGTCGGGCTGTTGGCGTTTGCCGCGTAATAAAGGTCGAGAGAATCCGACGTATATCCGCTCCAGGCCCAGACGGTGGCTGTAACGGTGGCAGTGGTGCCGTGAGTCAACGGGCCGCCACTGGTGGAGGCAATCTTTAGACGATCGTTGGACTCGTCGGAGTGGAAGGTTCCACTGGTTCCGTCGGCGCAGGAATTGTTGATGGTGTTGGGTTGATGGGGTTCTGCTCCGCCTGACAAGGTGTCGCGTCCCAAGAGCAGAGACGCTCCCGAGTCGCACGAGATACCCACGGTTGCGCATCCCGGAGCTTTCAGAGTGGTGTTGTAAACGGCGGTAAGGGCTGTGGCCGAACTTACGGTCAACGCAATCGTCGTGGTGTGGACGAGTGAACCGGAGGTCCCGGTGACGGTTACGGTGGACGTCCCAACGGTGGCCGTTGACGAAGCGGTCAGCGTGAGGACAGAAGTTGCCGAGCCGTTAGCCGGCGGAGTCACGGGGTTGGTCGCAAATGAAGCTGTGACGCCGGTAGGCAGCCCGCTAGCAGCTCAGCGTGGTCGCAGAACTGAACCCTCCCGAGCTGGTTACGGTGATGGTGCTGGTTCCGTGACTGCCCTGGGTTACGGTAAGCGAGGCAGGCGAGGCGCTGACGGTGAAGTTTGGTGTCGCCTGTGCCTGGACGGTCAGGGTAAGAGTAGTGGTCGAAACCAGGCTGCCGGACGTTCCGGTAATGGTCACCGTGACGGTTCCAAGGGTGGCGGTGCTGCTTGCGGTCAGCGTGAGAACGCTGGTTGTGGTTGTGCTCGTCGGATTAAACACCGCAGTCACCCCGGTGGGTAGCCCCGATGCTGCAAGGCTCACACTGCCGTTGAATCCGTTGAGATCATGGACCGTGATGGTGCTGGTGCCGCCAGCCAGACCTTGCGTGATGGTCAGACTGCTGGGTGAATCCGAGAGGGTAAAGGTGGGAGAACCAGAACCCGCCAGCGCGGCGATCAAATTCTGGCCATTCGGGCTTCCCCATCCTGTCACCAGGTCATAGCCAACCACGGCGTTGAATGACTTGCCGTGACCATTGTTGTTGTTGCCGCTGGTGATGTCGTGGAAGTCGCTGGTATAGTTCGTGCCCTTGCCAATGGCGTAGATCGCCGGGTTGAGGAAGCCCAGGGTCGAGCCAGTATTGGTCACGGCTTGCTGATTCACGAGCGCGAGGAATCCGGCCCATCGAGGCGCGGCGAAGCTGGTGCCTCCCCAACCGCCCTGGCAGGAACCGTTATCGCAGAGGTAGTTGTCGAAGTTGCCTTCGGCCGCTACGTCCGGAACATTGCGGATGGTAGTTGAGGCCTGATTGCCAGAATCGGACACTCCTACCTGCCAACTGGGTATGGGGAAACCATTGTCGGCGGGGCCGCCACCGCTGTCGGCCCATGCAGTTTCCGATTGCCAGGGGCCGCCTGCGCCGTTGGTGGTCAAATCGGTCCCACCCACGGCCACAACGTAAACGTCTTCGGCCGGGAAGCTGGAGTCGGTAGAGTTCGAACCAGTGTAAGCACCGGAATCACCCGAGGCGACGAAAAGATTCTGGCCCTGGGCCGCATACTCCTGGAAGATGGGATCGTTCGCCGAAGTGTCAGCCGGATTCCAGCCCCATGAGCAGCTGATCGACTTGGCAATGTTCTCGGTAGCGATCTTGTTGAACATGTCCACGTCACCCACGCCGATAGAAGTGGAGATGGGAGCGATATAAACGCGGAGCTGGCTCAAGCCTGGGGCCATGGCGATTGCCTGTACGATGTCGAGCACCTGTTCGCCATCGTCGCCGTCCGAACCTCCGTTGGCACCGTCAATCAGCACGTTGTTGATGGGAACGGTATAGGAGTGCCCGTCAAATGTGCCGGTGACGTCGCTCATGTTGTAGCCGTCAAACTCGACCATCGCGACAGCCTGGCCGGTGCCAGTGAGCGCGGTGCCTCCGTAGTAGGCCGCGCGCATATCACTGCCCAGATAAGCGCCACCCGGGCCGGAGCCAGCGTTGCTATGCACCGCCATCTGCTCTGCGCGTTGCTTTTTTCAACATCGGCCGCGGTATGGAGTAGTTGTTCAAGCCCGCGATATGCGACACGGGTACGTTCAGATCTAGAGAAGGCTCACGATCAGGCGAATAGAATGTGCGGCTCTCGGTCGGGTGCAAATAGACCTTCATCTGGACGTGAAAGGCCTTTTCAATTTGGCCAACCGAGCCATTCACATCCACAAGCAGACGATTTGAAGGTGTGTCGGTCACAGTCAGTCCGTTGGCCTTGGCGAAGGCGATCACCGCCTGATAATCCTGTTCCGAGGGGCCAAACTGTTCCGTGAACTGGGCCACGCTGAGGAACTGGTGATAATTCGAGTTGCTAGGGTCGTAGAGGCTGTCCAGTAAATTGGTCAAGTCGTTCTGGTTGCGCAGCGGCAGCATGATGGCCAGGTTGAGACGCTGCGCTGCGGGAAGCACGCCTATCGGCGCAACATGACCACTGGCAACCACCGGGCGGACGTGATTGTGCAAAACCTGGAGCGGTTGTTGCGCCTGTCCGGCGATGACGAACAGAAACATGACCGCGCAGAACAAGGCGGCCAACCCTGAGACATGAAGAGCCTGCTTGCTCATAATTGTGATCCTCTCCATTTTCGTTGAGCGTTTTGTAGTTGACGTCGAGTCGCTCCTACCGGCCAATAGTCGCGGAGCCCTGAGACGGGTCGAATACCCCGATTGGGGGCTTCATTCTAATGCACATTAGGGCGATGGAAATATGGCCCTTAGGTGACGAAAGCGCACTATTTTCGGGGTCCGGGGAGAAATAACGATCGGCAATTCCCGAAAGAAACAGAACCATCGGTCGCGCGGCGGGCGCTCCGCAGTTGGGATGCGGAGCTTTTTTCGACATTATGAACAAAACGCGAGGGAATCCCCGCGTTGGGTTCATGCCGAACTATTCGTAAGGAGCTGGCCGGAAAATCTAGCGGCGAAACTTCTTCGCCAGAGGCCCGACTTTTTCTTTGGCTGCGCCAGCCCAGTCCGAAGCCCTACCGGCTAGATCGGAACCCTTGTCGACCAAGTCGCCAGCTTGCTCGCTCCAGTCGCCAACCTGATCGCGAATGTCATTCGCTTTGCGTCTCAGTTCGCGGCGCATCTGTTTGCCGGTCTTGGGAGTCATCAACGCGGCGGCTATCGCACCAGCGGCGAATCCGACGACCAGCAGCGCGAGTCCGACCACCATGGTGTTGCTTCCCGAAGGACGATATTCGCCTTCACTCACTGACTCATCCATTTCGTCGCTCATGCAGAACTCCTCTAAGTGAGATGTTACATCGAATTGCCGCCAGATTGGCGCTGCCAGTTCGAGTGATTTCCCAAAGCGCCTATTGAGCATGTAAAATCAAGTGTTTATACCTCGAATCCGTGTCTCGCGCAGGGTTCCCCCAAGTCAAAAAGGAGTATTACCAATGGCGATTCCAGCCACCCAGATGCGTCCCGGCATGGTCATTAAACACAATAATGACTTGCATACGGTCTTCAGCGTCGAGCACCGCACCCCCGGCAACCTTCGCGCTTTCATCCAGGCTAAACTGCGTAACTTGCGCACCGGCGCCATGTTTGAGCACCGTTTTCGCTCCAGCGACGCCATCGACAAAATCACGGTCGACCAGGTCCAGATGGAGTACCTGTACCAGGACGGCGAAAACCACGTGTTCATGAACACCGAGAATTACGAGCAACTCCATCTCGGCAAGGATGTACTGGGCGACGCGGTCGACTACCTCACGGCGAACCTGCAGATTTCGGTCGAGTTTTTCGACGACAAGCCGGTCGGAGTCGAGTTGCCGCAAACGGTTGAGCTCACCATCGTCGAAACCGAGCCGGGATTGAAGTCAGCCACGGCCAGCAGCGTGACGAAGCCTGCCAAGACGGAAACGGGGCTCGTGGTCTACGTGCCGCCATTCATCAACGAGGGTGAGAAGATACGCGTCGATACGTCGGAAGGCGCCTATTTGTCGCGGGCGTAAGAGCTGTCGACCGCATCCATTGGTGCGGGATTGGCTGGCAGAGATTCATCTGAGATTGACGGGAGAGTGCAGCGCGCCGTGCTACGATCCTTAGCTATGAAGAGTGGCTCTAAGAATCGCAGCGTATCCCGTATTATTTGGTCGCTGGTTTGGGCATCGGCTATTATCGCTTCCGCTTTCTTCTTCAAAGGCAATCCATCGCAAGTTTGGATTGAAGCCGCCCTTAATTGTGTTGGAATACTCGTCTTCGTTGCTCTGAGACCCCGGCGGATGCCGTGCCTCCGCTAGGTAAGTTCCGCAGTCAACCTACAGAGATGTCCGGATTCCCGGTTTCCAACGCCCACCCTACAATTCTTAAGCGTCGTTAATACTGGCGGAGCCTTGGCCCCCAACTTCGCCAGGATGCAAGTCTCGATCCTTCTTTGCTTGGCAACGTGATGGCGGTAGACGCCTAGCCGCCTGTTCGGGCCCCACATTACAACAACCCGCGCGACCCTATCGCCGGGACATCATGGAGGAACCATAATGAAACGGTGGTTTGCTGTCGTGTTATGTACCTGCCTTGCGCTTCCCCTGGTCGCCCAAGAGAAAGAAACGCAGCGCTTGAAGGATTCATATGAGGTGCTTAGGGCGGTGACGGGCATGCCCGATAAGGGCATTCCGCGCGACCTGCTCAACAAAGCGGAGTGTGTCATCGTAGTCCCGGCAGTGAAGAAGGCTGCGTTCATCGTAGGCGCCAGTTATGGTCGCGGCGTTATGAGTTGCCGCTCGGGTGCGAACTTCCGCGGCCTGTGGACGGCGCCGGCATTCTACGCGATTGAAGGCGGGAGTTTTGGCCTGCAGGCAGGCGGCGAGGCGACTGATTTCGTCCTGCTGATCATGAACGAGCAGGGCGCCAAATCAGTGTTAACCAGTAAAGTGAAGTTGGGTGGAGACGCGTCGGTGGCGGCCGGTCCGGTTGGCCGTGCGACGTCAGCAGAAACCGATGTGGTGATGAAGGCTGAGATCCTTTCCTGGTCACGCAACCGCGGCGTGTTCGCTGGAATTTCCCTGGAAGGCTCGACCCTGCGCTCCGACGACGAAGCCAACAAGAAGCTCTATGGCAAAGAACTGAATGCCAAGCAGATCCTGCGGGAAAATGCGGTGAAGACGCCTGCCGCGGGAAGACCGTTGGTGCAGTTGCTGGACAGGCTATCGCCTAAGCACATGTAATTCTTGCGATGCGCTGCAATTCAACGGGGCGCGGCTTCAGTCGCGCCCTGTTTTCTGCGTGGGTGGAGGCCAGCGATCTGTCTTATGATTTCCAGACGCCCGGCTTCTTACTCGTGCTTCCCAGCTTTGCTGTCAAGGACTCTAGACAGGGAGGCCTCTACAGCGGTGGCTGTCACCCCGCCGACAGCTACGATTTGCTTCGGGACGGCTGCCCTTGCCAGTTACTGGACGTGGCTCCCAGCCTTAGTGTCAAGGAGAGAAGCCAGAGACGAACCAGCGGGCGTGGACTTCACACTGCCGGACACGTCGGAAGGCGCGTATTTGTCGCGCGCGGAGACTGCCAACAGCCGCAAAAGCAATCAGCCAGGAACCGAGACGATTCCTGGCTTTTTTGCCTCTGTGGGTCTCTCGTCCTTATTTCCCCTTAGCGTTGCTGTCGAGTAGAGTAACCAGTGACATCCCAGCGGGCGTGGCCGTGACAACATTGTCACGCACAATCGCCTCTACACTGGTGGGCTTGTCGTAGATTCGCTGGTTAGCTTCGGAGTCAGGATCCAAAGTCGTGCCGGCCAGTGACACTCCGGCAAAAAGTCCCTTGGCCCGAGCATAGGTCAGGATGTCAGCTCCACCTCTGGAGGCGGCATCTGTGGCGCCAGGACCCGCCGCTGCGGTCAAGTCGGTGCCGACCTTTACCTTGCTTTTAATGACCTTGTCAACGGCGCTCGGAGACATGACCAGGAGGACATAGTCGGTGGCGGTCCCGCCGATCTGCAGGCCAGCGCTGGCACCAGCAATGGTGTACATGGCGGGCGGCGACCATTTGCCGGTGAATTTGTCACCGCTGCGACACGACATCGGGCCGCGACCGCCAGTACCGCCAACGCCTACGGCGAATTTCTTTACGCTGGGCAGGATGAGGATGCAATCAGCCTTGGCCACCACACTGGACGGAACCTCTTTGCTGCTGAGCATAGCTTGCAGGACTGCTGCGGCATTGCGGATAGTTTGTTCGTCGTCTGCCTTGGTGGCACCCCAAACAGGCAGCGTGACGAGGAACAGGAACAGCGACGTGAGCAAGCAAATCACAGACTTTCTAGTTTGTAGCATGGGTACACTACTCTCCGTTCCGAAGTGAAATGATGATGCGTGATTCCCTCGCTTTTAACGAGGGCAGCAAGCATACCACCGTCTGGGACAGAGTGAAACGCCCTTTTCGCTGACAAATCGGTATGCAGGCAGATAGACCAGACCTGGTGCAAAGATCGTTCAGAGTGGCAGGGTCCGAAGGTGTCGGATGTGCGCCGCCATGTTGCTTCTCTAGCCTTGCCGCCGTGAGGAAGGTAGTCCCGCAGGTTCCGGCTGGGGTCGATACCGGTGACAATTCAGAATCGCCACGTCGGGGGCGTGCACCTGTCAAGGGCACAACCCTCCGACGTGAGCCGCGTGAAGCTACCGCGAGCTGCTCGGCCTATTACTCGATGTGGCTCCCAGCCTTGCTGTCAAGGAGAGAAGACAGAGCCGAACCAGCAGGCGTGGGCTTCACGCTGCCGGACACGATCTCCTTCGCGCTCACTTCTTTTCCGTACAGCCGTTGGTTAGCACTGCTGTCGGGCTGAAGCGAGGCGCCGTCGATCGAAGCACCCGCGAAGGCGCCCGAGGAACGGGAATAGGTCAACATGTCCGCCGAATTGCCAATGGAGCCGGCTGATGCGCCTGGGCCGGCGGCCGCACTAACATCGGTGCCCACCTTTACCTTGCTGTTCAGCACTTTCTCCACGGCACTCGTTGCGATGACGGCAATCACAATGTCGCTGGCCTTGCCACCCACCTGAAAACCAGCACTGGCACCGCCGATCTCATACATGGCGGGTGGCGACCACCTACCGGTATAGTCTTTGCCCTCGCGGCACGAGATGGGGCCGCGTCCACCGGTTCCGCCAATGCCCACAGCGAACTTCTTGACACTGGGAAGAATGATGATGCAATCAGCCTTCTGCAGCACGCTGCGGGGAACACTATCGGTGGAGAGCATGGCCTGCAAGACACTAGCGGCGTTGCGAAGGGTTTCTTCGTCGTCGGCCTTGCTGGCTCCCCACACAGGCAGGGTGACAACAAGCAGAAATAGGGATGCGAGTAGACACACAACTTTCTTGGTGTGCAGCATAGCGTTTATTCCTCCGTCCTTTCGGAAAATCATTGCCTTTCCGAGTCATGTTGGAAAGGGCTGAAGAGCGCATGAGAACGATATCACCGTTGGGGGCGTATCTGAAAGTGCCTCTCGCCTGTGGCGCCTGCGCACGGCGGTTGCGGCGGCGTGCCCCGCCGTTTATCTTGATCTATTACCCATGAGTGACGATCGCGAAACACGGCGTTATCTGGTGTCTGGACGCGTACAGGGCGTCGGTTTCCGCTGGTTTGTGGAGCGGGAGGCGGCGCAGTTGAGCATTACGGGATGGGTTCGCAATCGGGAAGACGGCCGCGTCGAAGTGATGGCTACCGGAACGCGCGAGCAACTCGGTGCGCTGCATGGCCGCCTGCGTGAAGGCCCGCGTGCCGCACGCGTCGATGATGTTGCAGCAACACCCGCGTCATTTCTCGACGCGAAATCATTTGGTATCGAAGGAGTTTGGTAACTCATGTCCTCCCAGACGGGGAACTGCAACGACCTGAAGAAGCTCATCCGGGAAGTTCCGGATTTTCCCAAGCCCGGCATCCTCTTCTACGACATCACTACACTGCTGAAAGATCGCCTGGGATTTGCCCGCCTCATCGATGCGCTCACCGAGCACTACATCGACAAACGCGTTGACCTCGTACTCGGCATTGAGGCGCGGGGATTCATCTTCGGACCGGCGCTGGCTTACCGCCTCAATGCAGGCTTTGTTCCGGTACGGAAACCGAAGAAACTTCCCGCGGAAGTCTTACGATGGACCTACGATCTGGAATATGGCAGCGACACTTTGGAGATCCATAAGGATGCCATTGCGCCGGGGCAACGCGTCGTGATTTGCGACGATCTGCTGGCTACCGGCGGTACCGCTCGCGCCGCTGCCGAGATGGTGAAGTCACTGGGCGGCGAAATCTGCGGCCTCGGCTTCGTGGTGGAACTCGATGGCCTGAAAGGCCGCGATAAGCTGAAGGACTACGACGTCTACTCGTTACTGCATTACGAGATGTAGGCGTAGAGTTACCAGATCGTCTTGAGTAGCGCACTATTCTGAATGCGCTCGTCGGCTGTGACCAGTGGGATGCCTTCCGCCCGGGCAGTGGCTACGATGATGCGGTCCATCGGGTCAGGGAGCGATTCAAGCGAAAAGTGACTGGTTGCAATAGCGACTTCGGAAGTTAGGTGAAGGACCTCGATTTCTTCGACGAACTGGCGAAGGGTGCCTTCCACCGTGCCCGTCGTTTGAAGGCGACCGCGATTCAACAGCGACGCCAATTCAACCAACGTAATCGCCGAAATCGCCAGCGACTTCGAACGGCTTGCACGGCGGATCGCACTCTCAGCAGTGCGCGACAGCTTCCGAGGGTCCTGCTGCAGCCAAACTAAGACATGGGTGTCGAGCAAGATCATTTCAGCATGTCGTAATCTTCGAGCGGAAACACAGGCTTGATCAAGTCGTCTGGATCGCCCACGATCGTAACAATGCCCTTGAGTCTGCCGAAGATCGGATCTTTCTTCTTCGTTTCTTTGGCAGCTCGAATGGGCACGACTTCGATCACTGGCTCGCCCCGCTTGGTCACCACCAAGGGCCGACCGGTTGCCTTCACCTCGTCCATGATGCTGAGGCATTTGGCCTTGAATTCACCCGCTGCCATCTGCCTTAGGCCGGATAGACTCTCTGCTGCCTTCGGTTTCTTCTTCCTAGCTACCGTATTTTTGCTCATGACCATAGCCTCATGACCATGGTCATTTTAACATGACCATGAAAACGGCGGCTCACCACGGCCCGAAGCAGTCGTAATCGCTCTGGTGCACGATCTTGCCGTCGCGGAGGTGAAGGAACATGGCGAAATAGGCGCGCATCGATGGCACCTGCTTTGAGTCCGGCGACCGGAACGGCGAGCACCCCTCCCAATCCACCTGCAACGCCACTCAGCCTACTTCGGCGCCGGGTTCACTACCCTGGAATGATCCTTCGTCCCACAATGTGGTACTTGCCTTCCAGCACCGTTCGGATCCCCTCGCTATAGGCAACGTGCTCCTGCTCCAGGATGCGTGCCGCCAACGTGTGCTCGTCATCGCTGTCGAGCACGGGTACCACCTTCTGCAGGATGATCGCGCCATGGTCGAGGTCGGCGTCGACGAAGTGCACTGTGCAACCTGAGACTTTTACTCCGTAGTCGAAGGCCTGTTTCTGAGCGTCAAGCCCTGGGAACGCCGGGAGTAACGACGGATGAATGTTCAAGATGCGATTCGGGAACTGTTGCACGAACCACGGCGAGAGAAGGCGCATGTATCCGGCAAGGCAAACAAGGTCCACCTGACGCTCAAGTAACGCCTCGACCATTCGCCGATCATGTTCTTCGCGCGTCTTGCCTTTCGAGGGAATTACGAGCGCGTTCAGTTCGCGCCGACGCGCTGACTCGATGCCTGGCGCATCCGCCTTATTTGAGATAACGATGGCAATGTTTGCGTCGAGTTTGCCCGAGGCGACGTTGTTAGCGATGGCCTCGAAGTTCGATCCCCGCCCGGAGAGAAGTATGCCGAGGTTTTTCATGGACCGTAGCCATCATACATTTCAGCGCGGCGAGGAACTCAACCGGCTACGGGGTGATTTTCCCAATGGCAAGGTAGTGTTGCGCCGGCACGCCGAAAGCATCGGCCACCCGGTTGAAGAAGGCGAACATGGCGATGATGTAAACCGCCTCGGAAATCTGCTCTTCGCTCCAGCCGTGGTCGCGGAGGCGCTGCACGTCATCGGTGGTTGAGCGATATGCCGCCTCGGTAATGATCTTCGCGTAGTCCATCAAGGCATGCTCCGCAGGAGTCAGGGCCGCTTCGTCGAGCTTGCCTTCAAGAATCGCAGCGACTGTTTGATCGTTGGCTCCCTGAACCCGCAGGAAGTAAGCGTGGCTATCCAGTCAATACGGACAGCGGTTCAGGTAGGAGACGTAGCTGGCGATCATCTCCTTATGACGCCGCACGAGATGCCCTTCGGAGAAATGAACGGTGTTGGAGAAATCCACCACCTGACGAAGAAAATCGGGCCGCGAGCCGAAACACTTGATGATGCCCGGGACCTGCGTCCGCCCGGAACCCGCCCGCCAGTAATCGTAGGCTGCAAGGGTATCGCCCGTGGCTTCGGCATCCTCAATGATGCGAATCTTCGTAGGTGGAGGCGTTTGGCCCTCCACCACGGGTGGAATCACGGGATCGTTGGCCTCGTCAGGGGGCTTGATTTTGCCGCTCATTGTTCGTCCATTGCAATATCGGTGTCTGCGCCAGGAGTTGCCAACCGCGCTGGCTGCCCACGTTGAATGAGTGCATACACCGGAATTCCCAGCAACACCACCGCGGATCCCAGCAAAGCCTGGCGCGGCGAATGCATCATGAATACAACCAGCAGCAAGACCACCATGGCCGTGAATGCCAATGGCGTGAGTGGGTATCCCGGAGTTCTAACTGTCACTGTGGTCCCACTATCGCGCTTGCGAAATACGAAGAGGGTGGTCACAGTAAGTCCGATAAACAGTACAGCGGCAAAGAGAAAATATCCCAGGATCTGGTCGAAGGCGCCCAGGGCCACAAGCAGCGAAGCCATAACTCCCTGGATCGCGATGGCGCGGACTGGAGTCCCGAATCGCGGATGAAGTTGCGCGACCGAGTGAAGAAACACTCCGTCGCGTGCCATAGCGTAATAGACCCGAGGGCAGAGCATGATCAGAGCCGCCAGGCTGCCAGCTACGCAGATGACCACCGCGCCTGCCAGCAGGTTGCCCCCGGTAGGTCCATAGAGAATGGCGCCTGCCTGCGCGACGAACGTTTGATCGTTGGTGACGCTATCTAGCGGAACCAGGTAGAGAAACACGCCGCTGACCAGCACGTAGGCGGCGATCACGCCCAGAACGCCTATCACCAACGCGCGCGGCAGGGTCTTCGCCGGATCTTTGACTTCGCCGGCGATCTTGGTTGCGTCCCACCAGCCGCCATAGGAGTAGAACGCCGCGACCAACGCTCCGGCGAGCGCGGGTAGAAGAGGAGTTGACCCACTGCGCTGAGCGACGAACGGAACGAAATGCGACCACGATCCCAAGCGGAACGCCAGCGCCCAGATTACCAACAGCGCGAGGATGGCAAACTTGAGCCAGGTAATGTAACGAAGAAACCCCGCGCCCAGGCGGGTGTTGATCATGTTGAGCGCGCAAACCGTCGCGATTGACAGAACAGCCACAAGTTTCGCAACGGTTGAACTCCATCCAAAAATAAACGACGCGTAGGTAGTCATGCCCACTGCGAGGGCAGCGGTCACGCCGGGGTCCATGACCAGCATGCTCATCCAGCCGTAAAGAAAGCCAATGCGCTCGCCGTAAGCCTCGCGTAGATAGACGTAGATTCCGCCGGCCTCGGGATAGCGAGCCGCCAACTCGCCAAAGCACAACGCTCCGGCCATGGTCATGGCGCCCATGAGCACCCAGACGAAAAAGCAGCCAGAACGGCGATCCCAACAGTTTCGCCATTCCGGCGGGAGTCAGGAAAATGCCAACGGCGATGGCTTCTCCAGCCACCGCCGCTGCCGCCGATCCCAGACCGAGTTCGCGGCGCAACCGGGTTGGTGGCTCCGCCGTATGTGTAGTCGACTGCTGCATCCTAGAAACTAGATCTTAATGCAAGCTGGAGCGTCCGTGGTCGAGTGAACTGGCGCCGGTCATGCCGAGCTACCAATCGAATAGCGCATGGTGAGAACGTCTTGATTGCTGATCTGCCAGTCGTGGTGGGCGGTGCCCATCGCGTCGATTGCAATCGCGGGCACGAAACTCTTGCTGATCGTGTCCGTGTTCAGATCGGGCGTTCCCACCAGGACACCGCCCATTTGATCGCGATAATCGGATGCCGTGTAAAACCAAACTTTGTTCTTGATGCCATCAAACTACAGCCTCGAACAAAGGCGTATTGATCCCAACAGCAGAACAGGGATCGCGGCCGCCTTCCCCAAGGCAGCGGCTTCCTGCACAACTGATCAACGATTGGGATGAAACTATGGGAGAGAGGAGCGCAGCACAATAATCGAAATCCATTAAGAGTCGCGAAGTGGTAAGTTGTTGGCCGAGGCGCGACCGGTCAAGAGGCGGAAGGCCATTGCCGGTCATTGCGCACCACTCCCCTTTCGCTTTACCATCGCCCCATCGTGGTTTTACCCAAAGACAGTCTGGATCGTGAGCGCATTGTCTCGGCCGCACCGGTCGACGACGATGCGTCATTTGAATTAAAGCTGCGCCCACAGCGGCTGCGGGAGTTTATCGGACAAGACAAAGTAAAGAACAACCTGGAGATTGCAATTCAGGCAGCCAAGTCGCGTGGCGAGGCGCTCGATCACGTGCTGCTCTACGGGCCTCCGGGACTGGGCAAGACGACACTGGCCAACATCATCGCCAACGAGCTGGGCGTGGCGTTTCAGCAAACGTCGGGCCCGACACTGCAGATCAAGGGAGACCTGACAGCAGTGCTCACCAACCTCCGCGACAAGCAGGTACTGTTTATCGACGAAGTACACCGCATGCAGCCCGTATTGGAAGAGCTGCTGTACTCGGCGCTGGAAGACTACAAGCTCGACATCATCATCGGACAAGGGCCGTCGGCGCGCACTCACACCATTGAAGTGCGGCCATTCACCTTCATCGGCGCCACCACGCGTGCAGGACTGCTGTCGGCGCCGCTGCGCTCGCGCTTCGGCATCGTGCTGCGGCTGGAGTTTTACACCCACGATGACCTCAAGGTGATCCTCGAGCGGTCGGCTGAGATTCTCGGCGTCGCGATCGACGAACCTGCGGCAATCGAGATCGCAACGCGTTGTCGCGGTACACCGCGCATCGCTAATCGCTTGCTACGCCGGGTACGCGACTACGCCCAGGTGCGCGGTACGGGCAAGATCGACAAGCCCACCGCGCAGGATGCGCTGGAGATGCTCGAGGTGGATCGCTACGGCTTCGACGAAATCGACCGCAAGCTACTGCTGACCATCATCGAGAAGTACCAGGGCGGGCCCGTAGGAGTGAATACACTGGCGGCATCGTTGGCAGAGGAAGCTGACGCCATCGAAGAGATTTACGAGCCGTTTCTGATCCAGATTGGATTTCTCGACCGAACGCCGCGCGGGCGTGTCGCCACCCATCTCGCGTACCAGCATTTCGGCATCAAGCGTCCGCGAACGAATGCCACTGGGCAGGAGACGCTGTTCTAGGGAGCGAGCCGCCGCCGTGCCCAGTGACCATCATCCCCAAATAGGGTACAATTGAACCCAATATGGGTACGAAAAGCTATTCCCGTCGAAGCCGAGCCTGTTTGGCCAGACTCGAAGTGCTTTGCTTGCGCAGTTCTTCGGACATCCGGAGCAGCACTTCTATCTACGCAGCTTTCCCGAGTAGTCGGGGCGGGACACGGCGCGCTCCAGCGAGAACTTAAGAACCTGACCGCCCTGGGATTGATCGTGCGGACCACTCAGGGGAACCTGGTGCTGTACCGCGCCAACTCGAAAAGCCCAGTGTTTAGAGAGATGAAGCGCCTGATCACCAAGACCCTGGGGGTCCACGACGCGCTGCGGTCGGCCTTGGCGCCACTGGGATCGCAAATCGAACTGGCGTTTGTTTACGGTTCAGTGGCGCGCCAGGCCGAGAAGGCACACAGTGACGTCGATCTCATGGTCGTGGGAGACGCGGAATTTGGCGACGTGGTGGCTGCGCTCAGTGGAGCCCAGAAAGCGCTGGGACGAGAAATCAATCCGACCGTTTACCCTGTGGCGGAATTTCAGTCGAAGTTGGCTGCCGGAAATCACTTCTTGCTAAGCCTCATGGAAGGGAAGAAACTCTTCGTACTGGGCACCGAGAATGAGCTTGCAAAGTTGGCTGAAAAAC
The DNA here is from genome assembly GCA_963696575.1 of uncultured Acidobacteriaceae bacterium. GTDB lineage: Bacteria > Acidobacteriota > Terriglobia > Terriglobales > Acidobacteriaceae > DASRAA01. The sequence goes on from CAVOKT010000004.1 coordinate 145,998, forward strand.
GGCTGGGTGGCCCAACACGCAAGCAGTCCGCAAGAAATCGCTAACCTGCTGGGGATTTCGGACCGCGATCTGGCTGCTTGCCAGGCACCAGGACTGCCCACCGACTGGCGCTTCGCTATCGCCTATAACGCTGCACTTCAGGCGGCAACCGCGGCGTTGGCTGCCGCAGGTTTCCGGGCCGCACATGATAGTCACCATTATCGGGTGATTCAATCTCTGGAGTTTACGATTAATCCGGGCCAGAAGGTCATCGATACGTTCGATGGCTTTCGCAAGAAACGAAACATCAGCAGCTACGACATTGCCGGTGCTATGTCCGACCGGGAAGCAGATGAAATGCGCAGGTTGGCCAGCCTGCTTCGCTCACAGGTGGAGGAGAAGTTACGCGTCGCGTATCCCGAACTCTTTAAGACATAGTGGGAATTGCGAGCCCACCCATTGCTTCGCGCCCTGGTCAAAATCGGCCCCGCGTACCGGGTACAATAGCCGCATACATCCAAAAACCGTCGCCGTCATCCAATAGAAGAACCCAAGGAGAAATTGGAATGCCGCAGTTGATGAGAACGTCGAATCCCGCGCTGTCTCAGGACACGTTTCGTACAGTGGAGAGCAGTCTCGGCGAAGGGATGACTATTTCCGGTGCCGTGAACAAGTCCGGCATCCTGGTGCTGCTGTGCGTGGCGAGTGCCGCGTGGACGTGGAGCCGATTCTTCGCTGCACCACGCCTGAAGAGGCGATGGCAGGCATGGCCCCGTTTGTCGCGGTTGGCGGCATCGGTGGATTTATCGTCGCCATGGTCACGATCTTCAAGAAGCAATGGTCGCCAATCACCGCGCCGATTTACGCGTTGCTCGAAGGACTGCTGCTCGGCGGTGTCTCGGCCATGTTCGAGATGCGCTTCCACGGTATCGCCATTCAGGCGGTTTCGCTGACGTTTGGCACGCTGATCGTCATGTTGCTGGCGTATCGCTCGGGCCTTATTAAGGTCACCGACAATTTGCGCCTCGGCATCGTCGCAGCCACGGGCGGCATCGCGGTGTTCTACCTCATCCAGTTTGTGCTGAGCTTCTTTGGCTTCCGCTTCAACGCCGTCAACGGCTCCGGGCCGATCGGAATCATCTTCAGCCTGGTGGTGGTTGGCGTGGCCGCGCATGAACTTGGTGCTCGACTTCGACCTGATCGAGCAGGGCGCGCGCTTTAACGCTCCGAAATACATGGAGTGGTACAGCGCCTTCGCGTTGATGATCACTCTGGTCTGGCTGTACTTCGAGATACTGCGGTTGCTGACGAAGTTCAGAAGCCGGAACTAGAAAATTTAGTTTCTAGACAGAGCCCCGCCTGGAAGCGGGGCTTTTTTCTTGGTCGACGGATTCGATCGGAGCATCAAGTCCCTGAATAATAGTTCCAGATATGCACAGCATAGCGAGCGGGCGTATGGTTCCCGACGACGTAGGGCGGAGGATCGACCCATGGCCCGGTCTTTCGCACCCTCCAGAAAAAGTCCGCCGGGTGCCCAATGTCTTTTAGCGCCGACAGCGCCGTCGTGGTCGATGATTCCCTGGGCCAAATCCATACTCTTATCGAATTCGGACGGATGGTCGCGCACGATTGCGTTCCGATCGATGTACTTTTCGTTTCCGACATGACGAAAGTAATGCTGCAGCGGAACTTCCGGCGGGATCTGGGTCACGATATCGTGACTATTCATAAAGCGGAAAACCGCAGTCGTTTTCTGCAACACGGCCCGCGCAAAGCTGTCGTCACCTACTCGAGGCGAACCGATGGTATACAAGGCGCACTGGTTCCCTGCGAATCTGGTGACGGCAATGGTAGCGAGCGCCGCTCCCAGGCTGTGTCCGGCGAAGTACACGGGCGCGCCCGGGAACGCGGTTAGAAAGTCGTTCAACATTGGTTCGACTTCAGGCTGCCACACCTGATCGAGTGCCAAAGCGAATCCCTGATGTACAACATAGCCATCTCGCGCTACGGGAATGGTGTCCTCATCGGATCGCGCGGTTCTCGGATCGTCCTTGTCGGTCCCTCGAAATACCACAATGGCAAACGGGTTGGGGCCGGACCGCGAGGCGAAAAACCCCTTGGTGCTCTTCGCAGGATCGGAGCCGATTTGCCTCACGTCATCGAAGCGCGCTCCTGCGAGGCTCGCTTTCACGACCTTCCAGTCTTTGACATAGGCAAGCAGCGCTGCATCGGCCAGCCACCAAGCATTCTTCCAGGAAAACATGGGCGCGTTGGGTTCGAAGTCAAAGCGATCCGAGTTCTCAAAATATTCGTAGTCAGTAGGGGGGTAGAACAGGTTGTTCCAGGTATCGGGCGGCAACGGTTTCGGCATGGTGGCTCACGCCTCGCGAGTGCGGGGATTATAAACCTATTCAGGACTATAAAATCGACGAACTCTTGGCAAGGATCAGCCGCAATCTTTTATGCCGTGCGACGATGTCGTCTTCGCGACGCTCGATTGTTTTTGCGGCCAGCTTGCGCAACGGTGTACCCTGCTGAAAACCCATGAAGCTACTCACCAAGTTCAATCTCGTTTTGATTGTGTTCTTCGGCGCCGGTGGACTGATCATTGCGCAGCTCGCCTACAACTTCCTCAGGCAGAATGCTCGTGAACAGGTGCTGCAGCAAGCCGAGTTGATGATGGCCAGCGCCCGCGCCACCCGCGATTACACCTCCGAGCAGATCAAGCCGCTGCTGCTGAAGAATCCGGAACACGAAACCAACTTCCTGCCGCAGACGGTACCTGCGTTTTCCGCGACCACCATTTTCAACAGCATGCGCAAGACTTACCCCAACTACGCGTATCGTGAGGCCACGCTGAACCCCACGAACCTGGTGGACCGCGCCGACGATTGGGAGACAGACATCATTCGCTATTTCGCCGACCATCCCAATGACAAGCGATTGGTGGGCGAGCGCGACACGCCGGCGGGACGCCAGCTCTACCTGGCACGGCCAATCAGCGTGGCGGCCAGTTGCCTGGAGTGCCACAGCACTCCCGACGTCGCGCCAGTGGCGATGATCAAGAAGTACGGCAGTGCGAACGGATTCGGCTGGACGCTGAACCAGATCATCACAGCACAGATCGTCTCGGTACCGATGTCAGTGCCGATGGACGTTGCCAACCAGGCATTCCGCCGCCTGATCTTCTTTCTGATTGCGACCTTCGTCGTCACCATTGTCGCCCTCGACGCCGCGTTGTATCTGCTGGTGATCCGTCCGCTGCACAAGGTGTCGAGTGCTGCCAACCAGATCAGCAAGGGGGACACGGATTTACCGGAGCTGACGGTGCAAGGCAAGGACGAGATCGCCGACGTGACAGCATCTTTCAACCGTATGCATGTGAGCCTGGCCAAGGCGCTGAAGATGCTGGACCAGTAGAACCGGCTCTGGCCTTACACCCGCCGCTTTTTGCTGGCCATGAATGAGGAGCGGTCTCTGTCGGAGTCGATTTCCGCGGCCACGACGCTGTACAACTCATCAACCGAGGAGCAGCGTCCGGCCGCGCGCTTCACCACAACTTTTGCGATTGGGCCGATGAAGGCCGCGAGTTCGCGGCTGACCGAGTCGAGGATCGACGGATCGAATGCACTGGTCGAGGACTTGGGCGTCAGCGATCCTGGCTTACTCCCCGGCGATCCCGAGGCTGGCTTGGCGCTGTCCGAGGAAGAGTTGAATGCGCTGGGCTGGACCGCGAGTGTGTGCAGGGTCGCTGCGTCGTCCAGCGAAATGTGAGTCAGCGCTACCAGGAAGTCGGCGGCGTTCTGGTAGCGATCGTCAGGGTTTTTGGCGAGCGCCTTCATCAGAATGGTCGAGAGCCCATAGGGAATCGCGGGATCGATGTCGCCCGGCCACTTGGCCTGTTCGCGCAAGTGCGCGGTCATGACCTCGTATTCGTTCTTGCCGTCGAAAGGACGGCCTCCGGTGACAATCTCATAAAGCGTGACGCCGGTGGAGTACAAATCGGAGCGGGCGTCCACTCGTTCGCCGCGCACCTGTTCCGGTGACATGTAGTGGAGCGACCCAAGTATGTTGCCGGGCCGCGTTACGCTGAGGTCGGCCGCCTTGAACGCCATGCCAAAGTCGAGCAGCTTGGCCTGGCCCTCGGGCGTGATCATGATGTTCGACGGCTTGATGTCGCGGTGAATCACATCCCGCGCGTGGGCATATTCCAACGCCGACAACACCTGGCAGGTGTATTCGATTCCCTCAACCGCCCTCCCGGGCCACTGACGACGCAGCTTCCAATGCAGGTCCTCGCCTTCGATGAACTCCATGACCATGGCAATCTGGTCATCGACATTAAAGGCGGTATGAAGGCGCGCAATGGAAGGATGCGAAAGGCTGGCCAGCACGCGGATCTCGCGCAGAAATCGCTGTGGCAGCTCGCCTCCGGTGCGATCAGCGCGCAGCAGCTTCAGCGCTTCGATACGCTGCGAAATGACGTGCCGTACCCGATACACCTCACCGATACCGCCGGAACCGAGTTGGCCCAGCACTTCGTAGTCGCCGAGGATGTGGCCCGGTTCAAGTGGCATAGCTGTCCCAGATACGGCTCCGAGCCGCGGTTGGATTAGAAATTGTCAGAAACACCCCACTCCATTTTGCGGGGCGATGTCATGGATTGCAAGCGAACCGTGAGGTCGCTGGGTGAACTCGCCCATCTAGTTGACGCGCCCGGCACAAATGCAGAGGACGAACAGCCGTGATAGCGTGCCTGGCAAATGGACGACGTTGATTCCGCCGTCTTGCTGCTAGCAATCGTCCAGCTTCTCTTCGCGATACAACACTGCAACGTGGCGGACAGCAGCGGCGATGGCCATGTACGCCATCCCGGCGATGGCCACCGCGCCTCCGACATCGAACAGCAGAAAGCGATGGCCCGCTATGTCTGCATAGGGATTCACCAGCAACACGGTGTTTCCGATGATGAGCAAGATGCGAATTTCCGTCGGTCCAAAGAGGCTTTGCGAAAGGTGGAAGTGTCCCATGGTGTAGGTTGTGAGGTAGCTCTCGATAGAGAGCAGGTAAAAACACACGAGCATTCCGGCAGCGATCTGCCAATGCACGTAGCCGGAGAAGGCGAGCCCCAGCATCAGCGCCAGTGCGCCGAAGGTATCGGCGATGTGGTCCACGTAAAACCCGTAGCGCGGGCGCTGCTGATCGCGCACCCGCGCCAACGTGCCGTCGAGACTGTCGCCCAGCCAGTTGAGGACGAGAAAGAAACTCGCCAGCACTAACGCCCACGCCCCCCGCGTTGCCAGTGCGTAACAAGCCCCGGCCAGTAGTTGTGAAACAAATCCCAAGGCGGTCAGGTGGTCGGCATTGATCGCCCGCGGCGTCCGCACGGCCATCCAAACCAGAGCACGCTTTTCAGCGTTCGCGGTTAGCGCTTTGTGCACTCGCAACGGGTTGACGAAGCCGCTCTCTCTTCTGTCGGCAACGATGGCTTCTCTCATGAGGACCTCACAGTGATGGCTCATCGGCGCGCCTCCTTGCGGGCGTTGGACGAGAGCGCGTTTTGTGTAGCGGTTAAAGTGAACTTCAGGGATTCCCGCGGCATATCCTGGATGATCGGGTTTACCAACCAGCCCAGGCCGCTGGGAACATCGCGGGTCAGCGAAATTGCCTCGCACTCAATCAGCAGGCCGCCCGGAACCTCGAGAAAACTCCAGTAGGTGTTCAAGCGCCACAGGAAGCCGTCGTCGTTGCCTTCCCTGAGGCGCCGCTCGTGCGAAGTTCCCGGGTACTCAATCTCCCAGATGTGAGTGCTGCGCGAGAGGCTATAACCGGAACTGGCGCCGGACAGTCCTGACCGGACATCGTATTCGGCCTCGAGCGCGATCGGGGCCACGACCTGCTTCTTGAATCGCATGGCGACGGTCGCAGCATCTCCGTGCTCCGACACAAGGCGGGAAGACTCGACTTCGGGCGCGTAGTAGGTCGAGAAATGGTTGTAATCGCGCAGTAACGCCAGCATGTCGGCGGCCTTCCCGCCGGGAACAAAGGCGGTGCCGCGCCAGTGGTGCAACAGTCCCCCGTCGACTTCGCGCATGCCGCCGTTTACGGCTTCAATTCGCGGCGCTCCTGACTGCAGCTGGCGCTCAGCGGTGGCCTGATCCGCGGTTCCGGAATTGAGTGCCGCGAGATAGGTGTCGGGACTCGCGTGCTGTTGAGCCAGCCGCTTCTCGACCGCGGCGGCATAACTTTCAAACGCGCGCCGGGCAGGTTCGGTCAGGCGGGCCGAGGAGCACGGCACTGTTAGCGCCAGAATCACTGCCGCCGTCCGAAAAATCAGTCCCATCGAGAACCTCGAAGCGCCAGCATGCGTGACTCGCGGGCATGCGACGCAATGCATGACGACGCAAACGTTCCTCATTTGCACCTCATCGTGTAAGCTACTGAATTGACGACGGTTATGAGAACTCATCCGACGAACTGCGAGGTATTTGCCGAGCGCCGAGGCGCCGATGAGGGGCCAAGCATCCAGCTTCTTACCCGGATGGGGCTCTCAGTGGCTCGAGTTTGATCGGCGCAGCTACACTAATCGTTGCCCATGACCGAGAAACCGACAGACCGGCTGTTTCGCTTCGGAGCCTTCGAGGCGAACGAGGCCACCGGCGAACTTCGCAAAGAGGGCATCCGCATCAAGCTGCACTCGCAGCCGTTCCAGGTGCTGGTAATGCTCTTGGAGCGGCCGTCGCAGTTGGTGACCCGCGAGGAGATGCGGCAGCGGCTTTGGGGCGACGACACGATTGTGGATTTCGACCACGGCCTGAATACCGCGGTCAACAAACTTCGCGAGGCATTGGGTGACGCCGCCGCGCAACCAAGGCATGTTGAGACGGTCTCCGGCAAAGGCTATCGCTTCATCGCACCGGTTACGCTCGCAGTACAGGCTTCGACGGTACCCGGCGAGAAGGTCAACACGGCAGCATCCTCTGCCGGAAGCACAAGTGCCGTGGCTGTAGCGTCCGTGCAGGAGGCAACCGAAGCTTCGCACCGAAGCGTTCTGACCGCGCCACACGATCTGCCTGATGCGCCGCGGGGCTTGGTGCGAGCGTTGTTGCTGCTGATCCAGGCGATGTACCTGGCGTTCTACATGGGCGCGCTGGCGAATCTTCCGGAGATCCGCGAGGTTTTTGCTGACTCTGGGATATTGTCGCCCGCGATCCTCATGACAGTGCTAGTCGTCACTGCTGTGGCGCTCATCCCGGTGCGGCTGTACCTCTTTGCGGCTGTCACGTTCGATTTTCAGGAGCTCGCCGTCAAGTTCAAGCGGCTTTTTCCAGTACTGCTGGGGCTGGATCTTTTGTGGGCTCTGTCGCCCTTCCTCCTTATTCATCACGTAAATGCGGGCTTGGCGCTGGGAATGACCGCCGCGCTGGTCTATATGCCGTTTGCGCAGCGTTCTCTGGTGTTGATGTATGCCCGCGACCGGCACGAGCGACTCGAAACTTGAAACTGCCCCTGCTTTACACTAGCCACTGACCACTATCCACTAGCCACTGGTTTTCCATGTCTACGTCCATTCGCTCTTTCGCGAAGATCAATCTCGGGCTGAAGATCGGCGCGGCGCGCGCTGACGGCTTTCACGAGCTGCGCACCATCTATCAGACGATCGCGTTACATGATGTTGTTCGAGTCGAGGTGCAGGCCGGTCACGGAATTGAGATTCGCTGCGAGGATGCGCGGGTTCCGACCGACGAAACCAACACCTGCTACAAAATCGTCGAGCGTGTAATGCGCTCGCTCAAAGTCGCTGGCCGCGTCGTAATCCAAATCGACAAGCAACTGCCGGTCCAGGGTGGGATGGGCGCGGCTTCCTCCAATGCGGTCGCGACGATGATCGCGCTGGAGCGCGAGCTGAAGACTGCCATTCCCGCACAAGACAGACTTCGCATCGCCGCCGAGGTTGGCAGCGACTTGCCACTGTTCCTTATCGGAGGAACGGTCCTCGGCGTCGATCGCGGCCAGGAAGTCTATGCCCTGCAAGATCTTCCGGCGATGCACCTGGTGGTGGTGACGCCGCCGGTCGGAGTCTCCACGCCAAAGGCCTTCGCGCAATGGGACGCTCTGATCGAGTTGGCTCAGACGGCGGAGGCAATGAACGCAGCCGCCTACGCATTGGGCGAACCTGCATTGACCGCTCCCAGCGCGGCAGGTACAATTACAACATTCAGTCAAAGTGTATTTGCCTGGCTGGAGAAGGTTTTCCCCTTGCAGGCCGAGCCTGCATCCGGTGTTCCCGCGAGTGGCGGGGACCGGGCCGAGACGCCGCTTCTCGACCTCGTCCGAACCGGGATCGAAAACGACTTTGAACGAGTCGTCTTCCCAGAGTATCCCGAACTTCGTGAGGTCAAACGTGTGCTTGAGCGCGAAGGCGCGCGCTATGCGTCGTTGTCTGGCTCCGGATCGACGTTGTATGGATTGTTTGCGTCGGCCGCCGAAGCAGAGTCAGCCGCAAAGCGCATGAGCGCCGCGGGGCATGCGGCAGTAGCGACGACGACGTTGACGCGGGAAGAGTATTGGGAGAGGCAACTGGTGACTGGTAACTGGTAACTCGCAGGCAAGCGAGGCGTTCAACTCCTGGCTATTACCAGCTACCAATTACCAGTGACCAGTTACCGATTGGGCGGTCGTCTAATGGTAGGACAGTGCCCTTTGGAGGCACTTGTCTAGGTTCGAATCCTAGCCGCCCAGCCAAGATTCAGTTGCCGGTTATCAGTAGTCGGTTGCCAGTAAAGTGCGGTCAGGTTTGAGGCAGTGAAAAACGTAGTCAGCAACGAGCGACCCGATCAGGCGTTCTTTGCCAGTTACCAGTTACCGTTTTGTTCGCGGTTTCGACCCAGCTTGTAATCAAACCAGGTTTTAGCGGGGTACAGAACATATGGACGCAGCAGGCGTAAAACCGGGAATGGCGCAATCCGCGGCGGCCGCGAGCGAAACTGCTACGGCAATCGCGCAGCAGTCCGACAAGAAGCAGCAAACGGGCGCGGACCCGAAGCCCAAGCCGGTGCGTACGCGCAGCGAAGACAAGTGGAAGGTCTTCTCAGGCACGGCGAATGACGCCCTGGCGAAGGAAGTCTGCGAAAAACTCGGCTTGCCGCTGGGGCAGACGCGCATTACCAAGTTCTCGGACGGCGAGACCTATGTGCAGATCCTGGAGAACGTGCGCGGGAGCGATGTTTTCCTGGTTCAGCCGACTTGCGATCCGGTGAACGAGCACCTGCTGCAACTGTTGTTGTTGATCGATGCGTTGAAGCGCGCTTCGGCGCGCCGTATCACGGTGGTGGTTCCGTACTTCGGTTATGCGCGGCAAGACCGCAAGGACCGGCCACGCGTTCCGATCAGCTCGAAGCTGGTGGCTGACCTGCTGACAACGGCAGGTGCCGATCGAGCGCTGGTGGTTGATCTGCATGCACCGCAGATTCAGGGTTTTTTCAACATTCCGGTGGACCACTTGTTTGCGTCGCCGGTGTTGGTAGGGCATTTTAGGGATTTGCAGCTTCCGGACCTGACGGTGGTTTCTCCGGACGCTGGCGGCGTGGAGCGTGCGCGCTTCTTCGCCAAGAAAATGGATTCGGCGCTGGCTATCGTCGACAAGCGCAGGGTGGACTTGGATGTGACCGAAGTCATGCACGTGATCGGTGACGTGAACGGCAGGACGTGTCTCATCCTCGACGACATTATCGATACCGCTGGAACACTGGTGAAAACTTGCCAGGCGTTACTCGACGCGGGTGCCAGGCAGGTGTATGCCTGCGCCACGCATCCCGTGCTTTCGGGCCCGGCTATCGAACGGATTTCAAAATCGGGGTTGGTCGAAGTAGTTGTGACCAACACCATCCCGCTGACCGAGGCGGGGCGCAACGAACCCAAGATCCGGCAACTGTCGATTGCCGGCTTGATCGCCAGCGCTATCCAGTCGATTCACGAAGAGACATCGGTTAGCAGACTGTTTTTGTAAAGGACAACGAAATTATGGCTACAACAACTCCTGAAACAAAGGTAGAAACGAAGCCGCGGCAGAGCGGCACCAAGAATGACGCGCGCCGCATCCGCAAGAGCGGGCTGGTTCCGGCTGTGCTGTATGGCGCGGGTCTGGACCCTCTGAACATCACGGTCGATCCGAAACAGATGAAGCGCATCTTGAACTCTGAGTCGGGTCACAACACAATTTTCGATCTGGCTGCGGGTGGCGACGCCGGCAAGGCAATGATCGTGGATTGGCAGTTCGAGCCCATTAAGGGCGCGCTGCTGCACGTCGACTTGAAACGCATCGCCATGGACAAGCTGCTGCGTGTCAGCGTGCCGGTCACGCTGAATGGCGAGGCGCCCGGCGTCAAGCTGCAGGGTGGCATCCTCGAGCAGATGATGCGCGAGGTCGAGATCGAGTGTCTGCCCGCCGACATTCCGGGACGCATCGAAGCCGATGTGAGCAAGATGGAATTCGGTGACACCATTCGCGTAGCGGACCTGCCGCACAACGACAAGATCAAGTTCATCACCGATCCGAACCAGGCGATTGCTCACGTGACCGCCGTGAAGGAAGTCGTGGAGGCAGCTCCGGTTGAAGGAGCCGAGGTCGCGGCAACGACTGCTGAGCCCGAGGTCATCAAGAAGGGCAAGGCGGAGACCGAAGGCGAAGCTGCCGCCGGCGACAAGGCCGAAAAGGGCGCCAAAGGCGAAAAGGGCGATAAGGCAGAGAAGTCCGAGAAGAAGAAGTAGGCGGCGTGAAACTGATCGTCGGGCTCGGCAATCCGGGCATCGAGTACCAGTTCACACCGCACAACCTGGGGTTTCTGGCGGTGGACCGTATTGCCGAGCAGTGCGGCGTACGGGTGAACAACCGCAACTGTCGCGCGCAGACCGCGCGGGCCCGCATCGGCGATACCGAAGTGGTGCTGGCCAAGCCGGAAACCTTCATGAACTTGAGCGGCCAGTCGGTGCGCGAGCTGGTACAGGAGTATCAGGCGCTCCCGGAACAGGACCTGGTGCTCTTGTACGACGAGCTCGACCTGCCGTTTGGCACTTTGCGGATTCGACCGCGAGGCCGATCGGCGGGACATAACGGAGTGGAGTCGGTGATCGACGCCTTGGGTACGCAGGAGTTTGTGCGCATCCGCATGGGAGTGGGGCCGGACCATCCGGTGGGCGACGGCGCGCGGTATGTGCTGTCGCAGTTTAAGAAATCGCAGTACCCGGTCATTGACCAGGTGCTGGACACGGCAGCCGAGGCTGTCCGCGTCATCTTCGGGGAGGGGTTGCACGCGGCCATGAACCGCTTCAATCGTAAGCCGGAGGAAGAAGCGAGCGTTAGCTAGTTACTGGTAGCTGGTAACTGGTTGTGCTAGTGAGATTGAATCGAGAACGAAACGGATAGGCAATTGAAACCAGTCGCCAGTTACCAGTGACCAGTTACAGATTGCCCGGAGAGAAAACAATGCAACGTACTTACGAATTAATGTTCATCGTGCGTCCCGACATGACGGAAGAGGACCAGGACAAGCTGGTCGCCACCTTGGAAGGCCATGTGGCCACGGCTGGCGGCACGGTGAAAAATGTGGAACGCATGGGCAAGCGCCGGCTGGCCTACATGGTGCGCCGGTTTCAGGACGGCATCTATGTCCTGATGGTTCTCGAAGGCGACGGCGCCATGGTGAAGGAAATCGAGCGCCGGCTCCGCGTAACCGAGCCGGTGATCAAATTCATCACCGTGCGCGTTGACGAAGAGCAGAAGCGGCTGGCGAAGGTCAAAGCGCTACGCGATGCCAAAGTGCGCGGCAAGGGCACGCGTGCTGCGGCCGCGGAAGCGGCAGCGGCGGCTGCAGCAGAAACGGCTGCAACGGCAGCGGCGGCGGCGCCTGTGCCCGAAGCCGATTCGGCTCCGGCGACCGCGTAGTCGAGTCTCGCGTGCGATTTAAAGGGCACGGCTTTAGCCGTGCCGTTACGAGCAATTTTGAGTTAGGAGATTTAGCCCCTCAGGAAAGCCGGTTGAACGGCCCAAAGGAGAAACATGGCAGACGAAACGACGAATACAGCGGCTCCAGTAGCCGCGGCTGAAGGCGGCAGCAGCAGTTCCGCGCCAAGCTCGCGTCCCGAAGGCGGCGGTGGCGGCGGTGGCGATCGCGGTCCTCGTGGACCGCGGCCGGCTGGCCGTCCTGGCGCAGGTCCTGGTGGGCCGCGCGAAGGCGGACGGAAATTTTTCCGCCGCAAGAAGGTTTGCAAGTTCTGCGTCGAGAAGATTGACGGCGTCAATTACAAGGACGTTCGCCTGCTCGGGCAGTTTGTGGCCGAGTCGGGCAAGATCGTTCCTCGGCGTTTGACCGGTGTATGCACACCGCACCAGCGTCGCCTGGCCGATGCAATCAAGCAGGCACGCAACATCGCTCTGCTGCCGTTCTCGAGCCGGTAGAACGGGTGACTGGTAACTGGTAGCTAGTTGACGATGCATGGGCGCCAACGCGCCCGCACCTACAAAGTTCATGGAGTTGGACACATGGAAGTCATTCTGAAGGAAGACGTAATTAAGTTGGGCCATCGCGGCGACGTGGTGAAAGTTGCCGAGGGCTATGGCCGCAACTATCTCATTCCGCACAAGTTGGCAATCGAAGCCACGGCCGGCAATAAGGCCGTCATCGAACAGATGAAAGCCTCCTCGGTGCGCAAAACCGCCAAGGAAAAAGGCAGCGCTGAGGATCTCGGCAAACAGCTCAACGGCGTGGTGGTGGAGTTCACCCGCAAGTCGGGCGAGCACGACCAACTGTTCGGTTCGGTCACTTCGTCCGACATCGCGCACGCGCTGGAAGCCAAAGGCTTCACCATCGACCGACGCAAGATCGATCTCGACGTGCCGCTGAAAGCCGTGGGCGAGTTCGACGTGCCGGTGAAGCTGCACCGCGAGGTCACGGTGACGGTGAAGGTCGTGGTGAAAAAGGACGCTGAGGAAAAAGCAGCTCCGGCTGCGGTTGAAGAAGCCGCCAGCGCCGAAGCGTAGCGGCAGAGGCATAACGAAAGAACCTCGCGCCTCATGTCCATATCTTGATCCGGGGCACATGAATGAGAAGGCTGGCTCGCTATTTTCCATGGCGAGCTGGCCTTTTTCCATTTTGGGAATGTACCGCGCACGGGGTACCCCTCCCCCTCCCCCTCTGCCCGTAAAATATTGAAAACATAAGGGGCGAAAGGCGAAAGTCCGCGCAAAATATCAGAGACAACGGGGTTACGGGTAAAAGATCAAGGAATAAGGACTTAGGGCGGATTTTCCCGGGCTGAGCAGGGGTGTCGGCGGGTGGATGACTAGAAAACCGCGAGTCAACAGGACCGATCACAGGTCGAAGCACCTACTGAGGACTGGGTAGTGTCCGGTTGCCGACTCCTGGGACGGCAACGCTCCCTCATCCTTCATCCTTCCGGGGGCAGTGTACGAGAATCGGTGGGAAACACCAAGCGAGTTGGTCACGGTTGAACGTGATGGGTGACCAAAGCAAGTGGTCAGTTGCCAGTGAAAATCAAAAGATCCAATAGGCCTCGTAGGCCGCCTGACGACTTATTCCGTGCTGGAAACAGCGGGGGATTTTTCGTGCCGGGATTGATGGATGCGGCTCACGACCACAAAGAAGTAGCCCGTGGATAAGCCGCACATGAGGACGCCCATCAAACCCTCGACTGGTCCGAGGAGCCGCCACGGCTGCGCCAGCACTACGTCGCCGTAGCCGAGCGTAGTGTACGTCACTCCGGAAAAGTAGAACGCCGCTTCGGCGCTGGGCAGCAATCCACGCCACAGATAGAACCAGGCCCAGATCGAAATCTCCACTGCATGCAGCAGGACCAGCCACCAGATCATGCGGAGGAGCATCCGGAGAATAAGCCAGGTACTCGTCGTCGGATGATGTTTGGCCAGGCCCCGCACCAGCACAGCGATGCCTGTGGCATGGACGCCGACGGTGAGGAATGACAGAACACACGCACTGAGGAAGACAGGGGTCATCGGCTATCTGCTATCTGGCGAGAACAAAAAGTACAGAGCCAGCCCTGGGACTTCAGACCGGCTTCGTCGTTACTTGTGCTCCAAACCGCTTTTGATGGTAGCCAACGTCTGCTGGGTGCCACTAACGGTGTGGCTCACAGCCTCGCGTCGAATAATGGAGCCCTCAAATCCGGTAAGGCCAGCCTGCTCGGAACCCATTACCGTAACCAGATAAAATCCCGGCTGCTTGGGATTGTCGCTGTCGCTGATGCAGTACGTGAGGTCCAACGCAGTCTCGAAGTAATGGCTGGAGTAGAGCTGCTTTTCGGCAATCGCGTAAGCCGGTTCCTGAGGATTGGTTCCCTTCATCATCAACACTTGCACGACCCGCAAAGTTGGCTTCAATCCGAACTTAACATTGTCCCAGTAGAACAAGCTGCTCAGGTTGGCCGCCCCCGATCCCGGGTAGTTCACGATGTAGTTATAAAACGCGGGCACCTGCTGGGGCATCGCCTTCGCGTAGCTAAGTATGTATTGGAACTGATCGAACACGCTGACTTGCTGCTTCTTGTCGTTGTAAACCGCACCGAGCGCCTTGCCACCCTCTTTTTGGTAGAGCTGCAACCGCGATACCGCTGTATTTTGAAGATACTGGTTGACCTGTTCGGCCGCATTCGGCGCCGAAAAATTGACGGATTTTCGTAGCGCTTCGATGTCTCTGCCGGGTAATTGAATCTCGCAGTTCCCCGGAGTGCATTTCTTCAGCGACTCCACATCCGCACTGTCGAGTTCGAAGCCTTTCATATCGGAAAGCTGGGGAGGGCTGCTGAACTTGTTGATCGCCAGGATCCCGGGGGTACGGCGCAGCCGATCGAAGTCATAGGCATAGCTCACATAACTCGCAGGATCGGCATTGATGTAAACCGCTCCGAAGACGAAAACCTCGTCGGGAGTGCGGGAGGGCAGGGCCACGGCGTAAGGCTGGCCGTTGCGAATGTTGTTGATCTGGTCCTGGCTCAGTTTCAGGTTCTCTTTGAAATAGTTCTGCAGAGTTACAGAGGGCTGCGAAAAGCAGGGCAACGCTCCCATCGCAACCAGGCCAACCAGCAACGTAATTTGAATAGTTCTTTTAGTCATGACAATGTCCTCGCGAGAAGCTCAATTTGATCAGGAATCTGATGTTAGGACCCGGCGATACTGGCAATCCGCTCACACAAGGCAGTGAATCAGGGTTGCCGCGGCGGCCCGATCAGCGGCGTCTTCACCGGCTTCGCCATTCCATAGAAGACGACCACGCCCTGCCCGGCGCCTTGGGTTTGTAGTGCTTCATCAACCTTGCCGAAGGCATCCGGGTAGTTCTGCCAGTTGTTGGTAACCCAGACATCTCCTGCGGGACCGATGCCGAGGTCAACCTGCAACTGCAATCCGCCGCCGACATAGCCACCGGGAGGCGAAATGGCTCTGACCCGTCTTTACCCCAGGCGGGCAATGCTCGGTGCGAAAGCCGCACAGCTCCACGATTCCAGCCGACCAACTGCTGAAGTTGGAGATCCAGACGTTGTCGTTGCCATCGACGGTAGCCGCCCAAGGCGCAGAGATGCCATTGCCAAATACCGGAGAGAACGGCGCCTCGGTGCCGTCAGGGCGCAACACCGTGATGCTGCCGCCCGACTCGTATCCCGGCGTTTGCGCGGCCAAGGCAGGAACCAGCACCTTGGTAGCTCTTTCTCCAGCATCGGTAATGCCATCGAAATCGAACTTGAACGCGGCCAGCATTTCGGCAAATTTCACGCGCCCCGGGGCGAACTGCCCAATTTGTTGGTAGATCCAGACATTCCCCTGGCTGTCCACGGCGAGACCGCTGGCGGAGTACCCCACCTTGAAGGTTTCGACTTTGCTGGGATCGGATGCGGGGAAACGGACCACGTGGTCGGCGATGGCATTCGTGACCCAAATGCGGTCCTGCTGATCAATGGCGAGAGCGAACGGCCCGACGAGTTTGCAAGGGTTCTTCAGCGGATCGCCCGTCTTGTTCTGACAGAAAAACTGCACCTTCGACGGATCGCCCTGCGGAAGCTTCACGACCTGGCCCTTGATGAGGTCGAGCGTCCAGATATCTCCGCTCGGCGTGGCGATGATGCCCTGCATCTGGCTGATCTGGCGGTTAAAGTTCCAGCCTTCGGGCGGCGACAGCGGCTTGCCGTTCTTGTCGAACTTCGTGATGTTCTGGCCGGTAAAGCTGGTGGCCCACGCATTGTCCTGCGCGTCGAGAGTCAAACCGAAACCGGGGCCTGCGATGCCTCCGCCCCGGAAGCCCAAAGGGCTGGGGGAAAGCGGTTTACCGTTGGGGGCGAACTTGCTGAGACCGCCGGTCCAGGAAGCGTCCTGATTCTGCGCGCCGACCGTGAAGTTGTCGGCGACCCAGGCGTTGCCTTCGCTGTCGATCATCAGCTTGCCGCCACCGCTGTAGCCTCCGCCCGTGAACTTGAGCGGAAAAATGAAGGCGCTGGGAGCAAACGTCAGATACGGCAGGTAAGGCGCATCCCGCATGAGCTTGCCGGGAGTTCCCGGCTTGGGCAGCGGATAAAACTCATTGAGCAGCGCGAAAATCTTGTCGGGATTGTGCCAGGGGAAGAATGCGACCACCTCGGCCGCCAGCAACGTGTCCGGCGGAGCCCCTCCGCTGGGAGGTGTGGTCGCCGCGAAAAATTGGCTGCACGCATCCGGTTTCACCCGCGTGATGCAACCGGCCATCACGTCGGCCAGCGTGGCGAAGTTGGCCATGGTCGGCGTCTGTGCGCTGTTGAGCGCGTCCAGAATCGTCGTCCCCCAGCCGCCAGTTTCGAGATCGACAAAGTTGGGCACGTTGTTGGCGGCAATCCGCAGTTGCAGCGGCGAGCCTTTGATGGTGGTGTTATCGATAAACTGCGCGTGCGTCACCACCGACGCGATGGTGGTCAACTCGTTGATCGTGACTGTGGGCCGGAGGCTTGCTGCCCACAACCGTCAACAGCGCGATGGCGGGATTGTTGCCGCCCGCACTTGTTTGCCGCCGGAACGCCGCCCGTGCTGACGAGGTAAAGGCTCGACTTCCGGGCGTCCGGTAGCCATGACTTAGAAATTGCCGTTGTCGTCGGTCTTGGTCTGGCCGAGCTGCTTGGGTGCGCCGGCACTTGCCGCCCATAGGGTAACGGTTGACTGTCGCGATAGGCGCGCCTCCACCCAGTGACCTGGCCCTCGAATGCTCGTCCGCAGCAAAGGCTCGGCCCGCCCACCAAACCGGTGACCATGATCAAGTGCGTCCAAGCAAGATCCGCTTACCGAATGAGTTCGAGTAATATCCACACGGCTCTCCTATAGATGCTTTGGGTAACTTCTCCCGCGTGCGCGCAGCGTTGCAATGAAAAGATGACCTAATCGTACTCCCTTGGGTCGGGACTCATTTACACGCGTCCCAACCGTTGAAAGGGTGGGCTAATATATGCCGACCCTGCCGGGACGGAAACAACAGGGTCTTCGACTCCGGCGGCAAGGCCGCCTCCACTGAGGAAGACCACCGGAAGAAAAGCAGATTCCTCCTCGGAACCTATTGAGCGGCAAGAACGTACATTGACCCAGGGAGAGTTGTGCCCGGGCCGTAACTACCAGGTTAGCGCCCAAAACATGGGCGCGAACCGGGCACGCTCGTCCCAAACACTATAATGGCCGCTTACGCTTTGGCTGGCGTGCCGTCTATCTAATTGCAGGGTCAGCGATTGGACCTGCATTTCGGAGACGGGCAGAAACCAGCATGGCAACCGATGCGGTAGGAGTTCCCTTCACGGTTGGCCCGGGTCTTCGCCTGGCCGGGACCTCGCGGGGGGCGAGCGAGACGTTATCCACGACTCCCTCTGAACGCGAGGGTATGGCGGGACAGTCCCAGAGCCGAATGAATGACGCGGAGTTGATCCGGGAGGCACAGCGCGGTAATCACGCTGCCTTCGAGGAACTGGTGCGTCAATACGATGGCGCCGTGCTGCGACTGGCCTACCACATGACGCGCTCGGAGCAGGACGCGCAGGACATCTACCAGGAAGCTTTTCTCAAGGCCTACCGGAACATCGGGAGTTTCCGCTTTGAGTGCTCGTTTTACACCTGGATTTATCGCATCGTGACCAACCTCTGCCTCGACCATCTGCGCAAGCGGCAGGTGCGGAAGGAAGACTCGGGAGTGGTGACGGATTCCGAGGGCGAGAGCTTCGACATGCTCGATCAGGTGGCGGATGTGCGGTCGGGCGCGAGTCCGGAAAAAGACCTGATGCGGCGCGAACTGGGCAGACGGATTGCGAAGGCGCTGCAGAAGCTGACTCCGCGCGAGCGCATGGTGTTCGAGATGAAGCATTACCAGGGGCTGAAGCTGCGCACCATCGGCGAAATTTTGAATACGACGGAAGAGACGGCGAAGAATACGCTGTTCCGCGGGACGCAGAAATTGCGGGCGGCGCTGAAAGATGCGCGGTAGTAAGTAGCAACATTGTTCCCTCAGGGGCTAAAGCCCGGGTCTCTGGTGGTGATGTGGTACGGCACGGCTGAAGCCTTGCCCTGATACGAACCAGTCGCAAGAGCGACTTTTTTCGCAGCCTGTGAAGGCGTGCTCTTTCAAAGATGGGTGTTGAAGGACGCGCGGTAAAGGTAACTGGTTGCTGGTAACTGGGAAGACGATTAGCCCACTGAAGTCGAAGTTGTGAAGGATGCACTTATGAATTGCGATTGGGTCCAACAAAATATAGCGCTGTATCTGTACGGTGAGCTGGCTGACGACGCGCGGCATGAGGTGGAGCAGCACATTGGGCGCTGCCAGGCCTGCGCGGCGGAACTCGCTGAACAGCAAGCGTTCCAGAGTGAGATGAATAGCTTCCCGGTGGAAGAGCCGTCGGCGAGTTTCCTGGCGGCATCGCGCATGCGGCTGCAGGAAGCCCTGGAACAGACGCAGCCAAATCGCGCGTGGTATCAGCGATTGGCCTTCGATCCCGCGGCCTGGCTGCGGCAGGTACGTTTCTCTCCCGCGCTGGCCACGGCGATCTTCATTGTCGGGTTCGGCGGCGGACTGGGTGCGATGTACCAGTCGATGCATCGTAACGTGATCGTGACCAAGCCGCAGGAGGTGTCGGAAGCCTCGATTGGTGGTATCACTTCCGTCGAGAAAGATCCCTCGAGCAACACGGTGAAGGTGCAGTATGACCAGGTGATGCCGGGATCGGTGCAAGGCACGGCGAATGATCCGAAGGTGCAGAACCTGCTGCTCTATACCGCGAAGAACAACGAGAATCCCGGGCTGCGGCTGAACTCAGTCGATGCTCTTTCGGACAAGACGGATGATCCGCGGGTGCGGGAGACCCTGACCTACGCGCTGCGTTTCGACAGCAATCCGGGAGTGCGGCTGCACGCCCTGGATGGGCTGGGGGTATACGTAAAAGAGGACATCCGGGTGCGCAACGCGGTACTGGAAGCGCTGCTCAACGACAGTAATCTGGGCGTGCGTAGCGGGGCATTGCACTCGCTGGAGCCGGTGAAGACCGACAGTAGCGTGCGCATGGCTTTGCAGCAACTGGCGAAAGAAGACCCCAGCGATTACATTCGCGCGGAGTCGAAACGCGTGCTGGCTTCCATGCCCACGGTGTACTGACGATCTTCATGAAATTCGGACCCCAATTCGAAGCGGCATGGAGCCGCCGATGGAGCAACTCGGCTTGGCCGTTGCCATCGAGCTTGGCTGTAACCCTGCTCATAGCGGTGGCCATTCCGCTGTGCGCGCAGAATTCGCGGGTCTTCCGCGACGGCAATTCCTGGGTTGAAGAGACCACAGGAGCGATTCCGGCGGGACGCGAGTTTCGGGCGCAGACACCCGTCGGCTCTTTCCAGGTGCAGGGCAGCGCGGCGCAGGTAACCTACGTGGTGCGCAAGCGCTCGTTTGCGAATTCGGAAGAGGAGGCGCGGAAACAGTTTCAGCAGTTGAAGTTTTCGGTGAATAAAGCGGGCGACGCGGTGGTGATGGAAGGCAGGCTGATCGGCCGTAACGTAGGGCGCTTGAGTGCCGACATTGCGGTGCAGATTCCGCGGCTGACGCAGATGGTGAAGGTGGATACCCGCGCAGGCTCGCTGGCGTTCAATTCCATCTCCGGCAGCATCGTGGGCATCACCGGCGGTGGCAACGTTAAGTTGGATAACATTTCCGGCCCGGTGAAGATCACCAGCGGTGGCGGCGCTATGGAGGCCGACAACTTGGGGTCCGACCTTTATCTGCAGAATGGTGGCGGCAATGTGTCGGTGGCGCGAGTGAACGGGCAGGTCACAATCAAATCGGGCGGCGGACGGGTGCGCATCGGAACATCGGGTGGTACGTCAGTTGAAACCGGGGCCGGCAATATCGACGTGAACAAGTGCAACGGCGATCTGCGGGCGAACTCAGGCGGCGGAAATCTGAATCTGGGTGATGTGGATGGTTCGGTGCTGGCGGAAACCAATGCGGGCAGCGTCCGGTTGGCGAGTGCGCAAGGCAGCGTCAAGGTCACCACGGGTGGCGGCGCGGTGGAATTACTCAAAGTAGGACAAAGCGCGCAAGTGGAAACCGGAGCGGGAGCCATCACGGTACAATTCGTTGCCGGGCGCAATCATTTTCAGGATTCTTTCCTGCACACGGCATTCGGCGATGTAGTCGTGTATCTGCCCCCTACTATTGGTGTGAACGTGCATGCGTCCACGGAATTGGCCTATGGCAAAGGTATTACGTCGATATTTCCGGGGCTGACAATAACCTCTGAGGGCGGAAACTACGGACCGAAGTCGATGTACGGCGAGGGCAGGTTGAACGGCGGAGGACCGATGTTGAGAATGCGCACCACCATCGGGCAAATCGAAATCCGGCGCGGGCAGTAAAGGTTAGAGATCGAGGTTGAAGTATGGTCATTCATAAGGTTTCCAAACTACTACTGACGGCTGGGCTGATCGCCGGCATGCTGAACGGCGTGCCCGCGGTTGTCGCGGCGCCTGCTCCGCCTTCTCCTGGCGAGGCACATTCCACCGCGTACCTTGGCGTCATGGTGGACAGCGTTCCTCCGGAAAAGGTGGCGTCGTTGCATCTGAAAGACGGTAACGGTGCTGTCATCACCGGAGTGGACCAGGACGGCCCCGCTTGCCGGGCGGGACTGAAGACTGGCGATGTCGTGATTGCCTTCAACGGAAAGCCCGTGGAAGGGTCGGAACAGTTTGCCGACCTTATCCACTCCAGCGCGCCGGGAAGCACGGTGGCGATGACGGTAGTTAGCGACGGACAGAGCAAAGAGATGAAGGTAACCCTGGGAGACTGGAAGAAGATGGCGGGAATGCCCAAGCCACCTGTGCCGCCGGGAGGCATGGCGTTTGCCGCGCCCCGAATGCCGCTGCCGCCGGTAGCGTATCCCGATATCGAGGTTCCGAGTTTCACGTCGATCTCGGCGCGGCATGGAATCGTGGTAGAGCCCTTGAGCCCGCAGTTGGGAGAGTTTTTCGGAGTTCCGAAAAACAATGGCGTGCTGGTTCGGTCGGTGGACAAGGGCAGCCCGGGCGGAGTGGCGGGACTGAAGGCCGGCGACGTGATCGTGCGGGTGAACAACGAGACCATTCACGATATGGCGGACTGGCGTCGGGCCCTGAAGGCCCACAACGGTAAGGTGACGATTGCCATCGTGCGCGATAAGAAGGAACAGACGGTTGAAGTCAACGTGCCGGCCAATAGTTCGAAACTGCGCGAGCCAGGCTGGGATGCCTTCGGCTTGGACACGCAGAAGATGGCGGCGGAATTGCAGAAGCTCGGTCCGGAATATACGAAAAATGCTCTGGATCTGGCCACCATGGCGCAATTCAACCAAAGCGACTTCGATGACTTCAATCGGCAGGCACAAGCTGCGGCGAAGAACGCGGTCCCTGACGTGAAGAAACAGGTAGAGCAGGCTCGCAAACAGGCGGACGCGGCGATGAAGGCGGCGACTCCGGAGATGAAGAAGCGGGCCGAAGAACTGGCTAAGCAGGCGGCGGAATGGCAGAAGCAATCGGAGCAGGTACGTAAAGAGATCGAGAAAATGACTCCGCAGATGGAGCGGGACGCCATTCAGATGGCCGACAGCATGAAGCCGTCGGCCAAACAGTTAGCGGACATGGCGCGCGAGATGTCGAAGCAGATGAAAGACATGCAGCCGGAGCTCCAAAAGCAAATGGAGCAGATCAGGAAAGACATGGAGCAGGAAAAGCGGGAGTGGCAGGACATCTTCAAGGCGAAAGATTCGAACCATCTATAACCACGAGTGGGTACGCGTAACGGGGGAGCCTGCGGGCTCCCCCGTTTTTTGGGCAACTAGCGATCGGTACCGGGATTGCGGCTGCGCCAAAAGCGTACCGCCAGCTCGATGAGGCCGTAGACCACCAGGCAGACCCAGAGATCAACCACGAGCCCCCAATCGAGTTGGTAGGGCGTGTGGCGTGCCGCGGGAGGCAGGTGGGGCATGAGGGCGAAGAAGTAGAGCAGGTTGCCAATGAGAACGGCGACGAATTGCTTGAGGAGACGGGGGAGCATGGTTCAGTTTCAGTTTCCAGTTGTCAGTTGCCAGTTTCCCACCCTTTCCCAAAACACGGGAAAGGATGGGGCACCCAGAATTTTGGTAATTCAACGAACACCAGGTCCTTCGACTCGGGCGCGCTGTTTGGCGCGTCCTCACGCAGGATGACAAACAAGAATACCTGCGCGATAGCAAGTGACTACTGGCAACTGACCACTGCCGTCTGATTTACCATCGCACTGTGCTCGAGCTCTCCACCAACGTGCAATACATAAAAGGCATTGGGCCGCGATTCGCCGAGATGCTGCTGGAGAAGGGCATCACCACCGTCGAGGACCTGCTGTACTACCTGCCGTTTCGCTACGAAGACCGGCTGAATCCACGCGGCATTGGCGAATTGCGGCCGGGCGAGATGGCCAGCGTGATCGCGGAGGTGCGTACCTCGGGGCTGTTTCGCACCCGCCGCATGCCCATCTTTGAGATGACGGCAGGACAGGGCCGCGACACTTTGAAGTGCATCTGGTTTAACGCGGCATATCTACAAGACAAATTTCGACCGGGACAACTGGTGGCGCTGTACGGCAAGGTGGAAGCGGCTTCGCACGGCTATGACCGCCTGCAGATCATGCAGCCGCAGTTCGAGATTCTGCACGATCCGACCGAAGACGGCGCCAACGGAAATGAGGAAGAGCGCAAGTGGCAGTCGTTGGAGGTGGGACGGATCGTTCCCATCTACGAAACGGCGGGCAAGGGACGCCTTACGGCGCGCTGGTTTCGCCGCATCATTCACGGAATGCTGGAGCAACTCGACCAGGACGTTGCCGATGCGATACCGCGCATGGTGCGTGGTCGCATGGGACTGATCGATCGCAAGACGGCGTTCTGGCAGGCGCACTGGCCTGAGGTGGGAGAGAGCCTGGCAAAGTTGCAGTCGGCGCGTACACCGGCGCTCTTCCGGCTGATTTTCGAGGAGCTGTTCTTTCTCGAACTTGGGCTGGAGCTCAAGCGGCGCAAGATGCGGGCGCAGAGCGGGGTCAGCTTCGCGATCAACGAGAAAGTCCGCGCGGCAGTGAAGCGCATTCTGCCGTTTCATCCCACGGGAGCGCAGAAGCGGGTACTGAAAGAAATCGTCGACGACATGAAGGACCCTGCTCCGATGCGGCGGCTGCTGCAGGGTGATGTGGGATCGGGCAAGACGATTGTCGCACTCGAGGCGGCAGTGATCGCTATCGAGAATGGTTACCAGGTCGCGCTGATGGCGCCAACAGAAATCCTGGCGACCCAGCATTACCTGTCGGCGCGCCGCATTCTGGAGAGCGCAGGTTATCGCATCGTGCTGCTGACCGGATCGCAGGAGGCGGGGCGCAAAAAGCAGGTGCGGCATCACATCGAGCGGGGCAATGCACAATTGGTGATTGGCACGCACGCGCTCATCCAGGAGTCAGTGGAATTCGACAATCTGGGACTGGTGATCGTGGATGAACAGCACCGATTCGGGGTGATGCAGCGCTTCCGGCTGATGAAGAAGACCAACCAGGCTGAGCCTGATGTGCTGGTGATGACGGCGACGCCGATTCCGCGAACGCTGGCGCTGACGCTGTACGGCGACCTGGATACCAGCGTGCTGGACGAGCTTCCTCCGGGACGAACACCGATCAAGACGCGTCGCGTAACCGACGACGCGGCTCCGCAGGTTTGGGACTTCGTGCGCAAGCAGGTTGCGGCGGGGCGCCAGGCGTACGTGGTGTATCCGGTGATCGAAGAAGGAGTTATGCCCGCAACCCAACAAGCGCAAAAGCGGCGCTTGCCGGGGGCCCCTGTAGCGGGCGAGCTGAAAGCCGCCATCAAGATGTATGAGCAACTGCGCAAGCACGAGCTGGCCGGTCTGCGTGTGGGATTGCTGCACGGGCGCATGAACGCCGACGAGAAAGATGCCACCATGGCGAGCTTTCAGCGCGGCACGATCGACGTGCTGGTTGCGACTACGGTGATCGAGGTGGGCGTCGATGTTCCCAATGCCAGCATCATGGTGGTGGAACATGCGGAACGGTTCGGGCTCTCGCAAATGCATCAGTTGCGCGGGCGCATCGGACGCGGAACGGCGCAATCGTTTTGCGTGCTGATGACCGGTGGCAAGGTTTCTCCGGAGGCCGACCAGCGGCTGGAAGCTATGGTGCGCACCCAAAACGGTTTCGAGATTGCGGAACTGGACTTGCAGCAGCGCGGGCCGGGTGAGTTCTTCGGGACGAAGCAGGCGGGCATGCCGAACTTCCGCGTGGCCAGTCTGCTGCGCGACCGCGACATCCTCGAGCTGGCTAGAAACGAGGCGCGCGCGGTGCTGGAAGGCCCGAACGAAAACATCTCGAAGGAAGAGATTGGGCGGGCGGTGCAGCACTTGCGGAGCCATTGGAACCGAAGATACGGGCTGGTGGAAGTGGGATGAAAGTGCTGCTGATGGTTGAGCAAAACCGCGCCGTTTCCCTTCCCGGTGGCGATATCATTACAATGCTGCAATTCCTGATTTGAGGCTGTTGGGGGACTCCATGAGATTTAATGATGCGACGAGGCGTCGGCCTCGGCTGCTGGGGTATGCGATTCTGCTGGTTGGCTGCGCTTGCGCGGTCGCGCAACAACCTGCCAACTATTCAGCCGCGCACAGCGGGCATAACGAATTCGTGATCAAGAATGCGACGCTGTTGACGGCGACACATGGGCGGATCGAACACGGCAGCGTGTACGTGAAAGACGGGAAGATCGCAGCCTTCGGCGCCGACGTCTCGGCACCTTCGACGGCGACGGTGATCGATGTTGACGGCAAGTACGTGACGCCGGGGATCATCGATCCGCACTCGCACATGGCGCTGGACGGCGATGTGAACGAAGCGACCAGTCCGGTGGTGCCGCAGATGATGATGAAAGACGCCTTCGACTACAACGACAAGGCGATCTACCGGGCGCTGGCGGGCGGGGTGACGTCGTCGCTGCTGCTGCACGGCTCGGCCGACATGATCGGCGGGCAGGCGGTGGTGATCAAGAACAAGTACGGGCTGGACCGCGACCAGATGCTGTTTCCGGGGGCGCCGCAGTCGATCAAGTTTGCCAGCGGCGAGAATCCCAAGCGGGTGTTCGGCGACAAGAAGCAGGTGCCGTCAACCCGCATGGGGAACTTCGAGGTGATGCGCGAAGCGTTCACGCAGGCGAAGGACTATCAGCGTAGCTGGGACGAGTACAACGAGAAGGTCAAGAAGGGCGACAAGACAGCTTCGCCGCCGAAGAAAGACTTGAAGCTGGAAGCGCTGGTGCAGGTGCTGCAGGGCAAGATGCTGGTGCAAATCCACTGCTACCGGTCGGATGAGTTCCTGACCGAGATCGCGATCGCCAACGAGTTCGGCTACAAGATACGGGCCTTCCATCATGCGCTGGAGGCGTATAAGGTGCCCGACGCGCTGGCCCAGAACAACATCGCGATTGCGACGTTTGCCGACTGGTGGGGCTTCAAGTACGAGGCGTGGGACGCGATTCCGTGGAATGCGGTGATCGCGATGCGGCATGGAGTAAAGGTCGCCATCAAGAGCGATAGCGACGACTACATGCGGCGACTGAACCAGGAGGCGGCCAAGACCATGCGTTACGGCGGCGCGACCGAGGACGAGGCAATGAAGATGCTGACGCTCAATCCGGCGTGGATCATTGGAGTGGACGACAAGACCGGATCGATCGACGTGGGCAAGGATGCGGACCTGGTGTTGTGGGAGGGATATCCGTTGTCGACCTATGGCATTCCTGACAAAGTATGGATCGACGGCGACCTGTTTTTCGACCGTGAGTTGCCCGGGTTGGGTATGCCGCAGTACCAGGAGGGACAGTGATGCGAAAAACCGTGTTCCGCTTTTCGCTCATCGCTTTTCGCCGCCTGACTTTCGCTCTTTGCGTTTCGCTCGTCACGATGTTGCTCGCCGGTATTGTGATGGCACAACAGAAAACGACGAGTGCAGTGAAGCCTCCCGCGACCCCTGCGCTCGATCCCGGCAAGCCGGTTGCGATTACGGGCGCCAAGCTGCTGACGATCACGCACGGTACCATCGAGAATGGCGTGGTCGTGATTCAGAACGGCAAAATCGCCGCCGTGGGAGCGGCGGGATCGGTGAAGGTTCCGGCGGGCGCACAGGTGATCGATGGCAAAGGGATGACGGTGTATCCGGGGCTGATTGATTCGGAGACCCACCTGGGGCTGACCGAAATCGAGGCCGATAGGATGACGAACGATCTGGTCGAGCCGAGCGACGAAATCATGCCGCACATGCACGTGGCAGACGCGTTTCATGCGGAGACGGAGCTGATTCCGGTGGGGCGTTACAACGGAATCACGAACGCGATTGTCGCACCCGATAGCCGGGACACGCTTCCGGGACAGGATTCGTTCATCCAGTTGGCGGGGGCAGACGCAACCCAGATGCTGCTGGTGCGGGACATCGCGATGCCGCTGAACTTTACCGGCAGGCAGCGGAGGAATGAGTCGTTCGCGACGGCGCAGTATCCGCAGACGCGTATGGGCATGGCAGCACAGATGCGGCAGGCGTTCACCGACGCCCAGGGCTACGCCGCAAAATGGGATGAGTACAACAAGAAGAAATCAGCGGCGAAGGCCGGTGAGGCTGGGCCGACGCCTCCGGCGCGCGACCTGAAGCTGGAGGCGCTGCTTCCCTACCTCGAAGGCAAGAAGCCGGTGATTGTGAAGGCGGAGGAGCCGAGCGACGTGGAGACGGCCTACGCTCTGGCACAGGAGTTCAAGCTGCATATGATCCTGAATGGGCTGACGCACTCGCAGGCGATCTACGACAAGATCGCGGGATGGAAGCTGCCGGTGGTGCTGGGTTCGATCTACGAAGATCCGAAAGGAATCGGCCCGCTACGACAGCGTTTATAAGATGCCTGGCGAACTGTCGAAGCTGGGAGTGAAGATCGCGTTTGCCTCGTTCGACGCGCACCAGGTGCGCAACTTGCCCTATGCTGCAGGATTCGCAGTGGCGTTTGGCCTGCCCTACGACGAGGCTATGAAGGCGCTGACCCTGTATCCGGCGCAGATATGGGGCGTCGATGATCAGCTGGGATCGCTGGACGTGGGTAAGACGGCCAACATAGTGGTGGCGAACGGCGATCCGCTGGACGTGAAAACCGTGGTGGAACACGTATTCATCCAGGGGCGGGAGATTCCGCTGGTGAACAGGCAGACGGAGCTGAGGGACCGGTACCAGAACAAGCCATAGGGCGACAACACCGAAGGAACTGACGGGGTCGCTCACAAGAGTCCTGCCTGGGCCGGCAAGGTCGCGGAATCCTGAACGCCCTCGGCTGTCCTGTGACACCTTGCGTTGACCATTGCAAAGTTAAGCGATTAGGATGAATCGGGCATCTTAATATGTATCCCAGTCCGCCGGGAGGCCTGTGTCACTGGGCATCCCCCAGAGCAATTGTCTTTCTTTACAGAGATTCCCACGAGCACGTAGACTTACGAGTTTGCGTTGCGCCAGAGCGCGCAACAGGAGAAGGTTCGATGGCATCAGTAGAAGAGAAAGTAAAGCAGATCATCGTGGAGCAGTTGGGTGTGGACGAAGCGGAAGTAACTCCCAAGGCTTCGTTTGTGGACGACCTTGGCGCCGACTCGCTGGACACGGTGGAACTGGTGATGGCCTTCGAGGAGGCCTTCGAGGTCGAAATTCCAGACGAGGAAGCGGAGAAGATCCGCACCGTCCAGGATGCGGTTTCCTATATCGAAGCGCACGCCAAGGCGAAGTCGTAGCGCATTCCGATCAGGCGAACGTTGTGGCAGGGCAATTCGCCAGCGGTCGCGGCGAAGCGAAAAGGAGCTTGCAGATCTCATGGCATCGGTAGACGAACGGGTAAAGCAAATCATCGTGGAACAGTTGGGTGTGGACGAGGGCGAGGTCACGGCCAATGCGTCGTTTGTGGACGACCTGGGCGCCGATTCGCTGGATACGGTGGAGCTGGTGATGGCCTTCGAGGAGGCTTTCGACATCGAGATCCCCGATGAGGAAGCGGAGAAGATCCGCACCGTGAAGGACGCGGTCGACTACATCAACGCTCACTCGAAAGGAAAGTAGCTTGACTCGTCGCGTCGTCGTAACGGGAGTCGGGCTGATTTGCGGGGTCGGCAACAACACGACAGAGGTGTGGCAGGCGCTGCTGGCCGGCAAGAGCGGCGTGGGGCCTATCACCGGCTTTGACGCGACGCAGTTTGCCTGCCGGATCGCAGCCGAAGTTAAGAATTTCGACCCTCTGCAATTCATCGACAAGAAAGAAGCGCGCAAGATGGCGCGCTTTATTCATCTAGCCATCGCGGCGGCCGACGAGGCGCTGCAGATGGCAAACTACAAGGTCGAAAACGAAGAGCAGGCGGAGCGCACGGGCGTCGATATCGGGTCGGGTATCGGCGGATTCGACATCATCGAGCGCGAGCACTACAACCTGATCAATGGCGGCCCGCGCAAGATCTCTCCGTTCTTTATTCCTGCAGCTATCGTGAACCTTGCAGCTGGACAAGTCAGCATCCGGCACAACGCCAAAGGGCCTAACGAGGCCACGTGCACGGCCTGCACCACCAGTGCACATTCTATTGGCGACGCCGCCCGCATCATCAAATATGGCGATGCCGACGTAATGATTGCCGGTGGCTCGGAGGCCGCGATTACGCCCATGGGTGTAGGCGGATTCGCCGCCATGCGTGCGCTTTCCACTCGGAATGATGACCCACATCACGCCAGCCGTCCGTGGGACAAAGATCGCGACGGATTTGTGATTGGCGAAGGCGCGGGCATCCTGATTCTGGAAGAATTGGAGTATGCCAAGAAACGTGGCGCTAAGATCCTGGCGGAGGTATCAGGTTACGGCATGGGTGCGGACGCCAACCACATTACGCAGCCCGCTGAAAACGGCGAAGGCGGATTCCGCGTGATGCGCAATGCCATGCGGGACGCGGGCATCACTCCGGAGCAGGTGGGATATGTGAACGCGCATGGAACGTCGACTCCGTTGGGCGACGAGTTGGAAGCAATGGCCATCAAGCGTGCCTTTGGCGACCATGCCTACAAGATGCTGGTCAGCTCGACCAAGTCGATGACCGGACATCTGCTGGGTGGCGCAGGTGGACTGGAAGCGGGCATCACGGTGTTGGCGCTCCGCGACCAGGTTGTGCCGCCAACCATGAATCTGGAGAATCCCGGCGAAGGCTGCGATCTGGACTTCGTCCCGAATACCCCACGCAAGGTCGAGATGGAGTACGCCATCTCCAATTCGTTCGGTTTTGGGGGCACCAACGGGTGTCTTGTATTTCGGCGGTGGACGGAGTAGAGTCCCTGCCAGTGTTTCTGGTGTGAAGAAGCGGTGCGCTCTCAGCGTACCGCTTCTTGTGTTTTGGGGCGCTGCTATTCCGCGGGCGGTTCCCAGAGTTCGATGCGGTTGCCTTCCGGATCGGTGATCCAGGCGAACTTGCCGTATTCGTGTTCCTCAACCTTGGGATCGATGGTGACGCCCTCTTCTTTCAGGGCTTGCAGCAACGCGTCGAGATCGTCCACGAGGAAATTCATCATGAATGGTGCGGAACTGGGATCGAAGTATTTCGTGGTCTGGGGAAAAATCGACCAGACCGTCATGCCAGTCTTCTCGGGATCGGCGGCATCGCGCCACTGAAACATCGCACCCTGGCCCGGTTTGCCCTCGATGCCGAGATGTTTCTCGTACCACGCATACATCGCGTTGGGATCTTTTGCTTTGAAGAACACTCCTCCAAGTCCGGTCACGCGCTTCATGAAGCCTCCTGTACAGTCTTCGGATTGTATATCCGGTAGAACAAAAATCAAGTTGCCGCTGACTGCCGTGGAACTTGCGTGGCGCCGCTGAGGGTCTATTTTGTTGGCAGCGGTGGGGTCGTACGCGATGTTCAGCCTCAGTATCGTTCTCATTGTGGCGGGCCTGATGTTTGGCGGAGCCACAGCCCTTATCGGCTTTGGCGGGCTGCTGGGACGTGGTTTCACCGCTCGATGGGCGCGCCGCTGCCGCTGCCAACGTTGCGTACTCCCGCGGAGCGACGCATCTCGATGTGGGTCGGAGTGGCAGGATTTTTGTTGTGGGCAAGCCTATTTGTGATCAGTCTGAGATTGGCGCCGTAACTAGCGCGTTCACGAACGCAAGATGGCTACTGCGGCATTTACGCACAGGACAGATAGCGCCTATTCGCAGTGGGTCACGCCATCTATCTTGATTGCAGGACACCAGCGGCAAAAGCTGACGTCTTTCACCGAATCGCCTAGCTCCAAGCGTGCCCAGCGGTGCAGACCGTAAGAGACAAAACACATTCTTCAAATAGTTTGACTCGTGCAGCCTGTGAGGCCACAGCCTCGATAGCGCTTGCGCCGTAATTCTTCATTTGGCAGCATAGAGGCTTCCTTGCGGGCTTGAATCGGCCCTCCCCGCAAGATCATACATCTGCTGAATGTACTTGTCAGCGTCGAACTTTTTGCGCGCGGCGTCGCCTGACATCCAACGAATCGTGCCGAAGATGGGGCGCTCGAACCACGGACGGTCGAACTTGCCACCGATGGCCCAAGCGACTCCCGCGTAGCCGTCGGGATCGCGGCCATCGAGAAAATACTTGTCGTTGAGGTAGAGCGCGGTCTGCCAGGCGACGGCGGGCGAGGGACTCCACTCCAGAATTTTCTTCGCCCAGTACATGCGCATGTAGTTGTGCATCCATCCGGCGTGCAGCATCTGCAGTTGTGCGGCGTTCCATAGCTCGTCGTGGGTCTCGGCGGACTCGAACTGCTCGCGAGTGTAGAGAACGGGACGGGGATCGCGGGCATGCGCGGCCAAAGTCTTGTGCGCCCAGTCGGGTGCGCATCTCGATGGAGTCGTACAGCGGATTGAAGTGGACGAAGTTGATCGACAGCTCACGCCAGGTCAGAAACTGGTCGATGTAGTCGTCCTTGGCGGTTTGCGGCGCTTTCGAGTTCGACACGGCGTGCATGACCGTATGCGGGCCGATGTGTCCGAAGTGCAGGTAGGGCGAAAGGCGGCTGGTGCCATCGATCTCGGGCTTGCCGTGGTTTTCGGGATAGGTCGCCAGTTTGCGCTTTACGAACTGGTCGAGCAGTTGAGGCCTTCGCCGGTTCCACCGCGAAACGAGTCGACTGGCTTCACGGAGCGGTCGAGATCTTTCCAATTTTCGATGATATCGAAGGAGCCGTCGTCGGCCAGGGCTGCGAGGACGCGCGGCGACTGCCATTCGATTTTTGCGCGCAGGATTCCGGGCAGGCATCTAGAAATTGCTGAAGGCGCTGTTGCAATCGCGGGCGGATGATGCGGGCGGCGTATTGCTCTTTCTCCAGCAGCTTCGAGGGGACGATCACATCGGCATCGACAGTCCAGAACGGGACGCGGAGCTTCTTTGCGGCGAGTTCGCGCCAGCGGCGAGGTTCGCGCATGGGGTTTTCGTCGCCGATCACGATCGAGCCTTGACCTCGTCACAAAACTTCAGAAGCGAATGTTGCGGATAGCTGCGCAGAACGAATCCGATGCCTCGCTTGCGGGCACGCTCGGCGATGTCGGGAATACCTTGCGCGAGAAATGCGTAATGACGCAGGTTGGCGTTGAGGATAAAACGGTACCGGCGCGAAGAAGATGACAATCGGCTGATGCAAGCAGATTGGCGACTTCAACGGCGAGGTCGAGCGCGGGATTGTCGAGTGCGCGCTGGGCGCGTTGCATCCAGTACACGACGCAGCGACCGTCGGGGTCGGGAGCGCCTTGACGGCGGACGGTGACACGAGGATCGGCGGAGAGCGATTCGATCTTGGTCATGATGGCTTACGAGCGTGCACCTGTTTCGGCGGCCAGAATTTCGTCGGCGACAGCGGCGGCTTCGACGGCGGGCTTCACGTCGTGCACACGGACGATGTGCGCTCCATGCAGAATGCTCGCGACCATGGCTGCCAACGAGCCGTAGAGTCGCTCGTCGGGTGGAGCGTCTTCTGTGCCTCGGCGTTTGCCAACGGTGCGGCCGACGAACGACTTGCGCGAGGTGCCGGCGAGCAAGGGAAATCCCAGGCGCTGCAGGCGGTCCAACTGTGCCAGCAGCGGGTAGTTCTCCTCGTATTTCTTGCCGAAACCGAAACCCGGATCGAGCACAATGCGCTCACGCTCGACGCCGCTATGCAGGGCAATTTGCACGCGATTAGCGAGATCGTGAGATACGAGGGTCGCGACATCTGCGCTCGAAGGCAAGTCGCGCCACTCGCGTGGCTGGCCGCGGGTGTGCATCATGACGACTCCGCATCGCAATTCGGCGCACGTACCGGCCATGGCTTCGTCCCACTGGAAAGCGCTCACGTCGTTGACGATTTCAGCACCGATCTCGACTGCGCGCCGGGCCACGCCGGATTTATAGGTATCGACGGAGAGGATGGCATCCGGCCGTGCCTTCAGCACACCTTCGATTACGGGCAGTGATACGCCGCAATTCCTCGTCTTCGGTGACAAGCGTTTTATGGCTGGTTCCATCGGGCTATACGCGCGTGCCAGGACGCGTGGATTCGCCTCCGATGTCGAGGATATCGGCGCCTTCGTCGAGCATCTGCAGGGCGTGCGCAACGGCCGCCCCGGGCTCGAAAAATCTTCCGCCATCGGAGAACGAATCGGGGGTGACGTTGACGACTCCCATGATGAGCGTGCGCGGACCGAGGTCGAGCGCGCGTGAACGAAGCTGCCAGCGGTAGAGAGCACGCATGCTGCGATTGTAATTTGTGGGTCGTGGAGTGCGGGCGAGCCGGATGATCGCGCCGGCGACACCGGCAAGCGGTGCTAGAATTCGAGCGTAGCGTCAGCAGTCCTATGTACCGGGTCCGCCATCTCGTTCACGCGGCTCTGATGTTGTTGCTGGCGACGCACGCCTTTGCCGCCGGTAGCTCCAAAACCCAACACAAAAAACCTGACGACGGCAAGAAACTCAGCCGCGCGATTGAACAGATCCTCAGCGAGCCCGGATGTGGCGCGCGGGTTCTGGGGCATCGACGTGGTTTCGCTCGAAACCGGCAATCACATATACAGTTTGAACCAGAACAAGCTGTTCACTCCCGCTTCGAACACCAAGCTGTTCACCACGGCGGCGGTGTTCGGGCTGATCGGCCCCGACTATCACTTCAAGACCACGGTGGAGAGCCTGGGATCGGTGGACAAGTACGGCCGCCTGAACTCAGATCTGGTGGTGGTGGGACGCGGCGATCCCAATCTCTCGGGACGCACACTGCCTTACTACCTGCATACCGAGCGCAAAGCGGTGCCCATCCAGGTATTGATCGACCTGGCCGACCAACTGGTGCGGAACGGACTGAAGTACGTTGACGGCGACGTGGTGGCCGACGACTCGTATTACGTCTTTGAGCGCTATGGCGAAGGCTGGTCGCAGGACGACCTGGTGTGGGAGTGGGGCGCTCCCGTGTCGGCGCTCACCATCAATGACAACGTGCTGTTCGTGAGCATCATGCCGGCGGACCGGCCGGGAGAACGCGCGTTCCTCAACATCACGCCGTTTCCTGAGTACTACCGCATCGACAACCGGATCATGACTACGCCGCAAGGCACGGGGCCGCGGAAGATCTACATCAATCGCGAGCCGGGTTCGAACCAGATCACGTTCTGGGGGAACATGCCGCAAGACGATGCGGGAGCGGGCGAGTCGCTGGCGATCGAAGACCCGGCGGATTTCACCGCGAAGCTGTTTCGTGAACTGCTGGAGCAGCGCGGCGTGACGGTGTATGGACGACCGCGCACCAGGCATACGGAGCTGGCTTCGATGCAGACATTCAGCGTGACCACCATGGCATCAGGTGGAGGCGGTGAGGCGGGTGCGCGTCCCATGCCCGTGCCCTTCGTGCTGGGAAGCCATGAATCGCAGCCGCTGGCGGACGATCTGCGCGTGATCAACAAGGTCAGCCAGAACCTGCACGCCGAATTGATGTTGCGCCTGCTGGGCAAGGAGAAAGGTACCTCGGGCTCGATCGCGGGTGGGCTGGAAGTACTGCGCGGCTTTCTGACGTCGGCAGGCATCAAGCCGGACCAGTTCGTGTTCTACGACGGCTCAGGCCTTTCGCGCGAAAACCTGGTCAGTCCCGAAGCGATCGTCGAATTGCTGCAATACGCGCATCAGCAGCCCTGGGGCAAGCTCTACGAAGACACGCTGCCGGTCTCGGGAGTTGACGGTTCGCTGAGTGACCGCCTGAAGACTCCGCCGGTAAATGGCGTGGTCCATGGCAAGACCGGTTCGCTGGGACACGTGAATGCGCTGTCGGGCTACGCGACAACTGCGAAAGGCGAGCGCGTGGCGTTCTCTATCCTGTGCAACAACCACAATTTGTCGAACAAAAAGGCCATCGAGACGATCGATCAGATCGTAGAGAAGATCGTGACGGACGTTAATTAGCCGGCGAGCTTCGGTCCCATTTAGTAGAACATCGATTCTGGGCGCTTACCGACGCCGGGCGGCGCGGGCGCGTCCAACTGCAGCGGCGCGCACGGGGCCGGTTCCGGTCGGAGGCTTGCGTTCGCCGTCGATCAACTGTTTCAAGACTAAAGCATTGTTCTGCTCAATATTTTTCGAAGCGAATAGCAGCGTGAGACCGCGGCGTTTGTGGGCGAGGTCATAGAGCTGTCGCAAACCATCGTGGGCTGCGCCGGTGGTGAGTTCGGCAAGATATTTTTCCCGGAACTTGCTCCACTGCACGGGATGGGCGTGGAACCATTTCCGCAACTCGTTGGAAGGGGCAACGTCTTTCAGCCAGGCATCGAGCGCGGCCGCTTCTTTCGTCAAACCCCGCGGCCAGAGCCGATCTACGAGGACACGCGCACCGTCTTGGAGCGATGGTTCGTCGTAGACGCGTTTGAGCCTGATCGACATGCGAGGTGTATTCTAACTCTGAACGAGATCCGATGTCGGCAGCGCGATTTTTGCAGGTTAGCCGATCCAGGAAGGTTGGATTGCGAGGGAAACACGGGAATTTTACCTTCATTCTTGCCGCAGTTCTGATTGCTCTCACCCTGTTATTTGCCTGCGACGCCGAGCCACGAAAGACCGACGCGGAACTCGGGCTGAACCCGCAGCAGGCCCAGGGACGGCGAGTGTACGATGCGCGCTGCGCCGAATGTCACTACGCCTACAGCAAGCGTGACTTACGCGGCCCCAGTCTGCACGGACTGTTCCAGAAGAAGTACATGACCAGCGGCATCCCTGCCAACGATGAACGCGTGATCGACATCATCGAGATGGGACGCGCCAAGATGCCGGGGTTCGCGAACAAACTTACGGTGAACCAGATCGCCGACCTGGTGTCGTATCTGCATACACTGTAAGCCATCGGCCACGCAGACTGCCCCTGCAACCCGGGCCATCGCCAGAGCATCGTACAATAGATTAGTCGCATGTCCAGCGCTGCTGAGCTCATTCAGATCGACATTGCCCCGCGCAAGGCGGCCCCAAAGCCGGAGTGGCTGAAGGCACGCGCGCCCATGGGCGAGAACTATCACAACCTGAAAACGCTGGCGCGCCAACTGGATCTGCATACCGTCTGCGAGTCGGCGCACTGCCCCAATATCGGCGAGTGCTGGAACCATCACACCGCGACGTTCATGTTGCTGGGCAACCTGTGCACCCGGCGCTGCGGATTTTGCGCCGTGCCCAAGGGGCGCCCGGAACCGATCGATTTCGACGAGCCCGGCCGTGTGGCGGAAGCGGTCGAGAAGTTGGGCCTGAAGTTCGCGGTGGTGACCAGCGTAAATCGCGATGACGACAATGTTGGGGGAGCGAGAGTTTTCGCCAACACGATTACCGAAATCCGCAAACGCATGCCCGACTGCCGGGTGGAAGTATTGATTCCCGATTTTCAGGGTCTGGAAGAGCCACTGCAGATCGTGATGGATGCTCGACCAAATATTCTGAACCACAACACCGAGACGGTGCCGCGACTCTATCGCGTGGCGCGCTCGGGGGCGCGCTATGAGCGGACCTTGCGCCTGCTGGAACGGGCCAAAGAGATGAATCCTGCGATCCCAACCAAGACCGGCGTGATGGTGGGGTTGGGCGAAACGACGGAGGAGCTGCTTGCAGTGTTCCGCGATCTGGCGGCGCGCCAAGTGGACATCCTCACCGTCGGGCAGTATCTGCGGCCCTCGAAAGACCACTTGCCGGTGGCTCGCCTTTACACTCCAGACGAGTTTCGCTTCCTCAAAGAGGCGTCGATGAAGATGGGATTCAGGCACGTGGAGTCAGGCCCGCTGGTGCGTTCGAGCTACCACGCACACGAGCAAGCGGACGCCGGGGCCGGCGTAAGGGTCGTATAGCCAGCTCAGGACCGAAAATACTCCTTCATATTGCGCAGCACCGACGCCGGCGCCTGCACCTCGAGTTCGACATAGCCGTCGCGATATTCACGAGACATCACAACCGCCTTGGCATCCAGAGTAGCCAGCGCCTTGCCCTCCGATTGCGGTACCCGCAGCCGCACCTGGCGAACCGGATCTTGCTCAATCAGCTCATCGATACGCCGCAGGAGCCTGTCCATTCCAATGCCCTTGGCGGCGGAGACGTGGACAATGTCATCGGCGTCAATCAGGCTCTCGCGTTGGATTTCCGGCAGCAAATCGAGCTTGTTCATCACGACCAGCCGCGGCTTGTCATTGACCTCAAGTTCGCGGAGCACCTCTTCCACCTGCTCATGCTGCTCATCGGCGGTCGGGCTGGTGACGTCAGCCACATGCAGCAGAAGGGTCGCGCGCTGCACTTCCTCGAGCGTGGCGCGGAAAGCGGAAACCAGAGTGTGAGGGAGATGACGGATGAATCCCACAGTGTCTGACAGCAGCACCTCGCGCTTCGACGGCAGCTTGATGTGCCGCAGCGTGGGATCGAGGGTGGCGAACATGCGCGCACTTTCCAGAACGCCCGCCTTGGTAAGCGCATTGAAAAGAGTCGACTTGCCCGCGTTGGTGTAGCCCACCAAGGCGATCACGGCCATGGGCACCGATTCGCGTCGCTGGCGCTGCTGTCCGCGAATGCGTCGCACATTCTCCAGCCGCTCTTTGATGTGGCGAATGCGGCGGTAGATCTTGCGGCGATCGGTTTCGAGCTGGGTTTCGCCAGGCCCGCGGGTGCCGATGCCACCTCCTAGCTGGGACATCTCGACGCCCCGCCCGCCAAGCCGGGGAAGCATGTACTCCAGTTGCGCCAATTCCACTTGTAACTGGCCTTCACGGGTGCGCGCATGTCGGGCAAAGATATCGAGGATGAGTTGTGTGCGATCGATGACGCGGACATGGAGTTCACGTTCCAGGTTGCGCTGCTGCGAGGGCGAAAGCTCGTGGTCGAAAATAACGAGATCGGGAGCCACCGAGGCAACCGCGCCGTTCAACTCCTCAACTTTTCCGCTGCCGATGAGAGTGGCGGAATCGGGCCGCTGGCGGCGCTGGTGCAGTTCTCCGGCAATGTCGGCTCCGGCGCTGAGCGCAAGCTCGCGCAACTCAGCCATGGACTCCTCTGCCGAAAAAGAATGCGGTTCCGCGTCGGCGGCGTGCAGGCGCGTGTCAGCGACACTACGGGCGGCCCGGGCGCTGGCCGGCACCTTGCCGGGCGGTTGCTGGCGGGGATGGACTGCGGGCGTTTCATCCGCGCCTTCTACCTTGGGGGAGCGCGCAGGCTTGTCGCGGCCACCCAGGTTGCGCGAGAGAAACTCGACACCCACAAGAAAGACACGTTCGCGCTCGCCCTGGCGATTCCGCCGGGCATCCGATCTGAAGTTCATTCCCTCAAAGCGAGAGATATGCTAACTCTCCGAAGTGGGCGCAGGTGGCGTGGTTGCCGCTGGGCCGGACGGCTCGGCAGCAGCCCTCGGCTCGGCATGGCGATCAACGGGATGAGGCGGCCGGGACATGACAACCGTGGAAATTGCGTGCTTGAAAATCAATTGCTCCTGGTTGTTCGTGTCCAAAACCACCGAATACTTATCGAAGGAACGAATGCGGCCCGACAGTTTCACTCCACTCAGCAGGTAGATGGTGATGACACACTTGTCCTTGCGGGCCGTATTGAGAAAGGAATCTTGTATGTTCTGTGCTGGCTTGTTTTCCATGAGTGTTCCTCCTTGCAACTGGGAAAAAAAACAGCTCAGCCCCAGAGATCGTGCTCCCAAAACGCTTCCGGGTCTGTCAACAGCAGTCCTCTCAACACCAGGCAAGAACATCGCCGGTGCGGAAGGACGAAATCCAGCAACTTTACGATAAGTCCATGCTGGCGCAAATTCAACTAAAACCAGCACATTCCGGTGTGATGTAGAATTCGCGCGACCACCCTGGAACGGGACAAGGGCGGCCCAGCCGACGACGGATCCCGAATACGAGGGGGAAAACATGACGGGAACATTCATTACGATGTTCGCAACGCCACAGATCGAGTTTCCGGGATTCGGTCAAACCGCCCTGATCCTGATGCGCTGGGTGCATCTGATTGCCGGCATCACATGGGTGGGTCTGCTCTATTTTTTCAATCTGGTGAACGTTCCTTTCCAGCGTGAGCTTGACTCCCAGACCAGGCTGGCGGTGGTCCCCAACCTCATGCCGAAGGCTTTATGGTGGTTCCGTTGGAGCTCAGTAGTGACCGTTTTGGTGGGGATCGCTTACTGGATGCACATCGTCGGAACCGACGTGCGGAACGCGGTCGCAGGCGGAGACCAGGTTTCAGGCGCCGCGATGACGGGCGGGTTCTTCGTGGTCTGGACGCTGGCCTTCGTTATCGAGATGGGGGTACTGATGTCCCCTGCTGAGGGCCTGAAGACGGGCCTAATACTGGGGGTTATCGTAGCCATCGTCGTGCTTGCGGCCTCCTACCTGTTCCTGGCGATGAATCAGCATGGCTGGGAGAGTAACCGCGCGCTGGCCATCGGCATTGGCGGGGGATTGGGATGGTTCATGATGCTGAACGTGTGGGGCATTATCTGGCGGATGCAGAAGAAGCTCATCCGGTGGACCGAGGCGACGTCCAAGGGCACCGCGATGCCTGCTGAAGCAGCCAAAATTGCGCGGCTGTCGTTCCTGGTCTCGCGGGTAAACTTCTGGCTGTCGTTCCCCATGCTGTTCTTCATGGGAGCGGCGAGTCACTACATCATGTTTGCGGCGCGCTGACGATCAGTGGGCGAATCCGAAGAGAAAGGCTCCCAGGAAGATCAAGACCAGCAAAAGTCGCAGGCGGCCGCCTTCCGGCGTCGGCCCCCCTCCGCTGAGTCGTGGGGGAACCCAGAAGACCGCGACAATGGCGAGAACCAGCGCCGGAACGAGGAGAAATGCGATCAGCTCATAATGAGCGAGATCGAGTCTCAGCAGTTGGCCTTTGCGAGTTGGACCGGACAGAAGATCGCCCAGGAACCAGCAGAGTATCGCACTGCCAACTCCAGCCAATGCTCCGAGCCATCGCAAGATGGGAGAAATATTTCCTGTCTTCATGTGTGAAATGTGTAGTTTACCAGTCGTAGCGTGGAAGGTAGAAAACACCAAGCGACATGACAGGGGCGAACGGCGCTAATTTGGATGTAAACTGCTGGCGCGGCGTTTTCACGCGCGGGTTTGACCGTGATTGCCAAAGCAGATTGGATCGTGGTCGTCGGGATTGTGTTGGTGCTAGTGGGAGTCGGCCTTCGTATCGTGATGATGATGCGTGCAAGTGACGCTCGGCCCGCAGACACGACCGCGCCGGGACGTGAACTGCTCCGCTCGTACAGCACGCTGTTTCCCAAAAGCCGCCTCCCGTTGCTGATGTGGGCCTCGCTTAGCGGTGGGCTGGTTCTGCTGATTGCCGGCGTTTTGCTGGAGCTCAGATAGAGTGGTCAACGCGGTCTGGGCGCCGAACTTGGGGCCGCAACGGCCGATTTCACGATTCTCCATGGCTTGGGTTTCGGCATTCCTGGCGGCATCGACATCGCGATCATCTTCAGTTCGGCGGCATTATTTTCCGCGGTCACGAGCCGCATCTGATAGCGGTCGGATTCCTGCGAGTCCGCATCTTTCGTGGTGAGTAGCAGTCCGTCAGGATTAAGTACCGCGGAGGTAACGGTCGCGCCGGACTCCTCGTTGCTGACCGACTTCAGATCTCCATTGTCGTTCACCGAAAGACTGCGCGCATGCAGTAACGCGCCGATGAGCTGTTCACCGCGCAGCTCCAGGTGCAACCGCAACCACACCTTGCCTTCGAACGTTGCGGTCCAGTCGCCAGCGTATTCGGCGAGGGGAGAAACCTTGGGCTTCGGTGGGTGGGCGGCTGAGCTTGGGCTAGCTGGCGCCTGACACCAAGCAGAGAGGCTCACGGCAACGACCATGAAGAATGCGAATAGTCGTCTCATCCCGCACCTCAGTCGAGCGAACTGAATTGTACTCCCGGCAAGGTGCTGGATCGTCGGGCAGAAACAGGCGGGACGCGGGCATATTCCTCCGTGAGTGTTAGACGAGCGGCGCGATCAGCCGTGCGCCGCACCTGTTGTAGCCGCCTTATTCTCCCATCGCAGAGCGGAGGTCGGTGCGGTCTCCCTTGAGAACGCGCCCGGGCGTGGCCTGGCGGACACGCTCCTCCTGATGGCAGTTCCAGCACAGGGGCGACATTTTATCTAGCGCCGATGGCAGTTCGTCGAGATGCATGTGATGCAACTCAAAAAGCTTTTGCTTCTCGTTGAGCAGAGCCAGACGGCTACGTCGCCAATCGGCCGGAGTGAGTGCGCGCTCGCAAATGGCACAGGTCTTGCCCTGATACCACTTCTGCAGCAGGCGCTCGATGTTCTCGGGAGACGGATCGACCTGCGCCAGGCACTCCTGGTCGCACTCGGCTTTCTCAGGCCAGCGCGAGCACGCCTGCAGACGGGAATGCTCCTCGCCGCGAAGGGCGGTGAGAAATGCAAATTTGTTGTCGACTTCTACGGTGACGGCCGCGCGATTGTCGGGGCAGGTCACCGTGCGGCGGCCACGGTTACGGAAATACGACTGCAGGCTGTGTCCAATGGGAAGCGCCACCAGCAGAATCGCGCCGACGATGAAAAGCAGGATGGGAAACGTCGCAAGCATGGAACACCTCCCGCCAGAATCCACGGGGCTGGCAGTTCTTTTGTAGCGCGTATGGTCTCAGCGCGCAGTGACCGATAACACCAGCGCGCGTGACGCATCGGCGAGGGCGGCGACCGTTGGTGCTGTCGCTTGGTCGGCTTATGTCCGGGTATTTATAATCGGCGGCACTACGAAGACTACCTCACGAATGAACATGTCTCCCATCAGGCTGGCTGAAGTGTGGTGCGCGCTCCGGCGGCATCTGCGCCTTTCTCCCGCTGGCCGTGGTCGGCCGATCGTTGGGTGGGCATTAGCGCTCGTGCTTCTGCTGACTAGCGCGCCCACTTTGCTCGCCGAATCGGCGTCCAGCAAGCCACGGATCACACTCGACGAATTCTTCAATGCGGTGGAGTTCAGCAAGGTGGCGCTCTCTCCCGATGGGCACATGGTGGCCATCGCCACTGAGCGGGCGAACTGGGAGGCTGACCGCGTCCGCCAGGACTTGTGGCTGTGGCGCGACAACGACGGCATTCTGATTCCCCTGACCCAGTCTGGACATGATTCGGACCCGATGTGGTCTCCCGACGGAAAGTGGATCGCGTTTCTGTCGGACCGCAACGGCGAGAGCGACACATCCGAAAATGCTGACGACGATAAAGGCGTGACGCACTTGTACCTCATTCCGGTGGGAGGCGGCGAGGCGTTCCCGGTCACCCGCGGTACGGAAGATGTTCACTCATTCGCGTGGAGTCCCGATTCGAAGACGCTGTACTTTGCCACGCGCATTCCCTGGAGCACGAAACAGAAAGACGAATACAAGGAGCACTGGAAAGACGTAATCCGCTATCGCGAGCAAGAGCGTGGAGACGTTATTTCGCGCATTGCGGTCGCGGAAGCGCTGGCACGGCAAGTCGCGATGGGTACTGCAGAATCCAAGAAGAGCAAGAAGGACAAGCAAAAAAGCAAAGATAAAAAAGACGAGGACGAAGACGGAGAGACTGGCGAGACTCCGGGCGCGCAGGCTGTGGTGACCTCACCCTATCGCGTGAAGAATCTCGCGATTGCGCCCGACGGTACCCAGGTCGCGTTTCTGACT
This sequence comes from uncultured Acidobacteriaceae bacterium, assembly GCA_963696575.1. Lineage (GTDB taxonomy): Bacteria > Acidobacteriota > Terriglobia > Terriglobales > Acidobacteriaceae > DASRAA01. The sequence goes on from CAVOKT010000004.1 coordinate 188,788, forward strand.
GACAGCGTTTCGCAGCGCTTCGAAGGCCTGAAAGAGATTGAGATTTACATTGCAGACACTAACAAAACCGCTCCGCAGAACACGGCGCGTCAACTCACCAAGAACGAGGCGCTTGAGGACGAATTGGAGTGGTCGCGCGACGGGAAGAGTGTGTTGTTCGAAGTGGTGCAGGGCTCGGTGGAAGGCAGCTATGCCGACCTGCAACCGCGCGTCTATTCGGTCGACGTCGCCACTGGACATCCGACTCGCTGGGCGGCGACCTTCGATGGCGCGGTGATGCACTACGCCCTGGCCGAAAATGGAAAGCTGCTGGCTCCCGGACTGCTCGGTACGGCAACCGCACTCTATCAGCAAGCGACTCCGCAAGAAGCTTTCCGCAAGCTGGAGGGCTGGCCCGGCACTTATGCACACGCGGCGACCGCGAAGAACTCAGCGCGCATCGCGTTCATTTACTCCGAACTGGACAAGCCTACGGAGGTATACCTCGCCGACAGCGCCGATGGACTGAGTACGGCCCGACCGATTACATCGTTCAACAAGCTGTTCACTGAGCGCGATCTGCCCAAAGGCAAGCCCTTCCGCTGGACCTCGGATGATGGCACGCCGGTCGAAGGCATGCTGCTCTATCCTCCGGGAAAATTTGAGGCAAAGAACCTGCGAATGTTCGTCATGATTCATGGCGGACCGATGGATGCCGACGGCAACTATTTCGGCGCCGACTGGTACGACTGGGGAATTTATGCCGCCAGCCAGGGATGGCTGGTGTTTCGTCCCAACTATCGTGGGTCGGCGGGCTATGGCGACAAATTCGCAATGGCGATCGTACCCAAGATCGTGTCGGCTCCGGGCCGCGACATCCTGAGCGGCGTCGAAGCGCTGGTGAAGGCCGGCATCGGCCAATCCCAAGCAGATGACAATTGGCGGCTACAGCTATGGCGGCTACATGACCAATTGGCTCATCACCCAGACCACCGAATTCAAGGCCGCCGTGACAGGTGCCGGCGCGATAGAGCACGTCGCCAATTGGGGCAACGACGACACCAGCTATGACGACTCTTTCTTTCTCGGCGGATTGGCTTGGGACCTCAAGGCGCGACAGAACTATGCCGATGAGGCGGCAATCTTCCAGATCGACAAGGTAAAGACACCGACACACATCGTGGCGGGCGAAAATGACGTCCGCGTCGCGGTCGCGGAGGACTACCTGCTGGAGCGCGCGCTGCGTGCCCTCGATGTTCCGAGTTCGCTGCTGATCTTTCCCGGCGAAGGTCATGAGCTGGACCAGAATCCGTGGCATGGCAAGATCAAGGTGCGCGAGGAAGCGGATTGGATCGAGAAGTATTGCGCCTGCCCAGTGAAATGAAGACGGAATTGTTGCGGAAACACAGGAGAAAACCGAAACCCACTTTCACATAGTATTACTTTCAAACCTGATGCCTTCGCCGAAGAGGATCGTCGCTATTGCCGTTGGTGTCCTGGCGCTTGCCTACATTGGCGGAGCGGCGCTGATCTACATCTACGGGCCTCACCTGATCTTCGTTCCGATGAAGGCCGTCGGTGATACACCGGCGAACCATGGGGCACCATTCCAGCCGATCCGAATTCCAGTTGGGAATGGCGATGCACAACTCGCGGCCTGGTGGGTTCCCTCGGAGGCTAAGGTAGCGCGTCCGGAGCGAGTGAAGGCGCTGCTGTATCTGCACGGCAACTATGGCAATGTGGGAGACAATGCGGCGCATGCGGCGCGGCTCAGTCGTTATGGCGTGAATGTGCTGATCCCCGACTATCGCGGTTTCGGCGATAGTTCCGGCCCGTTCCCTTCCGAGACACGGGTCTACGAAGACGCGGAAACCGCGTGGCAGTGGCTGCTGCGCGAGAAACACTACGCTCCGACGGAGATCGTTATCTACGGACACTCGCTAGGCGGTGCAATCGCGATTGAGTTGGCGTCGCAGCATCCTGATGCGGCCGGACTGATCGTGGAGAGTTCGTTCACCTCAGTCGTGGAGATGGCGCGACTCAATTCCAAGTTCCGCGTCCTGCCGATGAATTTGCTGGTGTCCCAGCGCTTCGACTCCATCGATCGCGTGGGTTCGCTGAAGATGCCGGTGCTGTTCATCCATGGAGGAGCGGACCACGTGGTGCCATTCTTTATGGCCCAGGAAATGTATGCCCGGGTTCCCGGCGAGAAGGCGCTGGTAATCGTTCCGGGCGGAGGACACGACAACTGTGCTGTCGTTGGCGGGGAGCAGTATGTTGCCGCGGTGAAGGAGTTTGTTGAGGGACTGAAATAAGTCGTTGCTTGCGCCCCACCTTCCTTTTCGAGAGAGCTTCTGCTGAATCAGAACCGCCTGCTCGTATTTCTTTTTATCTCAAAGAGATAGCCTCGGATCGCGGAGACAAGCCGCCTCGATGAACCGGATAGTTTTACTTTATTGATAAAAATTCATTGACATATTGATTTTCTTAATTTATAAATTCATTTTGTTGAGATGAGGCAAAGCATTGGGCGAAACAAACCTCAAACCGAGCACAGACTGGCAAGAGCTGACGCGACTTACTCAGGGCCAGCGAATCGTAGTCGAGCGGGTACGCCTGGCAGACAAGAATGTCGCCATCGAAGGCACGTTTGAGCTGCCGCAACTGGCGCGGCTCAGCTCCGACGACCAGGTCTTCATCACCGCTTTCGTGCGCTCGCACGGATCGATCAAGGAGATGGAGCAGGTGTTCGGCGTCAGCTATCCGACCATCAAGGCCCGGCTCACTCGCATCGCTGACAGCCTGGACTTTGTCGAGACCAATCCCACGCCATCGAGCACAGAAGTTCTCGATCGCCTCAAGCGCGGTGAGATTACGGCGCAAGATGCCATCCGCGAATTGGAGTCACTCTCATGATCCCGATGGTTGGAGTTGTTAGTGTTCGTCATTGGCAGCATAGTCGAGACTTTCGACTGTGGATTCCCCTGTTCCTGCTATGGCTGGTGCTGGTGCCCGTTGCAGTGTTGGCGCTGCCATTGCTCCTGATCGTGTGCCTGTTCAGCCGGGTGAACCCATTTGAGGTAATAGCAACCTTCTGGAATATTTTCGCCGCGCTCAAGGACACACATATTGAAGTGGACAATCGCAATGCGCTTGTCCTGGTCCGGATTCTGTAGGAGGAGCCATGAACGACCATCGCCGCCAAATCCTGGAAATGCTTTCCGCGGGAAAAATCACCGCTGACGAGGCCGAACGTCTGATCGCCGCCGTGGAGAAGGAAGCACCCGCGGCTGCTTCGGGTAATGGATCGCAGTCGCCGGTGTCGAAGGCGAAATACCTGCGCGTGCTGGTTGATTCCGACAGCGGCGGCAACCCACATCACGGTCCGGTCAAGGTGAACATACGAGTGCCTATGCAGTTGCTGCGTGCGGGAGTTCGCCTGGCAGGACTGATACCGCCGCAAGCCCGGGAGCACGTGAATCACGCCATGCGTGAACGCGGGATCCCATTCGATCTGAGCCAGATCAAGCCCGACAATCTGCAGGAACTGATCGACCATTTCAACGACCTCACAATCGACGTGGATGTCGACAACAAAGGCGGGTACGGGTCCGAGAAGGTCAAGGTGAAGGTGTTTTGCGAATGATGTCGGGCGCGGGAAGAAGTCGAGAGTCCGCAATTTGGATTGACAACCGCTGAGTCCCTGACCAATACTTGCGCCGATTGTCAGGAATCAAGCTGGTCGGGAGCTTTATGAAGAAAAAAGCCAAGGCAAGCAAGGGTGCGAAGAAGTCGAGCGCTCGGAGCGCGAAGAAACGCGCGCCGGTGAAGGCGTTCAAGACCGCGAAGAAACCTGCGGCGGCCAAGGCCACCAAAGTTCCACCGAAAAAGGCAAGGGCGGCAGTGGCAACAGCGGTTGCCACGCCGGTTCCGGCCAGTGACGGCAAGCTTACGTTCAATCACGCCATGATTTACTGCAAAGATGTAGAACGTGGGATGCGCTTTTACCGCGACCTCATGGGATTCAAGCTGATCGAGGATTTTCGCTACGAAGGCAAGTCAGTGTATGCGCGGCTGCGTGCTCCGGGCGGTGACGGAACGATTGCCTTGCACTTAGCGGGGCCGGGCGCGTCACTGGCCAGCGAAGGAGTCCGGCTGTACTTCGAAGTGCGCGAGCTCGACGACTTCTGCCGCAAGCTGATGCAAAAAGGTTTCTACATCACCCAGATGCCCCGCATGATGCCCTGGGGATGGCGGCACGCCTACCTCAACGATCCTGACGGACACGAGATCAGCCTCTACTGGGCGGGCGAAAACCGCATGAAAAAAACCGTGATGCAGGCCGCGCGAGAAGCGGCGAAAAAATAAAGATATCCGACTGCACGATTCCCAGGTTGCGCTGAAAAGTCCGGCGCCAACCTGGGTACTGAGTCGATTGAAGGCGATGTCCGGCCGGGATCTCAGCTTTGGTACTTAAAGGACAGCAGCACGCGGGTGCGAAACTCCTTGACCTTGCCGTCCTCGACCTTCATATCCATCTTGACGACCTCGGCAATGCGCAGGTCGCGGAGGGTTTTGGCAGCGGTTTCCACCGCATTCGTTGCCGCATCTTCCCAGGACTTGGTGCTGGTGCCGATGACCTCCACCAGTTTGTAAACGCTTTCCGCAGGTGCAGATTTCTTAGCCATAATGCCTCGTATTTTCCGCGGAACAAAAAGCCGGTCCGACCCTGTGATCCTGCCGACGATTTCATTTTTGTCCCGGCGATTACGAATTGTGGGCGCATTGAGCGCGGAAAGCAAATAAGTCCCTGCGGAGTGAGCGCGTGGATTCCCAGGTTGGCGCCAAAAGAACGGCGCGAACCTGGGGCACCGAGCAGGGCTGCATGTTGCTTACATGAACGGGTTTTCGTCTGCGGTGGGTCCGTAAACAACCGGGACCGAAACATCCAGCAATCGCAGGTAGACCGACAGTTGTCCGCGATGGTGATACCAGTGGTTCAACATGATCGACCGCATCACGCCAATGCGCGGCTGGGTGAAGATCTTTGTGTCGCCCCGTTTTAGGGTCCAACTTCCCTGGGCCGCCTCATCCGTCATGCCATTCAAGACTGACTCAACCGTGCGAGCGCTTTCCTCAAACGCAGCTTGAATTTCCTGCACGTTCTTTGGCTGTGGCGGCTGAAAATTGGCTTGCGAGACGTCGAGCCCATCGCCTTGCGCCAATGTCGCGATCGCGCCCGGTACCGTCGCAATGTGTATCGCCAACTGCCCGATCGTCATCGACTTCGGATGCGGTCTCCAGGTCAGCTTGTCGCTGGGAACTCTTTCCAGAATCCGCTTGGTTACGCCGCTTCCTCGCGGAACTCGCCCAGCATCGGCTCGACCATCGTGCTTTCCTTAGTTGCTGTTGTCATCGTCCATGCTCCTTTGCTCTCAGTTAGTGGTTGTTCATCCTGATCCGAAATGCCCTCGCGATCAGAGCACTAGACCCCTCGGTCGAAGTCGCGCCGGTTACGATCCAAGCCGCCGTAGCGGCCAGACATGCCGGGACACATAACTCGTTCTTCATCGCGAGCCGGCTTCGGCCCGCTTCTGTACACGCGCCAGCGTGTGCGCCCAACCTTGATTGACGCCCTGCCGATGGTCTTCCTGGATGGCCCCGAACGCCTTGTGGTGAAAACGAATCAGGGTGCCGCCATCCGCCTCGGTCAGCCGGTATTGCACATTCGAAACCACGGCATCCGACATAAACAGCGGGCCGGCGATCTCGAGCAGCGTGGGCCGCTTGATCGCCTGCACATGTCCCCAGAAATGTCCGTTGTTGTCGCCCAGATCGCGATACCATCTCCCGCCTGGCCACGCTTCGATCTTCATTGGCATCGGCACACCATCGGGCCGTGTGTTTCCGGGTCCAATCTGTTCCAGCAACGCGGCAAACGTGTCCTCAAGGCTCGCCTTCACGTGAATTTCTTGCGTAATGATTAACGTCAAACTCTCGATCCCAGGAATCGTCGGACTCATGCTCATATTTCCTCCTCGTTTGGCTTGCTCTCGTCTGTTCTCTTGGCCTCGGCACGTTCTTTGACTTGACTCAACTGGTGCGCCCACAAGCGTTCGAAGGTCCCCGTCCACTCGTGCAGGGGCCGGATCGCCTCGGCGTTAGTTCGATACAACATGTGTCTCCCGTTCCGGCGAACCTTCACCAGCCCGACTCTATGCAGCACCCGCAGATGCTTCGAAACCGATGGCTGTTCGAACCCGAGTGCGATCACAATGTCCCCGACGGTCCGTTCCTCATGCGCCAAGTGAATGAGGATCTGCCGGCGCCGGGGCTCCGCCACCGCATTGAAGGCGTCGGAAGTTGTAGCCGCTCGTGCCATGGGAGACACTATATATTCCTATATAGGAATGTGTCAAGGCCCAAGAAAAACTCAACCGCGAGTGAATTTCGCCGCTGGAGGCAAGACGCTTAGGGAGAATTGGGAGGCGAGGGCGGTTCCATCCGCCCCAGTCAGGACGCCGTTCTCAGACAACGCAACGTATCAAAGCGCGGCGAGTGGCGCGGCAAATTACCGGCCGGTGACCGTCACTTCAAATTTCACGGGAATCGAGCGCGGAGGATAGCAGGCGCTGTGGTCGCAGGCTTGGAAGCGCAGGTCACCGGTCACCGGATAGTTTCCTGCCGCGGCTGTGGGCGAAGCCTTGACCGACACGACGATGGAAAAGTCGCCGCTATATACGCTGAGCTTTTCGTCGGGCGCGAAAGGAAACGACACGTCCTGACCCGCCGGATACTTCAACGACGCTACGCTAAGCGGACTGGTTGCGTTGAGTTTCAACGCAGTGGGAATCAACAAATCGGAGTGTGGCTTGTTGGAGTTGACGTGGAATTCGCTGCCGATGCGAAAAGCGAGTTCAAGGCTGGTAGCGCCGCCGGCCTTGACTACCACCTTGCCGGGCGCCGCCATGGTTACCGACGGCAACCTCTCACCGGGGCCTTGGGAAAACGCGACGCCTCCCAGGAAACAGACCAATAGTAGTGAGAGCCAAGTCAGCTTCATGGTGCCGGCGGTATCTGCGTTTTAGCGTCCCCGGCTTCGGCGGGTAACGGCTGAGGTTTGTCCACGTCGGCCACTGGTGCCGCCAGGGCTTTCCTGACATTGTCTTCAATCTCGCTGCGCCCTAGCAGGCCAGTTCCCTTGCCAACGATGGTGCCCTCGCGATTGATATAGAAGCTGGTGGGCAGGAACTCCACATTCCCGTACTCTTCTGAGACTTTGTCGGTGCCGAGCAAAACAGGATAGTTGACCCCCATTTCGCTAGCGAATTGGGCGATCTTGGGAGTCTCGGAGTCGTCCATGGCCACGCCCAGGATCACCAGCCCGTCGCTGCCATATTTCTTCTGCAGTTCGACGAACCAGGGCATCTCGACCTTGCAGGGCGAGCACCAGGTCGCCCAGAAATTCAGCAGCACCGCTTTGCCGCGATAATCCGAGAGCTTGACCCTGCGTCCATCCAGAGTGGTCAACTCGAAGTCGGGGGCCAGCGTTCCGCGAACGTCTCCCACCATCCTGGCAGTGTTATGCCGACGGGTGCGATCCATATATTTGCCGGTAGCCAGCATTGCCATAATCGCAATGAACATGGTGGCAAACAGTAGTGCGTTTTTCTTCACGGTAGTGTGACCCTTACAGAGCGAACCGGTTTAAGAACGAAAGGTAACCCGACAACAGTTTCAGGTTATTCATGAAAATGAGCACTCCGACGACGATCAGCAACACGCCGCTGATGACTTCGACGGTGTGCAGATGACGGCGAAAACGAGTGTAAAAACCGAGGAAGCGGTCCACTCCAAGCGACGTCAACAAGAAAGGTACGGCCAATCCAGCCGAATAGATTGCCAGCAGCAACACTCCCTTGAGAACGGTATCCTGAGCTCCCGCGAAAACCAGGATGGTCGCCAGGATGGGGCCAATGCAGGGTGTCCATCCAAAAGCGAATGCGAAGCCAACCGCGAACGAGCCGAAGGCGCTCGATCCACCTTTCACATCGTGCAACCGCTTGTCGGCGTACAGGGCCTTGATCTTCAACAGTCCGGTCAAGTGCAGTCCGAAAACGATGACGACGATTCCCGCAGCCTTGGCCAGCAGGTTGTGATACTCGTTAACAAACTGTCCAATGCCGGTGGCAACTGCACCCAATGCGATAAAGACCAGGCTAAAGCCGCAGATGAAAGTGAGCGAGTGCAGCATGACGGTCCCCAGCATGCGGCGTTCGTTCGATTGCAGGTCCTCGACCGTTGCACCCGAAATCAGTGACACGTATCCCGGAACCAGGGGAAGCACGCACGGTGAGAGAAATGACAGAATTCCCGCTACGAACGCTGCCAGGGGAATAGGAAGGCCATGCATAAAAGACTATTGTAGCAATGCCGCGGGCTCCGAGAGCGTCGGCCCTGACGCCATTGCTCGGTTCGTTCTATTTGATGAGAGTGAAAGGCACGAATGCCACAAAACATATGGCATATCAACTGGCTACGGGACGTGGCTGTGCGCGAATAGGCGACTTACGCAGTCCGGACCATGTCTCCGAGATCACGATGGAATCGCCTGGGTTATGGGGATCGTACTTCACCGAAGCGTGCAGTCCCAAGCGGCAGGAATACAAATCAATGAACTGCCGCAGATGGGTCACGTCCTGAGAAGCCTCGTAGGAAACCCCGGCGACATCGTAGGTATAAATCAGCAGAATCATCTGCCGCTGGTCTGGGGTCTCGTCCAGTTCGTGAACGTCGATGACCGTTCCCTCGATGATTCTTCCGCCGCGGGTGAGATCGGTGCGGCGTTCGTACTCCATCAGATCGCTCGATCGCTTCGGCTTGCGCGACAGTAGCGCGTAGCCAACGATGGCAGCGGTGGCGCCTAAAGCGAGGATGGGGTAGTAGCGCAGGGAGCTCATGGTCGTCAACGATAGGATAGCGCGGATTCGAGTTCCCTAATACAGGGAGCTACCGCAGACAAATTTGAACTCGCCGTGCGGCCTTAGGAGGCGTCGGCGACTGGGTTGCTCAAGCGATCCGACGCCTTCGACCGAAATTTCGACGGTGTCTCCCTGCTTTAGCGGACCGACTCCGGCGGGCGTTCCAGTGGCGATCAGGTCGCCGGGTTCGAGCGTCATCACCTGTGAGATGAAGCGCAGGATCACATCGAGAGGAAATAGGAAGTCGACCGTAGTTCCGTCCTGCCGAAGTTCGCCATTGACGCGTGTCTGGACGCGCACACCCTTCCACGGATCGAGCCCGGAAACCACGATCGGACCTACCGGGCAGAAAGTGTCGAACCCCTTGGCGCGCGACCACTGACCGTCCTTGTTCTGCAAATCGCGGGCAGTCACGTCATTGACGCAGGTGTAGCCGAGAATGAACTCTCGCACGTCGTCGCCCTCGCGCAGACCATGGCAGCGCTTGCCTATGACGACGCCGAGTTCGCCTTCGTGATCGACTCTTTGCGAAAGCGCCACGGGTCGCAGGATCGGGTCGCCAGGATCGAGGACGGCCGACGGAGGTTTCAGGAAGATCAACGGCTCAGTGGGAATGGGATGGTTCAACTCCTTGGCGTGCTCCCGATAATTGCGTCCAATGCAGACAATTTTCGACGGCATGACAGGCGCCAGCAGGCGAACTGAGGTCAGCGGGATCTCTACAGGCAGGACCGCTCTGGAAATCGGACTCATCCTTGGGAAGCGCGTCGAGAGTTCGTCGAATCACGTCATGCCCGGTTGCGTTGTCGATCAGGCCGTACCGAATTACGTCGTCAGACTCAAAACGGCAGAATCGCATAGGAACTCCGTTATTGCTTGTCGGGAACAACTTCCGTTGTTTCCGTTGAGCGGGGGCTTTCGTTACTCCGGGCATCGACGGCCGACACGCTGTAGAAATAGGTCTTGCCGGGCACAACACGTAGCGTCGCGGAAGGATGGCACTTGCACGATTTGTTGGTTCAGTTTCACGGGTTCGCCGCCCGCAACCCGGCGGAAGACGTTGTATCCGGTGAGATCGCTCTCCATATTAGGCGCCCAATTCAAGTCAACAAAAGGCTTTTGCCCGACGCTCGAGAACACCGCTTGCAGTCCGGTCGGCTCGGCCGGCGGATAAATGTCGCGGGTGAATACCTCGGCAGGTTTCGAGTCATCGCCTTCCACTGTCGAGTTGATACCCTGGGAATGCACCAGCGTAACCGACTCGATGCGGTAATCGTACTTCGTCTCCCAGCCAAAAGTTTTGTCGAGGTAAAAGCCGTCGGCCTCGGGCTCAATATCGCGCAAGCGCGATGTAGGCGTTTGTGCCGGCTGGGCTCCGCATCACACGGTAGCGATAAGTCAGACCCTTTGGCGCTTCCGGCACGCTCTGCTCCCTCCCAGGAGAGCAACACGCCATCGGCTTCGACTTTCACGTTGAGCTGCTCGGGCGGCGCGATGGTCGGTGCCACCGGAATCAGCACCTGGTTAGAGAGCCCGGCGCTGCGGTCGCGAGCGTTCATGATCTCGACTGCATAGCGGACAAAGCCTGCGGGGTTTTGTTCGCCGAGTTGCGTCGGGAAGCGTATCCACATACTTCATGTGGACGGCCTGCGGTGTGCTTCACCCTTCTGCTTTGCTTCGATCTTGGGATTCTGCGCTGTGGCTACCACGGTACATCCGCTCATGAGAGCGGTGCCATCGTGGCGGCAAATCCGGCTCTGGGGAATGTTCTTCACCAGCGTGCGGTCGTTGTTCTTGCGTGGCAGCGTCCAATCCAGTTGAACTTTGTTGCCCTTGCGCGAGGCGGTAAGGTCGTCTACCGGCCGCGCCAGTTGCAGCGACGGCAATTGCGGCGCGCCGGGCGTTCCACATCCTGCGAGCGCCATCCCACGAAGAACGCAAGCGGCCAGAATCGACAGACGATTTGCCATGCAAACCACCAGCCTAACAAATCGCGGTTCGCAGGACACAGGATGCAGCGGGATTTCGGCGCTTGGAGAGTGGGGTTCGGCCGATTGACGAAAGTCGCTAGCCGTCGAGCTTCTTGGTGAGCAACTCGTTGACCAGCGCCGGATTGGCCTGTCCCTTGGAGGCTTTCATGATCTGGCCGACGAAGAATCCGGCGACCGTCTTTTTTCCGGCGCGGTACTGCTCGAGCTGCTTGGGATTGGCCGCGATCACTTCGTCGATCAGCTTCTCGATGGCGCCGGTGTCGGTGATCTGCTGCGGTTTCTCTTTCTCGTAGATCGCGGGGAAGTCTTCATTGCGCTCGAAGGCGAGATCGTAGAGTTCTTTGAGATGTTTGCCACTAATGGCGCCTGACTCGACCAGGTCCGCCGAGAAAGCAATGCCTTTCATGGAAATCGGCGACTGCTCGATCTCCAAATTCTTGGCCTTCAGACGCCCCAACAATTCCGCCTGCACAAGATTGGCGACGCGCTTGGGGTTTTTCGCGGCGGAGGCAGCTTCTTCGAACTGATCTGCCATGGACTGGGTGCGGGTCAGCGTGGCGGCATCGGCTTCGGTGATTCCGTAGTGCTCGACCAGCCGCTTGCGCTTGGCCTCGGGAAGCTCGGGAAGCTGTGGCAGCGATCTGTTTGCGCCAAGCTTCGTCAACCACCAGCGGAAGCAAGTCTGGCTCGGGGAAATAGCGATAATCGTGCGCTTGTTCTTTGGAGCGCATGCTGTAGGTCCGGCCTTCGCCCGCGTTGTAAAGCGTGTTTCCTGGGTGATATTGCCGCCGGAGTTCAACACCTGTTCATGGCGCGTGATCTCGTACTCCAGCGCCTGACGGATAAAGCGGAATGAGTTCACGTTCTTGATTTCGGTCTTGGTGCCGAACTCCTTCTGTCCAACCGGACGAATGCTGATGTTGGCATCGCAGCGCAACGAGCCTTCTTCCATGTTGCAGTCGCTCACAGCCGTGTAGAGGATGATTTCCTTCAGCCGAGTGAGGTATTCCCACGCTTCATCGGGCGAAGAGATGTCAGGCTCGCTGACAATCTCGATCAGGGGCACTCCGGAACGGTTGAGGTCGATCGAGGTCCACTGGCGCTGTCAGGCAGTCCGTCGTGCAGGCTCTTGCCGGCGTCTTCTTCCATGTGCACGCGGGTGATGCCGATGCGCTTGGTGCCACCGGCAGCGCGATCTCGATGTAGCCATGCTCGGCCAGCGGCTTGTCGTACTGCGAAATCTGGTAGCCCTTGGGAAGTCCGGGATAGAAGTAGTTCTTGCGAGCGAAAATCGAGTCGTTCGTTGATGCTGGCAGTTCAGCGCCATGGACGCAAGCATGGCGAATTCGACTGCCTGTCGATTGAGTACCGGGAGCGCGCCAGGCAGGCCGAGGCACACCGGGCAGACATTGGTATTTGGCGGATTGCCAAACTGGGTCGAGCAGCCGCAAAAAATCTTGGTTTTCGTCAGAAGCTGGACGTGCACTTCCAGGCCAATGACCGGCTCATACTTGGACTGTTTAGCGACGGGCGCTTCGGAGCGTGGTGACCATACTCTCCGATTATAGCGGCGTCGGCGACAGAACGATTATCTCCGCCATAGCGCTTCTTCTTCGCCGCCCTCAGGCCCGTAGAAGAAGACCCAGGCCACGAAGTCCTGGGAGAAGTCCATGAAGCGATGGAACACTCCGGCAGCGGCAAACAAGAAATCGCCGCGTTCAAAGATGACTTCCTCCTCTCCTCGAAGAAAGCGGCCCGTTCCGCTTGACGATGACGTAAACTTCGTCGCGAGGGTGCGGGCTGCTGCGGATCGGTCCGGTGGGGCGCGTAAAGTTCGACGCTGAGCGTTCCGTGCTTAAACAATTCGGCAAATCGCTCGCCCTTTGGTCCCGGCAGGCGATTCAGACCGTCGGCTACTCGCAAGTGTCCCTGCATCATTTCATTTCTCATGTCACGCTGGAAATCACGGTGGTTACCGTCACGCCCTTCGGCTTCCAGACGCCGATGACAATCCCCATCAAGACCGAACCAACCAGTGGATATGCCGCGCAAAGAACATGAAGGTCTGGAGCGATACTCAAATGCCATCTCGGTAATCATGGCGAGCGCTGCGACGATGCCTACCATCAATCCGGCCACGATGCCGCGGAACAAATTGTATTTGCCGACGCCTCCCATGACCCAGGAGATGACCAGCGCCATTCCCAGGCTGCACAGGAACGAAATGATGTATGGCCAGAAGTCGGGATGCGCCATGTAGGCCTGCAACTCCTCCGGCGATAAGCGCGTGCCGGCCTGCCATGGCTTGGAGAATGCCGTGAACCAGACTGCTCCAAAGCCGAAATGAACGATCGCCGCCAGGACGATTGCGCCCCAATTGATCTTCATGAATGTCCTCCGGGTGTCGGCGAAACGAATACTCGGTTCAGCGATTCTGCGCAATGTAAAGATTCGCAGCACTGGAGCTCGTCGTCACAAACGCGACTTAGGAATGGACACTTGGCCAGTACCTGTTCCGGGGTATGTCCCTGTTCGCGCAGTGCCCGGAGGCTGAGCGCATCGTGCCGTTTTGCCAGCCGCACACCCGTCTCATCCCGTACCAGGTCGCAGTGAAAGTAAGACGGCGCGGTCAGCTCGAGCGCGCGGATCAAGAGCAATTGCCGGGCAGTGGATTTCAGCAGGTCCGCCCCGCGCACGACCTCCGTAATCTGCATCGCTGCATCATCGACGACCACCGCGAGTTGGTAGGCCGGGACATCATCGCGCCGCCAGACAACGAAGTCGCCGAAGTCTTCGCCTGCCACATACGACTGCGGACCCTGACGCCGGTCCGTGAACCTGATCGCCTCGCCATCAGGAACGCGGAAGCGCCAATTCACGCCAGCCGGAGCTTCATACTTCGTGGCCTCCTGGATTTTGTTCGCGGCAGAGGCCGGGGTACATCGGTTCGTCGTCGCCATCGTTGGGAGCGGAGGCCGAAAGCGCGAGGTCCTTGCGCGAACAGGTGCAGGGATAGATGGCTCCGGCGTCGCGCAATTTGCGCCAGGCGTCGAGGTAGAACTGCCGCCGCAGGCTCTGCTGGTAGGGTGCGAACGGACCGCCCACATCCGGGCCTTCCTGCCAGCGGATGCCGAGCCAGCGCAGGTCCTCCTGCATCGCTTCAGCGAACGCGGGTTTGGAACGCTGCGGGTCGAGGTCCTCGTTACGAAACACGAATGTTCCTTCGCGTTGCAAGTGCGCGCTGGTAGGCCGTCCAGAAGGTGCAGGCGTGGCCGAGGTGCAGCAACCCGGTCGGCGAAGGCGCCAGGCGTCCGCGGTAGGTTGGCAAACTGGAAGGCACATTGTCGATTTTAAAGGCCAGCATTTCCCGCGATAGTTCTCCTGGGTTACTTTCGTTTTCCCGCCCTCCCGATTCCGCTGGAATCGCGCGATTTCCCCCTGTACAACCGGAATTGTGAGCGAGACATACGTGTGCTCCTTGGCCGGCGCGCTTGGCGCCGAGGCATATCGATCGACAATCTCAACGGCAGCCGTGGCTCCCGCCGCCAATGATAAAAAAGCAGTCGCTAACCCATGCGGGCAGACATGGATACGTATAAGCCGTCCATTTTCAGTTGTTTAGCGACAATTTCTACCCAAGTCATTGATTCTAAATGACCGTGAAAAAGAAAATTGCGCCGTGTCGAACGTTATTTCCTGCCCTCGCGGGACTGGCTATTGGCGTCTTCCTGTTTTCGCGAAGACGTCGACGGTCGGGCCCGCGTGCCGAGGGTCGGCAGCGACAGAGCGACCCGGCAATCATGGATTCTGGGCAGTCAGATGAAGCACTTGAGGGTAATACTCCTCCGGTCGGCCATAACTCTCCAGACGGCCGCACGAAACATCGCGTTCCGGCGATCACGGCGTCCTCTCACCCGATTAATTCGACCCGACCACCCGGGGCCTCATGGTATGGCATGCATCCTTGGATCCAGACGGGATGCGCGGTGCTCGTGGTGATGTTAGTTGCCTACTTCGGGGTCACGATTTCACGGCGACTACAGGCCCTGACAGAAGCCAACACGCCAACCAGTCGGCGGCCCTGGCTTCCCAACAGTTGCTTCGAACCGAACAACGCGCCTGGGTGGGCATGATGGATGCAGTGGCTCTACCTCTTCGACCTGATGGAGGTGGATTCGCGGTCAAAGTTCAAAACACCGGAAAGACGCCCGCCTTTGACGTGCAGTTTTCTGCAGTGATCATTTTTTCCGACAGCGAAAAGCTCGGTGAAGCTCGAGCTCCCAACCAAGGCGTTGTGACACCGTTGGCGCCATTATTGCCCGGTGCGGCTTACACGACCAACGTAATGTTCAGGACGTCTCCGGAGGCAGTTCGCGCGTTAGTCAACCATGAACAACGGGCGGTGGGCTGGTTGTGGATGAGCTATACAGATGTGTTCAAAACATCTCATGCAAGTCGAACCTGCTTTTATTGGTACCCAGATCTCAGGAGTGTGCAGCCGTGTGAGACGTTCAACGAAATGAATTAGGCGCGTGCACGACAAAGATGTATCGCCCTCTCCCTTCGGGACCGTTTCGGTGCTAAAGCCTGGCGCTTTTGCCACTCAATGGAATGCGCCGATGAGTTCGGGTTCGGCGGCAGGCTCGGACTGTTTGCCGTTATGGATCGCCGCGATGGGCTTCTTTTCATGCGGGTGCAGGTCACGAGCGTTGCGCAGCAACAGTACGAGCGGCAACATGCAGAAGAAGATGACGCCCATGATCCAGAAGGCCTCGACGAAAGACAGCAGCACCGCCTGCTGCTGCACCATGCCGTAAATCGCGCCCAGTGACTTCTTGGCCGCATCGACCGAATTGGAACCATGCACCGTGAACCACGCCTGCATGCCGCGGAACATTGTCTGCGGTTGCATGATCGTAGGGCGTGACGTGAGACGATGAGCTGGTTCTGGTGCACCTGGCTGCGGCGCGCCAGGAACGTGGTCATGGTGGCGATGCCGAAGCTGCCGCCGATATTGCGCATCAGGTTGTAGATGCTGGTGGCGTTGCCCATCTTCTCTTTCGCGATGCCGGACATGCTGGTGGCCATCAGCGGGATGAACAGGAAAGCCATGCGCGCCGCCCTGGATTACCTGCGGCCAGAAGATGTCCCAGTAACCGGCGTTGAGGTTCAGGTGCGATAGGCTGAGATCATGGTCCATCCGCCGACCACAAGACCGACGGCAATGAGCTTGCGCGGATCGTAGCGGTTGGTTAGTTGTCCGACGATCGGCATCATGACGAGCGATCCGATGCCGCGGGGCGAGAGCGCCAGCCCGGATTGCAGAGCGGGATAGCCGAGCAGGGTTTGCAGGAAGATGGGCAGCAGCATCAGGCTGGCGTAGAGCACAAACCCCAGCATGGTCATGATGGTGGTGCCGGCGGCGAACGTCCGGTCCTTGAGGACGCGCAAGTCGACGATGGGGTGTTCGGCCGTCAACTCGCGCACCACCAGCGCGACCAGACCGAAGACGCAGAGCGCAGCCCACAGCGCGGATTTGCGGACTGCTGAACCAGTCCTTGCGCTGTCCGGTGTCGAGCACGACTTGCAACATGCCAAAGCCGAGGGCGAGAAAGCCGATGCCCCAAAGGTCGACTCCGCCGGTCTTGTTGCTTGCCGATGTAATGCGGATCGCGCACGAAGGCACTGATCATCATCACGGAGATCATTCCGACGGGAAGGTTGAGGTAGAAGATCCAGCGCCAGGAGTAGTTGTCGGTGATCCAGCCGCCGAGCGTGGGGCCGAGGATGGGCGCCAGGATGATTCCCAGTCCGAATGCAGCCATGGCCGAGCCGTGCTGTTTGGGAGGGAAGGTCTCGAACAGGACGGCCTGGGCCAGAGGCTGCAGCCCGCCGCCGGTGAGGCCCTGCAGGATGCGAAAGAAGATCAAGGCCTCCATGCTGGTCGCCATGCCGCAGAGCAGCGAGGTCACGGTGAATCCCATGACACAGGAGAGCAGGATGCGGCGGCGGCCAAAGCGGTTGGCGAGCCATCCCGACATGGGCAGGATGATGGCGTTGGATACCAGGTACGAGGTCACGACCCAGGTGCCCTCTTCGACGGTCGCGCCCATGTTGCCGGCGATGTGCGGGACGGAGACATTGACTACCGTGGTGTCGAGGATCTCCATGAACGTCGCCAGCATGACGGCGAGCGGTGACGATCCACGGATTGATGGCGTGCCGGGGTTCGGCGGGATTCATGACGCAAGTCCAACCCGTGATTATAAAAACCCACCGAGGAATGGCGAAGTGACGCAGGACACATCGCAGAAGAGAATTCACCACGGAGGCACGGAGGCATAGAGTTGATCTCTTCTATCTGATTCATTAGGCAGCGGTCCTCTCGGGGAGCGTGTTGGCGATCGCGGACTCACTCCTTGTGATTGGCGTCACAGGGGCAGGTGAGGTGGAATGCTACATTTAATGGTTATGTCCGCTCCTGATTCGCTCTTTGTACGTGCCTGCAAGCGCCTTCCTGTGGAGACCACTCCGGTCTGGTTCATGCGCCAGGCAGGACGCTACATGAAGGAATATCGCGACGTTCGCAAGCAGTATTCGCTGGTGGAAATCTGCAAGAAGCCGGAAGTCGCCGCCGAGGTGACCATCACTGCGGCGGAGTATCTCGGCGTCGATGCCGCCATCATCTTTGCCGACCTGCTGCTGCCGCTGGAAGTGATGGGGATGCCGTTTCACTTCTCGCCCGGCGAAGGCCCGGTGATCGAGAAGCCGATTCGCACGGCCGAAGACGTGAAGGTCCTGCGCACCGACCGCGCTGCTGAATTGGGCTATGTCGCCGAGGCCGTGGGCAAAGTGGTGAAGCATTTCGGTTCGAAGCTGCCAGTCATCGGGTTCTGCGGCGCTCCGTTCACGCTCGCCAGCTACATGGTGGAGGGCGGGGGTTCGCGGCATTACGTGGAAGTGAAGAAGCTGATGTACAACTCGCCCGCGGTCTGGGAGGAGTTGGTCAATAAGCTGGTCGAGGTGCTGGCGGAGTATGCGGCCGAGCAGGTGCGGCATGGCGCAGACGTCATCCAGATTTTCGATAGCTGGGTGGGCTGCCTGAGCGTGGACGATTACCGTCGCTATGCGCTCGAGCCCACGAAGAGGCTGGTGCAAGCGGCTGCAGAAAGCGACCGGCGTGCCGATCATTTACTTCGGCACCGACAGCACCACGCTGTTGCCGTCGATGTCGGAGACTGGCGCGGAAGTGATGGGGCTGGACTGGCGGGTGCCGCTCGATGAGGGCTGGCAGACGGTGGGACACAAGCATGCGGTGCAGGGGAACCTGGATCCGGTGACGCTGTTTGCTTCGTGGAATGAAGTGAAGCAGCGGGCGGAACACATCCTGCGGCTGGCGGACGGGCGGCCGGGACACATCTTCAATTTGGGGCACGGCATTTTGCCGCAGACTCCGGTGGACAATGTGAAGAACCTGGCCGACTTCGTGCACGAGTTCAGCACGGCGGCGCAAGGCGGCGAGGACAGTCATGAGCAGGACGGCAGTCCTGCTGATCGCGCACGGCAGCCCCGAGCGGGTCGAGGACATTCCCGAGTTTCTGCAGAACATCTCGCGCGGGCGTCCGATGCCCGAGGCGGTGGTGCGAGAAGTGCAGCATCGCTATTCGCTGATCGGCAGCTCGCCGCTGACGCGGATCACGCGAGCAGCAGGCGGACGATCGTGGCGCGCGAGCTGGGCATTCCGGCATATGTTGGGATGCGGAACTGGCATCCGTTCATTGCCGATACGCTGCGGCAGATGACATCTGACAATGTGGGACAGGCGGTGGCGGTATGCCTGGCGCCGCACAATTCGCGCACCAGCGTGGGACTGTACAAGGAAGCGCTGTTCGGTGCGAGGCGCGCCGTTCCCGATCGATTTCGTTGAGGAGTGGCACGACCATCCGCTGCTGATCGAGGCGTTCGCGGAGAAGCTGCGGGCGGGTTGGGCGAAGGCGTGCGCGAGAGCACGGTTCGAGGCTGCCGGTGCTGTTCACGCGCACAGCGTGCCGAAGCGGACGATCACGGAGGGCGATCCCTACGAAGCGCAGACGCGCGAGACGGCGGCGCTGGTGGCGGAGCAAGTTCCGGAGATTGGCGAGTGGAAATTCGCCTTCCAAAGCCAGGGCATGTCGGGCGGGGAGTGGCTGGGGCCGACGGTGGAGGACACGATCGTCAGACTGCGGGAGGCGGGACAGACGGCGGTTTTCCTCCAGCCGATCGGGTTCGTGTGCGACCACGTGGAAATTCTGTTCGACATCGATATACTGTTTCGCGACTTCGCAGCTGCAGCGTGGCATGAAGCTGTACCGCGCCGAGTCGCTGAACGACTCGCCGACGTTTCGCGAAGGCGATCGCTGGACATCGTTCGCAGCGCGGAGCTGGCTGCGGCGCCGACTTGCGACGGAATCGGCTGGCGGCTGAGAAGATGCAATAGCATTTATGAAGCGAGTTGCGATTATTGGCGGCGGCATCTCCGGACTGAGCGCCGCTTTCTATCTGGAAAAGGCCCGCGCCGCCGGTGCCGACCTCGCCTACACACTATTTGAGAGCAGCCAGCGGCTGGGCGGGTCGATGTACTCCGACCGCGTGGACGGCTGCCTGGTCGAGGCCGGGCCGGATTCGTTCCTCACCGAAAAGCCCTGGGCGCTGACGCTGTGCAAAGAGCTGGGCATCGACGATCAACTCATCGGCTCCAATGATGCGCAGCGCAAAACCTACATCGTGGTGAAGGGCCGGCTGGTCGCCATGCCCGACGGCCTGATGTTCATGGTGCCCACCAAGCTGGTTCCCACGGCATTGTCGCCGCTGTTCTCGTGGGGGACGAAGCTGCGCATGGCGCGGGAGCTGATGCATCCTCCGCGGCCGATGGAGGACGACGAGACGGTGGGCGAGCTGGTGGAGCGGCACTTTGGCGCCGAGGTGGTCGACCGGCTGGCCGATCCGCTGCTGTCGGGCGTGTACGGCGGCGATGCGAACAAGTTGAGCGCGCGCGCGGTGCTTCCGCGCTTCGTGGAGATGGAAGAGAAATACGGCAGCCTGAGCCGCGCCATGCTGGCGGCGCACAACAAGATGCGGGCCATGGCGGGCAAGCAGCCGCCGCGTCCGCTGTTCAGCTCGCTGAAAGATGGCATGCAGCAGATGGTGGATGCCATCGTGGCGCGCCTCGACCCCGCGTCGATTCGCATGCGCACGCGGGTTCGCGGCATGTATCGCGAAGAGCGACGAGCTGGCGCGTTGCCATCGATATGGGCGGGAACGAGATGTTCGACGCCATCATCGTGGCGACTCCCGCGAACGTCGCCGGGGGCGCTGCTGGAGAGCGTCGATCGCGATCTGGCGGACGACCTGCTGGGCATCACCTACAGCTCGTCGGTGACGGTCACGCTGGGCTACCACATGGACCAGCTCAGGCATATGCCGCCGGGGTTTGGGTTCCTGGTGCCGCGCAGCGAAGGCACGCGCATGCTGGCGTGCACGTTCGTCCATAACAAGTTTCCGCATCGCGCTCCGGCGGACAAGGGCATCTTGCGCTGCTTCCTGGGGGGAGCGCGCGACGAGGCCGTGCTGAACCTCACGGATGACGAGATGGTGGGTACGGTGCGGAGCGAACTGAAGAAGATCGTGAAGCTGGAAGCGCGGCCGATGTTCGAGCGCGTGTATCGCTGGCGGGGAGCGATGGCGCAATACGAGTCGGGCCACATCGCGCGGGTCGAGCGCATCGAAAAGCGGGTCAAAGAGATTCCCGGGCTTGCGATCGCGGGCAATGCGTATCACGGCATCGGCGTGCCGGACTGCATTCGCGAGGGCATGAACGCGGCGAATGCGATGGCGCAGAGCAGAACGTGACGGCGCAGCAGGCGCAATAGCGGCCTGCGCCGCGAATCGCGTTCCCTACATCACGATTTCTTTGGCCTGGCGCGTGATGGGGTGCTGCATCTCGTCGAGGTCGCCCTTCACCAGGTTCAATCCATACACGCACGATTCGAACTCGTGTGCCAGCTTGCCGAAGAGCGGCGCCAGCCGCGCGTACTCGAACTGGTCGAACTTGGAGACGATGAAGTAGCTCTCCTTGCCCGCCTTGATGAAGTCGACAAAGCTCTCCAGGCGCTGGCGGCGCAGGCGATAGTGATTGATGCTCTCGGGGAACATTCCGGCGAGGAAAGCGTGTAGTCGCCGATGTGCTTGCGCACCTGGCGCTCGCGGTCGAACGACGGCGCAGGGCCATAGATGGGGTCGGCCTCGAGCAGCATCTCGCCAACGTCGTCGAGCGGGCGCTCGTTGGCATCGCGCAGCTTCAACATCTGCTCGACCTCGCAGAACTCGGTCAGCACGTTGACGATGTAGTCCTGCACCTCGGAGTCGCGCAGTCCAATGTCGCGGTCGAAGTGGTGATGAATGAGTTCGGTGAACAGCGCCTGCAGCGAGTGCGATTCAGGAATCATGTGTTGGTCCCAACCTCTTGACGCGATGCCGCCTGATCAGGATCCGCGTAGCTGATGTGATGCGTTGATAGCCGAGATTCGTTTCGAAACGCAAGACGTTTCCGACGCACCTCTTAACTCTATTGGATGCGTCTCGGAGACAGCGGTACTACGCACAGCGGCGACCGTGGGGTTGATTTGTGCCGGGCTGATGCGCAGCCGTCGGGATTTACAGGTCCCTTAGTTAGCTGATGCCTAGTGATATTCGACGACCCTGTTAGCAGAGTAGAGCTTGGTTGCTAAAATCGTGCGCCTACGGTCGGGCGCTGATTTGCGTCGGCGTGTGACACAATTTCGCATTCACACGGAGGTGATCGATGAATCGACAGAAATCTCAGGCAATTCGCCTTATGAACCGAAAGTAGGATTTTCGCGCGCGGTGAAGAGTGGGTCCGTTCGTTCGGTGGCGGGAACGGTGGCCACAGGCGCGACGGAAAGATCGTGGGCGGAAACGATATGTACGCCCAGGCGGTGCAGACGCTGAAGAACATTGAGCGGGCGCTGACTGCAGGCGGGAGCGAGCTTGCGCGATGTGGTGCGCACGCGGATGTTCGTAACCGACATCAGCCGCTGGGAGGAAGTGGCGCGGGCGCATGGCGAGGTGTTCCGCGACATTCGTCCCGCAGCGACGATGCTGCAAGTGGTGGCGATGGTCTCTCCCGAGATGCTGGTGGAGATCGAGGCGGACGCCATCATCGCCGCGGAATTGAAGTGACGAGGACTCGCTGTCGTCAAGAGGAGCATGTACGGCCATGAAGAGCAGCGAATATGCGTCGTTGCTTGTTCGCTCGTGCTGTTGTCCTGCGCGGCGGTGCTGCGCAGACTGCGTCACCCGACTGCAGTCCAGGTAACCGTGATTCGCGCTGGGACGCTGATCGATCCTCGCGCCGACGAACCAAAGCACAATCAAGTGATCGTGATTCGCGGGGAGAAGATCGAGGCGGTCGGCGATGCGAGGCAGCGTGAAAGTTCCCGCGGGCGCCAACGTCATCGACCTGTCGAACGCGACGGTGCTTCCGGGAATGATCGAGTCGCATACCCACATCTTTCTGCAGGGAGAGGACCCGGCCAAAGGCGGATACGACATCCAGTTGCTGAAGTTCTATCCGTCGTATCGCGCGGCGCGAGCGACGGTGTCGGCGCGGCGGGCGCTGGAGCAGGGCTTCACCACCATTCGCGACATGGAGACGGAAGGCGCCGGTTACGGCGATGTCGGCATCAAGCAGGCGATCAACGAAGGCATCATTCCGGGGCCGCGTATTTTCGCCGACCACACGCGGGATTTCGACAACCGGCGGCTATCCGCTGGAGGGCTACGCTCCGGGAGTCGAGGTGCCGAAGGGAGTGCAGATCGTCGATGGGCCGGTCGAGGCGCGCAAGGCGGCGCGCGAGCAACTCGACTACGGCGCCGACTGGATCAAGGTGTACATGACGCACCGCTCGTGGGTGGACAAGGACGGCAACCTGGTTTCGCAGCCCACGCTGACGGTAGAGGAGCTGAAGGCGATCGTGGACGAGGCGCATGGCTGGAAGCACAAAGTGGCGTGTCACGCCTACAGCGGCGAGGGCCTGCATCGCGCGCTCGATGGCGGGTGCGATTCCATCGAGCATGGGTTGCTGCTGGACGACGCGGCCATTGCGCAGATGAAGCGGCAGGGCACGTGGTATTGCCCGACGCTCTCGGTGTATTACACCGATTGGTCGCCGGAGAACACGCCGGAAGGCAAGCGCGACCGCGCGCGCGCCGCCGATCACGAGCAGTCATTCAAGAAGGCCGTGCAGGCGGGACTGCAAGATCGTCTTTGGCACCGACATCGGCGGGATTCCGTGGACGGAGCCGATCGCGCACGGAGTTTGATCTGATGACGAAGTTCGGCATGTCGCCGATGGAGGCAATTCGTTCGGCAACCACGCGTCCTGCGGAGATGCTCGACATGACCGGACGAGATTGGCGTGATTGCGCCGGGGGCGTACGCCGACATTATCGCGGTGCAGGGAAATCCGTTGACTGACATCGGCGAACTGGGGCGGGTGAAGTTCGTGATGAAGAACGGGCAGGTGTTCTCGCATGACGCTGCGTGAGCGCCGACGACATTGCATTGACGCTCGGATGGTACTCAAAGAAAAAGGCCGGCGCGATCGCCGGCCCTGCTGAACCCCAAAAAATCAATGACTACTTCTTGGCCGGCGCGATAGAGTCTTTCACAGCCTTGGCCACGCGGAACTTCACGACGGTCTTGGCAGCGAATCTTGATCGCTTCGCCGGTCTGTGGATTGCGGCCCATGCGCGCTTTGCGGTTCGATTTCACCAGACGGCCCAAGCCCGGCACGACAAACACGCCGTTCTTCTTGGTTTCTTTGATTGCGATTTCGGCGAATGTATTCCATCAACGCCGCTACTCTGCTTGTTGCTCAGTTCGTGCTTCTCGGCAAGGTGCCGAACGAGCTGTGTCTTGGTCATTCCTGCTGCCATTGGGTATTCCTCCTTGAATCATTGAGCGGTAAGAATGCTCAAATCGAGCGTAGTCTTATAACATTCGTCGAAGCTGAGGAAGCGTTTTCGCCAGATTTTATGCGGGTTTTCCACAGCCCCCACCTCGGCGGGCCTGTATCCATGCACCTCTGGGAGGGTTCCTAGTTAGACAACAATGCCATATCGGAGACGACGGAGCGTGCGTACCCCGCGCTGGACAGATTTCGCCATTCACCTGATACCATCGGTTTTTCAGACGAATGCACGTCGGCCACGCCACAATCTTGTTCTTCGCCGCGCTGGTCGCGGGCGCCATCAACTCCGTAGCCGGCGGAGGCAGCTTCATATCGTTTCCCGCATTACTGTTCGTCGGCATTCCGCCGGTGAATGCAAATGCCAGCAACACTGTGGCGCTGTGGCCTGGCCAAGTGGCCAGCATCGGCGCCTATCGCACCCAGTTCCGCAATCTTCGCTGGAAGACTGTGATGCCGCTGCTCATCACCGGAGTCATCGGCGGCGTGCTGGGTGGCTGGACCCTGCTCATAACGCCGCAGACGACTTTCATGCGGCTGGTGCCGTGGCTGATTCTGATTGCGACCGTTATCTTCGCCATGAGCGGCCGGGTGACGCGCTGGGTGCGCCAGCGCACGCGCAGCGGCGAACATCATGAATTCGCCACCGGACGGGGAGTGGTGCTTCAACTTTTCATCGCGTTTTACATCGGATACTTCGGGGCGGGCGCCGGAATTCTCATTCTCGCCATGCTGGCCCTGCTGGGCATGGACGAGATCCACACCATGAATGCCTTGAAGGCGTTGCTCACGACGGTGTCCAACGGGGTAGCGATGCTGTTGTTCATCGTTTCCCACGCAGTGTACTGGCCAGAGACGATCCTGATGGTGGTGGCTTCGATGCTGGGCGGATATTTCGGGGCTCACTTCGCGCAGAAGACCAAGCCGGAGAACATCCGCGCCATCGTGATCGTGATCGGAGTCGTGCTGTCGATCTATTACTTCGCGAAGCAGATCTGGCAGTTAAGAGTTCGTGCGGGAGGTTCGCGACGGCTTCGTTGCCGGTTGGCTCGTCGGGCTCGACGTGGTAGCGAAGCTTCATAATCAGCAGCGGGAAAGCCAGAAAGAACGTGATCGCGTTCGGCAGGATCAGGGGCAGCGAGTGGATCAGGAAGCCGTAGGCGACCCATAGCAACAGCCCGACGTTCAGGCTGACCAGCATGACGAGCGAGATGATCGCGGACCGACTTGGTGCGAAAGGAATGCAGCGCTTGCGGCAGGTAGGCCAGCGTGCACAAGGTGCCCGCGCCAAACCCTACAAGAGAAACGAAGTTCATACTTCAGCTTAGCACCGTTGACTGATCGCTCAGGTGTCTAGTGATCGCGCGTTTTGGCGGGTTGAGCCGCCAAATGCCGAAGTTCAAGTAAGCGGCATACGTCACCCAGAATAGGTAGGGAACCAGCAACAGCGACGCGACCGGCGTGAGCCAGTGGAACACCAGCGATGTTGAAGAGGATTGCCAGCCAGAGGATCAGGATTTCTGCGAACGCCACGCCGGGCAGTCGCGCACCGAAAAATATTCCCGACCACGCAATGTTCAGGCCCAGCTGCGCGAAAAACAGGAGCAGCGCCGAGCCGCCACCGCGCCAGCCGTAGTCCCGCCACACCAGCCAGGCAGAGACGGCCATCAACAGGTAGAGAATCGTCCATACCGGGCCAAAGACAAAGCTGGGAGGAGTGCCGGGTGGCTTGCGGAGCTGGGATACCATTCGCGCACGCCGCGTGCGGTTAGAAACGACGCCAGGCTGGCGGCTCCGAGGCAAATGAACAAGAAAAGTAGCAGCACCAACCACGGCTTGGCGTCCAAAACAAGATCCTCTCTTCCTGAATCTTCTTGTATCTGGCAAAGCGCTGACAGCCGCTCTATGCGATGGTCAGCACGATTTTCCGTAATTGGCGCGCTGCAACAGCAGCCGATGGGCTTCGCCGGCCTGCTTCCATGGGAAGCGTGTGGCCGATCTCCGGATGCAGCTTGCCCTGCTCGATCCATGGCTCCATGGCTTTCAGGCAGTCGTTCATCAGTGCGTGATCGTTGGCCAGCACGCTCAGCCATAAGCCATGCGCGCTCAGACTGCGGGACATCATGGTTCCGACGTCGAACTTCTGGCGCTCACCGGTCGCGGTGCCGTAAATGATGACCCGCCCGAATTCGCGGCAGCAGCGCAGGCTTTTGGCGGTATGTTCGCCGCCAAGCATTTCGAAAACGGCATCGACACCTTCGCCGTTGGTGAGTTCGTTGATGCGTGTTTCGTAATCGACCTCGCGATAGTTGATGCCATGATCGAGTCCTAGCTTCGTGACGCGTTCCAGCTTCTCGGCCGACGACGCCGTTCCGTAGGTTTCGAAGCGGAGAAGCTTGCCAATCTGCACGGCGGCCGTGCCTACTCCTCCGGCGACAGCGTGGATCAGCACGCGACGCTGGCGTTCGCCTTCGACATACACGGGCTCGATGGCGTCGGAGGTCATGCCAGCCTTCCAATACGCGAGATAGGCGGTGAAGAAATTTACCGGGAAGGCGGCTGATTGTTCCGAGGTCCAGCCCTTGGGCTGGGGCCAGATCATCTTGCGGGAGACGGCGATTTTCTCGGCAGCAGCGCCGTATTGCGCATAGCCCATGACGCGTTCCTGGGTGCCCTCAACGACTCCTGCGAACTCGCGCCCTGAGATGAACGGCGGAGGCGGCGTGCTGCTGTAGGTGCCGCGGGTGGACATCGTGTCGGCAAAATTTACGCCGGCGGCTTCCACGTGGACGATGACTTCCCCTGGCTTGGCGACCGGTTCGGGTACGTCGCGCACTTCCAGAACTTCCGGCCCACCGACGCGGGTAACGACAACAGCTTTCATAGTTCACTCCCGCAGCGAGTGTAAAGCATCGAACAGTTCGCGGCGGTGATGCGAGGCACATCAGAACAAGTTCACCACAGAGACACGGAGGACACGGAGAAGATTATCGCCGAGAAAAGATCGCAGAGGAAAGACCATCGAGAAAAGGGTCCGCGCTCTCCGTGCCTCGGTGCTGAAAGAGCAGCTCTAGGAAGACTTGGGGGTCTGCATGAAGTCCAGGGCACGTGAGACGTAGTTCTTCAGCTCGCGGCGATGCACCACGGCGTCGAGCATGCCGTGAGCCAGCAGAAACTCGCTGCGCTGGAAGCCCTCGGGCAGCTTCTGGCGGATGGTCTGCTCGATCACGCGCGGCCCTGCGAATCCGATCAGTGCTCCCGGCTCGGCGATGTTCAGGTCTCCCAGCATGGCAAAGGACGCGGTGACTCCGCCGGTGGTGGGGTCGGTGAGAATGGAGATGTAGGGCACCTTGGCGTCGTCCATGCGGGCCAGCGCGGCGGAGATCTTCGCCAACTGCATCAGGCTGACCACGCCTTCCATCATGCGCGCTCCGCCGGAGGCCGAAACGATGATGAGTGGAAGCTTTTCGGCGGTAGCCTTCTCCACCGCGCGAGTGATGGTTTCGCCGACCACTGCGCCCATCGATCCACCGATAAATGCGTACTCCATTGCGCTGACGATCACCGGCTTGCCGTTCAGCTTGCCGCGCGCATTGATGATGGCGTCGTTCAGTCCGGTGTCGTTCTTCGCGCGCTTCAGGCGGTCGGCATAGGACTTCAGGTCGGTGAATTTCAGCGGGTCATTGGAGACCAGGTTGCCGTCTTCGGTTTGATACTT
Organism: uncultured Acidobacteriaceae bacterium; assembly: GCA_963696575.1. GTDB lineage: Bacteria > Acidobacteriota > Terriglobia > Terriglobales > Acidobacteriaceae > DASRAA01. Next base: position 216,485 of record CAVOKT010000004.1, read on the forward strand.
GCCGTCGTCAAGCAGATAGCCAAGGCGGGTGCGGGCGTCGATGCGGAAGTGGCGATCGCATTTCGGGCAGACGTTGAAGTTCTGGTCGAGGTCCTTCTTCCAGATAATCTGGCGGCATTGATCGCACTTGACCCAGAGACCTTCGGTCTTGACGCGCTTCTCGCCCGAGGTGTCGAGCTCTCCCTGTTCCCGCTTAAACCATGCCATAGTCGTCCCTCAGTGTAGCCGACGGGAGTAAGAATTGTCGCCGCTTAGTACTCGATCCCGCGCTGCGCTTCGATGCCCTTGGTATAAGCGTGCTTCACTTCTTTCATCTCGGTGACGGTGTCGGCGATTTCGACGATGCTGGGATGCGCGTTGCGTCCAGTGAGAATGACGTGGACCATCTCGGGCTTCTTCTTCAGCGTAGCCACGACTTTTTCGGGATCGAGCATTTTGTAGCTGATGGCGTAATTGATTTCGTCGAGGATCACCAGGTCCCATTCGCCGGAGAGTATGGCGCGCTCGGCTTCTGCCCATGCTTCCTCAACCAGGCGCACGTCTTCGGGATCGGTCTCCGCTCCGCCGACTTTTACGAAGCCGCGTCCCATCTGCTTCATGACGAAGTTGTCGCCGAACGCCTTCACGGCATCGAGTTCGCCATAATGCCAGGAGCCTTTGAGGAACTGCAGCATGAGGACCTTCAGGCCGTTGCCAACGGCGCGCAGCGCCGTGCCCATGGCGGCGGTGGTCTTGCCCTTGCCGGGTCCGGTGTTGACGATGATCAGTCCTCGGCGCACATCTGCCATCTGTGGGCTCCGCAGAAACCAACAAATTTCTAGCTTAGCAGCTTGGAACAGTGGTTTCGCCTTCGCGCTAAATTGTTCCGCAGGTCTGGAGCAGTACTGGTTCCTTAAGTTTGGCTTCAGATAGAGATCGTGTTTCACCACCAGTTGACTGTTAAGAATCCTGAAATGCGAGTCGTGGCCTCAACTATCCATTTGCCGGAGGGTTTGCAGGTATGTACGCAATGTGGTGGCGCCACTGATTCGTCGAAGGTGAACAAGATGGATTCGGAGGGCACGATGAACAAGAAACTGAGCTTCGCATTGCTGATGGCGCTTGGCGCCGCGACGGTGAGCGCGACGGCAGCGGCGCAGAACACGGTCCCACTTAACAATCGGGAATCTGCGCGAATTGAGTACGGGGTGTATCAACCGACTCAGGGCGCGACCCTGCTCCAGCAAGTGGACTGGGACGATCGTCACCGCTGCGATGGCGATCACGACCGCGACGATCGCCACTGTTATGGGCGGCGGGACGACGACAGATATCGAAACCAGTACTATGCCCCCGGTAATGGCTACTACGGAAATGCGCCTGTGAACAGCCAGGGTTGGTATGACCAACGCGGCAACGGGCACTCTGACCCCGGTGGCTGGTACGACCGGAAAGGCAAGTGGCACAGTGACAAGCGTAACGGTCACGACGAGAGATAAACTCGCACCGTTTGCTTGACCTGCTTCGAGGAGAAACAGCCGTTCGATCAACAAGGTGACGAGAAGGCCTGGGTGAGAATCCGGGCCTTTTTCTGTTCAAGATGTACCCGAGCGCTTCCAACGCTTCATGGCGGTTATCTGCGATACTAGAGATTCAGCCCCGCGACAAAAACGCAGAAGAGATGTAAGGTGTGGAATTGGTAGCAGATCCCAAGTCGGTCAAAGTCAACAAAACCAGCGGCACAGGAATGGACATCGAGTGGAAAGATGGCCATCGCAGCGCGTACAGCTTCGTCTTTCTGCGCGACGCCTGTCCCTGCGCGCTGTGCCAGGAAGAACGCGATAAGGACGGCCGCCAGCCCGGTGATCCACTGAAGCCTATTGCCGGTGCATTGCCGATGTTCAAAGCACTGGCCCGTCCTACGGAGGTGGAGCCGGTGGGCAAGTATGGCATCCGGTTCACCTGGAACGACGGCCACCAGCACGGCATCTATTCATGGGAATTCCTCCGTGAACACTGCCCCTGCCAGGAGTGCAAGTCTCGCAGGCTCATGGGGACAGTCGAAGCCGGCAGCAAGCTCAACTGATCGCGCAAGAAGATAGTCGCCTGCACTGCGGCGCAATCACCGCGCCGATTTGTTTGACGCAAACGTGGGCGAGTGGGCCCTGAGAAGAGCTAGGAAACAAGATTGTCGTATCTCTCGCAAGCTAAATCCGCAACAGCGTGAAGCCGTGGAAACCGCCAGCGGGCCAGTGTTGATCCTGGCTGGCGCGGGCAGCGGCAAGACGCGCGTCATCACCTATCGCATCGCGCACTTCATCGACAATCTGGGCGTTGCGCCAGACTCCATTCTCGCCGTCACTTTCACCAACAAAGCCGCGAGCGAGATGGCCAGTCGCGTTGAGTCGCTGGTCGGAGCGCGCACGCTGGCCAAGCCGCTGATCGCGACCTTCCACTCGTTTTGTGTGCGTCTGTTGCGCCGCGATATCGAGACTCTGCAGATTGGCGGTAAGGGATACCGCAAGGATTTTGTGATCTATGACGAGGCCGATCAGCAAAGCGTGGTCAAGGCCGCGATGCGGCGCCTCGGAATCGACGATAAACAGCTGACGCCCCGCACCGTGTTGTCGCGGATTTCTTGGGCCAAGAACCACATGCTCGATCCGCAGGAAGTTTACCTGCAGTCGGGAGACCCCAAGACCGAGCGAGTCGCCCACATTTACGAGGTCTACAAGCAGGAACTGGCGAAGTCGAATGCTCTGGACTTCGACGACCTGCTGCTTTACGCGGTGCGGGTGCTGAAATCGTCCGGCGAGACCCGTGAACGCTACAACCGGCGTTATCGCCATCTCCTGGTTGACGAATACCAGGACACCAACCGCCCGCAATACGAATTGATGCGAATGCTGACCGGCGGCGAGCACAACGTCTGCGCGGTGGGCGACGAGGACCAGAGCATCTACTCGTGGCGGGGAGCCGACATCCGGAACATTCTTGAGTTCGAGCAGGATTTTCCGAACGCGCGGATCATCCGGCTGGAACAGAATTACCGCTCGACCCAGACCATCCTGCAGGCAGCTTCAGCGGTCGTATCCCACAATCTCAAACGTAAAGGGAAGAACCTCTGGACCGAACGGATCGGCGGGGCCAAGGTTGGCTACTACGAAGCCCCCGATGGCGAGAACGAAGCGCTGTTCGCTGCCGACTACATCGCGAAATACCTGCGGCAGGCGGGGGCTGAGAACGGGGAAGTTCCACGTGCTGCCGTGCTGTACCGCACCAATTCGCAGTCGCGCCTTCTCGAAGAAGCCATGCGGCGCTACCAGTTGAAGTACCACGTTGTGGGAGGTTTTAGCTTTTACGAACGGTCTGAGGTCAAGGACCTGATCTCCTATCTCAAGGCCATACAGAACCCCGACGATTCCATCGCCATGATGCGAATCATCAACACACCAGCTCGCGGGATCGGAAAAAACACCACTGAGACGCTGGAGCGGATTGCCCTGGAAACCGGCCTGTCCATTTGGGGTGCAATCGGCGAGGCGGTCAAGCGAGAGCTGTTGCCGCCTCGGGCTCTGGCGGCGCTGAAAATCTTTAAAGGCCTGATCGACGATGCTCGGGCCATGTACCTGGGGACGTTCGGCGAGCGGCTGGCGCAGACGACCTCGCCTTACGTAGAGACAGCTTCCGTGCAGGAGGACGAAGAGGAGAATTTCCAGCATGCTATGGACTTTTCTCCCGAAATGTTTGGCAGCGACGATGCGACCGACTTCCGTCCGGACGAATTGGCAACTGGAGACGCCGGAGTGGATGCTCAGACTGAATCTGCCGCGGGGAAGGACGAGGCGATCGAAGGGTTTCGCGCTCCTGGGTCCGCGGCCACGACAGCCGAGTTGCTGAAGTTCCTGATCGACCGGACAGGGTACATCAAGCAACTGGAAGCAGAAGACACCCCCGATGCCCTCGCCCGGATCGACAACTTGCGGGAACTGGTAAATGCCGCCATGGACTCGCGAGACCGCGGCGAGACGCTGAACGAATTTCTCGACCACGCCGCATTGGTTAGTGACGCCGACGACTATGACGAGAATTCACGAATCACGTTGATGACGTTGCACGCGGCCAAGGGGCTGGAATTTCCGCTGGTCTTCCTGGTGGGGCTGGAGGAGGGCCTGTTTCCTCATTCGCGCACCCTACTGGCGCCCGACGACATGGAGGAAGAACGTCGCCTGTGCTACGTGGGAATGACCCGCGCTATGGATACGCTGATTCTGACGCACGCGCGCTATCGCCGCCGCTACGGCACGGATATGCCGGAGGCGAGCATCCCATCGCGTTTCCTCGAAGAATTGCCGCCGGAATTGCTGCAGGAGTTGGGAACGCCGCGCCGATCCTCGTCCCTGATCACCCATGACGAAGGAACCTCGACGCATTATTCCTACGAAGACGAAGACCAGCGTCCACAATATCCCCAGCGCGAGGCCAAGCCACGGAACTCCTATCGCGGAACCAACTACAACTCGATGGGAAATATCGCCGACTTCTTCGCGTCGCGTGGCAAGAAGTTTTCGCTGCCCAAGGCGGAGGCAACGGAGGCTCCGGGGCGCACCGGTTTTCGCCCGGGACAGCGCGTGCGCCATCCGAAATACGGCGAAGGGATGGTGTACCAGCGTGAGGGGGATGGGGAAGACGCGAAGATTACGGTACAATTTCCTAAGTTCGGCTTGAAAAAGCTGGTAGAGAAGTACGCCCAACTAGAAAAGGCGTAAATGGCCGACGAATTCATTTGTACTCAAGCGAAGGGTTGAGACCGGATGACCAGGCTCCAAGGCGTTGAGAAGCGCCCCCTTCGAATCCAAGATCACAAAGGAACGTAGTATCCATGGCAAATACTAAGAACACTGCTGATAAGACAGAGCGCAAGAAACTGAAGCGCGTAGCCCGTAAAAAAGCGGCGCCGAAGGCACCCCGCACCTATGCCCGCGGATCGGCAAAACGCAAGGTTAAGAAGCTGGCACGCGGCCAGTCGAAGCGTTAGTTCGGCAGCCGAATACCGCAGATCGTCAAGGCTCCAACCCGTCATGCGGGTTGGGGCCTTCTTTCATGATGAGTGATTTTGCCAGGAATGCAACTTAATGCGGAGTCGGGGAACTGTTGGCGGGTGGGGGCTTAATCGGCGGGTTCGCGGGTGCGACGCCGGGTTCGGTGCTTAGCTTCCGTTCGTCCAGGTTCACCAGTTCGGAGCCGACCGGCTGCTGCAGGGCAAATTGGTCCTCGCTGATTGGCTGATTCAGCGTTACCTTCACCATAATCAGACGAATGTCATACTCTTCCTGGGGCCGCTTGATCTCGATGTAGCCGGGGAATCGGGTGCCATCGTAGTCCGCAAACGCCTGGTAGCGGGCCTCGGTGACCGCGTTGCCGAGGTCGTCAAAGGTAATCTGGCGATGAGGAACCATGTTGGTTCGATCGAAGACCACCTTTCGCGCCAGAGTCCAGCCTCGGTCAGTGTGTCGCAGCACGTCCAAAACATAATTTGGCTGCTGCACCAGCTTCTTGGTCTGGGCGTCCACCACCATCTCCGTACTGCTCTCCATCACGGCGACTTCGTCCTGTGGATTAATCTCCTGCAGCAGCAGCGCATCGTAGATAGCCTGCGGGCGAAGCGTGTCCAGAGGATTGTTGGAGTCCTTGATCGCACTGTTGTGTCCGACATAAAACTTGTTCGACGCCGGAATCGACAGCTTGAACTCCTGGCCGTCGCTGACCATGTCGAACGCCTTATTGCGTACGATCGGATATAGGCCGATCATGCGCAACATGTTCGGCTTCCGTAAGAGGATGTAGCCTCGAATTTCCTTAAAGTCGGTGACCTTCCCGCGTTTTTCACCCCCCACCGAGGTGTCAATGTCTACAGTCAAGTTGAGGGTCTTGATCTGCGCAGCATCATGGTTAACGCGATCAATCAATTGCTGTTGGGTGGCCGTTTGAAGCTTGGCGGTGCTCAGGCGCACCTCGACCGTCCGTGTGCGAAACAGGCACCCGGTGCTGAGCAAGCACGCAAAGATGGCTGGAATGAGAAGACGGCGCAACTTCATACGGGACGGGCCAAGAGCTGATCCAAACCAACCAGTATATCCCGGGTTGACGGAGTCGTGAGGCCCACACACGGTTCGCGGTGTAAGGAATCGAAGCATAGCGTCATCGTGGCGCCGCTACCGCCTTGCGATACTCCGCTACATTCTTGGCGTGTTCTTCGAGGTTGCGCGAGAATCGGTGATGGCCATTGTTGTCGCTCACGAAGTAGAGAAAATCTGTGTGCGAGGGATGCATGGCAGCCTGCAGTGCGGCCGCTCCGGGATTGGCGATAGGTCCAGGCGGCAGGCCGGGAAACTTGTAGGTGTTATACGGAGAGTCGGACTGCAAATCCGATTGGTAGATTGTTCCGCGGTATCGGCCAGCCAGCAGAGCAGCGTAAATGACGGTTGGATCCGCCCCTAACGCCATATTCCGGTCCAAACGATTGAAGTACACGCCAGCGACAAGAGGGCGCTCGTCGGGCACTGCGGTTTCCTTTTCAACGATCGACGCCATAGTAACGATGCGGTGAATATCAGGCGCGCCCAGCAAACCAATCTTCTGCGCGGTCTGGCGGAAGCGATGCACCATGCCGGCAGCTATATCGTGCATGGTGTCGATGCGGGTGAATTGGTAGGTATCAGGGAATAGGTAGCCTTCCAGGGACTGCGCCTGAGGATCGATATCCCGCAGCAGCGACACGTCGTTCTGGGCTGCAGTGACAAAGTCAGCCGCAGGGCCTAGCCCCGCCTGCTCGACCACGGTTGCGATGTCAAATAGGTTGTAGCCCTCCGGCACCACCACCGTGCGGGCGAAAACGTCGCCCCGTAACACCCGCTCCCGCACCTGCAGAGCGTTGGCGGGAAGCTCGAACTTGTATTCGCCGGCCTTGAGGCTTCCCTGCCCCATCGCGTAGTGGATCACCAAGAATGCGGGTGCGCTACGGATGACGCCTTCCCGTTGAAGTGTCTGGGCGATGTGACGGGTGCTCCACCCAGGGCGAAGGAGAACGAACTTCGTCTCACCCGGAGTCACCGGCAGCAGCGCCTCCCAGGTAAACCACGCGGCGCACAGCAGCAGAACTACGACGATTAGTTTGAAGAATGTTCGCACGAATAACTTTACTCAATATCGAATGCTAGAAGCTTAGATGACGGCGGAGCGTTCGAGGGTCTCAGTTACGGCTTGAATTACGAAACTCCATGAATGCCTGCAGGATAAGTACGGCCGCCAATTGATCAACCACTTCGGTTTTGCGGCGGCCACTCATCTCGGTCTCGCCCAGTACCCGGTTGGCCTCGACCGAAGTGAGGCGCTCATCGAAGAGGTGGACGGGCAGTTTGAACCGTTTCCGCAGTTCCTCGGCGAATGCCTCGACTTTGTCTGACTGGATCCCATGCTCTCCGCTCATGCGGAGGGGTAGTCCCATCACGATCTCGACTACGCCGAATTGCTTAATCGTCCGTCGCAGATGATTGAAGTCGTTTTGCTTGTTGCTGCGGTGCAATGTGGGCAAACCCTGGGCGGTCAGCCCGAGCTCGTCGGTGACAGCCAATCCGATCCGGCGCGACCCAAAGTCAATCGCCATAATCCGCCCTCGGCGGAGCACGTCTTCCGCTGACGAAGAAGTAGTTTCCATATTGATTCCGCAAGGGTATCCTAATTCGGACTCTGCACGGTGTGCGAGTACGATAGGCGAAATGGCCGACCCACTCATCGACGACCTCAATGCGCCCGGAACGCCAGAAGTCTTCCCCAATCTCGATCCCGTCGGCGAACAGCCTTTACGCCGGGAGGCTCCGGTACGACCGTCTGGTCCGGACGCAGAGCAGCGGCGCATCCAGCGAGTGCAAGCGGCAGCACTGACCATCCTGGCAACCGCCGCGGTGCTCTGCTTGATGTATGTCGCCAAGTTGGTCCTGATCGTCGTCCTGACTTCGATCCTGTTGTCGTTCGTCTTGACGCCGCTGACCGATGCCCTGGCGAATTTCCGGGTTCCCCGCTCGCTCGGTGCGGCGGTTGCGGTTTTTCTCCTGGTCGCCTCCATTGCCACTGTCTCCTATCTGTCTTATGCGCGCGCCGTGGAGTTTGTGATGCAAGTGCCGGAGTACAAGATCCGGCTCAAGCACATCGTGGACGGAATCAGGCAGCAGGCTGAACAGTTTGAGAGGACCACTGATTCAGTGTTGCCGACCGAGCCCGACGACAAGAACGCGGTGACGTTGAAGCAGAGCAGCGGACTGCGCAACTACTTGAGCGAGAACGCGAGTTCCGTTTCTCAGACGGTGTTGGCGGTCACCTTCATTCCCTTCCTTGTGTATTTCATGTTGAGTTGGCAGGACCACGTCCGGGCTGCCTCGGTGATGCTTTTCCGCATGGAAAACCGCAACACTGCCTACGTGACTCTGGGGCTCATTGCGGCGATGATTCGATCGTTCATCGTGGGCAATTTCATGATTGGACTGTTCCTGAGCGCGGCTAGTATGGCGGCCTTCGGCTTGATGGGACTTCCTTACTTCTATTTCCTGGGCGTTCTTAGCGGCTTCTTGAGCCTTGTGCCGTATATGGGTGTCATCCTGGCGATCTTGCCGCCCGTCATCGTCGGCCTCGGCTACCTGACTACCGGCACGTTTGTCCTAACCTGCGCGGTTGTGGTTGGATTGCACTTGTTCGCCATGAACGTGCTTTATCCCATGGTGTTGGGAAAGCGCCTGCAACTGAATCCCTTGGCAGTCACGCTTTCGCTTTTGTTCTGGGGATGGCTGTGGGGAGCTATGGGGCTAATTCTGGCCGTACCGGTGACCGGTGCCCTAAAGATCATTTGCGACAACATCGAGCGGCTGCGTCCCTACGGTGCCTGGATGGGCGAATGAGATCCTAGGAATGCGTTCTTGGGTAGAGCTGGCCTTTAGGCCAGCGTCAAGCCGCTTATTTTTGATACTGCCCGCGGACTTTAGTCCGCGAGCGCTCCCTAATTTTGATTTTTTAAGCAGCGTCGATTAGCCGCAAAGCAAAACAGAAGAAACTGCATCTGGCTTTCACCCGAAATATTGCAGTCGTTCGGCCCGTGCAGTGACATTCCAAGAGGAGACCCCATGACGGAATCGAGTAATTCCCCTTTTAATCGTCGCGAGTTCATTCAAGGCGCGCTGGCAGGAGCCGCCGTCGCCGCGTTGCCAATCTCCGCTTTCTCTGCCGGTGATTCTGGCATGGAAGCCGTGTTGAACCAGATCCCCAAGATGCATGACGAAAACGTAAAGCAGTTGCAGAACTGGATTGCGCTGCCCTCCATTGCGGCGGAGAACCGCAACTACCCGCAGGGGCCTGACTACATGGCGCAACTGGCCCGCGATGCCGGGTTCGCCAATGTCGAAGTGATACCAACTTCGGGAAAGCCCGGAGTCTTCGGTCTTCTGGATGCCGGCGCGCCGACCACGGTTGGCATTTACTTCATGTACGACGTGAAGCAGTTTGATCCCGCGGAGTGGTCGTCTCCTCCGTTAGAAGGGCGCATTGTCGACAAGCCGGGGATGGGAAAGATCTGCGTCGGCCGCGGCGCCGTGAACCAGAAAGGCCCGGAGACGGCGTTTCTCGGGGCTCTGCGCGCCTTCAAGGCGACAGGTACGAAGTTGCCGGTGAATCTCGTGCTGGTATGCGAAGGCGAAGAAGAGATCGGTTCGCCACACTTCGGAGAGATCGTCCGCCAACCCAAAGTCACCGCGGCGCTGAAGAAATGCATTGGCGTGTTCATGCCGGAAGCCGGCCAGGAAGTGGACGGCAGCGTTGAAATTACCCTCGGAGCCAAGGGAGTTGTCGAGCTCGAACTGATCTCCAGCGGAGAGAAGTGGGGGCGCGGGCCCAAGCACGATGTTCATTCCAGCCTCGAGGCCACAGTCGACAGTCCGACCTGGCACCTGGTGCAAGCGCTCAATACGCTGATCGAGAAGGACGGGCACACTCCCGCCGTGAAGGGCTTTTTCGACAAGGCTAAGCCGCTGACTCCGGCACAAATGAAGATGGTCGAAGCCGTCGCTGCCCGACGCAGCGAAGCCATGATGAAGCAACAGCTTGGAGTCGAGCACTGGGCGGGCGACAAACAGTGGCTCGATGCCCTGGTGGCGCTCGAATCGCAACCTACGATCAACATCGAAGGCCTGGTTGCCGGCTACACCGGCCCTGGCGGCAAGACCGTGCTGGGTCACCGTGCCGTCGCCAAGATCGACATGCGCCTGGTGCCCGACATGACTGCCTCGGGCACGCTCGAATTGCTGAAGGAACACCTCAAGAACAAAGGCTTCGGCGATATCGAAGTCAATATGAGCGGAGGCTACGATCCCAACCAGACTTCGCCCGACACCAAGCTCATCCAGGCGCAGATGTCGACCTATAAGAAGCTTGGTAAGGATCCCCTGTTGTGGCCGCGCTCGGCTGGTTCATGGCCCGGGTACATCTTCACCAACGCACCGCTGAGTCTTCCGGCAGGACACTTTGGACTAGGTCATGGAACGGGCGCGCATGCTCCCAATGAGTACTACCTGATCGACTCCACCAATCCGAAGGTTGCGGGCATCGATGGAGCGGCCGGCTCATTCGTCGAATATCTCTACGCGCTGGCGTGAAGGCGGTGGCTCACGTTTGCCTGCCGAGCTGGTCGGTAAACGTTCCGCATCGGTATCATGACCCAGTCAGGTTGGCTGAAAGGAAATACATGAAATTCACAAACCTCCCATGGCTCATTACGATGGTTGTATTCGCGACGCTGGGCAGCACCCTCTCGTTTGCTGAGCAACCGGGACACATCACTGTATTTGATGCGCCTGGGGCGAACGACGCCGACCTCTCCGGTACATTTGCCCTAAGCGTCAACCAAGCCGGTGCGATTGCCGGATACTTTGTTGACAGTCATCTCGTGAGCCACGGCTTCGTTCGTGATATCAAGGGAAAAATTACAACCTTCGACGCTCCGGGCGCTGGTACTGACGTTCTTGAAGGTACTCACCCCGTGAGCATCAACGATGCGGGAACCGTAACGGGATACTATACGGATCGATTCCTTGGTTTTGGCCATTACAGGACGCACGGATTCGTGCGTACCGCTGGTGGCCAAATCACCACTTTCGACGTACCGGGCGCATCGTTATGGGGCAGCTTCGCGATTGGCATCAACGCGGGCGGCTGGATCGCCGGACACTGGATGGACGGCGCCGGCGTGCAGCACGCCTTTCTGCGTCACAGTGACGCCACTTTCAGCGTATGGTCCGCTCCTTTGGCGGGCCTGGGGCAACAGCAGGGCACGTTTCCTACGGCGCTCCTGACGGGGAACACCTACACCGGCTATTACCTTGACAAGAACAATGTGGGCCACGCTTTTCTTCGCGGCAATAACGGTTCTTTTTTCACTTTCGACGTGAAAGGGGCAGGCACAGGAACCGGCCAGGGAACTTTTCCGACGGCCATTTCCGAAATCTCGTCGGCGATTACCGGTCATTACATCGACTCCACAGGCCTCAATCATGGCTTCCTGAATTCCGACCAAGGTTCGAATGGCCGCAAGATCACCACCTTCGATGCGCCAAGTGCGCCGAAAGGCACCTTTCCTACAGCTATCGTTCCAGGAGCTCTCACGGGATACTACTCCGATACCGTATTCACCCACGGCTTCCTGCGGGTGAACGGAATCATCACCACGTTCGACGCTCCTAATCTGGAGACGGTTAACCTTGGCACTTATCCCCAAAGCATGAACAGCGCAGGAATCATAGTCGGATACTTCATTGACGGATATGGCGGGGCGCACGGCTTCGTTCGCGCGAAATGAGGGCAGTGCAAGACTGACAGTCCGAATGCCGACGCCCTTCGCGGGTGACCCACATTTGCCTGAAGTTGGCAAATGTGGGAGTGTCGATAGGCTGTTTCCGCTTAAAACGCTATGGCATCGGATGATTCGCAGAGTGCTGTTTATTCCGCTGACGAAGCGCTGCACCGGCTCATCGCCGGCAACCAGCGGTTTCTCGCTGGACAGGCTCACTTTCCCACCGTCTGCAAGGAGACCCTGGCCGATCTCGCCCGCGGTCAGCGGCCCTACGCCACCATTTTGGGTTGCAGCGACTCTCGCGTTCCGCCGGAGCTGATCTTCGACGCCAACTTCGGCGAGCTTTTCATCGTCCGCGTGGCCGGAAACGTAGTTTCGCCAGAGGTCATGGGCAGCCTTCAGTATGCCGGAGCCCATCTCCACACGCCGTTGTTTCTGGTGCTGGGGCACGAGGGTTGCGGCGCCGTGAAGGCCGCCCTCGAAAGCAAGCTCTACGACGTGCAGCATCGCTCACGCATTCAGTTGCTCGTGGACAACATCTTGCCGGGGCTGCACGATCTTTCCGCTACCGCTAGCGAAGAGCAACTGGCCGGTGCCGTAGAGGCCAACGTGCGCTGGTCCATGCGGCAACTGGCGGACTCCCCCGAAGGCAGCCGCGCCATGGAAGAAGACCGCGCAAAGTTGGTCGGCGCGGTGTACGAAATCGCCTCCGGCCGCGTCCGATTTCTCGACTGGCCGCAGGGGAGTTAGCGCCGCCCGTTTTGCGGGTGGCCCACATCTGCCTGCCGTCGGCAAATGTGGGAGTGCCGACAGTTTCGTATCAGGGTACAGCTCTAGCTGTGCCCTGCAAGCACCTCTCCGCTGCTTCAGCCCCCTATTAGTTCTTTCCTATTATTGATCGTCGTTTTCACCTCACTATAATCGCGACAATCTGTTCGGGGTAACTCGCGAAAAGCGAACCGCTGATTCACACGCTCTTTGGCGCGTACTCAGACGTGTGTCTACTAACAAGTCTGCTGGGGGATTCGAAAACCACATGAACCTGATTCGCAATGTGCTGGTATTTGCAGTGCTTGCTTGCCTCAGTTTGTCTGCTCAGCAGATCACCGGGAGCATTCGCGGTACCGTCACCGATTCAACCGGTGCGGTTGTTCAAGGCGCAATGGTGACCGTGAAACAATCCGAAACCGATCTTACGCGAACGGCAGTCACCAACCGCGGTGGCAACTATGTAGTGCTTGAACTTCCTGTCGGAACTTATCGCCTGCAGATCACGGCTAAGGGCTTTAAGGAATACCTGCAAACCGGCATCTCGGTGGACGTGAACCAGAGTGCTTCGGTTTCGCCGCACCTTGCGATCGGATCGGAAATAGAAGTCGTGGAGGTCACTGCCGACGCCGATCTCATCGCGCCCACCGAAACCAGTATGGGCAAGGTGGTGGGAGAGCGGGAACTGGAAGACCTTCCGCTGAACGGGCGTAACTTTTCGCAGTTGGGATTGCTGCAGCCTGGCGTGGTACCGATCACGCCGGGGTTAGTGGAGGCGGGCGGTGGACTGCGCGACGGACAACCGTACTCTGTGAACGGCTCGCGGCCGGAATCGAACAACTTTCTGATCGACGGCGCCGACAATTTCAACGGTGTCGATGGCGGTTATGTATTGAAGCCGCCAGTGGACGCGATCGCGGAATTCCGCATCATTACGCAGAATGCCAGCGCCGAATTCGGCGACGCCCTGGGCTCAACCACCAATATCATCACCCGTTCGGGAACGAACTATTTCCATGGCGCGCTGTGGGACTTCCTGCGCAATGACGCTGTCGACGCGCGAAACTATTTTCAGACGCAGCCCTTGCCACTGCGACAGAACCAGTTCGGCGCCACCGTAGGTGGCCCCATCATCAAGAACAAACTCTTCTTCTTCGGCTACTACGAGGGGTTTCGCAACGATCAGGGCGTAACCGCACTTACCACCGTGCCGTCTTTGCAAGAGCGCACCGGCAACTTCGCGGAATTGTGTCCGGAGGGATTCACCCACGGCTTTTGCAACAATCCGGCGAACCAACTGTTCAATGTCCTCGCCAACGCGCCGTATCCCAACAACCAGCTGCCGTCGATCAACCCCATCTCGCAGAATCTGCTGCAATATTTTCCGGCACCGAATGCAGGGAACAATCTGTATTCCGCCTCGGGCGTTATCAATAACGATTACAACCAGTTCGGGGTCAAGATCGATGACTACCTTACGCAAAAAGATAACCTGAACTTCCGCTACTCGTTTTTTCAATCGTCGGACCTTAATCCGCTGTCGCCGCAAGGAGCCAGCGTACCGGGCTTCCCGGTGGGCCAAGACCAACGGGCGCAGAACTTCGTTGCTCAGGAGACGCACACATTCACCCCAACCTTAGTCGGGGTGCTCCGCTTCTCGTTCCTGCGCAATAAGCTTCTCTATGGTCAGAGCGAGGTGCATACCAGTCCCGAAAGCCTGGGCTTCCAGTATTCGCCCAGCCTGCAGGTTGCGGAAGGACCACCCTTCATCCAGATCAGCGGCTATACCAACATCGGCAACCCCATCACCGGTCCGCGCAATACCTACGAGAACCTGTACAACTTCTCAGGATCGATGAGTTGGTCGCGCGGCAAGCATCTGTTCAAGTTCGGCGGCGGATACCAGTACCAGCAGATCAACGTTACGCAGGGCATCGCCACCAACGGCTTCTTCGTGTTCGCGCCCTTCCCGGTAACGGATGCGTTTGCCGGCTTCCTGTCAGGCGAGCCGGTGGTCTTCCTGCAGGGGCTTGGTGATTTCGCGCGCCACATTCGCGGCAACGAGCTGAACTTCTACGCCCAGGACACCTACAAGGTTTCACCGCGGTTTACGCTGAACCTTGGCTTGCGTTACGAGCTGCCGATGCCCGACACAGAGATCAATAACTTGCAGTCGATGTTTATTCCCGGGCGCCAGTCAGTAGTGATGCCGAATGCGCCTACGGGATTGCTGTACCCGGGCGATCCGGGCATCCCCGTAGGGCTGATCGCGAAGGACAAAACCGCCTTTGCGCCGCGCGTGGGCTTTGCCTACGATGTGTATGGCGATGGCAAGACCCTCCTATCGTCGGCCTACGGCATTTTCTATGAGCCTTATTACACCGGTCAGGGCGGGCCTTTACAGGCGCCGATCAGCGCGCCGCCCTACCTCGCGACACCGCAAGTCAGCTTGCCGAACTTTGCCGATCCGTACAACGGCAATCCGCCGATTCCGGGAGCGTTCTCGACGCCACTGACGAACCTGACCTTAGCGCCGAACATGACACTGCCCTATGCGCAGGAGTGGAACCTGAACCTGCAACACTCGTTCGGCCGCGACTTCCTGTTCGAAATCGGATACGTCGGCACCAAGGGAACCCATCTGCCGCGCTTCATCGAAGGAAACCCGGCAGTATTCGTGCCGGGCTACGTCAACGGCCAGCCTATCTCGAATTCGGGCAACGCTAACCAGCGGCGGCTGTATTCGGGATGCACGCTCGCCGATTCGCCCAGCAGTTGTATTTTTTCCTCCATGGGCGAGATTGCCAGCATCGCAGACTCCTCCTATAACGCCCTCGAGGTGAGCCTGCAAAAGCGGTTCAGCCACGGGCTTTCGTTCCTTGCGTCGTACACGTGGTCGAAATCGATCGATGACGCGTCGTCGTTCAACATGACGGGCTCGGAAGCCAAACCGGTCGCAGGCGAGAACGACTTGGCGCAGAACCCCTTTGACGTGGCGGCCGAGCGCGGCCTCTCAATGTTCGATGCGCGCAACCGCTTCGTCTTCAGCTATACCTGGGACCTTCCCTTCTGGACGACCGGCCACGAGTGGTACAAGCATGCCTTCGGAGGATGGCAGCTCAACGGCATTGTCACTCTGATGAGCGGCACACCGTTCACGGTCTTCGATTCGACTGACGTATCGGCCCAGGGCAGCGCGCCTGAGATCACGGGTTTTTCCTCTCAGCGTCCGAACCTGGTAGGCAATCCGAACAATGGCCCTCACTCCGTCACTGCCTGGCTCAATGCCAGCGCCTTCCAGCAACTCGATCCAGTCCTTGATGCGGGACAGTTTGGCACTGCCGGGCGCAACATCGCGATCGGTCCTGACTACCTGGATTGGGATTTCGGGGTGTTGAAGAACATTAAGGTAGCGGAATCGATGTCGATCCAGTTCCGGGCTGAGATGTTCAATATCCTGAATCATCCGAATTTCCGCCTGCCCGACAGCGACATCAGTTCACCAACCTTCAACCAGATCCTGTCAGCGCGTGATCCGCGCCAAGTGCAGTTCGCGCTGAAGTTCCTGTTCTGAGTTAGCTCTGACGATAGGCCACGGCTGGGTGGCCAGTTTTAGCCTGATTTTGGCTAGGGCGGGGTCTTTCGATATCCTCCTACCCCATCCCGTCTTCCTTTGCTCAACCCGAGTTTAGTTCTGCACGGCCTATCCCGTAGAATCGTGAGTTGGCATTGATCCCGCGAAACGCGGTGGAGGGTTCTGCATGGCACGGATGGTGAATTGCGTAAAAATGGGTCGCGAAATGGAGGGCCTCGACGAGCCGCCCTTTGACGGGCCTCTGGGACAGCGCATCTACGAAAACGTCTCCAAGCTGGCTTGGGAGCAGTGGCAGGAGCACATGAAAATGCTGCTCAACGAGTATCGTCTGCAACCCTGGAAGAAAGAACACCAGGAGTTCATCGTGCAGCAGATGGAAGCGTACTTTTTCGGCGAGGGCGCCGAGAAGCCGAAAGACTACGTCCCGCCCACTCACTAGAGCGCCGAGATTCCAGCGATGGATGGAGTACCGCTTCAGCGGTGGCAGTTGTGGATCTACCTTTGAAGCCGGCTTTAGCCGCTGACGCAGGTGGCCAACATTGGCCTGAAGTTGGCAAATGTGGGAATACCAACAGTTTTGTATCAGGGCACGGCTTTAGCCGTGCCGCACTGAGTCCCGTAAACACCGGGCTTTAGCCCCTGAGGGCATTCGAAGTTCCTCACTTGCAAGTGCCTACTGCCAGCTATTTACCTTCGTCACTGCCCAGCGGCAGGAAGTACTGCGTTCCCCGGATCGGCTCACTCACCCGCCGCAGCAGCGCCTGCAGGTCTTCGTTGCGCTCCACGAAGTCGATCTCTGAGGTGTTGACGATCAGCAGATCGGACAACGTGTAGTGGAAAAAGAAATGCTCGTAAGCCTTCACCACTTCTTCCAGATAATCGTCGTTGATGGCTTTCTCGCCGGGCGCATTCTTCTTCTTTAACCGCTTCTTCAGCACCTCGGGCGAGGCTTGCAGATAAATCACCAGGTCGGGAGTCGGCACGTTCTGCCGGAACATGTCGTAGTAGCGGCTGTACACCTCAAGCTCATGATCGCTCAGGTTGAGGCAGGCAAACAGCTTGTCCTTCTCGAAGATGTAGTCGGCGACAAACGTCTTGTTGGGATGGCCTTTCACATCGAGCGACGCAAGTTGTTCGTAGCGCGCGATGAGAAAAGCGAATTGCGCCTGGAAGGCCGCTCCCGCGTCGCCGTTGTAAAAAGGCTTTAGAAACGGATTGCTATCAGGTTCACTGACGCGCTGCGCGTGCAGGGTCTCGGCAATCACCTGCGACAGCGTGCTCTTGCCGACGCGAATGGGCCCTTCTACTGCGATGTACCGGGGTGGTTCGAACAGGTTCGCCATGGAGTGATGCTTCGCAGAATATCTCGCCGCCGCTCTCGGCGCAATTACCCATCCTGACAAATTTGCACAGGGTCTCTCGACCGCGAAAATTGCGGCCAATCACGGGCGCCCCGCAATCCCGATCGGCAGATTTGCTCGAATCTCAATCCGTCGAAGCGTCTTTTACGGTGGCGAAGGGTTAGAAGTATTTGCCGGTCCAAGTCGGCTCCCCCGCTTGTCGCAGGCGAAGGTCATATCGACCGCTTTGTCAGCGCGCTGACCACCGTGGTCGATGACATGCACAACTCAACCGCATTCTGGACGGAATCTTTGGGACTGGCGCGTCGCGCAATGAACCTCTAACGCCGAGAGATGATCGGGATACCGATTTACTGGGGGCTTTCCGCAGTGGCCGCTGTCGCACCTGTCGAGACAGTACCAACCGCGGAGATGCTGATCTCCACCTTGTTTTCAACCTTGAGAAACAGCGTGCTGGGGTTCTTCATCCCCCAGGCTTCATAAGGCACGTCGAAGTTGGTGGTGGCCGTAGCGCGTGATCCGTCTGCTTGCACCGGGATCGAAAGCGTCATGTCATGGTCGCCGCCGTGGATTCGGAAGATACCCTGAACCTGAAGTGTGGAATTGCCCTGCGCCGGCACTTTGCCGCTCACGTGCTTCACAAGGAAAACGATCTCGGGATAGCGACCGCTTTCTAATATTTCCTTCTGCATTTTTCCGTCGCGCGTGTGGTTGCCGCTCTCCCCACTCGTCGCATCAACTACGATCTGCCCACTGGCGTCACCGGTTTTGGGATCGAATGCGACATTCCCGCTCTTCAGTTTGAAGGTGCCGTGCACGGTATGCAGAACGTCACCCAGTGTCCATTCGATCTTGGTTTGCGCCGGGTCCAGCATGATCTGCGTCTGCTGCGCGGTGGCGGTGATGGAGAAAGCCCAAAAGACGAATACGACGGTGCCGAGTCGAACGAATTGCCAATCCCACTTGCCAGGTTTCATGCGCATCTCCTATCGGTCGTCATCCGGCCGAAAAAGCCTGGGTCGGCTGCCAGGGCGCGAAAGGCGCGATCGCGCAGCCAGCGCCGGTTGTCCATCAGTAGCATGAGCGTCGCCATCGCCGTCAACCCCTATGCGGCTCAACAGCCGGTCGAGGATCTTGAGGTTCTCAATTTGGTCGGCCCAGTGCCGCTTGAGCGCTGAAGCAATTTGATCTTGGTGGTAGTAGTTGCGGGGAAATGCGCTGGCTACACTTGCGATTCGCATAAGACGGATGGAGGGGCCCTTTCAATTGTGTCGCTGTGGTCACAAGAATCACGGAAGCGCAGAGTACAAAAAACATTCATTCGCCATCAGAAACTAACAGTTGAACACGAAAGCTTGGCAATTTGAACCCTCAACGTCGACGTTAGTTTCGGAAAAGCGAATTGCATTAAAGGGCTTCGCGGTAACTGCACTTCTACCCCTTTCCGATGAGTGCCCGGTGGTTGCCTTTGCCTTTTGCTAGATATTCCCCTCGGTGTCTACGGTGAACGTTTTCTGCCTTACCGTTCTTCGTGCGTTCCGTGTCTTCCGTGGTGAAGAAGACTGCTGATGCCCCAAATAGTCTCTCTCGCCGACCTCCCCGTCCAGGCGGCACATTGCTAGAATCGTCGCAGATGCTAGCAGAAGCCCTCAGCGGAGCGGCGGTCGCAGGGTTGGCCACGTGGGCTGGTTTTCAATCCATGTGGCCGACTTCGCAGGTCTATGGCCACACCTTCATCGGTTTGGAACGCGGGTCGCCCTACCTCGCGCTCACCTATGACGACGGCCCCAACGATCCAGACACGCTTCGGCTGATCGATGTGCTCGCCCGGCACGACGTGAAGGCGACATTCTTCTTGCTGGGGCGGTTTGCTCAGCAAAAACCCGCGATCGTTCGCGCGCTCGCAGCAGCGGGTCATGTCATCGGCAATCACAGCTGGGACCATCCTCGCCTGATCTTCGCTTCGGATGCCGAGTTGCGTCGCCAGATCGAGCAGACCCAGAAGGCCATCTTCGATGCCTGTGGACTGACGCCGAGTTTGTTCCGGCCTCCATTCGGAGGACGACGGCCCGGCACGCTCAGTGAGGTCCGCAAACTTGGGCTGCAGCCCATTATGTGGAACGTGACCTGTTACGACTGGAAGCCCACGTCAGCCGACAAAGTTGTAGCTCACGCCCGACGGCAGATTCATGGTGGAAACGTGATCCTGATGCACGACGGCGATCAACTTGGGATGGGCGCCGACCGCAAACACACCGTCGATGCCACGGACCGCATCGTCCCTCAGTACCAGGCCGAAGAACTTAAGTTCATCACCATTCCCGAGATGATGAAGGCGCAACTAGCCACCAGCCGCTAACCACTATCCAATTGTCCCTGCTCCGCGACACGTTCCGAAAATAAATCCAAACACTCTTACTCGCTCGCACGTCCTAGCGTATGAGAACGGCGAACCCTGCCGCTCGCGACTAAAATGGCGGCGAACTTAGCCAGTTTCGCAATCCTCTCGCAGGAGACCTCGGTGCTCGATGGCGAAGACGAGTTCGCGGCCCTCGAACTCAGCGTTCGCCAGCATGCGCGTTTCGTCTTCAAGGTCGCCTATGGAGTCCTGCGCAATTCCCACGACGCCGAAGACGTGGTGCAGGAAGTCTTCCTGCGAATCCATCGCGCCGGAACCCGCGAAGTCCGTGATCTGCCGGCCTGGTTGGCGACCATCGCCTTTCGCGTGGCGATTGACCGGAAGCGCAAACCGGAAGGTCTCGATATTGCGCAAGTCGAACTAGCCGCGAGTGCGCCCAACGCTGAGCGCATTGCCATTCATCGCCAGCAGATCGACCGCGTACACCGGCTCATCGCCGCGTTGCCGGAAGACTTGCGATTTCCGCTGGTGCTGTCGGCCATTGAAGAGTTGAACTCGCGGCAGATCGGCGAGGTGTTGGGTATTCCAGAGTCGTCTGTGCGAGGACGCATCCTGCGAGCGCGGCAAATCCTGAAAGATAAATTGGCAGTAACGGAAATGAAGCGATGAACGACAACGAACATCTCGACAACATTCTCGACGAGGCCCTCGGCGAGTATCGCGAAGCCGAACCGCTCGCGGGGATCGAAGATCGCGTCTTGCAGCGATTGCGATTGCAGTCGGAGCCACGTCGAACCCCGTGGTTGAGGTGGGGAGCCGTCGCCGCCTGCGCGGCCTTGTTGGCGATCGTGGTGTGGCTTGGCTGGCGCCGGCACGATGCTCGAACCGAAGCCAAGCGACAGCCCGTCGAAGTTCCCAGCACCGTCGCACCGTCGCCAACAAAGACGGCGACGCAATCAGCGCGCGAGTCCTCAACCGGTGCCGCGCCTCGCTCATTGAGCAAGTCGCAAGCAAAATCCGTCCCCGAAGTTAGTGCGTATCTGGCAGGTGCAGATACCAGAGGCGCACAAGCCCAGATTCGCAACGATGTGCAGCGCGAATATCCTTCTGCACCCGTGCCTCTAACCAGCGAGGAACGTCAGCTGTTAGCACTGGCGCAAACCCATCCTGATGTTTTGCGGTCAATCTCAGTGCAGGATCAGCCAATTAAGATCGCGCCGCTCACCATTCAACCGCTTCCCTCGGAAGCCAACCAGAACGGAGACGACTAATGTTCAAACGACTGGCACCCTTCGCAATCCTAATTATGTTGTCCGCAACAACACTTCGCGCCATTGCACAGCAGATTGAGCCGCCACAACTGGCGACGGAAACGACGAAGCGAGCGGCTCCTGCCCGCTATTACAAGCTGGATTTCGTGGTGCGCGAATCCGACCAGGGCAAGGTGCTCAATCAGCGCTCCTACAGCATGGGCGTCGCGGCTGCAGGAGTTACTGAAAGCCGCGACTGGTGGAGCTTGCGGGCGGGTACCAAAGTTCCCGCGGGAACCAACTATGCAGATGTGGGCTTCAACGTGGATGTCCGGGCAGAAGATACTGGCAGTGCGCTGCAGTTGCGCCTCAAGGCAGACCTTTCCTCGCTGGCCCCCGACGCGGGCACCTCTACCCTGCTGCCGCCCATCCGGCAGATGAGAGTGGAGGAAGCAGTACTGGTGCCCATCAACAAGCCAACCGTTGTCTTCACCGCCGAAGACCCGGGCAGCAAACATCAATTCCAGATCGAGGTGACTGCAGTGCCGCAGAAGTGATCGACAGTCAACGCACGACTTGAGTACCCGGTTCTAGCCCGTTTGCTAGGGCGGGGTCTTCTTCGAGACGCCGGCAGTGACGACAGGTGGTTCCTCAGGGTACCCCACCCGTTCGTAGCTTTCGAATGAGTGTGAACTCAGTCGGCGCCGACCTCGCTGCAAGAATTTCCGTAGTAGCCGACGATCCGGGAGTTGGCGATGGTTTTCTGCCGCACGCGCTCCGGGAAACGCTCTCCCGGCTTTTGCTGTCTTTCGTGCAGCTTCATGTCATTGATGGATATGACCGCTGCGCTGGCTTTCAGTTCCACCCAATTCGCTGTGCGCCACCTCTGTCGTTGCAAGGATCCGCTATGCTGCCCGTGGCTGGGGATGCAGAACGAAGGGATCACTCACCGCCGGGTTGAGCTCATTGAACTGAACCGCCACCGGTTGCAGTGACTTCGCCCTGATTCCCAGCAAGCCGACAATTCGATATCCCAGTCTTCTACGCGCCAAGGGAGTGAGCAGAGCAGCCGCTTCCTCGGCGAACGCCCGCTTCTTTTCCTCCGTCAGATTGTGCCCAATTACTTCTAGGGTGAAATCAGCACCGCGCGGAATCGTCCCCTGCAGACCGTCGACTTCAGACGCATGAGACGTCGTGATGAACTGGACGGATGTCTGGTATCGCTGATGGGCACGCAGCTTAAACGTCCGTAACGTGATCTCGATAAGCTTCTGTGCAAGGACACGTTTTTCCTGGATCGGTAAATCTCGAGCGTAAAGACGTAGGTATGGCATCGGATGACCTCCAACCACAGTGAGTAAGGGCATTCCACGTGCCAGAACGCGCAACCAATAGGCCTTTTAAACTCAAGGACTTATTTCTCTAGGACTGACTGCGTTGAGTAATATTTACGCCCGACCGGCGCTTTCGAACATATTGATCGGTACTGGCAGAAAAAATATAGGGTCGCCACGATCGTGGGCTAACCCAGGCGGGCAGCTGGCGTCAGCCGCGGACGGCATATCAATCTTCTCCGCCGGCCGCCACTTCCTGGCAAACTCAAGCAGGAAGCCTGGTTGATCGCGCACCTGGTCCGCGGTCTCCCAGTACACCATCGTCTCGTACACCCTCCGTCCGTAGAGACAGGTGCGGAATGACGACACCAGCTCGCAGATGTAGGTGTGCGCCTCTTCGTCTGTGGGCGCGCTCCAGCCAAAACTGCCGTGCTCGTCTTCTGTGTAACCGTCGACTGACGTGGACATAGCGTAGATCAACTTCGCCATGCCTCTCACCTTCCTCTGGTTTTCAGCATCAAGGAGCATAGTGCGTAAAGACGAGGTCGGTCGCTTTCGCCTTCTCGTGGCACGGGAAGCAGGTCTTCATAAACGTCGCGTCGCCCGGTTTGCCGTCCGCGAAGTGACCGAAACCCCAGCCACCGGTTGCCGCGTACTTGGTTGAGTCCTTGACCATAAACTGAACGTTCGTGGGGGCCCCGGGAACGAAAGATTGGGCCTGCCCAAAGACCTTGTTGTTTTCCGCCGATGGGACGTTACGGTAATGCAAAGCAGCAATGATTGTTCCATCGGGATACGGAAGCTTGCCCTCCCGGAAAGCGTTGAACGCTACATCGTTGCCCAGCACGGCACCTAAACTGTTGAGGTTGCCCGCTTCATGGGCCGACGAGATCCACTTCCAGTCGCGATACCCCTGAGGGATTTCGGTAACGAAGGCCGGGGCGGGATCCCCAGCCGCGCGTCCTGGCGCAGGGGCAATGAGGGCGACAAGGCCGGCCATGGTTGCAACTGCAACCAAAAAGAATGTGAAGGGTTTCATGGGGTTCCTCCTTCCAAATATGCCTCGGTCGAATCAAGTCAAACTGCGGAACGCAACCGTAGTTGCGGGCAATGTGTCAGCGCAGCTCGGACCTGATATCGAGCCGCGCTGACCACCTTTCGCGCATTCCGTGTCATCCCCACCAGTACCGGTTTTATGCTCCGGCACGTTTCACGTGGGGCGTGCCAATGTAGGGGAATTCCTTCAGGGTGTCGCTGTGCGGTTTGAGGCCCGAAGGCGGACACTCATTTTTCGTCAGGAAGGCGAGACGGTAATCGATCACGTCCTCCATGAAGGTCCGGCCATTGGGATACTTTGCGGGCTTCGTCGGATCGAAACTCAGCACGTCGGGAAGGGTCCCTTCCTTGTCGATCGCGGCAATCGCTTCCTCGCGCGTGTAATTGCCGGTATGCCCCAGCAGATGGATGAACTGCTCGAGCCATCGCTTGCGGTCGTTGACCGGCTCGCTCGCGTTGTATTCCAGCTTCGTGTCGTCGGTGTTGAAGAAACTGCTGACACTGGGATGCCCCGCGCGATCCACGTGCAGCCACTTGCCGTCGCGCGGTATACTGCACCGCCCCCAAATATGAATGGCGCCTTTCGGATTGAGTTCGCTGGTCGGCAGCTCAATCACAGTCGAAAACACGTTGGCTTCGGTATTGGAATCCACGCCTGTCCAGGGATACTTGCCGGTCAGATGAAGGTCCGTAAAGTTCCGTTTGCCCGAGGTGTCGAACAGGTTCTTGACGCCGTCGAAATCGAAGAAGAACGCGTCACTGCGGCTGCCGGCAAAAAATGTGTAAGCGCCTGACTTGATGATATTGGGCGTACTGCCGAACGACACCTCGCCGTCGGCGATGATCTTCGTCCCCACCGCTTCGACCGAGCGTGACGCCTCGCCCTTCGCCATGAAAACGTTGACCGTCTGCCTGCCGTTCTCCGGCTTGGAGAACACATAGCTGAACGCGAGATCGTTCAGGTAATCGCCGTCGGTATCGATATTCACCCGATAGATTGCGTCGGGGTTAAGAGCATCCGCATTAGGATTCGCGTTGAGGATGATCACGGTTCGGTTCGGGTCGGAAGGTGACTGGAATGCGTAGAGGTCGCAGAGGTCGAGTCGTTGATCGCCCATTGGGGGGCCGAGACTGAGTCCTGTGAAATGGTTTGACATTGCACTTGCTCCTTTTTGTCTGGATTTCTACTCGTTGGGGTCCCTTGGGCGAGAGATTATATATCGATCCGCCCCTGCTGATCGTCACCGCCTTTTGGGGTACAGCATAGGTTGCGATGGCAGGCCATATCGGAAGTTAGCTTCACGGCCCCCTTGATGACCAAGTGAATGGAAACCGACACCGCGTCGTGCTCGCCCCCAACGTCAAACCCAGGCCACTGGCGAATTTCGAATTGCGTTAGTCCGCGAAGCGGACGGAATAGTCTGGCCCAGCCCGCAGGGCTGGGTACCCGTGCGTGAGGACGGGCGAGTGCCGGAGGCACGGCAACCGTGAACATCGCGATGTGCGTTGGGGGTGGCGTGGGCAATGCACAAATTAACTTGGGTGGCCCGTGCTAGCCCGGTTTTAGCTAGGGCGGGGCCTTTCTTCGAGGTGCTTGTTGTCAGCTCCCCCTGCAGTCCAGGAGGTGTCTGTGTCATAGCTTGAATCGCAAAATGGCGGTAGGACATGACAGCGAATCTGCCTCGCTGCAGCCGCTCTGCGGCGACATTTGTCTTAGCCGTGGGCGTCAGCCCGCGGTCAAAGTGGGAAGACGTGCGAGCCGCAGAGCGGCGGCACCAGCTATGACACAGATACCGGAAGGCGACAGATCATAGCCCAGCGCTTCAGCGTCTGTGTGAGAACCAATGTTCGGGTTGCGACGGTGGTGCAAACTCCCGGAAATCCAGATTAACTTGGGTAGCCCTCGATAAGGTCGAAGGCATTGTCAAGCGAGAGTTCTCCTGAGGCGGTGCGTGAGCACCGCTCGTTCGCCAGCATGATTGAGGACGAAAGTCACTGGAGAACTCGCGTTAATCACTTTGCGGTGAAACCAACTTCGTTTCACCAACCATCGATACGGCCCCAAGACTGCGACCACGATTCTTCTATGCGAACCTCCCGTCTCTACGGGAGGCGAGAACGCCCAATCAATTCTACGGTCTAGCTTCCGCTGACCAGGGGCACCCGCGGGCTGTTCTCGATCGAAACGATCTCCGGATACGGCGTGTTGGTGCGCAGCATCCAGTAGAGTCGTACCGCCAACTTGCGTGCCGCTGCCACCTTGGCCACACCTTTCGCCATACGATGGCAGCGCTGCTGATAGGTCTTGCGAAATCCTTCATCCCGCTGGTTGGCGCCGTGCGCCGCTTCCACCAGCAAGGTGCGCAGAAACCGATTGCCCTGCTTGCTGATCGCTCCCAGCCGCTGTCGTCCGCCCGAACTGCGCTCGCGCGGAATCAGCCCCAGATAGCTGGCCACCTGCTTGCCTCGCCGAAAGCGTGAGACATCGCCAATGGTCACCACGAACGCCAGCGCTGTGATCGGACCCACCCCCGGCTGCGTCCTCAACAGTTGCGCCATTTTGTCTCTCTGAGCTTCTTCTTCCACCGCCTGGTCCAGCTGCCCAACCTGCTCGTCGAGATTCTTCAGCAATCCCAGCAAGTCCGCCGTCGCCGTCTGCAGCCCAGCCTTGCAGTGGCAACTCGCCGCGGCTTTCTGTCCGGCCACGCTCCACAGCTTGCCTTTCTTCTGCATGCCGCGATTCATCGCCAAGTGCTGCAACCCGTTCTTCACTCGGGTTCGGATCTCCACCAGCTTGTGCCGATGGATCAGCAACTGCCGCACGTCTCGCTGCTCGGCCGACGGCACCCATAACTTCGGGAAACCGATTCTCCACCAGCAGCTTCAGAATGTGCGCCGCGTCCCGCTTGTCTGTCTTCTGCTTCCTTACATAGCTGGCTCGGATCTGCGCTGCATCTCCTACCCATACTTCGTGCCCTAACTGCTGCAGCAACTCGAGGAACCACTGACTGTTGCCGCAGGCTTCCACTCCCACCAGCGCTGCTCCGCCAAGCCGCGATAAAACCGCTCGGCTTCACCGTCACCGTTCACCAGCTTGCCCTCGCCTGTTTCTCCCGTCTCGGCGTCCAACCACGCCACTTGCTGCCAGCTGGGATGAAAATCGCATCCTATAATCTTCATCTGAAGGCTCCTTCCTTCCCCTGGGTCTTTTCGTCCTCAATCCACAAAAGACTACTCGGGTTCGATCGAGCCTTCGACCTTATCCAATCACTTCTAGCCCGGTTTTGGCTAGGGCGAGGCCTTTCTTCGACGTGCTTGCTGTCAGCTCGCCCCCGCCTCCGCAGTCCGATGGGGACGACGATCATAGACCAGCGCTTCAGTGCGGGGCGGTAAAGAATTCAGGAGTCCCGGCAGGGATGGCGGATGGCTCCGTCGCCTCACCCATTCGCGGTTTTCGAATGAGTGGAACTCGCATCGCTGTCCCTGCTCCAACATGCGTGCTCGTCCACAACAGCTACCAACTTGTGCCAGAATCGCGTCGAACCTACCTCACCTTAGGTCGATTACGTGCGACATGGCGATTTCATAACAACTATTCGACATTGAGGTTATTTGCCTGAAGGTCTTTCGCCTAGATGTCGCCCTGCGTCCAGACACCGCGAATGGCCAAACTGGACTATATCGGCGTTACGTCAGGAGGCGGCGAGACATTGCGATTCTTCATCCACTCGATACTGATTTCCTGAACGGCTTTTTTCGTCTTGACATCGTCCAGATCCGGCATGAAGATCTGCATACCCGCTTGCGGCGTCATACGGGTATATCCGTTGACAAGTTGGTCCTGGTAGTGAAGCAGATCGAGATCGAACCACGCATCATTGGAAATATCGATCATGATCAGATCGACGTCATGCATGGTGAGCTTCCCAAAGTCGAGGGTACCGCCGCTGAGCCGCAGAAAATTCCGCCACTGCTCGACGTGGACCACATCCTGAGCGTCTCCGTAGATTTCTTCCAGATCGGGATTCACGACGCGCACACTGGTGAGCTGGCCACGGATATGCGGAGGCGGAAGCAGTTTTAAGGTATCGAAAACAATGTCGTTTCCGTTGACTTGAATCCCGGGGATGCTTGGGTATGGAGGAGGTCGGAGAGTTCGATGTGAAAGCCGCCCAGCAGGCCTTTCATCGGAATCTTCAGCACATTGAGCTTGGTAACGTGTACCTGGATCTGGTTATTCGATGCAACCGAAATTGTGCCGACCAATTCGATGGGCAGAGGAATGATCTTGTGCAGTGTCCCATGAAGAGTGATCTGATCTCCATCGCCGGAGAGAGAAATGTTTTTTAGCGGAGAATTTGGACTCCGCTCGAGTTCAGGAAGTGAGCAATATCTCCGATATTGGCGCGCAGGACACCGTTGGTGATCACCAGATTGAACGATTCGAGATCGTCGAAGGAAGGGTCATCGTCGCGACGAGTTCGCACCATCTGCCCCCGAAGCCAGCGACACATCCGGAAGTCCGGCCCTTTCTCGCAACATCAGATTATGCGCATAGACTTTCGTCGGACCACGGTCGTCAGAAGTAGAAGTTTCGCTAACTGCGGTCGACGAACCCGAAACGGCTGGAACAGTTGAACCCGGAGATGTCACACTGTGCCCGCGCTTGGTAGAAAGCCAAGCCAGCAACGATAGCGTCGTCACAAGCAGACAGATCGAGATTGCTAAACGGAGGCGCATGAGGGCAACACCTAGCTGGCTGCAATTTCCCCCTTTGTGGGCGCCCCAGGGGACCCATCCGTACGAAGAACCACTCCTATGTTTCAGATTATTCCTCTTTTCTCACGGGCATGCGAACTCGCCCGGCAGCATTATAACGCACCCTTGCGCACTGTGCCAGCCCCGAGCTGAGCAGCGCCCACTCGGGCATCGTCAGCAATCGCAGAAGCAATCACTGAAGCCGGTGTCCGGGAGGAAATACAACTGCCAAGGGCCCTCGCAGGTATCACGATGGAGCCAAGGCTAGCTGGGATGAGGTCATTATGACCCGCCGTGAAATATGTTCGCCATTTCTTAGGATTCATTCAAGCAGCACAACAGGCGAGGGCGCGACGCACGAATCCCCGGCACAGATTCAGTGTGAGTTGGCGATTTCACAGTCGCTATCGTAAGCTACACCACTCGGTGTACTCTGCCGGGCCGAACCAAATCGAAAGGGAAACCGCGAGTCGGCCATTTATGAGGCTTGAAGAAGTCTGGAATCAAAACGCCCCCAACGATTCGAAGCGCCAGGGGCTTGAAGTAATGAACACTGGTTGACTCAGGATAATGCCATGACTCGATGGAAGGCAAAGGAAGCGACTACGACGTCGGAGGCCCCGTTTGTGTTGCGCTTGCAGCTGGCGGGCAACCCCTAATTGACTTCAGTTGCGTGTAAACTGTCTGCCTGTGGAGAGCATTTAGAAGTTGCAAGGCCGTTTCGGCCACTCGGAGTGGCCGCAGTGTGCTGCTCTCGCCAGGGCCCCCAGAACCATTACTAAAGAGGAGAAAATGACTACTCGAACAATCGTTCGGACGTTGCTGCTGGGAACCGTGTTTCTTGCCATTATCTTGTCGGCTGGGGCAGTTTTTGCCGCCGACAGCATTAAAGGGCAGGTGGTCTGCGGAGGCGCGCCGATTGCAAAGTCAACCATAACTTTGTGGGAAGCCAGCGCCGACGCACCCAAACAACTCGATCAAACCAAGTCAAGCGACGATGGCCGCTTCGAGGTTCGCGCCAAAGGCGCGCACGGTGACGGCGTGCTCTACCTTGTGGCAAACGGCGGAATACCTAAAGCCAGCAAGGCGGGTGCCGACAATTCCGCCATCGCATTGTTAGCGGTTCTGGGCAGCAAGCCTCCAGCCAGCGTGATCGTCAACGAACTCACGACCGTGGCTTCGGCTTTTACCGCCGCACGATTCATTAGTGGGGGGGCTATCTCTGGGAATGCGCTCGGGCTGCGTGTCGCCGCGATGAACGTCCCGAATCTCGTGAACCTGCAAACCGGTGGTTGGGGAACCGTCATCATCGATGGGCTCAACATCACGCGCAGCACGACGCTTGCGACCTTCAATACTCTCGCGTCCCTCATCACCTATGCCAGCACGTCTGCCAGCGATGACTGGCGCTCGCGGTTCTTCCAGGCGGCAACGCCAAGCGGAGGAACGACGCCGTCGAACACTCTGGGAGCGATAGCCGGCATTGCGCGTGAGCCGTGGGCACATCCCAAGGATCTCTTCGCCCTATTCGAGGAGGCATATCCACACACGAAGGAGGGAATACTGAACGCGGCGCCGTTTGTGCCTTACCTGCAGTACGCGCCGAATGATTTCGCGCTCATTTTGCGCTTTGCGGGCGGTGGCAACTACGCACCGGGCCGTGTGATGCTCGACGTCAACAGCGATCTCTGGAGCGGTTCGAATTGGATGGCTGGGTCGCAATCCAGCGCTGTGAAGAACATCGGCGGAGGCGTCGCGAAGTTCGGGCCTGACGGTTCCACACTCTCTCCCCCGGTAACCGGCTTCATGGGTGCAGGGATCAACGGAATCGGATGGGGTACCGCCGTGACGCGGGAAAACGTCTGGGCATCGAGCTTCAACGGCAAGATCCTCGTGATGGACTTGCAGGGCCGTCCTGTGGCCAGCGAGCAAGATTTTCCGTTTGGGGATAAGCTGCACGGCCTCATGGGCATCGGCGTTGCGGCGAACGGCGACGTATGGGTCACCGACAGCGAAGGCAATCAGTTGCTCTTCTTCCCGGGCGGACGGGTGAAAGAGGGGCGCATCGTCAAAGTCGGCGGTCTCGCGGGGCCGTTCGATGTCGTCATCGATGAGCAGAATCGCGTTTGGGTCTCGAATTCGCGATCCGATACGGTCGCGCGATTTCCGGCTAACGATCCGACAAAGGTAGAGACCTTTCGAGTCGGGGTGGCGCCCCGTGCTTTGGCCCTCGATTCGAAGAGCAACGTCTGGGTCGTTAGCTTCCTGTCGCCTGACTTTCCGGGCCTGAAGCCACTCCCGCCGCACGCGACGATCATGCAAGAGTTCGCGGCGTTCCGCGCCCTCTTTGTTCCCCTCCAATCAGGGCAAGTGAAGGCCACGGGCTTCGTCAGCATGATTCGTCCTGACGGCACACAACAACCGTCGGCGGGCAGCGGCTACACCGGCGATGGGGCCATCAGCATTCCATGGGGAGTCAATATCGACGGCAACGACGACGTGTGGGCGAGCAACGGCTGGACACACGCGGTCGTTTACATGGCCGGCGACAACACGAAGGGGCATCCGGCCGGCACCAAGACTGGCGACGTTTTGCACGTGTTCAACAGCGGCGACTTCGAGAGTGTCATCGACGTATCTATCGACGCCGCGGGCAATGCCTGGTCGACCAACAACTGGAATGATCTACGCGTCGCAACCGACATTAGTGACGACCCCACACGTTCCACCTGGGGCGGAGGGACCGGAATCAATGTGATCTATGGCGTGGCCGAGCCGGTGCAGCCGCCGCGCATGGGCAAGGTGCGGGCGTACTAAGGAACGCTGCGAGGAAGGCGGCAACGTCCTTCCTCGCCTTTTCTGCTATGGCAGGTCGCCCCATGCACCGCAACTCGGAACCGCACGTCCGTATCAGGATGAGGGCACTCGACATTGCGGTCGGTGAACTTAGAGCGCCGAGGCGGGCAACGTTTAACTCAAGCTCAGCGGCAACGCCGGATCGCGACCGTCAGCGAGCCCAATCCTGTTGAGGCCCTGTCGGATTGAAGGCTACTCGGAAATTAGCTCTTCAGAGATAGCTGTCGATATCAGGCCATATCGTACCCAATTCCCGAAAAAGAAAGCTGGCCTTGACGGCTGGCGGATATTTGCTCGTGACAAATGTCCATTCACCAATTGCGCCCGGATGTCCGGGCGCAAGTGGTTACTTTAGTTTCTTCCGCCGCCTGATTTCTCTGGCGCTTCGGCTTCTCGCACCTTACAACGTATGTGTGGGTCAGAGCAGCGGTGTCTCTGCTCACTCCGCACCTAGATTGCGGAGCCTTTTGCTCTTTGAAAACTTTTAGATTAGCAGTCGCCTTAACCAGCCAGCAGAAAAGTACAGGTGGTAAGAGCGGCGCTTTAGCGCAGCGTCATCGAACCTCTGATCGAACCAGCCGGGTTTCAACCCGGCGGCACTTTTGGGGCCTTTGAAATCGAAGAAGGCGAATGAACAGCGAAAATGGCCGGTCACAACTACCTTTGTTATGAATTGGATATGTGTAACTATGTTATTTATCAATAAGTTGTGAGCAATTTCCGGCTAACCAACTGATTCTAAACAACAGCATGAAAAATATTTTGGGTGGTATACACGACTATAACACCTCGAATTCTGGCCGTGAAATGCTCTAAACCTGCTTCAGCGCTTCTTTGGCTGCAGCGACGGTCTGTTCGATGTGTTGCGGCGTGTGGGCCACGCTCAGGAACGCTGCTTCGAACTGCGAGGGCGGCAGCCAGATTCCGGCATTCAGCATGGCGTTGTGGAAGCGGCCGAACTTGGCGGTGTCGCAGGTTGCGGCACTGTCCCAGTCGCGTGACCTGTCTTGTCGGTGAAGAAGAACGTGAACATGGAACCGACGCGGTTGGCGGTCATCGCCACACCCAGCGACTTGCGCAGCCGTCGAGAACGCCTGCCACCAGGTTCACTGCGTATTCGTCGAGCTGGCGGTAGTACTGGCTGCCGATTGTCTTTGAGCATGCTACAGCATGGTGATTCCTGCAGCCATCGCCAGCGGGTTTCCGCTCAGCGTTCCCGCCTGATAGACCGGACCCAGCGGCGCGATCATATCCATGATCTTCGCCGGGCCGCCGTAGGCTCCGACCGGCAGGCCGCCGCCGATGATCTTGCCCATGGTCACCAGGTCGGCCTTGATGTTGTACAGCTCCGACGCTCCGCCGAATGCCAGGCGGAAACCGGTCATCACTTCGTCGAGGATGAGCAGCGCGCCTTCGCGCTCGGTGATGGCTCGCAGGCCTTCAGATAGCCGGGATTAGGCGGCACGCATCCCATGTTGCCCACCACCGGCTCGACGATGATGCAGGCAATCTGGTCTTTGTACTTGGCGAACGCCTCGTCGACCGCGTTGAGGTCGTTATAGGGCAGCGCCAGCGTGAACTGCGACGAACTCCTCGGGCACGCCGGCCGAGCCGGGGATGCCCAGCGTCGCCACGCCCGATCCGGCTTTGACCAGCAGGGCGTCGCTGTGGCCGTGGTAGCAGCCCTCGAACTTCACGATGTACTTGCGGTTGGTATAGGCGCGCGCCAGCCGGATGGCCGACATCGTCGCCTCGGTTCCTGAGCTGACGAAGCGAACTTTTTCGACTGCCGGGAAAGCCTCGGTCACCAGCCCGGCGAGATCGGCTTCGGTCGGAGTCGACGCGCCAAAGCTGGTGCCGTTGCGGGCGGCATGGACGATGGCGTCGATCACGTCGGGCACGGCGTGGCCGAGGATGAGCGGCCCCCAGGAGCCGACATAGTCGATGTACTGGTTGCCATCGGCGTCCCAGACGTAGGCGCCTTCGCCGCGAACCAGGAAGGGCGGGTCTCCGCCGACCGAGCGAAAGGCGCGGACGGGCGAGTTCACGCCTCCGGGGATGAGCTTTTCGGCTCGTTTTTGCAGTGCGCGGGACTGGTCGAAGTTAGGGCCATGATGACAAGTTCCAATTCGGGAGAGGGACTTGGAAGCGTTGCGCAATCGGGCCGAACTTGGAATATATCAGGGATGGCAGCGACCGTTCTTGTGAGTCAAGTCACAGAGCCATCACGACTTCGGCCCAGCAACGGTGGCCGAACGAGACGGTGAGGTATCTTTCTGGCTGGGCCGCGTCCAACGTGCTGACGGTAGACGGTTCGGATGCACCTGGCGGTCAGCGGATTTCCCGCATCCCGGCGATGAGGCGGGCATCCAAGCAGATGTATAATCGGGGCAACGCAGCTCCGGGCAGCGATCGCAACTGTCTGACCTTCCAGCGAATCAGCAATTCAACATGTCGAAACTACCAAGCTCATCGTTCTCGGCCTTTCTTTTCTCTTGGCTACGCTGGTTGTAGCCGGTGGATTAGGCGTAAAGGCCAGCACCACCAACGAAGATTCGTACGAGCAGATCGAGCGTGTACAGCGAGGTGCTGTCGCGCATTCGGACGGAGTACGTCGAGGAACCCGAATGTCACTGCGGTCACCAATGGCGCTCTGCACGGACTGCTGGAGTCGCTGGACGCCAATTCCAGCTACCTCGATCCCGACCGAGTACAAGGACTACAAGCAGCGCAAGAACGAGGGAAAAGCGACCATTGGCGCCACGCTGTCGAAGCGCTTCGGTTACGCCGCCGTGGTTTCGGTGATTCCGGGCGGGCCGGCCGACAAGGCGGGTATGGACAGCGGCGACGTCATCGAAGCGATCGAGGGCAAGAGCACGCGCGACATGTCGCTGGCGGAAATCGACGGTATCCTGGCGGGACAGCCCGGCTCGGTGATCAACGTGTCGGTGGTGCGTCCGCGCAAAGGCGACCCGTGACAAGCTGCCGATTACGCGCGAGATCGTTGCGGATCCGCCGGTCAGCGCCAAGATGCTGGACGACGGTATCGGCTACATCAAGATGGACGATTTTCCCAAGGGGCGTTCGCAGGAAGTGGCCGCCAAGGTGAAGGAGCTTGGAGAAGAACGGGGCCAAGAAGCTGGTGCTGGATCTTCGCAACTCCGGCGAGTGGCGACGAGGACGAAGGCATCGCCACGGCGAACCTGTTCCTGAATCACGGGCTGATTTCGTATCTGCAGGGACAGAAGTATCCCAAGCAGACATTCAACGCGGACCCCGAGAAGGCGATTGCCCCCACGATTGCCGCTGGTCGTGCTGGTGAATCGCGGAACGGCGGGACCGGCGGAAATCGTTGCGGCGGCGATCATGGAGAACGCCCGCGGCGACGTTGTCGGCGACAAGACATTTGGCTCGGGCTCGATCCAGAAGGTCATCGAGATGCCGGACGGAGCGGCGCTGATGCTGTCGGTGGCCAAGTATTACTCGCCGTCGGGCAAGGCGCTGCAGGATACGGCGATCACGCCGAATATTCTGGTGGCCGATAACTCCGACGACTTGCTGGTTCCCGACGAGGACGAGAACGCTCAGCCCGACGACAAGCAGCTGGAGAAGGACAAGAAGGCTGCGCCTGACGACCAGTTGAAGAAAGCGATCGACGTGCTGAAGAATCCGGCACAGAACAGGCCGCAGAAGCCGCCACAAAAGCCGGTTAGAAGAATTACATCGAAGCTGCGAGAAGCGGACCATCCGCGGCTTTTTTATTTGCCCAGCTGCTGATTGAAGAAATCGGTCATCAGGTCGGTAGCGCTTCTTTTGACTCCGGCAGGTTCCATTCATTCCAGAAGGCGTGCGCAAGGCCGTCGAAGACGACTAGTTGGGCGTTGACTCCGGCATGAACAAACGCGCGCTGCAGGTTGACGGTGTTGCTGAGCAGCAGGTCGCGTCCGCTGGTGAGGAAGAGCGTCGGCGGAAAGCCTTTGAGATCGGAATAGATCGGCGACAGCACCGGGTCTTTCAGGTCGGTGCTGCCGCGTGTAGTCTGTGTCGGGCTTGCCGGTCCGGCGAAAGAACGGCCCCGACAACCCCCACAGGGCATACATGGAGCTCGAGTCGCCGAATTTGCTGAAGTCTCCGCTGCCGGAAAAGATGCCGAGCGCCGCGGGCAGCGGGAGGCCGAGTTGGCGCATTCGCGCGGCGACCTCGGCGGTCAGAATTGCTCCCGCTGAGGTTCCGTAAATGCCGATGTTTTGCGGCTTGTAGGTCTTGAGCAGTTCCTTGTAGACCGCAACGGCCTCATTCATGGCGGTAGGGAACGGATGCTCGGGAGCCAGCGAATACAGAACTGCGACGACCTTCGTTTGGGTGAGGTTGGCGACGGGGATGGATCTCGATCGTCGATCCCCAGTCAGCGTTGAAGCCTCCTCCGTGAATGTTAATCAGCACGCGGTTCTGTTTATCGGCGGGGATAGTGAGCGGGCGTCACGATTCAGCGGGGCACGCCTGCGATGTCTGTCTCTGCGATGTTGACCGGATAGGTCTTGCGCATCTGCTCGCCGCCGTTGGCCTGCCAGGCATCGGCTTGGGCGCGGCGCTTGGCGAGGTCCTCGGGATTACTTGTGTCGGGCCCCGGCGGCGAAAGCGACTTTTTGCGCTTCGGGGCTTACGTATCGGGAACGGGAACTACGCGGGTGACGTGCGCAGTGCCCTGCGCGTCGATGAAGCTGGAGTCGGACTGCGGCGGGGTGCACTTGCTGGCGTTGTCTTGGGCGACCACGACCCCTGAGGAACCGCACAGTAAGACGCAGCACATGAACGTGACTGGAGCAACGAGCCTTCGTTTGTTCATTGATTCTCCCCTGCCAGATGGAGAAGTTTAACAGGGGTATCTGTGTACTCGCCTCGTTCGGGCCCTGTCCACGGCAGGATGAGGGAGAGTTGTCGACACTGATCGAGAACAGGATGTTTCCCGCATCCCCACCGTCGCAAGTCATCAGCAAATGGGTTGACAAGTGTAACGTTACAGGCTACGGTGGTTATCAGGTGCAGATACGGAACTTCATTCACAAGGGCCTGAAACGGTTCTACGAGGAAGACAGCAAGAAGGGCGTGCCGCCAGATTCTGTAGACAAACTTAGAAAGATGCTGGCGTTCCTCGATGACATGGAAGACCTGGACGAATTACGAGCTTTGCCTTCATGGCGAGCCCATATTCTCGTCGGGGACCGGGAAGGAACCTGGAGCCTGTCAGTCACCCGCAATCGGCGGCTGACATTCTGGATCGACACAGAAGAGTGGCGAATCTGCGACGTCGATTTAGAGGACTATCACTAGGAGTGGAAATTATGCCCATGAAGAACCCGCCTCACCCTGGAGATTTCATTCGCACGGAAATTATAGAGCCCACCGGCTTGACGGTGACGGCAGCCGCGCAGGCACTGCATGTCTCGCGTCCCGCGCTTTCGAGCTTGTTGAACGGGAAAGCTGACCTTTCGGGCGAAATGGCGTTACGGATTGAGAAAGCCTTTGGCGTCAAGATGGACACCCTTATGCGAATGCAGGCTTCTTATAACATTGCCCAGACCCGCAAGCTGGAGAGCAAGATTCGCGTTCAGAGGGTCAAGCCCGCGGCTTAGGCAATACCCACATATCCCAACATCAGGGATGTGCGGGCCGCGCTGCGGATTTCACACCACCCTTTTGGCCAAAATCAGGCGAAAAGGATGGGGCACCCACTTTCCTAAAGCAGCTAGGTGTTGATGGGCATGCCGAAGACAGCGTTGGCTGCATCCAGCATCGCCTCTGACAATGTGGGATGCGCGTGGATGATGTTGGCGAGGTCCTCCGCCGTACACTCCATCTCCAATGCCACCACGGACTCGGCAATCAGCTCGGTCGCAGTCGGGCCGATGATGTGAACGCCCAGGATTTCGCCGTGCTTGGCGTCG
Organism: uncultured Acidobacteriaceae bacterium; assembly: GCA_963696575.1. GTDB lineage: Bacteria > Acidobacteriota > Terriglobia > Terriglobales > Acidobacteriaceae > DASRAA01. The sequence goes on from CAVOKT010000004.1 coordinate 253,636, forward strand.
GTGACAATCTTGACGAATCCGTCGTGCGAGCCCACGATGCTGGCGCGCGAGTTGGCGGTGAAAGGAAACTTGCCCACTTTCACGTCATGCCCAGTTCCTTGGCCTTGGCCTCGGTGAGTCCAACGCTGCCGATTTCGGGATGGCAGTAGGTGGCGTTGGGAATGCGCAGCTTGTTGATGGGCTTCGCCGGCTTGCCGGCGATATGGGTGACGGCGACGATGCCTTCCATCGCGCCGGCGTGCGCCAGTTGCGGATAGCCCATGGCGATGTCGCCGATGGCGTAGATGCCGGGCTCGGCGGTGCGCATGTATTCGTCGGTCTTCACGAAGCCGCGCTCGACTTCGATTTTGGTCTTCTCGATGCCGACGTTTTCGGTGCGCGGTGCGCGTCCGACGGCGATCAGGACTTTGTCGGCTTCGATCTTCTGCTGCTTGCCGTCAACGGTGAAGGTGACGGCGACGCCGTCTTTGGTGCGCTCGACCTTTTCGACCTTGGCGTTCACGAAGCCGTTGATGCCGCGCTTGCGGTAGACGCGCATCAGTTCCTTGGAGATGTCTTCGTCCTCGACGGGCACATAGCGGGGCAGCATCTCGAGGATGGTGACGTCGGCGCCGAAGGACTTGTAGATGCTGGCGAACTCGACGCCTACGGCGCCTGAGCCGATCACGATGAGCGACTTGGGAATGTCGTTCAGGCTGAGAACTTCGATGTTGGTGAGAATGCGGTCGTCGGGCGTGAGGCCGGGCAGCACGCGGGCGACTGAGCCGGTCGAGAGAATCACGTTCTTGGCGCTGATGGTGGATTTGCCGTCTCTTGCCCTCGACTTCGACGGTGATGGATGCCATCCTTGGCCGGGCCGGTGAGCTTGCCCCAACCCTCGATCACCGTCACTTTGTTCTTCTTCATCAGGAACTGCAGGCCCTTGGCGTGCTTGTCGACGATGCCTTGCTTGCGCTTCTGGATGGTGCCCCAGTTCAGCTTGGCGCCGGTGATGTTCTCGATTCCGAGGGCAGTCGCCGTCTTTCACGTGGTCATAGACTTCCGCATTGAAAAGTAAGGACTTAGTCGGGATGCAGCCGACGTGCAGGCAGGTGCCGCCCAGGTAGGGGTCTTTCTCGATGAGGGCGGCCTTCAGGCCCAAGTTGTCCGGCGCGGATGGCCGCAGTGTACCCGGCGGGCCCGCTACCGATGATGGCTACATCGTAGATAGTGTCAGCCACGGTGTTGCTCCGTTCTATTGTGAAGTTATGAGTGCCCTAGACGAATAGATGATTGTAAATCAGGAAGGAAGCGGGGGGAGGCGTTCACCACGGAGGACACGGGGCTGCACGGAGGAAGCCGGGCCAAAGGCAACATCTACCACAGAGACACAGAGGCACTGAGGAAGGTCGGCAGAAAGGCAAAATCAACCGACGGATTTACACGGACTGAACACGGCATAGCGATCTGAATTTCGAGGTCACACAGGCGATGACTTAAGGCGCGGACGGGCAGCGCTGCGCCCTGAAAGAACCCCACGTTTACGTGCGAGGTGAATACATTGACGTAGCCGAAGGGCGCATCTCCCAGACAGGCAACCGGACAGCCGTCATGCAGAAGCTCGCGGACTTCGTCGCCGCATTTTCGCATCACCTCAAACCAGCGATGCGCGATGGCTCCCAATTCACCTGGATGCGCTTTCATCCAGGCATCGATCGCGGGATCGCGCTCGACCGCGCCGTTGAGTCGAAACAATTCTGTTCTCATCGTCGCTTTACTTTCTGGTCTCGAGATGCCCCACAGAAGGAGAGCGAACCTGGGCGTACCCCGCTGCCTAAGGCGGATAAATAATGGAGTGTTCCCTCTTTCCGTTCGCAACTACGAGCAATTGCTCGTCCATCGAATAGGCATCGGGCATGGCTGGTTCGGGTTTGCGCTTCAGCGTCATGCCATAAACTTCAAAGTTCACACGGACCATAGCCGCGGCCTGCGACTGGCAACGCAGGTTCGGATGAACCGGCACTAAACCGGTGCCAAGAATGCGCACCGAGTCGCCTATTTTCAGCGTGACTTCCGTTTCTGGCTTTTCGTGCGAACCATAGAGCACAAACTGATCCAGGACGTCGGAGGTATATTTGAGACATTCCCCTTGCACAAGCATGGTCGCTCGTACAAAGGTTTGACTTGCCTGCCCGGTGTCAATTTCTTTCCAGTCGAAGGTTTGCGGAATCACGACAGGCACATTCGAGTCATTTGTAACCAGCAATTCATAGTCGAAAGGGCTCCCTGGTGTCAGGTTTGTCGAGCCGGTGATCGTAACGACCCCGCTAAGAATTTTCTGTTCGCGAGGATTACCAACAAATGCAACTCGCGCCTGGTATCCGGGTATCTCGGTATGTGACTTACCTCGCGTGTCGATCACGTTCTGCGCGACAGAGAGCGTCGTGAACAAGCAGATAGTCGCAGCGAATCGGAAGACTTGCATGTCGTCCTCGGCTTGGCGGTTAGCTCCTCCTTGCTAATGCGACACGCGGCTGACCGCCCAAGGTTTGGGGGCAGGCACGTCTGGAGGAATGCCAACCAAGCGGATCTCGCCCTTGTCGGGTCCGATTAGCCTCAGTTCGGCTTGCAGAGAGTCTTGCGACCCGTCAGTGCTCTTGGTAGTGAACCGCAGCACATTGCCCTTAACCTGAGCATCAATGATTGGGTCTTCTCCGTCCCTGGCCTCGGCCTTTGTAAGCTCTCCGGCCTGGTTGACGTCAATGTCTGCGTGACCCGAACTTCCAGTGACCTTATTGTCGGCCACGGTAAAGATGACCGTAAGAAACGGACTCCCGTTGAAGCTGGCTTGCCACGTACCGACAAACTGCTTGGCATTCGAGCTGGTCGCTGGCTGGAAATCCTGGGCAAAGACCATAGCGCAAGACACGAGTAACACTGCCGCTGCCCCCGCCGTCGAGCGCAGTACTTGTGTATTTGTTGGCAACCTGAACATCGTGATACCCCCACGCAGCCTTGGAAGCTCCTAGCTGCAAAAGATACACTTCACTTAACACGACTCAGCGATCCATCGACTCGCCATTACGGAGAAAATAATGTCGAAAAATCGCCATTACATTCGCGAATTCCCGGATTCACCTCGCCGACCGACTAATCGCCGCTACGATAGGAATCTGGGGCCGCTGTCTGAGTCATTTTCTCCTCGCCCTGGTAGTAGGCTCGCGGCGGAGTTAGCGTTCAACAAAAGGATTCTCAACCTTGAGCTGCCCAAATCGCTGTCCATGCTGCAAGTCCTCGCTGTAGAGAACTCCGCAGCCGCCTTCGATGGCCGCAGCCACAATCAACGAGTCGTACCATGACAGCCGGTGGCGATCCGTCAGGCGGAGCGCTTCGGAGACGAGCGCCGGCGAAGATTGGACAGCCAGCAACGGCCGAAAAACGGCGCCGAGATACTGTTCCGCTTCCGGCACGCTCATCGGTTCCGCAAATCGTCGCAGCGCCAAGTTGAAGAATTCCTGCACCACCTGGTAGCTGACAATGCCTTTGCGGGTGGACACTGCCTCTCGAATGAGTTGGGTGGCACGCCGGTTTTTGGCAGCGGCGGTCCGGTCGAAGGAATAGACGAAAATGTTCGTATCGAGAAAGAACCTAGCGCTCATTCATTTCGTCCCGGGTGAAACGGCGACCCGCGTTGACGTGACGCAGGCGCCGCATCAGGGCGTCCACTTCCTCGCTGTTGCCCGCTTGCGCGGTGAATTGCACCAGCCATTCCCGGAACACGGCATTCAGCGTTTTGTGTTGCGCGCGCGCCATCAGCCGCGCCTGCTCGATGAGGTCTTCGTCGGCGCTGAGAGTGACGTTCTTCATACGGAAATAGTGTACACGATTTTCGTGTTGTCATGCCGCGTCTGCTCACCTGTCAATCCCTCAAGAACGCAACAGTGCGGCCTAAGATTTAGAATGGGAAGAAGTTATAAGTTTGGCTAATCGTGGATTGAATTCTTCTGAAAATGTCACAATGCTCGCAGTGGTCAGGGCCGCCAGCCCTGAGTCTTTTTCTCGCCCTGCTCCGTATATCCCGATAGTATGGTCGCCGCCGCATTCAGTGCGTTAGCAATGATGGAAACGGAAGAGGCCCAAATCGCCACCGGCTTGCGCCGGCGCGATCCCGAGGTGCTCGACGCGCTGATCGAGCAGTATCAGCACCGCTTGCTGCGGTACCTGATGCACCTGACGGGCAACCGCGCCACGGCCGAAGACCTGTTCCAGGAGACGTGGATACGGGTGCTGGAGAAGGGCCACCAGTACGACGGCAAGAGCCGGTTCGCGACGTGGCTGATGACGATCGCGCACAACGTTGCGATCGATCATCTGCGGAAGCGGCGTCCGGCCAGCCTGGACGAGATGCGCGATGCCGAAGATGCGGCGCCGTTTGAGCCGGTGTCGGATGGGCCGTCGCCGTTTGAGCAAGTTTCGGCGCTGGAAGACAGGGCGCGGATTCAGGCCGCGCTGGAGCAGATTCCTCCGATCTTTCGCGAGGTGCTGGCGCTGCGCTTTCAGGAACAAATGAAGTTAGAGGAGATCGCGAAGTTGATCAACATTCCACTGGCCACGGTGAAGACGCGGCTGTACCGCGGCGTGATGGCACTGCGTCCGGCGTTGGGAGACGCGCAATGAACGGTCACGAACATGGACGAGCAATTGACCTGATCTCGCGGCGCGACGATCGAGGGAGTTACGGAGGCCGATGCCCGCTGGCTGGAGTCGCACCTGGCGGAATGCGCTGAATGCGCTGGGTACGAGCTCGCGATGGGCAGCGCTGAGCAGGCGATGCGGTCGTTGACGGTGATGGCGACGGCCGGGCTGGTGGCAGTCGACGCAGGCGCGGGTGCGTGCGCGCGCGTCGAGTTGCGGGAGCGCGAGTCGCGCCGGTTCCTGATCGCGATTTCGTTTGCCATGGGAGTGGTGTTCTCGACGCTGTCGGCGTGGGCGTGGTGGAAGGTCGGCGGGTGGATGGTCGAGCGATTCAGCCTGCCATCGGCGATTGTGGGGCCCGGAGTGGTGTTTTTCTGGCTGTTGCCGGCCGTGCTGCTCGGGGTGATGCTGATGGCGTTCCCCGAGTCGAATTTTGAAGGAAGCGTAATGCAGTTACTGATGAAAGATCGTCAGAGAGGGATCCAATGACCCAGCGTAAATCTACTTTCAGCGAGGAATTCGCAATCATTCCGAAGTTCATGTACGTGTTTTGCGTGGTGGGCTTCATCGTGATGGCGTGTGTTTTTCTGTACGTCGTCCCCCACCACGACCGGCATTCGCCGCCGTTTCCGGTGCGGGTGTTGCTGACCTTTGCTGACAGGAATTGCATGTCGATCTACTTCCTGCTGGTCGGCTACGTCAACCAGGACGCGAAGCGCCGTGACATGGGACAGGTACTGTGGACGCTGCTGGTCATCTTCATCCCGAATTGCCTGGGGTTCCTGGTGTACTTCCTGCTGCGCAAGCCGCTGATCCAGTATTGTCCGAAGTGCGGGGATCGGGTGGAGAAAGACTTCCATTTCTGCGCCAAGTGCGGGTGTGAGCTTTCGCCGGCGTGCGGTGCGTGTGGACACGCTTTGGACCATAGTATTCGGTATGCCCGTACTGCGGAAAGGCGCTAACGGCGCCGGACGCATGAGCAAGAAACCGACTTTGATGATCGGGGGTTCCCGATGCAAATCAATGCCAGAAACCTTCGGGGTGGCTAGGGCGATTGATTTTGCGGAACATGAACTCCCGGCATTCGAAGGTGGCTGACTGGGGCTTATCTCACATTTCTGTAGGAACCGACGAAACAGTCCTCGACGTGGGTTGTGGAGGTGGCAAAACAGTTAGTAAGTTGGCGGCGATCGCCACCCAGGGCAAGGTTTACGGCGTTGACTATTCCAAGGAAAGCGTCGCCGTAGCCAAGCGAACAAATCGACAATGGATCGACATGGGCCGCGTGGAGATTCTGGAAGCGTCAGTGTCTCAGCTGCCATTTGCGGCGAATATGTTCGATCTCGCTACGGGAGTGGAAACCCACTTCTGGTGGCCCCACCTGCCGAGCTGACATGCGTGAGGTGTTGCGAGTCCTGAAGCCCGGAGGCAGGCTCCTGCTGATCGCTGAAATCTACAAGGGAGCCAATACTACGGCGGCGAAGCTTATCGAAAAGCATCTGCCAGCAGGCATGACACTCCTCAGTGTGAGCGAGCATCGAGAACTCTTCGCAAGCAGCGGTTTCGTGGACGTTCAGATCTTTGAGGAGCCCCGCAAAGGATGGATTTGCGGTATCGGCACGAAGCCCGTTGGCGCCGACAGCTCTGGGCCTTAGCCGACGATTTCTTCGAATTTCAGAGGGTCGGGAGCCACTGGGGTATGGCTTAGGCTCGATCAGGCTGAGCTGCTGATAGGTGTAGCGGATGCGGTGAATGACGGTGATGGTGCTCAGCACGGCGATCACCCAGAGTACCGGCCCCATGCGGTTGAACAGCGCGCCGATGATCACCAGCACGATGCGCTCGGGGCGCTCCATGAATCCGGCCTTGCAGCTTTGCACCAGGGACTCGGCGCGCGCGCGGGTGTAGCTGACCATCACCGAGCTGACCATGACGAACGCCACCATCACCACGTAGAAGAAGCGGTTGGCGCGGGCGTAATAGACCAGCAGCCCGAAGAAGAGCGCGACATCGCTGTAGCGGTCGATGACCGAATCGAAGAATCCGCCAAACTGCGTGACCTGGTTGGTGGCGCGGGCGACGCGGCCGTCCACCATGTCGAAGATGCCGGCGCCGATGATCACCAGCCCGGCATAGAGGAACATGCGCCGCTGGTTTTCGGCGTTGGCATAGCCGAACAGGAAACCGGCGACGACGTTGATCAGCAGCCCGATGAAGGTGAGGGCGTTAGGCGAGATGCGGGTCAGGGCAAGGCCGTGGACAATCTTGTAGAGCAGCCACTTGCTGGATCGCCCGACTGCGCTCGTCCAAGTCATTACGCCTCGTCATGAATGGTGATCAGCTTGAGGACCTCGAGTTCGCGCTTGCCGTTGGGCGTGACCACCTCGCTGACGTCGCCGACCTTCTTGCCCAGCAGCGCGCGGCCGATCGGTGAGGTGGTGGAGATAAGTCCCTTGGTCACGTCGGATTCTTCACTGGTCACCAGCTTGTACTCGATTTCCTCGCCTTTGGTGGAGTCAAACACCACAATGGTCGAGCCGATCGCGGCCTGGTCTTTGGGAATGTTGGCCATGTTCACCAGCGACAGCTCGGCCATGCGCTTCTTGAGCTGGCCCAGGCGGGCGCGAACGAACTCCTGCCGCTGCTTGGCCATGTGATACTCAGCGTTCTCGCTGAGGTCGCCCATGGCCACGGCCTTCTTCAGTTCTTTCGGTAGTTCGTGATTGAGCTCGTGTTCGAGGACTTGAATTTCCTGTTCGAGCTTCTTCTTGATGTGTTCAGGCATACTTCCATGACTGCTCGGGGCACGTAAGAGCGGCCCGAAGACATCTGACGATTATACGCGAATACATTGCAGTTCATTCCCGCGGAAGCGCGAACTGACATTCCCACATCCTCGAAGATCCGCGTCCATTGACGGTTTCGGGGCAAAGGAGTAAACTTCCGACAGATAGACGTGGGTCCCGTCATAGGCCAAGCAGTGCCTGCCGCTGGGGAGCGGCGCGGCCCTCATGAATAACCTCAGCTTTAGTGTCGGAGACAAGGTCGTCTACCCGAACCACGGGGTAGGCATCATCGAGCAGGTCAGCAGTCGCACGATCGGCTCACAGATCGAGCGGTTTTACCTCCTCAAGATCAAAGCCAGTAGCCTGAAGGTGATGGTGCCGTTCCACAACGTGGAAAGCGTTGGCCTGCGAAGGGTCGTTCGCAACGGCGAGGTGCAGAAAATCATCGAGTTTCTCAGCGACGGCAAGTGTGAAAACAATGCCGACTGGAAGTACCGGTTCAAGGAAAACTCAGACAAGATGCGAACCGGGTCGCTGCTCGACGTTGCCATCGTTCTCAAAGGCCTTCTGCTTCTGGCCCAAACCAAGTCTCTCAGCTTCCGTGAAAAGAAGATGCTGGAACGGTCTCGCTATCTGTTGGTCAGCGAGCTGGCGATGTCCAAGAATGTGGAAGAGACGGTGATCGAAGACCTGCTGGACAGGGCGTTGTCGAAGAGCAAGCTGCGGTTCCCCGAGGCATCGGCGGTAGCAGTTTAAGTCAGGTTTTAGGTCTAGAGACTATGTGGCGCGGAATGATCCGCGCCATTGCCTTTGCCCGGAATCTCGCTTAACGGCGGCCGAGAAAAGCCTCGAGATGCTCAATCTCGTGATGTGCCATGTCGATGTAGCGGCGGGCGCGCTCCGTATCAGACGCTTCCAGTGCCTGCTTGGCCTTGGCGATATCGGTCCGCATACTATTCCGGCTGGCGACGACGTCACCGCGCAAACCCAGTCCACTTTGATGTAGCTGCTGTTCGAGCGTGTCGATGCTGCTATCCGCCGTCGCCGCGCGGCTGTCGAGTTGGTCGATTTCCGTCTCCATGGCATCGAGTTGTCTCTTCTGTTCCAGGGCGGCCTGCTGTTGAGCTTGAATATCATCGGCGGAAACAGCTGGCGCAGCGTTCGCACTCTGGGCCGTAGGCCGTGCTTTGCGCGCCATGACGGCGGGCTGCTGGGGAGCCGGGGTGTTGGTAGCCGGAGGTTGCGAATCGGTCGCGGCGGGCGTTTGCGCCGACGCATCCTGGCTTTGAGCATTCGGCTCAGTAGCGGGGGTGTTCGGGGTCTGCGGCGTCGAAAGTGCCTGTCCCGAGGCGGCGGCAGCCACTTCTTGCGGACTATGCTGCCGCGACCTGTACATCGCTGTTCCGCCCAGTAGCGCGGCGACCAATACGGCTCCCAGTACCAGCAGCAGAGTGCGATTCGTCCGCGAAGCCGGATTCGTTGTATCCGGTACGGTGAAACCGGGATCGAAAGGCGGCTTAGGAGCGACGAACGCCGCACCCGCCTGTGTCTGCTGCTGCGAGGCCTCGTCCGCAGACTTTGCCATTTGCGACAGAGCGTTTCGAAAAGCATCGGCGCTCTGGAATCGTTGGGCAGGATCTTTCGATATGGCCGTCATGATGACGTCGCTCAGAGATTTGGGAATTGTGGGCAAAACGTCAATCGGCGCGCGAGGCGTCTGCTTGATCTGGGCTTCCATGATAGAGAAGCTGCTGGTTACGCTGAACATACGCTGCCCGGTCACCATCTGGTACAACGACACGCCCACCGAGTACAGGTCCGAGCGTTCATCCGTGGGCTGCGACTGTACTTGCTCGGGCGAGGCGTAATCGAGCGATCCGAGCGTCGTGCCGGTGATGGTGAGCCCGATGTCGTCTGCGGAACGCGCCAGACCGAAGTCCATCAACTTCACTACTCCTTGCGGCGTGAGCATCATGTTGCCAGGCTTAATATCGCGGTGGATCACGTGCTTTCCGTGCGCATAGCTCAGAGCTGCAAGCACCTGGTCGGTGTAATTCAGCGCCTCGGCAGTCGAGAATGGCCCCTTCTCGAGGCGCTCCGCCAGAGTCGTGCCCTCGACGTACTCCATGATCATGACGAACTGATCATCGGCGGTGAACGCAGTGCGTAGTGCGGCGATGTTGGGATGTTCGAGGCTGGCCAGAACCTTGATTTCGCGCATGAATCGCGCCACGAACTCCTGGCGTCCAGCGAGGCTCGGGAGCAGAACCTTCATCGCTTCCACGCGGTCGGAGAGCACGTTCCGCACCAGGTAAACTTCGCCCATGCCCCCGTGACCCAGCGGCCGTATGACTTCATAGTCGCCAATGCGCTTGGGTGAGTCTTCGCTCATGACGCCCCCGTTTCCGGTAGAGAATGTTTTGGTGAGAGCCCGTCAGACACGGGGAGGATACACCAAAAGCAGGCCCCATTGCAGTTTGCGCAGCGTGAGCACTCTTAGCCGATCAGTACCGCCCCGCCATTCACATTGAAGATTTCGCCTGTGATGAACCCGGCGTAAGGCGTACACAGGAAGAGGATTGGAGCCGCGATCTCTTCGGGCGTAGCGACCCGTCCAAGAGGAATAGTGTCGTGGATCTTCTGGCGGCGCTGCGGATCTGCAAGCGCTTCGGCTGACATGTCAGTACCGACCCAGCCGGGAGCGACGCAGTTCACATAAATGCCGAACGCGGCCAGTTCGGTGGAGAGCCCCTTGGTCATACTGATCAGCGCGCCCTTGGTGGCGGCGTAGTCGGCATGTCCGGCTTCGCCACGTTGTCCCGCGGTCGAGCTAACCATGACGATGTGTCCACCGCGCTGCTGCCGCTTCATCTGCGCGACGGCGTGTTTCACCAGGGCAAAGGCGCTGTCCAGGTTGACAGCCGCGGTGTTCTGCCATTGCTCGTCCGACATGGAATCGATTGGCATGTCGGAAGCCGGCCAGACGCCGTGATTGACCACCAGCACGTCGAGCGACCCGAAGCGTTCGACGGTAGCGCGAATAAGCGGCTCGGCGGTCGCGGTTCCGCTCAAATCGGCTTGCACGGCATGACAGACGTCGGCTCCGCACTCGGACACGAGTTTCTGTGCCTCGACCGCAGCATGTTGGTAATTGAAGATAACCTTCGCTCCCGCTCGACTGAACAGACGAACGGCAGCTGCTCCGATGCCGCGTGAGCCACCGGTAATCAGGGCCACTTTTCCTGCGAGCGATAGCGTTACGTTGGATGACATGGTCAGCAAAACTTAGCATATCCGGGTTTCGGCGTCGCCAAAGTTGGGTTACACTTTCGACGAGTTGCCTGTGACCACAGCCGTCCGCTAACGAAACTCCGCCTCGCAGTCAGCCGCGTCGCGCGGCATCGACAACCCATGAGCCTAACCTCGCTTGTGCCTAAAGGAGTTTCGAAATGACCGCCTCGCAACTTGTACCTTCCGCCGAACTTCGGGATTTTGTGGACCTCAACTTCGCTCGCCGTCTGGAAATGGCGGAGACGCTGACCCCAGACCACGTGCGGGCACTGCGGCGCTTCGCGCCGGAAGCAACTGCGGAAATATTTGCCGGGGGGACAGCCGTGTTCGGTGGAGGAGTGTATCCGGCGAATCACATCGTTGGCATGGGTCTGTACGGCCCGGTAAACGTCGACGATGTCGATCGCGTGGAAGAGTTTTACCGGTCGCGTGGAGTGCCGTGTGAAATTGTCGTCTCACCCCTGGCGGACCGGTCGTTGCTGGAAGTGCTGGCTCCGCGAGGCTACCGAGTCACCGAGTTCAATTCCGTACTGATTCGCAGGCTGCATGAGGACTCGCTGATTGAGCCCGCAACCGAAATCACAGTCGAACGAGTGACCGAAGCCACTGAGCAGATTTGGGACCGAGTCATTGCCAAAGGATTTGCGGAATTTGGCCCGCTGCCCGAAAATCTTTTCGCGGCCTTTGCCTCGGTACCCGACACTCTCTGCTTTCTAGCGCGGCGGGATGGACAAGCCGGCCGGGGGAGCAGTGGGCGCGATCATGCGGGAGGCGAGCATCGCCGCCATGTTCGGCACCGCGACGCTTCCGGAGTTTCGCCGTCGCGGGGTGCAGACAGCGTTGATTCATCGGCGGCTGTGGGAGGCGGCAAAGCAAGGTTGCGAATACGCTGTCGTGAGTACGCTGCCCGGCAGCGGCTCGCAGCGCAACATGGAACGCATGGGCTTTCGCGTGGCTTACACCAAATTGGTGATGGTGCGAACGTGGCCGGAGCTGACGGCGTCAGGAGCAAGTGATGGACATTGATTCTTTGCGTCGATACTGTCTCGAATTTCCTCACGCGACGGAAAATGTGCAGTGGGGGTGCGACTTGTGTTTCAAAGTCGACGGTAAGCTGTTCGCCGTGGCTCCACTGGAAGTTGCACCGGTGCGGCTCTCGTTCAAGGCTTCTCCAGAAAATTTCGCCGAGCTATGCGAACGCCCCGACATCATTCCCGCGCCTTACATGGCACGGGCGCAGTGGGTCGCGCTGCAGTCGCTGAATGCGATTCCCAACGATGAATTGCGGCACCTACTTGCAGAATCGTACCGGCTCGTGTTCGAACGGCTTCCAAAAAGACGGCAAGCGGAGCTGGCCGGTGAAGCCGCGGCAAGTCCAAAGCGAAAACCGAAGACGGCCGTTGCCACCAAGAAGGCCGCAAAGTCCCCTAAGAAATCCACGAGCGCAGCCGGGCGTCGTAAATGAAGACAGCCCTCGCGGTTCTGACCTGGTTGCTGTTGGGTGGAGCAGTGCTGGCTTTTTCCCAGGCGGGCTCCGGCAAACCGGTGCCGCCGGCACCTGATAGCGAAGCCAAGCCTGTCGGCAGTTCGCCTGCAGCTCTGGAGCGGGACTTCTTTGCAATTCTGCGCGGCGGAGACACCGTGAAGTTCCTGTCTTACATTCCCGAAGACGGCGTCAATCTAGGTCGCTATGCCGAGCACAGCACGCGCGCTGAGATCGAAGACCAACTGACGCATAAGAAAGGGCTCTATTGTCAGCTGTTCGACTCGTCGTGTATCCAGTCGACCATCAAGCTGGACGCGAGCGCACCTCCGTGCTCGTATCGCGAGTTGCTGACGCAATCGGAGAAGGTCCGCACAGCATCCACCGAAACCACTCGCAATGGCGTGCGGCAGGCGATCCTGGTAGCCGAGGTGCACAATCAGAAGTGCGCCGGTCCGGGGCTGATCGATTTCATCTTCAATTATCACGAAGGTGGATGGAAGCTATTTTCGATTCCATAGCGCCGCACCGGCACAATTCTCTGATACCAAGTCAGCAAAAACGTGCTAGTTTAGGTCACTCCCAATTCTGGGCCGGGGCACTTCCATGATGTTAGAAACCGAAGTATTCGATATCGAGCCAGATATTACGGTCATATCGTGTGCGGGCCGATTCACTCTAGGCACGCAGCTCCGCCTCACCGAGTCGATGATCAACACGTTGCTGCAGAAGGGCTCTCGGAAACTGGTGATCGATCTTACGCACACTGAAATCGTGGACAGCGCCGGCCTCGGAGTCCTGATGCACGTGTTCGCCGAGATGGAGCAGATCAAAGGACAAATGCGACTGGCGGGCGCCAATAGCCGGGTTTCGAACCTGTTTCAGATCACCCACACTAATGGAATTCTTGCGCTTGATCCTGACCTGATGACCAGCGTGAAAAAGCTGCAGGAGTTGTCCCCCACCCAGGCTTAAAGAGCAGCGCCGATTTATTCGAGCTGCAGCCCGCCGGTGAGACTGCTGAGTTTCTCGATACGGTGCTCAAGACACCATTTGGCCAAAGAGTCTACCAGCGTCTCGCAGGCACAGGGATCCCAGAAATTGACGGTTCCGACTTCAATCGCCGTCGCGCCCGCCAGCAGGAACTCGACCACGTCTTCGGCGGTGCTAATTCCCCCGATGCCAATCACGGGGATCTTCACAGTCTTCGCCGCTTCCCAGACCATGCGCAACGCGATCGGCTTGATGGCCGGACCGGAGAGTCCGGCGGTGAGATTTGAAATTCGCGGGCGGCGCGTTTCCGCGTCGATAGCCATGGCGACGAAGGTATTTACCAGCGAAATCGCATCGGCGCCGGCGTCTTCTGCAACGCGGGCCATCTCCGGAATACTGGTGACATTGGGCGACAACTTTACGATCAGCGGCCGAGTGGCGATCTTCTTGACCGCGGCGACGACGTCGTAGAGCATCTTCGGATCGCTACCGAAAGCGATTCCACCGCACTTGGTGTTGGGGCACGACACGTTGAGCTCGTAGGCGTTGATGCCTTCGCCCTCGTTCAACATGCGAACCACTTCCTCGTAGTCTTCCTGCGTGTGCCCAAAGACATTGCAGAAGAAAACGATGTTGGTGATCTTGCGCAGTAGCGGAAGTTTCTCGCTGAGAAACGCATTCACGCCGATATTCTGCAAGCCGATGGCGTTCAACATGCCTGCGGCAGTCTCAAAAAGCCGGGGAGGCGGGTTCCCCGGCATGGGTTCCCGCGACAGGCCTTTGACCACAAACCCGCCCAGGCGGTCCAGGGTCACAACGTCTTCAAACTCGACGCCGTAGCCGAACGTGCCGCTGGCCGCGATGACGGGATTCTTCAGCTGCAACGCCGGCTACATTTACGCTCATGTCCAAACCGGGCTTGGAGGCAGGCGTCATGGACGAGGTTCAGGCAGGGCGCGAGGGCGTCCGACCGCGGGCGGAGGGCTAGCAACTTCCCCGCGGGGGTTGAGCGCCTGCGTCAGCACGTGTCCGGTTGAGTTGGTCGGCTTATTGATTCCCAAGAGAACCGCAAGGGTTGGGGCCATGTCGATCGGCTCAACCTGATCGCGATAGATGCCTGGCTTGAATGGCGCGCCGTAGAAGGCCAGCGGTACATGCTGGTCGTAACTGTAGGCAACGCCATGGTCGGCGACGTCCTTCGCCGAAAGCCAGAACGGATGTGGCAGCCCCATGACCCACCATCCCCCGTAGGGAGAAAAGCTATTAGCGAACATGCGTCCTATAGCAGTGGGCGCAACTTCGCCGGAGGCAAGCTGGTCTTTGGTGTAGGCCGTAATAAATCCCATGTCGTGCATGGTTTGGGCAACATACGTTTCGGCGTCGGCCTCACTGACCTTTTCGTCAAATGCCCCGCTGTTCACGAAGACGATCGGGAACGACGCTGAGCGGACGTACTCGCCGGGCTTGTGCAGCATGGCGCTGAGTCTCTTGTTCAGCTCGGCCTTGAGTTCCTTGTTTGCGATCACGCCGGCAGGAATGCGCAGAGACACGCTGGAGGCATTCGTAGGCGCTACGCCGTGATCGGCACTGAGTGCGATCCAGAACCGGTTGCCATATTCCTGCTGCAAAAACGACAGGAACTCGCTGATCTGGCGATCCAGCGCCAAGACACTCGCATGTATCTGTGGGGAGTCGGGGCCATATGCATGACCCACCAAGTCGTTAGAAGAGAGGCTGATCACCAGCAGGTCGGTAACCGTCCCCTGCCCCAGCCTTTCCTGCCGTATCAGTTCGCGAGCGAACTCGAGTTCATAGTCATTGGCAAAGGGCGTGCGCCCCACCAATTCGTAATAGTCGAGCGCCTTGCTGTCTGGACCGTCGTGAGGTGCGGTCGAACCCAGCACCTCGCCATTGCTATCTTTCCAGTCAAGATTGAGGTACCGCTGCGCATGCTTCTGGCTGTTGAATGCCGTGAGCCAGTGCGGGGCTTCCGTCATGTAGTAGGTAGAGGTAACCCACGCTCCACTCGTCTTGTCGATCCAGTAGGCGCCGTTCGCACTGAACCCGGTGGGAAGAATCGCCGCGCGATCTTTCAGAGCAACGCCGAACACCCGCGCGTTTCCCTGGGTTGCCAACCGCAGTTCGTCGCCCAACGTGTCGGCCATCAGATTGTGTGGCGATGCGCCAACACCCTCGACTTCGGCGCCCAGAAGTTTCGTCGATTCGTCATCCACGCTGCTGACCACCTTCTTGCTCGCAGGATCCCACCACTCGTTGGAAAAAATTCCATGCCCTGAAGTGTAGGTACCGGTTCCGATGGTGGCGTGACCGGGGGCCGTCCGGGTGTTGGCATAGTCGTAATAACACGCGGGGAAGTATGCGCCACGGTCGGTGAAGGTGCGAAATCCGCTGGGACCAAATTCGTCGTGATAACGCTCAAGGTAGTCGCCGCGAAACTGATCGATGATGAGGATCACCAGCAGTTTGGGCGAAGCCTGATACGCAGAGCCGAAGGCCGCCGTCGCGACCAGAAGGACGGCCACTAAACTGGCAAATTTGGAGCGGAACATGCTGGCAACAGTGTACCAATTCGACCCAGTCTGTCGTAGGACTTGAATCCGCTACGGCGTTCGGCGCGCTGCCGCAACAGGTTGTCTTACGGTCGCGGTGCGCTCCAGTTTGTCCCAGGCGAACGATCCGCCCTCGACGGCGCGCTTCAGTGTCTTGAACAGCACGATTGAGAACACCTGGCGATAAGCGAAACGCTGCAACCAGACGTGTCCCAGCAGGAGGAAGTCGCGCTTGCGTCCCGGCTGTTGTCGCTCCAGGGTGAACGCCAGTGCTGACGCGATGAAGTCGATGATCATGAAGAGCGCGAAGTAAATCACCAGTCGCTGGAAATCGGCGGGGTTCGCCGAGTCAGGATGGAAGTACTTGTTCACAAAGTACGACACGGCTCCGATCACGAACATGATGTCGATGAACGGCGATACCAACGGAAGCAGAATCTGGAAGATGACTACGTTGGGCAGGGCGACCCATCCCAGCGCTCCCTTTTGCTTCAGCGCGGCCTTATGTTTCCACACCGCCTGCATGATGCCAAAGGACCAACGGAACCGTTGCCGCATGAGTCCACCCGCCGTGGTAGGAGCTTCCGTGTAGGCGAGAGCGCGATCTTCGTAGTTGACGTGATATCCGGCCTGCAGGAGCGCCATGGTCAGGTCGGCGTCCTCGGCAACCGTGTCGTGATGGTAGCCGCCTGCGGCTCGTACATCCGCAGTACGCCACGCACCGATTGCACCCGGAACCACGCTGACTGCGTTCAACGTGTTCAATGCGCGACGCTCAAAGTTCTGGCTGGTGATGTACTCCAATGCCTGCCAGCGCGTCCAGAGGTTCACCCGATTACCCACCTTGGCGTTGCCAGCCATGGCGGCCACTCGCGAATCGCGGAAGTGCGGCACGAGCCTGGATATGGCGTCAGGCGCGATGATGGTGTCTGCGTCAATCCCGACAAACAATTCTTCGGTGACATGTTCCAGCGCGTAGTTCAGCGCGTCGGCCTTGCCGGAATTTGGTTTCGTTAACACTGTCACCCGGCCGTCGGCGATCTCCGTCTGGAACGCAGCGCGCGTGACTTCCGCGGTCCTGTCTTTCGATCCATCATCGATGACGATCGCCCGCAGGTTGGGGTAGTCCGACTCCAGTACCGAGCGGACGGTCCGCTCGATCACTTTCTCCTCGTTGTAGGCCGGAATCAATACCGCCACACTGGGCCGGTAGTTGGGATCGACTACCGCGTTGCGGCGTCGAAAGCGGTCAAATGTGGCCAGCGCGCCGATCAGCACCAGGCGGACGCTCATCAGTACGTCGCCCACGAAGAACACAAAGATGATGAACGACGAGATCAGGGAGAAGAGCGAAAAATTCAACCCGTCGACCCACGAGGCCCAGCGCTCGTTGGCAGAAATGGGCGGCATAACATCTGCGCGGGTCTTACCCAGCAGCGTGGAAATGGGAACGATTTCATAGCCGCGCTGCCGTACTCCATCGATGATCTGAGGTAACGCCTTAAGAGTTTCGCTGCGGTCTCCGCCGCCGTCGTGTAACAGCAGCACGTTCCCACACGCCAGGTTGCCGGGGGCGCATGGCGGCAGGTTCTTGAGGACGTCGGCCACGATCTCATCGGCGGGGCGGCGGGGATTATCGCGCCAGTCGTTTGGATCGATCTTGTCTCCGACGGTGATATAGCCCAGTTGCTGCGCCAGCTCGAGTGGTCGCACCTGGTCGGCGGTATCGGGCTCCTGGTCGATGGAATAAGGTGGCCTGAACAGCACCGGCTTGACGCCAAGCTGTCCCTCGAACAGTCGCTCGGTCAAATTCAGCTCGACTTCGAAATAACGCTTGGAGACGTTGCTGATGTCGGGATGCGTGAAGGTGTGGTTGCCGATCTCATTGCCTTCGGCGTAAATCCGCTTGACGATACTCGGGGTATTTCTCCGCCTCGACACCGATCAGAAAAAAAGTCGCTGTGGCTCCCTTCTCTTTCAAGACATCGAGGATTTTCGGCGTCCACTCCGGATCGGGGCCGTCATCAAATGTAATGGCGATCTTCCCTGCAACGTGGCCATACATGTCCACCGTATACGGTGTCGGCATGGTCTTGAATATCTCATCGGACACCAGGTTGGTTTCGGGATCGACCACGATCTGCCGCTCGCCCGCGGCCGGCCTGGTTTGGATGCGGAGGATTTCACCCTGCCCTTCGATATCGACATCCTGTCCGGGAGGCACCGCGTTAAGCTTGGCGGTGGCCCCCGCTTCGCCGGGTTTGTCCCAGATCGCCCACAAAGAACGGTCCTCAGAACCCAGGCGCCACAAGGCAAATGTATCGATGCCCAGCGATTGCGCAGCCCGCATCTGGTTGAGTGCGGTCACCCCATCAAGATACCACACGTCATGACGGATGTTGTTCTCGTCGAGGTATGCGAGGTGAGGGTTCATCGCGTCATCATCGAACTGAACGTCTGTATCGGCCTCTTCGGCTTCCAGCCACGCATCCTGCACTGAGACGTTGTGCACAGCCTCGGGCGGCGTGCCTTTCTTCTGGCCCGGCTTGTTCGCCCAGTCGTAACCATAATTGCCAATTGCGGCGATGATCTTTTCCCGAGGTATGACCGTCAGTGCGTCTTCAAGGTTCTTCTCAAACCAGTCTTGACTCGCGACCCCGCCGGGCATCCCACCCGGGTAATGCTCGTCATAGTTCATCAGGATGAGCCCGTCAGCGGACTGCGCGATGGACTTGTAGTCGAATTGCTTGTCATTCACGGGAACGGCGATATAGAGCTTAAGCCCTTTGGACTGCAGATCGCCGTACAGCTCCTGCACCAGCAACTTGTAATCCCCACGCGATGTTTCCGGAAAAGCCTCGATATCGAGGGTGATGCCCCGGTATTGGTCCGTCCCCAGAAAGGTCATCAGTTCGTTGCGGAAGCGCTGACGAGCCACTGGATCGGCCAGGAACTTGGCGGTGACATCCGGCTGCCACTGATTGCTTACGGGGTCGAAATTATTGACCAGCGGCAGCACTTCCATCTGCGCCTTCTCGGACTTGAGAAAGGGCATTACTTTGTCGTCGACCGGGCGGGGCTTGCCCTGTTTGTCCATCACGTCGAAAAGCACATTCGTTTCGGTGACGGACTGCAGACGTCCGTCCGCGGTCAAAACGTGCAGCCATTCGGGAAACAGCAGATCGATTTGCGGGAAGTACTCTTTCAACGACGCGAAACTGGCAGCATCCCATTGCACATAGAAAGCGCCTCGGATGCCTTCCAGCGAATTCAATGCCACCGGCGTCAGATGTTGCTTCGACCGGTGTGGTTCGATACTTTCAAGGGCTTATGTTTCTGGTTGTCTTTCAGCGCGATGAAAGGCTTCTTGACGTCGGGAAGGTTCACTCCCGGCACCGTGGATCCGCGAAAGACCGTGACCACAAAGAACACCATCAACAGCGTGACCAGGATGACGCTGCGTGTCGATGATCAATCGCAGGCGGCGCCAGCGTTTGCGTTCGGGATCGAAGAAGATGGGTTTCTGACTGGGCATTATGCGGGACGAATCTATCGTAGCTGTACGAGGAAGTCAGGGCAACCGGGCCAGGCGTAGCGGGAACGAACCTCGGATCTTCGTTAGTTTAAACCCCGTTGCAGCGAAAAGGACTCGCTGCTTGCTCTTGTGCGCATGTTCCGGCCAAAACGGCTGGCACGGGCAGTCCGCCGGAACCGCCGGTGGATGCTATATTCGCCACGTGCGCGAACCATGAGCGCAACTCCTCTACGACGATTCAGCCAATGCCTTTTTGGCGCGTCGTGCTGGAGCACCGCAAGTGGTTTGTTGTTTTCACTCTGGCGGCGCTGGCTTTGCGTTTGGTGTTTTATTTTCGCTTTTCTCACATAACCGGCGATTCTTTGATCTATGGCGACATTGCCCGTAATTGGTTCGACCACGGCATCTTCGGTCTGACTCACGCTGAGGGCGTTCGCCCAACCTGGATCCGCCTGCCCGGCTACCCGGCCTTTCTGGTGCTGTGTTTCACCCTGTTCGGACGTGAGCATTATCACGCCGTGTTGCTGGCGCAGATCGTTATCGACATTGCGGGCTGTTTCGTCATCGCCGACCTGGCGCGGCGCACCGTTTCGGCTAGGGCCGCCCAATGCGCATTTGCGTTGGCCGCGCTTTGTCCCTTTACCGCGAATTACACCGTCGCTCCTCTGGCGGAAACGCTCAGCATCTTCTTTGCCGCGGTGGCACTTGACGCTGCGGTTGCCGGATTCATGCAGCTGGACGATGACTTCACCTCCTGGAAAGCATGGATCGGTTGCGGGGTGGCCGTCTCGGCTGGAATCCAGCTTGCGTCCAGATGGAGGCATTCTGCTGGCGGCGATCGGGCTGTTTCTTGCTGTGGCGCTTGTCGGGAGCGACCGGCGCAGCGGGCGCAGCTTTTTGGGCGGGAGGCTGGTGCTGGTGATTTCGGTCGCGCCTCTGGTTCCCTGGACGCTCCGCAACTGGCGCGAATTTCACCAGTTCGAACCGCTGGCTCCCCACGCTATGCCAACGATCCCGACGAGTTCGTTCCCTCCGGCTTCGATCGCTGGGTGCGCACCTGGATCGTCGACTATGTCTCGACGGAAGAGATCTACTGGCAGGTTCCGGGAAGCGAAGTTGACCTCGAGCCTGCTGCCCGCGCGCGCATCTGACAACCAGCAGGAACAGCGAGCAAACTCAGGCCATATTCGATGAATACGCTAAGTCCCACTTTGTGGGACCTGAGTTGAACGAACGTTTCGCGCAATTGGCGCAGAACGTATTCTCGCGGCGGCCTATGCGCTATTACATTAGCCTGCCCGTCTTGCGCATTGCGGATATGTGGCTGCGGCCGCGCACGGAAATGCTTCCCCTCAATTCGCGCTGGTGGGAGTATGAGGACGATACTCAAGATTGCGTGCTGGCTTCGATATGGGGGCTTGCTCAACCTGTTGTTTCTCGGGGCGGCCGTTATGGGGTTGGTGCGCGGCCCGCGGCCACGCTTATCTCGCGTTGATGCTGCTGTTCGTCGTGTTCCGTTCGGCGTTTCTCGGGAGCTCGAAAACCCCGAGCCGCGCTACACGTTGGAGTGCTATCCATTGTGCTGCTGCTCGGAGGAGCATGGATCTCGGGCTGGAAGCGCTGGCGGAGGGCCGAAAGCTAGGGGATGCTCCGCCCGCCGAGCTAGAGCAAGAGGTTGTCGATCAGCCGCGTCGTCCCTACCCAGGCCGCGACTGCCACCAGCGTACCGCTCGAGGAGCCGTCTCGAACGGCTCGAGTGTCTCCGGATCGACGATCGCAAAGTAGTCGAGCTTGGCGCCGGGCTCGCGAGGCAATCGTCCGCATGCCAATGTCGGCCAGCTTCTGGGCGTCCCGCTCGCCGGCATCGAATGCCGCCTTCACCCGCTGCAGAGACCGGCTCAGCACCAGCGCCTGCTGGCGCTGTTCTGCATTGAGATACGCGTTGCGCGAACTCATGGCCAGTCCATCGGGTTCGCGCACGATGGGACACACCACGATCTCCACATCCATGTCGAGGTCGCGCGCCATTTTGCGCAGCACCGCCACTTGCGCCGCATCTTTTTGCCCAAAGTATGCGCGGTCCGGACGAACGATCTCGAACAGCTTGCAGACCACGGTTGTTACTCCCCGGAAGTGCCCGGGCCGCGAGGCGCCGTCGAGCCTGCCGCTCGAGTTCACCGACCTCCACATACGTCCTGGCGCCGGGCGGATACATCTCGGCCACCGACGGCAGCGAAGAGCAAGTCCACTCCCAATGCCTGCAGCAAGCGCGGCATCGCGTTCGAGCGGTGCGCGGATACTTGGCGAAATCCTCCGTCGGCCCGAATTGCAGTGGATTGACGAAGATCGACACCGCGGTCACATCGTTATGCGATTTGGCCGCCCGCACCAGCGAAAGATGACCCTCATGCAACGCGCCCATGGTCGGCACCAGGCCCAAACGTCTTGCCCGTCCGCGTAGCGTTGCGGCAGGCGGTCTTCATCCCGGCGATGGTTTCGATTTGCTGCAATCGGCTCTCTCGATTCCTATGGCTTCGGAGGTGTCGAACCGTTTCGGCTGGCGCAGCGCGGCGGCCGGAGATTTTGGAGGCGTCCGCGCCATCGGACGCGCCCGGCTCCGCTTGCCTCGGCAGTGTCCAGCTGTCCCACCATCCGCGAAAATACCGGCTCCATTTCGGACCATCGAAGACGGCGCGCATTTCAATGCGACCGAGTAGATTTCCGCGTCGGGACCTTCCACGAAAATCAGCTCCTCAATCCACTCGCGTCCGCTGCCCTTTTCGACGTAGTGCAGCTTCACCAACTGCGCGGGCTTGCCGTCGACCCTGCGGCGCTGGCGCTCCAGGGTCTCAAAGCTTTGGCCGCTTTCCCGCACACTCGAAACCGCCTGATCGATCAACTGATCGATCGTGACCGCGTCTGCGGCGCTTTGTGGCGGAGGAATGACCAACGCAACCGTGACCTCGTCCCAGTTCTCGCGTTCCACCTTTTGCGGCGGCGCCACCACCACGCCGTTGCCGTCGAGGACTTCTCCCAGCACGCTCCAGGAAGCCGGATACTTGAAGCAGAAACTGCCTCGACCGTGACAATAGTCCTTCCAGGCAGGCGATTTTTGTGCCGGGCTTGGCCGTTTGTCTGCGCGCGCAGCCATGCAACCGCAGCCCAGCAGCAACGCAAGCATGCAACATCTTGCGGAAGAGAACCTGCATGCTCCTAGACTTGCATGGCGCGCTTGCGGTCCGCAATAGCCTGCAGGGTCGAGAGCGTTTCTTTGGGCAGGTGATACGACTCCGCGTCGGTGGGATAGCCGCCCGACTTCACATCGTTCTTGAAGGCCTGCACCGCGTTGGTGATCGATGGAACCCAGGTCCGCATATCGCCTGACAAACTTCGCCGGCGGAGCGAAGGTCAGCCCGAGCAGATCGTGGAAGACCAGCACCTGTCCGTCGCAATCGGGACCGGCGCCGATGCCAATTGTAGGAATCTCGATTTCGTGGGTAATCAACGCCGCCACTTCGCGCGGAATGCCCTCCAGCACCACGCAGCAGGCCCCGCAGCGCTCCAGGGCGAGCGCGTCGTGCATGAGCTGCTCCACCGCCTTCAGGGACTTGCCCTGCACCTTGTATCCACCCATGCGCGTGCAGTGATTGCGGAGTCAGCCCGATGTGTCCGACAACCGGGATCTCCGCATCCACCAGACTTTCCACCAGTGCGGCGCGTTTCTCGCCGCCTTCAATTTTCACCGCCTCGGCGCCGTCTTTGATGAAGCGCGCAGCATTACGGATCGTCTCCTTGCCACTCACGTGGTACGAAGCGAAAGGCATGTCGGCGACCAGGAAGCCGCGCTTCACTGCCGCGCCGCACGGCGCGGGTATGGTGCAGCATCTCTTCGACCGTAACCGGCAGCGTGTTCTCGTAGCCCAGCATGACCATGCCCAGCGAGTCGCCGACCAGGATCATGTCGATCCCGGCTTCATCCAGAAGGCGGGCGCTGGCGTAGTCATACGCCGTCAGACAGGTAATCGGTTCGTGTTTCTGTTTTTTCTCGAAAAGGGTGGTGGCAGTGATCTTCGAGCGGAAGTCGCCTGTGGTGATGCTCACGATGTCCTCCAGTGCAGTTCCGCAATCCGCGGATACCGCCTGTCCTGGCTAGTCACACGATGCTGTGATGACGCGCGGGTGGCCCGATTGCGATGTTACACCCCCGAGTGCATCCGTCACCAGCAAATTTCGACGAACTATGGCTGCCGCGCAGATGCCACTTTCCCAAAACGGGAACGCGGTCATTCCCGGCGCTGGTATGGTCGTGGATGATCCGCCAACCCTCCGGAAACTCCCGGAACGACCAACGTGAACAGGCCATGGGGTTGCTTGCCAGTCGGAGAGCGTGAGCCGCCATCGCCCGCGAACAAATGCGCCCTGGGTGCCCAGCAACTCGACTGCAGGTCGCTGAAAATTCCAGCTTGCCCATCTCGGCATCCGGCGCCTGGTACTTCTTGCGATAGCGCTCGAGGGTCGCCTGCCAGTCCCTGGGTTTCGGT
Organism: uncultured Acidobacteriaceae bacterium; assembly: GCA_963696575.1. Classification (GTDB taxonomy): domain Bacteria; phylum Acidobacteriota; class Terriglobia; order Terriglobales; family Acidobacteriaceae; genus DASRAA01. Next base: position 277,509 of record CAVOKT010000004.1, read on the forward strand.
TCCGCCGGAAAAGAAAGTCAGCGCCGGGGAGTTCCAATATCCGGCCATGAAGCCTCGAGGTCATGGCGGTTCCACGCGTCGACTTGCGATTGCAGGACCTTCCGAATCGCTGCTTCCTGACGCGGCAGTGCCTGTTGCAGACTGGCCCACGGCCGACTGAGCGAACCGCTAGTCCGGCCACTAACGAGCATCGCAATGATTTGGGTCTGTTCTGCGCATCGTCATCCCCGCTCTCCGTGCTAGAGTGTAGCGGGCGGCAACGGTCGCTCGGCAGCCGTTTCGATAGCTCAGAAACCGCGCCTCTGCCGGCGGCGCGGGCATTTTTGCAATTCGCTCGGGACTTTCGATGCGTCTAGGCGGGACGCTTGGCGGGCATAGACTTCTGCCAGGGACGTTTGGGACGTTCAGCCTCCGGCAGGTCGCGGTCGCGTACGCGATCGTACTTGTACTCCGCGCTCACCGTGCCCAGCGACTCGTTGTACAGGCTGATGCCGCCGGTGCCCTCCTTCAATTCCTCGGCATACTGATGCAGCGCTTTCAAGTGGTCGGCGGTCGCAGGAATCTTCGGTTTTGGTGGTCTTCAGCACCTTCTGGTAGCCATGATCGACCAGCTTGGAAATCTCGCCACCGATCAGATATCCGGGATAGGCAAAATCTTGACCCCGCCATCAGGGGCCCGTTCGATCGCCGACGAGGCGTTGTATTTCTTCAGAAACACGCGGCCGCTGGTGCCGGGTGCTTCCAGCACGTCAAAACCATGGTCGCGGAACCAGCTCACCGCATCTTCAAAACTCTCTAACCTTTACTTTCTTTGCCATTCGCTCTACGTTCAGCCGGTTGGGGCTGCCTCTCGCGGCGGAATCGATTTACCGCCTTCGCATCGAATTCAATACGTTATTAAGACTTGCCGGGCAGGATTCGACTCATTAACTGGTACACACGTTACCAGTCGCTTCGATTCGTCCCAGCACTCGGGCCTGGAAAACACAACTGTCGCACACCGCACGGGGAAACAGCAAACTGCAACCGTGGACATGGTATGAATATCACCTTCAGCGGTTCCGGCGGCGGCTCTCTCGATTATCGAGCGCATAGGCAACACACCGCTCCTGCGGCTTGAGCGTGTTTGCGCCGATGTGCCCAATGCCGAGATCTACGCCAAGGCCGAGTGGATGAATCCCGGCGGATCGGTGAAGGACCGCGCCGCGGCCGGCATCGTGCAAGAGGCGTTCCGCTGCGGACGACTGACGGCGGCAAGCGGCTGCTGGATTCCACCAGCGGAAACACCGGCATCGCCTACGCGATGCTGGGCGCAGCCTGCGATTTCGGCGTGACGCTTTGCATGCCTTCGAATGTCTCGATCGAGCGCAAGACGGATTCTCAAAGCCTACGGCGCTGAAGTTATCTATACCGATCCGGGCGAGGGGTCCGATGGCGCGATCGTCAAGGCGCGCGAGATCATTGCCGCAGATCCCGACAAGTATTTCTACGCCGACCAGTATTCGAACGACGCCAACTGGCAGGCTCATTATCGCGGCACCGCCAATGAGATCTGGGGGCAGACCGCGCGGCCGGATCACCCATTTCGTGACCATGCTGGGAACATCTGGAACTTTCATCGGCACGACGCGTCGCCTGAGGGAACTCAATCCCCAGATTCAATGCATCTCGCTGCAGCCCGACTCGCCATTCCACGGAATCGAGGGGGCGAAACACATGCCCACCGCAATCGTGCCCCGAATTTACGATGCCACGCTGGCTGACGAGAACTTGAAATCAGCACCGAAGGCAGCTACTCCATGGTAAGGCGGATGGCGCGTGAAGAAGGCCTGCTGGTCGGCCCCTCGTCCGGCGCGTCACTGGTAGGCGCGCTGCGATGGCACGCGAAAACACGGTCGATCATCCGTGGTGGTCTGCATTTTCCCCGATGGCGGCGAGAAGTATCTCAGCGAGCGCTTCTGGGACGAAGGTCCGCATCCCGATTATGAAATCTAGCGGTCAGCAACCTCGGATCGCGTATAACGCGAACCTATCCGATTCATGCTGAAATTCAAACAATCCGATTACGACGAGATTCGCCGCCACGGCGAAGATACTTATCCCTACGAATGCTGTGGCATATTGCTGGGAATTGCTGGACGGAGACACGCGGGAAGTGCGAGCCACGGTTCGCTGCGGCAACACGCGCATCGACTCGCCGCAGAACCGCTACAACATCGATCCTCGCGAACTGGTGCGGGTCCAGCGCGAGGCCCACGAACGCGACTTCGACATCGTCGGCTTCTACCACTCGCATCCCGATCATCCCGGCGCGTGGTCGCAAACCGACTTCCAGGAAGCCCACTGGATTGGCTGCTCCTACGTCATCACCAGCGTCGAAAAGGGCAGGCCGCTGTGACCAATTCTTTCGCGCTCACCGGCACCAGCGAGGAAGACAAAGCGCTGGTGGATGAGGAATGGTGGTCGAATGCAGCCTGCACTTAGATGTGGGTCTCGCATCTGGATGCGAAGCGTGGCGAACTGCGCGGCTAAACATCGGCTATGCTAGTGCGTTCCACGTACACCCTCATCAGCTACAATCAGAAATTCCTGATGTTGCGCTTCTCCACAGCCGGTGAGTCCCACGGAGAAGCGCTGGTGGCGCTGCTCTCGGGCATGCCTGCGGGATTTGCGGTCGATCTGGAGTTCGTCAACCGCGAACTGTGGCGGCGCCAGCAAGGCTACGGCCGCGGCGGCCGCATGCGCATCGAGCGCGACACCGCGCACATCCTGAGCGGCGTGCGTCACGGCAAGACCATCGGCTCGCCCATCGCGATGCTGCTGGCCAACAACGACTGGAAGAACTGGACCGAGGCGCTGCCGGTGGAAGAAGGCGATCCCGCCAAGCACAAGCGGGTGGCCTCGCCGCGGCCCGGTCATGCCGATCTTGCCGGCGCCGTGAAGTACAACTTCTCCGAGGCGCGCTATGTTCTGGAGCGAGCGTCGGCGCGCGAGTCGGCCGCCCGGGTTGCTGCCGGCGCGCTGGCCAAACTGCTGCTGCGCGAGCTGGGCATCGAAGTCTTGAGTCACGTGATCGCCGTCGGAAGTGCGAGGCTCGATGACCGCGTCACCTGGGAAGCAATCCAGCCGTCGCCGCAAAGGAAGAGATCCTGCTGAGCTGCGTCGATCCGGAATCCGAGTCGCGCATGAAGGAGCAGGTCGATCTTGGCGCTGCGCACCGGCGATTCCGTCGGCGGAATCTTCGAGGTGGTGGCGCACAACGTTCCGCCCGGTCTCGGCACCTATGCCAATTGGGACGAGCGCCTCGACACCCACCTTGCGGCTGCGGTCATGTCGCTGCAGGCGGTGAAAGGCGTGGAGATCGGCGATGCCGTCGCAGGCCGCGACTTCGCTGGGTTCCGCCGTGCATGATGAGATAGGCTATACGTCGGAAGCGCAAGCTCGTTCACCGGATTTACCCGGCGCTCGAATCACGCCGGCGGGCTGGAAGGCGGCGTCTCCAACGGCGAGGACATTCGCGTGCGCGGCTATCTGAAGCCGATTTCGACGCTGCGGCGTCCGCTGGGTTCGGTGGACTTTGCCAGCCGCGAGCCGGTGAAGGCCGCCTACGAGCGCTCGGATGTGTGCGTGGTTCCGGCTGCCGGAGTGGCCGCGGAAGCCATGGTGGCGCTCACGCTGGCGCGCTTCGCGCTGGAGAAGTTCGGCGGCGATTCGATGCTGGAGTTGCGGCGCAATTTCGAAGGCTACTGCCAACAGTTACGAAACTTCTAAATGATCTATCCCATCGTGAAATTCGGCGACCCGGTTCTGGAGAAGCCGTCCGCCCCCATCACGAAGTTCGACGACGAGCTGCGCAAGCTCGTGGACGACATGTTCGAGAGCATGTACGCCGCGCATGGCGTGGGCCTGGCGGCGCCGCAGATCGGCATCAGCAAGCGCATCGCCGTCATCGACGTCACCTTCAAGGAAGACCCCGAGGCCAAGATCGTGCTGGTCAATCCCGAGATCATTCACACCGAAGGGCGGCATCACCTCCAACGAAGGCTGCCTGAGCCTGCCCGAGTTCCGCGAGAAGGTGACTCGGCCGCGCAAGGTGACGGCGCGCGCGCAGAACGTGAAAGGCGAGATCTTCGAGGTCACCGGCGAAGAGCTGCTGGCGCGCGCCTTGCTGCACGAAACCGACCACCTCAACGGCAAGCTCTACATCAGCCACATCAGCGCGCTGAAGCGCGACCTGATGAAGCGCAAGATCCGCAAGCTGATGAAGCAGGGCGAATGGTAGCGCGGCCATGATGGACCTGGTGTTTTGCGGCACGCCGCTGTTCGCGGTGCCCACGCTGGAAAAGCTGGTGGCCGCAGGCTTCCGGGTGAAGCTGGTCGTCACCCAGCCCGACCGGCCCAGCGGACGCGGCATGGAGTTGGCCGCGTCGCCGGTGAAGCGCGCGGCGCTCGAGCTCGGCCTGCCCATCACTCAGCCGGACAAGATCAAGAACAACGACGAGTTCCGCGCGCATCTGGAGAGCATCGCGCCCGAGGCCATCATCGTCGTCGGCTACGGACGCATCATTCCGCAATGGATGATCGACCTGCCGAAGCTGGGAAACATCTGAACCTGCATGCGTCGCTGCTGCCGAAGTATCGCGGGGCCGCGCCGATTCAGTGGGCGATCGCCAATGGCGAAAAGGTCACCGGCGTGACCACCATGCGGATCGACGCCGGACTCGATACCGGCGACATCCTGCTGCAAGCGGAAGAGCCCATCCGGCCGGAAGACACCGCGCTGACCCTGTCGCCACGGCTGGCGCACGCAGGCGCGGAGTTGATGATCTGCACGCTGGCCGGCTTGAACAACGGCACCATCACTCCGCAGCCGCAGGACAACACGCAAGGCGACGCTCGCGCCTATCCTGAAGCGGGAAGATGGCCTCATCGATTTCTCGCGCACCGCCGCTGGACACCTGGAACCGTCTGCGCGGATTTCAGCCATGGCCGGGCGCGTTCACCAGGTTTCGCGGCAAAGACGCTGCACCTGCATGCCGCAGCGCCCGCACCCGAGGTTGCGCGTCGTCCAGCTGGCGCATTTTATCAAGTGGAGACACGGCTGCCTGTTGCTTGGCTTCGCCCACGGAACCGCGCTGGAAGTGCTGGAGCTGCAGATGGAAGGCAAGAAGCGGATGAGCGCCGCGCGATTTCATCAACGGCTATCGTCCGCGCAGCGACGAAACGCTGGGCGCGATGGCGTAAGTCCTATGCCGGTTTCTCCTGCACGCGCCGCTGCCTTCGACATCCTGCTGCGGGTGGAGCAGCAGGACGCCTATGCCAGCGAGCTGCTGCACTCCGACAGGCTCGACCAGCTCAGCTCGCCGATCGTGCGACTGACCACGGAGATCGTGATGGGCGTGTTGCGCTGGCGATCGCGACTGGACGACGCCATCGCTGCTGCAGTCCTCTCGACCCCTTGCAAAGCTTGATCCCCAGGTGCTGACTGCGCTGCGCCTCGCCGCCTATCAGATGCTGTATTTAAGCCGCGTTCCCGCGCGGGCCGCCATCAACGAGAGCGTGGACTTGGTGAAGCGCGCGCGCAAGGTGTCGGCCGCGCCGTTCGCCAACGCCGTCTTGCGCAAGCTGGCGGACGCCGCATCCGCGTCGACCGAAACCGAAACGACCGTAGCCTACCGCCGCGACAACTCGCGCGGGAGTTCGCCCATCCTGAGTGGCTGGTCGAGCGCTGGGTCGAACATCTCGGTGCCGGAAACGCCGAAGCTATTTGCCGCCACGACCAGCACATTCCGGCTACCTCCATTCGCCTCGACAGCGCAGAAGTGGAAGCCGAACTCGAAAGCGAAGGCATCGAACTCGCTCCCGGCGCATTGCTGACCTCTGCTCGCATCGTCACCAGCGGCGATGTCACGCAGACTCGGGCTTACCGCGAAGGCCGCGTGTTCATCCAGGACGAAGCCTCGCAACTGGTCGCTGCGTTGGTGGGCAAGGGCATCGCGCCTGCTGGATTGCTGTGCCGCCCCGGGAAGCAAGACCGCCGCGCTCGCCTCGCGCAATCCTGCGGCGGAAATCGTCGCGGCTGAACTTCATCCCCATCGCGCCGAACTGCTGCGCCGGCGGGTGCGCGCGGCCAATGTCCAGGTGATCACCGCCGACGCGTTGCACCTGCCTTTGCAGGGAGGCTTCGATCGCGTGCTGGCCGACGTGCCGTGCTCCGGCACCGGCACTCTGGCGCGCAATCCTGAGATCAAGTGGCGGCTCAAGCCGGAGGACTTGACTGACCTGCACGCCAAGCAGGTGGCAATCCTGCGCGCCGCGCTGCAACAACTCGCGCCCGGCGGACGCGCGGTCTATTCCACCTGCTCGCTTGAGCCGGAAGAAAATCAGGCAGTGGTGGAAGAAGTTCTGCAGGGCGACTCAGAATTCATTCTGCTGGATTGCCGCGCGGAACTGGAGCGCCTGCGCTCGGCAGGCGAACTTGCGACTGAGTGACTTCGATTCACTGCTCGACGGGAAGTATCTACGGACGATTCCGGGCGTGCATCCATGCGATGGTTTTTTCGCCGCGCTCAGTGGAACGCAAGAACTGATTTGCTTATTGCTTGACTTACTGCGAACTGCCGCTATCTCGTCACTTCCAGACTCACACTCTGCCCCTCATACACCCGCTGTCCCGCGCCGGGAACGGTCCTCATCACCAAGCGAGTTCCGGCCGGCAGGGTCTCCGGTGAGCTTTCGTCGGCCCCCGGCTCGCTGCTAATGCTGCCCACCTTCAGCCCGGCTCCGACAATGGTATTCACCGCCTCGTCTTCCGTTCGTCCTCTGAGATCGGGCATGACGTAGGACTTGCGGTCCTCGGTAGCTGCTACCAATACGCTGACTTTAGGCGCGGAAACATTGACGGCGTTGGCCGGAGGACTCTGCGCCACAATCTGGTCGGGCGCTGCGTCCGGAATATCGGCGACTGCCATCGTCCCCAACTCCAGACCGCGCCGGCGGATGTTGATCTCTGCCGAACGCTCGCTGTCTCCGCTCAAGTCAGGAATGGTCACACGCTGCGGCCCCATACTCTCGGCCACGCGCACGCGCCATCCGCGCCGCACTTGCTCTCCCGGCGACGGCACCTGCGAGACAATTCGCCCGGCGGGAATATCGGCGCTGTAGAAGCGGTCGGTGCGATCCAGTACGAGTCCGTTCGATTCCAGCGCATTCTCGGCGTCATGCGGAGTCATTCCGACGACCTTGGGCACCTTCGTCTGTCTCCCGTGAATGGCGAATCGCATGGCTGTCAGCAGCGAGGCCATGAAGACCACGATCAGGATGAGTATCCGTACCAGCCAGCGGAAGAAGCGGCGCATCAGTGCGTCTCCCCATCGCCGGGAGTTTGGTCGGTTGTGTCCACTTTGCGGGCAACCGCGTTAGGCGGGGTCGGCGGCGGCGCGGCGAAGTCCTCCGACTCGCGGCCTTGCAGCGCTACCCGCATAAAGTCCATCCAGATCGGCAAGGCAGCCACCGCGCCGGTTTCTTTGTTGCCCAGCGTCTTCTTCTCGTCGAAGCCGACCCACACGCCGCAGGTCAACGAAGGCGAGAAACCCACGAACCAGGCGTCGGTGAAATCGTTGGTCGTGCCTGTCTTGCCTCCCAGCGGATGGTTGAGCTTGGCGGCAGCCGCACCCGTGCCGTGCAGCACCACTTCCTGCAGCATGCTGACCATGATGCGGGCGGTGCGCGCGCTGACCACGTCCTTCACCTCGGGATAGTTCTCTTCCAGCACGCGACCGTCGTAGTCTTCAACCTTGCGAATCATGCGCGGCGCTACGCGCACTCCGTCGTTGGGGAAAGTGGTGAACGCCGCCGTCTGTTCCCACAGCGTGATATCGGCTGCGCCCAATGCAACTGGAAGATACGCGGGCATGGGAGAGGTGATGCCGAACTTGCGCGCATATTCGATGACGGTCTTAATGCCTCCCACGCGCTCGGTGACCTTGATCGCAGGAATATTGCGCGAGTGCGCCAGGGCGCGCCGGAAGGTGATGACGCCTTCGAACTTGCCGTCGTAGTTGTGAGGGACCCAGGGTCCGTTCGGACCGCCCGGAAAGCTCACCGGTGCATCCAGCACGGTATCATCCGGCGTCATGCCCTGATCGATCGCAGCCGTGTAAATGTACGGCTTGAACGACGATCCGACCTGGCGCAGCGCCTGCGTTGCCCGGTTGAACTTCGACTCGTCGAAGCTGCGTCCGCCCACCATGGCTTTTACGTCGCCGGTGGAATTATCCAGCGCCAGCAACGCGCCCTGCACGCCTGATTCCTGCTCCAGCGAAACCCGGCTCTGGGTGCCGTTCAGCTCCAGTATCTTCACGTACACCAGGTCACCGCGGGTCAGAAATTGCGCCGGCGAGGTATAGCGCGTCCACTTGATTTCAGCGGGCCCAAGCTCCGCCTGATACGGACCGAACTTGATGGTCGCGTACTGCGGGCTGACCGAAATCACCAGGGCGTGGACAAAGTTCCCCGGCGACAGATCGCCATTCCAGTCGACGTGCTCGTAGCTCGGCAGCGATTCGCCGTTGGCCACCACGTTCAGCAGGCTGCCCTTCCATCCATGGCGGTGTTCATACGCCGCCAAGCCGTCGAGCACCGCGAGATTCGCCGCCTTCTGCATCTCCAGGTTCAGCGAGGTATAGACCCGCAGGCCCTTTTCGTGCACTTCCTCGCTGCCATACTTCTTCTCGAGATATTGCCTGACTTCCTCCACAAAATAGGGCGCGATGCTGTTGGGTTCACCCTGCACGTTGAGGCGGATCGGCATGTTCTTGGCGCGCTGCGCCTCTTCGGCAGTGATCTTGCCGTCCTCCAGCATGTTGTTGATCACCAGATTGCGACGGTGCTGCGCACGCTCAGGATTGTTGATCGGCGAATACGCGTTCGGGGCTTTCGGCAAGCCGGCCAGCACAGCAGCTTCTTCCAGCGTCAGGTCCTTGGCTTTCTTGCCGAAATAGAAATTCGCTCCCGCCTCGAAGCCATACACGCCATGACCGAGATAGATCTGGTTGGCATAAAGCGTGAAGATCTGCTGCTTGGTGAAACGCCGCTCGATCTGGATGGCCAGCATCGCCTCCTGCATCTTGCGCCGGAAGTTGCGGTCGGGCGAAAGAAACAGGTTGCGCGACAGTTGCATGGTGAGCGTCGAAGCTCCCTGCGCGCGGCTCCCCACCGCGACATCGCGCCAGGCCGCGCCAAAGACCCGCCAGACGTCCACGCCCCAGTGCCGCTCGAAGTCCTTGTCCTCGGTCGAGATCAGGGCATCGCGCAGCACCGGAGGGAAATCGTCATACTTGTCGATCACCCGGCGCTGCAGCGCAAACTGCCCAATCACGCGGTTCTGATCGTCATAGAGCTCCGTGATGGTGCTGGGGCGGTACTGCTCCAGTTCGGTGACCTGCGGAAGGTCGGTGGAAAACACCAGCAGCATGCCGGCGATTGCTCCCCCTGCTGCGACCGCCAGAATCAGAAGGAAGAATAGGAAGGTGCCGACGTACTTGTGCCCGCTTCCGGCTTGGACTGCGGGTTCGCGGATCGCGGCAGGCTCTTCGACAACGCGTTTCATGGGGGCAGGACTGCTTCAGAATAGCACCAGCAACGCCGCCGGAACTGTTGCCGAACTAGCGCCCTTTGCTCCCGATCGACATCCAATATCATCCAAAGTAAGTGATACTGTCGATAATCAGTTGAGGTGTCGCGGCATTCGGCCGGCAGCCGGAGGCCCGACGTGATCTATGGTCACCAACGTACTGTATCTGGGCCGTGTTGCTTACGGCACGGCGCTCGACCTGCAGCGCACGCTGCTGGAAATGCGGAAGTCCGCGCGCATCGAAAACACGCTGCTGCTGCTGGAGCACCCGCCGGTCATCACGCTGGGACGCAATGCCCACCTCGCGAACGTTCTGGCGCCGCCGGAGTTCCTCGCCCAGCAGGGCGTCGAGCTGTTCGACATCGATCGCGGCGGCGACGTGACCTTTCACGGCCCCGGCCAACTGATCGCCTATCCCATCTTCGACCTCCGTAGCTTCGAGCCCAAGGTTGGCGCGGTGGAATACGTCCGCCGCCTCGAAGAAGTGCTGATTCGCACCTGCAGCGACTTCGGAGTCGGCACCCAGCGCATCAAGGGACTGACTGGCGTATGGACCTACGCGCTTCCCGACAAGCCCGAAGCCAAGATCGCCGCCATCGGCGTACACATCTCGCGTTCGGTCACCACCCACGGATTCGCGTTGAATGTGTCCACCGATCTCGACTCGTTCTCGCTCATCGTTCCCTGCGGCCTTACGGATAAGCCGGTCACCTCAATGGAGCGCGAACTGAAGCGAGCGCTCACTCTGGAAGAAGTCGCGACCTCCGCGTCCGCGCAACTTCGGCCGCGTGTTTCAAACCGCAGATGCTGTGGCTGGATTCGCTGGAAGATCTTCTTGCCCAGGCCGCAGTCACGACTCCCAAACAACAGAACGAGGCCAGACGAATCAGGACACGCCTGCGCGCCCTCCCAAAGAACTGCGCGACCTGCTGGGCGACGGCAGCGAGTTGGCGTAGTTGTCGGCGCGCCTCCACGTTGATCCGATTAGGTCGGTTTCTTGATTGTGCGGCTCTTTAGAGTCTCTCGAATCCGCCGCGGCCTTCGGCGTGTACTGCGATCCTGCATCCCCAGCCCACGAAGCAGTCCCGGCAGGGACGACAGAGCTTAGCCCAGCGCTTCAGCGCTGGGAGAGCGACAAAATGAGATCCGAGTCCCGGCAGGGGACGGCAGATAGATTCATCCCCGCTTTCAACGCAAGCTCAATGCGATCGGACGACAACTTCGTCTCGCATTTGCCCGGCTTTCTACCCCTTACCTCCGGCTCAGATTAGAATCGCCTGTTTCATGATTCTGGAGGCACCATGCCAGCCACCAAGCCTGTCCGCTCGTACGCTCTTATTCTCGCTCTCATCGCGTTCGTGATTCCCGCTCTTTCGCAGACCAAGCTCTCCCCCAAGTGGGAAGAGCTCACCGCCCCCGACTTCGTTCAGGCCATCCATCAGTCGCAGGGAGTCTGCGTGCTCCCCATCGGCATCATCGAAAAGCATGGCCCGCATCTTCCGCTCGGCACCGACCTGCTCGATGTCCGCTTCGCCGTGATGAACGCCGTCGCAGCAGGAATACGCCGTCGTTTTTCCCGAATACTACTTCGGACAGATCTTCGAAGCCCAGCAGGAACCCGGAACCGTCGCCTACAGCCTCAGCACGCAACTCACGCTTTTGCAGGAGACGGTGAAGGAAATGGCGCGCAACGGCTGCAAGAAAGTCCTCATCGTCAACGGTCACGGCGGCAACGAGAGCCTGCTGCCTCTGTTCGCGCAGGCGCAACTGGCAACTCCGCGCGATTACGTTGTCTACGTCTTCGGACTTCCGCACGAGAATGTCCCCGGACGACCGCCGCTGAAAACCAAGACCGACATGCACGCCGGCGAGAGCGAGACATCTCATATGCTGATCGCCCGCCCCGACCTGGTGCACATGGATCGCGCCGACAGCGAATCCGGCGCCGACCAGAATCGCCTGCAGTTGCCCGAATCCGTTTACACCGGCATTTGGTGGTACGCCAAGTTTCCCGATCATTACTCCGGCGTGGGATCGGCCGCCACCAAAGAGTTAGGCGAGTTTGATCAAAAAACCTGGTCCAGCCAGATTGCCGAGGCCATCAAGGGCGTCAAGGCCGACCAGCAGGCCCTGAAGTTGCAAAACGAGTTCTTCGAAAAGACGCAGCATCCGCTCGACACGAAGCAGTAAGCTACGGGCGGAGCACCGCTTTACAGCTTGCGGAAAAAATCGGTAGCGGAATCTGGAGAGTCCCACACCCCCAGCCTGGCAACTGGAGACTGGCAACTGACTACCGACGACTGGTTACTAAAGTTTTCCGCCCTCCACGATTTTCCTTGCATCCCGGCTGCCGCCGTCTTACACCACACTTGGGGAGACAGGATTTGTGTCCTTTGCCCCCGCCCGCGCCCCGGCGTGGAACGTTCGGCTCTTTGACATTCCCAAAACGGTCCGGAATAGCTGTCATACAAGTCATAGTTGTATGACACTTTCGGTACATACTTGTATGGATTGTATGACAAAATCAGCCGCCAAAAGCCTTGATTTTAACCCTTAAGTCACATGCGCTCAATTGGATACGTATAACTCCACGTAGAATCAATTGCTTGCAAACAATTTTCCCCTAAACCATTGATTCTAAACAACCGTGCAAATGTTTTTTGAGGGGTGCTCTGCAATTGCCCCATTCCCTTCGTTTACGAGGGCGAAAAGCGGGGGACCATAGCCGAACTTGCCTGTCGTGGGTGACCCACATATCCCTGATTTTGGGATATGTGGGGCTTTGGCTGATGGCCCAGCCAGTCTGCGTGCCCGGTCTGAAGTTCTTAACTGCCGACTGGCTACTGGCAACTGGATACCGATTCGGTTATCGTTTCCTCTGCAACCTATGCCGAAAAAGAAACCCGCCAAACGCTCCGCTGCGACCAAGACCAAAGTTCCGCAGGCCAGGGTTACGAAGGCGGTTTCCTCTTCGCGCACCTACGACATCCCCGACTACCGTCTCGAGCGCCCGGAATTCCGCATCTTCCAGTCCGGCGAGGGCTCCAGCCTCGAATACAAGATCGAAGGCGACCTGAGCGCCGCTGCCCCGCCGATTCGCGAATCCAAATATCTCTCGCGCGAGCAGTCCATCGCCATCTATCGCTGGATGCTCCTCAACCGCCGCATGGAAACTGCTCTCGAGAATCTCTACAAACAGAGCCTGGTAGTCGGCGGCGTTTATTTCGGGCTGGGACAGGAAGGCTGCTCCTGCGCGTCGGCCTTCGCCCTGGGGCCTGACGACTGGATGGGGCCCATGATTCGCAACCAGGGAGCGATGCTGGTGCGCGGCTTCGCGCCACGCGACATCATGCGGCAGTACATGGCGAAAGCCGATTCTCCAACCTACGGGCGCGACGCATCATCGCATTTCGGCGACTGGGAGCATCGCCATGTTTGCGCACCCATCTCCATGCTCGGCGAGTTGATTGGCATCATGGCCGGAGTTTGCCTCGGCGCGCGCCTGCAAGGCAAGAATATTGCCGGCCTCACCTACATCGGCGATGGGGGCCAGTCCACCGGCGTCACCTACGAGAGCCTCAATTTCGCCGCGGTGCAGAAGCTCGGCCTGGTCTTGATCGTCGAGAACAATCTCTGGGGATACTCCACTCCCAGCGACATGCAGTTCTGCGTCAAAGATCTGGCGGAACGCGCCATCGCCTACGGAATCCCCGGCGTGATCGTCGATGGCACCGATCCCTGCCAGGTTTACGACGCCACCCACGAGGCCTGCGAACGCGCTCGCCGCGGCGAAGGCCCGACGCTCATCGAGGCCAAGATGATGCGCATGAAAGGCCATGCCATCCACGATGCCGCGCACTATGTTCCGGCGAAGTTGTTCGAGTACTGGCGCGCCCGCGATCCCATCGCTCGCTTCGGGAATTACCTCATCAAGACCAAAGGCTGGCTCACCGCCGATGAAAACCGCAAACTGATCGCGCGAAGTCGAACGCGACTTGGAGGCCGAACGCGACGCCGCAGTTGCCTCGCCCATGCCCGATCCCGAGACCGACCGGACACATCAAGGTGTGTACTGCGATGCGACTTGCCACGAGATCAAGCCGCTGTACGGACCGGTCAAGATAGCGACGCGACGCACTGCGACAAGCGGCCCCAAGCCTGTCGAGGCAGCGGTGCACCTGAAATGACCGAATGAAGATTTTCTGCACCGCTGTACTCATATTTGCTGTGGCTGCCGTGGCGCTCGCTGAGCTTCCGTTCAAGAAGAAGCCGCAGGCGTTCACTACCCACGAGCCCAGTGAGGTGGCCCATACCCTGGACGAAGGAACCCCGGCGCAACGCAACGACCTGGCCCTGGAGCTCGGCATTTTCGCGCCAAATTCTTCCAAGCCTGGCACTAACTCGAACTCTCCGTGCGTGAATTTCCATCACATGGAGTCTCGCCCTGTGAAGCTTCGCGCCGATGCCGAGAATGTCGTATTGCTGGCCGATTCGACCGAGTGCGATTCCACTTACATCGTGGTTTTCGATAAAGCGCCCAAGTCGGAATGGCGTCACGTTCAGACGGTTCGCCTTCCTTCGCGCACCCAGCGTCCCGAAATCACCTTCATCGAATTGATTCGGCCCGGTGTTTTCGAAATCGTTGTTCATCACGAAGTCAGCCGGGAAGGCGGCAGCGTTCAGCAGGAAAACTTCGTAGTCTTGAAGATGCAGCACGACCGCGTAGAAGTCGTACTTGATACCACCGAGCACAGCGAACTCACGCTGACCAATCGCTCGCCCGCCGAGACGGACATCCTGCAGCAGACTCAGACCTCGACCTTCGCTCTACTCAAATCCGCCGCCAAGGCTGATACGCTCTTTCGCATCCTGGAAAAGCAGGTGATCACCGACAACAAGACCACAATCACTCGCTATCTGGTCTGGACATGGAACCCGGAGCTGGAGCGCTTTCGCTCCTCGCCCATTGACGCGGGCGACGTGAAGCCGGTGCCACCACCGAAGAAGCCGGCCGACAAGAAGCCCACAAGCCCGCAATCGCCGCCGGCAAAACCGACGACGCCAGGGCCGAAGTGATAGGAAGAGCCGTTACAATCGTCATTCGAAGCTTTGCGGTATGCGTTGGGCGCAAAGAGAAAAGAAAATGAAATCGACTCCGTGTTCTCCGTGTCTCCGTGGTGAATTCGCTTATCAGTGAAGTAACTATGCCGCCAGTCACGTATCTCGATGCAATCCGCCAGGGAATCTGGGAAGAAATGGAGCGCGATCCCGCCGTATTCTGCATCGGCGAAGACATTGGCATTTACGGCGGAGCCTTCAAGGTCACCGAAGGCCTCATCGACCGCTTCGGACCCGCGCGCGTGGTCGACACACCCATCTCTGAGATGGCCATCGTCAATGCCAGCTTCGGAGCCGCGCTCACCGGCATGCGTCCCGTCGCCGAGTTTCAGTTCATGGACTTCATCAGTTGCGCCTTCAACCAGATCACCAATCTCCTGGCCAAGGCGCACTTCCGTTGGGGCGCGCCCGTGCCCGTGGTGTTACGCGGCCCTTCGGGTGGCGGCGTTCACGGCGGTCCATTCCACTCTCAGAATCCCGAAACCTGGTTCGCCCATACCCCGGGACTCAAGGTCGTCTGTCCTGCGAGCGCCTATGACGCGAAGGGTCTGATCAAGTCCGCCATCCGCGACAACAATCCCGTTCTCTTCTTCGAGCACAAGTTTCTCTACCGTCGCATCAAGGAAGAGCTGCCCGCTGAGGACTACACCGTTCCCATCGGCAAAGCGCGCGTCGCGCGCCCGGGCCGTGATGTCAGCGTGATCACCTATGCCGCGATGGTTTACGTTGCGTTGGAAGCCGCAGAAATCCTGGCCAAAGAAGGCATCGACCTGGAGGTCATCGATCTGCGCACTGTGCTGCCCCTCGATCGCGACGCCGTCCGCGAGACGGTGGAGAAGACCAACCGCGTGATCGTGCTGCACGAGGACACCAAGACCGGTGGCATCGCCGGTGAGGTCGCGGCCATCATCAACGAAGAGTGCTTTGACGCGCTTGATGCTCCCATTACTCGCATTGCCTCCGCCGATACGCCGGTCCCGTTTTCTCCGCCGCTTGAAGCAGCCTTCTTGCCCAAGGTTGAGGACGTGGTGCGCGAAGCTCGCCGGCTACGGAGCTATTAGACCCGGGTGCCATCATTCTTAACAGCGTTCCGCTTCAGCTTGATTTAATCTGGCATCGTATAACTTGCAACTCATTCGGCAACTTCGAGGAGAAATATGCGCGGATTCCTTCTTGGCGTCATCGTCACCCTGGTCGTGCTTTTTGGCGGGGCTTACTGGTTCGTCACCACCGGGTATTTCGATACTCGTGCAGTTCCGAAGGGTCCCGGCGACTTCGAGCGCCATACCGCCATGCATTCCGTGGACGAATGGGTCGATGCTCACGCTTCCAAGCAGGAGAACCCCTTCAAGCCAACCACCGAGAACATCATGGATGGCTCCATGATCTACGACAAGCACTGCGCCCTGTGTCACGGCAGCCTGAAGGAGCCGGCGTCGCCCATGCAGCACAAGTTCTATCCCCCGGTTCCCCAGCTCATAAGCAACACTCCCGACGATCCTGACGCGAACCTCTTCTACGTGACCAAGTACGGCATCAAGCTAACCGGAATGCCAGGATGGGACGGCGTTCTCTCCGACGACGACATGTGGAAAGCCGTCCTCTTCGTCAAGAACTCAGCCCAGATGAAAGACGCGTCGGTGCCGCCACCAGCGAAATAGGCGGGAGGCCTACAGTCGCCGGCGCGAGGCCCACAGTATAAAGTGGCGGATTTGTCATCACGACCGCAGCGAGGGATTTGTCAGTCGATGGTCCGCTCCTACTTCTTACCCGTTCGGCTTTACGTACGTCACCTTGCCGCTGGTCTTGAGCTTGAATACGTCGTTCGACAACTTGGGATTCAATTGGATGTTGTTGTACTTCGCCAATCGAAAGTCTCCGGACTTCTCCGTAAATAGCTGTTGGACGCTGACGCCACGTGCAACATCGATCCACAGCGTGATCGTCTGGAACATATTCGCGACCTTCTGCGATTTCGGAGTCAGCTCAAGCTTCCCGGCATTGACGCCCTGCACTTGTTCCATGCCGGCATACTTCACATCGAACGATTTGGCGAGGTCGTGGCCGCGTCCACCGAATCCCAACACCAGGAACGTCTCAAAGTCGGCCTTGTTCTTGCCGGCGTTGTATTCCGTGACCTGTCCGGCCTTGGGCACATAGACGCTGACCATGCCTCCGCTGAACAGTACGTACTTCTTGTCAGGCGTGGTGATGTCGGCGGCCATCTGCACATCTTCCCCTTGCCGTCGGAAGTACATCATGCCCTTCTGCAGATCGTGCTCGTCCACCACTTTTTCGTATTGGTCCCAGACAAAATCGGTTTGCGCCGTCCGAAACTCGGCAGCCGCCTTATCCATGGAGTTCAGCACTACCTCCAGGTTTTGCGCCTGCGCCGCGAACGTCAGCACGAGCACAACGAAAGCCGCAGCAACGATATTTTTTTTCATGATTGTCTTCCCAGTGTTGTCGAAGCTAGCGATGGCCCCAGACTTTGTAGGCAACGACGTTGTGCTTGCTGTCACGCACTTCTTCGTAGCGGTCAATGCTGATCTCGCCCGCCACCGGCTCGATAACCCGTAGCAGGGCTTCTCGCACTTCGTCATCGCTGCCTGGTTTTACCGCCGCCGCGTCGACCTTGTAGACAAATCCATTGCCTTCGGCCTGGACCACGACTTCAGTTTGATAGGGTGAGCGCTCCACCGGCTTATCGCGGAAGTTGATCCAAAGGGGTGCAAGAAAGATGAACGCGAGGATCAGCGTCACCATGACGTCATAATGGACGCTCCCTCTCGGGTACATCCACCACACGTAGCCCTTAACGGTTTGACCGATTTTCCCCATCGCTTTTGCAAGTTTAGAGAGCCGCGGAGACAAGTGCAAGGAAGGCGAGCGAAAGGAAGATGACTGCAAGAAAGGCAAGTGCAAGAAACCGAAGGCCGCGAACTACGTCCGCAATTCCACCACGGTCGCACCGCCCCCACCCTCATTCTGCGGAGGCTCCGAAACGCTGGCGACATGAGGATGCTCTTTCAGGAACTGGCGCAGCGCTTTCCGCAGGATTCCCATGCCGCTGCCGTGTACGATTCGCACGCGTACCGCGCCCGCCAGGAACGCGTGGTCCACAAACTTCTCCACCGCCCGCGTGGCTTCATCGACCGTCTGGCCGATCACGTTAATTTCGGTCGGCACGCTGTCATCTTCCCGGGAAAGAGACACACCGATTCCGCGTGCCCGCGCCGCCACCACAGGGCTCGCCCCGGCGCTCACCACCGTGCTGGCCACATCGTCGCGCGGGACTTTCATCTTCATCGGTCCCACGGCCACTTCGAAGGAGTCATCATCGAAATGCCGCAGCACCTTCGCATCCCGTCCCAGCGATCGCAGTCGCACCGTATCTCCCACGGACACATGTTGCACAACATGCGGCCTCGCGTGCTCGTCGCCCGCATCGGAACCGGTGGCATGCGCCACAACTGTCGCGTCGAACTGCTCGCGAAACTCGCGACGCATTTTGGCGATTCGTCGCTCGGCGTCCTTGGAGAGCTTCAAGGCCTGCGCCCTGTCCTGCACTGCGCCTATGGTCTCGCGCGCCTGGTATTCGAAGTTGTGCAGCACGCTCTCCAGCTTCTTCTCCATCTCGCGGATTTTTTCGCGCTGCTCCTTCTTGCCTTCCAATGCGAGATGGCTGCGCTCCCTCGCAATTTCCTGCTCGCTCGCGCGAATCGCCAGCCGCTCAGCATCGAGCTCGCGCAGTTGCTCGTGCAGGCGATCGAGAAAGCGGGAAACATCGTGGGTCTGGGTCGTAAGCTTCTCGCGGGCCTCGCTCACGATCTGCGGGTTCAATCCCAACTGCTGCGCGATATTGATGCCTGCCGAAGCGCCCGGCACACCGACGCGAAGTTCGAACGTGGGAGCCAAGGTGCGCTCATCGAAACCCACTGCTGCATTCAGAACGCCCTCGGCGTTCGCAGCGTAGACCTTCAAGGCGGTGTGATGGGTGGACACGATGCTCAGGCAGCCTGCCCGCCGGAAGAAGTCAGCGATCGCTACTGCCAGGGCCGCGCCTTCTTCGGGATCGGTCGCCGAGCCCAATTCGTCCAGCAGCACCAGCGATTCCGCGGTCGCGTGGTGTGAGATGAAGTCGATGTTCGTCACATGCGCCGAAAACGTCGATAGATTCTGCTCGATCGACTGGTAATCTCCAATATCGGCAAACACGCCATCAAAGATCGGCAACTCGGCGTGCTCGGCCGGAACCGGAATCCCCGATTGCGCCATCAATCCCATCAGTCCGATGGTCTTCAGCGCAACAGTCTTCCCGCCAGTGTTGGGGCCGCTGATTATCACCTGTCGATGCTGGCTGTCGATCTCGACGGTAAGCGGAACGACCGCGACGCCTTTGGGCTTGAGTGCTCGCTCCAGCAAAGGGTGCCGCGCCTTTCGCAAGACAAATGAACCGCGGCCCGGTTCCGCCTCCGGGATCGAAGACGGTGTCGAATCGTTAGCGGCAGCTTCTCCGCCCAGCAGCTTCACTGCCACGCAGTCGTAGTCCTCGGCGAAGCGGGCCTTCGCAAACTGCAGCTCCAGCTCGCCGAGAATTTCGACAGATGCCCCCAATGCTTCCGCGTGCTCGCCAACCCGCGCGGTCATCTCCAGCAGAATGCGGTGGATCTCGCCCTGCTCTTCATCATGCAGGCGGACTAATTCGTTGTTCTGCTCGATCGTCTCCAGCGGCTCCATAAACACGGTCTGCCCGCTCGAAGAAGCGCCGTGGGCCACTCCCTGCACTCGTCGCCGTTGTTCCACCTTCACCGGAATTACGAACCGCTCGCCGCGAATGGTGATGAGTTCGTCCTGCACGGCGCCGCCATCGGAGAGCCTCCGCAAATACGCCTGCAGTGATTGCTGGATAGCGCGTCGCTGCCGCTCGATGTCGCGCCGAATGCGCGATAGCTCGGGCGATGCCCGATCGTCGAGCGTTCCATCGGGCAATATTTTGTTATGGAAGTAACGCAGCAATTGCGTGAAGTCGCCGATGGATTGGGAAAGCTCGTGCACCGCCTCCCACTTGGCTTCGATCGCCACCGGTGGATGCAGTGCAATTTCCCGCCACTCCGCTGCCCGGTCAGCCAGCAAGAGTACATCGCGAATTTCCGTAAGTTCGAGCGCTGCACCCTGGATCCGCGACTTGTTGATCAGGGAAGTTGGATCGAGCAGCCCGTGGAAGTCGAAGCGTCCTCCGCTGCGCAGGTATCCCCGCAACTCTTCGGCGAGAAGTTGCTGGCGTTCGATCCACTGCCGATCGCGCGAAGGCATGAGGCCGACGATCCGCTGCTGTCCCAGCGGAGAAGCGGCATACATGCCCAGCAACTCACGCAGGTGGTCGAATTCGAGGATGCGATCGCTGGTGTGCTGGATAGAATCGGAAGCACTCATCAGGAAACCAAGTTAAATGGTACAGGAGCGCGTCGACTGCGGAATAATTGCCGCTCCTAGACAAGGGGCAGTTTGGTATATCCCGGTTCACGTCGCGTACGGTGCAGCTTCCGAGTCCAACGTCCTGCGATTACACTGTTCACGTGGTCCTGCTCCGGCTAGTCCACATTGCTACCTTTTTGTCGTTTCGATAACCACGTACTTGGGCGCATTTCCCGCGATGCGCCATTTGTAATAATTCGCCATCACAACCAGGGGAACGCATGCCGTCCAATCTCTCTGATGCTTTTGTATTCTTCGGTGCCACGGGCGACTTGGCCCATAAGAAAATCTTTCCTGCGCTGCAAAACATGGTCAAGCAAGGCGCACTGGACGTGCCAGTCATCGGCGTCGCAAAGTCCGGATGGACAGTAGAGCAATTGCGCGAGCGCGCTCGCGACGGCATCATCAAGTACGGCGGCGGCGTGGACGAAGGCGCCTTCCAGAAGCTCTGCGAGCTGATGGATTATATCGATGGCGATTATGCTGACGACAAGACGTACACGCAGCTCCGTGCCAAGCTCGGCAACGCTCAGGCTCCAGCCCATTACCTGGCGATTCCGCCCAGCATGTTTCCGGTGGTAGTGAAGGGCCTCGGCCAGTCCGGGTGCGCCACCAACGCGCGCGTCATTGTCGAAAAGCCCTTCGGACGCGATCTCGTCTCCGCACGTAAGCTGAACGACACTCTTCACCAGGCTTTCCCCGAGGAACGCATCTTTCGCATCGATCACTACCTCGGCAAAGAGGCGGTGGAGAACATCATCTTTTTTCGCTTCGCCAACAGCTTTCTCGAGCCTATTTGGAACCGCAATTACATCCACAGCGTGCAAATCACCATGGCCGAATCTTTCGGCGTCGAAGGACGCGGCAAATTTTACGAGGAAGCCGGGGCCATTCGTGACGTGGTGCAGAACCACATGCTGCAGGTGGTTGCGTTCCTCGCCATGGAACCACCGACCACGATGTACACCGACTCGGTGCGCGATGAGCAGGTCAAAGTCTTTCGCACGATCCCTCCACTAAGCCCCGCCAACATCGTTCGTGGACAGTTCCGCGGCTACAGAAAAGAGCCAGGCGTCAGCCCCAACTCGGACGTCGAGACCTTTGCCGCGGTCCGTCTCGAAATCGACTCGTGGAGATGGTCGGGCGTGCCCTTCCTGATTCGCGCCGGCAAGTGTATGCCAATCACCGCCACGGAAGTCTTCGTGAAGTTGCGCAAGCCACCACTGACCAAGACCGGTGCGGATGGCCGCAACTACTTTCGCTTCCGGCTAGGTCCCGACTTCGAGCTGAGTCTCGGTGCACGCGTCAAGCGTCCTGGGCCGCTGATGGCTCCCATGCCGGTCGAACTTTCCGCCGTCAAGTACACCACTACCGACGAGATGGACGCCTACGACCGTCTGCTCACTGACGCAATGCGGGGCGATCAGCTGCTCTTCGTTAGACAGGATGCGGTGGAGGCTGCATGGGCAATTGTCGATCCCATCTTGGGCGACTGCTGTCCAGTCGAAACCTATGAGCCGGGAACCTGGGGACCACCGGACTCGCGTGAACTGGCTGCGGAAATCGGCGGCTGGCACGATCCCGAATAGAGCCTAGCGTTTGCGCGGGCGTTTCTTTTTGGCAGCAATCTTGGGCTCGCTTGCCTGCGTTTGCTGCTGACCGAACACCGCGCGCCAGCCTGATCCAGCTTTCACTTCAAACACCGTCATGTACGCGCCTTGACCAAGCTGGAAAGGAGCGGTCAGGTGGTTGCCGAAGTCAAATCGGCTGCTCCCTGGTTTGCGAAACGACTCGAACCACGATGGGAACACAAAATTCGACACCGCCACGCCGTCGATTTTGTAGGCGAGTTCTGGAGATGAGACGGGATCGCAAATCTCCCTCACATACAAATTGCCGGTGGTTCCGTTCTCGCTGACAAACACTGTCAGGTTGAGCATGGGGTTGGCCATCATCTCGAGCAGGTCGTGACTGGCCGCCATGGTCCACTCCCAACCGGTCTGCTTGGCATTGACGACGGAGATCTTGACCTGCGGAAGACCCTCGGCGGTCAGCGTGTGATAGGCCACCACGTGGGGGTATTCCGAGTCGTCCTCGATCACCAGCCACCACGATCCAGATTCGGGCTCAGATCCTTTTGCCACGAAAGCGAGTTCGGCATCGACTCCCCACGCGGGCGCGAAATCCCGGTGCACTTGCGTCTGCAGCGCGGCGACGGCAGTCCGCACTTCATCGTCCGTTACCCTCGTACTGTGGTTCAGAACGGCCACGCGATACGACACGGACTTGATTTGCGACGCCAGCAGGCTCGCCTGGGTAGGCATCGGAGAGGCGGCCTGGGCAGCTTCCCAATTACGAATCGCCTGGACTACTTGCACAGACGCCTGGTCAGGCGTCGAGAAACGGGTAATGACTCGCCCCTTGGCAATTCTCTGCCGGAACGCCATCTGGGATTTCCGGTCTTCGTCCGATTCGATAAGGTTCGCCGCCAGCGGAAAGTCGTCGGCCGTCAGGAACGCCAGGCAGGTTTTATCGTGCTCGATTGCAGCCTCGAACTCGCGCTCGGTGTAGGACTGGCCGGCAGGGCTGCGCGAACCGTAGAGAGGACCGGCGATACAGACGAACAAGTCACACTTCGCAACTTTCGCCCGGCAAAAATCATCAGGGGCCGTGTCCCACGATCCGAAGTCCTCCATGCGAACACAGTGGTAACCATCCAGGCCCGTAATCGCACGATAGGCCGCCTCGCGACATGGGGAGAGGTCCTTGGTCGTCGAACTCAGGAAGATAGTCAGCATCGGTGGTGCAGCGCATTCTATGCCAAGTAGGCAGCCTACTCAACGTAAACAGCTGTTCATGGCGTCCGCTTGCCAGAGACATAAGGGTTCCCCGCGATCACGAAGCGCAGCGGCTCCTCGACCGCTTTCCTGATTCCGATGCGGGCGGTAACTCCAATTCGTCGCGGGCGATAGCCATCGTCCGCAAACCACAAATCAGATTTCTGGCTGGTGAAGTCTTTGCCGTTGTCGCGCGGGCGCGTGATTCCGAGCGCCTCCGACATTCTGCCGGGGCCGCTGGAAACCAGCCGAAGCTGCGAAATCCGAGAGGCTGCAGTTAACTCCAAGCCCCGCGCCTCGGCCATCGCTTCCAATCCAACGACCGGCTCCATGGCGCGCAGCAATACGCCTCGACCGTCGCCTTCGGACATGCACGAGACGTTAGTGCAGTAGTGGTTGCCGTAGATGAAATACACGTACGCGTGACCAGGTGGACCGAACAATACTGCATTGCGAAGTGTCCGCCCGTTATAAGCGTGGGCAGCGGGATCGGCAGCCCCAAGGTAAGCCTCGCCTTCCACAATCCGCCCGGCCAACAATTTCCGGCCGTCTCGGCGGACCAGCAACTTGCCAAGCAATTCGCGTCCCACGGTCACCGCATCGCGAGCGAAGAACTCGCGGGTGAGCCGCGGAGCGGTGCGTAGCGATTCTGCCGTCAGCCCCGATGCTGCAGGCAACTGCGGTAGCGATTCATGGCTCAATTTGACTTGGCGGCTTCGCATGGCAGGAAGTTGTTCTTCGGATGTCTGCGATGACGCACGATTCGTCACTCTTTCACCGCTATCATCCGCAGCCGCTTGTAATCGACGGTCCATTGCCCATCACGAAACAGAGTTGTACGAGCCATTGCCTCGATGCGCTGCATCAATTCTTCCCGTTGCTCAGGCCTCAACACGTTACTGGCAAACGTTCCAAACATTTCCAGCCAATTTCTCAGGCCACGTTCCCCGCCTTCCAGTGGAGTCGGGCGATCGAACAGCACCGCAAAGTTCACCAGCAATCCCTGTGATTCGAGCATTGGTGCGTATTCCCCGATCGACGGGTAAAACCACGGTGACAGCTTCTCGGGATCCTTCACTCCCATGGAAGCCAGGCCCTCGACCGCGGCATTCCAGACTTGCTGGATGTTACCTCGGCCGCCCATTTCGAAAACCAGTCGACCACCCGGTTTGAGTGCCCGAGCTATCGCCTTGATCGCTCCCTTTTGGTCGCGTACCCAATGCAACGCCGCGTTGGAAAACACTGCATCAAACTCTTCGTTGAAATCACTCGTCGCAATATCCGCAACTTCAAAATGCACCGCGGGGAAGTTCTCTTTGGCGGCCGCAATCATCTTCGCCGAAAGGTCGATACCCACCACCCGGGCTCCCGAGTTCGCGATATCCGCCGTGAGTTGTCCGGTCCCGCAACCGACATCGAGGATGCGCTCGCCCGGCTTGGGAGCAAGCATCTTCAGCAGGTCTCGGCCGAATTGCCATACAAACCCATGGCTCGACTGGTACAGCTCGGAGTTCCACGAGGTCGTTTCGGTTCCCATGCCGAATATTCTAGCGACTCCTGGCAGAGAACGATCTCAGGCTACCCTTTTCGAAGTGCCGACCATATCTTCGGACCTGAAAAATGTGATATAAGCTAACCGCCAGCCCGCGGTATTCGCTACTCGTCCAGCAACGATTCCGCCAGCGCGTGAACCAAATTTGCCCTATCGCGTGCCCGGCGTCTAGGAGGAAACGTGAGACACCGCATTACTGTAACTGTCGCAGCTATTGTCCTGCTGGCCTGCGCCCCCTTGGCTCGAGGTGCTTCGCTTCCTGACTTAACCACGAACATAACCATGGACTGCTCAACTTCTCAAGGGGCCTGCAGCTTCGACCCCGGGAGTCAAGGTTCTCCGGAACTTGGCATGGCGGATTTCAATTCCGTAGCTCCCGGCTGGAGCGCCAGCTTCGACTCGGCGCCTGCCATCTCGTGGGGCGTCATACTTGACGAGTACATCGCCGAGTTCGGCACGGGTGGATCTTTCACCATAGACGCTCCTGGCGGAATGGTGTTCACCGGTATGCTCACCTCCGGTGTCGCTTTCGGTTTCCCTGGCGGGGGCGCAGAGGCGGTAGCCGAGTTTCAGGGACACTGGAACAACGGGATGTTCGCGGACGGGGTCATGATCGGGGATGCCATTGGCAATCAAGGTCTGGATGCAACTCTCATTGTCACGACCTTTACCACCCCGGAACCCGGCAGTTTTCTCCTGCTCGGTTCGGCACTGGCTGGCCTTGCGGGAATGTCCAGGCGGACTTTCCGTTAGGTCGCTACCAGACTACTGCGGACGCGCGCTAAGGTGAGAAGGAAGCTGCTCTAGCTGCGCGGTACCTTCTTCACCTTCGGCCCACCCTTGGGAAGAGCGTCGAGCAACTCTCGCACCGTCTTTTTCAGCAGCGGGACCTTCACGTCCGGTGCGATCTCGGCTAGTGGTTCCAGCACGAACCTGCGTTGTGCCATCGCGGGATGCGGCACCGTCAACGTTGGCGTGTTGATGTGGGCCGCCCCGAACAGCAGGATGTCGATGTCGATGATGCGCGGGCCCTTGGGTTGAGTGCGCTGGCGGCCCATGGAATGCTCGATCTCCAGGATGCCGGCCAGGAACTCGCGCGGGATCAGCTCGGTTCGCATGGCCACGGCGCAGTTCAGGAACCACGGCTGATCGGTTAGCTCTACCGGCTCGGTTTCATAAAGCGACGAAACTTCCTGCACATAACCCAGCTCCAGGAGCCTCCCGGTAGCATTCCGGAGGTTGGCTTGACGGTCGCCCAGGTTCGATCCCAAGCGAGAGATACACAATTTTCTTCACGTTGGGATGATAGCGTGGGGCCGACTCGGACGGAGGAGCGGCAGACGATCTTCGTACCCCCCTCCCCCTAGCCCTCGTAGAATCAATTACTTGCATGCAAGAACTGATGCAAGTTCGAGAAAATATTGCACTTACAGGCAAGTAATAGTTAAAGAAGGACTTAGAACCGCACTGACGGCACTTGCCGCAGACTTGTCAAAGACCAAATATGGCCGGGCACTGGGCACGGTATAGCCAGAGACACCAATCCCCTGGCCCTCACGGAACGGTTGTAACGGGTGCGGAAGAGGCTGAGCAAGGTAAATTAGCAGTCCCCCGAAACTAAAGTAACCATGGGGTGGAGTGATGACCCTGCCTAAATTCTTGGCACATCGGGAAAATGCAGGTTCCATTCAACTCGCTTCGCTCGCTCGGGGCAGGCTCCTCCGCTGCGCCGCCAACGGCGGCAGCTCCGGTCGGAATGACAAAGCGAGTTGGGGCGACGACAGTCGGGAACTCTGTTGTCGATTTCACAATGCGGGGTATAATCCGCCTCACCGATGCCATTGACCCCAGGTACGAAACTGGATGGCTACGAAATTCTCGCCCCGCTGGGTGCGGGCGGCATGGGCGAGGTCTATCGCGCCCGCGACGCCACGCTGAAGCGCGACGTGGCGATCAAGGTACTTCCCGAGTACTGGTCGCGCGATCCCGAGCGTCTTCGCCGCTTTGAGCAGGAAGCCCAGGCCACTGCCGCACTGAATCATCCCAACATTGTCTCGATTTTTCACGTCGGCCAATACGACGGATCGCCCTACATCGTGACCGAGTTGCTGCAGGGCGAGACCCTGCGCGATCGCCTTCGTAAAGGCCCCATGCGGCTGCGGGAGGTGCTGGACTACGGCGTGGAACTCGCCCGCGGACTGGCCGCCGCCCACGATGCCGGAATCGTCCACCGCGACCTCAAGCCCGACAACATCTGGCTGACAAAAGACGGCCGCCTCAAGATCCTCGACTTCGGACTGGCGAAGCTCGATCCGGCCAAAGCGGCAAGTGCCGACGGTGAAACCGTCACCGTTCAGCCTCAGTCGCATCCCGGACACGTAGTTGGAACGGTCGGCTACATGTCGCCCGAGCAGGTGCGGGGACAAGTTGCCGACGCTCGCAGCGACATCTTCGCAGTCGGCGTGGTTCTGTACGAGATGCTGACCGGAAACGCAGCGTTCCGGAAGGCGACGTCGGCGGAAACGATGAGCGCGATCTTGAACGAAGATCCGCCGGCGGTTTCGCAACTCGCGCCAACCGTTCCGCCGGGTTTGCAAAGAATCGTGAATCGCTGCCTGGCCAAGAACCCGGAGCAGCGCTTTCAGCACGCTTCAGATCTGGAGTTCGCGCTGGAATCCCTCTCGGATTCGAGCGGTTCCACCGTCACCGGTGTCCACGAAGCCGCGCCCGAGCAAGAGATGGATCTGGCTCGCAGCGGCGGCTGTCGCTATCGCAATCGCCGCAGCTCTTGTTTTGTGGTGGAGGCAGCCACCGGCAGTTCCCGTCGTGGAAGCCGTCACCCAACTCACGGATGACGGCGAACCGAAGTGGATCTATGACAATCTGCTGACCGACGGGTCGCGAGTTTACTTCAACGAGGGCACGAACTTCAGTCTTAAGATTGCTCAAGTCGCGGTCATCGGCGGACCCACGGCCATTATTCCCGTTAGACTTGAGGCGCCAATCGTCGTCGGTCTGAGCCAGGAAGGGGCATCTCTGCTGGCGTTAGCCGGACCGTTCACCGGGCCTGGTCTGCTTCCTTTGCGGACGATACCGTTACCCACAGGAGAAGTACGGCGCCTCGGAGATATCCAAGCTCTCGATGCAAGCTTTGCGCCAGAAGGGCGCATTCTCTTCTCTCGTGACAAGGTCCTCTACCTTGCCGACAAGGATGGCGCGAATCCTCGCAAGCTGCTCAGTGCAGATGGGCAGATTTGGGGGCCCAATATTTCTCCCGACAACAAGCGCATGGTTTTCACGATTGCTGGATCGGCTCGAGCCATTTCCATTGTGGTCTCCAACCCAGACGGTTCAGGCCAGCGTGCCATCGTGGACAGTCAGCGAACGACGGGGCGTGTGCTGCGCCCGATGGACCCCGGACAGCCGGTACATTGTCTTTGAGGATCGCACCCATGGCCGGGTGGATCTTTGGGCGGCACAAGTCCAGGCCGGGTTTCTGCAGCGCGCGCACCCGCCGGTTCAACTCACCAACGGGCCTCTATCCTATGCGGGCGCAAAGCCAAGCAGCGGACGGGAAACAGATCTTCGCTATTGGTACCAAGCGACGCGGTGAACTTGTCCGTTATGACGTGAATTCGAAGCAGTTCGTTCCTATACTCTCCGGCATCTCGGCTTTCAATCCCACGTTCTCCAGTGACGGGAAGTGGGTTGCCTACGCCTCCTACCCGGACCACACCTTGTGGCGCAGTCGTACCGATGGAACGGACCGTTTGCAACTCACTGATCCCCCCGCGAGGGTGTCCTTCCCGTTCATTTCCCCGGATGGAAAGCAGGTCACGTACAGCAACAACAGCATGGGTGAGATCAGATGTGATCAGCATGGATGGAGGGCCGCCGCGGAGAATTGCAGAGAAGCAGTCATGGGCTGCCAGCTGGTCTCCGGACGGGAACCGGGTGGTTTTCGCCAATTACGCTGACTACCCTCACAATATCAAGTTCGAGATTTACGATCTGCGCACGGGAAACCGTTCCTTCGTGCCCGAAGCTGATGGGCTCACCGGCGTGCAGTGGGTTGCGGAGGACCTGTTGGTCGCCGCATCCAACGACCGTACCAAGCTTGTGGTCTTCGATCTCAAAACGCAGAAATGGTCCGACCTGGTGCCGGGTCCGATACCCGGAGGTGTCGTCAACTGGGCCCATGCGCCGGATTTCAAGTATGTGTACTACACCACCGGCGGCGCGGAACCGCAGGCTTTGCGCGTGCGGCTCGCCGATCATAAGGTGGAAACCATTACCAGCTTGAAAGACCTGCCCCGCGCCAGTTGGCCAGACGGCAATACCCAAATCAGCGTTGCCCCTGACGGCTCCGCGGTCTTCACCCGCGACATCGGCACCCAGGAGATCTACGCGCTCACTGTCAAGTGGCCGTGAGGCTCGGCCGTCCGTTTGATCAGTCCCACAAGAAGCAGATCCCTCGGCGGCTGGCGCCTCCTCATGATGACAAATAAAAAAGAGAAAGCGATTACGGCATGACTAGTCATGCCCTGACGCGGATGCATCCTGACGCGAGGCAAGCGAAATCGATACTGTTTTAGTCGGCGATGGCGAGGTGTTCGGCGGGCCAATGTGCGGTGGCAGTTTCGTCGAGGGTGATTTCTTCCCAGTAGGTTTGGTCGCGCAAAATTCGTGACACGATGGCGGTGTGCATGGCGTGTCCGGCGCGGTCGGCCTTGACGTAGCCGAGAATGCGTTTGCCGAAGAGCGCCAGGTCTCCGATGAGATCGAGCACTTTGTGCCGAACAAATTCGTCGGAATACCGCAGCGGAGGGTTCTCGACAGCATCGGCGGTCAGCACGATGCAATTGTCGCGGGAGGCGCCGCGAATCAATCCCATGTTCAGCATGGCCGGCTGCTGATCGAGAAAACCGAAAGTGCGCGCTGAAGCGACCTTCTCCACATAGCTGCCGTTGGACAGCTCGATCTCGAAGCGCTCGCTCCCGATCAGGGGATGCGGAAAGTTGATGGCGTAGCTGACCGAATACCGTTCCGCAGGATAGACGCCAATGAACTTGTCGCCTTCGCGCATTTCGTAGGGCCGCAGGATTTTTAGATAGGTGCGTTTGCGTCGCTGCTGTCGCAGGCCCGCACCGGTAATCATTTCGACGTAGGGGAGCGCGCTACCGTCGAGGATCGGCAGCTCCAGGTTGTCGAGCTCGACGATGGCGTTGTCCACGCCCATGCCGATAAACGCTGAGAGCAGGTGCTCGGTGGTCGAGATGAGCACTCCCTGCTTCATCAAGCTAGTCGCGTAGCTGACCTTGGCGACGTTTTTGCTGATAGCGGGTACGTCGAAGCCATCGAGGTCGACGCGGCGGAAGACGATTCCGCAGCCCGGCGGGGCGGGCAGGATTCGCAGATGCACCGGCGCTCCGCTATGAAGGCCGACGCCGCTGCATCCGACGGGAGTTCGAATTGTGCGCTCAAAGATCAATGGGGAAATGATAAGGGTAGCGCTCTCAATAGATTACAAGTCCTCGAGTCATGCCCGAGTGTTGTATTTCTGCCACAAGGAGTGGCTAAGTGGGCACTGAAACATAACCAGCGAATTGCCGACGAGCCATAACACCTGTGCACAGAAAGCGTTGAACACACACGCTTATTAACGCTCATGAAACAACCGCAACCCGCACTCGGGGGTGCCGATTCGGGTTCCCGGCCACCCGTCGAACCTTCGAACCTCAGGGCTTCTTCTCTCCCGGCGGGTTGTAGGTGATGCCCTTGGTCTCGAAGAGCGTCGGATCAAGCCCAGTGTTGTAGCTCACGTTGTTGATGAAGCGCTGGCCGCTCATCTCGCCGTTTTCCATTCGTACGGTGCTGAACGGGGTGTTGATCCCCTGGATCATCCGGTAGTTGCCCCAAACCTCCGCCTCTTCATCGAACTGGCGATCATTCGGGTCACGCCAACTATAGGTTTTTCGGACCGGCAAATGGGTGCTGGGATCGACCGCGAGGGTTACGCTGTCATTCGCAGCAGTGAGGATGGTGATCTTGTCGGTCAGGGTCTGTTCAACGACGGCGGAGCCTTCATAAAGGATCATCGAGCCGGGCGCTGGCAGCCAGGAGCGGAATGACGACCTCCAATGAGTGATCGCGGCGGCGCAGGTATTCGGCCAGCAACTTGGGGTCCTGGGTCGCGGTTCCCTTGTAGGTGATCTCGTATCCCTTATCGCCGAGGTAGAGCTCGACGACATCACGTTGCTTCGTGAGCTCGACGCGGTCTTTGTCGGGCCACTCCCAGAATCGCCAGAAGACGACCCCCAGACCGCTGGGACGCCCGTGATAGAAAGCGTAGCTGCGTCCCTCGACCTTCATGTCGCGCAACGAGAGATAGGCATCACCGCCCAAGGCGCGAATCATGCTGTCGAGCACCTGCTTTGCTTTCAATACGCCGGGATCTTTTGCGGCAGTAGCGGCATATTGCGCGGTGGGCCAGGCGACGGTTTGTGCTGCAGGCGCTGCGGGCGCTGCGGGTGGAGCGATCTGTGCAGCCGCAGTCGCGGCCAGCATCATACCCAGGGCAAGGATAAAAGTGATCCGCATGGATGGAAGTGATTGTAACCCGTACTACAGTGACGATCCGCCTTCGAAGATTTTCTCGATCTGGTAGGCCGAGACCCGATAGAGACCATAGCTGATGCCATTATCGGAGTATTGGCGAAACAGCAGGTCGCCGCGCCCGTTAGCGTCGGCATCCACCGCGTCGATCAGCTCCATTCGCGGGAAGGCATCGAGATGGTTGCTGTCAGTGACAGAGGCGAAAATTTTTTGTGTCTGGTCGTTAATGTCGACCCGCGCAACGATGGAGACAAAGTAATTGAAGCTGGTCTGGTGCGGTCCCCTGGCTCCGGCGATGGGAAGCTTGCCCGTCAATACCAGCGTAGGCGAGCTGCTGTATTCAAGGTCGAACGCATGCACGTCGTAGTCTGTCATCGTGGCGGTTTTAGGAATCGGCGGCCCATTCCGTTTGGTCGCGAAGGCACGGATTTCGCTCATCGCGAGCTTGAGTGCCTGCTGCTCGAACACCTGCCTCTCGCCGGAAGTCATCGAGTACAACAGCGGGCGGGATTGATATTGGCCAGCGTCCGAGATGGCAGGATAGGCGCGCCCTGCCTTGGGAGCGGAAGGCGAAACGGCATCCGCCTTTGCCGACGCAGGCAATGTTGCAGGCGCGGTTGAGGCTCTCGAGATATTGGTGTGGCTCAACGTGGGGCGGTTGGGATCACTATCGTCCGAGGTCGCTGCCGCCTGGGTGATTGCAGTCGTGCTGCTTCCGCTGCTGTTGGTGTTTTCTGGCTGGGGCGTTGCCGCGGCGGGCTTCTTAAATACAGGACGGTCAGGATCGTTGTCGTCCACCGTGGTCTGCGTCTTTGCGCTGGCCGGTGGAGGAGTGGCGGGAGGCTCGTCTGGGGTGCCCAGTGTCGGCTTCGAACTGGATGCGGGCGCCGGCTTCTTCATGACAGGGCGATCTGGGTCGCTGGTGCTTGCAGGTTGAGTCTGACTGGTGCTCGCAGGTTGAGTCTGGCTGCTGCTGGTCGAATCGCCGGTGGAACCGGGAGCGCGTTTGAGTACCGGACGTCCTTCCTCAGCCTCTCCGGTCATAATTGTGGCGCTGCTCGCCGACTTGGATTTGAGAGCGGCAGCTTTGGCGGCTTCCGCGGCCAGCTGGTCATCCATCGCCGAGTGCGGTCGCCAGTTGCCGTCGGCGACCCAGTTGCCGTTCACCTGCTGCGGCGTGGTGATGGTGAATGTTCCCGTAGGTTCTCCCAGGCTCAGGGCCTCGTAGACCGTCTCAGGCTCAATCGCAAGCGGTTCGGGATTGGCTCCGTAGAGGCTAGCGTCGTAGTAGCGGCCTTCGATCCAGAGTGCGATGGGCACCAGGCGCATGCTCCCGTTGGGCATGAACTCGACGACGGCGATGGCGCGCGGGCCACGCTTGGCCTTCTTGGTGGTGGCAGTTGGCGGCGGCGCCGGATCGGTCTGACGGTTACGCGTGTGCTCCTGCGCGGCGGCAAATGGTAGGAACACGAAAATCGCCAGCCACGACGCGATAGCCCAGGGGGCGATAGCGGAGCGTGCGAATTTCCTGTATAGATAGTGCGTTATGACTAGCAAAGACAAAGCTCCCGAGTTTACCCTGCCTGACGAAAACGGAAACCCCGTTTCACTTGAACAGTTCCGGCCGAAGACGGTCGTGCTGTTCTTCTACCCCAAGGCCGACACACCCGGCTGAACCCTGGAGGCGTCCGAGTTTCGTGACGCATACAAGAAACTGCAGAAGGCCGGGCTGGAGGTGGTGGGCATTTCGCCTGACACTCCCAAGGCCCAATTGAAGTTTAAAGAAAAGTACCACTTGCCGTACACTCTGCTCGCCGACGATAAGAAAGAAGTCGCCAAGAAGTTCGACGTCCTGAAGGAAAAGAACATGTACGGCAAGAAGGTCGTGGGAATTGTGCGCAGCACATTTCTCATTGGGCCGGAGGGAAAGATCGAACATGTATTCTCGCCCGTCACGCCGAAAGGCCACGCCGAAGAGGTGCTGGCGTATGTGAAGGCGGCGGGGAAGAAATAAATACGTAGGATGGGTACCCACCCCTTTCCCAGCTTTTGGGAAAGGGTGGGTCGATCCACTTCCCACAGAGCGTAACGAGACGCAAGGGTTCTCTGGCTACTTACACTCGACGCGATTATCCTGCGAGGCGACAACTTTCCACATCCCATCGCGTTTCAGCCAAGTGTCAGTCCAAATCTGGCACACCTTTGCGTTCGGCTGGGACTTGTCTTTGCCGATAGCGTGTTCGCGACCATAGACAAGCGCGACACTGTCTCCGAAGAAATGCACTTTGGCCTCATCGAGCCCACAATCGTGCGCGATTCGGGGCCCTTTTTCGTCGTTTAGTTCATCGGTTTTTGTGAACCGCTCACCGCCCGTTGACGTGCCCTGGAAATCGTCGGCGAGCAGACCGCCGACTACGCCGTTATCGACGCATATCGTCTCAGCCCACTTGCGTTCCATGTCGATGATGTATCCCGCCGTCTTGTCGTCGGCCGCCGCCCAGTGACTCTGCTGCGCGTGCGCGGGGACGAGCAACAACGTGGCTGCAATGGATGCCATCACAATTCGCAAATGCATTCTTCCTCCAGTCCTCGACCAAGATAGCAGCCCAATCGGAGGCGGTATATGTGCACGTGTGGATTGTGTTTCTCCGCACTTTCACAAAGCCAAGTCCATTGGCTATGCTTCTTCCCCGGCTAGTCGCGCAACGCTCTGACCGGATTGGTGCGAGTAGCACGCCAAGCGGGGAAGAAACAGGCGGCGAAGGAAGCCGTAGTCATGACCACCAGGGCCAGCCCGAAGGCCACTGGATCGCGGGGGCTTACCCGGTAGAGCAGTGTCGCGAAGAGGCGAGTTAGAAGCAGCGCAGTGACGCCTCCCACGACGACACCGATTGCCGTCAGTAAAAGGCCGTGGGAAAGAACGAGGCGGATCAGGTGCCCGCGCCGAGCGCCGAGCGCCATACGCAGTCCCAGTTCGCGCGTGCTCTGCGAGACCGAGTACGACATAACGCCGTAGAGGCCGACGGCTGCCAGCAGCAGGGCCAGGCCTCCAAAGATGCTGAGCAGCGCAACCGCGATCTGCTGCGACCTCAGGGCACTGCGGTTGATGTGTTGCCGCATGGTGATGACTTCTGAGGGCGCGAGGTTCTCGTCCAGTTCATGAATGATGCGGGAAAGGCCAGTCGCAACCAGCGTGGGGTCTTGCGATGTGCGGATATTCAGGTTGGCGCGAACGGAAAAATCCTGGCGCAGCGGAACGTAAAAGAAAGGTTTGGGGGCTTCAGCGAAACTTCCGTACTTGGCGAGTTTGGCCACGCCGACTACACGCAGCCATTTGTCTTTGACCCGAATGCGTTTGCCCACAGGATCTTCGCCGTGCCAGTACTGGGTGACCATTTTCTCGTTCACGATGGCAACCGGAGGAGCGGTCTCGTTATCGGCGTCGGTGAAGTCGCGTCCCGACAACAAAGGAATCCCCAGGGTGCGGAAATAATCAGGGCTGACCTGGTTGTAGTCCGCAGCCGGTTGCTCGTCGGGCCCAGGCTGGTAGCCATCGATGGTGATCAGGTCCGAAGAATACGTGGCATAGCTGAACGGTCTGACGCGCGCCAGGGACGCGGAGTC
Source organism: uncultured Acidobacteriaceae bacterium (assembly GCA_963696575.1). Lineage (GTDB taxonomy): Bacteria > Acidobacteriota > Terriglobia > Terriglobales > Acidobacteriaceae > DASRAA01. The sequence continues at coordinate 312,367 of CAVOKT010000004.1, forward strand.
GACGCCAGTGAGTCCGCGAACGCGATCAAGGAGACGTGTCTGGAAGTCTTTGGCGCGCGGCGTGTCGTATCCCGCCGCGACCAGATCGAGGCCAGTGGTCAACAAGGACTCGGTCAGGAAGCCGGGGTCGGAGGTGCGGATTCGCTGCATGCTCTGAATGAGGAGGACGGCTGAAACCAGCAGCACGAAACACAGCGACACTTGAATGACGACCAGCAATGAGCGAATGCGGGATTTTCCGCGCGCTCCAAAGACGGAGCCCGATTCGGACTTGAGGGAGCCCGCGATATCGACCTTGCCCGCCTGAACGGCAGGAACGAGCGCGAACATGAGCGTCGAAATGAGGCAAACGCCGGCGCTGAACAGCAGCACGCGCCAATCGATTTCGCCTTTCAGGTTCGCGACAATGCCCGCCGGAGCGGGAAAAAAGACGACCAATAAATTGCGGCACCAGTAGGCAACCGCCAGCCCACCGACGACGGCAAGCGATGACAAGATCAATCCTTCGGTGAGCAGTTGCTGCAGCAGGCGTCCGTGACGGGCCCCGACGGCGAGGCGAATGGTCATCTCGTGCTGGCGCGCGAACGAACGCACCATGAGCAGGTTGCTAACGTTCGAGCATGCAATGAGAAGCACGACGAAGACGACGGCCAGCGTGATTTCGAGAATCGGCAGCATCTCCGATGCTCCGTTGAATGGAGCTTTCCAGAGCGGCATCAGCCTGATGTCGTGGCCGCGGTTGGTCGCGGGGTACTGGGCTTCCAGCCGTTTCGCGACAGTTGAGATTTCCTCCTGTGCCTGCTCAATGGTCACACCGTCTTTGAGGCGCGCGAAGCCTTCGATCCAGCGCGCGCTGCGATCTTCAAGCTTGTAGCCACCGGGCTCGAAGATCTCCTGCATCGATACGGGCACCCAGAATTGGATCGGCCACCCTACGAATGTTCCATAGAAACCTGGCGGCGCTACTCCGATGATGGTGTGTTGCACGCCGTTCAGCATCTGCGTCTTGCCGATGATGTCAGGGTCGGCGTGAAAGCGCTCTTTCCAAATCCAGTAGCTGATTACGGTTACGGGATGAGAGTTGCGGCCGGTTTCGTCCTGGGGTTCAAATCCCCGGCCGAGGAAGGGATGGACTCCCAGGGCGGCGAAATAGTTGGCTGAAACGACGCTGCCGGCGACACGCTCAGCACGGTCGCCGATGCTGATAGTCGTCCCCATGATTTTGTCGGTGATGAAGGAATCGAACTGGGTACAGTTCGCTCGAAAATCAAGAAAGTCGGGCCAGGAAACGCCAGTCAGTTCTGGTCCACCGGCGCCTCTGTCGCCGGCGGCGCGATTGGTTCCAGACACAACGACGAGCCGGTCCTGACGTGCCACGGCGGGGAAGGGACGTAACAGCAGCCCTTCGATCCAGCTGAACACCGCGGCGTTGGCGCCGATTCCGAGGGTGAGACAGAGAACCGCCATGATGGAAAAGCCAGGATTGCGCCAGAGCATCCGGAAGCCGAAGCGCAGGTCTTGACCGACGTTGTCGAAGAAGTTCACGCGACGCATATCGCGGCACTCCTCTTTCATCTGAGTCACACCACCTAGAGAACGGAGCGCGGCGTAACGGGCCTCATCCGGCGGCATGCCGCTCCCGATGTTCTCGTTGATCTGATACTGCAGATGCGATTCGATCTCATCGTCGAGTTCGTGGTCGGCGTCCTGCTTGTGAAACAAGGAACGCAATCGCAACTGAAGTTTGTAGTACCAGCGCATGTGGCTGTCGTCCTAGGTTGTTTCCAGCACGGAAGCGATGGCAACCGACAGGCGGTTCCACTGGGCCTGCTGTTGCAGAAGACACTTGGATCCATCGCGGGTGAGCGAATAGAACTTGGCGCGCCGATTGTTGTCGGACTCGCCCCACTTGGCGCGAATCCAGCCTTGTTGTTCCAAGCGATGCAGCGCGGGATACAACGCGCCCTGGTTCACCTGAAGCACGTCGTTGGAGATCTGCCGGATACGCTGCGCGATTCCCCAACCGTGCATCGGCTGCAGGTCGAGGGTCTTCAGGATCAAAAGATCGAGCGTGCCTTGTACAAGGTCTGTCGGTTTCCCCATCCCCACTCCTGTCAACAATTGACACGACAATAAACCGGCTCTTGTCAACCGTCAAGAGGAGAAGGGCAGAATGCAACTGAAGCGGGCCTAAACGGCACGGAGATGGGTTGAATGCGGCTGAGAAGGCTGGTCACAAGGCTACTGCCGTCAAGGCTCGGGAACTTCCAGCTGCCTGCAGATTGCACGAACCGTACCTGCTTTGATTTCCCGATGACGGGGAACGCTGGCGATTTTGCGGTTCTTAGGATTAAGCCAGATGGAATGAGAGCCGCCCTCGCGGTAGAGAAAGCATCCCTGGTTCTTCAGTTGGCGCTCAAGATCGGCAAGCTTCACGCTTCAACAAGCTCTATGGGCTCGCGGAGCGCCCCTGGCGAGAGGTTCTCTTCGGCGAGATGACGTTGGACGTCGAGCACAAGCTTCAGTGCGTCCAAGAGATTCGCCTTTGCTTCTTCCACGGTCTCACCTTGGGAAATCGCCGCGGGAACCTCTTCGACGAAGCAGGTGTATCCACCTTCACTTGCGGGCTCATAAACTGCGGTAAGTTTCACTTGAACAGGTTATCAAGAGCAGACGAACATTGTCATCACGTACAGCGAGGGAACGGTGTAGCGCGTGTAACAGTAGTTGGTCTACAGCTTTTGCACCCGTTGCACCTCGCGCACACCGGGGATCTTGCGAACGCCGCTGATGATGCGCTCCAGGTGCTTGAGATCGAGGATGTCGACAACAATGTCGACGGTGGCGTGAGTCTCGGAGGTTTTGGCTTCGATGTTGCGAATGTTGGTGTTGGCGTCGCTGATGACGGCGGTGATCTGCTTCAGCATGCCGGGACGATTGTCGCAAAGCACCACAAGTTTGACGGCGAATCCTGTCTCCCAGATAGGCGCGGTTCCGACGGTGCCGTCTTTACCCCACTCGACGGCGATGCGGCGTTCCGGCTCAAACATGAGGTTCTCGACGTTGGCACAGGACTTGGAGTGCACCGCGACGCCCTTGCCGCGAGTGACATAGCCGACGATTTCTTCGCCGCGAATGGGATTGCAACATCGTGCGCGATATACCAGCAGATCGTTGTGTCCTTTGACTTTGATGGCCGAGGTATCACCGCCGAAGACACGCCGCACCACGCTGCTGATTCCGCCACCGTTGGATGGCCCTTCTGGGTCGGCTCCAGGCGTGGGATTGGCGGCACTGGCCGGAACCAGGCGCGCGAGAATCGAGCGGGCAGAGAATTTGCCGTAGCCGATTCCGGCAAGCAGATCGTCGGGACGTCCCAGTCCGTTCTCGCTCGCGACCTTGGTTAATTCGGCCTCGCTGATTTCTTTCATCGAGATGCGATACTTGCGCGCTTCTTTCTCGATCAGCTTCTTGCCGATCTCGATGGCGCGCTCGCGCTGATGAATATTCAGCCAGTGCTTGATCTTCTGGCGGGCGCGAGGCGACTTCACGAATCCAAGCCAGTCGCGATTGGGATGATGCCCCGGCTGGGTGAGGATCTCAACGATGTCACCCGATCGCAGCTTGTATTTCAGCGGAGCGATACGTCCATTCACCTTGGCTCCAACGCAACTGTTGCCCACTTCCGAGTGAATGTTGTAAGCAAAATCGACGGGCGTGGCCTCGCGTGGCAGGATGACGATCTTGCCTTTCGGGGTGAAGGTGTAAACCTCTTCGGGATACAGATCGATCTTGAGAGTGGAGAGGAATTCATTGGGGTCGGGAACTTCGCGCTGCCACTCGACGACCTGTCGCAACCACGCGAGGCGCTTCTCGTCACGCGCCGAGACCGGTCCGTCCTTGTACTTCCAGTGTGCGGCGATGCCCTCTTCCGCCATCTTGTGCATTTCTTCGGTGCGGATCTGCACTTCGAAGGCGTGTCCGTTCTCAGCCATCACGGTGGTATGCAGCGACTGATAGAGATTGGGCCGGGGCATGGCGATCATGTCTTTGATACGGCCGGGCACGGGCCGCCACTGGTTGTGAATGAGTCCCAGGACCGCGTAGCAATCGTTCACCGATTTGGTGATGATGCGCAGCGCCATCATGTCGTAGATCTGTTCCACCGAAATGTGCTGACGCTGTAGTTTTTGCCAGATGCTGTAGATGCGTTTGATGCGGCCATCGACCGTGGCCTCGAGGTTGTTCTCCTTCAGCTTCTGTTCGATCACGCCCTGGATGTTCGCCAGAAATGCCTCGCCCTCCTTGCGGCGTGACTCAATGGCATCCTTCACCTGGTTGTAGGCGATGGGATCGACGTATTGAAAGGCGAGGTCTTCGAGCTCTCCACGAATCTTGCCCATGCCGAGACGATGCGCGATGGGGGCATAGATTTCCTGGGTTTCGCGCGCAATCATCAGCTGGCGGTCCGGCGGCAAATGTTGCAGCGTGCGCATATTGTGCAGGCGGTCGGCCAACTTGATAAGCACCACGCGGATGTCATCGACCATGGCCAGCACCATTTTGCGGACGCTCTCGGCCTGGGCCTCTTCGCGGGAGGCAAAATCGATTTTGCTGATCTTGGTGACGCCTTCGACGATGTGCGCGACCTGTTCGCCGAACTCGGCGCGAATGTCGTCAACGGTGACAGAAGTGTCCTCCACGGCGTCGTGCAGGAGACCAGCAGCGATCGCGGTCGTATCGAGACGCATCTCCGCCAGCACGGTAGCTACCTCTAGCGGATGTACCAGGTAAGGCTCGCCGGAGGCGCGAGTCTGCCCCAGATGATTGCGCAAGGAAAAATCGTAGGCCTTCTTGACCAGCGTAAGATCGTCGCTTGGGCGGTACTTGCGGATTTTGCGCAGGAGATCGCGAAATCGGGTGACGGTGAGGACGTTGGTCGCGATCTGTTGGCGGAAAGTCGCCATGTCCGATTATACGGGAAATACACTACGTCTTTGTCTTCGAGGGAAGCGTGAGAATTCTGATCAGTGGAGCTTCGGGCTTGATTGGCAGCGCAATTCGCCCGGCACTAGCGGCGGCGAACCACTCATCATGGGCGCTGGTTCGGCGGACTGCCGGCGAAGGACGAGGTGCAGTGGACACCCGGACAAGCTCTCGATCCCGCAAAACTCGCGGGCTTCGATGCCATCGTGCATCTAGCGGGCAAAAATATTGCGGGACGTTGGACGGAGAAATTCAAGCGCGAGGTGCGCGATAGCCGCGTACTGGGCACGCGCACGTTGGCTACAGCCGCGGCCGAGTCGTTTCGCGCAAGCGGCACGCCGCGAATTTTCGCGGCCGCCTCAGCCACTGGATACTACGGCGACCGCGGCGATGAAGAGCTTTCCGAAGACAGCCAGCGCGGCTGCGGATTTCTGGCCGAGGTCTGCGAGGAATGGGAGGCCGCTGCGAGTCCAGCGGCAGAGGCTGGAGTTCGCGTGGTGAACCTTCGCACCGGAGTTGTATTGGCGAAAGATGGCGGCGCACTGCGGGCCATGCTTCCGGCGTTTCGCCTCGGGCTGGGCGGCCCGGTCGGCGACGGCCGTCAGTATATGAGCTGGATCGCACTGGACGATGTCGTGGGCGCATTCCTGTTTGCGCTCACCAATGAAAAACTTCATGGACCGGTGAATGCTGTCGCTCCCAAACCGGTACGCAACTCCGAATTTGTGCGCGCCCTCGGAAAAGCGCTGCATCGACCGGCATTCTTTCCCGTGCCTGCATTCGTCGTACGCACATTATTTGGAGAAATGGGCGATTCGCTGCTGCTCGCCTCAGAGCGGGTACGCCCTGCCAGACTCGAGGCTGCGGGCTATTCGTATCGCCATCCCGAACTAGCCGTAGCGCTGCAAGCCACCCTGAAGTAACGTAACGACGAAATCCATCGCCTTTTCACCCCCGTATTACAGATAATGCGATACGCATTTCCGCTGCGGTCGCCCATCGCGGCCAGCGGCAGGTTTTTGGCAGGGCACTCTACGGAGGTCGTCATGGCACAACACACGGTCTTCCTTACCGGCAGCACTGGTTTTCTGGGTCGCAGCCTGGCAGCGGAGTTATTGCGGCGTGGCCATCGCGTCCGAGCGCTGGCTCGGCCTGGCTCGGAGTCCCGAATTGTGGCAGGATGCGAAGTGGTTTTGGGCGATGCGCTACATGCGGAGACCTACGTTGCCGACATCAGGCCCGCCGACACCTTCGTTCACCTGGTTGGAGTCGCGCATCCCAGCCCCAGGAAGGCCAAAGAGTTTCGCGAGATCGATCTGCCTTCGTGTCGCGAAGCGGTAGAAGCAGCCAAGCACGCGGGCGTCAGGCACTTCGTCTATCTCAGCGTCGCCCGCCCGGCGCCCATGATGCAGGAATTCCAGGCGGTGCGCGCCGAGGGAGAGCAGATGGTCACCGAGTCGGGGATTCCCGCCAGCTTCGTTCGGCCGTGGTATGTGTTGGGGCCGGGCAGGCGCTGGCCGATTGTCCTGATGCCGTTTTACGCGTTCGCGCGGGCGTATCCTCCAACCCGCGAAGGCGCAACGCGGTTAGCGCTGGTCACGCTGGAGCAGATGACGCAGACACTGGCTTATGCAGTGGAGAATCCCCCGGAACTCGTGCAGGTATTCGATCCGCCACAGATCAAGCTGGGAGGAAAATTGGAGGGGAACCAGCAGCATGCAGTGTCGCCGATTTAATAGACATCAAGCGTCACGGCTTGCCCGGGCGAACTTTCACCAGCGTGCCGTCCGGAAGCGATTCGCCAACGAACTGGACCACGCCGCCCCGCACTACGCCATCTAACTCGCGCTCGCGAACCACTGTGGTGGTGGTTGACGAGACTACTTCGCTGAGCGCTGGCACATCACGTTTCGTGCCGCTATCCATCGCGAGGTTCGCCAGGCGATCGGCCTCACGATTCTTTTCTCGCAGCACATGATTGATCTCGAAGGCTTCCAAGTCCTCGATCATTCTGATCGCCTTACCGTGGAGCTCCTTCAGCACAGGATGGTTAACCTTATACTGCCCATTGATCTGCCTGACCATCAACTCGGAGTCGCTGTACACCTTGAGCGCGCTTGAAACCATGCCCAGGGCATAGCTCAGTGCCGCCAGCAGGCCCGAGTACTCTGCGTAGTTGTTGGTCTGGCTTCCCAGGAATTCGCTCAGTCTGTGCTACCGGTCTTCCGATTTCGTCCTCGATCACCACGCCGTAACCCGCGGGTCCGGGATTTCCCCGCGCTCCGCCATCGATGTGGGCTACGAGATAACCAAACGGCGTGCTGATGTTCGGTCCGCCAAAGAATTCTTTGCTGCGGAATTTCGATTTCTCTGGAAATGGACGGATAGGCATACTTTTAAGATTATTCTAAAAATCCAACGTCGCGCGAAAAGACAAGATTCGAAGCTTTTTGGTCAATATATCTAGTCGGAGGACTAGCATCGATCTTGCAGCCTATTGTTATCGCCCAATTTTGAGTCGTGCCGCCAACCGCTCGGGCAATTGCGCCGACAGTATCCGTTGCTGGGCTTGGTCGATGTCATAAGGCACGCGATAAAATGTCACACTCGCCAGCGGCCCGGAATTACATTCATACAGAGCGAAGCCCGAGCGCCAATCATTATCGCGAGGCTGACCGACCGAGCCCGGATTAATAAGGTACCGCTCGCCTGGCGTCAGCCACATGGTGTACTGCACCGGGCCTTCCACGCTCTCGAAAAGCGGGCGAAAGGGCCGGGACTCTCCATCCTCATCAATAAACCCGCCCTGAATGTGAGTGTGCCCGAAGAAAATCAGCGGCGCGTGTCCCGGCAATTCAAGGTTGTCATCGGCCGTTGCGGTGGTAAGCAGATATTCGTCTTCGTCCAAGGGCGAGCCGTGCACGAACTCGACTCCGGGAATGTCGTCCTGCCGCAGCGGACCTTGCGGCAGCGCTCGGAGCCACTCCAGATACTCGGGCTTCAACGTAGTTTTTTGTCCAGTAGGCAGAGATCGCTGCTACCGGATTGAACTCCTTGACGTCGGTCATTCCCGAACACGCGCGGTCATGATTGCCGCGCACAATAGGCGCGCCCATGGCGATGACGTGCTCGCAAACCTCATTCGGGCTGGCGTTGTAGCCGACAACGTCTCCCAGGTTCACCAGGTGGTCGTACGGCGGGGCGGCAGCCAGACAAGCCTGCAAGCGCCTCAAGGTTGGCATGGATATCACTCAGTAAAAGAAGACGCATGATTAAGGAAGTTCGGCCGCAATCACAGGACAGCGCGCAAAATGTCCGGGTGCAACTTCGACCAACGATGGTAACGCCTGCGAGCAAGATGGTAAACGCCATTCGCAACGCGGCTCGAAAGCGCATCCCGGGGGCAGGGCGCTAATCGCGGGCACGGTGCCATCGATTGTCCGCAGCGGCTGGTCGACGATCGCTGCGCAGGGTTGGTACCGACCGAAGCAAACCACGTGTGTAAGGATGCACCGGCTGCCGGAATACTTGCTCCGCGCTACCTAGCTCAACCAGGCTCCCGGCGTACATCACCGCGATGCGGTGCGACACCTGCGAAACCACCGCGAGATCGTGAGAGACAAACAGCATCGAGAGCGCAAACTTCTGCCGGAGTTCATTGAGGAGGTCGAGCACCTGCGCCTGGATGGTCACATCGAGCGCCGTCGTCGGCTCATCGGCAATCAGCAATTGCGGACGATTCACGATGGCCATGGCGATCATTACGCGCTGCCGCTGGCCCCCCGAAAGCTGATGTGGATAGTCGCGAGCGCGACGATCGGGCTCAGGAATGGCGACGGTGCGCAACGCCTCGACCGCCAGGCGCCACGCTTCGCGCTTGCCGACACGAGGCTGTGTGCCGTTGCCCGAACTTTGTACTTCGGCAGACCGGGTAGCGGCTCCGGGATGAGCGAGTACCGCTTCGGCCACCTGATCGCCGATCCGCATAACAGGATTGAGCGCAGTCATGGGTTCCTGAAAGATCATGCTGATGCCGGCCCCGCGAATCTCGCGCATGGCGGCTTCGGGAAGCGAAAGCAAGTCTTCGCCGCAAAATTTGATTCGTCCGCTTACCCGGGCCTGTGGCGGCAGCAAGCGCAGGATGGCCAGCGACGAAACTGACTTGCCCGAACCTGACTCGCCCACCAGTCCCAGCACTTCTCCGGCAGAGATGGAGAAGCTGACGTCACGCACCGCTTGCATCATGCCTTGCGCGGTGGCGAAATCCACGGAGACATTCTCAACCTCAAGCAGGGCGGGCACGCCGCTATCGTAGCAGGCGGAACCGCAGTACAATCAGGCGACCCACATGGTCCGCAGAGGTAAGTATGAGAAAGGCAATCGTCGCATGTGTTCTCCTCGTCGCATCTTTTTCGCCCGGCTTCGCTCAAACTCAGATTGACGCTGCTACCAAGCAAGACGTCGAAGACATGATGCAACTCACCGGAGCGCGCGACCGCATGCAACTGATGTATTCTGCAATGGCAAGCCAGCTAGCCTCGAACTTCGCGGACCGTTACCGGCAGCAGCATCCCAACGCCAACCTTGCGGAGGTTCAGAAGGCAGCCACCGACGCGACCGAGCGGATCCAAGCGACGTTGAAAGCAATTCCCACCGACGAGTTGCTGGACGCGATGATCCCGGTTTATCAGAAGTACCTCACCCACTCTGACATCAAGGCTATCAACGAGTTCTACGGGTCGCCGACCGGCCAGAAGCTGCTGAAGGATACGAACGCCATGATGATCGAGGCCATGCAAGCAGCCCAATTGGTCATGAAGAAGCATATGCCGGAAATCCAGGCACAGATCGATAAAGCCACAACCGACGAACCGGGGACGACGTCCCCGCAGCCCAAGTAACTTTTGAGATGTCCGTTTCGACTTCAATTTCGCCGACCTCTCGCGAGGGTCGATCTCCGCTTTCCAGCGATACGGCGCTGATCATCTACATCGCGCTGGCGACCGTCATTCTTCACCTCATCATTGGCAACCGTTACGGAATCCACCGCGACGAACTGGCGACACTGGAAGACGCTCGCCACCTGGCTTGGGGGTATCCCGCATATCCGCCGGTGACACCATTTTTCGGACGCATTTCGCTTGAGCTCTTCAGCACGTCCGTACGCGGCTTCCGCGTTTTCGCCAACCTGGCACAAGCGATTGCGGTCGTCCTCACCGGCCTGATGGCGCGCGAAATGGGCGCGCGACGCGGCGCACAACTGATTGCCACGGTTGCCGCTGTGCCTTTCTGTCTGGGCGGCGGATACCAAATGATGTACGTCGCCTTCGATTGTCTCGCCTGGGTCCTGACCGCATACTTCGTGGTTCGCTTGATTGTGTCGGAGGACCCGCGCTGGTGGCTGGGGATCGGCGCCGGTATCGGCTTCGGCATGGAGTCGAAGTACACCATGGGATTTTTCGCCGTGGGTATTGTTGCGGGCGTTCTGCTCACCCCGCTCGCCGCTACCTGAAGAGCAAGTGGCTGTGGATCGGCGTCGCGCTCTCCATCCTGATCTGGCTGCCCAACCTGCTGTGGCAGTGGCAACACAATTTTGTGTCGCTCGATTTCCTCAGCCACATTCATGCGCGAGATGTTCGTCAGGGTCGCACGGCTTATTTCCTTCCGCAACAACTGGAGCTGACGGGCGCTCGCTTTCCCCTGGCCGTGGCCGGCCTCTACTTCTGTTTTTCGCAAGCCGGCAAGCGCTTCCGAATGTTGGGCTGGATGTTCGTAGTCACATTGCTACTCTTCACTATCGCGAAAGGCCGCTGGTACTACATGGGCCCTGCCTATCCCATGCTGTACGCCGCCGGAGCGGTATGGGGCGAGCGCTGGCTGGCCACCATGCAACGCGGCAGGGCGATGGCGATTCGCCGGGCAGTATGGGCGGCACTGGCGTTTGAAATCGTATTCACCACCGCGTTCTGGTTGCCCCTGGCGCCCCTGAACTCACGCTGGTGGGCCATCACCAACCAAGTGACGGGAGATTTCCGCGAACAAATCGGTTGGCGCGAGCTGGTGCAAGAGGTTGCGAAGATTCGTGACTCCCTCACTCCGGAACAGCGCGCGCATCTGGGAATCATCGGCACGAATTACGGTGAGGCGGGAGCCATCAACCTCTACGGTCCGCAGTACGGATTGCCGCGCGCCATCAGCGGCGTCAATTCCTTCTGGCAGCGCGGCTACGGCGATCCCCCGCCGCAAACGGTCATCATCATTGGCCTCAGCCGCAAGTACATGGACGAAAGCTTTGCATCCTGCCGTCTCGCCGGTCATACCTGGAATCCGTACGGAATCATGAACGAGGAGACGGCCGATCATCCCGACATCTACGTCTGCGGTCCCCCCAAGCAAGGGTGGCAGGAGTTCTGGAAGGACTTTCGCTATTACGGATGACTATCGCCAGGCTGGTTGTGCTTTTGACGTCGCACACGCCCGCCTCCGCTCTCACCGGCCCTGGAAATTTGCTACCATGACCGCTCAGGTGAGGTGGCAATGCCGCAATACATAATCGAGCGGGAAATCCCTGGCGCGGGAAACTTATCCGACGCGCAATTGCAGGAAGTCTCCCGAAAATCGGTGGCCGTGCTCAAAGAAATGGGGCCCGAAATCAAGTGGCTTCATAGCTATGTGACTGGCGACAAAGTTTATTGCGTTTATCTCGCGCCCGACGAAGAAGCCATTCACGAGCACGCTCGTCGCGTTGGGTTGCCGGCAAATCGCGTATCAGCCGTACGTCGCATGATCGATCCCAGCACCGCGGAATGACCTAGGCAGAGCCTCCCGCATCCCGGTTGGATTCGCCCTCCGAGCGGAGCGCTTCCCGGACAGCATGTTCCACCGGCATCGCCCATCCTTCCATCCACGCCGCCAGACCGTCGGCATTTGAGAGCGCCCGTCGCGCGACTTCCAGGCTTCTTTCAAGTTTGAATTGTTGGGCCGGCGCGAGGGGCGCGCCCAGTTGCTGGCGAAGTGAGGCGGCCGCTCCAGCCAGACGCAGCGCTTGCTCAGCTTTGCATTGTGCTGCGGCGCTCGCAGCCATACATTCGAGAACTCTGGCGATGCCGCGCTTGTGACCCAAGTCCCGGAACAACTCGATGCTTTCGCTGTAAAGGCGCCCCGCCTCGGAGTAATCTCCCTGATCGCGGCTAAGACTTGCCAGATCGGAGAGCGTACTCGCAATACCCCAGCCGTCCTGCAACTGGCGAAATGCCGCCAAGCTCCGCTCGTAATACGAGCGGGCGGCCGCAAAATTCGATGTTCCCCGGGCAACGTCACCTTGGTAATTCAGTGTCCAAGCGACGCCAGCGTCGTCCCCGGCTGCGCGAAACATGGCCAGGCACTCCTCGTTGAGCGAAGCCGCGCGTTCAAACTCTCCTTGCATCTTGAGCAGGTTTGCATGATTGCTCAGGGCGCGTGCCAGATCCGCCGGACCACCCAGGTCTCTCCAGATCGCGACGCAGCGCTCGAACAGAACGGTCGCGAGAGGTATGTCCCCGCGGGTTCGGGCATTGACCCCTAACGCGTTGAGAGCAACGGCAACACCGCGAGTGTCCTCCAGTTCAAGACACCGTTCCAGACTTTCTTCGAGCAGTTCCCGCGCAGAACTGTAATCCCCCTGCCCACCGGCCAGGATGGCAGCGGCAAACAGCAAGCGCGCGCGCAGTTTAGGGTGCGCTGAGGCTCCCTCCAGCCTGAGTAGCCGGGCGATGCTTTCGCGTCCTTCGGTCAGATGTTCCCGCGTCTCCCAATAGCGAAACAGCGCGGCGCCCATGCGCAGTCCCCAATCGGCATCCCTGGTTTCGACGAGGTAGTCGAGCGCCTTGCGGAAGTTATCGTGCTCGAGCTCGAAACGGTCGAACCATTCGGAATGAGCCGCCGAGTCTTCGGCCCCTTCTTCCGCCAGCACCAGGTAGTAAGCGGCATGGGCGCGGCGAGTGGCAGCTTTCTCACCGCTCTCGGCGAGGCGTTCCAGGGCGTACTCGCGAATGGTCGACAGCATGAGAAAGCGGGTCTCCGCGTTGGACCGTTCCACTTGCTGGACCAGACTTTTGTCCACCATCGAAGCCATCCCGTCGAGCACATCCAGGCCCAGGTCGCCCTTGGTATCGCACACAGCTTCCACGGCCTCTAGCGTGCAGCCGCCGGAGAACACCGAAAGCCTGCGAAACAGCGTCTGCTCGGCTATATCGAGGAGGCCGTAACTCCAGTCCACCGTGCCGCGAAGAGTTTGCTGGCGTATCGGAAGGTCACGGGCGCCGCCGGTCAGCAGGTTCAGGCTGCTTTCCAGGCGTGTCAGCATGGCGGACGGAGACAACATCTTGATTCGCGCCGCCGCAAGTTCGATAGCTAAAGGCAGACCGTCGAGGCGAGCGCAGATGGCCGCCACCGCCTGTGCGTTTTCTTTCGTCAGCGCGAACTCAGGCTTCACTGCCTGGGCTCGCTCTACAAAGAGCGCGACTGCCGGGGAACGCTGCAGCACCTCCAGCGCCAGAATCGACTTCGTGTCGGGCAGCGCCAGGGGTGGCACCGGAAATTCATGCTCGCCATAAACGTGAAGCGGCGCCTGGCTGGTGACAACGATCTTGAGCTTCTGGCTAGTATTGAGGAATTGGGAGATCATCGGAGCGTCGCTGACGAGGTGCTCGAAGTTGTCGAGCAACAGAAGTGTTGCCTGATTCAACCCGCCAAGATACTCGTTCAGATTTTCCTGTGGCGACTGGTTCCCGGTTTCGCGCACTCCAAGTGCCTGCGCAACGGTCACCGCGATCAGGCTTCGTTCAGTGACCCCTGACAGGGCAACGAAATAGACACCGCCTGGAAATTCGACGCACACCTCGCCGGCGACCTGCAGTGCAAGCCGGGTCTTGCCGATGCCGCCGGGGCCAGTCAGAGTCACCAGCCGCACTTCCTCCCGGCTCAAAATCTGGCGAAGAGCAACCGATTCGCGCTCGCGTCCGATGAACGCCGTCCGCTGCACGGGCAAGTTGCTCGAACGAGACTCCGCATAATCAGCAAGTACGTTGACCAGCCGATCCCGCACCATCGCAAGATCGCGGGCCAGGTCCCGCGTCGATGCGTAGCGTTGCTTGGGGTCTTTGGCCAGGCACCGCTCCACGATCCAGGCGAAAGGAGCAGGCGCTTGCGGCACGGCGACACCGAGGCGCCGGGGCTCGTCCCGGAGAATCGCCGCCATAATTTCCGCTTGGCTACTTCCCGAGAAGGCGCGACGCCCGGCGACCATCTCGTAAAGCACCGTTCCAAAGGAAAATTGGTCCGAACGGAAATCCACCTGGCCGCCGTTGGCCTGCTCCGGCGACATGTAACCTACGGTGCCCATCACCGTTCCCGCTTGGGTGACGAAGTCGATGCTAGTCGAAAATTCCGGTTGGGGGGACTGCGAGACGTGGAACAGCTTGGCTAGGCCAAAATCCAGAATCTTAGCCGTACCATCGCCGGACACCATCAGGTTTTCGGGTTTCAGGTCACGATGTACGATGCCATTCTCGTGCGCTTTGGCCAGGGCATCGGCGATCTGGGCTGCTAACACGACCGCCTTGCGAAACGGAATTGCGCCACCATGCAACAGTTCACGCAACGTCTCGCCCGTGACCAGTTCCATGGCAATGTAGTGCGTGCCGTTAACCTGCCCGAGTTCGTAAATCGTGACAATGTTGGGATGAGTGAGCGCGCTCGCTGAACGAGCCTCCTGCTCAAAGCGCGACAGGGCTTCAGCTTGGGGATGTCGATCCAGCGCGATGGTTTTGATGGCAACCTCGCGACCCAGGCGAGTGTCTCGAGCGCGATAAACCTCTCCCATGCCACCGGCTCCGAGTCGATCAACGATCTCGTAATTGCCGAAGCGGCTACCCGGCGATAGGTTGGACGGCTCTGAACCTGGTGCGAGCGGCGGGCTCATGGACCTCATTGACGCAGACTGTCGCCTTGCAAGTAGGGCTCGTCGCTGCGCGATTGACGTGGAATCCTAGATTCAACTCGCTGCCGCGACGGCCTCTGAGGCAGCGCCCGTGAATCCGCTTATAATAGCGCAGATTTCGGAGGCGTTCTTGGATATTCGATCAATGCAAAAGCCGCTGAAAGACCAGTACCGGCAAGATCCGGCGAGTTCGCTGATCACTCTGACCGCGCGTGGTACCCAGGCCGGCGGTGCGCCGATTTCTTGTTCGGTCGACTTGGGGCGGCAGATCTACCAGGCACAGGCCCATAAAGGAGTCGGCGGTGCAGGCACTGGCGCCTGCTCAGGCGACCTGCTGTTAGGTGCCTTGGCTGCCTGCGCGCAGATCACCTGCCAGATGGTCGCCGCTGCCATGGGAATACCTACCGGAAGCATCGATGTCACCGTCGAAGGCGATCTCGACCTGCAGGGGACGCTGGGAATTTCCAAAGAAGTCCCCGTCGGGTTTCAGAGCATCCGGGCGATTTTCGATGTTCGCGCGCCTCAGGCCACTCCGGAGCAGCTAAGCGCACTGCAAGAGAAAACTGAACAGTATTGCGTGGTGATGCAGACCCTGCTGCATCCGCCGGTGATCGAGAGCAAGTGGACGCCGCAATAACGGCGGATGCCTCAGCGCACCGCGGGAACCTTGTCAGGCGTTTTTCAACTTCTCTGGCGTAATTGGCAACTGCCGAATGCGCTTGCCGGTTGCAGCAAACACGGCGTTGGCCACAGCCGGCGCAACCGGTGGCACTGCGGTTTCTCCAAAGCCACCCGGGGGAGCGCCGGAGTCGACGATATGCGTCTCGACGGCAGGCGCCTCGTCGATGGACACGACCTGAAAGTCCGCGTAGCTGGACTGCACCGCTGCGCCGTTCTTGAAGTCGATACCACCGTGCAGGGTCGCTGACAGTCCCCAGGTGATGCCGCTCTCCGCCTGGCCGTCGAGCCCCAGCGGATTGATCACCAACCCGCAGTCCACCGCGCATACGATGCGATGCACACGAATGTCGTGCGCCTCTTTTCCAACCGACACTTCCGCCACCTGCGCGATGTAGCAGTCCGAGTCGTAAACATTGCAGGCGATACCACGGCCCCAGAGACGGCCGCCAGACTGCGCAATTGGTTGCTTCCAATCTGATTTTTCCGCCGCAGCCTGCAGTACGCGAATCAGCCGCCCACGATCAATCTTCGCTCCTCCGAGCTTCAAGACATCACCCGGAGCCAGCAGCCGCAAGCGAAGCTCCAGCGGGTCCTGATTCGTCGCGTGCGCAATTTCATCTACAAACGACTCGCGCGCGAAAACCCGCGACGGATACATCACCGCCCGCCACGGGCCCGTAGGCACCGGCGATTCCAGCGGAATAAAGTCCGCCTTCAGGTGTGGGAAGTTGTAAGGGTTATCGAACTCTCCCCAGGGCTCTTCGTTGTCGAAGTAGCGCCGGGGGTTCTTCAGCTCCTCCGCCGAGGCAGGAAACATGGTGAGATCGCTGCCCACAGATTTCTGCAGCCACGCCACCGGCTTTTGACTTGCGTCAATGGCAGCCGTAATTCGTTCCACACTCGGCGGCTGGAAATACCCGAACCGCATATCGTCGCTGCGCGTCCACAAAAGCTGCACCGGCTTGCCGATCGCGCGCGACAGCTCGACCGCCTCGTGTACGTAATCGGAAAACAGGCGGCGTCCAAAGGCCCCGCCGACCAGCGTTACATGTACCGTCACCGCCTCTGGCGCAAGTCCCAGCATTTTAGCGGTTTCGTTGCGTGCTTCCACTGGACACTGCGACGGAACCCATATCTCGCACGAGTCCTTGCGCACATCCGCCACGCAGTTCATCGTCTCCAGCGGAGCATGCGCCTGGTAGGGAAACTCGTAGACCGCCTCAAGCTTGGTTGCGGCAGTCTTGAGCGCCGCGGGAGCGTCTCCGTCGTTGCGCACGAAGAACCCATCCTGATTCGTTGCCGCGTGCATGTCCTGCAGGAATTGCGCGGAACTGAAGTTGCGATGCGGTCCCAGGTCCCACTCGATCTTCAGCGCCTCGCGTCCCTTCATCGCGGACCACGTATTGTCAGCTACAACGGCGACTCCGGGCGTCAGGCCGCTGCTGATCGGGACGACGGAATGCACTCCCTTCATAGCCAGCGCCTTGCTCCCGTCAAAGCTGCGCAGGCTGCCGCCCAACACCGGACAACGCTCCATCACGGCATACTGCATGCCCGGAATCAGCGTGTCGATTCCATACATGGCGCGGCCTTCGACGATTGCCACACCATCCGTTTTCTTTCGCGGCTTGCCGATGTACTGAAAATCTTTCGCCGGCTTCAGCGTCGGATCCTTCGGTACTTGCTGCCGCGCCGCCGAACTCGCCAGCTGCCCATACGTCATCCGCCGCCCGCTCGCCGGATGCACCACCGTCCCCTGCGTTGCCTTACACGCCGCCGCCGGAACCTGCCACGACTCCGCCGCCGCCGCCACAAGCATCATGCGTGCCGTCGCTCCCGCCTTACGCAGTGCCGGATACGTCCCCACCGTGCTGCCGCTCCCGCTCGTCCGCAATCGGATACCCTTAAACTGCTCGGTCGTCGCGGCCTGCACCAGGTGGATCTGCTTCCAGTCGATCTCCAGTTCCTCCGCAAGCATCATCGGCAGGGTGGTGCGAACGCCTTGTCCCATCTCGGAGCGCGTCACCCACAGCTGCACCACATTATCGGGAGAGATATGAATGTATGCATTCGGCTGGAAGCCCGCAATTGCTGCATCCGCCGCAAACGCCGGGAGATGCACCGCAACCAGGAAACCGGTAGCCGCGCCCGCGCTAGTCTTCAGGAAGGTTCGGCGGGTGGTCGTCATGTCCTCACCGCCTGTCCAGCCGCCCGATGGATCGCCCGCCGCATTCGCTGATACGTTCCGCAACGGCACACGTGGCTGCCCAGGCTGGCGTCGATGTCCGCGTCGCTCACATCCGGCTTACGCTTGAGTAGCGCAGCGGTCTCCATGATCGCGCCCGCCTGGCAGTATCCGCACTGCGCGACATCTTCCTCCACCCACGCGAGCTGGCACGGATGATCACCATTCGCCGAAAGTCCCTCGATCGTGACGTACTGCTTGCCCTCGGTCGCTGACAGCGTAATCATGCACGAGCGCACGGCCTCGCCGTTTTCATGCACCGTGCACGCGCCGCAGACTCCGGTGCCGCAACCATATTTCGTGCCCGTAAGCCGCAGCGAGTCGCGCAGCACCCACAGGAGCGGCATGTCCGCATCGCCTTCGATGCGATGCTGCTTACCATTTATAGATAGAGTGAAGGTCGGCATATCGGTCCGAAAGGTCTAACCTTCAGACGGCTGACTCGCGGAACGTTAGCATTTTGGGACGAACAAAATCCCCAGCCCGGGACT
This sequence comes from uncultured Acidobacteriaceae bacterium, assembly GCA_963696575.1. Lineage (GTDB taxonomy): Bacteria > Acidobacteriota > Terriglobia > Terriglobales > Acidobacteriaceae > DASRAA01. Next base: position 330,749 of record CAVOKT010000004.1, read on the forward strand.
AATACATCTGCGGCCGGTCTCTTCTCAGTTCCCACCCTCAGCCGTCCGCCCCGCCAGCTGCGCCTTCGCCTGCGCCAACTCCGGACGGTCCGAGTTCGCTCCCGCGCAATTCTTCACCAGCTGCGCGTAATACTTGTCGGCCTTGGCCGGCTGGTTCGTCATCTGCGCCGACCGCGCCGCTCCATACAGCCCGTTAAACCGGTTGGGATCGATCGTCATCGACCGCTCATACTCCGCCAGCGCCTGCTCCGGATGCCCGCTCTCCAGCAAAATATCCGCCAGCATCTCCCGTGCCGGAATCTCCACCTCACCCTTGCCGTGCGCATCCTGCTTGTCGGCGACCGCCTGCATGATCTTCGCCGCCTCATCGTTCTTGCCCTCGGCGAACGCCACCCAGGCGCGCGCCTCGTCGCGGCCGGTGTCCATGTACACCACCAGATACGCGTCTTTGGACTTTTTCACCGCCTCAATCATCGCGTCGATTTGCGCCAGGTCCTGCTTCGCCGCGGCCGCGTCTTTCAGGTGTCCGCTACCCACCGCGCGCGCCCAATACGTGATGGCGGCAAACTGCGGCTTCGCGCCTTTATCCGCCTCTAGCGCCGCCGCTTCCTTCCAGTGCCTCATCTCGATGTCGTACGTCGCCGGAAACCCCGCCCGCGCCAGTTCCAAGTAGTCATGCATGTCATGGCCCATCGACACGTCCATGCTCTCGACCTTCTCCACCAGCGCCCGCGCCTTCGCGTCCTCACCCACTTGCAGGTACGCGTAGTTCAGGAAGTCCATGGCATGCAGCTCATGGCCCGAGGACCCCGACGTCTCCGCCGCTGCAATCGACGCCAGGTTCGCGTCGATATCTTCCTGCCACAGTCCCAGCCGCGCAAAGATGTGTCCCGGCATGTGCGCCGCATGCGGAGCCGAAGGAGCGATCTGCCCGTACTTCCGCGCTGCCACCAATCCATCAGCAGCCATCTGCGGACTGTCGCAGCTATGAATGATGTAGTGCGCCACCCCCGGATTGTCCGGAACCACCACCATCTCCGCATTCAGCATCGCCAGCGCCTTCTTCTGGTTGGCAAACGTCGTGTCCCGCGGAGGCGCGCTCGCGAGCAGCGACAGCCCATAAAACGCCGTAGCCTCGTGGTCCTCCGGATACTTCTCATGCAGCTTCTCCATCGCCTGCGAATACGCCGCGGCCCTCATCTCGAAGCTCGACTTGTCGGAGTTCTGATAGAACACGGCCAGCGCATCCAGGTAATCGCGTTCCCGCGGAGTCTTCGCCCCCAGCTTCTGGCCCTTCTCCACCAGCGCCAGGCCTCGCTTCAGGGTCGTGGCATCCGGACGATCCCAGATCTCGTGCCACTGGGTCATCGCCTCTCCCCAATACGCGATCGCGCACGTCGGATCGGCCGCGATGACATCCTTGAACTGCTGTTCAGCCTTGTCGTACCAGAAGTCATGCAGCAGCGCGACCCCGCGGTTGAATGCCTTCTGCTGCGAAGTCGCACAGGAGATGGGGAAGTCTACTGTTCCCAGCTTTTCGGTAGCGTTCGCTCCCTGATAGGCAAGAAGAGAGCTGGTGCACAGGAGGACAGGGAGCAAGAACTGCAGACGTACTTTCATAAGTCACCCCGGATTTCGGAGCAAGCTTATGAAGGACTGGGTCGCAAGTCAAATGAGATAATTTTCGCGTTCACGCCTGCTTTGTTTTCAGTGGTTTAGCGGGAAATTGTTCGCATGTCGTTGATTTACTTAGTAGTTATGGCTATCCATGTCTGCCGTAAGGACTTAGGGCGTCTTCTTGGGCTTTGTCCCGAAATGGCACCGGCTTCAGATGGCTGGACCTTCGCAGCTTGCGAAGGTCCCCCCTGCGTAACTAGAATTGCCTCGTTCCAAAAAAGTCGACGCCGTGGATCAGTTCTGCGGCGATAGATCGTTCCCACAGCGTTGTCTTGGGATACACAACCCGTGTGCGTCTTATCGGCACGGAGCGTGGTCGTGCCATTCAGAAAGACGGAGGCATTCATGAAGTCGAGAGTTGCGGTGATAGCAGCTTTGGCGTTGGTTTTTTTCAGTATCGGCATCCTCATTTCTTGCAATAAATCGAAAGCCCCCGAATCGGCACCACCCACTGGCCAGACTGCCCAGCCGTCGACTCCCGAGCAGCGCGTCGAGAAGAATCCCGACCGCAACGCCTACTTCGGTGAGGAACACATCCACACCAGTTGGTCAGTGGACGCCTGGCTGTTCGGCAACCGCCTCACCGGGCCGGGCGACGCTTACAAGTACGCCCAAGGCCAAACCATCAAGCATCCCCTCGGCTACGACATCAAGATCGACACGCCCATGGACTTCATGGGTGTGACCGATCACTCCGAATACGTCGGCGTTACCAGGGAGGCCAACACGCCGGGATCGGCCCTGAGTAAGTTACCCGCAGCACAGCCGCTGATTCTCACGGACCCCAATAATCAGGCGGATATTCAGAAAGTCTTCACCTACCTCGTGAATATGCTCAACGGGCCTCCGGTGAAAGCTCTGATGAGCCCCGAGGTGGCCGGCTCCATCTGGAAGGAAAACGTCAAGATCGCCGACGAAAACAACCACCCTGGTAAGTTCACAGCGTTCTGCTCGTATGAGTACACCTCCGCCCCTGACAATCGGAACCTGCACCGGAATATCTTCTTCCGCGATTGTGCGAAGGTACCGGCGATGCCCTACAGCGCTCTGGACTCTTATCACCCCGAAGACTTGTGGAAGTGGATGGACTCGCAGCGACAGGCCGGCAATGAGTTGCTGGCCATCTCGCACAATGCCAACTTGAGCGACGGATGGATGTATCCCACCGACGTCGACAGCTTCGGCAGGCCCATCGACGCAGCCTACGCAGCCGACCGCGAGCGCAACGAACGCCTGGTCGAGATCAAGCAGATCAAGGGACAGTCGGAGACCCATCCCTTGCTCTCGCCCACTGACGAGTTCGCCAACTATGAGCTGTACACCGCCCTTCTCGGTTTGCCGGCGACCGTTGGCCGGGTCGATCACATTCAAGGCAGCTTTGGCCGCCAGGCACTGAAAGACGGCATCACCATGCAGGACGTACGCGGCTACAACCCGTACAAATTCGGCATGGCCGGCGGCTCCGACTCCCACAACACCGGCAGTCCTTACCGCCAGGAAAATTTCTATGGCGGTCACGCCCAGATGGATGGGACCCTCGACAAGCGCATGGCCGGAGTTTTGGCGTTTGGCACCATAGACGTTCGCTTGGAGAACCCCGGCGGCCTGACTGGCGTCTGGGCCGAGGAAAACACCCGCGCCTCCATTTGGGACGCCATGTACCGCAAGGAAACCTTCGGCGTCAGCGGGCCGCACATTAAAGTGCGCTTCTTTGGCGGATGGGGCTACAACAACGACATTCTGAAAGCCAGCGACTGGGTACACCAGTCCTATGCAAACGGTGTCCCCATGGGCGCCGATCTGCCTCCCTTGAAGGGTACGGCTCCGACGTTTGTGGTCTGGGCGGTGAAGGACCCGACTTCCGCAATCTCGACCGCATCCAGGTCATCAAGGGTTGGACCAAGAACGGCCAAAGCTTCGAGAAGATCTTCGACGTGGTCTGGTCCGGCGACCGCAAGCCTGACAAGTGGTCGGGCCGAGTTCCCGCGATCCAGAGCACTGTGGACTTGGAGAAGGCCACCTACACTAATACCGTCGGTTCCACGGAACTCAAGACCGTTTGGACCGATCCGGAATTTGACGCCAGCCTGCATGCGTTCTACTACGCTCGCGTGCTGGAAATCCCGACGCCGCGCTGGACGCTCATTCAGGCAGTCAAAGCTGGCTTGACCCCGCCCGACGTCGTTCCTCTCACCGGACAGGAACGCGCTTGGTCTTCGCCTATCTGGTACACCCCCAGCGCCGATGCGCGCAAGAATGCGCCCGCCGGCATGACGGTGACCGACCTCAAGGCAAAGGGTGCAGCTCAGTTGGGCGACGCGCAACTGAAGGCGCTGGTCGTGGGCAAGGCGTTCTGGGTGCGCAACAACGCAACCGGTGAGCAGTTCAGCATCGCCTACACTGCCGAGGGTAATAGCAACGTGTGGCATATCGGCAAGAACGTCTCAACTCCAAGCTATTACGGCAACCCGGTTCGCGACGGCTACCAGGGAACTACCACTCCGTACAAGATTGAAGGCGGCAAGGTGGTGACAAACATCTCTCAGGATGTCTACGCGGTCACCGTGTACAAACTGGGCGACACTTATTACGGCGCGCGCAGCAATGAATTCGGCTATGCCAACTACGAGATGATTCCGAGCCCGCAATTCGTGCTCAATCCGCTGATCGCCACGCTCAACACCTTTTCGATCGAACTGGGCTTGAACGAACAGCAGAAACAGCAGATCCTTCCCTTCCTGCAGGACGAGGTCAAACAACTCGGAGCGCTGAAGAAGAACACTTCGCTCAAGCCGTTGGACAAGATCGAGCAGTTGAAGCAAATCGGCAGCGCCATCGACGCCAAGATCACGCCGATTCTCGATCCCGCCCAACAGAAGAAGTTCCAGGAAATGCGCGATCAGATGCGTCGCGACATGATCGAAAAGATGGGAAGCGGCGCAATTCAGAAGGCCGAAGCCAAGGTAAAGCAGGAGATGTAGAGCTTACAAGAACACGCATGACGTTAAAGATCCTGCTTCGAGTAACGGCGTTGGCGGAAGGCGGAATGGGGCTGGCGTGCCTTGTTGTTCCCACCTTGCCGTCGGAACTGCTGTTCGGCCAGCCACCGTCAACATCCCTCGCGGTCGTCCTAGCACGCTTCGTCGGCGCGGTGTTGCTCTCGCTGACCCTGGCATGCTGGTTTGCCGCCGACGATTCGACGACCGCCGCTTTTGGTGTGGTCAAGGCAATACTGTTCTACGACGTTGCCGCCATCGGAATATTTCTCTGCGCGCGCTTCGAGCTTGGACTGGCTGGAGTCCTGCTGTGGCCGGCTATTGTGATTCACGCAGTTCTGGCCATGCTTCTGGTTTGGTGCTGGTCAACTTCATAAGTGTCGCTGCTTGTTTTTATTTCGCGCAAAGAAGAAAGGCCGTAGAAGCAATACTCGGCGGCACGCCATGCGCAGCTTGAGGTGGTGATGCGACGATGCTAGAAAAGGCACAATCCCGGCCGGATATGCTGCTCCTGATCTCGTTGCTGTTGGTCATCGTGATGTATCCAGTACTCGATCACGGTGACATTCGGCGATTGATCCTGGTAGTGCTGATGTTTGTGCCCATCCTCCTTGCGACCGTACGGCTATCGCGAAGAAAAGGCCGCGTGTGGCCGGCGTCTCTGCTGGCGGCGCTCATCGTTATTGTCTCGGCGGCGAGTACGCTCGTTCCCAATCGGGTCTTGATCGGCGGCAAATGGGGGCTGCTCGCAGCATTTTTTGCGCTTACCGTTGCCGGCCTCTTCCCCTACCTGAGAGACGCCCGCAGCGTCACCGACGCACACCTCTATACCGCAATCAGCATCTATCTTCTGTTGGGAATGTCGTGGTTCGCCCTGTACAGTGCTATTGAAGTCTTCTATCCGGGGTCATTTCAGCATAACGCCGCAGCGGAGGCGTACCGTCAAAGCTCGCTGCTGTACTTCAGTCTGGTCACTCTCTCGACCATTGGCTACGGAGATGTTGTCCCGATTCACGGAGAGGTCCGCATGCTGGCGGCGCTGGAAGGAGTTACGGGTGTTCTGTACGTCGCCATTACCGTGGCGGTCTTGGTCAGCGCCTATAAGCAACAAAATGACTCGCGCTGATATGCGATCGGCGCATAGTGGATACAACGAAAGACGCGGGTGCCGCGAAAAGCTAAACTGGTAACTTGCAATCCCTGGTTGGAGACAGTTGGTGAATGAAGTGTCCCTAGTTGCTGAGGCGCAGCCCGCTGCCGAGCTGTCTCGGCCGCGCCCGTCCTTTCTTCCCTCGCTAAAACGCTGGTTGCGCGAGCCGCTGCTGCATTTTCTATTGCTGGGCCTCGTGCTATTCGCGGCGTATGCCTACATGCAGCGTGGCCGTGGCGGAGTCGAGTCGTCCAAGCAGATCGCCCTTAGCCTGGACGACCTGCGCACCATGGACATGTACTTCGAGTCGCAATGGCATCGCCAGCCGACACCTGCTGAGTTTCAGGCTATGGTGGAAGACAAGGTCCGGGAGGAGGTCCTGTATCGAGAGGCGCTCGCCATGGGCCTCGACAAAGACGACACCATCGTGAAGCGCCGCATGGCGCAGAAGATGCAGTTCCTCGCCGAAGACGTGGCCGCCGCTCACGAGCCTTCCACCGCAGAGCTCAAGGCCTGGTTCGAGAAGAACAGCGGCAAGTTCGCGCTGCCCAGCCGCTACAGCTTCCGCCATCTTTACTTCTCTCCCGATAAGCGCGGCAAGAACGCTCAGGACGACGCCGCTAAGGCGCTGACCAAGATAGGCGGCCAGCCCGAAGACTCGAAGCTCGCGGTTTCGCTTGCCGATCCGTTCATGTTTCAGGATTATTACGGCGACCGCGCTCCCGACGCCTTGGCCAAGGAGTTCGGTCCGCAATTCGTAGTCGCTCTGGAGAAAGTCAAACCTGGCTCGTGGCAGGGGCCGATCGAATCCGGCTATGGCTGGCACTTGGTGTACATCGATACCGTCATTCCCGGGCGTGTACCGGCTTTCGAGGAGATGGAGCCGGATGTGAAGACCGCATGGCTGGCCGAGCAGAAGCAACAGGCTTGGCAGAAGGCTTACACGACTATGCGTGCGAAGTACACCGTGATGCTGCCTGATCCATCAGCGCAGCCGGCCGCCAACACATCCGCCGAAACCCAAACAGGTTCCCGCTCCCTCGGTGAAGGTCCGCTGTGAGTTGGCTCGGTGCGCCTTCGATTCGGTTGCCCTTCTTCGGCGGTTAGCTTTCCTCTCCCGGGCGCATTTTCCCGGTTCGCAGATAGCGGTTGTGCCATCCCAGCGATTCGGTCAGCAGGTGAGGTGTATGTTTGCCGTACGACAGCCGCTCTGAACGGTTGAGGTAGTCGAGCAGCAGAGGTTTGTAATCCGGACTGGAGCACTTCTCAATAATGAGGTGCGCCCGCTGACGAGGCGAGAGTCCGCGCAAATCAGCCAGGCCGTGCTCGCTGACAAGCACCTGTACGTCATGTTCGGTGTGGTCCACATGCGACACCATTGGAACGATGGTAGAGATGGTTCCCTTCTGGGCGGTTGACGGTGCCATGAAGATGGAGAGATATCCGTTGCGGGCGAAATCGCCTGAACCGCCGATGCCGTTCTGGATGCGGGATCCCATGACGTGGGTCGAGTTGACGTTGCCGTAAATGTCAGCTTCGATCATGCCGTTCATGGCGATCACGCCGAGGCGGCGAATGATCTCGGGATGGTTGGAGATCTCCTGTGGCCGCAAAACGATACGGTTGCGGTAGTTCGCCATGTCGGCATTTACTTCCGTCAACATCTCTGGACTAAGCGAAAAAGCCGTGGCCGAAGCACACGTGACCTTGCCCGACTTCAGCAAGCGAATCATGCCGTCCTGAATAACTTCAGTGTAGGAAGTCAGATCTTCGAAAGGACCTTCCTCGAGTCCAAACAAGACCGCGTTGGCAATGTTGCCCACTCCCGATTGCAATGGAAGGAGGTTCGCGGGCATGCGGCCCTTCTGCACCTCCCAGGCCAGGAATTCGAGGATGTGCCCGGCGATTTGCTTGGAGGCTTTATCGGGCGCCTTGAACGCACTGTTGCGATCGGGAGAGTCGGTGAGCACGATGGCGACGACCTTCTCCGGAGAAACCTCGAGGTACGGCGTACCGATGCGCTGACCTGTACTGACCAATGGGATGGGCCCGCGATTCGGTGGGGGTTGCAGACCGTAGTAGATGTCGTGCATTCCCTCTAAGGCAGCCGGTTGCCAGGAGTTGACCTCGAGGATCACGCGCTCGGCCTGATCGATCCACGTTTTGTTGTTGCCGATCGAAGAACTCGGCACCAGACGTCCGTCTTCGAGGACGGCGGTGACTTCGATCAGCGCGACATCGAGCTTGCCGAGGAATCCGTACTCAACGAATTGAGCGACATGGCTGAGGTGGATATCCATGTAGTCCATCTCGCCAGCGTTGATGCGCTTGCGGGTCTCGGGATCGGACTGGTAGGGAAGGCGGAGGTGAATGCCTCCCGCCATGGCGAGAGCTCCATCAAGCTCTGGGCCGGTGGACGCGCCGGTGAACACGCTGACCTGAAACTTCTGGCCGCGGAAATTGGCGTCCGAAATGCGACGTGCCAGCTCGATCGGAACGACCTTGGGATAGCCGGAGCCGGTGAATCCGCTCATGCCGACCTGGTCGCCGGAATGAATGAGAGCCGCAGCTTCGTCGGCGCTCATGATTTTTTGCGCCAGAGCAGAGTTCAGGACACGCGTGGTGGTCGGGGAAACAGTAGTAGCCATGGATAAAGCCCTTCCATCGAGGATGATGATTTCACTGTAGCCGGGGCGAGTTTTGGCGTCTGTGAGGTTGGTCACGGGGGAGGGATTTTGTTGGACGGAGGGTGGACCTTTGCTCTGCAAGGACACTGGAGAGTCAACAGGTTACGGCGGCTTACTTTGGGCTGTCGGGATCGAGCATCAGCGCATAATATCGACCGTCTCCAAGCTTATGCCATTCCGGCCCGGGAGCGTGCGCGTCGTCGGATGGAACCTGTTCGGCAACGATGGCTCTGACACCGAGGCGGCGAAGCGTCTCAATTACCTGCGACTGCACCTCAGGCTTCGCATACCAATAGTCCATCGAGTTTTCGACGGGAACTTGCGCCACCACGGTCACCTTGAGCAGTCGCGCCCAAGCCAGGCCGTAATGGGCGGGAAACCGCGCTACCTGGTCGCCAGGTTTGACTCCCAGAGCTCGCAGGTCCTCGGCCACTTGCCAGTGGTTATGCGGCTGCCGCTTGAGAGCCTGTCCCAAATGGCCAACCGACGCGAGGACAGTTGGGGTGGCGATGGCAATGACGACCGCAACCACAACAAGCCCCACCAGGCGCCGGCCGAGTGGGCCGGGGGGCATGTTCAGACCCGAATACAATCCCACCCAAAACAGAGTAAAGAAGACCGCGACGTAACGCAGCTCGGTGTGAATGAGCGCATACATTCCCAGGCCGGCCAGGCCTATCAGCCACACTGGCCAGCGCGCCGCCATCTGCGAAAGAAAGAGGCTACGTCCAGCGATGAAACAGAGAACGACGAATCCGACAAACAACGCGGTCTGCGAAGCGAAAAAGCTGTCGAGATAAAACGTCAGCCAATGCAGAATTACCGACAGCTCTCTTCTGAGAGATATCTTAGGGACTACGCCGGCAGCCCAGTAGGAGGGGTCATACCAAACCGGCAACGTACCTTTTAACGGGGTGGCGAACTCGTAAATCGGTGGAGTATCGAAAATCTTGCGCACGGGGTGAATGAAGTGGCCACTAGCAGTGCCGGGGCTCTGCAAATAAACCCTTGGAGACGCACCGTTTACGTGCCGCACGTAATTGAACCTGGCACTTTCACCGAAAGTGAAGTGCCCTTTGGCTCGCGAAAGCGGAACGAACCACACTGCTGCTATCACCAGGAATACGAAGACTGCGAGAAATACGCGCGGGGCTGCCTTTCGCCACCCGCCAGCAAAAAACCACGATGCCGCGAAAAAGACCACAGCAAGCGGAGCTACTGGGGCCTTGGCGAGATATCCGAACCCGAGCATGGCGCCTAGTAGCGCGAATCGGAAGAAGCTCTCAGGGCGGGACCGAAGCTGAACCAGCAATCCCACAGCAAGGTACAGAAATCCGGCCATGAGCAAGTCCGGACCCACTAATTGCAAAGTGATTAAGCTGAGAGATGACCAGAGGAAGACGGAGTAGCCGACAGCGAATACGGCCCATTTCGGCAACCAACTTTTGTCGTCTGCAACACCACCCAGTAGAGGCGGCTCTGTCACGGCCGCCCGCAATAAGAAGTCGAAACATCCCAGGGCAAACAGGAAGATCAGGAAGTTCACGCAATGCACAACCGTGAACTGGAGGTATTCACTGGGTTTGAGCAGCCGAAGTGTCACGCCCTGCAGGAATGGATAAAGCGGGCTCCAGACGCCGTTAAGAGCCATCTTCCAGTCGGCCCGGGCGATTGCGTCTCCCATGTCGAGGTATGAGATGCCATCGTCCTGCATGGCGTGGCGACCGTACACCGTCTCGATCAGACCGAGAAGAACCAACAGGAACCACGCGGCCGTTCGAACACGAGAAGTCACAGCAGATGCTTGAGCTTCGCCGGCGCGGGGCACGGAAGAACTCATCCGACTCATCATAGGCGGAGTGGACAAAAGTAATGCCTATTTAGTTGCGTCGGCCGGAGTGTACCAAACCGGCGATGTCCAGGCGCGCTGCTGCACGGTTGCCGCGACGTTCGGGTTCGGCGGCAGGTTCAGTTTGGCCGCCCAATACGTGGACCAGCGCGGCGTTGGAATCTCCAACACGCGGGCGTAATAGGTTGTGTAAGCCTTAGGATCGAACGAAGGATCGGTCCATTCACCGAGCAACTCGGTCGCGCCGATTGAATTTGTGTAAGTCGCGGCCTTGATGTCGACCGTATTGCCGACGGCAGGGACCTTGCCGGTCTTCGGATCGGGTTTGCGGTCGCCACTCCACACCACGTCGTAAACCTTCTCCTGGCTCTTACCATTCTTGGTCGAGATCTTGATGATCTGGATACGATCGAGATTTCCGCTGTCAGGATCCTTGATAGCGTGAACGACCAGCGTCGGAGCGGTTGCTCCAGCCTGTGGAGTCAGATCTCCACCTTGAGGCACACCGCCAGCGTAAGCGGCCTTCACCCAATCGGCCTGTTTGGTCATGTCCTTGGGATAATTCCAGCCAGCGAACATGCGGGCCTTGATGCGAGTGCCCGAGGTGCCGAAGGTTTCCTTGCGTTTCATCGCGGCAAACAGAGATTCGCGTGTGTTCTCTTCCGCCCAGACGCCGGTCAATCCGCCGGAGCCGATTCCGGTCGGAGGTTCGCCGCTGACCGAGGAGGTAGCGGTAATCACACTCTTGGGGTCGCTGTCCTGGTTGCCATGTGAGCCGGGGTAGTTGCTGGGCTCAGTCGAGCTGATGCCGGAATGAAAGTCCGTTCCCGCCTCGATGCCATATTTGAATGGATTGGCGCCCAACTTGGCCTGCAACTCTTGACCGGTTCCGTACGCCTGCCGCAGGTAGCTGCCGGTCGAAGACTTGGCCTTGATGTCGGTGCCAATCAGGTAGGTGAACAGCTCAAAGTTAGCGAATTCATCGGTAGGCGAAAGCGTTGGACTCGTGTCGCTTTGGCCTTTACCCTGGATGATTTCCGCCAAAGGTTCATTGGCCATACGGCGCTCGGCATAATCGCGGGTCAGGGGCTTGCCTGACATGTCGCGGGTGCTGAACATCATTCCGTTGCTAACGTTCCCATTGTGGGGAACGGCGATCACCTCGAGGCCGAGTTTGCGCTGGGCTTCGAGGTAGCGCCAGAGATCTTCGGGATCCACTGACTCAAACGCGGTGTAGGGAATGGCCGGCCCCTTGTCGGCGAAGATCACGCAGCGATGCAGGTTCTGGAACTGCGGTGCTGAGGTCCATTCGAATCCGATGAAGGTGGTGAACTTTCCGGGCTTGTAGTACTTGTCGGAGATGGCCGAGTACTTCTCCCACGAAGACCGCAGAAGCGTCGGATCGTTGAACTCAGGCAGAGGCTTGTTGACGACCAGGGAACCGATGAGCTTCTTGAACGCCTCGCCCGAGACCTTGGGATCGGGATTGGTCATCATGGCGTACCACGGAGACTTTGCGAATGGGCCGTTCGGGTCAATCGTGTCCCGCACCACGCCCAGGTACTCGGCATGATCGGTGACAGCCAGAAAGTCAAGCGGCGCAATGCGCTTTTGCGGTTTGCCCATGTATTCCACGGTCTCGCCCTGCGCGTACTTGTAGGAATCCTCAGGCGTCGTGCGGGTTCCGAAGGCAAAGGCGTCCATGGAATAGCCGCTGTGCAGATGGAGATCGCCGAAGTAGGCGTTCTTGAGAGGATTGCGGGGCGGCCGGGCCTCGGCAGATTGGGCTTGCCCGGGCTGTTGGGTTGCGGCTGGGGCCTCGGATTTCTTGCTGGAGCAAGCTGAGAGAGCAAGAACTAAAGTCGCTGAGACAAATAAGGATAGAAAAGAATTCGTGTTACGCACAGGGGCCCCTCCCGGCGACGACCAGGACGCGACCTTGCTCGGCCGCGAACAGATCGTCGACGCATCAGCTTGTCTTAAGTTGAGCTTTGAAGCAGCACGATTATATACGAGCGCTCCGGGTTCGCCCTGGGTTGGGGCCGGTGACCGCTTGCATCTGACACCCTTTGATGAAGTGGGATTCTTAAGCGACTGCTGTCAGTCGGCCAAGTTACTGCGGTTCATCGGTGCACGCGTCCCACAAATCCTAGTTTCCGTTTCAATATCGCGGATGCTCGTCACATCGATCGCATGTTCAGGTATCGCCTGCGGCTAGAGTTCGTCTAAGGTTCAATTCGTCAACGTCGGGGATGTGGGGGCGAGATGGGAAGCACGCCGACAAGGCATCCGGTACGAGAGCACCCATGGCAGCGCGGAGGCATGCGGGTTGTCATCCTCGAGCCAGACGCGGATAGCCGGGCGATGCTGCAGCGAAGCTTGAGCGAATTGCAAGGATTTCGACTGGTCGGAGAATCGGCAAGCTGGGACGAGTGCGTAATTCTGCTTAATTTGTACCTGCCGGAATTGCTGATCATTCGGATTGGACTGGCACCTGCGAACATGGATGAATGGTTCGGCAATCCTTCATTCCCGGTCACCGTTGGATTGAGATGGAAAGACAGTCCAATGACTCTCGATCGTAGTTTCGAGACCGTGGATGCCCCGTTGAGCCCACGAGCTCTGTGGGCGGCGATGGAACGGGCGCGAACCGAGATCTACCGCCGAAAGCTGGATGAGTTGTCGGGATTACTACAGCGGTACATGAGCTTTTCGCGCGGGATTGAGCGATATCTCACCTCGGTCCTGGTGGAGGACGGTGGAACGGAAATACCGGCTGACCGCGTGATCTTCATGGCAGCCGACGGTAACTATGTGAGGATCCACACGGACGCCGCGGTCCACGAAATCCGCGACACGATGTCGGGAATGACGTCGAAGCTCGATCCCGCACAGTTTGCCAGGGTGCATCGCTCGTTCATCGTTAATCGTGCCTATGTGGCGACTGTCTTACGGAAAGAAGGCGCCGCGATATGCATGCTACTCAGCAACGGAGCAGAAATTCCGATAGGTCCAAACTATCGGACCGAAGCAGATAGCTTCACGGACATAGGCAAGCGCTTGAGCGCATAGAGCACCCCGTCGCCCAGGGACAAGAAGGTCATCCATTCGCAGCGTTACCCTTCGCTACAAGTTTCATCAACTGGTTACTGCGGACTCATGATGCCGCCTGGTCAGTCTTTCGTCCCGTGATGAAGAGCAATTCATATTCGCACTGTGATTAAACGGATTTCATTCTCACTTCCGTCGGTCGCAGCGCAAATCGCGACACACAACACACCGCAATCGGACTTTCAATTCGTGCAGCTTACAGCGGCCGGGCGCCCTTTCGCGTCATCGCCACAATTTAGCCGCCGGGTGGTAGTCGCATTGCTCCTGCAAAAGCCATCAGCCGAGATAGTTGCTCGGCATCGCAGAGGTCTCGTTGCGACGAGTGCTCATAGCATGTCGGTCGGATTGGCCCGTTTGCATGGGTGCAATCGCAATATTCGAGAGCCTGCAAAGCTTACGGAGGGGCAGTGATGACACGCAGTCGGTTCGCATGGTTCCGTATTTCAATCGCTACGATCTTGGCTTCGGTCCTGTTGTGTGCGGCGGTTCCCGCATGGTCACAAACAACCTCGATGGGCACGATCACTGGGATGGTCATAGACCAGAGCAATGCGGTCGTTCCCGATGCAACAGTCGCCATCAAAGACAACGCGACCAGTGCGGTGCGAACCATCACCACCAACTCAGCGGGGCGGTACGTGTTCGTCAATGTACCTCCAGGGAACTACGACATCACGGTCAGCAAGGCTGGATTCGAGAAGGTTTCGATTCCGAACAACGTGGTCCAAGTGGGTATGGTATCCACCGAGAACGTCACGCTGAAGGTCGGCGCCGAAACCCAGACAGTCGAGGTGCAGAGCTCGGGCGTCGAGTTGCAGACTTTGAATGCCACGGTCGGCAACACAGTCAATGGACTCGCGCTCGAATCGCTGCCGACTATCGCCCGTGACACGAGTACTTTCTTGACGCTGCAGTCGGGCATAAGCCCGGATGGCAGCGTGTCCGGTGCCGCGGTGGACCAGAGTTCTTTCCAACTTGACGGCGGGGAAAACACCAACGACATGGACGGCAGTATGAGCGTTTACACGCCCACCTATGCAGGCGATCCGACTGGAGGTGCGGCCAACCAAAGCAACGGCTTGGCCGCCGGTGCAACTGGCGTGATGCCGACCCCAGCCGATAGCGTGGAAGAGTTCAAGGTGAACGTTGCCGGCATGGGCGCCGACTTCAATAGCTCCTCAGGCGCACAAGTGCAGATCGTTACCAAGCGCGGCACCGATGCGTGGCATGGCACCGGTTACGAGTATTACCTCGACAACAACCTGAATGCCAATACGTGGCAGAACAACTACAGCGGGATTCCGAATCCGAGCTTCCACTACAACCGTTTCGGTGGTGCGGTGGGCGGACCGATCATTCCGAAGAAAGTGTTGGGAGGCAAGACCTACTTCTTTGCCAACTACGAGGGCTTCCGCTTCCCGCAGGCTACCACTATCGAGAAGGCAGTGCCCTCGGCGGCGATGCGTCTCGGGTTGTTGCAGTTCGCAGATGCGAATGGCGTGGTGCAGGTCTATAACCTCAACCCGACGCCGGTGACCTACAACGGAGTCACCTACAATCCTGCGCAATGTCCCGCCGGCCCGTGCGACCCGCGCGGCGTAGGAATCAATCCTCTGGTCCAGCAGTTGTGGAACAAGTATGAACCGGTTTCGAACGAGACCGGGTGCGGCCAGTCCCGCTGCGACGGATTGAACGTTCTTGGATTCACCGCCAATATGTCTATCCCGCAGTCTTCGAATTTCGGCGTGGCTCGCCTCGACCACGATTTCGGAGACAAGTGGCACTTTATGAGCAGCTACCGCTATTACAACCTCACCAGCGCGTCCAACCAACAGGTGGACATCGGAGGTTTCTTTCCGGGTGACACGTTGGGAGTACCGCAGTCCCTCTCCAACAATCCGCAGCAACCGTGGTTCCTGGTGGCCGGAATTACCGGCAACATAACCAACAATTTCACCAACGACATCCGCTACAGTTACCTTCGCAACTGGTGGGAGTGGGGCAGGGCCGGAGCGCCGCCGCAATTTGCGGGCCTCGGCGGAGCGCTGGAGCCCTTCGGCGAAACCAACACCCCAAATCAAGGTCCCGTGCAGCCCTACAACGTGAACACGCAACAGACGCGTACCCGTTTCTGGGATGGCCAGGACAACATGATTCGCGATGACGCAACGTGGTTGCATGGCAAGCACATGATTCAGTTTGGGGGCATGTACCAGCACAACTTCAACTGGCATGAACGTACCGACAATGGCGGCGGAATTAATTACTTCCCCGTGTACCAGCTGGGAACCACTAGTGGCGCGGGAATCGACATGAGCGGCTATGTTCCGGCTAACGTAGCGTCCACCAAGAACTGGGGCCGTGACTACGCTGCCATGCTGGGCATCGTATCGGTCTCGCAAATTGCCTACACCCGCAGTGGCGACAATCTGGCGTTGAATCCGCCGCTCACGCCGGCAACCGACAAGGTCACAATCCCGTATTACAACTTCTACGGGAGTGACACCTGGCGGATGACTCCCAGGTTCACGTTCACGTTTGGGTTGGGCTGGACCCTGGAGATGCCTCCAGTTGAGGCAAGCGGCAAGCAAGTTATTTTCGTTGGGCCTGACAACAACCCGATCAACACGGAACAATACTTGAATGCTCGCGAGACGCTGCACTGCAGGGCCAGGTTTTCAATCCGCAGGTTGGCTTCAGCCTGGTAGGCAATACGGCTCATCCCTCGAAGTATCCTTACAATCCGTTCTATGGGGAGTGGAGCCCGCGCATAGCTGCAGCGTGGGACATGTTCGGTGATGGCACGACCGTGATTCGAGGCGGATACGGCCGCACCTATGGGCGGCTGAATGGCGTGGATCTGGTGCTGGTGCCGCTGCTGGGGACCGGCCTGATCCAGCCGGTGCAGTGCTTCAACGCGATGTCCAACGGTACCTGTGGCACCACGTCGCCCAGTCCGACGAACGCATTCCGAGTTGGCACGGATGGGCTGGTTGCACCTATACCGGCGGCGAGTCCAACGTTGCCTCAGCCACTGTATCCCGGCGTGAACGGCGTTGCCGCGGGTGCGGGCTCGGCGCTCGATCCGAACTTCCGACCCAACAACGTGGACACTTTCACCTTCACGTTCGCACGTCAACTCAACAACAAGGTGAGCATGGAGATCGGCTACATCGGGCGGCTCATCCACAACGAATATCTCCCGATCAATCTGAACGCCGTGCCGTACATGATGACCAAGGGTGGCCAGACCTTTGCCAAGGCCTATGCCAACGCCGTGGTTGGGTATTGCGGTAACGGAAAAATCAGTAATCTGGGTGGCGGAAATTGTGTCGGCAACCCGGCGGCAGTTGCTCCGCAACCGTTCTTTGAAGCAGCGCTGTCGGGTACTGGCTACTGCAACGGCTATGCTAACTGCACCCAGGCTGTGCTCGACAAAGAGGGTGTAGGCGCAAATGGCACCGGCAACCTGGCCAGTGCCAACGTCTGGAGTCTTTATAGCGATCTGGACAACGGCGGCTTTAACTTCCCCCGCAGCATGATGAACACTCCTCTCAATTGCCCGACTGGTAGCGAGATCGGCTGCAGTGGCCAGTTGACCTCGGGCGTGGGCATGAATGCCAGTGTCGGCTACGGCAACTACAACGCCCTGTTTGTCACGTTGAAGTCGCAGGACTGGCATGGCGTAACCGCGCAGTCGAACTTCACGTGGTCCAAGGCGCTGGGCACTGGATCGGAAGTGCAGGCAACCAGTGCAGCGACGCCGCCTGATCCCTTCAACCTGCAGACGGGGTATGGCTACCAGGCGTTCGACCGCAGGATCGTCTACAACCTGTTCTTTGTGTATCAGCCTCGCTGGTACAAGTCGCAGGCGGGCCTGATGGGGCATTTGCTGGGCGGGTGGACGATCGCTCCGGTATTTACTGCCGGCAGCGGCCTGCCGATCACCCTTGGCACCATCAACGGTGGCGGCCAGGCGTTTGGTGAAGGTGACTCGGTCAACTTCTTTGGATATGGAGTTTCAGAGAACGCGATCCCGATCACTGCTGCCAACCTGGGACAGGGCTCGCGTCACTTTGTGAGTGGCAACGGTATTGGCACTTCTGGACTAGGCGGCGCGAACCTGTTCGCGGATCCAGCGGCGGCATTCAATAACATTCGCCAACCGATTCTTGGCCTGGACACCCGAGACGGCGGCTTCGGTGTATATCGCGGCATGCCGTACTGGAATGTCGATCTGAGCGTGAAGAAGAATTTCAAGATTACTGAACGCTTCAGCACCGAGTTCCAGGTGGTGTTTACCAACGTCTTCAATCATGATCAGTTCGGCGATCCTTCGGGGGATTTACTCGACACCAGCAACGCTGCCGGCTTTGGATCGCTGCCGGGTTCGGTGACGAGTGCCACCTCAGCCTATGAGCGGCAGATTCAGTTTGGACTGCGGCTCAACTTTTAGCTTTTAACTGAGCCGACGGCCGCTCTAGACATGGGGTGGACGGCCGTCGGTTGCTGTGCAGCAGCATGGGCGCTCTTCGGAGCGCCACTTTTTTTGCGCATGTGAGTGGAGCACCTCCAGCGCCCGCAGAGAGAGCTCTCGCAGGACGGCACCGTTTCTTGGTTGGACTTTCTTCCTCCAGGGGGAACAAGAAGACACAGGTTCCCAAAGGTATAATCTGCCTCACTAGCGGCGCCGTTTCAGCCGTACGGCGCAACCTTTGCAGGTTCATCATAGTTTCGGGGGCTTCATGTCTCGATTTCGTCTTCTCGCCATCGTCTGCCTGACCTTATTGTCTTCATTTGCCGCGTTCGCCCAATCCCACGATGACGACAAACCGGTGCCCACCATCACCGACAAGACGAAATCGTTCAAGAAATTGGACGGGTACTTCCCCATCTACTGGGACGACCGCAAAGGCAAGCTCTGGCTCGAGATTTCGCGCTGGAACTCAGAGTTCCTCTTCCTCGACTCACTTCCCGCCGGCATCGGATCCAACGACATCGGACTCGATCGTGGCCAGCTTGGTGAAGGCCGCGTGGTCGAATTTCAGCGGGTCGGTCCGCGCGTCCTGCTGAAGCAGATGAACCTCAACTTCCGCGCCAGCTGCCGACAACCCCGCTGAACGCCACTCGGTCGAGGACGCATTCGCCCAGTCGGTGCTTTGGGGATTCGAAGTCGCCGCTGAGGACAACGGCCGCGTGCTGGTCGATGCCACTCCGTTCTTCATGACCGACGCGCACCACGTCGTCGAGCACTCAAGCGAACCAAGCAGGGTTCCTACAAGATCGACGCTTCGCGTTCCGCGATTTACCTCGACAACACCAAGAATTTTCCCCAGAACACAGAAGTCGAAGCCACTCTCACTTTCACCGGCGACGAACCCGGCAAGTGGGTCGAACAGGTCACACCCGATCCCAACGCCATCACGGTGCGCGAACACTTTTCCTTCGTGCAGCTACCCGACAATAACTATCAGCCGCGCGCCTTCGATCCCCGCTCCAGCTTCATCCCGCTCATCGTATGCCGACTACAGCGCTCCCATCGGTCAACCGCTCGAGCAGCGTTTCATTATTCGCCATCGCTTGGAGAAGAAGGATCCCAACGCAGCGCTGAGCGATCCGGTGAAGCCCATCATCTATTATCTCGATCCCGGCACCCCGGAGCCGATCCGCATCCGCGTTGCTCGAAGGTGCTGGCTGGTGGAACCAGGCCTTCGAAGCGGCTGGATTCCGCAACGCTTTCCGTGTCGAGATGCTGCCCCCCGACGCCGATCCCATGGACGTCCGCTACAACGACATCCAATGGGTGCATCGCGCCACGCGTGGCTGGTCGTATGGCGAGGCCATCGTCGATCCCCGTACTGGCGAAATCATCAAGGGGCACGTCACTCTCGGCTCGCTGCGCGCCCGTCAGGACTACCTCATCTTCGAAGGCCTGCTCGCGCCCTACAAACAAGGACAGCCCACCGATCCGCGCTTGCTGCAGATGGTGCTCGCCCGCATGCGCCAACTCGCCGCCCACGAAGTTGGACACACCCTCGGCCTCATGCATAACTATGTCGCCAGCACCGAAAATCGCGCCTCAGTGATGGACTATCCCGCGCCCCTCATCTCCCTCGCGCCTGATGGCTCGTTCAACATCTCCGACGCTTACGCTACCGGAATCGGCGAGTGGGACAAGGTGTCGATTCAATGGGGCTACTCGCAATTTGCTCCCAACACCGATCAGAAGGCCGCGCTCAACCAGATTCTCGACAGCGCCCGAGCGCGCGGTCTCACCTTTCTCACCGATCAGGACGCCCGTCCCCCCGGCAGCGCCTCTCCCGTCGCCCACCTCTGGGACAACGGCCACAACGTGGTGGACGAGCTCAACGTCGTCATGCAAGTTCGCGCCCAGGCACTGCAGCGCTTCGGTCCCGACAACATTCCGCCAGGTACGCCCATGGCCATGCTCGAAGACACGCTCGTGCCGGTCTATCTCTATCATCGCTACCAGGTCGAAGCTGCGACCAAGGTCATTGGCGGACTGCGGTACAGCTATGCCCTTCGTGGCGATGGACAGGTCCCCACCGCTCCCATTGCGCCCGAGGAGCAGCGTCGCGCCCTCGCAGCCGTGCTGGCCACCATTTCGCCGACAGCTCTCGCCATTCCGGATCGCATCCAGCAGCTGATCCCACCCCATCCCGCCGGATACAACCGCACTCGCGAATCGTTTGACACTCACACCGGCATGACCTTCGATCCCATCGGAGCCGCCCAGACCGCCGCGCAAGCCACTCTGACCATCCTGCTCGATCCCGAACGTGCTGCCCGCTTGCTGCAGGCTCCCGCCACCGACCCTCATCAGCTTGGACTCTCCGAAACCCTTGACCAGCTTTGGGCCGTTACGTGGAAAGCCCAGTCTGCCGCCCCGTCGCACGCCGCGGTTCAGCGGGCAGTTGACGATGTCGCCCTTACCGACGTAATGGCACTTGCGTCCAACCCCGACGCCTCGCCCGAAGTCCGCGCCATGGCCCTGGCCAAACTCGAGGAGCTTCGTGCCTGGGCAACTAGCGCGTCGCCTCAAGCCACCGGCGAAGAAGCCAAGGCTCATCTGCAATTCGCTGTCGCCCAGATCCACAAGTTTGAGGTGGATCCCACCCAGGTGCTAAAGCCCAGCGAACCGCTCAAGGTCCCTCCCGGCTCGCCCATCGGCACGCTGGGCTCAACCGGCAGCAACGCCTATTACCAGTTTGATCTGGAGTAGATTGCCAATGAACAGCCCGCCGTCATCCTGAGGAAACCGACCTGAGATTTAGCCGGCCGGTGCACTCCCTGCGGGCTCCAGCAGCGTGAGCGCCAGCAACGCGACCGCCGGAGGCAACAGCGTCCACACACCAATCCGTGCCGCTAGTGCCGCCGCCAGAACAGCACCCGCCAGAAACACGGCCCACAAGCCGCCAAGCAGAGCCGCCCGCCGCCAATGGGTGTCGCGCCCACCCTGCGCTGCTTCTACCGGAGCCTGCAGGATTGCTCCGCAAAATGCCGCGCCAGATTGTTCAGGTCTCCGGTCATGAAGCCCAGGCTGACCGCCTGTCCACCCACCCGCGTTATCGACGTATTCAGGATGCCCATCGCAGCCGCTCAACACCACGATGCCCACCCATCCTGGCCACTCAAAGTACGCCCGCGCAACTCCGACCACGAGCATCGCCGCGACCAGCATCGTCGAGCGCCGCAATGCGCGAGCCGCATCGAATCGCACCAGCAGTGTTCCCACCAGGATGCCGAGCACGAAGCACGGAATCGGCAGAAGGTTGTGCCCTGCCGCGGTCAGTTCGGCCTGTCCCGCTCGTACGCCGCCCGTCGTGGTGTTGCCGGTCATGAACGACACGAACACTCCGAAGTTCAGCAACGCGTAGGCGTCGACGTAGCCGGAGATCATGGCGCGGCTGAGGGCTTTGCTTTCTTGCGATGACAGCAACGGGAAGCTTGGCTCTCGCAGCGATTGGTGGTTGGCGTCTGACATCGATTCTCCTTGCGGGGGTTGCTGGGTCTCGCACTCCGCGTCCATTACTCCGGCGCGGAACCCGCCAGCACCTATGGATAAAGCTTCGAAGGGAGTCGAGTCACGCAAAATCCGCAACGTTCGGCAATTCGAGGTCGCAACATCCACCAGTTTCAGGTGGATTCCGACCCGGAGTCCGGAAGCCCCGCGCGGAATCTACATACCGCTTGACAGGCTATCCATAGACGGTCTATACATACGTTATCTATGGCTAAGAAACCCGACCTGCTCCCTGGCACCCTCGACATGATGGTATTAAAAACCCTCAGCCGCGGCCCTCTCCACGGCTATGGCATTGCCCTCTCCATCAAACGCATCTCGGACGAAGTGCTGGCAGTGGAAGAAGGCTCGCTCTATCCCGCCTTACAGCGACTGTTGCTGCGCGGTTGGCTGAAAGCCGATTGGAAGCAAACCGAAACCAATCGCCGCGCGCGCTATTACACGCTGACGCCCGCAGGGCGCAAACAGCTTGGCATCGAGTTGTCGCAGTTTGAGCAGATGATCGCCGCCATTGGCCGCGTGTTGCAGGAATCGTAGGAGGCCGCATGGAAACCATGGTCCGCTGGTTCAAGAAGCTGGAGATCCTCTTCCATCGCGATCAATTCAACCGCGAACTGGAAGAAGAAATGGCTTTCCATCGCGAGCAGGCAGAGCGCGAGCTTGCAGCGGACGGAAACGATCCCGAGTCGGCGCACTATGCGGCCATGCGGCAGTTTGGCAACTCGGTCCGCCTCAAAGAAGACAGCGTGCAAGCCGTGACATTTCGATTCGAGACGCTGGCGCAGGACTTCCGCTATGCCGTCCGCCAGTTGCGCAAGAACCCGAGCCATGCCGGCACTGCGATCCTGATCCTCGCGCTCGGAATTGGAGCTACGACCGCAATCTTCAGCGCCGTGAACCCTATTCTGTTCAAGCCGCTGCCATATCCCGACGCCCGGCGCATCACCATGATCTGGGAGATGCGTGACAGCGGATCGCCGATCGACGTCACCTTCGGCAGCTTTCATGGAGTATCCCAACAAAGCCGTTCGTTCGACGCTATGGCAGTCATGAAACCGTGGCAGCCATCGATGACGAGTGCGACGCAACCCGAACGCTTCGAGGGACAGCGGGTGAGCGCCCAATATTTTCGAGTACTGGGCGTCGCGCCGGCGCTGGGACGCGAGTTCAATGCGGCCGACGACCAGTACCACGGCCCCAACGTCGTAGTGCTGAGCAACAAACTATGGAAGCGCCGCTTCGCAAGCGACGTCACGATTGTCGGACGACAGATCACCCTCGATGACAACCTTTATACCGTCATTGGCGTGATGCCGGGGGGGTTCGAAAACGTGCTGGCTCCCGCGTCTGAAGTGTGGGCGCCCCTGCAGTACAATCCGGCGCTCCCGCTCGATAGCCGCGAATGGGGACATCACCTCCGCATGGTTGGCCGGCTACGGGAGGGGGTCAGCCGGGCCCAGGCAGCCAGCGAGCTCGACGTGATCCTGCATGCGCTTGGGCAGATTTACGCCAAGGGCTACGACGGTTCAGGCGGCGTTCCTGCCGGATTCATCGTCAACTCGTTGCAGGACGATGTCACGCGAGGCGTCAAGCCGGCACTGCTTGCCGTGCTTGGCGCAGTGATGCTGGTGTTGGTCATCGCATGCGTGAATGTCACGAACCTGCTGCTGGCGCGCGGAGCCCAGCGGCGCGGCGAGTTCGCCATGCGGGTTGCCTTGGGAGCGACGCGTGGACGTCTGGTCCGGCAACTGCTCACCGAAAGTTTGCTGTTGGCCATATCGGGAGGCGCTCTTGGAATGCTGGTGGCCGAGGTCGGCGTGCGCGCCTTGGTGGCGCTCAGTCCAGAAGGTTTGCCGCGCGTGGGGGCGATTCGCGTCGATGGCGCCGCGTTCGTTTTCGGACTCGGCATCACCACGCTCATCGGGTTGGCGGTGGGATTGGTTCCGGCGCTGCACGCCTGGCGCAGAGATCCGCAGAGTGGACTGCAGCGAAGTTCCCGGAGTACCGCCGGCGGATATCAGTTTGTACGCCGGACGCTGGTCGTGTCCGAAGTCGCACTTGCCCTGGTGCTGCTGGTAAGTGCGGGGCTGCTGTTACGAAGCCTGCAACGGCTATTTGCGATCGATCCGGGATTCGACGGATCGCACGTGCTCACCATGCAGGTGCTCGAGTACGGTCATCGCTTCGACAGCGATGAAGCTCGCGACCGTTTCTTCACCCAGGCACTGGATGCGGTGCGCCAGGTTCCCGGCGTAACCACTGCCGCATTCACCAGTCAGTTGCCACTGAGTGGCGATTCAGAATCGTTTGGCGTGGAGTTCGAGTCGAATACTCCGAACGATTCGTCGGACGCAGCGTTTCGTTACGCGGTGAGTCCGAGCTACTTCGAGGCAATGCGCATTCCGCTGCGCCGTGGCCGCCTGCTCGACGAACGAGATACCACGGGTGCTCCCTTCGCGATTCTGATCAGCGAGTCGTTTGCCAAGCGCCGGTTCCCTGGCCGAGACCCGATTGGGCAGCGGCTCCGCGTTGGCCCCAGCATTGGACATCCGGACAAGCCATGGCACACCATCGTTGGCGTGGTGGGCGATGTGAAGCAGACATCGCTGGCGCTGAGCGAACCGGATGCCTTCTATACCACGCCCACCCAGTGGCCCTGGGTCGATAACGTTCAGTCCCTGGTCGTGCGCACACGCGGCGATGCTACGCCATTGGCTCCTGCGATTCGCAGCGCGATCTGGTCAGTGGATAAGGACCAGCCCATCGTGCGGATCTCCACTATGGACAGTTTGCTTGCGGCTTCGGAGGCCCAGCGTCGCTTCGCGCTGATCATCTTCGAGGCGTTTGCCCTGGTGGCGCTCATCCTGGCGGCCACGGGAATCTACGGCGTGCTGTCGGGCAGCGTTGCCGAACGCATGCGCGAGATCGGCGTTCGGGCAGCACTCGGTGCCTCGCGTGGCAACATTCTCGCTCTGGTAGTGCGTCAGGGCATGGCGCTCACCGCACTTGGAATCGCAATTGGTGTTATCGGTGCAGCTGCGGCAAGTCAGGCCATTGTCGCGATGTTGTTCGGCGTCTCACGCCTCGACCCCGTTACTTACCTCGGCGTAATCCTTTTGCTGGCAGGAGTAGCCGTCATCGCGTGCGGCGTACCCGCTTGGCGCGCAGCGCAAGTCGATCCTGCGAGCACGCTAAGGGCGGAGTGACGAGGCGAATTGAAGATTTCCTCAAAGAGTCTGTGTGGCAAGCAGAAATCTGCTGCGGCCTTGCCCTGAACCGCCGCATCTAAGGCGGTTGCACATCGCATGGACGCACTTGCTCAAACCTGCGAGCGCATTGGCGCGACCACCAAGAAGAGCGAAAAGCTCGCTATCCTCGCTGACTATTTCAATTCGCGGGAGCGGGGCGACGCTGCGATCTCTGCGGTGTTCCTGTCGGGGCGTCCCGTTTCCGGCGTTCGAGGAACGCACGCTCCAAGTCGGAGGCTCGCTGTTATGGAGAATTGCGGTTGAACTCACCGGCAAGAGCGAGAGCGAGTTAAGGGCGGCGTACAGACGCTGGGGAGACCTCGGTTCTGCGGCGGCGGAGTTGTGGAGCCACCCGAACGAGCCAATCGTATCCGAACGAATCGTGCTGGCTGACGTTCGACGGGCTTTCGAAGAGATCGCAGCCACGCGCGGCACTGCGGGCAAGGAATCCACTCTGAAGGCACTCCTGGCCGGTGCTACGGCGCTGGAAGCCAAGTACATCCTGAAAATCATTACCGGCGATCTGCGCATTGGACTGAAAGAAAGCCTGGTGGAAGAGGCGATCGCCAAGACTTACGGCGAGCCGGCAGCGTTGGTGCAACGCGCCAATATGCTGCTGGGCGACATCGGAGAGACGCTGCTGCTGGCTGCCGATCATCGCCTTGGCGATGCGCGCATGCGGCTGTTTCATCCAATCGGTTTCATGCTGGCGAGTCCGGCGGCGGACACCACAGAGGCGTTCGAGTACTTCCAGCACGCGCGGGTGGAAGACAAGTACGACGGGATTCGTGCGCAGGCGCACTGTGCCGAAGGCAAGGTGCGATTATTTTCGCGCACGCTCGACGACGTCACGCGATCGTTTCCCGAGCTGGTTGGGCCGTTGTCCGAGTTTCCCGGAGACGCAATTCTGGACGGCGAAATCGTTGCCTGGAAATACAACGAGCTCGGCGGTCACGCCATGCCCTTCACGGAGATTCAGAAGCGCCTGGGCCGGAAACAAGTTGATCAGAAAATGATCGGTGAAGCTCCGGTTGCCTACGTTGTGTTCGACGTCCTGTATGCCGCGAGGAGAGCTTTTGCTCGACCGTCCGCTCGCGGAGCGGGTTGCAGACACTCGATCGCCTGTTTCCGGCGGACAGCGTGTGATCACGCCGAAACCGATCCCATCCGAACAAGGGAGCCTGCTGTTTGGATCCGAAATCGACGACGCGGCGACATCCGGTTGGATCCTGCGTGCGCCAGCAAGAGAAGTGGATTCCTCCCAACAGCTCGAGACTCTGTTCGATGAGGCCATGGCGCGCGGGAATGAGGGCTTGATGATCAAGGACCTGGAATCGCCGTATCTTCCGGGACGGCGCGGACGCTGGTGGCTGAAGCTCAAGCGCGAACTCGCGACCCTCGACGTCGTGATCACGGCAGCGGAATATGGACACGGCAAGCGTATCCACGTGTTGAGTGACTATACGTTTGCGGTGCGCAAGGGCGAAGAACTGGTCAACATCGGCAAGGCGTATTCGGGACTGACTGATGCCGAAATCGCCGAGATGACGGAGTGGTTGCTGGCCCACACCACAGCCGATCATGGCTTCTCGCGCGAGGTGGAACCGAAGATCGTGCTGGAAGTTGCCTTCAACGCGATCATGCGGTCGGAGCGTCACAACAGCGGATATGCGCTTCGCTTTCCGCGCATCGTGCGCATCCGGACGGATAAGCTGCCAAGCGACATCAACACGGTTGAAGACGTGGAAGCGATCTACCTCACGCAGCATGGGCGCGGAGCCTTCGAGCAATCCGTGTGACCGCCACTCCGCTCTAGTGGTCATGCGTGTGTTCGTGTCCCGGGCTGGAAGGAATCACGCAGCCATGCGCCACTTCGCAGACGGCGTACTCGAACTGGATGGTGGTGTGATGGATGTGGAAGCGTC
Source organism: uncultured Acidobacteriaceae bacterium (assembly GCA_963696575.1). GTDB lineage: Bacteria > Acidobacteriota > Terriglobia > Terriglobales > Acidobacteriaceae > DASRAA01. The sequence continues at coordinate 357,436 of CAVOKT010000004.1, forward strand.
GATCCCAGTTCGTCGCGAATCTGACGCAACAAGGTCTCGCTCTCCGAGGCGCGCATGTCGGCGATGCTGACGTGGCAGGAGAGCGAATGGGTGTCGCTGCCAATGCTCCAGACGTGCAGGTCGTGGACGTCGTTGACGCCGGGAATGGTGCGTATTGCGCGCCTCGATGCGCTCCAGTTCCATGCCGCTGGGAGTGCCTTCCAGCAGAATGTTAAGGCTCTCGCGGATGATTCCGATGGAAGACCACAGGATCATCACGCCGATTCCGATGGAGAGTGCCGGATCGATCCAGCGCTGGCCGGTGAATGCGATGGCGATGCCACCTGCAATGACCGCGGCGGTCGAGAGAGTATCGCCGATTTCGTGCACGATGGCGCTGCGCAGGTTGATGTCGCGATGTCCGCGCATCAGCAGCAGCGCGATACCGCCATTCATCACGACTCCAGCGGCGGCGACCCAGATCATCAGGTTGGCATGGACATCGACCGGGTTCAGCAGGCGGCGGAAAGCTTCGTACCAGATGTAGAACGAGATCAGGACGAGCGAGGTTCCGTTGACGAATGCCGCTAGGACGCCTGCGCGGTTGTAGCCAAAGGTCTTGCGGGCGTCGGGGCTTTTTCCCTGAAGATACACCGCGCCCCAGGAAAGCAGCAGCGCAAAGAAGTCGGACAGGTTGTGTCCGGCTTCCGACAGAAGGGCCAGACTATGGGCGCGAACACCCGCCACTACCAGCAGCACGATATAGACCAGCGTTACGACCAGCGAGATCCGCAGGACTTTGGAAGTCGCGGCATTGGTCGGGCTGGCGTGCACATGCATGATTCCAGTTTAAAAGCGGGGATGGGGTCACTACAACCCGGGCTTCCTTATGCTGGCAGGCAACTTCTCGTCCGGGCGGAGCATTCAACTGCAGGAATAGCGTGGTGCTGTAATCGAGGGATGCTACAATCCTGCCCGATACCCGGCAGTTGCAATCCTCAACTTGAGGCGGGGGGACAAGATCCCCAACTCCGCCCGCATGGAGAGTGTCATGACCGCTACCGCTGCTTCAATTCCCGACGACGGCAAGCCCCTAACCGAGGTGGAACGGGTAGTCGATACGTTTGTGGCCCCGACCAAAACGTTTACCGATATCCGACGCAGTGCAAACTGGTTGGTGCCGTGGGTGCTGATATCGATCTTCGGCTTGCTGATGGTATTCGTGGTGGACAAGAAGTTGGGCATGGACACGGCTTACGAGAACCAGCTTCGGCTGAGTCCGAAGCAGATGGACAAAGTCGACCAGTTACCACCTGACCAGAAGGCCGCACAGATGCGGATCGGGGCCACGATCACGCCGTTACTTTGCCTATGGGTCGCCGCTTCTGACGATCATCGCCGCCGCGATATTCGGAGGCGTGCTGATGGCGACCTTCAACTTTGGTTTGGCGCCGAGGTGAAATTCAAACAGGCGATCGCGATCAGTATGTATGCCTTTCTCCCGTCGATCATCAAGGCCCTGATTGCAACTGCCGTCGTTGGAATGGGTGCGGCCGAGGGATTCACCTTCCAGAACCAGGTTGCCAGCAACCTCGGCGGGCTGGTGGATCCAACTTCGTCCCATTTTCTTTACTCGGTCCTGACGTCGATTGACGCGTTCACGATCTGGACGCTGATCCTCACCGGAATCGGCTACTCGTGCGTGACGCGGGTCAAGCGAGGGACTTGCATGGGGGTGGTCTTTGGCTGGTGGGTAGTCGTGACGCTGGTGGGAGCGGGAGTTGGAGCCTTGTTCGCGTAGACTTGTTGCGCAACAGGAGACGCAGTGGGGCCTCGGCGAAACGACCTGGGCGTTGGTCGGGCGTCGGTCTCCAGGGTTGGCAAGTTCTGTTTCCGGGATGTGGCGTAGCAATACTGCAGCATGTCAGCTAATCGGCCGCAGAAACTGATATATACTTCTGCTACGGTGCAGGCGGTGTTGGCTCTCCAGCACGTCGGTTCCGGATACGGGGCATTTTTCATATCTTAAGTCTGCCCCGGTTATTGGTTAGACGAGGCCCCTTCGCGTCTTATGAACGGGAGTGAGTCGCCGGTTTATCTTTATTAGCTTCATATCGCCTTCGGCGTCCCTCGAACCCGACTGTAGATGCCAGGACCGGCCCCGGGGAGGTATCTCTTGGACCTGGTTGTCATACGCGTTTTATTCGTTTTCATTACTGCTCTTTCCAGTTACGAACTCAGACCCCTGGGACTGGACCGTTGGCCCGCTGCCGGAGTAGGCCTGTTGTTCGGCGTGGCCGTGGTCCTCTTCGAGATTCGTCTGCGAAACGTTAGCCTGAAACGGCTCATCGGCGCCGTGATCGGCAGCATCCTCGGCATCGTCGGCGCTTATCTTTTCAGCCTGGTGATTCGCAACAGCCTGCAGCCCGGACCGACCCAGAGTTTTCTGCAACTCTTCCTCATGTTGTTGATGGCCTACGTGGGACTCGTCGTGGGAGCCGGTAAGGGCGACCTGCTCAATCTGGCTGCCTTGGGCGGAATCTTCGGCGGCGAGAAGCAGTCCAAGAAGAGCTACAAGATCCTCGATACCAGCGTCATCATCGATGGCCGAATCGCCGACATTGCTGAAACCGGCTTCCTCGACGGCGTCATCGTACTGCCACAATTCGTGCTGCGCGAGCTGCAACTGGTGGCCGACTCGGCCGACTCCATGAAGCGCAATCGCGGACGCGAGGGCTGGACATCCTGCAACGGATCCAGAAGATCGCCAGCCTGACCGTCCAGATCGTGGAAGACGATTTTCCGGCGGTGCGCGAAGTCGACCTGAAACTGATCGAGCTGGCCAAGGTGTACGAAGGCAAGATCGTGACCAACGACTTCAACCTCAACAAGGTGGCCCAGTTGCAGGGCGTCGAGGTGCTGAACATCAACGAGCTGGCCAACTCGCTGAAACCGATCGTGCTGCCGGGCGAAATCATGAAGGTATTCATCCTGAAGGAAGGCAAGGAGTACAACCAGGGTGTCGCCTACCTTGACGACGGAACGATGGTCGTGGTGGACAACGCTCGCAAGATGATCGGCAAGAACATCGATATCTCGGTGACTTCGGTGTTGCAGACTACGGCGGGCAAAATGATTTTCGGGAAGTTCGACGAGCGGGCAGCGATCATGCCGCCGCGCGCAGTCGAGCCGCGACCCGAGTTCCGGAAACCCGCACCGACACCGCGCCGCAGTTCCTGACATTCCGAAGACGGAGTAGAATCGCGTCGGGAGTCTTGCCAACGGGTAGGGCTCCCTGTTTTTCGCCCGCAATTTGAAAGAAGTCTCGCCGGGCGTTTATACTGCGCTGCCCAATATGAAAGTAATAGTCATCATCCCCGCGGCCGGACTTGGCACCCGCATGTCTGCGCGTGCTCGGCGGCCGCACCGAGCAAGACCAAACAGTTCTTTGAGCTGCAGGGAACTCCAATTCTGATCCACACCCTGAGGAAGTTTGCCAACAACGGCCAGGTTGACGAAATCGTCGTCGCGTTGCGCAAGAACGAAACCGCCGGCTTTCTGAAGCAAGTGGAAGCGGGAAGGGTTCAAGAAGTCCATTCGAGTAGTGGAGGGTGGAGAACACCGGCAGGATTCGGTCGCTAACGCTCTCGGCTGCACTCGACGCAGCCCCTGACGACATCGTGCTGGTGCACGATGCGGTGCGGCCGTTCGTCGACGACGAGACGATCGACGGCGTAATAGAAGCGGTCAAGAAATATGGCGCGGCCATCGCAGGGATACCGGCCATCGACACGGTGAAGCAGGTGGACCGCACCGCCGATGGAGCGGTGGTTCTGGCTACCGTGCCGCGTGAACGCATGGTAATGGCACAGACGCCGCAGGGATTCCGCTTCGGGTTGCTGAAGAAAGCGTTTGACGAAGCCAGCGCCGACGGGTTCCTGGGCACCGACGAAGCTTCTTTGATCGAGCGTGCCGGTGGCACGGTGCATGTCGTCATGGGATCGCCGCGCAACTTGAAGATCACCAGTCCGGGCGACCTGGAATTGGCCGAGTTCTTTCTGTCGCAGGAAAACCGCCACAAGACCAGTCTCCAAAGGATAGCGCGCCTTGTCATTGCATACTCAGGTCGTACGAGTGCCGCGGATCGGCTTTGGCTGGGATTCGCACGAGTTCAAACCAGGCATTCCACTGAAGATCGGAGGGGTGCTGTTGCCCCACGACAGTGGGCTGGCCGGCCACTCCGATGGCGACGTATTGCTGCACGCGCTGACCGACGCACTGCTCGGCGCCGTGGCCGCGGGCGACATCGGGAGTTACTTCCCGCCCACCGATCCACGCTGGAAGGGAGCCGACTCGGCCGTGTTCCTGCGCGAAGCGATGAAACAGATCGCCGCCAAGGGCTACATAGTCGGGAACGTCGACTGCACACTGATCCTCGCCGCTCCGAAGATCGGGCCGCATGCCCAGGCGATCCAGCGGAACGTCGCGGAGTTGCTCGGGGTTCAAGCCTGAACAGGTGGGAATCAAGGCCAAAACCCCCGAAGGCATGGGAACGGACAATGCTGCCATCGCTCACGCGGTGGTGCTTTTGACCGAAATCCACTGGCCGTAAGTTCTAAGAACAGACTTGAAACCCATTTATAATGATTCTGTTAGCTGCTGGGCCGGGCGGTCGCTGCCGGTCTGCGAACGATGGGCTTATGCCCAGGCTGCGCAGGCGGGGAGAGGAAAGTCCGAACTCCACAGAGCAGTGTGCCGGATAACGTCCGGGGGGCGGCCTTCAAGGGCCGTTTACGGAAAGTGCCACAGAAAATATACCGCCTCGAGCAATCGGGGTAAGGGTGAAATGGTGCGGTAAGAGCGCACCGCGCCGTCAGTAATGACGGTGGCAGGGAAAACCCCACACGGAGCAAGACCAAATAGGGGAGGACGGCCCTTCGGGGCCGGCGTGCCGGCTCGGTGCGCCACAACTTCCGGGTAGGTCGCTGGAGCCGTGCAGTAATGTACGGCCTAGAGGAATGATCGTCATGCCGCTCTTTGTCTTTACTTGGGTGGCCCACAATTGCCTTCTGTTGGCAGTTGGGGAACCGGAAAGTGACGACAAAGAGCGGCATACAGAATTCGGCTTACAGGCCCGGCAGCTATCGATTATTGAATCTGACTCGCTACGCTCGCTCAGGATTTCGCCGCCGATCACGCTCGCTCACGCCGGCGACGCTCAACTCGGGCCGGAACAATCAGTCCCAGAACTGGCAGCTACGACGCGGTCTTGCGCTTAATGAGGTGGTAGATCCCCAGCAGGATCAGCGCTCCGATCAGGGACATGATGAAGCCTGCCGACTGGCCTTCCTGATACCAGCCAACCAGCCGGCCGATCCAAGTGCCCAGGAAAGCTCCGGCAATGCCGATCAGCATAGTGACGAAGATTCCACCCGGGTCCTTACCGGGCATGATGAGCTTGGCGAGCGCACCGACAACCAATCCGATCAGCGCTGTCCAGAGAAGACTTAGCATAAACACTCCTTCAGTGGTGAGTTACGGCGGTTGTGATGAGACGGGAGCGGCGATAAGCGCTGCTCCCACGTGGCAATTCGACTGCGAGGCGATTGTAGCGCCCGCAGCCAATCCGGCGCACTAGGCCTTGTTAAACAGGCCGCCAGCCATGCTCTTCACCTTATCGAGCAGGCCTTCGGCTTCGGGGCCGCCGGCCAGCAAGCCGTCTACGTGTTCCGACACCCCTGCGGGCAGTTTGGCCTTGACTTGCGCGACGACAAAATCTACAAGCTGCTGGGATACTTCGGGTGAGAGATTGAACTTCTGGGCGACCATTTGAGCGATTTCGTTCATGACAATACTCCTCGTTGCTGTAGCCAGATGAGGGTTGAAAAGCGCAGCGCATGTAAACCGCGCAATCGGACGGCCGATTTGCGCTAAGGCAGGGGGACACCAGTCTATCCGCTCCGGAAGTGGCGCAATGGCACGAAGGTGGCGACGGGTGCCGCACTCCCAGAGGCCGGTCCGTTTTGCAGCAGCTACTTCTGTACCACTTCGTGATAGACAGTGAGCATGCGGCGCACGCTTTCATCCCAGGAGAATTTCTGCGCCTGCAGTACGCCTCGCGACTTGAGCTTTTCGCGGACTGCCTGGTCGAGCAGCACCCGATGCAGAGCGTGCGCGATCTCAAAGACATTCTCCGGATTGACCATGATTGCGGCGTCCCCGACCACCTCGGGAATGGACGAGGTATTGCTGGTCACTACAGGAGTGCCGTGGGCCATCGCTTCCAGCGGAGGAAGTCCGAAGCCCTCGTAGAGCGAGGGGAAAACGAAGATTTTGGCCAGGTCGTAGAAGATGCGCAGTACACCGATGGGAACGAAGCCGAGGAAGCGGACGTCATTCTGCGCGCGGCTTTTGATGACAGCCCGCCGCAGGTCAGGGTGCTTGGAGAGTTCATCGCCGATGATGATGAGTTTGAGGTCGGGAAACTGGCCGTCCTTCTCCAACTCGGCTTTGAGCGCCGAGAATGCCTCGATGATGCGGACCACGTTTTTGTGCGGGCTGATGCGTCCCGCATATAGCAGGAACGGATAGTTCACCTGGTATCTCTCGGCAATGAGCTTGCGGTCTTCTTCGGTGGCATGTCCCTGGCGGAAGCGATCGTCGAGGGCGTTGTACACGACTTCGATTCGGTCGCCGGGCACATTGAACAGGCGCTCGGTATCTTTCTTGGAGAAGTTGGAGACGGCAAAGATCCGCGCCGCATGCTGCAAAACCCGCCTGGTGAATTGGAAGTGCAGGGAGCGCTTCATCGAGGAGGCGCTGTTGACGCGATAAAGATGGTCGAGCAGATCGTGCACCGTGACCACGTAGGGACACGGAATCGCCTGCGGCTTCCAGAACAAATGCGGCACGTGCAACAGGTCGCAACGGTGATGTTTCAGGATGCGATTGAGTTCCAGGTAGCTGTTGACGGAAAATTCGTTGGGATGCGCGGGAACAGCGGTGAAGTTTGGCGGCAGGGTCTCGATGTCGCCGAGTTTTCCTGGGATACCAAGCAGAAAGTATTCGTTAAAGTTATCGAGGCGCGCCAAGGTGCGAATCGCATTGCGCGTGTAGGTGCCTACACCGAACTCGTTGATCCGCCGGATATCGATGGCGACGCGCATGATTCAGTTTAAACCGTGATGACATAGTGTTTCTGTGACGTTTCCCGGGTTACTCGGACAAAGAAGGCCAGAACAATGTGCTCCGGCCTCGATCGAATCTCGGCGAGTAGCTAGGCCTTCACGGCTTCGACATGTTTAGCTCTCCGCGACGCATACAGCGGGAACTGTTCAGCCAGCTCCAGCACCTGGCGGCGGATGCCCTCGAGCGCAGCTTTGTCCGTGCGATTGTGCAACGCTTGGGATATCCACTTGCCGACCTGCCGCATCTCCGGCTCTTTCATACCGCGCGTGGTCAGCGCCGGACTGCCGATGCGCACGCCGCTGGGCTTCATCGGTGGATTGGTGTCGAATGGAATGGCGTTCTTGTTCACCGTGATGCCGGCATCGTGCAATGCGTTCTCGGCGTCGCTGCCCAACATGCCCTTCGCGAACACGTCGACCAGCATGAGGTGCGTGTCGGTGCCACCGGAGATGATCCGGAAGCCTTCGTCAGCCAGGGTCTGCGCCAGCACTTTTGCGTTGGCGACGATCTGGGCCGCGTAAACCTTGAAGCCGGGTTGCAAAGCCTCTCGGAAGCAAACTGCTTTCGCCGCGATGATGTGCACCAGCGGGCCACCCTGCATTCCCGGGAAGACAACTTTGTCGATGGCGGCAGCGTGTTCTTGCTTCGACAGGATCAGTCCGGCGCGCGGGCCGCGCAACGTCTTGTGCGTGGTCGTGGTCACAACGTGGCAATGCGGTATTGGTGAAGGATGCACGCCTCCCGCAACCAGTCCCGCGAAGTGCGCCATGTCGACCAGGTAGAACGCGCCCACTTTGTCGGCGATCTGGCGCATGCGCGCAAAGTCGATGATGCGCGGGTAGGCGCTACCGCCACCGATGATCAGCTGCGGCCGGTGCTCCACCGCGAGCTTCTCGACTTCGTCGTAGTCGATAGTCTCGGTTTCTTTGGTCACGCCGTACGGCACGATCTTGTAAGTCTTGCCGGAGAAATTCAGCGGATGACCGTGCGTGAGGTGTCCGCCATGCGCAAGGTTAAGTCCGAGGATGGTGTCGCCAGGCTTGATCAGCGCGGCATAGGCCGCCATGTTCGCGGTCGAGCCCGAGTGTGGCTGCACGTTGGCGTGTTCTGCCCCGAAGAGTTGCTTGGCGCGATCGCGCGCCAGGTTCTCGACCACGTCGGTGAATTCGCATCCGCCGTAGTAGCGCTTGCCGGGATAGCCTTCGGCGTATTTATTAGTGAACACCGAACCGGCGGCTTCGAGCACCGCCTCGCTGACGAAGTTCTCCGACGCGATGAGTTCGAGGCCTTCGTGCTGGCGCCGCTCTTCGTTCTCGATGGCCTGCGCGATCTGCGGATCAGCTTCCGACAACGGGAGTTCCAAAGGGTTCTTCATGATTGCGTCCTTTTCAACCTGCGCGTTCTTAACTAGTTTGACTTATAAATATTCGGCACTACGATCTCCATCCAGCGATCCGGGTTCAGCAACCTGAATCCCACTTTCTCATACAGTCCGTGTGCATCGCGCGTCGCCAATGCCCATCGCCGCAAGCCCTGCAGTCTGCGATGACTCATCACGAACTGCATCAGCCAAGTCGCAAGCCCGCGACCGCGATGCGGCTCCAGCACAAACACGTCCGCAACGTAGGCGAACGTCGCGAAATCGGTGATCACGCGGGCGAATCCAACTTGGTCGTCCCCGCAAAACACTCCGAAGCACAGCGAATTCTGCATGCTGCGTTCGACCACCTCGCGCGGGATCCCTTCGCTCCAATACACCTGCGAAAGGTAGCCGTGAATCACGTCAACATTCATCCTGGCGAGGTCAGAGCTTAGCCAGTAGTCGCCGCGGCGTTCTTCAACCGGCATGCGATGACTGCGCCTCGTCCTCGCGCTCGATCGCCATGATCTTGTCCACCCGGCGACCGTGGCGGCCTCCCAAAAACGGCGTGACCAGCCACTTATCTATGATCTTAAACGCTTCGTCATCGCCGGTGATGCGAGCACCCAATGTGAGCACGTTGGCATCATTGTGCTCCCGCGACAGCTCGGCATCGGATTCTGTGACTACGCGGGCCGCGCGAACTCCCTTGACTTTGTTGGCAGCAATGGACATCCCGATTCCGGTGCCGCAAACCAGAATGCCCCAGTCGGCATCGTGCGCCGCGACCTGATCGGCGACGGCCTGCGCATAGTCAGGATAGTCACAGGAGTCGGCTGAGTGGGTGCCACGATCGTCGATGGTGTTGCCCTGGGCTTGCAGTTTTTGCTTGATCTTTTCCTTCAGCTCAAAGCCTGCATGGTCGGATCCCAAAGCGATTTTCATGGCAAGCCATTGTAGCGCGGGCTGAATTAACAATCTGGGTGCCCCATCCTTTCCCTTCCGTGGGGAAAGGGTGCGTTTAACTACCCTGCAAACGCTTTGGACAGAAACCGCGAGATGTGCCAGGCGTCCATGTATTTGTATGGCGTCTCGCCCAGAGAGTAGTGGCCGCACGGCAACGCCTTGACCGTGGTATCGATGCCACGCTTAAAGAATTCGCTCGCCGCTTGAATCGAGAACTCGGGCAGGAAGGTCAAGTCATAGCGCCCGTAAATCATCAGCGACTTCTTGGGCCAGCGTTGGAACTTGTCGAAGTACACGATCGGGCTGACGGCCATCCACACGCGTCGCAGTTCGTCGTGGGTGAGAACCGCTTCGACGCTCTGCCGGATGTGCCGCGTCGACTGCCCGGTCCACGCGACATCACCGAACGAGGTCGAGGCATGGTTGAAGACGTTGACGCTGATGCGCGGGTCGTGCGCTGCGGCGATGAAGGCGTAGCACGAACCCAGGCTGGTGCCCACCAGTCCGAGCTTGGTGTATCCGCGCTGCTGCAGCCAGTCGAGGCAGGAGCGAATGTCGGCGATTCCCTGCCGCACTGAATCGATGGTGCGTCCGATGTTGGCAGACACCGCGTAATCGGCGCGCGTGAGGCCAGCCGGGCGGCGAATGTCGTGGTACGGCATGCTCATGCGCAGTGCTGAGATGCCGAGCATGTTGAAAATCTGGCAAAGGCCGTTGTGGCTTATCGCGTCGGCGTTCCACTGTGGCATCACAATTACGGCGCGGTGTCCGCGGGCGGGAAACCAGTGCGCGTTCATGATGTTGTTTTCGGGATACGGCGACTCGACCGCCGACGTGAATCGCAGGAATGAAGCGTACGACTCTTTGAGCTGCTTCTTGGGCGGCTCGCTGCCGGTGTGAAAAAGCTCGACCCTGCGGCGCTCGAGGCGGAAGTCGGTGGGTACTTGGTACGAGTAAAAGTCGTCGCTGTTAGCGATGATGTGATCGTTGACCGTGTTCCAGAACTCGAACTGTGCCGATTTGTCAGCCTCGTCAGTTGGCGGAGCCATACCGGCAGTCAACGGCCACCGGCTCACAAACTCATTGCCCCACTCGAACGGACGCACCACGCGGTTGACGTCCCTCGACGTCATGCGGGTTTCCCAATCGTGCATCCAGCGACGATAGCTCTCTTTCATCGGTATCTCAATGATAGCGGAGGGAGGCGGAGAACCGCAGTCAATCCCAATGAAAACACGAGGGTTGGCATTGAATGGCGAGGATGGCGGAGTGAGTGGGAAACAGAGTTCAACCCGGGCAGCAGAGGGCGGCTCGGAGGATTAGGCAAGAACTTCACCGGAATGGGCAACAACCCAAAGGTCTCCGGACGATACTGGAAAAGCAAGCAATAAAGGTCGAGGTTGTGAGCGCTTCGTCTCTTGCAGAAATCGTAGGTTCTTAGGAGAAACAATGCAGAAACGCAAACTTGGAAAGAGCAATTTGGAAGTCTCGGCCATCGGCCTTGGATGCATGGGGCTGAGCTTCGGCTACGGCCCCGCTGTCGAGAAGCAGCACGGCATTTCCCTCATCAGAGCAGCCGTCGAGCGCGGGGTAACTTTCTTCGACACAGCCGAGGTTTACGGTCCGTGGACGAACGAAGAACTCGTGGGCGAAGCGCTGGCGCCCTACCGAGACAAGGTCGTCATTGCCACCAAGTTCGGATGGAAGATCGATGACGCCGGTAAGAACACGGGGGAGCTGGACAGCAGGCCGGAGCGCATCAAGAAGGTCGCCGACGCTTCACTCAAGCGCCTCAAGACCGACGTAATTGACCTTTTCTACCAGCACCGCGTCGATGCCGAGGTGCCGATTGAAGACGTAGCCGGCGCCGTGAAAGACCTCATCCAAGCCGGCAAAGTGAAACATTTCGGCCTCTCCGAAGCAGGCGCGAAGACGATTCGCCGCGCGCATGCTGTCCAGCCGGTCGCGGCACTACAGAGCGAGTACTCGCTGTTTTGGCGAGAGCCCGAGCAAGAGATACTGCCAACCCTCGAAGAGCTGGGTATCGGATTTGTTCCGTTCAGCCCGTTGGGGAAGGGATTCCTGACCGGGGCGATCAACGCCGATACAGAGTTCGACAAGGCGGACTTCCGCAACATTGTTCCTCGCTTCACGCCTGAGAACCGGAAGGCCAACCAAGTTCTGGTAGACGTTGTGGGCAAGTTCGCCGAGAAGAAAAAGGTAACCCCAGCGCAGATCGCACTGGCGTGGATTCTGGCACAGAAACCCTGGATGGTACCGATCCCGGGCACAACTAAGCTGCATCGGCTGGAAGAGAATATCGGGGGAGCTGCAGTTGAGCTGACTCCGGATGATCTTCGCGAAATCGATAGTGCCTCCTCCCAGATCAAGCTGGAAGGCGAGCGCTATCCCGAGCACCTTCAGAAGCTGAGCGGGCGGTGAGATGAGCCTCGTTTTTTGATGTTCCATGGACAGCTGGCAGGCCTGTGGGCAGTAATCGGCGGGAGACCTAAAATGAAAGCCCTGTATTGTGGCGTGTTAATCGTGGTTGTGGCGATCACTGGTTTAAGTGAGGCTAAATCTGCAAAGAAGCAGGCAGCAGAGCCTGAGTCAGCCAGAGAAAAGCTGATTGGAGCGTGGCATCTGGTGCATATCGATGCGCCCGGACCGGATGGGAAGCCCACGGACATCCCTCAGCCGATAGGTATGCTGATCTACACGCGCGATGGCCACATGTCAGTGCAGCTCATGTACCCCAAGTCGGCCAGTGCCCTATCCAATGAGTATGTCCTTAATGGGTACGAGGCGTCCTTCGGAAGCTACGACGTAGATGAGGCGAAGCACACGGTCACGCATCATGTGCGGGGATCGGTTACGCGTGACCTGCTTGTCGGCAAGGACCTCACCCGCGTCTACGAGTTCACCAGAGAAGGGCGTCTAACCATCAAGTCGGCTCGGCCCGATGAACATTGGTTTGTCACCTGGGAGCACGACTGAAGCGGTCGCCACGACGTGGAAATAGGATTTGGGCACACGAGCAGCTTTACCTAAGGGAATTCCGAAATGGACATCAAGAGACGGCTGAAACTTCCGTTACGGAGCGCATTGCTATGAGTAAAGAACCTTCAGCAATCCAGAAATCGCTTGGCAGCTTCGCACCAAAGCTTGTCGAATTAACCGAAAACGTGCTTTTTGGAGACTTATGGGAACGAACGGAACTCTCCAAGCGCGATCGCAGTCTAGTCACAGTTGCCGCTCTGATTGCCTTGAATCGGCCCGACCAGTTGCGATTTCATCTCGGACGAGCGGTCGAAAATGGCGTGAAAGAGCAGGAACTGATTGAGACCATCACCCATCTGGCGTTTTACGCAGGTTGGCCCAGCGCCATGACGGCTATCATGATCGCGAAGGAGCTCTTTTCCAAAGCCTGAAAACAACTATCCTGGCACCGCGGAAATCTCATTCGAGATACTCATGTACAGCAGGTACACATGCCAACGCAAAAGAATGATCTGAAAGACCGCCTCTCCCGTTATCGCGAAATTACCATTACCGTGACCGGCAGGACGTCAGGACGCAGCATCTCCATTCCAATCTGGTTCGTATTCGAAGACCCGATCCTTTACCTGCTGCCAGTGTTCGGTTCGGATACGCAGTGGTACAAGAACGTGCTCAAGGATCCGAAACTTGTGGTCGCTGCGCGCGACGCAGCCGCTGAACTTAAGGCTGTGCCGATGACTGATGCCAAAAAAGTTTCGTCTGTGGTCGAAAGGTTCCGTGAAAAATACGGGGCCGGTGACGTGAAAAAGTACTATTCAAAGTTCGACGTTGCCGTTCTTATCGAGACACGCTGACCGAGGCCCGTCACTTCTGTTTAGCATCTTGAAACTATCGCAGTTTTCGCGTCAACCAGGGTGTGACTATGTTGGATGTAGCAGACCAAAGTCTCGTCGAAGCTCTGCTGGACTCGTGGGACCGGAACAATACGATCCTCGTCAACCTGCTCCGCGCCGTACCCGATGGCGGGCTGGAGGCCCGGGTAATGGAGGGCAGCCCATCGGTCGCCGAGATGTTCACCCACATCCACTATGTGCGACTGGTGTTCGTATTTGAAGACGCTCCCGAGTCTGCCACGGAAGTGCCCGAGGAAGAGTGGGTGTCGGGGCGTGACCCTGACCGCATCGCGCAGATGCTGAATGACAGCGCCAAGGTGGTGCGAGATGCGGTGAAGAGCAAGGTGCAGACAGGCGGAGACATGAAGCTACACTATGACCACCCAATCCTCCTGCTGCAGCACATGATCTGGCACGAGGGCTACCATCACGGTCAGATCAAGCTGGCACTCAAGCTGGCGGGTCGCCCGATATCCAATGAGAAAGCGGGGCCGGGTACGTGGCACGTCTGGATGGACAAGACCATAGCTGGCCCAAAGCAATGAGCGTCACTATGACTGCAAGGAAGGTATTCTCAAAGCCGTGAGCAGCAACCGAAAAATTGACTTCACTCGGCGGACTAATGGACTCGCAGATTCAAGCGAGCCAGACACCACCAAGCTGGCGCGCTTGATTGCCGCCTATGCCCCACACGACGGCAGCTTCGATCTGGGCATCCCCGATTTACACGCCAGCCGCTTTTCGCGAACCAACAAACAGTGTGTGCATGCCCTTCAGTTACCTTGCTTGTCCATCGTCGCGCAAGGATCGAAGACCGTCATCGTGGGCGACGAAGTCTTCGAATACGACGCATCGCGCATGCTGGTTTACTCCGTTGCACTGCCAGTCGCGGCACAGATCACACGGGCCAGCCAATCCGAGCCGTACCTGTCTCTGAGGCTTGACATCGATCCACGTCGGATTGCCGAGCTGGTGTTGAAGGTGTATCCGCAAGGACTGCCTCCCCTGCAGGAGAGGCGTGCCGTTTACATCACCCAGATCGACCAGAGCATTGTGAACGCCTCAATCAGGCTCATGGAGTGCCTGGCGCAGCCCGGAGATGCTGAACTCCTCGCTCCGTTGGTGATGGACGAAATCCTGATCCGCGTGCTGCGCAGTCCCATTGGCGTTCGCGTCGCACAAATGGGATTTGCCGAGTCGAGCGTGAACCGAATTGCGAAAGCAATCTCCTGGCTGCGCGCCAACTTCTCCCAGCCGATGAAGGTCGAAGAGTTGGCCGAGCTGGTGCACATGAGCGTGTCTTCATTTCCACGAGCACTTCAAGTCCGTGACCTCGATGAGCCCGCTGCACTATCAAAAGGTGCTGCGCCTGCAAGAGGCGAGGCGTCTCATGTTGTCAACCATGATGGACGCGGGCAGTGCCAGCCAACACGTGGGATATCTCAGCGCCTCGCAGTTCAGCCGGGAATACAGCCGTTTCTTCGGGAGTGCGCCAACGCGGGACGTTGCCCGCTTGCGGCAAGACACGCGACTTTGGGCCTGAGCTTCCTCACCCGCCCGCAATTGCCACCGAAGGACCGAAGCTCCCCAAATTCTTGTCGCATTTGGCGACTGAAGCAGTCTATGATTCGTCGCTGGAAGGGGACAATTGATGAATCGTTACTGGAGTACTTTCAAGGGACTGTCTACTGTCCTTTTGCTGCTACTCGGCGCATCGTCAATGGTGTTGGCCGACACCGTGACCGTTAGTATTTTGAATAGCCAATCAGTTGCCATCTATGTCAGCTTTACTACCCTGAACCAGGCGCCAGGTGTTATCACCTGGAATTCATCCGGAAACGGATGTGTCAATACCGGCAAGGGTGCCAACGCTGCTTACACCCAAATCAACGCCGGACAGACCTGTACTGCGTCGGTTGACACCTCCAGTAGTTCGTCGCGCTTTTGTGCCGCGTTGAATGCAGCGCCTGTCAATTGCATGAGCGCCCAGGCGCAACACCTGACCATGGTCGAAACCAATTTTGAAGCTGCCAGTAATCCCGGCTGCTTCAGTTCCGGAGCGGCCTGTGTCTGGTATGACATCAGCGTCATCCCCTCAACCTGCACCGACGCTCTTTGGAAACAGAATCAATGTGCCAACACCGGGGGTGCTTCCTACAATCTGCCGGTGACCGAGGCTTGCAGTGGCAATCCATCAGAGCCCGTGTATACCTGCCAGGGACCAACCAGCAGCACGTACGGTCCGGAAAATTACCCCAGCAAGTGTGGGAATCCGAATGCGACCTGCGCTACCGGCACACCGAATTGCACGAATGGGGTCAGCACGTATTTCTATCCCATGTTCGATCCGCCCGAGAACACATATCAGCCGAACGCGGTTTGCGTAAAAGGCAGTCTGTCGATCAGCTTTCTTTCCGGATCTTGATGAGCCGCTTCGACAACAAACCGAGCATCCCGCTACCCAACAACAACAGGGTGGTCGGTTCTGGGACCGGTTGAAAGTCCTGCGGTGTTCCCAGATAGATCGGGTCTGACGAACTGATCAGGAGAGTTTGGTCGTCCGGAAAAAACAGCCCGCGCGGATCGAACGCGCTCAATTGAGTGCCAACAATCAATTGGGCGATCTCATTACCGTTTCCATCCAACGCCACGAGCGCCCCAAAGGTACCTCCTCCTGCGCCGCTACCCGAGATCGAAAGGAAAAGGTCTCCACCATAGGCACCGAAACCAGCTGGCGCAAATGCCATCTGCCTTAGTCCGGGCTGGTTAAGACCCAGGGGAACAGTCGCAAAGAGGTTCACATTTCCTTGGGCGTCGATCGCAAAAATATGACCGCTTGCTGCGTCGGTCACCAGCAAGTCACCCCCAAAGGCCCCGAAGCCCTGAGGAGCCATGACCGCGCCAAACAAAGAAGCGCCCGACACGGTGGCGAACGTAGTCAGGTTCCCGGTTTGATCGATGGCTCTGACCGTGCCATCCGAGTTCGTCACCAGCACCTGCCCAGCCACCGAGCCAAAGCCAGCCGGAGCCAGCACAGGCGACACAAATTGATTGCTGGTCGTGCTTGTCACGGGTGTTATGGTTCCATCGGCGGCAACCGCCGCGGCGAAAGACCCACTGCCATTCCCGCCTACCGCCAGGTACTGTCCACCGTAAGAGCCGAAACTGCCTGGCAGAAATAGTCCGCCCAACGGTCGCACGGGGTTTGGCCGGGAATCGTCACAAAGACGGAGGCTGTGCCGCCCGTTGGCGGCAGATAATCGACGTTGCCCAAGCCCAAAGCGTTAATACCGGGATCGGGAATAAAGTAGTCGCCGCCATAGGTGCCGAATCCTGTGGGTACAAGCGAAATGCTTTCCGGCAAAGAAAATCCCGTGCCGAAGACGACTAGACCTGCCTGTGCAAATCCGGCGAAACTCAGTACCGATAAAACCAGCGCAACGAACCAAAACGAAGTGGAAGTTTTCATTGTCTCAGCCTACCTTTTGGATTTTGTTCCAAAGCGGGACGTTCACTGCAGCCGTCCGCAGCCACACATAATAAGCTCATCGGGAGACTTTAGTGCGGTAATTGCGCGGGCGGGGCGCCTCGGCCTCTGGCGGAAGGGCTTTCTGATCTCCGCCCTGCCGAGTGGCGATGCGTGATTCACGGTTGTTTAGAATCAGTCGGTTAGACGGAAAATGTTCGCAAGTTATCATTCTAAAGGGGTTATACGTATCCATGTCTGCCCGTAGGACTTAGCTGGCAAAAATGGCGGTTTGAGCCCGAAAACTTGGCATACTTTACATACTTGTCATACAGAATTTTGCCATACTTGTCATACTTATATGACTGCAAATTGGCATACTTTCAATACAAGTCATACTCATTTCCGATGCGGTAGGACGATGTCAAAGAACAAATTCTCTTGCGCGCTGGGCGCGGATGGAGGCAGAGACACGTCTCCCCTTGCCTCACAATGCGTTTTTTACAGCATGGGAGACGAGGCGGGAAAGGACAGAGGTCACGCCGCCGTGTGATAAAGGGGGTCGGCGAAACGTTCCAAGGCACATTCGAAACCCGCGAATAGCTGGGCGCTTGGCCCCGTAGCCCGCCGGTCACGCTAAGGCGTTGGAACTCCTAAGTCACGACAGATCTTTCGGGCCAGGTAGTCGTTGATCTCGGTGTGGCGGGGCACGGCTGAGGTCTTGCCCGCAGCACGATTCACGTAGATGGAATGGTTGGATCCCTCGCGTAGCAGTTCGCAACCGTGCTGTTCGAGGTGATGAACGAGCAGCCGACGCTTCACGCACCGACCTTGAAGGTTTCTCGAATCACGTCCTGGCCCGAAACCGATTCCTCGGCAAGCGTTCGATTGGCTTCAAGAACCAGCGTAACGGCCTCCTGCAGGTTGGCCCGGGCCTCCTCAAGAGTTTCGCCCTGCGTGTTCGCGCCCGGGAGTTCCTCAACGAATGCGATGTAACCCTCAGGGACTCGGCGGAAGACAGCAGTGAACTGAAAATCCATGGAGGTATCATACGCCGTCAACGCAGGCCCGTTGCCAGCGCGTTCGGGCAGAAGCACTGGGCTTTGATATGTCGGCCCTCCGGGCCAATCCAGCTTTCGGCACTATCTGACTGGAGAATCCGGCGTGGTGGAAATTGAGTCGCCTTGGACTGAGTACTACCGAGGGACGAAAGGCCCCGCCCTAGCCAAAACCGGGCTAGAGAACTGATTGGATAAGGTCGAAGGCTCGCAGCGAACTCGAGACGTCTTTTTTGATTGAGGACAAGAAGACGCTGGGGACAGAAGGAGCCTTCGATGAAGATTATAGGATGCGATTTTCATCCCAGCTGGCAGCAAGTGGCGTGGTTGGACGCCGAGACAGGGGAAACAGGCGAGTGCAAGCTGGTGAACGGAGACGGCGAGGCCGAGCGGTTCTATCGCGCTTTGGCGGAGCCGGCGCTGGTAGGAGTAGAAGCCTGCGGCAACAGTCAGTGGTTTGTGGAGATGTTGCAGCAGTTAGGACACGAGGTATGGGTAGGAGATGCGGCGCAGATCCGGGCCAGCTATGTGCGCAAGCAGAAGACGGATAAGCGGGACGCAGCGCACATTCTGAAGCTGCTGGTGGAAGGACGGTTTCCGCGGTTGTGGACAGCGAGTGCCGAGCAGCGGGATGTGCGGCAGTTGCTGATCCATCGCCACAAGCTGGTGGAGATTCGGACGCGAGTGAAGAACGGGCTGCAGCATCTGGCAATGAATCGCGGGATGCAGAAGAAGGGCAAGCTGTGGAGCGCGGCGGGACAGAAAGCGCTGCGCGAGTTGCCACTCGAAGGCTGGACGGCACGACGACGTCAGGACTTGCTGGGGTTGCTGAAGAGTCTGGATGAGCAGATTGGTCATCTGGACCATTCGGCGGAAGAAGAGTCTCAGAGAGACAAAATGGCGCAGTTGTTAAGAACGCAACCGGGAGTGGGTCCGATCACGGCGCTGGCGTTTGTGGTGACCATCGGCGATGTCACGCGCTTTCGGCGAGGCAAACAGGTGGCCAGCTATCTGGGGTTGATTCCGCGCGAACGCAGTTCGGGCGGACGGCAGCGGCTGGGTGCGATCAGCAAACAGGGCAATCGGTTTTTGCGCATGTTGCTGGTGGAAGCGGCGCACAGTGCCAATCGGAAGGACGAAGGATTTCGCAAGACGTATCAACAGCGCTGCCATCGCATGGCGAAAGGCGTGGCCAAGGTGGCGGCAGCGCGTAAGTTAGCCGTACGACTCTACTGGATGCTACGCACCAACACGAGGTATCCAGAGATCGTCAGATCGAGAGCAGCCCGCGGGTGCCCCTGGTCGGTCGCGGTGGCGACTAGATCGATGAATTGATTGGGCGCTCTCGCCTCCCGTACGAGACGGGAGGTTCGCATAGAAGAATCATGGTCGCAGTTGTGGGCCGTATCGATGGTTGGTGAAACGAAATTGGTTTCACCGCAAACTGATAAACGCGAGTTCTCCAGTGACTTTCGTCCTCAATCGTGCTGGCGAGCGAGCGGTGCTTGCGCACCGCCTCAGGAGAACTCTCGCTTGACAATGCCTTCGACCTTATCGAGGGGCACCCAGATTAGTTAGTGCATTGGCCGGGCCACGCCTTGACATTATATTCCATGCAGGCTATATTCACTTCTGTGGAATGGGACGTCGAATACACAGACGAGTTTGGGGCGGTGGTGGAACTCCCTGAATATGGAAGAGCAGGAGGAAGTGAATGCCAAGGTCGAGCTGGCTTGAGGAACATGGGCCAACCTTACCCCGCCCGCATTCAGACGTGATTGTGACTTCGAAACACGCAAACATGAAGGAGTTGCGGGGACTGCGTTCGCGAATCCCAGTTGCGCAATATTGTATGCCTTCAACCCGAAACGCACCGCGATTTTACTGATTGGCGGCGACAAGAGCGGTAACCCGGGCTGGTATGACGAGTTTGTGCCACGAGCGGATGCACTGTTTGATAAACACCTTGAAGAATGCGGAGGAGCGGGATGGGGAATCGGATTCGGGAACTGCCGGCGGATGCCGACGGTCGCGCGAGGCGCTCCATGAGAAGCGCAGCTTGCCAGAAAGAAATGGCGCTTGACGAGCTCAGGGAAGCACTGAGCCTGACCCAAGAGCACCGGGACAAGACCCTCAATGTGAAGCAGTCGTCAATTTCAAAGATGGAGCGACGCGCTGACATGTATGTGAGCACGTTGGATTCAATGGTAAGAGCCATGGGCGGTGTCCTGCGAATCGAGGCAGTCTTTCCGGAGCGCGGTTCTCTGAGAGTCCGTAACTTCGGAAGATAAGAAAAGTCAGCGCTTGAGTTGACGGCCAGTTTGAGCTGGAAGGAAGGCCCCGCCCTAGCCAAAACCGGGCTAGAACGGGGCGCCCACATTAATTAGCGCGTTGGCCGGGCCACTCGCCCGTAATTCTGATTCCAGTTTTATGGTGGTTGTGACGAAAAAAGCCCACATCTCCAAAGGAAGGCAGATATGGGCCACGGAATATGTGGGCCACCGGCGGCACGCAAGTTGGCGGTACGACTCTACTGGATGCTGCGCACCAACACGCCGTATCCGGAGATCGTTTCGATCGAGAACAGCCCGCGGGGTGCCCCTGGTCAGCGGAAGCTAGGACCGTAGAATTGATTAGGCGTTCTCGCCTCCCGTAGAGACGGGAGGTTGGCTGGAAGAATCGTGGTCGACGTCTTGGGGCCGTATCGATGGTTGGTGGAACGAGGTGGGTCTCACCGCAAGGTGATTGGAGCGAGTTCTCCAGTGGGTTTCGTCCTCAATCGTGCTAGCGAACGAGCGGTGCTCACGCACCGCCTCAGGAGAAGTGTCGCTTGACAATGCCTTCGACCTTATCGAGGACACCCAGGTTAGTGAGTTCGTGGCCGGGCCACTCCACGGGCCACCCACCAAAAGTAACCAGACTCAACTGAGTCTCTCTTTTTTCATATATAGGCTACATACGTCGTCGGGCTCAACGCGGAATTTTGTGCCGTGATTCCGTAGTCCAAGGCTTCCAGGACTCGCTTCACGCACGTCGAAGTCTATTGCGATTGTTCCCCTAATTAGCTCGTAAACGACAAAACTGATGGATAGGTTCTCAAAGCAGTCTGCCTGAACAAAACGGACCTTGTTGCCCTCCCGCTCGCCTTTAATGAGCATCAGCCGTCGGAGCTTTCCTCCTGCGACGCTTAACAAAATCGTCGTGCGTCCAGTATGGTGAGGGCCCTTCGCCATTCTTTGGACGAACCACTATTCGGTTTCGATCACTCTCTACCTTAAATCTGTCAGATCGCCCGGCAATCGTATGGCGAAAACTCAGTCGCCCGTGTGCGTCTTTCCAACCCCACTTCTTTACCATAGCCCGCATAACCTCTGGGGGCTGTGCTTCTTTGTGGAATAGGTAATAAGATTCGTTTTCGCGGTGTACCATTTAAGCTCCCAACCGCAAGAGTCCGCGATATCCTGACTGCCAACGCAAAGTCCGAGCAAGTCCTCAAGGAAATTCCCAGGGCCACCGGTACCGCGAGATCTCGCCGTCTCTGGCATCTCATACCAGCCGTGTCGAATAATCTCGCGAACACCGGAAAACAGCTCCTTCTTGTTTACGGGCGCTTGGATCGGCATTAGTTGCCGCAATGGAGCGGCAGAGTGTAGCTTGGCGGATTTGTGCCGCCCTTGCCCTCAAGGCCGGAACATCGTTTCCATACTGAGCCACCAGATCGTAAATTCGTTGGGAAGCGTGCTCTAAACCAGTGCCCCGGTTACGACGAACTTGATATTACGGAGGATTCGATGGGCGCCGGCCCGGAGTCCTCTCCAGGACGCCTGCCATCTCCTGGCATCTAGCATGAGAATCGGTATGCATACGCTCGGGACACGTGTAAAAAAACTCCATTGCCAAGATAACTTCGTCGTCTGACCAAAGTGGCATGAGGCTACTCTCCTATGGGATTTCGCGCAGCTTCTATGCGCTTGTTTGCCACTTTACAATAGTCCTTTACGATCTCTAACCCAATCCAATTCCGCTTACAAGCTTGGCGGCGATCGCAGTCGTGCCGAGCCTATGAATGGGTCAAGTACAATCTCCGCCGCAGTCGACTGGATGCATCGTTGCGCCAGTTCAACGGGGAAGGGAGCTGGATGTGGCGTGTCAAGCTCTTGTGAAATCTCCCAAACATCACCCATCGCATTATCGCTTTGGGAGCCAGCTTGAACTCGGGCTTGCAAATTCGGTAGACGACCTCGTAGGTCGGCAGAAAATATCCAGGGTTAAAATTAATGCCACCAGCCCTTTTCCAGATTATGATTTGCCGGACAGGAGATCCGTGAACGATATCTGATCGGTCCTGCAGCAAACCACCTTGCACGCGCCATTTATGGTTGTAGAAGACTGCGCCATCCTCCCGTAAGACTCTCATCATGGCGGTCAGGCACATACGCTGCCACTTGACATATTCATCATGGGGCATGGCGTCGTCATGGCTTTTGTAACCATTTAGGAGTTGAGCGTTCGCCCATTTTCCTCCACGACCATCCTTCCATCCCGTTGCCGGTGCTATTTCGAAGGTTGTAGGGCGGACTGGTGACTATCATGCCCACCAAGCAGGGCATACTGTTCATTAGTTCGACACAGTCGCCACAATGGACTTTGTTCAGCCATGGGTCAATCGGTGTTTGGGGGAACATATCCTTAGCAGGGGCAACCAGCTCATCTGTTGTCGCTGACACGAACTGCGGTAAAGAATTCACAAAATGCCCCCTGATATGTCAGCGGGAGTCCAGACACATTATGCGGGCATGAGCCGCATGCGTCGGTGACTTCTCCCATACTCCGCCGAAATGTTAATGCCGGCCAAGTGCCGATGCAGTACTTGCTGAACGAACTTGCGGACCTCCCGCTTTAGCGGCTGGTTCGACGATTATACGTCGCAGCGAGATACGCGTTCGGGCAAAGCATCATCACTTTTAATATCGTCATTCAGGGAGAAAATCTACAGGGCTGCCGACTTCGTCTCAATTAGCCTCTTCGCCCGGACGGAAGGCCTCGAACAAAACTCAGAGTCAGCATTCTCCTGCGCGCCGACGCGCACGTTGACCCGCTCGGAAGGTTGGTTACTTTAGTTTTCCCGCCCTGTCGATTTCTCTGGCGCTCCTCCTGCCGCCGCACCATTTATCCAGAGGAAAAGGAATTTGTGTCCCACCTCGTCCGCGCCCAGGCGGCGGACAGAAAAGAGCTCGTCGCTATCCCGCCGGGGCTGAAGCACTGAATGTTGGTCCAGAATTCTCCGGCCTAAAGGCCGGTGCTTCCACCCGAAAACACCCGCTCAATCTTGAACGGGCACCCGCGGGCAACCTCACTTTCCTCACAAAAGACCTGCACAAGCAACACCGGCTTGTGTCGGGCACCCAAACTTACTGGATGTAGTCGCTCTCGGCGGCCAGGTTTTCGAAGCGCGTGGACGAGTGCTTGAAGGCCAGCTTGATGAGGCCGGTGGGGCCGTTGCGCTGTTTGGCGATGATGAGTTCGGCGATGCCTTCGAGGTCGGGATCGTCCTTTTTGTAGACCTCTTCGCGGAAGATGAAGGCCACGACGTCGGCGTCCTGCTCGATGGAGCCGGATTCGCGCAGGTCGGAGAGTTGCGGACGATGGTCGCCTCCGCGGCTTTCGGGAGCGCGGCTTAACTGCGAGAGCGCCACGACCGGGACCTTCAACTCCTTGGCGACGGCTTTGAGTCCGCGCGAGATGGCCGACACTTCCTGGGTGCGGTTCTCGAAGCGCTTGCCGCCGATGGGCACGGCCGACATGAGCTGCAGGTAGTCGACGATGATGAGGTCGAGGCGCTGTTCCTGCTGCTTGAGGCGGCGGGCCTTGGAGCGCATTTCGGTCACCGAGATGCCGGGCGTGTCGTCGATGAAGAGGCGCGCCTGCATGAGGCCTTCCATGGCGTGGGTGAGCTTCTGCATGTCTTCCTTGCCGAGGAAGCCGGTGCGCAGCTTGTGCGAGTCGACCTGGGCGTGCGAGGCGAGCATGCGCATGAGCAGCGCTTCCTTCGACATTTCGAGCGAGAAGACGCCGACCACTTTGCCGTCGAGGATGGCGGCGTTTTCGGCGATGTTCATGGCCAGCGCGGTTTTGCCCATGGAGGGGCGCGCGGCGATGATGACGAGATCGCTGGGCTGGAAGCCGCTGGTCATCTTGTCGAGCATGGTGTAGTGGGTGGCGAGTCCGGTGATCTCCTGGCCGCGGGCGTAGAGCTCGTCGAGCGAGCCGAAGGAGCCTTTGACGATGGAGGGAATGTCGCTGAAGCCCTGTCCGAGACGGTTCTCGGAGAGCTGGAAGATGCCCTGCTCGGCGCGGTTGATGACCTCTTCGGCTTCGTCGGAGTGGTCGATGGCTTCGGCGATGGCGAGTTGCGCGATGTTGATGAGTCCGCGGAGCAGCGACTTGTTGCGCACGATGCGGACGTAGTGCTCGATGCTGGGGCGGTCGGGAACTCCGTCGATGAGCGACGACAGGTAGGCGACTCCGCCGATGGCTTCGACCTCTTTGCGGCGGTCGAGTTCCTCGGCGAGGGTGATCATGTCGACGGGGCGGCCGGTGTCCTGCAGATCGCGCATGCGGGAGAAGATGCGGCGATGCGCGTCGAGCGAGAAGTCGTCGGGCTTGAGTTCGGCGGCCTGATCGTAGAGCAGACTGTCGAGCAGGATGGCGCCGAGGATGGAGCGCTCGGCTTCCATGCTGGCGGGGAGTCCGCGTTCGAGAGAGTAGTCGGTGGTTGCCATCGCGAAGTGATATCAGGTTAGTGAGAGTGGCAGGAACACGCAATGGCGTTTCAGGTAATCATGACGGTTCGTAGAACGATTTCGTTAGAAATCCTGTGAGGTGCTGTGAATAAAAGGAATGCGAATCGGGGAAACATCTGCCGTCCCTACGGGACTCGTGGTTTCCTTCCACCACGCCCACCCAGGACTTACGTCCTGGGCTATGATATTCCGCCCTACGGGCTGGATTTCTCGCGAGTTGTACGACCGTCGCGACCCATATCTGTTTGTCGCGCAGACTCATCGGCTGCAGTATCCGCTCACGGGTCGAGTTTCTGATTCGAGGTTGCGCCGCGATCGGCTCCCCGGCCTCGGTCTCGCATTGTTTGTTGATCAGAGAGGATTTTCGCTGCCCCAAAACCGCAGTGCGACCCGCGGGCCAGCCACCCACGAGTCGCACTCTGAGGCACAGCTCCGGCGTCAGTTGACGCGGGCTCCGCTTTCGTCGCTCGTGGAGACCGGACCGGCAGCCGAACGCTGGCGCGCAAAGCGCGAGGTGCGCTTGTTGCCGTACGGACAGGGGAGGTTGCCGCGCGACATGGTCGGGGCGGACTGTCCGCACAAAACGCACACAGTGGTCGAACTGGCCTGATCGGCGGCGCGCCTCCACGTGGGCCATTTCCAGCGCTAAGAGAAGAGCGCTGCCAATGGCAGCTTCAGGCCGCATTGCCCGGCGCGGCCGTGATGGCGTTGTCCCGTGGAGTCATCGCGCATTGCCGCGAGAGCGGTACGCGAAAAGCTTGTGCCTAATTGGGCGCTACGATAATTGCTGGCGTGAGCGGGCTCAAGCGGAAACTGCGGGTCGGTGTGAAATTCGTGTGCAGGATTGCAAATACTTGTGCAAAAGGCAGACGAAATAAGAGGGCGATCAATTGCTAATCGCAAAGAGCGTAATGCGCCCGACCAAGCGTGGGGAGCCATCTGCCGCCCGATTTCACGGGCGCCTGGGCCGCCAAAACCAGGCTCACGATGATGTAATCTGAAGTGTTCGCATGACCTACCAGACCACGGTTGATCAGCTTTACGAGCTCGGGCATGAGCTGGCCGGCACTCCTTCGCACAAGTTCGACTTGGCGTATGTGCGGGAGATGCTGGCGGCGCTGGGCAATCCGGAGCGACGTTTTCCCAGCGTACTGGTGGCCGGGACCAATGGCAAAGGCTCGACCGCGGCCACGTTGTCGTCGATCCTGCGCGCGGCGGGATACAAGACTGCTTTTTACAGCTCGCCGCACCTGGTGCGCATCAATGAGCGCATCCGGGTCGACGGCGAGGCCATTGCCGACGTTGAGTTCAGCGAGATTTACGATCGGGTCGAGCGCACTGCCCAACAATTGCTGGGTTCGGGCAAGCTGCCGTGGCATCCCAGCTTCTTTGAGATGCTGACGGTCATGGCGTTCGAGTACTTCGCCAGCGTTGGGGTGGAGATCGCGGTGCTCGAAGTCGGAATGGGCGGACGACTCGATGCCACCAACGTTGTCGATCCTCTGGTTTCGGTCATCGCTGACATATCGCTCGACCATCAGAAGTATCTCGGCGATACGATCGGGGAAATCGCGCGCGAGAAGGCCGGCATCATTCGCGAAAAGGGAATCGGTGGTAACCCTGCCGCAGCACCCCGAGGCCAACGACGTTATCGGCCACGCGATTCTCGATCGTCACGCGACTGGAGTCAGCGCTGCGAAATATGTCCCGCCAGTTTCACCGGGAGCCGCAGAAATGCTGGCTGGTCGGGTGGTTCCTGTCGCGGGGCGCAGCCGCTATCCGCTGAGCGTGATGGGCGAAGAGATCCTCGTGGACTCGCCTCTGGCCGGGCGGCATCAGTTGCGCAACATCGCTCTGGCCATCGCGGCTGCGGAGGAAATAGGCCGCTTCGGATTCAGGGTAAGCGCCCAACAGATCGAGCAGGGCATCCGCGAAACCAAATGGCCGGGGCGCTTCCAGGTTGTGGCACCTTCGGCGGCGACGCACGAACGAGAGATGGTGCTGGATGTCGGGCACAATCCTGCGGGCGCGTGGGCGCTCCGCTCGACGCTTTCGGAGACTTTTCCCGATCGCGAGTTCACCATCGTGTTCGGAGCGATGGGCGACAAGGCGGTGCAGGAGATGGCCGACATCCTCTTCCCGATCGCTCAACATGTCGTGGTTACGCACATCGACAATCCGCGCGCTGCCACGACCGAGCAACTTCTGCGGGCAGGATCGCGGACAGGCACTGCGATGTCGGCGGAAGAGTCGACCGCGCTGGCGCTTGCCCGGGCCGGCGAGATCACTGCCGACCGACGGCGTGATCGTGGTGACGGGATCGATGTTTCTGGTGGGCGAAGCCATGAAGGCGATGGGGATTCCGGCATAGCGATGGGCAACGACGATCAACCCGGCAATGTTCCGACAAACAGCGACGGCACGGTGTGGGGCCGGCTGCGTTCGTACTACGTCTTTGTTCCGCTATTTACCTCTACACGGGAGTGATGGGAACGCTCTCGCTTCTGTCTTCTTTCTTCGATCGGGATGGACAGCATGCAGCACTGGTTCGCGCGCACCTGGGCGCGGATGATCCTGAAGACCGCAGGTATTCACGTCTATTCCGAAGGACTCGAGCACATCGACCCGGCGCAACCCGCTGTCTATGCTTCCAATCACCTGTCAGCGCTCGATATTCCGGTGCTTTATGCCAGCCTGCCCACGCAGTTCCGCATCCTGGCCAAGCGCGAGTTGTTTCGGTATCCGTTTCTGGGATGGCACCTGACGCGGTCGGGACAAATCCCCATCGATCAGGGCGATGCTCGCGCTTCGTTGCGCGGGCTCAACCGCGCAAGCGAATCCCTGCACAAAGGCATGCCGCTGGTGATCTTCCCCGAGGGCGGACGCTCTCGCGATGGGCAGCTGCAAAGCTTTATGGGCGGCGCGTTTTACATGGCGATCAAGGCCCAAGCGCCAGTGGTGCCGATTGTCCTGGTGGGCACGTACGAACTACTGCCCATGAACAGCTTTTACCTGCGCCCGGGCCGCATCGAGATGATCGTGGGAGAACCCATTGCGACGACGGGCATGGTTCCCCGGGAAATGGACAAACTCGCAGAACGCGTCAGAGAAGTGATGGCCAATCTCTACGGTTCGCGCGCCAAGCTGCCAGTTCCCGGACTGGTGTCAGTCGACGCTGACGGACCAGCGGCATTATGAGACCGCGCATCGCCATTCCGCTTCCCAACGCGGACCCAAAGTACGCGATGCGTGCCCTGCCGCAATACGAGCATGCTATCCGCGAAGCCGGGGGCGAGCCCGTCATCATCGATGTGAAGGCCACAAACGCCGAGATCGCGCAACAGGTGAAGACCTGCGACGGGGTGCTGCTGCCGGGCAGTCCCGCCGATGTCGATCCCGAAAAATATGGCGCGACTCGTCATCCCAAGACAGCTGCCAGCGACACTCTGCGCGACAACACCGATGAATTGCTGCTGCAGGATGCATACAACATGCGCAAGCCGATTTTCGGAATCTGTTATGGCCTGCAGTCGCTGAACGTCTGGCGCACCGGATCCCTTGAGCAGGACGTACCCGCGGGCGTGAAACACGAGGCAGGGAAAGCCGTGGTCGAAGCGCATCAGCGTCCAGATTGATCCACAGTCGAAGCTGGCTGCGATTCTTCGCGCTGGCGGTGCACTGTCGGCGGACGCCGCGCCTTCGATCCTGGTCAATTCCAGCCATCATCAGGCGGCCGATCTTGTCGGCGACGGTTTGCGCCTCGTCGCCTGGTGTCCGGAAGATCAGGTGAAGGAAGCGGTAGAGGGCACCGCTGAAGACCATTTCGTGGTTGCGCGTGCAGTGGCATCCCGAGCGAACGTGCGACACCGACGCGGCTTCGCGCGCATTGTTCCAGGCCTTTGTGCATGCCGCCGCCGAATGGCATAAGCAATTGCCGCTCAAGCAGCAGGACTTTGAATCGCTGCCCGGGCGGCGCTGACCGCTACGCCCCATTCAAACTTGGTAGCCGGGACTCTCTTCAAGTAACCTGTTCTCTTATGCTCGATCTTGCTTTCGTTCGCAATAATCTGCCCCTCGTCGAAGAAAAGCTGCGCCAGCGCGGCATGGATCCGGCCGACATCTTGAAGGATTTTCACGCCATCGATTCCGAACGTCGCGTCGCCATTACCGAATCCGAAACCACAAAGGCCCGCCGCAACCAGTTGACTGCTGAATTTCAGCGCCTAAAGAAGGAAGGGCAGGACACCGCCGCCAATCTGCAAGAGCAGAAAGATCTGAAGGAAAAGGGCGCGGACGCAGAAAAGCGCGCTGCCGACTACGACGCGAAGTTGCGCGACATCCTGACCGGCATCCCCAACCTTCCGCACGACAGCGTTCCTGTGGGCAAAGACTGCGGATGACAACGTTGAAGTTCGCCGCTGGGGAACGCCGCCGCAGTTCGATTTCACTCCCAAGCCGCACTGGGAGCTCGGCGAGGCACTCGGCATCCTCGACCTCGAACGCGCCGCCAAGATCACGGGTGCGCGCTTCGCCGTGTATTGGGACATGGGAGCAAAGCTGGAGCGCGCGCTAGCCAACTTCATGCTCGACCTGCACACCCGCGAACATGGCTACACCGAGGTCCTGCCGCCTTTCATGGTGAACGCCGAGTCGCTGTACGGCACCGGCAACCTGCCGAAGTTCGAAGCCGACCTGTTCAAGGTCCCGCACAACGACAAGAACCTCTACCTGATTCCGACCGCAGAAGTTCCGGTTACCAACCTATATCGCGATGAAACTCTCGATGGCGCACGCCTGCCCATTTCACTTACCGCTTACACGCCCTGTTTCCGCAGCGAAGCCGGTTCCTATGGCAAAGACGTGCGGGGCATCATCCGCCAGCATCAGTTCCAGAAGGTCGAGCTGGTGAAGTTCACCAAGCCGGAGCAGTCTTACGAAGAGCACGACAAATTAACTAGGAATGCGGAAGAGGTTCTGCAAAAGCTCGGGCTGCACTACCGTACGGTCGTCCTCTCCACGGGCGATATGGGGTTTTCCTCGGCTAAGACCTACGACATCGAAGTGTGGCTGCCGGGCCAGGGTCTATTTCGCGAGATTTCGTCCTGCTCCAACTTTGAGGCCTTCCAGGCGCGACGTGCCAACATTCGCTATCGCCCGGAAGGGGCGAAGAAAAGCGAGTTCGTACATACGCTCAACGGCAGCGGGCTTGCGGTCGGCCGCACCTGGGTTGCGATTGTCGAGAACTATCAGCAGGCGGATGGCAGCGTGGTGATACCCGAAGTTCTGCGCCCCTACATCGGCGCAGACCGCATCACGCCCGAGGAAGCTCTAGCTCGCAAGAAAGCGCTTACTCCGCATCGCGATGCACTGTCTCCATCGCGAACGCGGGAACGCAAACCGCGATGTACTCCGCACCATCGGCCTCGGGAGTGGAATATCTCACCCATTCGCCGGGATGCGTGATCACCGCCTGTCCTGCTTTCACGTCGAACTCGCCACCCTTGTGACTCACGCGAAGCATGCCTTTCAGCACGATGGTGAACTCTTCGAACTCCGGCGTCTGGCCCGGCTCTACCCAGCCCTGAGGACTGCGCATGTGGGCAACGCTGACGCCTGCCGTCTTGCTGTTCACGCGACCGATGTACTCGTCGATCAGTTTGGGTTTGTTACCCGCGGCGGCGACGCGAGTTGGCTGGGCGATCAAGATCGGCGGCATAAGTCTCCATGGGGCAATTAGACTGCTCTGGCACATAAAAACAGAAAAGTCCGTGCACGAGCAACCGACGTTGCCGCTGCAATGTTGTTCGATCATTGCAGTTGGATTGTTGGCCTGAGTTGTTCGGAGCGTTTTACTGTCCCAGGATTTTCTCTCGCAAGTCCTCGGGAATCCGCTGCCGTATTTCTTCCGGCAGCTTATCCAGGCCCATTCGCGCGCCCGTCATGGCCGCATCTTTGACCACCATCGGCGCTGGAGTCGCAACCGCCACCAGCAGCCACAGCAGCATGGACAACAGGAACCCGCCCAGAGCCCCGATTTCCAGCCAGAACGCGTGTTCCGGCTGGAAGTGGCGAATTACCCCATACGCCAGCAGGAACACACCCATCGACATCGAAGCCAGCGCCAGCAATCCGATATCGATGCCGCGATGCAGGCGCTGGCGTGAGCGGCAGTGCTCACACTCTGCCAGATGCGCTTCGTAGTCTCCGCGCATCTCCGGAGCCAGCCCCGATATGTCATAGCGCCATCCGGCAAGTATTTTGCCGATGACGCGATCAGTGCACTCTGCCATGTAGAAAACCTTGCCCCTGAAGAACGCCAGCGCCGCCGAGGCGCTTGGTGAGGCGAAGACTAAAGTCGAATTGCCGCCAGCGGTTCATGTTGTGCTGCGAGCACCAGCTGGTTGCGTACAAAATTACGCTGCTCGCCTAGAGCACGCTCTGCGGTCATCCGCGCAATTTCGGGATGGTTGTTCTGCTCCGAAAGATGCGCCAGGATTAGGAATTCCGCACCTCCATCATAGTCCGTCGTCAGGAAATCCGCGAGAGCATCGTTCGACAGATGCCCCACCCGACTCATCACCCGCTGCTTCACCGCCCAGGGATACGGGCCGCCGCGCAGCATCTCCAGATCGTGGTTCGACTCGATCATCAGCACCTGGCATCCCCGGATGTGTTGTCGCACGCTCGAGGGCATATAACCCAGGTCGGTGCAGACTGCCACCTTTATTCCTTCGCTGCGAAACGTGAATCCCACCGGATCGACTGCATCGTGCGGAATCGTAAACGGCGTAACCGTCACGTCTCCAATGTTGAATACGTGGCCGGGACGGAATAGTTCCAACCGCTCCAACGTGATGCGGTTTCCCGCGCAGTCACGCGCGTACTTGCGATACTCGTCGTGTGTGGCCTCGGTCATGTACACCGGGATCTTCAGCCGTTTGGCCAGCACCCGTAGGCCGCCCACGTGATCGCTATGCTCGTGAGTAACGAGGATGGCATCGATGCATCGCGAATCTTCCATGCACAGCGCCAGGCGGCGCAACAACTCGCGGCACGAGATCCCGGCATCGACCAGCAGCCGCGTTCCGGAACTGGAGATGAGCGTGCAATTTCCCTTACTGCCGCTCGCCAGCACCGTGACCGAAACTGCCATAACCGCGAGCATAAACCGAATCTTCTTCCGGCGATAGTAACTGGCGGGTAACTTCTCTGCGGAGCTTAGAGGTTGATGCGTTGAGCGCTGGGTTTATCTGGCGGGAACAAAATGAGGGCAGGCGGTAGCTTTACTTTCCCGCCAGCTCTTTCTTCACAGACTCGCTGACGACTTTGCCGTCTACGCGAGCGCCGGCAAAACGGGCCATAACGTTCTTCATCACCGTGCCCATGTCTTTCATCGTGGGAGCGCCCATCTCAGCGATGGTGGCCTTTACCGCGGCGACAATCTCCGCCTCGCCAACCGCTTTGGGCATGTAGGCTTCGATATAGGTGATCTCTTCCGCTTCTTTCTTCGCTAGTTCAGGACGGTTGCCTTTTTCGAAGGCTTCGATGGAATCCTTGCGCTGCTTGATCAAGGTGCTGAGGACCTGCAGCTCCTCCTTCTCGTCGAGCGGGGCGCGCTTGTCGATCTCCTTGTTTTTCAACGCGGTTTTCATCATGCGCAGCGTGGAGAGACGAAGCTCTTCTCTACTGCGCATGGCTGCGGTCATGTCTTTTTGCACCTGCTCGGTCAAACTCATGGGGCAATTATAGTGGCTCGAGAAGGGGCGGGGGATTTATCATAGAAGTCCGGCATCCCTCAGCCGGAAACCCCACGAGCAAAGGTGAACTACCATGCTACGCAAGACACGGCTTTTTACGCCCGGTCCTACTCCTTTACTTCCCGCAGCCCAACAGGCCATAGCCGCAGCGGACATGCACCACCGCACAGCGGAATTCCGCGAGATCTTTACCCGCTCGCTGGCCGACCTCAAAACCTTTATTGGAACTCAAAACGATGTGTTGATCCTGGCTGCCTCGGGCAGCGGAGCGATGGAAGCTTCGGTCTCGAACCTGACGTCGCCGGGCGACAAAGTTGTGGTGCTCACCGCCGGAAAGTTCGGCGAGCGCTGGCGCGATATTGCGAAGGCCTTCGGATGCCAGATCGAATTGGTGAGCGCTCCGTACGGCGAAACGTTTGACCTGAATGAAGTGAAGTCTAAGCTCGATGGCGCGCGTGTGGTGTACATGCAAGGCACGGAGACCTCGACGGGTGCGCGACATGACGTCAAGGGCGTGGCTTCCCTGCTGAAAGGCACCGACACGCTGCTGGTGGTGGACGCCATCACCGGACTGGGCACGACGAAGTTCGACGTGGACGGTTGGGGCATCGACATCCTCATCGGTGGTTCGCAGAAAGCCTTCATGATTCCTCCGGGACTCGCTTTTCTGAGTGTGAGCGAGCGGGCCTGGCAGCGCATGGAGACGACCAAGAATCCGCGCTATTACTTCGATTTGCGCAAAGAACGCAAGGCAGCGGCAAAGGGCGAGTCGGCATTTACTCCGGCGACCGCGCTGATCGCGGGGCTGCTGGCATCGTTTGATTTCATTCGCAAGTCGGGCAAAGGTGACCTGGCTGCTGGACGCGATGCGATGATCCACAATGCTGAGACATCGGCAGAGATGGTGCGTGCAGGAGTAAAGGCGCTGGGACTGGAATTGTTCGCGCCGACATGCCCGGCGGCCGCGGTAACGGCGGTGTTGGCACCGGCGGGCGTCGACTCGAGCGCGATCGTGAAGGAATTCCGCGAGCGCTTCGCAATGGTCGTGGCCAATGGGCAGGGCGAGATGAAGGGCAAGATGATCCGCATTGCGCACCTGGGCTATTACGACTACCTCGACGCGATCGGCGTGATTGGCGCTCTGGAGCAGGTGTTGCTGCAGGTGGCGCCGTCGCACCGGTTCGAACTGGGCGCGGGCGTACGCGCCGTGCAGGAAACGTACGCGGAACAATTTGCTGAAGCCGTGAAGGCGTGAGTCGCGATTTGTGTCGGGCCGCGCGACTGCGGCTCCGCGCGGTTCAATCGTAACTACCCCGGGCTCACGCCCGGCACGACTAAAGTCGTGCCCTGATACAAAGCTAGTCCCAATCTAATTTCTTACGAGCACTTGGAGATTGCACCGCGAAGCGGCGCTCCACGGCCGACTGCGTTCACGACATAAGAACCTGGAAAGGGACCTCATATGAAAATCGTAGTTGCTGAGAAAGTTGCGCCCTCCGCACTGGCCGTATTCAAAGAACAGTCCGACTGGACCGTTGTCACTCCTGAAAAAGACGCCTTGGCGGCAGAGTTGGCCAGAGCCGACGCACTGCTGGTGCGGTCGGCAGTGTTTGTCGACGCCGCCATGATGGACAAAGCACCGAAGTTGCGCGTGATCGGACGCGCGGGCGTGGGAGTCGACAACATCGACCTCGAAGCTGCCACCAAACGCGGTGTCGTGGTGATGAACACTCCGGGTGGAAACGCGATCGCAGTCGCCGAACACACCCTGGCACTCATGCTGGCGCTGGCGCGTCATGTTCCCAAAGCGGACGCTTCGACGCACGCCGGTAAATGGGAGAAGAAATCTCTACAGGGCACCGAGCTCAAGGGCAAGACCCTGGGCATCGTGGGCCTCGGCAAGATTGGTGTCGAGGTGGCCAAGCGTGCGGTCGCCTTTGGCATGAAGATCGTGGCGCACGATCCTTACGTTGCCTTCAGCTTCGCGCAGCAATTGCAAATCACCCTGCTTCCGCTGGACGAGTTGTTCGCGACCTCCGATTACATCACTCTGCACGTCGGCCTCACGCCACAGACGCAGGGCATGATTAACGCCGCTAACCTCGCGAAGATGAAGAAGGGTGTGCGGCTGGTGAACTGTGCGCGCGGTGAGTTGCTCGACGATGCCGCAGTGGTGGCGGCGCTGCAGTCGGGACAATTGGGCGGAGCCGCGCTCGATGTGTTTCGCGACGAGCCGCTGAAGGACTCGCCCTTTCACGCCGCGCCCAACGTGATCCTGACGCCGCACATCGCGGGCTCGACCAACGAGGCGCAGGATGCGGTAGGCGTGCAGATCGCGATGCAGGTACGCGAGTACCTGATGAAGGGCGTGATTCAGAACGCGGTAAACGTGCCCTCGGTGACGTTCGAAGAGTACGAAGAGATGCTGCCCTACATCGGGCTGGCGGAGCGCTTGGGGACTTTCCTGGCGCAGTCGGGCGAGAGCAATGTGGAAGAGATCGGTATCGGCTACAGCGGAGACATCTGCGACTGGAAGACCGCGCTGATTCGCAATGCCGCAGTGGCGGGAGTGCTGAACCAAACGGCACACGAGAAGGCCAACCTGGTGAACGCGGCTTCGATCGCGGAGGAACGGGGCATCCGTGTTGCAGAACGCAAGAAACCGCGCACCTCGGGCGGCGCCGCGGCCAACGTAGTAACGGTGAACCTGAAAACCAGCAAGCACGAGCGAACGGTCGCGGGTACGGTGCTGCACGGCACATCGCCTCGCCTGTTGCGGATCGACGAGATCGATGTCGAGGCGCCGCTGCAGGGCAACATCATTTACATGCGCAATCGCGACGTGCCGGGCGTGATCGGGCGGGTGGGAACGGTGCTCGGGCAGCACAAGGTGAATATCGCGAACTTTTCGTTGGGCCGCAGCGAAGAGGAACAGGAGCCACGCGAGGCTGTGTCGGTGGTGCAGGTGGACAGTGAAGTGAGCGACGCGGTCTTGCAGGATTTGCGGAAGATCGACGCGGTCCAAGTTGCCAAGGCGATACGGTTCTAGAACAGTTGTCGGTGGTCAGTTGTCGGTTGTCAGGAAGAAAGCTAGCCGCGGATTTACACGGATCGACACGGATTATTTCGATTCCTGACTCCCAGGTTAGCGCCCAAAAAAGGGACGGGAACCTGGGGCACCCCGCTAGAGGAAATAAACAAAACGCGCCGGAGTTCATCCGGCGCGCAATTTAATCTGACAAAAGCTAGCGTATCGCGTTGTGGTCGAGTCGCGTACTGCGCCACCGCGAGGCGGACTTCCGCGCGCTTGATAGCGTTCAGCGTCACCTCGTAGTCGAGGTCAGCTTCGGCCCGTGCCAGTGCTGCCTCGGCGCGCGCCTTGGCTTCCTGGGCGCGCTTAACGTCGATGTCCTCAGCGCGCTCGGCGGTCTGCGCCAGGATGGTCACCTTATCGGGCAGCACCTCGGCAAATCCCCAGGCTACCGAGAAATGGTGAGCGGTCCCGCCATGTTTATAGGTAATTTCGCCAATCATCAATTCGGTGATCAGCGGCGCATGGCCCGGCAACACGTCCATGTATCCCGCCTTGCCTGGGATCTGCACCTCGTCCGCTGTGTCTTTCACCACCAGCTTATCGGGAGTGACGATTTCGAGTTGGAGAGTATCGGCCATGGCGTTTTAGGCGGTGGCCTTCATCTTCTCGGCGGCCTCGAGCACTTCGTCGATCGAGCCTTTCATGTAGAAGGCCTGCTCGGGAATGTCGTCATGTTTGCCGTCAACAATTTCCTGGAAGCTGCGCACCGTGTCTTCAACTTTCACGTAGCGTCCCTTGATACCCGTGAACTGCTCGGCCACGTGGAAGGGCTGCGAGAAGAAGCGCTGGATCTTGCGGGCACGCGAAACGGTGAGCTTCTGGTCTTCGCTGAGCTCGTCGATACCCAGGATGGCGATGATGTCCTGCAGGTCCTTGTAGCTCTGCAGAATCCGTTTCACCGCCTGCGCGCAGTTGTAGTGAGCTTCGCCCACCACCCGCGGATCGAGAATGCGGGAGGTGGAAGCCAGCGGATCGACGGCAGGATAGATGCCGAGTTCCGAAATTTGACGCGAAAGCACGGTGGTGGCATCGAGGTGAGCGAAGGTTGTCGCCGGAGCTGGATCGGTCAAGTCGTCGGCGGGCACGTAAACCGCCTGCACCGAGGTGACAGAGCCTTTCTTGGTAGAAGTGATGCGCTCCTGCAGCTCGCCCATTTCGCTGGCGAGGTTGGGCTGGTAGCCAACAGCCGAAGGCATGCGGCCCAACAGCGTGGATACTTCCGAACCCGCCTGGGTGAAGCGGAAGATGTTGTCGATGAACAGCAGCGTGTCGGAGCCTTCCTCGTCGCGGAAGTACTCGGCGACGGTGAGGGCGGTCAAAGCGACGCGGAGACGGGCTCCAGGAGGCTCGGTCATCTGGCCGTAAATCAACGCGGCCTTGGATTTCTCGGGCTCCTTGATGTTGACCACGCCCGACTCCTGCATTTCGAGCCAGAGGTCGTTGCCCTCACGGGTGCGCTCGCCCACGCCGGCAAACACCGAGAAGCCGCCGTGCTGCAGCGCCACGTTGTTGATGAGCTCCATGATGACGACGGTCTTGCCGACGCCCGCGCCGCCGAACAGGCCGATTTTGCCACCCTTCAAGAAGGGTTGGATCAGGTCGATAACCTTGACGCCAGTCTCGAACATCTCCATCGAGGTGGACTGCTCGTCGAAAGCAGGTGCCTGACGATGAATCGGCAGACGCTTCTCGAATTTCACCGGTCCCAGTTTGTCGACAGGCTCGCCAATGACGTTGAGCACGCGGCCCAAGGTGCCTTTGCCTACAGGGACGGTAATCGGGCCGCCGAGATCGATGGCCTTCATGCCGCGGACCATGCCGTCCGTGGGTTCCATGGCGACGCAGCGCACACGGCCTTCGCCGAGTTGCTGCTCGACCTCGAGGATGACGTCGATAGGATCAGGAACATTAAAACCGTCGCTCACGACCCGCAGCGCCGAGTAGATGGGAGGTAGATGGTGCTCGGTGAATTGCACGTCCACCGCGGGACCTGCGATTTGAATGATGTGTCCGATATTTTCTGCCATAAATTTGCTCTTCGCTATTCGCTTCTCGCTCTGCGCCAGAAGCCTTCGGTTAGCAATTACAATTACGCAAAAATCTCAGCGCGGCGCGCCCCGATTCCTTGTTCGCCACCGACAACTGACAACTGGTCACTGACAACTGTTTTATGACAAAGCGGCAGCGCCGCTGACGATCTCGATAATTTCCTTAGTGATCGCGGCCTGGCGGACCCGGTTCAGGGTCAGCGTGAGCGAGTCGATCACATCGTTGGCATTATTGGTCGCCGAATCCATGGCTGTCATGCGGGCAGCGTGCTCGGCCGCTACCGACTCCAGCATCGCCTGATAGAGCTGGATCGCGACATAACGCGGCAACAGATCGTTCAGCAGCTCCTCGGGCGGCTGCTCATAGATGTAATCCACCGGAGCGGTGCCGAACTTGATCGCTTCCCGTTCCAACTCGCTGGCTTCCGCAGCCTGCAGACTTACGCCCGCTGAACGAGCGGCTTCGCCCATGCGCTCGCGCGCTTCTTTCGTCAGTTCTTCTGCCTGAGTAACCTCGCGGCGGCCGATCTCCTGAACGGGAAGGATTCGTTCCACGATGACTCGCTGCGAGATGACTGACTTGAATTCGTTGAAGACCAGGTACACGCCATCGATCTGCTCGTTGCAATAGCGCTTGATGATGCTGTTAGCCATCTCCTCGACAGCGTCGTAGTCGACTTTGCCGAGCAGGCCCAGGTGCTCGCCGACAATCTGGATGCGTCCGGCACGCTCTGTCGCATCGGGTTTGACGACCGGGAATCGCCGCCGCAGGAAGTCGCGACCCTTGCGACCGACAGCCTCGACGTCGATGTCCTTACCCTCGAGATAGTCCACGAACTTCAGGGGGGCCTTCAGCACGTTCGAGTTGAACGCGCCGGCTAGTCCACGATCGCCGGTCACGACGATGATCATCACCGTCTTCTCGGGAAGTCGGTTGCGAAGCAGGGGATGGATCGGCAGACCTGTGTCGGGATCAACCAACTCGGTGCGGCTGATCGCCGATTGCAACACGTTGGTCAGCATCTGGGCGAAGGGACGGGCTGCGAGAGTGCGTTCCTGGGCGCGACGCAGCTTGGCCGCCGAGACCATCTTCATGGCCTTGGTAATCTGGCGCGTGTTCTTCACGCTGCGGATACGACGCCGAAGATCAAGTACATTTGCCATGACTGGTTATGCGCTCGCTGTCGCCATTGCCGCCTGACGTTCGCTGGCGAAGCGGTCCTTGTATTCCTTAATCGTCTTGGTCAAATCGGCGCGGAGATCGTCGTCGAGAACCTTCTTCTCCTCGATGGCTCGCAGCACGCCGGGGTTACTGGTATCGACATAGGCGTTGAGCCCTTTTTCGAATTCGCGCAACTGGTCGACCGGCAGATCGTCAAGCAAGCCCTGGGTTCCGGCGTAGATGATCAGGATCTGCTTGGCGAACGACAGCGGCTGGTATTGTCCCTGCTTCAGAATTTCCGTCAGGCGCTGGCCGCGGGCAAGTTGTGCCTGCGTCGCTTTGTCGAGATCGCTACCGAACTGTGAGAAAGCTGCCAGTTCGCGGTACTGCGCGAGATCGAGTCGCAGGGTTCCCGCCACCTGGCGCATGGCCTTGATCTGAGCGCTGCCACCGACACGGCTGACCGACAGGCCGACGTTGACCGCCGGACGAACGCCGGAGTTGAACAGGTCGGTTTCCAGATAAATCTGGCCATCGGTAATCGAAATCACGTTGGTCGGAATGTACGCCGATACGTCACCCGCCTGAGTTTCGATGATGGGAAGCGCCGTCAGCGAGCCGCCGCCAAGTTCATTGCTCAGCTTGGACGCACGCTCCAGCAGGCGCGAGTGGAGATAGAACACATCTCCCGGATAGGCCTCGCGACCCGGCGGACGGCGCAAGAGCAGCGAGATTTCGCGGTACGCCACCGCGTGCTTGGAAAGATCGTCGTAAATGCACAGCGCGTGGCGCTTGCTGTCGCGGAAGTATTCGCCAATGGCGCACGCGGCGTAGGGTGCGATGTACTGCATCGGAGCGGGATCGGAAGCGGACGCCGAGACGACGATGGTGTATTCCATCGCGCCGTAGTCCTCCAGCGTCTTCACCACTTGCGCAACCGAAGAGCGCTTCTGGCCGATGGCGCAGTAAATACAAATCAGGTCGCGTCCTTTGCTGTTGATGATGGCATCGAGCGCGACGGCGGTCTTACCGGTCTGGCGGTCGCCAATGATCAACTCGCGCTGACCACGGCCGATGGGGATCATGGAATCGACTGCTTTGAGTCCAGTCGCCATGGGCTCTTTCACGGGCTGGCGATCGATGACGCCGGGCGCCAGTCGTTCCACCGGATTGAACTTGTCGGTATTGATCGGGCCCTTGTCGTCGATGGGACTGCCGAGGCCGTTGACCACGCGACCGATCATGGCGTCGCCCACGGGCACACTCATGATCTTGCCGGTGCGCTTGACCTCGTCGCCTTCCTCGATTTCCGTGTAGTCACCCAGCAGCACGGTGCCGACCTGGTCTTCTTCCAGGTTCATGGCGAGTCCCGCAACGTTGTGCGGAAACGAGAGCAGTTCGCCGGCCATGACCTTGTCGAGGCCGTAAACGCGGGCGATTCCGTCGCCGACGGACATGACTGTGCCGACTTCGTCGACGGCGATCTTGGTTTCGTAATTGTCGATCTGCTCGCGGATGAGCTTGGTAATCTCGTCTGCTTTGATCTGCGCCATATGATTCCAGTGGTCAGTGGCTTGTGGCTAGTTGTCAGTAGAACCAGCCGAAACATGCCGCCGACAGGTTAATTTGGCCGTCAGCCATCAATGAAACTATTAGTGCCAATTCTGCGACTGCTAAGAATTCGAAAGCTGTTCCTTCAACTTCTGCAACTGACCGCGCACCGAGCCGTCGTAAATCGTGCTGCCGACGCGCACGATCACACCGCCCAGAAGCTGGGCATCAGTACCATAACGCGCGCGGACTTTCTTGCTGGTCGCGCGCTCCACCTGCGACTCCAAACCCTGCTTCTCGTCGGACGAGAGCTGGCGCGAGCTGGTGATATCGGCTTCTACAAATCCAAGCTGGCTATTCAGTTCGGCCTCGAACTGCCGCGCGATTTGCGCCAGCATGGGAATGCGTGCGTGATCGATGAGCACGGCAAAGAAATTCCGGATAGGCCGCATCGTACCGGCTTGTCCAACAATCGCATCCAGCACGGCGCGCTTCTGCTCCGCTGCGATGGCGGGCGATTCCCACACCGAGCGCAGGTCTTTGCTCTCGGCTACGGCTGCAACCATGTCTTTCACCTGCTGTACCGCTGTCGCGGGATCGATCTTCTCCGCGATCACCACTTCCACCAGGGCACGAGCATAACGGCTGGCAATAGCGGCCATGGCTATTCGCCGTCCTTTCCGAGGTGAGTCACGAATTGGCGAACCAATGCCTGGTCGGTATCGTCGTCCACCTTGATCTTGTGCGAAGCGATATCCACGGCGAGCGAAGCGGCGAAGCTTTTCAAGTCGTGCCGAGCGCTGCGAGCGATGGCAGCAATCTCGGCCTCGGCGGAAGCGACTACCTTGTTCTTATCCTCTTCCGCAGCCACGCGAACGCGCTCTTCTTCGGCGGCCGCCTCGCGCTCAGCCGCAGAGCGAATTTCGTTCACCTCAACGTCGAGTTTCGATAGTCGGGCTTCGATGTCTCCGAGACGGCGCGTGGCCTCGGCGCTGGCCGCATGGGCCTCCGTCAGCGCCTTCTGGATCAGAGCGGTCCGGTTGCGAAACACCTGGGGCAACCTCGATCGGAGCAGCATCCAGAAGAACAGTGCCAGGAAGATAAAGTTCGCGGCCAGCGAAACCCAGTACATGCCAGTCGGCCCGAGCCCTATAAATCGCCCGAGCTTCTGCCACCATGATCGAGTACTTGAATTTCGCATTCTCGTCGTGCTCTTTGCCCTCACCCTCTTCAGCCCTGACCGCTGCCTTGGAGGCGTCTGTGAGGTCCTTACCAATCGCGGCGTCCGGGTTGACGGGCTCCTGTTGGGCTTTCTGAGCGGCGGTCTGCTCTTGCGCAGGAGCGGCGGCCTGCGAGCTTTCCTGCGCCAACATATAGCCGGCCGCAAAACA
This sequence comes from uncultured Acidobacteriaceae bacterium, assembly GCA_963696575.1. GTDB lineage: Bacteria > Acidobacteriota > Terriglobia > Terriglobales > Acidobacteriaceae > DASRAA01. Next base: position 399,152 of record CAVOKT010000004.1, read on the forward strand.
GACGAGCAATAAAATCAAACATGTCAGCCGGAAAACAGAACGCTTCATGATTGGCCGCCTGCAGCGGAAGCCATAGCTGCGGGTTTCGTGGTCGCGGGTTTAAGAATCGTGCGAATGATTTCCGACGCCAGGCGTTCGGACTCACCCTGCAGGGATTCTCGCGCCACTGCCATGTCCTGCTCGATAGCGGCGCGGGCCTCGTGAATCTGTTGCTGCGCGCGCTCCCTGGCTTGGGCCACAGCGGCCGCACGGGCCTTCTGTGCCGTCTGCCGGCGGGCTTCTTGAGTCTTGAAGATTGCCAGACGGGCATCGCGCAAGCGCTGCTCGTAATCCTGGGTCTTGGCTTCGGCAGCCGCAATGTCGGCACGCGCCTTCAGAACGGCCCCTTCCGTGCGCTCGCGCCGCTGCTCCAAAACCCGCTTGAGGGGCTTGCCGACCAGCGAGGTATAGAGCCAATACAGCGACAGGAGCAGCACCACCGTCGGGACGGCCCCGAGCAGTAGTTCGCCTACCTGTTTGAGTAGTGGGTCCATGTTCTGGTTCTTGATTTCCTGCGGCTGAAGACGTACAGGAGGCGCCAGGAAAACTCTGGAACTATCGAACTTAACAGACGCTCTACAGCAGTGTCAATGCAGGGTTTCACGGTCGCTGAGTACATTTCTGAAATTACGTAATTTCGTTGCCAGCAGCTTAGAATTTTGCCCTCTCGCGCGAGAATTTCGATCCCAATTTGGGACAGGCGGCATATCAATTCGCGTCGGTCACAAACTCCGGTGATCGTCCCTCGCCTCATGGATCACAAGTCTGAGCGTCGATCACCCATTCGCGTTGAGCTCCGGTCGCCTTCTCGCTGGCCCTCATTTCGAACATTCTCGCGCGCGCGGCTGATCCGGTTTCCCGGATCCACTCTTCGACAAGCCCGTATCCCTGTCTGAACCCCACGCAGACCTGGTAGCTGACCATCCAGAATTGACGAAAGGCCTTCCGTGCGCTCGGATGTCGCGTGTTTTCAGCGATTTGTAATTTGTCCACAGCCCACGCAACTGTAAGAAAAATCAGCAAGTTATCGATAATAGTCCTTGACATTTCCACAGCCGGAGTTACGATTAAGTATCACCTTCGATCCATTTCAGGATCGAATGGGCCCGGAGCCAAGGACTCGTCACCGCTCTTTGGCATCGGGCCCATTTTATTTTGGGTCACTTTTTTGAAGCAGCGCCTACCGCCCTGGTCGAGCTGGTGTGAGTAGAATAAGAAGCGTCTTACGTTCCTACGCTCTCCCTGCATGCGATCAAAAATTCTTTTTGTGCTGGGGCTGTTGTTTTGTCTGACGCCTTGGGCTTCACCACCTCTCGCCCTGGTCGCCGGATTGGTCTTCGGAGCAATCGCCAGCCATCCCTATCCGGGCGAATCGCGAAAGATCTCAAAGTACCTGTTGCAGGCTGCGGTCGTGGGTCTCGGCTTCGGGATGAATCTGCATCAGGTGCTGCGGGCGGGACGAAGCGGTTTTCTTTACACGGCAGTGGGGATTGCCTTTGCCCTGATCGTTGGTACCGCGATTGGCAAATTGGTGGCGGTGCAGCCCCGGGCTTCCTTCCTTATCTCAGCCGGTACAGCGATATGCGGCGGCAGTGCGATTGCCGCGATCGGCCCAGTTGTGGGAGCGACCGAGGACGAAATGTCGGTTTCGCTGGGCACGATTTTCATGCTGAACTCGGTCGCCCTGCTGACCTTCCCCGCGATCGGAGCGGCGCTGAAGCTCTCCCAAACGCAGTTTGGACTATGGGCCGCACTGGCGATTCATGACACCAGTTCAGTAGTGGGCGCCTGCGCGAAATACGGGCTCTCGGCCCTGGCCGTTGGAACCACCGTAAAGTTGGCGCGAGCTCTCTGGATTGTTCCCCTGACAGTTGCAACCGCCGTGAGAACTGGCAGCAAGACGCGCATCCAGTGGCCGTGGTTCATTCTGTTTTTCTGCCTGGCGGCGATGGCCAACACCTATCTGTTGGCGGGATTGCCCGTCTATCACTTACTAAGCAGCTTGGGAAAACTGATGCTGATCTTCACTCTGTTTCTGATCGGCGCGACGTTGTCTCCAGCGGCGCTGCGCAAGGTTGGACCGCGGCCGCTGATTCAAGGAGTCCTGCTGTGGATCGTGGTGGCCGTTGCGAGCCTGCTGGCGATTCGGGCAGGATGGATCAGCATCTGAAATCAACCGAGAATATTTCTTGAACCTCCGAAAACTAGCACAAGCCATTCCAGTCATCGTATTCCTGACGCTCTCGCTCACTCTAGCTGGCGCGCAAACCACAGTTCCTCAGCAAACGGAACAGCCGCCTGCGCGCAAGGCAGTACATTCGCATCGGCCCGTCGTCCGCGACGAGCAGTCCACGACGCCAGCGCTGTGCGCGAGTTGTGTGCAAAGTAATTTGAGCTATCTGGCGGGACCGACGCTCCACGGGCGCGGCAGCGGCACAGAAGACGAGCACCACGCGGCCCAGTTCATCGCCGAGCAAGCTGAAACTCTATGGACTGACTCCTGCGGCGGAGGATGGGGAGTTCATCCAGACGGCGACGTTGCGCTCGCGCGAGGTCGTCGGAAATCCCACACTCACGGTCGAGTTGCCGGGGGACAGCAACGCTAAGCCCCTCGTCCTTACGCACGGGAAACAAATCGTGATCGCGGGCCTGTCGCAACCGGAAGTCACGGCGCCACTGCAAAAATTTGACCTGAACGACGAGAAAACGTCAGCGACTGACGTCACGAGCGGCGCTGCCGTGCTCATCAAGCTCAAGCCCGGAACCACAATGGAGGACTCGCGTGCCATCCTCGCGCCCTATCGAAACGGTAAGGCCACGATGGTGATCGTGGCGTCATCGCCTGGTTCGCAGAAGATGTTCGACGCACTGTCGAAGAACCCGCCGAGTATGCCGGAACAGATCGGAGAACAGCCTCTACCGGCTCGCGCAGCACTGGTAATGGCCAAGCAGGAGACATTCGATCAGCTATGGGCCGAACCCGCGGGAACGACAGTAAAGCTGCAGGCGCAAATCACGCCGTGGAAAGCCACACACACCTGGAACGTGCTGGGCAAAATTGAGGGCAGCGAGAAGGAGCAAATCATCCTGTTGAGCGCACACCTCGATCACCTCGGCATCGAAGGCGGTAAGACCTATCCCGGCGCCGACGATGATGCCTCGGGCACAACCGCGGTGATGGAATTTGCGCGCGTGCTGGCCAAAGAACCAAAGCCGAAGCGGACGATCATTGTCGCGCTGTGGGGCAGTGAAGAAAAAGGGCTGGTAGGCGCTCGCTACTTCCTCCAGAAGCCGACATTTCCGCTCAAGGACATCGTTGCCAACCTGGAGTTCGAAATGATCGGGCGTCCCGACCCGAAGGTGAAACCCGATGAACTCTGGCTTACAGGATGGGACCGCACCAATCTCGGACCCGAACTGGCGCAGCACGGCGCGAAGCTGGTGGGCGATCCGCATCCCGCGGAGAGGTTCTTTACCCGTTCGGACAACTATGCGTTGGCGAAGCAAGGCATCGTCGCGCAAACGGTATCAAGCTTCGGACTTCATGCCGATCTCCACCAGCCCACCGACACCGTGGACAAAATCGACTTTCAGCACATGGACCGGGCCATCGCATCGATGATCGGACCGGTGACCTGGCTGGCGAATAGCGATTTCAAGCCCGAGTGGGTGGAGGGAAAGAAGCCATAGGTGGCATGAACGCATGAAAACTCTGATTGTCCGGTGTCCGCGATTCCTGGCTTTCGTCTTGCTCGTCGTGGCGCTGCACGCGATCGCAGCGGCACAGGAAGTTGCGCTGACGTTCGACGATCTGCCAGCGCATGGCCCACTGCCGCCGGGCGTGACGCGAGTTGACGTGGCAAAGAGCATCATCGCAACGCTGCAGGCGGCGAATGCGCCGCAGGTCTACGGTTTCATCAACGCAGCGAAGCTAGAGCAAGTCCCGCAGGACCGGAACGTCCTGCAGGAATGGCGCGCAGCCAGCCTTTTGCTGGGCAACCATACCTGGTCGCACATGAGCCTCACGGACAACTCGGTTGAGGCTTTTGAGAAAGATATCGCCGCCAATGAGCCGGCCCTGCGCTCTCTGATGGGCAAGGAAGACTGGCACTGGTTCCGCTACCCGTACTTGTGGGAGGGTGAAACGCTCGACAAACGAAATGCCGTGCGCGCCTACCTGAAAGACCACGGATATCGCGTGGCGCAGGTGACGCTCGACTTTGAGGACTATGCGTGGAACGCGCCGTACGCTCGATGCGTGGCGAAGAACGACCAGAAGTCGATCGAGTGGCTCAAGTCGAGTTATCTCAACACGGCGCAGCAATACATCGAGCTCGACCAGCAAATGTCGCAGATGCTCTTCGGGCGCGACATCAAGCACGTCATGCTGTTGCACCTGGGCGGATTCGACGCTGTGATGCTACCGCAGTTGCTCGATTTGCTGAAGCAAAAAGGATTCAAGCTGGTGACACTGGATGAGGCGGAAAGCGATCCGGCTTACCAGACCAATCCGAATGGCGCGTTGAAGCATGGCGGCACATTGTTGGACCAGATGATCGAAGCGCAACACCTGAAGTACCCGCCGGTACCTCCCAAGCCGATGAAGGAATTGGATGCCGTCTGCCGGTGAGGGTCGCTGGTCTTGCGGCAGGCTAAGACACTCCGTGCTAGCGGTCTCCAACACACTCGACAATTCTTCCCACTCGGCCATCAGAGTCGCAAGATCGGCGCGGTGCTGAGCGAGAAGTTCTGTCTGGCGTTGGGTTTCCGTGGCACTGACAAAAGACTGCAACTCGCGCTCGCAGCTGGCAATTCCCTCTTCGAGATTCGCGATGTCTTCCTCGATCTGCTGGCAGCGGTCCTGCAATTGCTTCAGCTTGATGGGGTTCAGCCGCTTGCGCGGTTCGTCTTTCGGCGCAGTGTAGCCGGGCACATCTGACAATGTGGGAGCATGCTTGCTGCTCGCATCAGTGACGTCTTCTCCCTCGGCCGCCCGCTGTTTGCGCCACTGATAGTCTTCGTAATTGCCGGGGAAGACCTCAACTCGTCCGTCGCCAATCTCGAAGACACGCGTCGCCAGCTTGTCGATGAAGTAGCGGTCGTGCGAGACGAAGACCACCGTGCCGTTGTACTTCTCCAGCGATTCCAGCAGCACATCTTTCGCCCGCATATCGAGGTGGTTGGTCGGCTCGTCGAGCAGCAGGAAATTCGACGGGTGCAGCAGCATGCGCGCCAGCGCATAGCGATTGCGCTCGCCGCCGGAAAGCACTCCAATCGGCTTGAAGACATCGTCTTCGGAAAACAGGAAGCAGCCGAGCAGCCGCGCAACTCGGTCATCGTCTTCTGCGGCGCAACGTCGGAGAGGTCGTCGAGCATGCGGCTTGAGGCATCGAGTTCCTTGTACTGGTCCTGCGCGAAATAGTCGGGCTCGACGTTGTGTCCGAGCTTCAGCGTGCCCGGCGGTAAGCGGCTCGGTACCAGCCAGCAACTTGATCAGCGTTGACTTGCCGGCGCCGTTGACGCCGACTAGCGCGATGCGGTCTCCGCGCTGGATGGTGAAGTTCACATCGCGAAAGACTTCCTTCGGACCGTAGCTCTTGGCGACATCCGAACACTCGACCACGGTGCGGCCGCTGGGATTGGGCTGCGGGAAGGTGAAGTGGATCGTCTTCTCTTCCGCAGGAATCTCGATGCGCTCGATCTTTTCCAGCTCCTTGATGCGGCTCTGCACCTGCTTGGCCTTGGTCGCCTGGTAGCGGAAGCGATTGATGAAGGCCTCAAGCTGCTCGATGCGCTCGCGCTGGTTCTTGTAGGCGGCGACCAGCTGATCGCGGCGCTCCTGCTTCTGCTGCAGGTACTTTTCGTAGTTGCCGCTATAGAAGTGGACGCCCTTGTTCCAGATCTCGATGATGCGATCGACCGTGACGTCGAGAAAGTAGCGGTCATGCGAGATCAGGACGTAGGCAAACGGATATTGCAGCAGATATTCCTCAAGCCAGTTGCGGGTTTCAAGGTCGAGATGGTTGGTGGGCTCGTCGAGCAGCAGCAGGTTCGGCTTCGACAGCAGCAGCTTGGCGAGCGCGATGCGCATCTGCCAGCCGCCGGAGAACTCTTCCGTGTCGCGCGTCCAGTCTTCCTTGCGAAAGCCGAGGCCGTCGAGCACTGTGCCCACCTGCGAGTCGAGAGCATAGCCGTCATGCACGCGGAAGTGGCTGGAGATGGTGTTATAGCGTTCGGCCACCTGGTGATATTCACTCGAAGCCGGATCGAGTTCGCCCATCTTGTGGGCGAGCTCTTCCATCTCGGTTTCCAGCGCCTGCAGTCCGCTAAAGACAGACATGCACTCGTCAAAGACAGTGCGGCCTTCAAGGCGCAGGCCGTCCTGCGGCAGGTAGCCGAAGGTGGTGTTCTTGGCGGATGTGATGGAGCCGTAGTCGAGCGACTCGATGCCGCCCAGGACTTTGAGCAACGTGGATTTGCCGGTGCCGTTGCCGCCGACCAGGCCGACTTTGTCGTTCGGCGTAATGAGCCAGTTCAGATTGTCGAACAGGAGTTTGGGGCCGAACCGTTTTCCGGCGGACGAAAGCTGGATCATGGTTCGGCGTCAGTTGGTCTTCTTCTGGCCCCGGATGATGCGCTCATCGATGGGCTTGCGTCCGGCAAAGCCCTCGCTGGTGCTGTGCCAGTGGCCGATTCCCTGCTCGCCGAGTTTCCAGCACAGCAGGATGACTTCGTCGCCAACGACGCAGGGAAAGTCCAGCAGACCAATGTCCAGGTCTTTGACCTGCACTCCGGCGGCGTCGATCTCGGCGACGGCGTCTTTGGCGCGTTGGATTGCCTTCTCGCGCTCGTCCTTGCGGCCTTTAACAGCGACGATGTTGACGAACGTGCCGCCGTTCAGGAAAATCCGGCTCTTGAGGGACTCGAGTTCAGCATCCACTTCCTCGATCAGCGCCTTCGCTTGCATGGCAGAGCGCAACAACGACTCGAGCACAGGGAGCAGGGTCTCAGCTTCCGAAAGTGTAAAAGTGCGTGACATATCGATGGCTACCTGACCCGTTTCTGCCTGGTTAGGGCCCTGGTGGCGGTTCATCATGCGGCGGCGGTATTCCCGCAGATCGGACCAATAGCGCGGAACGCGCCGCTGATATTTTTCCCGGGGACGCCTGCGTTGGCGAGTACGAATAATCACTGTATCTCTAGCATTCTATCAAGCGCCACGCGCGCCCAAGTTTTTACATCGTCCTTCACCCTGATCGGATTGACCACGTTCCCCTCCACCAGGTTTTCCAACGCCCAGCACAAGTGCTGCGGCGAGATGCGAAACATAGTAGTACAAAGACAGCCGGAATCGTCGAGTGTAATGACGTGCTTATCCGGGTTCTCCCTGGCCAGCCGGTTGATCAAGTGGATTTCGGTACCGATGGCGAACGCGCTCCCCGCTGGCGCTTGCTGGACACGCCGGATGATGTGATCGGTCGAGCCAATATCGTCGGCTTTTTGGCAAACCTCCCAGCGGCATTCGGGATGCACAATGACCTGCATGCCAGGGTAGGTTGCGCGGACCTTATCAACGTGCTCGGGGAGAAACCGCTGATGCACCGAGCAGTGGCCCTTCCACAGAATCACCTTCGCGCTTGCGCAGACGATCGGCCGTGAGGCCTCCCTGAAGCAGGTATGGGTCCCACACCACCATTTCGTCAAGCGGGATGCCGCGGGCGAATCCGGTATTGCGGCCCAAGTGCTGGTCGGGCAGGAAGAAGATCTTCTCATTACGGCGGAAGGCCCAATCGAACGCAGCCTTGGCGTTCGATGAGGTGCACACCATGCCTCCACGCTCGCCGCAGAAGGCTTTGATGGCGGCGGTGGAGTTCATATAGGTAATTGGAGTAATGCCGCGGCCTTCGTCATCGGTAAGTCCCAGATTGACGAACTGCTCCCAGGCGTCCTCAACTTGCCCGATCTCGGCCATATCGGCCATCGAGCAACCGGCATTGAGGTCGGGGAGCACGACTGACTGTCCGGCATGGGCCAGAATGTCGGCGCTTTCCGCCATGAAGTGCACGCCGCAGAAGACGATGTAGCGTCCCTCAGCTTCTGCCGCAATCTGAGAAAGCCGGTAAGAATCGCCGCGATAGTCGGCAAAACGCACGACCTCATCGCGCTGATAATGATGTCCTAGAACCACGCATTCACGACCCAGCGAGTTCTTCGCGGCTCGAATCCGGGCATCCATGGAATGATCGGGGAGCACGAGATAGTTTTCGAGCGAGCAGGATGTTGCTTCAGTAATCGGTGCAGTTGCCACGTTAATGTCTCTGCCTTCAGCCCCGGCAGCGAAGCTTTTCTGGGAAGAAAAACTGCGCCCCGGAACGGGGATGTTGAAAGCTGTCCTGCTGCTCCAGTAGATCCACTACCCGCCGAAGCGGGCCCGATCTACGGGGATGTTGAAGCTGCAAGATGACGCTTCTGTACTGTTTAATGGATGCTCCAGTTACGGCATTTGTTACAAAAATGAGAACCGCGTCACTCTGACGCGGCCAAATACCTCAACCCACGCTGCAACCAGGCACCACCTGCTATTTTCACGCTCCTGACAAGATTGTGCAAGTGGGCGGGTTTGCCTGGCGCATGCTCCGTATCTACATATGTAGATACAGCTATGTTATGCTACCGGAGGAGGAAATCATGCGAGCGCGCAAGATAGTGAGGTGGGGTAACAGTATGGCGGTGCGTCTGCCTAAAGTGGTTCTCGCTGATGTTGGCCTGAAAGAAGGGGATTTGCTGGTCTTCAGCGCGAAAAACGGAGCCGTGGTGGCAAAACCTGTCCGCAAGAAGAAACCGTTTCTGAAGGATTTGCTTGCGAAGGTTACGGCGCAAAACGTGCACGAAGAAACTGACTGGGGCGCGGCGAGAGGTCGGGAAACCTGGTGAAACGCGGATACGTCCCTTCCCCCGGCGACCTGGTTTGGGTGTCATTCGATCCGCAGTCTGGACACGAGCAGGCTGGTCGTCGTCCAGCCCTGGTGCTTAGTCCGCGCGATTACAACGATAAGGTCGGTCTCGCCTTAGCTTGTCCCGTCACTTCGAAGGTGAAGGGATATCCCTTCGAGGTCGAAACGAATTCGACTCGTGTTCGCGGAGTCGTATTGGCCGATCAGATAAGAAGCCTCGATTGGCGGTCCCGGCAATTCACGTTTATCGAACAAGCGGCCCCAGGAACGCTGGACGCAGTAGTACAAACACTGTTGACACTATTGCCAGTCGTCGAAGACTAATGACGAACCGCTAGCCCCCGATATGCACCATCGTCCGTGACGCCGGAATAAAGCCCGGTTCGCCAATGTGATGGCGGGCTTCCTTCTGATCCACAGCCCGCCGATAAAATCCGCCATCTGCTCGTCGCTGGCACCCTTCGCCATCAGTCCGGCTAGATCGTGCTCCCGGACGGAGAACAGGCAGGTGCGGATTTTGCCGTCCGAAGTCACGCGGATGCGGCTGCAATGTCCGCAAAACGGATGCGATACTGGCGCGATGATCCCAATCTCGCCGACTCCATCTTCAAAGCGGTAGCGGCGGGCGGTCTCGCTGCGCTCGTGCTCGATCTCCTGCAGCGGCATGAACTCCGCCATGCGCTGTACGATCTCGTCGAGAGTGACGACGATCTCCGGCGACCAGACGCGGTCTTCTTCCAGTGGCATGAACTCGATGAACCGGACCACCACGCCTTCCTCACGCGCAAAGCGGCCGAAGGCAGTGATCTGGTCGTCGTTGAATCCACGCAGCAAGACGCAGTTCACTTTCACCGGATTCAGCCCAGCGCGCTGGGCGGCACGTACACCCGCCAGCACCCGCTCATAACCATTGGGCACACGCGTTATGCGCGCAAAGCGCTCGCTCATCGACCGCATCCATCGAGACGGTCACGCGGGAGAGTCCGGCATCAGCCAGGGGTTGCGCCAACTCGGCAAGCAGGTGTCCATTGGTAGTGATAGCGATGTCGAGAGGTTTGCCGTGGAGTGTCTTCATCTGGCCCAGCTCGCGCACCATCTCGACCAGACCACGGCGAAGCAGAGGCTCTCCGCCGGTCAGGCGAACCTTGGTAATTCCAAGGCAACAAACACCCGCACCATGCGCAGGTAATCGGCAATTGGCATCTCGGGAAATGCAGGGCCGTCGTTGCCCGATCGGCAATAGACACACTTGTAGTTGCAGCGATCGGTGATCGAGATCCGCAGATCGTGAATGTCGCGCCCGTATTTGTCGGTGAGGGCCATTCCGTTTCCGTATTCACCACAAAGACATAGAGGCACTGAAAAGTCCCACCACCCGGTGTCGATGTGGTCCGTTCGAAGTCCGAAACTGTTTAGAGGCGTGCAGAGAAAGGAGATGCGGCGCGCGCAGATTCGCGGCGCACCCGATCGTTTCCTTTCCAAGCACGGGAGGCGTGGACGTTTCCCTCCACACCCTCGGCCCCACTCGCGTGAGACACCGCCACAGCAGCCATGGGTATTCCGTTAGGCCGCAGAGGTCGGAAACAGTACTCCTGATTATAGATGCATCTGGGGTGTTGAGCAGCGCACAGAAAAAAAGCGCGTCCCGAATAATAGCCAGGACGCGCTTACGAAGGCCCGCGATTTGCTAGAAGATAAACTTGGCTCCTATCTGAATGTTTCGCGTGGAATACGCGAAGTTGCTGTTGGCGCTCGTAACAGTACCGATGAGCGGTTTACTGTTTGTAGCTGGAGCATTGAATACCAGAGTGCTCCCAGTAATTGTGTAGCCGCTGTTTACGACACCGGTCACGTTGACGTGGTTCGCCAGATTGAAAGCCTCGCCCAAAATCTGGAGCTGGTAGCGCTCCTTAATCGGGATCGACTTCGACACCCGCAGATCGACCACCTGTGTTCGGGGATAGCGATATGTATTTCGCCCCGTCTCCAGGATGCGAGCTCGCGCCGCCTGAACCGTTGTAGCTACCGCTGGCGAGAGCTCCGGGAGCGTTACCGCTGGTCACCAGTGAGTACGGCAGCCCCGACTGCGCCTGGTAGATCGGCGCTAGTTCCCAACCGTTGGCCAGGTATCCCGCCCATCCCTTGACCTTCCATGGGGTATCGAAGACCCCACTGATGATGAAGCGCTGGCGAACGTCGAAGCTGGAGTTGCCATACTCGCACTGCAGGCAGTTTGGGAACAGAAGGTCGTTAGTATCGCTGAACGTCGATTCGTTTTGGCCGTAATCGAGAGCATGCGACCAGGTGTAGTTGACGTTGAACTGAACACTGTTGCTGAAGCGTTTATTCAGGAGCACAGCAAGGGCGTTATAGTTTGAGTTGACACCGCTAAAAATGCTCGTCATAGAGCCGTAATTGGTGTTCGGCCGCGTACCGGTGTACAGCGGTGTGGTGATCTTCGAGCCGTTGGCCAGAGGCCCGTTTCCGGTAGGATCGACGACCGTGTAGGTCACGCTGGAAGCCGGTGTTGGCAGGTTGGTATCGACAAAGTCAGGCAACTCGCGCCCGAGACTTCCCAGGTAATTCAGCGAGAGCACCACTCCCTTCCCGAAATCGTGCTGAATCGACAAGTCGGTTTCATACACCAACGGGTTTTGGAACCCCCGGTTGAAGAACACCAGGCTGGGTTTGAGCGAGCCCGTTGGCACCGAGGGAAAGATTTGCGGGAACAGTGCGCCACCCTGGGTGCTGGTGTAGCTGAAGCTCAATTGACCGTTGGGAGAACCCGTGTTGATGAGGGCGTTGTAGATCGTCGAATTGATGATGCGGCCGTAGTACATGCCAAAGCCGCCGCGCAGTGACGTGTTGCCATCGCCGAAGACGTCATAGGCGAAACCGAAACGCGGCCCCCAGTTGTTCTTGTCGCTGGGCAATTGGGAGGTTGCGGGAACGGCAGGATTCGCCAACTGGGTAGACGGCATCGTCTCGTATTCGTAGCGCAATCCGAGCGTCAGGGTAAGACGGGGGGTTGTCTTCCAGGTGTCCTCCGCGAAGAACCCCAGATCGGTGGTTGACAACTGCAAGCCGAGAGGTCCGAACGCCTGCGTGAAGTTGCTGTAGCAGGGAACGTGCTTTCCACTCGATACGCAGGTGTTTGTCCCGTAGAGATCGGAGAAGTAATCCACCAGGCTGTTATAGGTATACGACCCGTATTGGTTGCGGAGGTTCTGCGTTTTGTCTGTCGTGTAATTGATGTCGGTGCCGAACTTGAAGGAATGCCTCCCTTTGATCCATGTGACCGTGTCGGCATACTGCTGGACGTATTCATTGGGATACTGAGGCCGCTCCAGAAAATTCGGGGTTCCAAAGTTGAAAGCGACCGAAGTGCTGGCCAGTTGGATGAAGGGCGGCAACCCCAAAGGATTGGTGTATCCCGGAGGATTTACCAACGTGCTCTGCTCGTAGGGCGTGGGAATCTGGTTGTTCTCGTATTCGTAGTCACGCCCGTACTGGAAACGGAACTCGTTGGAGAGTGTGGAAGTGATGAAAGTATCCAACTTCGCGATGCCCCAGGTGTCTTTCACGTAGTCGTTGCCGAAGCTGGCAATGCCGTAATTGTTGCTGGCTTGCGTTTGAATGCCCGCAGGCGAAGCCCATCGCATGCGGTTGACCGACATCGAGAGATGGTTCTTCTCGTTGATGTTCCAGTCGATCTTAGGAAACCAGATGTACTGCTCGCCCGTGCGTGGGACGGTGCCCAGCATGGTGTTGAGGCCATTCAAGCCATTGAGATAATCCTGGTTGGCCTGCGCAGTGGTTACGCCCAACCGGGCGGCCAAAGTCGCAATCGAAGCGTTGTAGGCTGTGCCGCTGGTCGTGTAAAAAGTCTGCGCATTGGCGGGAACCGCCGTGCCTGGGAAGTTCCGATAGTACCAGTCGTAAGCGAAGTACCAGAACAGCTTGTCCTTGATGATGGCGCCACCGAGACCGATTCCGCTGATTCGGCGGATATCCGAAGGCTTGAAGGGCAGGACCGTATACACTCCGGGCGAAGTCTGGGTCGCGAGCGTGGTGAACGGATTCGTCGAGCCCCAGGCGTTATCGCGATAGAAGAAGTAGGCTTCGCCGTGGATGTCGTTGGTGCCGCTCTTCGTCACCGTATTGATGACGCCTCCGGCAGCGCGCCCATATTCAGCGGAATAGTTCGAGGTGTTGACCTGGAACTCCTGCACCGCAACTTTGGGAGTCGAGTACCCGGCGCGGGTACGGCCGCGTTCCTCGGAGAAGAAGGCCTGATTGTTGTTCGCTCCGTCGATCGTGTTGTTGTTCATCAGGGTGCTGATGCCACGCACGCTGAGCAGGCCAAATCCACTTACGTCGTTGTTTACGCCCGGGGTTAGGAGAGCGAAATCCGACCAGCGTCCGCCGTTAATGGGGAGGTTTTCGATGGCGATTGAGTTAAGCACCGGGGCGAAGTCGGGCGACGTAGTGTTCACTGTGGGCGCCTCGGCCGAGACTTCCACCTTCTCCGTACTGCCGCTGATTCCCAGTCGCGGCGTGATCTCCGTCACACGACCAACTTCGACGATGACCTGGGGAGCACGATAACCGGCAAAACCCTGAGCGGTGACGCTGACGGCGTACGATGCGGGACTTAGGTTGGTTACGCGGAAGTATCCTGATGAATCGGTGGTAGCGGTCTGCTCCTGGTTGGTTCCGTTGTTATGGACAGTCACGGTTGCACCGGAGACAGCGGCACCTTGCGGATCGTAAATCGTTCCCGCAATCCCACCCTCGGTGGTGGACTGGGCGAATGCCGAGATCGAAATCAAGAGGAGGCTGCAGAGCAGGAGAATCGTGATTAGGTAGTTAGGATTGGACGATGACGAGCGTTTGTACAGAGGGCTGTAGCCGGTCCCCGAACGCATAATGAATCACTCCTGGTGAGATTAGGCGGTTCTGTACCGCGCAGGGCTAACAATTCTTTTGATTGAGAAATAACGCACCCCGACTAGGTACTGTTTAGCCTATCAGCCGACCGGGTGATGATTCATTAAAGAATTATTTATTGCTGTTGAAAAAAATATTGATCGGGCGGCTCAAAGAGGCGGACGGTCCAAAAAAGCCCCGCCGATTCACGGCGAGGCCCTATGGAAAACTGGCGCTTTCGCGCCTAAGGTCGGAAGAATCCTCTACATGCCCTCGTAATTCGGGCCGCCACCCCCTTCTGGCGGCACCCAGGTAATGATCTCGTAGGGGTCCATGATGTCGCAGGTCTTGCAATGTACGCAGTTGGAAGCGTTTAGATGAATCTGCAGCCCGCTCGGGGTGTCGGAAGCCTCCACCATTTCGTACACGTTGGCGGGACAGAAATTCTTACACGGGTTGCCAAATTCCCGCACGCACCGCTCGTTGCAGATGTTTGTGTCGTGTATGACGAGGTGTGCCGGCTGGTCTTCCTCGTGCTTGGTCCCCGAATAATATACGTCGGTCAGCTTATCGAAAGTGAGCTTGCCATCGCCTTTGGCGGCATTGATGATGTGCTCTTCCGGGCCTCCGTTTGCTGGCAGTTGCGAGAGCTGCTTCATGCGCACATGGCCAGCGTGATTGCTGTAGTGCGCGCGCAATCCACGGCCACCGGTGGCCTGTTGAATGCCGGCGTGCAACATTCCGGACAGAAAGCCTTTGTCGAAGCCCTGATGGAAGTTGCGTACCGGCCACAACTCCTCCTTGATCCAACTTTTGTCCACCCGGTCCTGAAATTTCTCCAGGACGTCGAGCGAAAAGTCATCCTTCGCCATGGCCTCATAGGCAGTTTCAGCGGCGAGCATGCCGCTCTTGATGGCGAGATGAATGCCTTTCAAACGCTGCGAGTTCAGGAAACCAGCGGAGTCTCCAAGGATCATCCAGCCATCGCCGGCGACCGGTGGAATGCACCACCAGCCGCCGTAGGGCAGAGACTTCGCTCCATAGCGGACCATCTTTCCGCCCTCGAGCAGTTTCGCGATAAAGGGATGCTTCTTGAATTCCTGCAGAACTCGCTGAGGATCGATGCGAGGATCGGGATAGTCCAGACCGGTCACGAAGCCCAGCGATACTAGATTGTCATGCGAGCCGTAAATCCATGCGCCGCCATACTCGTTGAAAGTCAGCGGGTAGCCCATGGTGTAGATCACTTCGCCCGCGGCAACTCGGCCAGCGGGCAACTCCCAGAGCTCTTTCACACCTATGCCGTAAGTCTGCGGATTGCGGGCATTATCTAACTGAAAGCGGCCAATCAACTGCTTGGTCAGCGAGCCCCGGCTGCCTTCGGCGAGAATGACAACCTTGGCTTTGAGATCGTAGCCCGGCTCGAAGTTTGATTTCTGTCTGGCCGTTCTTGTCGACGCCCTTATCGTCCGTCCGGACCCCAAGAACGCGGCCCTTTTCGAAAAGTAATTCAGAGCCGGCAAATCCAGTGAAGATCGTGATGCCCGCTGCTTCGACTTTGCTCGCCAACCACTTTACAAAGCGGTTGATGGAGATTACATAGTTGCCGTGATCGCGCAGCGGAGGCGGCACGATGGGCAGCTTGAACTTCCCAGTGCGGGTGAGGTAGTAGACCGCTTCTTTCACCACCGCCGCTTCCAGCGGCGCGTCGGTCTCGAAATCCGGGAGCAACTCGAGCATGGACCGGGGATCGAGCAGCGCGCCGGAAAGACAGTGGGCTCCCACCTCGCGCGCTTTCTCCAGCACGTAAATATTGTCTTTGGAAAGAGGAGCGTCGGGCCGCTTGGCGTTGTGTTCGTCGATCAACTGTGACAGGCGCAGCGCGCAGGCCATGCCGGCAGGTCCTCCGCCGACAATGACCACGTCCGCTTCCATCGTTGGCCGCTCAATGTTGGGAAGAGGCTTGCGAAATACAATCATGCGCCCTTTGCTTTCTTCACTTCCTCGATGAGTGGCGGCACGATATCAAAAAGATTGCCCACGACGGCGATGTCGGCGATCTCGAAGATCGGCGCCTCGGAATCCTTATTGATGGCAATGATGCTACGCGAGCCTTTCATCCCAACCACATGTTGAATGGCTCCGCTAATGCCCAGCGCCAGATAAAGCTTGGGCGCGACAGTTTGTCCCGACGAACCCACTTGGCGATCCATGGGCAGCCAGCCGGAGTCGCAGATCGGACGTGACGCGGCAATCTCAGCGCCCAGCGCGGCAGCGAGTTGCTGGGCAAGTTCGATGTTCTTCTGCTCCTTGATACCGCGCCCAACCGAAACGATGATCTCAGCCTGGGTGAGATCGACGGCCTGCTTCGCCTCCTTAAAGGGAGCTTCGGGCTTGTTGCGAATCACGCCATCGGCAATCGCAACGTTGACCGTCTCCACTGGAGCGGGCGCGTCACCATTTTCGACCTTATCGCCACGGAACGCGCCTGATTGAAATGTTGCGAAGTACGGTGCGTCACCCGTAAACGACACATCAGCGGCGAATTTGCCTTGGAACATCTGCCGGGTGAACAGCAGCTTGCCCCCTTCGTACTTGTAACCAATCGCGTCGCTGATCAGGGCCCGATTCAAGGCCGTAGCCAACTTGGGAGCGAAATCGCGTACCTGGTAGGTATGCGGCATCAGCACCAGCTTGGGTTGCTTCTGCTCAATGAAACCCTTCAGGGCAGCCACAAACCCGTCGGGAGTGTAGGGTTCGAGCTTGGACGACTCGATGTCGTAAACCTTCGCGACGCGCTTGGCAGCAACTTCATTGGCGACATCGCCAACTCCGCTGCCCGCGACGGCCGCCTCTAACGCCCATCCGGATTCCTTCGCAATCGCTTGCGCTCCAGTGAGCGTTTCCCATGAAACGCGGTTCAGTTTGCCTTCGCGCTGTTCGACAACAACCAGAATAGTGTCTGCCATTTCAATCCGCTCCCTGAATCACAGCACATGAAGTTCGTTGCGCAGCTTTTCGACCAACTTCTTGGCCACTTCCGCGGGTGGACCCTCAATCACTTCCGTCTTCTTCGTCTTGAGCGGAATGTACAACTTCTCGATCTTCTGCAGGTTGTCGCTCAGTGCTGCCTTCACTTCGTCAAACGAGACTTTCTTCATTGGCTTGTTCTTGGCCTGCTTGATACCGATCAGCGTGGCATAGCGCAGCTTGTTGATACCGGACTGGATGGTCAACACCGCGGGCAATGGCATGTCGACAAACTGGAAGTATCCGGCCTCAAGCTCGCGCTTCACCCGGATGCCAGTGTCATTTTTTTCAATCTGCATAATGATGGTGGCGTGCGACCAACCCAGCAGCTCAGCCAGGATGACGCCGGTTTGCGCAAAACCATAGTCATCGGATTGCAGACCGGTGAAGACCAGATCGAAGTTCTCATCCTTCACCGCGGCGGCAAACGCCTTGGCGGTGTTGAAGGCGTCGAGCCCTACGAAGCTGTCTCCTTCCAGATGAATCGCACGATCGGCGCCTTTCGCCAGAGCCTCACGCAATACCTGCTGGGCCCGGGCGGGGCCGCTGGTGATTACGACGACCTCGCCTCCATGCTTTTCTTTCTGGCGCAGCGCCTCTTCCAGGGCATACGCATCCGGCTCATTGACCTCATAGGAAACATCTTCGCGAATCCACGTTCCGCTCTCGTTCAGCTTAAGCGGAGCGTCCTTCTGCGGAACCTGCTTCATGCAAACCAGGATTTTCACCCAGAACTCCTTTGATTGCGCAATATCGTTCAAAAGAACCGGACAAGCGACGTCAGTCACACAGCGACTTCGCTCTCTCCGGGGAAACAGGCGAGTATAAATGACCAGCTTGAGGATACGAAAGGAAACGCGAGCGCGTTTTCCATTACGGGAAAATCCGCTCGCGTCAAAACATTCAGACAGCAGCGCTTTCACTTCGGTGTAGTGGGTGGAGCACCGCTTCACAGGCTGAGGGAAAAGTCTCTGTGGGTTCGATTTGGGTAGAGCGGCGCTTTAGCGCCGCGTCCAGTCCTTTCTTCTTGTCATCACGAGCCGACTTTAGTCGGCGAGGGATACCGCTTTCCCGACTTTTTCAGCAGCCTGTTCAGCGGTACAGTCACGACCCAACTCTCAACAGCGGCTTTAGCCGCTTGGGTGGAGCACCGCTTCAGCGGTGCACTCACGACTTCAGTTTCGTCACCGGCTTTAGCCGCTGAGGTAAATGAACTCGCTTACGACCGCGCGCCGCTCCTGCTGCAGCAACTTCTTCTTGCGCTCGATACCCCAGCGATATCCAGCGAGGTCTCCGTTGCTCCGCACTACGCGATGGCACGGTACCGCAAGCGCTACAGGGTTGCTTGCGCAGGCTGTCGCCACAGCCCGAACCGCCTTCGGATCCCCGATCGCACGCGCCACTTCGCTGTAGCTGCGCGTTTCTCCCGCCGGAATCTCAGCGCAACGCATCCCATACTTTTTTCTGGAAAGCGGTGGCGCGAACATCCAGCGGCAAATCCATCGGTGACATTCTCGCCTTGCAAGCTCGCCAGCAATGGCCGCAGATAAGGCTCCAGCGCTGCATCGTCGCGCACGATCGCGGCCGAGCGAAACTCTTCGCGCAATTCGCGCTCCAACTCACTTGCGTTCTCACCGAAGCGCACGGCACACAGGCCACGTGGCGTAGCAGCCACCAGCAGTCGGCCCAAGGGTGAAGGAACTATCGCATACTGAATGGTCATGCCGGCCCCACCCCGCCGGTAAGTTCCGGGAGTCATGCCAAGTTGCTGGCTAGACTTCTCATACAGACGGCTGGGCGAACCGAATCCCGCGTCGTAAAGTGCTGTAGTCACATCGTCTCCTTTGCGCAATCCTTGTTTGACCTGCTGCATACGCCGCGCCGACTGGTACTCGCGCGGACTGAGCCCGGTAGCTCGCTTGAACAGCCGTTGCAGATGAAACGGGCTGACTCCAACGCGCTTGCTCAGCTCCGCCAGCGTCACCACGCCCTCGGCTTCGTCGAGCAATTGTCGGGCCCGCGTCACGAACTGCGCCTGTGCGGAGATTTCCATTGGCTTGCAGCGCAGGCACGCCCGATAGCCCGCCCGCTCAGCCAGCTTCGGATCGGAGAAAAACTCCACCGAATCCCGCCGCGGACGCCGGCTCGGGCACGACGGCCTGCAGTAAATTCCGGTGGTACGCACGGCGAAGACGAACCTGCCGTCCTGTCGCGCGTCCCGCTCCATCACTTGTCGCCACTGTGTCTCGGATTGCATGTTGCAAAGGTAGCGCTGTCGATTTCCCGGCGCTATCCGGGGCTTGCGGGCAAACTAAATTCTTGTACTTGGGATTTTACTGCCGGCGGCCGCTGATTATCGTCATCAAACGGCCATGCAGAAGGTTTATTGGTGGGTTGGCGATTCATCATTCGTGATCTCGTGAATTGGCCTCGACACACTTCGAAACAGTTCAGTGCTTCCTAAGAAGTGTGGTAGTTGGGACCTATCTGGAGTCTTTATTTTCAGCTTGCTCATGGCCCCATCGGCATCGACATCTTCAACTTCCCACAATCGTACTTCGGAACGAGTTCCGGAGCCATCTTGCGGTCGAGTTCCTGCTCCCAGAGCCGACGAGCCGCAAGCTGAAACGAAGGACCCGCGCCGAAGATTCTCCGACATCCGGGGGGCGAATGACGACGAGATATAATCTGCTCGTGGGGTGGCTCATTCAGAGCCGCAGCCTGAGGATCGGTCAGCCGTTTTGTGAAGGTGGGCTGTGGTTTTTCGTTTCGAATCGTTCCAACTGGATGTCGCGGAACGCCGCTTGTTGCGTTCGGGCGAACTGGTTCCGCTTCGTGCTAAGGTCTTCGACACCCTCTGCCTCCTTGTCGAAAACCACGGGCGCCTTCTCCGTAAAGATGAGCTGATGCAACGGCTCTGGCCCGATAGCGTCGTTGAAGACAACAATCTCGACCACAACATTTCCAAGCTCCGCAGCGCATTACAAGACGGTTCCAATGGCCAGAAGTTCATCGAGACCGTGCCGCGGCAGGGCTATCGCTTTGTTGCCAACGTGCAGCAAATCTCCGGCCCTCCCGCCGCGCAGGCGGTCGCTATCTGCTTCAGCCGGTGACTCGCCATCCGAGCAGGAAATCCAGTTCTTCACCACCAGCGACGGCGTGCGACTTGCCTACACCCTCGGAGGTAGCGGCCCTCCCTTGGTACGCGCCATCGATTGGCTCAACCACCTCGACTTTGAATGGAAGAACCCCTATCGCCGGCACTGGTTCTCGCAGATCATGGGCCACAACACTCTGCTTCGTTATGACCAGCGCGGCAGTGGCCTCTCCGATTGGAATGTCGACGACTTCTCCTTTGAGCGCTCGCTCTCTGATTTCGAGGAACTCATCGCATCCGTCGGCTTTGACGAGTTCGCCCTGGTTGGCAGTTGCCAGGGCGGACCCATCGGCGCGGCCTATGCGGCTCGCCATCCTGAGCGCGTCACCAAGCTCATCCTGGTTGGGTCGTTTGCCCGAGGGTGGCCTCCTCCCGGCAGCATGATGACCGAGCAGTTCAATGCCATGCTGACGCTCATTCGCCTCGGCTGGGGACGCGACAATCCGGCCTTCCGCCAACTGTGGACAACGCTCTTCAGACCAGACGCCAGTCCCGAGGAATCCGAGTGGATGAACGAATTCCAGCGCATCACTTCATCTCCCGACAACGCCGCGCTCATGATGGCCGAGTTCCCCAAGATCAACATCACCGACCTCTTACCCAAGGTCTGCTGCCCCACTCTCGTCATTCACTCGCGCGACGAGGCCGTCGTTCCCGCCAGCGAAGGACGCCTTATCGCCTCGCGCATCCGGGGCGCCCGCTACGTCGAACTCCCCAGCCGCAGTCACGAGGTTGTCCCCGGCGAGCCCGCATGGCAACTCTTTGTTGACGAGGTCTCCCGTTTCCTTGGCTGGCCCGACGGGCATGTCGCACTCCAACCACCCGCAGCAGCAAGCTAGCAGGGCGGCTCGCCCGGCCGCCCCGGTCAAGTAATTACGCGGCATTGTCAGCCTCACATTTCGGTCGAACCATTCGGAATCCCCTGATCGACGGCTTCAGGATCGGCGACTGGCTGCAATCGTCGGCCGGTTCGCTCGGTTCGAGTCGAACGTACCGCTCAGGTTCGTCACACACGACCTTCCCGAACAGCCTGCCGGCCAGGACGGCCGGGCCGCAGATTCCCGTAATTACGTTCAAGCAAGTGGAGGCCACGATTGCTCCTCCGACGATGTAGCCGAGCGACGGCACGCCTGCCTGGAATGCACCTGCGGCCACCGAGACCATGGTCGTCGCCAGCGCAAAGGCGAAGCGTCGGCGAAGCCCATAGCGAGGCAGTTTTTGCGTACCCATTAGGTACCGCAGGCCATAGTTGTACAGGACATCAAATGGATGCCCCGTCAAAATTGCAGCCAGCGCTGTGAACGGCACCAACGCCCACAATATCTGGGCCGAGGCCAGTACCGTCCCCACTGCGACCCACACCATCATGATGCCCGGAGAGAGGCGCAAGGGGTAATTGATCTGCGCGTATGTGGCGTCGCTCAAGCCACAGAATCCTTGCATCTGGATCCTTTCGCGAGCTGTTGTCGATATCTGTGACATGGTGGTCCTCCTAGGCCGCTTTCTCTGCAGCGGGTTGAACTACGTCAGTGCCTTCTCTTGGCTTGGAGGAACCGATGGGCACCAGCATCGGAACGCTCTCGCGATAACGTGTGTACTTTTCGCCGAAGACCATGACGAGGTCGCGCTCTTCCCAACGGATCGCAGTCACCATGTACGCGGTTGTCATGATGGCGAACAACAGGTGCGCGCCCGTCATGGTTGGCGTGAACCAGAACGCCATCATCCATCCGACATAAAGAGGATGCCGCACATACTTGTAGAACAGCGGCGTGCGGAAGCTCAATTGCGTGTAGGGCTTTCCGATCAGGTACAGCCAAACCTGCCGCAATCCAAACAAGTCGAAATGGTTGATCAGGAACGTGGCCATCAGCACGACGCCAAATCCCAGTCCAAACAACTGGTACATGACCAAACGGGCCGTCTGATTCTCGATGTTCCACACCGTTCCGCCCAAAGGCTGCCAGTAAGCGAACAAGGCGATCAACGCCAGGCTCGATAACAGAACATACGTGCTGCGCTCGGCGGGTTCGGGCACAACGCGCGTCCAGGCCCGCTTGAACCATGGCCGTGCCATCACACTGTGTTGAACGGCAAAGATGCCGAGCAATAGCACGTCGATTCCGAGTGCGTACAGGAACGGCGTTCGTGCCGGTGAATCCATCGTTTTGGGAACCACCAGGTTTCCGATAAACCCGACGGCGTAAAGAAAGGTGGCAAAGAAGACGCCATAGCAGGCGACTCCATATCCGAAAACAACGACTCTCTTCAACATTTCTCTCCTCCTCTTTCGCAACGGGCATTTTGCCCCGCGATCTGGAGTGAGATTACGGTCGAATGGGCTTGAGAGTCCTTGAACGGAACTTGAATTTTTCTGAAAGAAAGCTGGAAGGACGTTTATGGCAGGGAAAAGCACGGCTCGATGCAGCGTTCGGCATTGGAGGGTGGCTGACAGTTGCCCTGACAAATGTGCGTTCACAAATCTCGCCCGGATGCCCGGGCGCAAGTGGTTACTTTAGTTTCTTCCGTCGCCTGATTTCTCTGGCGCTTCGGCTTGTCGCGCTTTACAAGAGATGTGTGGGTCAGGGGAGAGCTGTCTCTCCTCGCTTCCGCGCCCAGGCTGCGGGAGAATTTGTTCTTTGACATCGTTTTGTGGAGCCGGAAAACGGTATGACTTGTATTGAAAGTATGGCAATTTGCGGTCATATAAGTATGACAAGTATGACAAATTGCCGTATGACAAGTATGTAAAGTATGACAACTCTGGATGCCAAAACCGCCATTTTTGGCAGCTAAGTCCTACGGGCAGACATGGATACGTATAACTTATATATTTATCAACGACATGCGAACATTTTCCGCCTAACCGACTGATTCTAAACAACAGTGCGAAAGAATAATTTGGGTGGTATACACGACTACAACACTCGAATCCCGACCTGAGCTGCCCTAAACCTGCCTCAGCCTTAGACTGCAGCGCGGGACGAAGGGGTTGCTTCGGCTTAGGTTCTGAGCCTGGGCCTGATCCGCGTCATCTGCGAAATCCGCGGTTGCCTTTGTCTTTATGTTTAAGGCTTATCCGTGTTATCCGTGAAAATCCGCGGCTACGTCTGGCTTTTGACTTTAGCCGGGAGGCATCGCGACGGTTTGTGGGCCCGGACTTTCTCGGACAGGCTCCATCGGCGCAGTCGCGTTCTTCTGCTTTTCCAGTTCCACGTTCAGCTCTGCCCCCAGCAGGATGGCCATCCCCGTGAACTGCAGCCAGGTCATCAGCACAATGAACGACGCCAAGGTTCCGTACATTGCATTGAAAAATGAAAATTGGCGGAGGTAGATCCCCAGCAGCTCCGAACTTGCGATCCATACCACAACCGCAAATACCGAGCCCGGAAACTGCTGCCACAAGGTGCGACGTCGACGCAGTCCGACGTAATACAGCATCTCAATGGAGGCCAGCGCTCCCGTCAGCACCAATGTCCAGCGCATGTAAGGCCAGAATGCAACAAAAGAGCGGCTCACGTTGAAGACACGCGCCAGTTCCCTGCCGAAGTGTGGTCCGAGCAACATGGCACCCAGGGCAACGGAAATCATGGCGCCGACTACGAAGGTCACTGAAACTGCATGCACCCGGCTTCTCCAGAATGTCTGCTTCTCCTTCACCTCATAAATCGTATTCAGCGCGTCCGACATCGCGGCAATCGCATT
Organism: uncultured Acidobacteriaceae bacterium; assembly: GCA_963696575.1. Taxonomy (GTDB): domain Bacteria; phylum Acidobacteriota; class Terriglobia; order Terriglobales; family Acidobacteriaceae; genus DASRAA01. The sequence goes on from CAVOKT010000004.1 coordinate 422,966, forward strand.
GGAGGCCGCAATCACGGCGAGAATGAAGCCCGCCGACAACAGTCCATTGTTGGTGCGCATGGTGGAATCGAACATGCCTTCCACCATCGGCATCGTCTGCTCTGGAATGAAGTGGGAAACGAGGTGCGTCATCCGCGTCGCCAGATGTGGAATCGGCATCAGGGCCAGCGCGCTGGCGAGAAAGATGAGGAATGGAAACAGCGACATCAGGAAGAAAAACGCCAGCGCGGCCGAAGAAGTGAAGCCATCGTGCCGAATGAAGCCGCGCACCGAAGACAGCACAATCCGGCGAACCCGTTCCAGGAGCGGGAGTAGCTCGGGAAGTGGCCCGGAGTATGGTTCCGATGCGGCTGTCGACATGCCTAAGGTTGCCACCAGAACAGTCGCCCCTGCAACTGCGATCACGCTGATTCTCGCGGCACTACGACAAATTCAGTCCGCGCTCCACAATCTCCCTGGCCTGCGCCGCCGACTCGAAAACATGAGCTTCCATGCCGACCCGCTTCGCTGCGTCTACGTTTCGCTGGCGATCGTCGAAGAACAGCGACCGCACAGGTTCACAACCCAAGGTGGTCAGACAGGCATGATAGATTTCCGCGTCCGGCTTGATGACACCCAGTTCGCACGACCATATCTGGGCGTCGAATTCGTCAAGCCAGTCGAACTTCCTGCGCAGCTCGGCCAGCAAGTCAAACGGCATATTAGAAAGGATTGCCGTCTTCAAGCCTTGCGATTTGATCGCCCGCGTCAACTCCAACATCTCGCGATTCGGGCGCGTCCACATGTCCGATTCCATCGCCACCATTCTTTGCACCGTGGCGGGAGAAATCTGAACTCGCGCCACTTCCGCGAACCGTTCCCAATGCTCTCTGCAATCCGCATGACCACGGTCGTATTGGTCGCGGGTGTTGGAATACAACTCAAAGAAGGCGGATTCGCTGACTCCGGTAAGGGCAGCGAAATCACGCAATTCTGCAGGACTGGGAGCGTTGCTCAACACCCGCCCGTAATCGAAGATCACGGCATCCCACCGACTCGAATTCATCTTGGTCATTTCTGTAGGGGACTAAACCGCTTTCACCAGCATGCAGGTCACATCATCATGTTGGGGAGCCCCGGCTACGAAACGGTCGAGGTCCATCATAATGTTCTGAAGAAGCTGGTTCGGACCCAAAGCCGCACCGCTGTTCACGACAAACATCAGCCGGGGTTCGCCGTACTCCTCGGTAAGACCGTTTTCCGCCTCGACCACACCGTCGGTGAAGACCACCAGCCAATCGCCGGTTTGCAGAACTACCATGCCAGCTTCATAGGTCGCAGTTTCCAGAATGCCCAGCGGGATGCCGCCCTTATCGAGCTTCTCCAATGCGCCGGACTGGCGTCTCAGTACAGGAGCATTGTGTCCCGCATTGACATAGACCAATGTGCGCGTCGCAGGTTCGTACTCCGCGAGAAAAGCGGTGGTAAACCGACGCCCATTCTGACTGTTACTGCAGGCATATTGATTCATTCGGCCTACGAGCTCGGGCAGAATGGCGGGGCCCACCGCCAAGGTTTTCAGGCTAGCCTGAATGGTCGCCATCAACAGCGCCGCCGGAATGCTTTTCCCCGCCACGTCCGCCATGGCAAAGACAAAAGTCTGCGCACCCGAAGCCGATCCTCCGCGTGGGAACACATCGTAGTAATCACCCGCGACGGTGTTCGCGGGTCGTGTGGCAAAAGCAATTTCAAGCCCTGGAATCAAAGGGGGACTGGCTGGAAGCAACCACGTCTGAATTTCTTTCGCGATCTGCAGGTCACGCTTCATCACTACTCGATCGCCGACTTCGAGAATCAGCAGCGCGAACATCAGCAGGCCAGCCACGAAATGGGTATGGAAGGAAAAAGACGCATTCTCTCCCGCAGTGCGCCAGGTCGCATCTGAATCGGGAATAAAAATGAGCACTAATGCAATCAGCAGCAGTACTCGGCGGGCGGGCGACAGCTTCTCCAGGATGGCCCAGAAAAACTGTCCCGCCACGTTAAGGAAATGCTTGCCTTTGGAAACACCCTCAGTCCGCTCCGACTCCACTTCCCTGGAATACAGCCGATAGCTGGAGCGAGCGTCGGTCTGGAATTGCCTCCAGAGCTGGTCGACTCGCATGCCGTCCGTGACGCGGTTCCAGAACCGATCGACCCGGTCCATCACAGGAGCAACCTTCGTCGTGAGTGGGTCGTTGGGTGAAGGAGGCCGACCAGCGGGTTGGGATCCGACAGGCATGAAGGTATCAGCAGGATTATAGGGGTCGTACGGCTCGTAATGAAATGTAGCGGCCCGCGTAACAAACGAAGTGTGCCATCGCAGGCGGCGAGACCCTAATCGACGAATGCTACCGACTGAACGCTGGTGACTTCAAAACGCTTGCGACAGCGCATGTTCTTGCACGCAACCAGGTCGTCGCGCCGCACCATGTAGGAGCGGGCCTTGGCAAACTTGGCCCGGTCGCGCTCGTCAGCCCTTCCGGGCAGTTGTTTTTTCTTAGTTCGGACGAACCATCCCAGATCATACTCGGCGGACTGATGGCAGTGCGGACAGGTCATGGTTGCTTTCTTGGTCTCTTGCCGCTCGTCAAAGAAATCACGCTCTTCCATCGGAACCTCCGCACGCGCTGGCGGGTTCAGCCGCCATCGCTATAACTTTGCCATTAGATCACAGGCGTCGCCGATTCATTGTGACTTAGACGGATCTCGCTTGCGGCGAGGCTCCGGAGTGCTTCCCACTCGATACGTCCTGCGATATGGGTCTGTTCCGTTGGCGTTCGTCCCAAAATCCGAGCCCGAATCCTCAAAACGGTGCTAACATCTGCAGTTAGGAGGGCCTTATGTTCAGCCTTCTTCTGCTATCGATGGTGCTCTCGGCGCCCTCGGCGGCTACGCAGACGGCGGTTGTTCCTGGCGATCCGCCCGTAGCCGAGTCAACCGTTGTCAACGCGGAAGACTCAAGGATTGTTGTTGAACCGCAATCTATGCCGTTCGACGCGATCGAAGTCCATCCTGGCGACGATATCTGTTACAAGATTCGCGCTTATATCTATTCCACCGGCCCAGCTCCTAAGTTGCTGCGGGAAACGACCTGCGGACCGAAACGCCCGGCTGCCAGGAACGTGGACGGTGCCAAACCTAAGCTTGTGCCGATCGATGCCGGAGAACCGCACGTCTTGGCCCCTGAGCGCTGAAACCAGTCGAACTTCTCCGCATCACATACTGTGATTTCGCAGGAGGAGTTCGCAAATGCCAGACAAGGACACCATTGAACGCGCCCAGGAAGACGCTCGCGAGGGCAAGTCCCCAAGTACCCAGGCCGGGGAATTCGTGCGCCAGGAGTTTGACCACATCCGTGAAGGAAAGCACGGAGCCGCCTCAACCAAGCAGGCGATCGCGATCGGCCTGTCTGAAGCGCGACGTGCCGGAATCAAGCTGCCACCGCCGAAAGTCGGGACAACGTCTCCTCAGATACGCAAGAAGGCCGAGCGCGATTCTGAAATAGGACAATCGGGCACCAAGAAGAAGACGTCGGCCAAGCGGTCGCGGGCTGTGGAGAACGCCCTCAAGAAGAAGGGTCACAGCGCCGCTTCGCATGCTGCCCTTTCAAAACAGGCAAAGCAGGCGGCGAGCCAAGCGCAGCCCATCGTCGCGAAGCCAAGCGGCCAAGAAGGCAGCGCGCACGAGAGCTCGATCCGGACATAACCGCTACGGGAAATAAGCCCGTAGCTATTCTCCACCGGCAGCTTTCGCGGCATAGGGATTCTCGTCGAGCACTTGCCACACCGTGTCGAGCACGGTGCCGTCCACCCACTTCACCACCGCCACTGGACGTTCGCCGAGCCTAGGCTTCGCGGGTTTACCGCCGCAAATCTGCTCGACCTCCGCCTTGATCTCCTCAATCGTGCGGATCGGCAGGCCTTTGCCCTTGACCGCATCCAATAGATCCTGGCGTTTTGGATTGATGGCAATGCCCCGTTCGGTGGCAATCACATCGATCAACTCACCCGGCCCCGTGATGGTGGTGACTTCGTCCACAATCACCGGTATGCGATCACGGAACGACGGAACAGCCAGGATCGCGCATCCCGCGAACAGGCAGTTCTGCCAGCCGCCGATGCCGTGCAGCAGCCGCCCATCGGAGTGCGTCACTACGTTGGCGTTGAAGTTCACGTCCACTTCGGTCGCACCCAGCACGCAGGCATCGACGATGGATGCGAAGTTCCCCTTGCCGTGAAAGTTGTATGACGTAAACGGGCTGGTCGGAACATGCCGCGGATCGCTGGCAATCGAGCGCACCGCATCGAGGTCGAACGTCTGCCCGTCGAGAATGTAGCCGGTGAGGCCCTCCCTCAGCATATCGACCAGGTACTTGGTCGATCCGCCGCGCACGAAGCTGGCCTTGACGTTGGCATCTTTCATCATGCGCGCGAGGTAATCCACGAACGCCAGTGCGATGCCACCTGCTCCAGCCTGAAAGGAAAATCCATTGCGCATGATGCCGCTGTCACGCAGAAACCGCGCGACGAGTTCGGAAATTCGCAGCCGGTCGGGGCTGCGCGTGATCTGCGTCGTGCCGCTGACGATCTTCGTCGGATCGCCGATCGATTCCACCTCGACCACGTAATCCACGTTGTTGCCCTGGATCTGCCAAGGGATGCACGGGAACGGAACCAGGTTGTCTGTCACCACAATCACGCGGTCGGCGTATACCGAATCGGTGAGAGCGAAGCCCAACGATCCACAGGCCGACTTGCCGTGCGCGCCGTCAGCATTGCCGAAAAAGTCAGCGGTTGGCGCCGCGATCACCGCGATGTCGATGTGGACTTCGCCATCCTGGACTGCCTGCCAGCGTCCGCCATGCGAGCGCAGGACGCCCATGCCGCGCATCTGCCCGTGCGAGCAATAGTCGCCCAGCGGACCGTTCATACTGCCTTCGATGTGGTGTACCGCTCCCGACTTCATCAACTCGATCACCGGCTCGTGACACGGAAACGAAGCGCTGGGGAACCACACCAGGTCTCTTGCACCCATGCTCGCGGCGGTCTGCAGCGCGGTCAGCGCGACGCGGTCGCCATTGCGCAGATGATGATGGCTGCTGATCGTCATACCATCGCGCAGGCCACACAGTCGTAGTGCGGTTTCGAGATCCGGGACCCGCTTGTCGCCGTTTCTGGGATAGTCGCTGTTGGTGCGAATCGGCGGGCCGTACTTGTTGCCAGTGGGACGGTGGCCGTCAACGCCGGCGTAGGGAGTTTGCTCGCGTCCGTTGACGACGGTAGGGACTCGGCGGCCGGCCGCGTTGGTCACGAGTTCGGCGGTCGACGGTCGTGCTCATGCCTGGCCTCCTTGGCACAGGAAGCCACAGCGCATGAGTCCCATTTGCCTCGCGCGTTCCACCAGCTTCAACGCACGATTCACCACGGGAGCGTCAATCATCTTCGATCCCAGACTGACCACCCCCAGCCCTTTCGCCTGCGCGTCTTCGAACGCGGCGACGATTTTCAGCGCCTTCTCCAGTTCGGTCTGCGACGGCGCAAACGCGCGATGGATGATCTCGATCTGCATGGGATGAATACAGCCCATGCCCTCGAATCCCATGGCGCGAGACGCTTCGCCCCAGTGTTGCAGCCGTCCGGAGTCGGCCACATCGCCATACACCGAATCGATGGCCTGCACATGCGCGGCATGCGCGGCATTCACCACGCGCATGCGCGCGAACAGCGACTCGCTGCCCGTCGCGGTCTTCACCACGCCGAGATCGGCGGTGTAGTCCTCGAGGCCAATCGTGATGCCCGCGATGCGGTCCGAAGCCGTCGCGATGGCAAATGCGTTCTCGATACCGAGCGCGGATTCCAGAATCGGCATCAGCCAGATCGGCGCGCGTCACGCCAGTGCTGACTGCGTAATGCGCGTGATCGCTTCGTCGACTTCAGCAACCTGTGCCGCGGTTTCGACCTTGGGGATGAGGATGAGGTCAGGCGACTGGGGAACGATCTCTTCCAGGTCGGCCAATCCGAGCGGCAATTGGTTGATGCGCACCATGCGCTCGGCCGCGCCGAAATCCACCGCGCGCAGTGCATTGCGAACCAGCAACCGCGCCGCATCTTTCTCACCGTGATGAACCGAATCCTCGAGGTCGAGGATGACCGCATCGGGCGCGTGCAGCCCAGCGTTCACGAAGTACTTCGGCTCGTTTCCCGGCAGATAAAGCCGCGAGCGGCGCAAGCGGTCTTTCGCAGACGCCGCGAGCAACGGTACCGGTTCGGGCAGCGCCGATTTCCGGTTGCCCAGTCCTGCGCGACGTACGGCTGCTTCGACGCGCGCCGCGATGACGAACGGCAGCGCGCCTTCGTCCGCCACACTGACAAGAGCGTGCGCGACGCCCAGCGCTCGGAGCACTTCGCGTACTTGCTGCCGAATGTTATCCCCGTAATAAAGCGCCACCCGCGAGCGCAGCTCGATCTCGACGCCACCACTCGTGCGTTCCTCGATGCTCACGTGCAGGTCGGAGCGCACATCGCCCCCCGCGCGGCCTGCCTCACCCCGTTTCAAGCTATTTTCCGTTGCTACGGAGACATTCAAAGACAAATCCTCCAGGGCTAAAGCCCCCTAATTCCCGAGAAACAGCACTGACGCCGGCCCTTCGGCTTCGCTCAGGGCGGGATCTAAAGGCCAGCTCTACCGAAAGACCATGTGCACCCGCGATCGCTAGACCAACAGCGCCGCTTCGACACCGACTCCGAGTTTCGCCAGGATCGCGTCGGTCATTTGCGTGGTCGATGCCGCTCCTTGCGCAATCGACTTGGCGCCGCCGGAAATGCGCATCATGTCGTAGGTGCGCACCTTGCCTTCGGCAACCACCGCCGCAATTGCCTCGCGGACTTTCGTCGCCTTGTCGTTTTCTCCCAGATGATCGAGCATCATGGCCGCCGACAGAATCATCGCGATCGGGATTCACGATCGGCGGGTCCAGCTCGGCATATTTCGGCGCCGATCCATGCGTCGGCTCGAATACCGCAACTTCGTCGCCGATGTTGCCGGACGCGGCAAATCCAAGCCCGCCGACCAGTCCGGCAAAGGCGTCGCTGATCACGTCGCCAAACAAGTTGCTGGCCACGATTACGCCGTAGTCCTCGGGGTTCTTCGTGAGCCACATGGTCTGAGCATCGATGTTGGTGGACCAAAGCGCGATCTCCGCATACTGCTTCTGCACTTCTTTCGCAACCTCTTCCATCATGCCCGAGGTCTCGCGCAGCACGTTGGGCTTCTCGCAGATGGTGACCGACTTGTAGCCGAACTTGCGCGCGTGCCGGAAGGCCGCCTCGCAGATCCGGCGCGCTGCCGGGCGAGTGATGATGCGCACCGAAATCGCGAGGTCGGCGCCTGCCACATTCGCGAACGCCTTGAACTTAGGATGTGTCGCCAGCGCCTCACGCACCGGCTGCGGCGGATTCGTCCACTCGACTCCGGCGTAGAGACCTTCGGTGTTCTGGCGGAAGACGACGACATCTACCTTGGGCTCTTCATATCCGCCAGCAGGTTTCTTGCGAATAAAGTTCAGCGGGTTCCCCGGAAACGACAGGCAAGGCCGCATGCAGATGTCGAGGTTGAAAATCTGCCGCATCGAAACGATGGGGCTGAAATACTGCAGGCCTTTGCCCTTCAGCGCGGGGATGAGATCGGCCTCGGTTTCCTTCTTCGGTTTCGACGTGATGGCGCCGAACAGCCCGACCTTGTGCTTCCGCAGCAACTCGATGGTGCGCTGCGGAAGCGGATTGCCCTCGTTCCGCCAGCACTCCCAGCCAATGTCGGCATGGACGTACTCGGCTTCAAAGCCGACCGCGTCGAGCACGCGAATCGCCTCAGGCAGAACCTGATTGCCAATGCCGTCTCCCGGCATGGTTACGACCGTATGTTTCGCCATGAATGCAAACTCCTCGGTGAATCTTTATCCCACACAGTGGGACTCCTTAAACCGTTGCCGTGACCTGTGTCAGTCCCAGCTTCGCGCTCACCAGATTCTCAACTCCTCCGGCAATGACCAGCGATTGCGGGACCGAGCCCAGCGCGGGGAACGTGAACTCCTCCCCGGCGTAACGGATGGTGCTGGCCGCGAAATCAACCTCGATCTCGTCGCCAGGAATAATCGTCTTCTCTTTGCGGGCGATCGCATCGGCATATTTCGCGCGCAACCGGCTCACCAATTCCGGCGTCTCAATGCACAGGAAGCCGTTGTTGAAGGCATTGCGCAGATACGTTTGCGAGAAGCTGCCCGCAATCACCAGTGGAATGCCCGGCACACTTCAGCGCGGTGACGGCCTGTTCGCGGCTGGAGCCGGTGCCGAAATTGGACCCGCCGACCAACACGTCTCCGGCCTTGCTCCGTCCGGCGAACGTTGGATCGTAGTTCTCCATCACGACCTTCGCCATCATCTCGGGCGTCATGTCTTCGCGATAGGTGTAATCCTTGCCGTAGATACCGTCGGTGTTGAGGTTGTCTTGTGGCAGAAAGACCAGCCGGCCTCGCACACTCTGCGGAAAGCCTGGAAGAATCTTCACCTTCTCGGCCTCTGGCGCCAACGCGAACGACTCGAAGTGTTTCTTGATCTCGCGATATTGCGCCGCATTGGGCCCGCAAATGTAGCCCGCCACCGCTGATGCCGCCACCACCTCCGGGCTGCCCAGATAGCACTGTGCATCGCGCGATCCCATGCGCCCTTTGAAATTGCGGTTGGTCGCGGAAATACCGACTTCACCCGCTTCGAGCAATCCCGTGCCGAGTCCGATGCAAGGACCGCATCCCGGCGGCAACGTTTGCGCCCCGGCCGCGAGTCAGCGTCTGCCAGATGCCGCGCTTCTCGGCTTCCTCCTGCACCGAACGGCTCGCAGCTGCCAAATAGAACTTCACTCCGGCGGCGACTTTCTTTCCCTCGAGCACTTTCGCCGCGGCGGCCAGGTCTTCCAGCCTCGAATTCACGCACGAAACCAGGTAGGCCTTCTGGATCGCTACCTTCTTCTTTTCAATCTCCGCCACCGACTGCATTACCTGCACCGTGTCGGGACCCGACAGGTGTGGAGTCACCTCGGCGAGGTTTAACACGATACGTCCGGCGTACATGGCATCCACATCGGGCGCGGGAGGGTTCGCGCGAATATCCTGCATCCGCCAATCGGAAATTCTCCTGATGCCTTGCGCGCGCAGCTCCTGTCTGCGTCCCTCAATGTAGGACATCGTGACCGCATCCACCGGGAACCAGCCCACCAACGCGCCCCATTCCGTGGTCATATTGGCGATGCTGAGACGCGCGTCCATGCTCAGCGACAGCCACGCCCGGCCCCGCGAACTCGACTGCAGCGTTCAGTACTTCTTCGTGGTTGTAGAGGCCGCAAAGAGTGATGATCACGTCTTTGCCGGTGGCGCCCGGCGCGAGTTTGCCTTCCAGCACGACTTGAATGGTCCGCGGAATCTGCCACCAGAATTCGCCCGTCGCCCAGATAGCCGCTGCGTCGGTGCGTACCACCGGCGTGCCGACCGCGCCTAGCGCTCCGTACATGTTGGAGTGCGAATCCGACGCCACCACAAAGTCGCCCGGCAGCACGTAGCCCTTCTCCACCATGATCTGGTGGCCGATGCCGGTACCCGGCGGATAGAAGTCGATCCCATGTTGCGCAGCGAACGCTTCCATGCTGCGGTACTTCGCCAGGTTTGACTCCTCGGTATTCTGGATGTCGTGGTCGGCCGTGAACACGGGCTGCGCCGGGTCGTCGATCGCACGCGCGCCAATCGTCTTGAATTTCTTCATCACCGCCGAGGTGTTGTCGTGCGTCATCACGTGGTCGGGGCGGATCGACAGAAAGTCGCCTGCGCGCAATGGGCGGCTCGGCCCTTCGGCCATGTGGGTCTGCGAAATTTTCTCGACAATCGTCTGTCCCATACTCAGTACCTCCTGCCGACTAGCGATCGGCGCGGAACAGGTTCATCAAATCCGTAACGCTGGTTTGCTTCTCCAGGTTCCAGATGGCATCCATGGCGCGGCGCCGTGCTGTCGGCGTCATTACAGGCTCGGCCAGTGCTTCGAACTTTTCTTCGACTTCCTTGTCGGTCAGCGGATTGCGCGGATCGCCCTTGGGATAGTCAAGCTGCTTCGTGAACTCGCGGCCGTCGGTGGTCTGAATCGTGACCACCACGCGCTGCAACGCCGGGAAGACCTTCTCGATTTCCGCATCGGCGACCACCACGATCTTGTTGAGCTGCGCCCGGATCGTCGGGTCCATGATCTTCTCCATGGTGAACTGCAGCGGCGTCACCTGCCGCTCGGCGATGGCCGCGGCAATCACGTAAGGCAGCGAGTGGTCGGCCGTCTCCTTGGTGTGCGGATCGTACTTGCTGGCATCGCTCAGGATGTCCGCCCCGCGCGCGGTGGTGCGGATGTGCACCTTGGCGACGTCATCGGGCTTCAGGTCGTTGTCTTTGACCAGCGCCAGCGTGGCCGAAATCGGCGTGTGGGTCAGCGCCTCGGTCGGAAACGCTTTCATCCCACATTGTGTGATACGCCACGACTCGCCCAATCCGTCGGTCAGAATGTTCAGCTTCCACTCCGGCCCAAAGCAGTGGACCAGGCCTTCTTTGCCGTCGATCACGTGTTCAGGCCCGCTGTAGCCTTTCTCTGCCAACAGCGCCGCCAGCACGCCGCTCTGTGTCGCCAGGGGATCCACGGTGTTCTTCATCATGGTCAGCTTGCCCGCGGTGACCGCGCCCAGCGTGGCGCGCGCACTGGCGCTGATGCCGATGGCATGCTGCATTTTGCTGCAGTCGAGGTGCAGCATGCGTGCAGCAACGATGGGCGAGACAAATGCGGTCAGCGTCGCATGGTGCCATCCCCGCTCGCGAATTCCCGGAAACGCCGCCTCGCACAGCCGCATCTCAAACTCATGCCCCAGCACCAACCCGACAATCAACTCGCGGCCGTCGCCCCCGGCGCGCTCGCAGCACGCTATCGCCGCCGGAAAGATGTCCGAAGGATGTGACGGGTCCTGCTTCCAGTAGATGTCGTTGTAGTCCATGCAGCGAATCATCAGCGCGTTGGCCAGGGATGCGGACACCGCATCCATCTGCCTGCCCGTGCCGATTACGGTCGCCTTGCCTGGACCGGCGATTTCGTCCAGCACTTCCAGCGCAATCACCACATCGTGCTGTTGATAGCCACCCAGCGCGCATCCGATGCTGTCGAGCAGGAAGCGCTTCGCCTGATACACCGCTTCCGGCGACAGGTCAACAAACTTCAGCCCCGCGGCCCACTGCGACATCGTGGCAGTAATGGTCGGCTTGGCGGCGGCCTTGGCGGGCGCGGGCATTGTCGTGGTCGTCATACGAATCTTCTCCTTAACTACAGATTACTTGCCCAGATTCTTGAATGGCAAGAACGCCATGAAGTCGGCGTGATGCACGATGTACGCCTCGGTCGTGCGCTTCACCAGGTCGCCTTCAGCGGCATGGGCCGCAATGATGTGGCATACAGCGTCGGGAACGCCACATTCCATCGCCAGCGCAACGCCGGTAAACGGATGGCGCAGCATTTCTCCGCGCTTGCTCTGTCGAGTCTTGCCTTCGGCATTCTCGTATTCCAGCAGCTTGCCGACATCCGCGAGGATCGCGCCTGCAATCACGGTGTCGTGATCAATGGGCAGTGCGTTGCCCATGAACTCCGTCATGCTCTCGGCCGCCTTGCGCGCGATATGCACCACGCAGCGCTTGTGCTCCATGAAAGTCGTCGGGCAGTTGCGGACCAGCAGCGTGAACGGAATGCGGTTCAGGTCGTCTGGAGTCAGCGGACTGCGCTCGAGCGCTTTTTCCCAAGTCTTCGTTACTTGCTCACGCAGCCCGGGATCTTTGATCCAGTCGATCTCGGGCCACAATTTAAGCACTGCATCGCGCATTCTTCCCCTCCGACGCTCAACTGCGGGGCGTTCCGGCCTTCTGCATTACAGGCCGAAATTCCTAGCTATCCTGCAAAACGAATATTCGTATCACTTACGTCAGAAGGGGGCTATGAGGCGCGTCACAAAGTCCAGGTGATGTTTTCCAACTGGTTGGTAATTTCTTCGGCGGGAGTTTCGGGCGGAGAAGCGTAAAGGCTTGCCAATCATTACTTTAAGCTCGCCGCGACGGGCAATCTTGCGGCCTGAAAGTTTCAAGTCAAAGAGGCCATCAATGCGCAGGGGCACCACCGGAATATCGAGCCTTCTGGGCCAGCATGCCAACGCCCGAGCGAAATGGCGACGGTCTGCCGTCTGTCCGTGCGGCGGCCTTCGGGGAAGACGACCACGCTGTAGCCGCGATCCACCGACTCGCCGGCGAAGGCGAAGCTCTCGCGCACACCCGACTGCTGTGGCAAGGGAAACACGTTGAACAGCGCCACCACGAGGTAGTAGCCAGCCTGCTGCCACCAGCGTGCGAACACATTCATGCCTGCCGGAGGACGCCACATCCCCCAAAGGCGCTCACCCAACATGCCCACTGCGAGTTTGTTGCGAATTCGCGGCGGCATCGCAATCAGCACGAATCCCACATCAATGTAGGTGACGTGATTGCATGTAATCAGGACCGGCCCTTCGATACCTTCAAGATTTTCGCGGCCCACAATTCTGGGATGCGCCATGATCAGCGTTGCCGGCAGCGACAGCAGGTAGTAGAAGAAGTTGCGAATCCATCGTAACCGGCCAGCGCTGCGCCCAGCGGGGATAGTGATACCCGCTTTGCTGGGCGCGCTGCGGCTCATGCAGCATTCGCTCCAACTCGCCCACGGTGCTGATTTGCGCGAAATTTGCCTCGCTCAAATCCACCTGGTAGCGGTCTTCCAGCGCGCTCATGAGCTCTACCCTGTCCATCGAACTCAGGTTCAGGTCGCCTTCCAGCTTGGCGTCGGCTGCGAGTGCGCCGGTGCTGCGTCCGGTGATCCGGCTGATCAGTTCTCCTACCCCACCGCCTTGTGCGGAACCGCAGCAGCCGCAGAAGACGAAAACCGCTGTTGGACCGCCTGCTGGATCACGCCGATCTTCGGCTTCTGCGTCGGAGTGCGGGGAAAGTCCTGCTCCGGCCAAACCAACCAGCGCCGCATTTGCTGGAACTCGGCCAGATGCTGATTGGCCCGCGCCACAATCGCTGCCGCATCTGCAGCATCGCGCAGCAAAAGTGCAGCAATCGGTTCCGCGTTTCCGCCGTGCTCCAGACCCACCACGACGCAATCGCGCACCTCCGGTTGCTGCCGCAGCACGGCTTCGAGGTCATCGGGATAGATGTTCATCCCTTCGCGGGTGACGATGACGTTCTTCTTGCGGCCCTTGAAGTAAAGGTTGCCCTCTTCATCGAGCGCGCCCAGGTCGCCGGTGCGAAACCAGCCGTCTTCGTCGAGTACCGGCTTCAATTCTTTGTTCTGCCAATACCCAGCAGCCACATTCGCGCCGCGCACCAGAATCTCGCCGTTTTCGTCGAGCTTCATCTCGCGACCTTCCATCACCTTGCCGATCGAGCGCTTGCCCGTATGGAAGGGATGGTTCAACGAAATCAGCGAGGTGGTTTCGGTCAGCCCGTAGCCCTGGATCACAACGAAGCTCAGCCTTCGCCAGAACTCTTCCGTCTCGGCATCGAGCGCCGCACCTCCCGAAATGAACGCCCAGAACTTCCAGCCGAACTGGTTGTGGATCTTCCGGAATCGCCACCAGCGCTTCACCAACTTCTCGTCTTTGGCGGCTTCTAATTGCTGGTGGAACCATGCGGTCTTATCCGCCGCCTCGATGTCTCGCTCCAGCTTTTCTTTCAGCGACTCCATCAAGCCGGGGAACAGCGACTACTACCGAGACGCGCTCCTTCTTGATGGTGCGAATGACCTCGCTAGGATTCAGCGTGTCCTGGAACAGCACAGTCGCGGCGAGCATTTGGGGCAGGAAGATCCCCAGAGAACTGACCGAACACGTGGCTGAGCGGCAACAGGTTGAGAAAACGCAGTGGATGAAAGATCCGCTCATACTTCAGATACTTGCCGATCTCGCGCTCCAGCGGTTCCAGGTTGGCGAGGATGTTGCCATGGGTGATGACCACGCCTCGCGGTTCCGCAGTGGTTCCGGAGGTGAAGACAATCTCCACGATGCCGTCGCGGCCGACATCAGCCGGGATGACAGGCTCGCTTGACACGTCGGCGAGTTGCTCGCGCAATGAATCCAAGTCAAATGCGGCGACGCCCGGAATGGTGTTGTGCACGGAGCCAACACATAACTTGGCGTCAACCTGCTGGGCCACTCGCGCGGCGAAGTCCGGGGCCGCAATCTTGTCGATAGGAACAACAATCGCTCCGCGCAGCAGGCAGCCGAAGAAGGCAACGATCCACTCCGCGCAATTTTCGCCCCAGATCAGGACCTTGTCGCTTTTGCCGATACCGCGCGACTCGAGCACTCGCGCGAAGCGGTAGGCGTTCTCCAGCACGTCGCCGTAGCTCCAGCGCTGCATACGATAGCCGCGACGAAAGACATAGGCGGCTTCGGAATTATGCAGGCGGAAGTTGTCGAGGTATTCCAGGATGCTGGCGCGGGCCATCGTTCAACAGTGTAACTGGGAGGCTGTGGTTGTCACTTTTCGGGCGGATTTGAGGAGGTGGTCTAGTCAGCTATACCACTTAAAAAACTGCTGTTGCACGGTTGTTTAGAATCAACAGCTTAGGGGGAAATTGTTCGTAAGTTATCATTCTAAAGGAGATATGCGTATCCATGTCTGCGCGTGGGACTTAGCTGGCAAAAACGGCAGTTTCTGCGCAAAAGTTCGACATACATTACATACTTTGCATACAAGCAGTTCCCATACTTTACATACACGTCATACACATTTTCCGGCGTCTCAAGACGATGTCAAAGAACAAATTCTGCCGCGCTCTGGGCGCGAGATGGGGCAAAGACACAAATCCCATGACCCCATGGTTGGTTGTAGATCATGGCAATAGGAACGCGCTAGAAAAAACCGCAAAGGTGGGAAACTAAGGTAACCAGATGCTGTCCCAAGATGGGAATTGCGCCAATTGCAGGCTCTGGAGCCGCACGGCTGAAGCCGCGCCCTGATACATAAATATTGGCGCTCCCACATTTGCCAACGTCAGGCAAATGTGGGCCACCCACGGAATACGAACATCGCCATGTGCCGTCTCTTGACCCGCGATGCGGGCGCCGAGACTCGGCCTTTGATCACAGCTTTCCCAGCGTTAAAAACGCTGGGCTTTGGTATACCGTCCCTGCCGGGACTGTAGAACTCTGCCGCCCCGATTGCAGGCCCTTGGAACGGCACGGCTAAACGCCGTGCCTTGATACGTAACTGTCGCCATTATGCTAGCGGCGAAGGTTGTGGAGTGGAGATTACATCGTGGAGAGCCAGAAGCTACAGTTTCGCAATCCCGCGCAATACGGTGAAGAGTAAACTCGTGGACAAGCTAGAAGACTAGAACTGAAGCAGCTATCGCCACTATGCTAGCGGCGAAGACTGCGGAGTACAGATCGAATCATGGAGAAGCAGGAGGTACAGCCTGGAGCTCCCATAATTGCCAATAGAAGGCAATTAGGGGCGACCCTCGGACTCAGCGCGATTAACGCAGGAACAATCCAGCACGAAGCACTGCACACACTCACCGGATGGGGTGACACAACCCTCAAGCTCTGAAGGATCACCATTGCAGCAACTAAAGACACCAATCGTCGCGGTCGTTCTAGGGGGCACGCTTATATGCTTTATGCTGCTTGCCGGACTTGGGAAAGCTTCGGCTGCTGACTTGCAACAGAAAAAGGTTTGTTCGGAACTATCTGAGCCGGGGCACTATCCGGATTATGAGCGCCTACCGGTATTCAAAGTTGAACGTAAGGAGTTTGATGCGTCCAAGCCGCCCAATATTACTCCTTCCGCATCACCATCTTACCGAGCGAGATGGCGAAGGCATCAATGGCTCGCTTGGCTTGTAAATTGATTGACGATTTCAGCCAGAATTCCAGTGTTGATGCTTTGGTCTTTGACAATGGGCAGGCGGCGAGGAATCTGGCGGTTGGGTTTCCGGAACAGACAAATTATGGCGAGTATCTATGGCACTTGAGAGCTCATTTTCAGTGGAACGTAAACTCGAAAGAAGGAGAGATGCGGTACGTAATCCCTAACCTAAGAGACAAATTTGGCGGGTGGCGAGGGACTACACTCGCTCCCATGCCCCGCGGGCTCTATCGTTTCACAAGATTCCCGTGGGCTGAAGCCCACGGGGAATGACAAAAATAAACGGCTAAAGCGGCACGACTGAAGTCATGCCCTGACGCGGAATTCTTGTTCAGGCGGGAATGAACCAATCTAAAGCTGTGAGTTGCCTTCGCGATCTGAATTACGCTGATCCTGAAATGTCTTGGGTGGCACTTCGAACAGCGGCTGCTCTAGCCTGTGCGCTTACGATTAGCATCCTGACAGTGCCCCACGCTCTTCATGCGCAATCGAAGGCGTCACAGGATTTTGCCACACTCACTGCGAAGGCCAATGCAGCTCGCGATGCCAATCGCCTCGACGAAGCTGCCACTCTCTATCAGCGGGCTCTCGCATTACGGCCAAACTGGGCCGAAGGCTGGTGGTCGCTGGGAACAATCCAGTACGACACGAACAGCTACGCCGCAGCGGCGAAGAGCTTCCAGAAGCTAGTCACTCTCCAGCCCAAGAACGGCATGGCCCACGCAATGCTCGGCCTGTGCCAATTCGAGATTGGACTCGACAGCAGCGGTCTGCAGCACCTGGAAGCCGCTACCAACCTTGGCATCTCTCCCGATCCGGAACTGCGCCGCGTGCTGGTTTATCACGAGGCGGTGCTACTGCAGCGCGGCGGCAAGTTCGAGCGCGCACAGGGCCTTCTTCAGCAACTATGCCTGGAAGGCACTATGAGCCCAGAGATCGACAGCGCGTTGGGAATGACCCTTCTGCGGATGACGGCAAAGACACCACCGGCCACCGGAACTCCCGATGGCGGCGTCATATCCGGAATCGGCCATGCCGGATGCCTTGTAGGCCAGAAGAAATACGAAGACGCGAAGACGATTCTCAGTGCCCTCGACACTCAATACCCCGAGTTTCCTAACATTCACTACGCTTCTGGTTTGCTACTTCTCGACACTGGCGAGACGCAGGCTGCCGTCGCACAGTTTGAGCAGGAGATTCATAACGACCCGAAGCACGTCCTCGCGCGCCTTAAGATCGCGGCGGCGGAATACAAGGTGGATTCGCAGGCGGGCATTCCCTATGCTGAGGAGGCGCTCAAGCTCAATCCCCAAGCCTCACTTGGGCACTATCTGCTTGGTCTGCTGCTGCTGGACACCGGCAACTACCAGCGCGCCATTCCTGAGCTCGAAGCCGCCAGCGCGTCGTTTCCCAACGAAGCGCGGCTCTATTTCGCACTTGGCAGTGCGTACTCCATGGCCGGACGGAAAGATGACGCCGCTCGCGCCCGCGCCACCTTTCAGCGCCTAAGTCAGGAGCAGCAGAAGGCAAAGTCGGGGGAACAAATTGGACCGGGTAAATAGCAATGCGAGCGTCCAGGATTCTCGGATTACTTGGCTGCCGCTCGAGGTTCTTCGACGGTTAGAATCTGGTCCGCAGCCACATCATGCAGTGCTTGGCGAATTCCGCTCGGCCAGCGGATTTCGATTTCTTTAATGCGCCCATTCGCGCCGAGTCCGAAGTGCACGCGGCTATCGCTCGACGATGCGTATCCTGTCGCCGTCGTCACCTCGTTCCATTGCGAGCGATTGTCTGGAGTGACAATGTGAATCTGCGCGCCGATTCCCATGCGATTGCTTTTCGTTCCAACCAGCTTCAACAAAATCCAGTGATTTGTGGTCGGAGAGACGTTGTGAAACAGCTTCACTGGACCGCCGAGCACGGAAACGACAGCGTCGATGCGCCCGTCATTGTCGAGATCGCCAAAAGCCACGCCGCGATGCGCGGCTTTCAGTTGGAAATCCGGTCCGGCTGTTGCGCTGACATCCTCAAACTTGCCGTTCCCGAGATTGCGAAAGACCGCATTCGGCTCTTCGTAGCGTACGGCTGGGATTCAGCAGAGCTGATGTTGTCCATCACGTTCGATCGCGCGACGAACAGGTCCTTCCATCCATCGTTGTCGAAGTCGAAGATTCCATTCCCCCATCCCGACATATCGACCGTGGAACGCAGTCCGTCGGCCGCAGACTGATCGACGAACGACCCATCTCCCTGATTCATCAGCATAGGAAATGTTTCGTGCTCGACCGCCGTGTACCAGATGTCAGGCAAACCATCATTGTTCACATCGCGGAAGTCCGAACCCATCCCGGACAGCGCGCCGCCGTCAGGCGCATAGGCAACGCCCGCAGTAACGCCTACCTCCTCGAACTTCTTTCCTTGCAGGTTGTGAAACAGGAACGCCGGCGTCGTATCGTTCGCGACAAACGCGTCTAGGAATCCGTCTCCGTCGTAGTCGGCGAAGCTGACGCTCATCCCCTTGCCTTCGAGCTTCGCGATTCCCGTCTCCTCCGACACATCGGTGAATGTGCCGTCGCCATTGTTGCGATACAAAGTGTTGTGCAGCGGCGCATATTGTTTGGGATGACAGTACGCGCGCACACCGTTTCTTACTGCACAATACGGATCCTTGTTTACCTCCCACTTGCAGTAATTCACCACAAAGAGATCGAGCAGGCCATCGTTGTTGTAGTCGAACCATCCTGCTCCTACCGACCACATCTTCTTGCCATTGAGTTTGGCGCCCGACAATCCGGCTTTCTCGGTGACATCGGTAAACGTGCCGTCACCGTTGTTGTGGAAGAGTTGGTTGCCCGTCACATTGGCAATGAAGATGTCTGGACGTCCATCATTGTCGTAATCGCCGACGGCAACGCCCATGCCGTAACCAGCGCCCGCAAGTCCGGCTTTCTCGGTCACATCGGTAAACGTGCCATCGCGATTGTTGTGGAACAGCCGGTTCCAGTACTTTGGAGAATCCTTCTGCAGCGATGGAATTGCAGCACCGTTGACCAGATAGATGTCCAGGTAGCCGTCACCGTCATAATCGAACAAGGCCACGCCGGCCACCATGGTCTCGATCTGGTTCTTGTTGGGTGTTGGGGAGTTCTCGGTCGTGAAGCGTAACCCGGACTTTGCTGCGATTTCGTCGAAGCGGATACTCGAGGGGAGCGACTGGGCCGATGCGGACGAAAGGGTCTGAGCAACTGCTATGCCGGCAAGCAACAAACAACTACACAGCGTTGCTTGTGCAATAAGAATTAATCGCATTGCGGTCCTGCTCGAACAGCCAAGCTCGAATCCCTTCGATCTTATAGCCGATATGACGATGGGACAGAATCGAAGACCCTGGAGAGTCTTGATGCGCTTGGTGAGATTGACTTCCTCGTGCCCTTAACGGCAACCTTGGGTTTTCGGTATCACCCAAGGTTCACGGATAGTCAAGTCAAACAAAACAATATATCTGGCGGAGAGGGGGGGATTCGAACCCCCGGTACAGCTTTTGACCGTACAACGGTTTAGCAAACCGCCGCCTTCAGCCACTCGGCCACCTCTCCGCGGCGTGATATCAATAGCTTACTACATGGCTGTCCGTTCGTCTGCCGGCCACGGGCAGCGACACATTTAGCGCAACCACATACGCTGGAACGCCTCAATCATTATGGTTGACGCGGTCGCCGGCATTTCCTTCTACACGCGAATTTGCGCCGCGTCTGTATCGCAAGTAACCGCTAAGATCATCCAGTCGCAATCGCAGGACTCGGGGAACAGAAGGAAACGTGACAGCAGTCTTGTCCCGAGTCGTGAACGCGCACGCTGCCGGAGGCAGCAGGTATGGGCCTCAACGCTATTGATCTCGCGGTCATTGTGTTCTATCTCGGCGCAGTGACCGCGTTTGGCCTGCGCTTTCGCAAGCACCAGCGCACCCTGAAAGACTACTTCCTCGCTCAGCAGCAGATCTCCTGGTGGGCGATTTCGCTCTCAATTGTGGCGGCGGAAACCAGCACCCTCACCATTATCAGCGTGCCCGGACTCGCATACGAGAAAGACTTCCGTTTCCTGCAACTGGTGGTCGGCTACCTCGTCGGTCGCGTGGCCATCAGCTTTCTTCTTATTCCGCAATACTTCCGCGGCGAGCTGGTCACGGCGTATCAACTGATGGAGCGCCGCTTTGGCCAAAAACTGCGCGCGCTTACTGCCGGCCTTTTTCTCATCACGCGCGCCGCTGCCGAAGGAGTCCGTGTATTCGCGGTCGCGATCGTCGTGGGCATTGCGCTTTCAGGATTGCTGGCGGGGCTTAGCGACTTGGCACGCGATGTCTCGGCAATCGCAATCGTTACCGGCTTGACCCTGATCTACACCTACGAGGGCGGCATGACGGCGGTGATTTGGACTGACGTGATGCAACTCGCCATCTATCTCAGCGGGACACTGGTTGGGTTCTTCACCCTTCTGCATCTCATTCCCGGAGGATGGGGCACGGTCCAATCAATCGCGGGGAGTGCGGGCAAGTTTAAGGTGTTCGACTTCTCGTGGAATTTTTACTCCACCTACACGTTCTGGTCCGGATTGATCGGTGGCGCATTTCTCACCACAGCGAGCCATGGCGCTGACCAGCTCATCGTGCAGCGACTCCTGGCCGCCCGTAACGAACGGGAGTCGAAGATCGCTCTCATGTCGAGTTGGATTGTGGTGGCGGCGCAGTTCGCGCTGTTCCTCATGGTGGGATCCATGCTGTTCGTCTTCTACAAACTATTTCCGCCCCTCGTACCGTTCAGCCGTACGGACACCATCTTCACGACATTCGTGGTGACGAAGATGCCGCACGGAATCAGTGGACTACTGATCTCAGCGATTCTGGCGGCAGCCATGTCGAACCTGAGCGCCGCGCTGAATTCGCTGTCGTCGACTACAGTGGTTGATTTCTACGGGCGATGGCGTCCGCACGCCAGCGAGGAGCACCGCTTGCGGCTTTCGCGATTAGCCACCGTCGGGTGGGCGCTGGTGTTGTTTGTTCTGGCCATTGCAGCGAGGCACGGCGGCAAGGTGCTGGAGGTTGGGCTGTCGATTGCTTCGGTGGCTTATGGGTCGTTGCTCGGCGTGTTTCTGCTGGGAGTGTTAACGAAGCGGACGTGCGAGCGGGGAGCGATGGCCGGGATGCTGGTTGGATTCCTGCTGAACATGTACCTGTGGCTGTTCACAGGAGTGCCGTTCACGTGGTACGTGGCGCTGGGGAGCTGCGCAACCATGATCGCGGGTTATACAGTCAGCTGGTTGCTGCCGTCCGATTCCGCCTCCCGTTTGCGAACCGGTTAACCCTGCGTTGGCCGCATCCGGAAAAGCCAAGCCAGCGAGCGCAAACACCTGGCGGCCAGACATTTCCATCAGGCCGCCAGGAATTCGCAGAGATTCGGTTGAAACGCTAGGTAAGTTACAGCTGGGCCAGTGTCGCTTGGGCCTGCTTGGCATCGTCGTTGTTCAGCGGCGGAGCCAGTTGCAGTGCGCGCGACAGCTCGGCTTTGGCTTTATCTTTCTGCCCAGCTCCGTTGAGCGCCATGCCAAGATGGTAACGGTACTCGGCGCTTTGGGGTATCTTGTTCACGACCTCCGTGAGTAGTCCCACGGCAATTATGTAGTTGCCTTTCTTGTATTGAATCCAACCCAGCGTGTCATTGATGGACGGCTGGTCGGGAGCAGCCTGTTTGGCTTGTGTGGCGAGGTTCAAGGCCACGTCAAGGTTCTGACCCTGCATTGCGTACACCCATGCCAGGTTGTTCTGAATCAGTGCGTCGTGCGGAGCCAATGAGTTGGCCTTTTCGAAGTACTGTTGTGCAGTTTTGATGTCATTCTTCGCCAGGTACGCGTTGCCGACCGCGCCGAGTACCGTGGCGTTATCGGGAGCTACCGCAAGAGCCTTCTGATAAACCGCGAGCGCGTCGTCTTTCTTTCCCTGTATCTCATATACGCGAGCTAGCTGCATGTACGTCAAAAGCGACTTTGGCTCGAGTTGAATTGCTTTTTGATACTCGGGAATTGCTTCGTCGAGCTTCTTGGTATTGGCCAGGGCGGAGGCGTAAATGAAATGAGCTGCTGCGCGATTCGGATTAGCGGTGACGTATTGACTTGCCACTTGCAGCGCCTTGGGACCCTGATTGAGCCCAAACAGCATTCCAACATATTCGCCCATGGCCCCGTCATATTGCGGGTTTAACTTCATCGCCGTTTGAAACTCGCGCTCGGCTTCGGGAAACTTTTTCAATCCCCCGTAAGCGAAAGCCATGTTCAAATGAACGGTTGCATCGTTGGGCGCGGCTTGGGCGACAAGTGACAATTCGTCGAGTGCTGTCTGATATTCCTTGGCGCCCAGCTCGATGGTGGCCATCAGGAAGTGGGACTGGGGGTTCTTCTCATTCAACTTCAGCAAGCGACTGGCGAACTCTTTTGCGGTGGCGAAATCGCGGGCGTCGCGGTAAGCCTCGGCTTGCGCCTGCAGATAGGCCGGATTATCCGGATTGATCTTGATGGCTTCCTGGAATTCGTTCTTAGCGCCCGATAGATCGCCGGTCTTAAGCAGCGCCTGTCCCAGGAAGAAGTGTCCTTGCGGATTCTCGGGAGCATCCTTGACGACGCCGCGAAACGTCGTAACGGCCGTTGGGAAGTCTCCCCTGACGGCCTCCAGACGTCCTTTGATCATCCGGCCAGCCACGTCGTTGGGCTTTCCCTTGAGCATTTGCTCGTCCAATTTGGTGGCGTCCTCAATGTGGCCCGCCATCATATAGGTGTCAGCCAACGCGACCGTGAGCTGCTCGTTCTTTGGAGCAATCGACAATCCGCGCTGGTATTCTTTGATCGCAGCGTCAGGGTTGCGTGCCGCCAGATAGAATTCGGCGATGGCACCGGCAACTTCCGGGTCCTTCGGAAGCCGATTACGCAGGTTCCCCACCACGGTTTCGGCGTCGGCCATGCGCTTCTCCTGCAAGAGCATTGCTGCCAGCCGCAGGTAGTTTGCGGGCGCATCGGGATTGTTCTTGATTCCCTGCTGGAGGACTTCCTCGGCTTTGGCGGGCTCCTGCTTGTATTGATAGAAGCGCGAGAGGTTGGCGTACGCCTCAAGGTTTTTGGGATTCAGGCTGACGGCCTTCTGAAAGTCCGCTTCTGCCTCAGCGTCCTTCTTCATGCTCGTGTACAGCACGCCTCGGTTCAAATATGCGCCAGCGTCGTTCGGCTTGAGTTCGATTACTTTGTTGTAAGCTTGCAGAGCCCCTTCAGCGTCTTTCTGGGCAAACAGCGAAGTACCCAGAAGCGCGTAGGCGTCGGCATTGTTAGGGTCCTTTTCAATGATCGCGCGAGCTTGAGCTTCCGAGCGTTTGAAGTTCTTAAACGACCACAGCAAATTGCCGAGTTCCAGGCGCGCCTTCAGGTTGTTGGGGTCGAGTTCGACGGCCTGGGTCAGCTCCTGGTACCCAGCCACCACATGCTGCCGGTCGTGGCCCTGGTGCAGATAGGCCAATCCCAGTTGATAGTGGGCCTCGGCATATTTCGGGTCGGCTTGCAGAGCCTTCTTGAACTGGATCACGGCCGCGTCATACTGCTTCTTGTCGACATAGCTCATGCCGCTTTCCAGGTATTTCTTCTTGGCCTTTTCCGGATTGCCCTTGCATCCGGTTGCTCCAACAAGAAGAACGGCCATCAGCGCCGTTGCTGCAAAAATGAAATAACGATTCCGCATGAATTCTCCTGGGGTCACTGGGGAATGATCTGACTAACATCCGCTGCTACTTGTTGGGCAAACGCAATCGCCTGCGACCTCGCGGCTTCCAGATCGCCGTTACGTACAGGAGCGGTGATGCGGACCATCGCCGCGTCAGTCCGGTTCAATCGAAGTGCGTCGTACACCATGTAGAACTTGCCCCAATATTCGCTGGCCACCACCCGTCCGTGGGATTGGTACCAATACAAAACTACTTCCTGGTCGAGGTCCTTGCGGATCACATAAAGGTTAATCGGCACTTTTCGACCATCATTCAGCGAAAGTTGGTAGGTTCCGGTAACTACAGGCTGCCATCCTGCACCGGGCAGGCAATTCTTGGGTGAGTGAATGGCCGCTCCGGTGCGCTGGGTCCGAAAGTACTCCACGAACAGGCCCAGGTCGCCTTGCGTCGGGGAGAAGTACACCCGATTGGTGTAGTCCGTCACCTTCAGGATATCCAACGTCTGCTGGTCCAGCGGAATCTCTGCGACCGTTCGATAATCCCCGATATCTTTGGGAAGATCGCCGAGCGGACGGGCCGGAGGCGTAGATTCTCCGTGCGAGAGGAAGGCCATGCCGGCAGTGCCAGCCAACAATACAGCAATCATCGCCCAATACCGCATCGCATTACTCATGCCACCACCTATGCTTTCGCGCCTGCTTCGCCGTCTTTTGGCATCCAGCCGAACTTCTTGCGAACCACCACAGTCAGGCTGTGCAGCGCCAGGAACAACGCCGTCGCAACCACGAAAATCACCCATCCGGAAAACTCGTGCATGAAGCCTTCTGCCGCCTGCGGACCGATGTAATTCGTCATCAGGGCCGTGATCATTACGCGCGTCCCATTGCTGACGATCGCCAACGGCACCATTGCCAGGAACAAGAACCAGCGGACCGGCACACTCTTCTCGGCCAGGTATCCATAACCGGCCGCCAACGCCAACAACGACATCAGCGAGCGGATGCCGCTGCAGGCTTCGACGACCTCAAGGCGCATCCCAGGCATGATCAGAACGTTGCCTTCGCGCATGATGGGGAAGAGGTTCAGCGCTTCCAGGCAACTGGTCGCGAAACGCGAGGCTATGAACTGCAGGGGGAATACGATTTCGTTATAAATCAGCGCCGGAATCGGTATGGCGAACAGCAGAAACGCCAACGGAAAAGCCATAGACCGGAGCAGACGCCATCCCGAAAAATAAACGATTAATCCACAGATCATCGTAATCATCGAGATGCGTGTAAGAAAAAGCTCCGCCCCGAGGCTGCCCAGAAACAGCAGCCCCAAAGAACCAAGAACAACGGCGACTCCCCAGTTGGACGGCTTGCGCACCACCTCGGCAAGTTTGTCTCGACGTTGCCAAATCAAGTATGCCGAGAGAAACGGCACCAGAAAACCATGCGAATAATCAGCATCGGTGTCCCATTGATGCACCAGCTTGACGATTATCGGGCCGTACAGAACCAGGAAAACGGCCACCAAAAGCCAGCCCTGCCAGCCGAACTTCAGGAGATCATCCCAAACCTGAAGCCACTTAGAGCGCTTCTCCACGCTGGTATGGACCTCGTTCTCCGACACGACCGCCACGAAGGGTTCCGCCGAGTTTGTACCGTCGAGCGCCAAGTAGTCAGTTACTCCGTTTGGTTGGTGTCAGGCGACAGCAAGTCGCAGCGTCGCCCGGGACATGCGCGAGACATACCATACAAAGGGCAATCTATAGAATACTACTACGCCATCGCATGCACGCTCCAGTGCCAGGACGAATAGCTATCTCCGGCGCGAAGCACTTTGGTGTCACACCGTCGGTGGCTGCTCTGGGAGGCCGGATTCCCGGCTTACCCATGAGCCCCTCACCCGCCGGCCCTCCCACAGTACAATAACGTCAGGAAACTTAAATTGTTAGACAGGGAATCGAAGACATTATGAAGAAATACATCGTAACCGGAGGAGCCGGTTTCATCGGATCTGCTTTAGTTCGCGAGTTGCTTCACTTAGGTGATGGCTCGGTCGAGGTCATCGATAACCTTTCCACCGGGCGTCGGCAAAACCTCAAAGAGGTGTCATCTCAGATCGCCTTTCATGCGGTGGACATTTGCGATTTCGATGCGCTTCGTCCAATCATCTCGGGCGCCGACTCGGTCTTTCACATTGCTGCGATTCCCTCCGTCCCGAAATCCATCATGGATCCCGTTCCCTCGCACGAATCCAATATCGATGGGACGTTCAATGTCCTTCGGGCCTGTGTCGATGGCGGAGTCCGGAAAGTGGTTTACGCCGCTTCGTCCTCCGCCTACGGTGACACCGAGGTCCTTCCCAAGGTCGAGACCATGCCGCCCAACCCCAAGTCGCCCTACGCCGCTCAGAAGTTGATGGGCGAATACTATTGCAGTGCTTTCTCCTCGTGCTATGGGTTGGACACTACTTCGCTTCGCTTCTTTAACGTATATGGTCCCCGGCAAGATCCGGGAAGCCCTTACTCGGGCGTC
Source organism: uncultured Acidobacteriaceae bacterium (assembly GCA_963696575.1). Classification (GTDB taxonomy): domain Bacteria; phylum Acidobacteriota; class Terriglobia; order Terriglobales; family Acidobacteriaceae; genus DASRAA01. Next base: position 449,278 of record CAVOKT010000004.1, read on the forward strand.
ATCTCGGTTTTCATGAGTTGCCTGCTTCAAAAGGCGTCCCCCACGATTCACGGGGACGGCGAACAAACTCGTGACTTCACCTATATTGACGACGTAGTTGCACTGGTGATTAAGGCATCCAAAGCCCCCGGGGTTGCCGGCAAGGTCTTCAACGCAGGCAACGGCAATCGATACTCCCTGAACGAAGTTTGGAAGTTGTTACAGAAGATCGAGGGAGTCGAGATTCCAGCGCAGTATGGCCCCTCCCGCGCCGGGGATGTACGCGACTCGCAGGCTGACACAACTGCGGCGGTGCGCGAATTAGGCCACGACCCCCGATTCACGATCGAAGAGGGACTCCGCCAAACGCTGGAGTGGTATCGCGAGAGCCTGGTTTCCTCCGTCCCGCAATAGTCATCATCAGCATGTCCTCATGCCTTGCCGCATCCCATCAGATTCCCGATTCGGGAATTATCCAAACAATGGGACCTTTTAGTGTCTGCATTGTTCCCTTGCGGACTAAATACTAAAGTGGGGGTGACCTTCCGGTGCATTGCGGTAGCTGACGCGCACCTCACCCCCGGTCCACAGTGGAAAACCGAGTGATTGCGGAGATCTGCGCTTAGCGGTCGTACTGATGTTTCCCGGCTGCCCACAGCACCAGCCAGCGGCGAGGGAGGACACTCCCGATGCGAATTACGCTTTTTCATCCCGCGACCGAAAGCCACCTCCAGACTCACCGTAGTGGCAATGGCCACCTTGGGCTGGGGTACATCGCAGCAATGCTTCTGCAAAAGAATCATACCGTCTGCGTCCTGGATGCCAAGAACTCCTTCGTCCCTGACGAAGTACTCCGTCGACACATCGCTGAGGTTCGTCCTGAACTCTTCGGTGTCACCGCGATGACCCACGAAGCGCATGCTGCTGCTCACGCCTGCGTCGTCGTCAAAGCTGTCAGCCCTGAAACCTGGACGATCATCGGCGGACCCCACGCTTCAGCCCTGCCTGAGCGGACACTTGCGGAGTTCCCATCCGTCGACATCGCCGTTGCCGGCGAAGGCGAGATCACCTTGTCGAAACTCGCGGAAGCCAGAGCGCAAGGCGCCCACATTTCCGATTTAGGCAACACACTCGGCATCGCCTTTCGTAACCGGGACCGCGTAGTGCGGACTGGCGCCCGGCCCTGGATGGAGAACCTCGACGACCTTCCGTTCCCCGCCTGGGAGCTTTTCCCAAAGGTGTACTGGCCGATGATGGCGGCACGAGGTTGTCCGTTCGGCTGTGTCTTCTGCCAGCGGGTGCTCGGCCGCCGATTACGCCTTCGCAGCGTTGACAATGTCTTGGCGGAATTCGATGCCCTCGAACACCGCGTCGGCCAGCGCAGCGTTTGGTTTCAAGACGAAACCTTCGGTGTCAACACGCACTGGGCAGACGAATTCCTCGACAAACTCCGCGAGCGTAACCAACGTAGGGGATACGTGTGGCAATGGGGTGGCAACTCCCGCGCCAATCTTGCCAGCTTGGAGCGCTATCGTCGCATGAAAGCCGCCGGGTGCAACGCCGTCAGCTTCGGTGTTGAATCCGGCGACGAGGAAATTCTGAAACGCGTCATGAAGGGAATCACTCCTGTCATGGCAGTGGATGGCATCGCCGCCGCGCGAAAGGCCGGACTTACCGCTGCTGCCTTCTTCATCCTCGGACATCCCGGAGAAACTTGGCGTACCGCCCTGAAAACCGTTCACCTCGCGGCGCGATGCCGCGCTGATTCCATCGCCGTTGGCGTCATGGTTCCCTATCCCGGCACCGAAGTTTGGCGCATGGCGCACGCTGGCGAGTGGGGATACCGCTTGCTCACGGAAGACTGGCGCCTCTACGACAAATACTTCGGCAATGCTTTGGCCGTAAAAGGCCTCTCCCATCGCCAACTCGAATTCCTACAGTCGCTGGCCTACCTCTGGTATTACGTCTACAACCTGCGCTTCGGTGATCTGCTCCATTTTGTCGGCAGGTTCCGCAAGGAGGCTTGGACCATGCTGAAGCGGATCATCATGCCTAGGCGAGAAGACACGCAGTTGCCGGAGCCCTCACTGCCCAGGTCAAAGATTGCGACGGTCATACCCAAAGCTTCCTGAATCTCCGGAGACACCGAAGCGCTCCGCGTCGTATAAGCTGTTTGCCATGCTGAAGCCCCTCCCGCAAGCTTCGAGCATTGATCACTTTCCAGCTATCATCAGCGCGATATTCGCGGCATTCTCGAGTGGTATCGCGAAAGCCTGGTCGCGACAACGCAGCCCTGATCCGTGTTCAACCCATCCTGATGTTGTTTTCGCCGATGATCTGGAACACCGACAAAAGATGAGTAATGCCCAGCAACTGCCTAACCGAGGGCCCGACGTCGATAAGTTCCAAAACGCAGCCCTCTGACTTGGCGGAAACGTACAGACGGACCAGCGTTCCTAGACCCATACTGTCCATATGGGTAACGCTTTTAAAGTCCAACACAACTCGTTTGGAGTCTGGGATCAGTTGGCGAACCTCGCGGTAGAGAAGGTCGGTCCCGCCGGCGACCAACCTGCCGCTGCATCGCACCACGGGAGCGTTGCCACCGCGTATAACTTCGAGCGTCAAGCGGCGCGTGACCGCATTGTCAGGCATCAGGTCCTGCTTTCTCGAACCAGTCGCAAAGTTTGGAATCGATACCGGGGATTTTCACACATCGCGGTAACGAATGGAACCAGGTGTCGACAATGGCATAGCACCATGGCGTCTGCCCGGACTGCTCAATTTTCCACGAATGATCTGAGCCTCGAAAGCGCCTCGTCCCACTGCTCGGAGACGAAATCGAGATAGGTCCTGATTCCTCCAAACGGCTTCGGGTCGAGCTGGAATCGGCTTTCGCGGCCCGCACGCACGCCATGCACGATTCCTGCGCTCTCCAACACGCGAAGATGTTTGCTGATCGCCTGCCGGGTCAGCTTGGTGCCGCGTGTTAGCTGGGAGATCGACCGAGGCTGTCCGCTACTGAGCTTTGCCACCAACGCCAGTCGCGTTTCGTCTCCCAACGCGGCAAATACCGGTGCCCGCGCCTGCCGCCTGCTGGACAAGTTGCTACGGCTTCGCCGCGACATGGCTCTCGATGTTCTTCATCTGCTCCGTCCAACCCCCGTCGTTTCTGCGGAACGCTTCGGCGCGCCGGTCGTTGGGGACCTTCTCGAATCCTGACTCCGTAAGCAAAAGCAGCGTACCGCTGGGGATCGCTTCCAGCCTGAATTCAACCAGCGTCGGTCTCTCTTTCGAGTAGTCGGTCTTGGGATCGACAGCATAAGGATGCCAGGTAAAAGAAAATAGCCGCTCGGGTTCCATCTTCTGCACTACGGCCTCCCACACAAGATGCTCGTAGCCAGGATAAGTAATGTGACCGCGCGACACTTGACCCGCGACAAACGGACCATCCAGCTCTACCCGAAACCACTCGCCAAACTCACGGTAATCGGTGAGCGCGCGCCATACCCGCGAGACTGGCGCCTTTAGTTCAATTCGCTTCTCAATGCGATCATTCATTTACGCAACCTCCCGGTTGCATATTACTCCGGCGCTAAACATACATGCAACCCGTTGGTTGCTTGTTAGTATGCCGTTTTGGATGGACCTGCCGGTGATGCGTGCGAACTCCAATTTCTTTCGTATAATCTGTTCCCCATGCGGAACCATTCCAGGCGTCTTCGCGCGCGGCTCTCTCGCTCTACCGCCATCGCCTGCGCGGCGCTCGCGTTTTCTCTGGCGTTGACCGCGCAGTCTTCCTACCAACCCTCTCCGGAAAATCTGAAGTCCCGCGAATGGTTCGAGCAGGCACGCTTTGGCATGTTCATTCATTGGGGAATCTACAGTCTGCTCGGCGACGGCGAGTGGGTGATGCAGGAGCACCACCTCACCGGCCCGCAGTACGAGCAACTGGCGGCTCAGTTTTATCCCGTGAAGTTCGATGCCGCGCAGTGGGTTGCGCTGGCCAAGCAGGCAGGCATGCGCTACATCGTCGTGACCTCGCGGCATCACGATGGCTTCTCCATGTTTGCGACCAAGCAGAACAAGTACAACGTTGTCGATGCCACGCCTTATGGCAAGGACGTCATCCGCCAGCTTGCTGACGAATGTCATCGCCAGGGCATCAAGCTGTTCGTGTACTACTCGCAACTCGACTGGCATCATCCCGACTACTATCCGCTCGGAGGCACAGGTCATTGGGACGGCCGTCCCACGAATGGCCAGTGGCCGCGCTACCTCGACTTCATGAACGCGCAGTTGACTGAACTGTTCAGCAATTACGGCGAACTGGGAGGCGTCTGGTTCGACGGCATGTGGGACAAGCCCGACGCCGACTGGCAACTCGACCGGACTTACGCGACGATCCACCATCTGCAACCCGGTGCGCTGATCGTCTCTAATCATCACCAGCGGCCTTTCCCCGGCGAAGATTATCAGACCTTCGAGAAGGACCTTCCCGGCGACAACACCACCGGATGGGGCGGTGCTCCGATCGCTCAGCTTCCACTGGAAACCAGCGATACCATGTATCGCGGCGGATCGTGGGGTTTCAACCTGCGCGATACCGAGCCCAAGAGCCTGCGCGATCTCATTCAGTACATGGTTCGCGCCGCCGGAAACGACGCCAACTTCCTGCTTAACGTCGGGCCGATGCCCAATGGGGAGATTCAAATCGCTTTTGCCGATCGCCTACGTGAGATGGGATCCTGGTTAAAAATTTATGGCGAGTCCATCTATGGAACGCGCGGTGGTCCGGTGAAGCCGGGGGGATGGGGTGTTTCGACGCAGCGGGGCAATCTCGTTTATGTGCACGTTCTCGATCCGTCGCTGAGTGTGTTAGCGCTGCCGGGCATAGTCAGGCCGGTGCGCGACGCACACCTGTTACATGGCGGAGCCAAGGTGGACTATCAGCTGTCGGAGAGCAGCGTGGTGCTGCAGCTCCCGCCGCGCCCAGCCACCGAGATCGATCAGGTGATCGTTTTGCAGTCGGCCCCTTAAGTCACGCCCAGGGACTATTAGGCCGCCTCCTGGCGCGCCAACACGGCAAGAATGTCGGGCTGTAGTTTGCCGTGGAAAGACGTCTCATACCCTTTTAAAAGTAGACACTCGACCCAGGAGATGGGACCGAGCCGGTTGAGCGATCCGGTCGAACCGATGAGCTTCAACTGCTCGACTTGGAATCCGGTCTTTGCGGCATGGTCCTCAATCGCTCGCGGACTGTTCATGCGGTAATGGGTTGGAAAAATATCTTCTTCGTCGCGGTGCTCGAGGAAACTCACAATGCGCTTCTTGGGCGCGTCGGGAACCAGGCGCGCAGCCAGCAACGGCGGATAAAGGTAGTTTGGCGTCACAAAAAGGAAACGACCTCCCGGCCGCAAGACACGGGAGACATCGCTGAGGAAACTGTCAGGATCGGTAACGTGTTCGACCACCATGTTCGCCGTAACCAGATCGAACGAGCCGTCCTTGAACGGCAGATGGCCGCAGACGGCTTTTACCCGATGGGTAAGCAGCGGATGGCGTACGATTCCCTCGTCAAGGTCGATTCCGACCAGCATCGCCGCGCGTCGAACCAAGCGCTCCTGGTCCTCGGGCCGCATTGCCCACTCTGGCACGATGCTGTGCCCGCACCCAACATCCAGCCACCTTACTCCGGGCTTCACATGCTGCTGCAACGCGGCGGCGTAACGGTCTTGATTGTGTGTGAGGTCGAGATGAATAGCTCGTGCGATAGCGCGCTTGCCTTTGCCCCAGTCCATGGCCTCCTCCACTTCTTCGGCCAGACCGTTGCCCGTAGCGTCGCGATCGCCGAATCGGCGGCGAGGAGGCGCAGACGAGCATGGCAGCGACGAGGCGGCGAGACACTAATGACGCGCAGACGGAGCGGTACAAAGACAAAGCGTGGCCAAGACGAGGGACACAAAGCAAAGCGTGCAACAACAGGGTGGCGCAGGAGCCGAGGGGCCGAGACGAAGGAGGGTCGTTCTGAGACGACCGTTCCACGGAGACTATCACAGGTCGCTGTGATGGTGCTAGTGACAACCGATCGGTCAAATCGCTCGTGGCCATTCACCCGCAATATTTACTGAGTTGCAAACCAGACCTCTCCCGGAGCATGATTCTCCGCTGCGGACAATTCGCCATTGTCCCCCACGCCTGTTCCCGGAGGCTTCACGAATGAAACGACTCTCTCTGCTCGGAGTCCTCTTATTCCTCGTTGCTGTTCCCGTTCTCGCACAGTCCGGCGATTGGATCCAGCTCTTCAACGGCAAGAACCTCGATGGCTGGAAACATGTCGGCCCCGGTTCCATGATCGGTTGAGAACGGCCTCATCCAGACGCATGCTGGCATGGGTCTCCTCTACTGGACCGCTGGCCCCGTCGGCAATTGCGTCATTCGCGTCGTCTTCAAAATGCGCGACGAGAACGACAACTCCGGCGTGTTCATCCGCATTCCCATTGAGCCGCAGGGAAGAGTGGATGCCGGTGCACTATGGCTACGAGGTGCAGATCGACAATCATCCCGAGCTTTCGAAGGAAGACGATTACCACATCACTGGCACGCTCTATTCGCTGACCAAGCCACTGTCCAAGCCGTTCAAGCCTGGCCCCCAATGGAACACCATGGAAATCACCATCGATGGTCCTCACACCGTCGTTATGGTCAACGGTGAAAAGGTCACGGACTATACCGAAGGCGATCCCGTACCCGAGAAAAAATTCAGCTTTGAGCCGCAACGTGGCCGCCGGCCGCTGATTGGATGGTTCGGATTACAGAACCATAGCGACAATGATGTGGTGTTCTTCAAGGAAGTCGCTATTAAGCCGCTGCAGAAATAGCTCGTGAGCATTTCGGATTCCTGTTTGAGCGGTTCAACTAATTTGCTACCACCGAGGGAGGCTTAGTCCGTCATGCGAAAGAATTTCACTCGCCGTAACTTCATCCAGACCGCCGCCGGAGCTGCCGGACTCGCCCTCGCCACTAAGGCTATCGCTCTGCCCGAGCCCTCCTACGCGCAAGCATGGGCCACCGGCTCCACGGCCACGAACGTCCAATTCGGCATCATCGGCATCGGCATGCAAGGCTCTGGCCTGCTCAAGAACTCCGTCGAGTTACCGGGCACCAAGTGCATTGCCGCCTGCGATCTATGGGACGGCCGTCAGACTTTGGCCAAGGAAATCGCGGGACCTGACATCGCGATCACTCGCAAGTATCAGGACCTGCTCGCCAACAAGGACATCACCGCCCTCATCGTCGCCGTACCCGATCACTGGCACAAACAGATCGTGGTTGACGCGGTGACTGCGGGCAAGGACGTCTACTGCGAGAAGCCAATGTCCCACAGTGTGGCAGATGGAGCCGCAATGGTCGCCGCCGCTAAAAAGTCAGGGCGCATTGTACAGATCGGGTCGCAACGCACCAGTTCTGCGCTGCTGGCCAAAGCCAAACAGCTTTACAATCAGGGCGCCATCGGCGAGCTGCTCTCCGTCGAGCTCTCCCTCGGACGCAACGATCCTACTGGCGCGTGGGAATACCCACCGCCTCCCGGCCTCGCGCCCGATAACTTCGACTGGGACACATGGCTGGGCACCGCGCCCAAGAAACCGTTCGATCCCATCACCTTTGCGCGCTGGCGCTGCTGGAAGGAGTACGGTACGGGTGTTGCCGGCGATCTCATGGTGCATCTCGTCAGCGGCATGATGTTCGTCACCGGCATGAACCAGGCGCCCACACGCGCCTTCGCCACCGGAGGCATCGTTCGCTGGAAGGACGGTCGCAACATGCCTGACCTGCAGGCCGCCATCTTCGAATACGGCAGCGTGCCTGCCTACGTGCGGCTCACCCTCGGCACCGAGACCACCGAGATGACTCGGCTCATGGGACCCAAGGGAATGCTCGAGATTCGCGAGCGCGATTTTACCTTCACTCCCCAGCGTGGCATCGATACCGCCCCCAGCTACTATTCACAGGGATTTCCCAAAGCGATGCGGGCTGCCTACGAGAAGCAATGGGATGACGAACATGAGCCTGCGCCGGGACAGGAATTTGTGGCCGAGGCCGTCACCTACAGTGGTACTTCCTACGATGACGTGAAGCCGCACCTGTGGAACTTCTTCGAAGCCGTCCGCACTCGCAGGCCAGTCGTACAGGACGCGGTCTTTGGACACCATGCCGCCGCGGCCTGTCACATGGCCAACCAAGCCTACTTCCGAAAAGCAACCGTCACTTGGGATGGAGCCAACGACACAATTCGCAGTTAACCAGCGGCTCAGGGATGTAGTAAACTTCAACCGCACCAACAACACATCGATCACGGGTGAGGGATATCTCTCGCGCGTTGAGCGCTGCTGACTATCTGCGATCTCCCGTTTCCGCTGTAAACCAGCGCCGTCCGGGAACCCCCGTCGCAAGTAACAGTCTCTCCACCGCCGCGCTCCTCGTGAGCTGGGCAAGCAACGCTCTCACGCTGGGGGCAAACTACCGATACTTTGAAACGAGGGCACACATGGATCTAGGAGCAGGAATCAGAAAGCTGGCGCTGGGAGCGCTCGCGGTATCGAGCTTTTTCGCCAGCAGCAGTGCGACCGCGCAGGCGCAGGCAGGCGGCGCGAAGAAGCCAAATATTCTCGTCATCTTTGGTGATGACATAGGCTACTTCAACATCAGCGCCTACAACCTGGGCATGATGGGCTACAAGACGCCAAACATCGATCGCCTCGCACACGAGGGCGCACTGTTCACCGACGCTTACGCGCAGCAGAGTTGCACCGCCGGACGCGCGGCCTTCATCACCGGGCAAAGCCCCATCCGCACCGGCCTGCTCAAGGTCGGACTACCCGGCTCCAAGCTCGGACTTCAGAAAGAAGATCCGACCATTGCCGACCTGCTCAAGCCGCAGGGCTACATGACCTTCCAGAACGGCAAGAACCACCTTGGCGATCGCAACGAATTCCTGCCCACCGTGCACGGCTTCGACGAATTCTTCGGCAACTTCTATCACCTGAATGCCGAAGAAGAGCCCGAAAACGTGGACTACCCGCGCAATCCTACCTTTAAGGCGGAGTTCGGCCCGCGTGGTGTGTTCAAGTGCAAAGCCACGGCCACCGACAATACCGCGCCTTCCGATCCCCGCTTCGGTCCCTGGGGCAAGCAGACCTGCGAAGATACCGGCCCGCTCACCAAGAAACGCATGGAGACCGCCGACGACGAATTCCTCGCCGTCACGCTCGAAGACATGGACCGCGCCGTCAAGGCGGGCAAGCCATTCTTCATCTGGCATAACACCACCCGCATGCACATCTGGACGCACCTTCCTCCGCAATACGCGGCCATGGAAAACCAGAAGGGCCTCTACGGCGCCGGCATGACCCAGCTCGACGACAACATCGGCGTGCTCCTCAAGAAGCTCGACGACCTCGGCATAGCTGACAACACTATCGTCATCTTCACCAGCGACAACGGCGCCGAAGTCATGAGCTGGCCCGACGGCGGAACCACTCCTTTCCACGGCGAGAAGAACACCAGTTGGGAAGGCGGCTATCGCGTGCCCTTCCTCATCCGTTGGCCGGGAACCGTCAAGCCGGGATCGGTCTTCAACGGCACCATTGCCCATGAAGACTGGGCCACGACGCTGTTGGCCGCCGCCGGCGTGCCCGACGTCAAGGAGAAGCTGTTGACCGGCTACCAGGCTGGCGACAAGTCCTTCAAGGTCCACCTCGATGGCTACAACCTCATGCCTTATCTCAAGGGCGACACCGACGTCGATCCTCGGCGCGAGTTCCTCTACTGGACCGACGACGGCGAACTCGCTGCCTTGCGTTACGACAAGTGGAAGGCCATGTTCCTGGAGCAGCCCGCCCACGGATTTTCCGTGTGGGAAACGCCATTCGTTTCTCTGCGCGTTCCCAAGCTCTTCGACCTCCACGCCGATCCGTTCGAGCGCGCCGAGATGGAAGCCATCGACTACTCGCACTGGCGTATCGACCGCGTCTTTCTGCTCACCCCTGCCCAGGCCTTCGTCGGACAGTGGCTGACCAGCTTCAAGCAATTCCCTCCACGCCAGAAGCCGGCCAGCTTTAACCTCGATCAGGTTATGCAGCAGATGTCGGAAGCCAAGGAGTAATCGGCGGCAGCGGAAAAGAATTTCCGTCGCCGGCCCCAATAAGAAACCCAGGACTTTTCGGTCCTGGGTTTTCCTTTGCGCATCGCGCGTAAATCGACCTCACTCCGCGATCGGCGTGTTGGCCAGCTTGTCCTTATAAACCACTCCGCCCTTCATCACGAATCCCACATTCTGCAGCACCGACACATCCTGTAACGGATCACCCGACACCGCAATGATGTCGGCATATTTGCCAACCTCGATCGTGCCCACATCTTTCGAACGTCCAATCAAGTCCGCTGAATTCTGTGTCGCCGTGCGAATCGCCTGAGGAGGAGTCATCCCGAACTTCACCATGGTCACGAATTGCTTTGCATTGTCGCCGTGTGGATACACACCCGCATCCGTCCCAAACGCCATTTTCACGCCCGCCTGCACCGCTTTCTGGAAGGTTTCGCGCTGTATCCGGCCGACCATCTTTTCTTTGTCCACGTTTTCCTGCGGCAATCCAAACTCGATCGCCTTTCCCAGCAGGTAGTCGTCGTTGTAGATGTCCATATCGAAATACGTGCCGTGTTGCTTCGCCAGTTGAATGTCCTCGTCACTGGCCAGGCTGGCATGCTCGATCGAATCGATGCCCGCCAGGATTGCGTTCTTGATCCCTTCGGCGCCGTGCGCGTGAGCCGCAATCTTGCGTCCCGCCATATGCGCCTCATCTGCCGCGACCTTCAGTTCCTCGTAGGTGAACTGCGGCGCTCCTGGGCTGTCGCCCTTCGACAGTACTCCACCCGTAGCCAGAATCTTGATCACGTCCACGCCATACTTCACTTGCGCCCGCACCACGTGCCGCACCTGGTCGGCGCCGTCGGCGATCTGATAATCCCGTTCCGCTGGAAACAAACTCACACTGGTCTCAGGAGAGTAGTTGTTCAGGTCGCCGTGTCCGCCCGTGATCGAAATCCCCGGACCGCTCGCCACCACTCGCGGACCAACGATGTATCCCTCGTTGATACTGTTCCGCAAGTCCACCGCCATGAACGGGCCGGAGCCGACATCGCGCACCGTCGTGAAGCCCGCCATCAGTGTGGTGCGTGCATTCTTCTCAGCTGCGAAACCTTCGGTGAACGGAGTCTCCTTGAACGCGTTGATCGGGTTGTAGCGGTCCGCACGCGCCCCGAGATGGGTGTGGCAATCGATCAGTCCCGGCAACACTGTAGATTTCGAAAGGTCGATCACCGTTCGCGCCCGCGGGAACCTGCACGTTCGCGGCTGACTCGACCGACTTGATGCGCTCGCCCTCGACAACAATCACTACGTTCTCGCGATAGCTGTCGCTGGTCGAGTCGAACAGCTTGCCGGCACGAATGTAAGTGATCACAGGCGTCGCCTTTGCTGGCTGGCGTTGGGTTGCGGATTGTGTGGTCTCTTTTGTCTTGGCAGGTTCTGAATTTTGCTGTGCAGCGCACAACGTCGATGCAGCCAACAAGATGGCCAACAGGATCTTCTTCAAAGGAGTGACTCCAGTTTCTGAAAGGTGTCGTTCTAATGTAACAAGAGTTTAAGTGCGTGAGACCTGGGCTTGGTTGCGGCGATGATTGTCTTGTTCTTATACCTGTATTGATACGTGTCGGTCCGCGTAATCGCTGACTGCTTTTTTTCTAGGTCGAATCCGATCCGCGTTCTCCGCGCTATCCGCGGTTGCCTTTCATTTTCCGTTCGAAGATTATCCGTGCCGATCCGTGTAATCCGTGGCTGCCTTTCTATTTCTCAACTTGCCCCTGGCTTCCACCTGTTGAGGAATGCCAGCAGGTCGTCTGGCCCCAGCGACCTCGCCTTCTCGAACTCTCCGCTCTTCTGGCTGTACAGCAACTTGCCGCTCGCATCGAGCACGGCGATCGCCGGAATCCCGCGCTCCTTGGGGACTTCATATTGCTGCATGATGTCAAGGTTCTTGTCGTACTCTCCAACATCCACATGCACCACTTCATAATTGGGTGTCAGCACCGCTGCCACATCCGAACGATGAAACGCCAAATCGAGAACATGGCAGTCGAAGCACCAGTTGGCACCAAAGACGAGCAGCACGCGCTTGTGCTGTTGCGCCGCCAGTTTCAACGCCTGCGCAATTTCCGTATGCGCATTCAGGCCTGGAACGTAAATTTGCTTGTCGGTCGAGAGCGGCTGCTGCAGCCGCGTTAGATCGCCCCGCCGGGTCGCCGCGATGCGCCACTGTTCGCCCTGTTTCTGCCAAAGTTGCCCATCAATCACGTAAACCGTTTGCACCTTGTTCTGCGCTCCCGACTTGATCTCCGCCTGAAAGGCCATCTGCTGCACTCCGGTCTGTGGAGAGGTGGACTGCGCCACATCCAGCTTGATGCTGCGCGCCTTCAGCCCGGTCCAGAATGCAATGTCCGCCTGCGCATTGGTCTCGCCCGACGTCAGAATGACTCGCGCCTCAGGGCTCGTGCTGTACAGCGCGCGTAGCTTCGCCGCATCGCCCGCCAGCACCGCCGCCTTCCATTGCTCCAGCGGAGCGAATGTCGCTCCCATCGGCTTACCTTTTGCTGTAGCCTGCTGCGCGCGCGCGACGTGTGCGACTCCAAGAATTGCGAGAGCGACAATTATGATTGCTGAACTCCGGCGCAATGTCGTACTTCCTTGTCTCGGTCTCAAAATCCGAGACCGAAAATCTTGGCCTTGATCGCTTTCCTGCATTCAATCCGATCCGAGTCCTCCGCGTGATCCGCGGTTGCCTTTGTTCTTTCGACCTAATCTGATCCGTGAAGATCCGTGCAAATCCGCGGCTGCTTTTCTTCAATGACCGCCATGATACGGATGGCCCTTCAAGATCGTGAACCCGCGATACAACTGCTCCAGCAACACCACCCGCGCCAACTCGTGTGGCAACGTGATCTTCCCGAACGACAAAACATGTTTGGCCATCGCTCGCGTCGCATCGCTCCATCCGTCCGCTGGACCAATCGCGAACAGCAGGTCCTGCGTGTCGTGCGACAGGTGATAGTCGAGAAAGTTAGCGATTTCCTCGGAGGCCAACTGCTTGCCGCGCGCGTCCAGCAAAACCAGAACAGGCTGGGTGCGGCCGCTGCTCTTCTCGATATGCTTTAGCAGCGCGGCCTCCGAGGCAACCTGCAGTGCGTCGCACGCTGCGTAGTGCGATAGACGCTTCAGGTATTCCGCTGTGAGCGACTGGATCGCCGGACTACGCGTCTTCCCGATCCACGCAATGCGAAGTTTCACCGGACTACGAACCCTTCTTCCTTCTCTTCGCTGCGGTACGCTTCGCCACGGTCCTCTTACGCGGGCTGGGTGCCCCGTCCTTTCCCCTCTTTTGGGAAAGAGCCTGCCCTGAGCTTGTCGAAGGGGTGGGACTCTTCTTCGTCGTCGCCGTCTTCTTTACACCCACGCGCTTGGCCGCCACTATCGGCTTCTTCGGCTCCGGCTTCTCCAGGTCGGCCGGCTGCAAACGAGTTGCAGTCTTCCACAGTCTCTCCAGGTCGTAGAACTTGCGCGCACTTTCAGAGAAGATGTGCACCACAAAATCCACGTAGTCCAGCAGCAACCATTCAGCCTGGTTCCTGCCTTCCACGTGCGACGGCTCGTATCCCAGTCTGCTGAGCTGCATATCGACTTCATCGCCGATGGCCTGCACTTGCCGCGGGTTCGCCGCCGAACAAATCACGAAGTAGTCGGTGAACCCGCTGGCCTGTGCATCCAGCCGCAGAATGCTGATGTCTTCTGCCTTTTTCTCTATGCAGGCCTGTACGGCAATGGCGACCTGTGCCCTCACATCATTTTTTTTCATGCGACGTGCTCGCTCTCCTTAAAGCCTCAATTCCGGGTGCGGGCGCCCTTACTCAAGCCGGTTTTGCTTGCGTGGGTCTTTTGACTTTCGACCCGCCTCGTCCCTGTCTTCCGTCTCGGCTTCGTTGCCACCGTGCCTCGATACAAACCCTCTTTCCGAATGTATTCCGCCACCGCATCTGGCACTAACTTCTTCAGCGCCGTGCCGCGTTTTGTTGCCGCCCGAATCTGCGTCGCCGAAACATCTTCATGCGTCTCCGGTAACAGATGCAAACGGACCCCGGGTAGCGCTAACAATCCCCCGGCTTTCTGTTTGCGCATCACTGCGGCGCTCGGACGCAAGCTCATCGGTAACGATCTCACAACATCGTCGAGCGAATACCCCGGACGCGCCGCCACGATGAAGTCGCACTCGCCCAGCAATTCCTCGGCTTTGTGCCAAGTCGCAATCTCGCGAAATGCGTCGATTCCGATCAGAAAGTACAGGCGGTCGCTCTTGCGAAGACCAGCCTTGACTCGCCGCACCGTATCAATTGAGTAGCTTGGCCTGCGTTCGACGTGCGCCTCCGGATCCGGTGCCTCCAGTAGCGACGGCAGAAAATTCGGCGATCCTGCCAGTGCCATCGAAACCATGGAATAGCGATGAAAGTACGACGTGAGCGGCGATTTCTGTTTGTGTGGAGGAACATCAGCCGGAACGAACCACACTTCTTTCAGCTTGAATCGCTCAGCGGCCGCGCGGGCCACGTTCAGGTGTCCGCGATGGATAGGATCGAAGGTGCCGCCAAACAGTGCGATATTCATTCAGCTCGTTGCTACAGTTTCCGGGTTCGGCGCACCGCGCGCAAGTAAAGACTCAAGCACTAGCCAAACGGTCTTCGTTACCTGAACTCGCTGTCCGCGAGTGACCTTCGATGCCGGATCCACGTTTTTTCACCTTGAAGGGGCACTGCTTGGGCCGTGCCTGCAAGCCTTTACCTCTTTTTATTCCGAGCGGGCTTCAGTCCGCGAGGAATCTGCTTCCCCGATTTTCTCGCCGCCCTCTTCACCGCAGCGGGACTTGGGTCGATGTCGTCGTCGAACCTGCGATGGGAATCGTCCGACAACTGCACCCTGACATCAGGAGCCTTCTCTTCCCGCACCTTCTCCACCCGCTTCGCCATCGCCCACTTCAACTCTTCAACCCCTTCGCCCGTCACCGCCGAAATCGCATACAGCTCGAGCTTCTTCCGCTTGCAATATCGCTTCAACTTCGCGAGCTTGTCTTTATTCACCGCATCGATCTTTGACGCCACCACAATCGTCGGCTTGCTATCGAGTCCCGCTCCGAAGTTCGCTAGTTCTTTCGTGATGACTTCGTAGTCCTCAGCCGGATCTGGACTTCCACTCGCATCCGAAACATCCACCAGATGCACCAGCAACCGCGTGCGTTCGATATGCCGCAGAAACTGCGTACCCAACCCCGCACCTTCGCTGGCGCCCTCGATCAGTCCGGGAATATCCGCCACCACAAAACTAAATTCTTCCGGAGCCTCTCCCACCACCACGACTCCCAGGTTCGGCTGCAGCGTCGTAAACGGATAATCAGCAATCTTCGGACGCGCCGCCGAAATCCGCGAAATCAGCGTGCTCTTCCCAGCATTGGGATACCCCACCAGCCCCACATCCGCCAGCAGCTTCAACTCCAGCCGCAGGGTGCGCTCCTCGCCGGGAAATCCCAACTCATGCTCCCGAGGAGCCTGGTGCGTCGACGTCGCAAACCGCGCATTGCCGCGACCCCCGCGCCCGCCGTGCGCGATCACGATCCGCTCATCCGGCCCCGAGAAGTCGTGCACAATCTCGCCCGTCATTTGGTCATACACGATCGTTCCCACCGGGACCTTCAGCACCACGTCGACGCCTTCGCGCCCTGTGCAATCCGACCCCTCGCCGTGCCGTCCGCGCTCCGCCTTGTACTCCGGATTGAACCGGAAGTGCACCAGCGTGTTGTGCCGCTCGCTCGACTCCATGATCACGTCGCCGCCATGTCCGCCATCGCCGCCCGAAGGTCCGCCCCTCGGAACGAACTTCTCCCGCCGAAAGGCCATGCAGCCATTCCCGCCGTCGCCGGCCTTCACTCGAATTTTGGCTTCATCAACAAACATGGAAAAGTCCGTAACTGGTAACTGGTGATTGGTAAGTGGCGAAAAACAGCTTGCGCTTCAGCCAACGAAAAAGGCCCCGCATCCACGAGGCCTTCGATCCCCAATCGCATCGCATGTCGCGAAACGCCCGCACGACCAGTTAGCAGCTACCAGTCACCAAGCTAATTGCTTTCTTGCGCAACCACCGACACGAACTTGCCCAGCTGGCCGCGGTCCTTGAACAGGATCGTGCCCGTCACCTTGGCAAACAGCGTGTCGTCTTTGCCGCGTCCCACGTTGAGGCCGGCCTTCAAGGGTGTTCCGCGCTGTCGCACGATGATGGTTCCACCCGACACCAGCTGTCCGCCGAACGCCTTGATGCCTAGCCGCTGCGCATTCGAATCGCGACCGTTTCTCGAACTGCCCAAACCTTTTTTATGTGCCATATCTAATTCCCTTGGTAGAGCTGGCCTTCAGGCCAGCGTCCCAGCCGTTTAATTTTTTCGGGAGCGGACTTCAATCCGCCGGCCCTTATCCCAAATCCGCTTCGCCGTCCGATCCGAACCCGCGAATCGACCTCAACGTCTCTCGTGCCGCCGACCACGCGTGCAGTACCACGGCGTCAAACCGCTTCACCGCACTCAACAACACTACTAGCGCCTGGCAGAGCAGCATTACGCTTTCAGCGCCTGTCCGTCCACGCTGATGCCGGTAATCTTCACCGCGGTGTACGACTGGCGATGTCCCTGCAGTTTCTTATACTGTTTCTTGCGCTTCAGGTGGAACACAAGAATCTTGTCGCCGCGCCCCTGCTCCACCACCTGGCCCGACACGAACGCCGCCGCGGGCTTGGCAATCTCGCCCTCAGTCGCGCTCACTGCTAACACATCGTCAAACTGCACGTTTTCGCCGCTCGACTGCGGCAGCTTCTCAATCTCAATTACGTCTCCGGGTGCGACGCGATACTGCTTTCCCCCGGCGCGGATCACCGCGTACATGGCAATCTCCTGAACTTCATTTCCGTAGCGTTGCCTTAAAGGGCACGGCTTTAGCCGTGCCGTAACGCCACTATCTTTCCACCCCGAGCGGACTTCAGTCCGCGAGGAGTTAGCTATCTTGTTTATGCACTTGCACTTACCCAGCTCCAGGAAGGAAACCTTCGCGGGAACAAGAGCCCCGGGCCGCTGGGTGTCCTGGTAAGGGCACGAGTAGTACAGGCAAACCACTCAATAATATCGGATTGGCCTATTCAGGTCAACGCTGCTCCTACGCCTTCGGTACGATATAGGTTTGGATCCCGAACCTCCGGCAAGAGTCTATCTAACTAAGGCGACGGGGCAGCCGACCGACTCTGCGATTGGCTTGATTCTTGCGCGTTGCGCGCAAATCCCGCTACCATCGAGACTTCCTGGGAAACTGGGGGTCTTCAGGGAACGCAACCGGCGACTCGATCTGCGAACCCGGGAGTCAGAGCAGGATGCGGAGGCGCTGGAAACTTTATAGGTGCCTACGCGGCTTGTTGGCGCGTTCTTTACGTGTATGTTCTGGGGACTTCTCGCCCCAAGCTAACAACCCAGCCGCCACTAAGCGGCTCGGTCAAAGGCAGCAGTGGCCTCGATCTACACCATCGGACATTCGACTCGCACGCTGGCGGAGTTGGTGATGGCCTTGCAGGCTCATGGCATAACCACGCTGGTGGATATCCGAGCGTTCCCCATGTCGCGGCGGTTGCCGCACTTCAATCGCGAATCGCTGGAACAGGAATTACCGAAGCACGGCATTGCGTACATATGGCTGAAAGAGCTGGGTGGTCGCAGGAAGAAGCTGCGCGACGACTCGCCGAACACCGCATTACGCAATGAGTCTTTTCGCAATTACGCCGATTACATGATGACGGACGAGTTCGCCTCGGCAATCAACCGATTGCGGGAGATCGCTGAACGCGAGAAGGCAGCGATCATGTGTGCTGAGCGGGTGTACTTCCAGTGCCATCGCATGCTGGTCAGCGACTACCTCGCGGCGCACGGTCACACCGTGCTGCATATCGACGACGAGAAGCGGTCGGTACGCCCGCACACTCTGATGAGCGAAGCCAGACTGGTGGGCGAAAAGTTAGTGTACGACGGCGGTCTGTTGCTGTAGGACCCGCATTGCGTCGAGCGCGGACTTCCCGCTATTCTCGAAGTTCACTTATGAAACAGGCCGTCTTTCGGGAACGCAACAAGGGATACTATCGCGTTCTTCACACCCCGATCTGGATATGGGTTTTCTGGGTGCTTCCCGGATACCCCCTCACTTACGACCTGTACACCCACGGGCCTGATCGCCGGCATTGGATCTGGCTGGCGATAGTGATAGGCGTGGTGGCGTGGCGCGGTTGGCTGGGACGCATGCCGGGGTGCGAAGAACGTCCCTACATCCATTACTACGGAGTGCATCAGCCGAATCTGCCGTATCGCGTCGTGTGTTACACCGCAGCGTGGATCGACATTCTGGTGCCGTTTGCGCTGAATGTTGCCGGGCTAATGGTCGCGTCAGTCACCGGTACCTGGACGCTGAAAGAGATGTACCGGTACGGCTACTATCCCTTGGCGCTGGCCGTGGTTGTGGGAACGGTGTTGAACCTGACGCCACGCGCCAAGCGCGACACCTTGGGCGAAGGGGCCGAGCGGGCGTGGTTCTACATTGCGATCTGGACGGTAGTCCCGACGCAGGTGATCAATTGGGCGGCATGGCGCCTGGGAAAGTACATGGACTTAGCTCCGCTGCCCTTGGCGCGTACTCGCCTGGCGGTGTGTCTGGTGTCAACTATTTTCTTCTTCTTGCTCGGGTATGCCTCAAAGCTGCCGCGCACGCAGCGGTACTACACGGGAGTGGCCGCGGCGGGAGTGTGAAGGCGCAACAGCGGCGTGATTCGGTAACTCGTTACTCGGCATGGTCTGACGTTCCAGTCCGAACCGCTGAAAGGGTATTCGAAGCGGTAAAAGAAAGGCGGTCCGCGTAAGCGGACCGCCTTTCTCGAACTTTCGCTCGAGTTGTTATACAGGCTGTACGTTCTCGGCCTGCCAGCCCTTCGGTCCCTTGACAACGGTGAACTGAACGGTCTGACCTTCCTGCAAGCTGCGGAATCCGCCTGCCTGAATGGCAGAGTAGTGAACGAATACGTCTTCGCCGTTCTGACGGCTGATGAAGCCGTAGCCCTTCGCGTCATTGAACCACTTAACTGTTCCTTGTTCCATGGTGATGCATGTTCCTTCAAATTGATGTAGCTACAATTCGACCGGATTGTGGAGCAAGCAGGGATGCTGCAAGGCAGGAACTGCTGCGTACAACGTCGATCAATCGAGCACTTTCATCATAACAGTGCTACGGCGAAAGGCAAATCTATTTCAAGGCCGGATTGCTGAATGGACGTATAACTATGGTTGCAACAAACTGAAAAATAATAGACATAGGGCGTTTCAAAGGCCTGGTAGTAGTGCGAGTTTCAAATCGGGAATCAGCAGGCGTAACGGTGAAGATGTTGTATGGTGTTGCCATGATCGTGGGTACCGGCATCGATATCGCCGAAGTAGATCGTATCGCGCAGGCCATTGCCCGGTTTGCCGGCCGCTTCAAGGAGAGAGTCTTCACGCCGGACGAAATCAGCTACTGCGAGTCGAAAGCCAATAAGGCAGAGCGCTACGCCGGACGTTTTGCAGCCAAAGAGGCGGCTATGAAAGCCATTGGGACAGGATGGAGTCGCGGCGTGAGGTGGAGGGACATTGAGGTTAGAAGATTACCTGGCAGCCGGCCCACCATCGCATTCCATGGAAAAGCGGGCGAGATTTTTGCCAAGTTGGGCGGAGTGCGGGCGCACCTCTCCATTACCCACACGGCACAGTCGGCGATGGCGCAGGTGATTCTCGAGAGCGAGTAGCAGCGAAGAACTAGGTTCATGTTTTCAGCAACGTGCTTCCGCTTATCTGCAAGAGCGCGAACGTCCCAGGTGTTGATAAAATTTTTATCAGCGAACGAATTCAAATCAAAAATCGAGAAATGCCCTCGCACATGTGCAGTTTTTGTTGTGCTTCGCAACAGCAAATACGCGGTGGACGCGAGTCTTTGATTCAACAGAAAGCGATCGACGTACAAATCGAAATGAATGCTTGCTAAGTAGTCAACCTGAGTTGTTATAATCACCGACTTGGGTGATATGCGTCACACCTGATCAGTCTTAAGCTTCGCAACTGCAAGCACCTGGGACCGAAGGGGCAGCCGGCTCCTAACCCGCAACACTGGAAAGCTTCGTACATGGCACAAATTTTTCATCGAAGTGCGAATAGCCTTTCGCGGCTGTCGATTCTCGGGGCGGTGGTGGTAATTACGGTCCTGTTGACGGTAGCGTGGGAAATGCAAGAGGCGCCGTACGTTACCTACCAGGGCGTCCGCCAGTCGCAGCCCGTACCGTTCAGCCACCAGCACCATAATGCCGGGTTGGGCATCGATTGTCGTTACTGCCATACTTCGGTGGAGCAGTCGAGTTATGCGGGCATCCCTCCCACCAAGACCTGCATGAACTGCCATTCGCAGATATGGACGAATGCAGCCCTGCTGGAGCCAGTGCGAGAGAGCTACCGCACCGGCAAGTCACTGATGTGGACGAAGATCAACTACCTGCCTGACTACGTTTATTTCAACCACAGCATTCATGTGAATAAGGGCGTTGGCTGCCTGAGCTGCCACGGTCCGGTCAACAAGATGCCGCTGATGTACGAGGAGTCGAACATGCGGATGTCGTGGTGCCTGGAATGTCATCGCGCGCCGGAGAAGTTCCTGCGGCCAAAAGACCAGGTTTTCAACATGAATTACCAGCAACCGTCGGAGGCGCACCCGGTGGAATTGGCGGACGGGTCGAAGTTTACGGACCAGGTTGAGCTGGGCATGGCGTTGAAGTCGCAATATCACGTCCGGACGGTACAGGACATAACGAGTTGCAACACCTGCCATCGATGAAGCGAGTTGTCAGTGACCAGTTGTCAGTTGTCATCGTGACGGGGTAAATCAGAGATTGAGTTCCGGAACCGACGAGAAGATGGAAAAAGAGAGTCAAGGAAAGTCCGAGGCGGTCTGTCCCAGCAAGCTGGAGCTGGCGGAAGTTCGCGACAAGTTGGCGCGAGCCAAGAGCGGCCCACAATACTGGCGGAGCCTGGAAGAGATGTCCCAGACCGAGGGGTTCTTCGAGATGGTGCACCGCGAGTTTCCCCGGCAGGCGTCGGTTTGGCCGGAGGGAGCGTCGCGCCGCGACTTCATGAAGCTGATGACGGCTTCCATGGCATTGGCGGGATTGTCGGCGTGCGTAAAGCAGCCGGTTGAGCCCATCGTGCCATACGTCCGGCAGCCGGAACCCATCACCTTGGGCATCCCATTGTTCTTCGCCAGCGCCATGCCCTTCGGCGGTTACGCGACGCCAGTCCTGGTGGAGAGCCACGAAGGACGGCCCACTAAGATTGAAGGCAATCCGGACCATCCTGCGGGTACGGGCAGCGACGTTTACGCGCAGGCCTCGATTCTCGACATGTACGATCCCGATCGCTCGCAGGTGGTCTCATACACCGGTGACATTCGGTCATGGAGCGACTATTCCGAGGCCATTAAGGGTCCGCTGAACTCCCAGCAGGCCATGAAAGGTGGGGGACTGCGCATCCTGACTCGCACCGTGAGTTCCCCTACCCTTGCGACGCAGATCAATGCCGTGCTGGCGGCATATCCCGAGGCCAAGTGGGTCCAGTACGAACCGCTGACCCGTGACAATGCCCGGGCCGGTTCCCAATTGGCGTTTGGGCAGTACGTAGAAACCCGTTACAACCTCGACAAGGCTGAAACCATTCTTTCGCTCGACGGCGATTTTCTTTCCAGTGGATATCCGGGATTCCTGCTCTATGCCCGACAGTTCGCCGGCAGACGCAATCCCGCGCTGAAAGAAAAGATGTCGCGCTTCTACATGGTGGAGAGCACCCCCACCAATACCGGCGGTAAGGCCGACCATCGGCTTCCGGTGCGGGCATCCGAGGTCGAGCAGGTGGCGCGGGCAATCGCCGCGGGCCTGGGAGTTGGCGGAGGCAGTGCCAAGCCGGAACAGCAGAAGTTCGTGGCCGCGCTGGTGAAAGATTTGCAGGCGCATAAGGGCACCGCAGTGGTGATTCCCGGAGACAATCAGCCTCCGGCGGTTCACGCTCTGGCGCATGCCATGAACCAGGCGCTGGGCGCGGTAGGCGCGACTGTTTTCTACACCGATCCGGTAGAAGCAAAACCGCAGGACCAGACGGCCGCACTGAAGGAACTCGTCAGTGACATGAATGCCGGCAAGGTGGACTTGCTGCTGATCGTGGGCGGCAACCCGGTGTATGACGCCCCGGCCGACGTGAAGTTTGCAGACGCGATGGACAAAGTCCAGTTGCGAGTGCAGCACAGCCTCTACCAGAACGAAACCACCGACCACGTGCATTGGCACATTAATGCCACCCATTACCTGGAGCAGTGGGGCGATGTCCGCGCGATCGACGGAACCGTGTCGATTATTCAGCCGCTGATCGCACCCTTATACGACGGCAAGAGCGAGTACGAGTTCATCGAGGTGCTCGCTGGTTCTTCGGCCACCTCGGGCTACGAGATCGTGCGCAAGTACTGGCAAGGGAAGATGACCGGCGATTTTGAGGCCGCCTGGCGCAAGACGCTGAATGACGGGTTTGTCGCAGGTACCGCATTCCCAGCCAAGGCTGTAACCGCGAAGGGCGGCGTCGCAGAATCGACGGCGAGCAGCACCGGCGGACTGGAAGTGATGTTCCGGCGCGATCCCACGGTTTACGACGGGACTTACGCGAACAATGCGTGGTTGCAGGAAACTCCCAAACCGATGACCCAGATCTGCTGGGACAACGCAGTTCAGATGAGTGTGAAGACCGCGGAGAAGTTGGGTCTCAAGACCGAGGACGTGGTCGAGATCGAGGTAAACGGGAGCAAAGTACGGGGCGGATTGTGGCGCACCCCGGGACATCCAGACGACGCAGTCACGGTGTTTCTGGGCTACGGCCGCAGCAAGAGCGGACGGGTCGGCACGGACGTGGGCTTCAACGGCTACGCCTTGCGCTCCAGTGATGCGCTCTACTTCGTGGCCGGCAAGATTACCAAGGTTGGCGATGGTCACGGATTCGCAAATCCGCAAGGATGGCAGTACATCGACCAGTCGGGTATTCCGGGCGCCGAGGACATGAGCGATCGCCACATCATCCGTAAGGCGACGCTGGAAGATTTTCTCAAGAACCCGAACTTCGCGCACGAAGGGATCGAAGCCCCGGCGCCGGAGTTCACGCTTTACAAAGCGGTATCTGGCGCGCCCCTTTATCAGTACACGGAAGCCAAGTGGGGCATGGCGATCGACATGAACTCCTGTATCGGCTGCAAGACATGCGTAGTGGCGTGCCAGGCCGAGAACAATATTCCGGTGGTGGGCAAGGAGCAGGTGATGCGCGGCCGTCACATGAACTGGCTGCGCGTGGATGTCTACTACGAAGGCGGGACGGAGAACCCTTCGGCGTATTACCAGCCGATTCCGTGCCAGCAGTGTGAGAACGCTCCTTGCGAAGTGGTTTGCCCGGTGGGTGCCACGGTGCACAGCACCGAAGGCCTGAACGACATGGTTTACAACCGCTGCGTCGGGACCCGCTATTGCTCGAACAATTGTCCGTACAAGGTGCGCCGCTTCAACTTCCTGTTGTGGCAGGACTGGGACACCGAGCAGTACAAAATGATGCGCAATCCGGAAGTGAGCATACGCAGCCGCGGCGTGATGGAAAAGTGCACCTATTGCGTGCAGCGCATCACTCACGGCCGCATCACGGCGGAGAAGGAAAATCGCAAGGTGAAAGACGGCGAAATCATCACCGCGTGCCAGCAGGCATGTCCGGCGGGGGCGATCACGTTTGGAAATTTGAACGATCCGGAGAGCCGGGTATCAAAACTGCGGGCCGACAAGCTCAGTTACGGCCTGCTGGAAGACTTGAACACGCGTCCTCGCACCAACTACATGGCGTTGGTTCTAAACCCGAATCCTGAACTCGAACAGTCGGAGCAGAGCTAGATGGCGGGAGTAGACGATAAGAACGTGGCATTGCTCGATGAGCCGCCGGTAATCGGTCCGGGTCAGACGTTTGACTCGGTAACCGATACCATCGCCGATGCCGTATTGAAGCGGCCTATCGGCTTGGGTTGGCTGGCGGGGCTGGCAGTCGGCATGACGCTGCTGGCGATCCTGGGGATGACCGTCACCTACCTGCTGCTGCGCGGAGTGGGCATCTGGGGCATCGAAGTTCCGGTGGCCTGGGGCTTCGCCATCATCAACTTCGTGTGGTGGATTGGTATTGGCCACGCGGGAACGCTGATCTCAGCGATTTTGTTGCTGTTCAAGCAGACCTGGCGCAACTCGATCAACCGCTTCGCGGAGGCGATGACGCTGTTTGCCGTGGCCTGCGCCGGCATGTTCCCGCTGCTGCACATGGGCCGTCCCTGGCTGGGCTACTGGATGTTCCCCTATCCCAACACCATGGGTGTGTGGCCGCAATTCCGCAGTCCGCTGGTGTGGGACGTGTTTGCAGTTTCGACGTATGCCACGATTTCCGCGGTGTTCTGGTTTGTTGGCCTGGTACCGGACCTCGCTACCATGCGCGAGAAGGCAACCAACCGTTGGGCCCGCATCGTGTACGGAATGTTATCGCTGGGCTGGCGCGGCTCGGCACGCCACTGGACGCGCTACGAAGCGTTGTACATCCTGCTGGCAGGTATCTCGACGCCACTGGTGCTGTCGGTACACACGGTCGTCAGCTTTGATTTTGCGATTGCCATCGTTCCCGGATGGCACACCACAATTTTCCCGCCGTATTTCGTAGCGGGCGCGATTTATTCGGGCTTCGCCATGGTGCTGGTGCTGGCGATTCCAATTCGTAAGTACTACGGACTGGAAGGCATGATCACCATGCGGCACTTGCAGAACTCGGCCAAGATCATGCTGGCTACCGGATTGATTGTCGCTTATGGCTATTTCTTCGAGGCATTTGTAGGCTTGTACAGCGGATCGACCTATGAAAGGTTCATGATCCATAACCGCTGGTTTGGCCCCTATGCGCCCATGTACTGGTCGCTCATCCTGATGAACCTGGTGATCCCCCAAGTACTGTGGTGGCCAAAAGTGCGCGCCAGTACCAAGTGGCTATTCGGGATTTCCCTGATCGTGCTGGTGGGCATGTGGCTTGAACGCTTCATTATCATCGTGACCAGCCTGCATCGCGACTTTTTGCCGTCGTCGTGGGGACATTACGTAGCCACGCGCTGGGACTGGGCGACTTACGCGGGTACGATCGGACTGTTCACCACAGCCATATTCATATTTATCCGCATTGTGCCGGCGATTTCGATTTTTGAGATGCGCATGTTGCTGCCGGAGTCAGAGGTGAAGGAATGAGTCACGCGGTGACAGTGCCTCGCCTATACGGACTAGTGGCTGAGTTCGAGACGCCGACTGAACTGGTGAATGCCTGTAAGTCCGCATACGCCGAGGGCTATCGGGAAATGGATGCCTACAGCCCCTTCCCGATTGAAGAGGCGAGCGAGGCCATTGGATTTCATAAGTCGGCGGTGCCGTTGATCGTGCTGTTAGGCGGAATCCTGGGCGGGACCTCGGGATTCGCGCTGCAGTATTGGATCAATGTGATTGCCTATCCACTAAATATCGGCGGCAAGCCGTACGACTCATGGCCGGCGTTTATCGTTCCGACGTTCGAGATGACGATTCTGTTCGCCGGTCTCTGCGGGATGTTTGGAATGTTCGCGCTGAATGGGCTGCCGCAGCCGTATCACCCTTTGTTCAACGTTGATAAGTTCTCAGCGGTAACGCGCGACAAGTTCTTCTTGTGCGTCGAGGCCATCGATCCCAAGTTCGACCTGGTGGGAACGCAGCAATTTATGGAACGCCTCAAGCCGCTCTCGATTTCGGAGGTGCCGCATTAATCGGCTAGCTCAGTTCGACCTTCGACGGTCTGCGGCAAGTCAGCTCGACTGCAGGGCCACCAGTGCTGTTCGCAAGACGCTGGCCCATCTGCTGGCGGCGACTGCGTTATCGCTGCTGGCAGGATGTCGCGCAGATATGCAGAACCAGCCGTATCAGCGTCCGCTGCAGGAAAGTGCTTTTTACGCCGACAAGCGCTCAGCTCGTCCGTTGGTGGAAGGAACGGTTGCCCGCGGAGATCAGCGGGCCGACACCTACTTCTATACCGGCAAGCTCGGCCAGGAGGACGGTAACTTCATGCCGTTTCCGGTGACCGCCGAGGTGATGGCGCGCGGACAACAACGCTTCAACATTTACTGCTCGCCGTGTCACGGCGAGACCGGCGACGGTCAGGGCATGATCGTGCAGCGCGGCCTGAAGCGGCCTCCTTCGTATCATAACGACCGGTTGCGCAAAGCTCCCATCGGCTATTTCTTCGACGTGATGACCAACGGCTTCGGCGTGATGCTGGACTACTCCCAACAGGTTTCTCCCCAGGACCGCTGGGCGATCGCTGCTTACATTCGTGCCTTGCAGTTGAGCCAGGGCGCGACCCGTGCGGACGTTCCCGGCGGCCAGCAGCTCGCCAGCGAACCGCCTGCCGGAGCAGTGATTTCGCCTCCGTATGACACGCAGGGTGCGACCGGGCAAGGCTCGGCGACACCTGCGGCACAGGGAGGCCCGCAATGAGCCAACCTGAGGTGCAAGTGCAACGTGCCGATTATTCGGTGCCCGCGCAAGCAGCAAACTGGCAAAGGCTATATCTCAGTGTCGGAGTTCTGGCCGCACTCGCTTGCATCATTGGCTTTGTGATGGAACCGGACCAGTTCCTGCGTGGCTACTTGATCGGCTACATGCTGTGGCTTGGGCTGAGCCTGGGGTGCATGGCGCAGTTGATGGTGCAGCATTTGTCGGGAGGATTGTGGGGACTGTCGATCCGGCGAATTCTAGAGGCAGCGACCAAGGGACTGCCGCTGATGGCGGTGCTGTTTATCCCGCTGGCATTGGGTCGCAACCATCTCTACGCCTGGATGAGCGATCCGTCGCTGACCGAACATAATTCCTGGTACCTGAACATGCCGTTCTGGTGGGGACGTCTGCTGCTGTATTTCGCGATCTGGCTCGGCATCATGTACGTGCTGAACAAACGCTCGGCGCTGCAAGACTCGCCACTGACGCCAGGGACGCAGCCGCGCTTCCAGCTTTTCAGCGGCATCGGATTGGTGCTCTATTCCCTGACCATTTCCTTTGCAGCGGTGGATTGGGTGATGTCGCTCGATCCTCATTGGGGATCGACCATCTACGGCATGATCTTTATGGTGGGTGAAGGGCTGTCGGCACTCGCGTTCTGCATCATCGTGCTCACTGTGCTCACTCGTTTCAGCCCAATGCGCGAGATCATCAAGCCGGAACAGTTTCACGACCTCGGCAAGCTGATGCTGGCGTTCGTGATGCTGTTTGCCTACTTCTCATTCTCGCAGTGGCTGATCATCTGGGCGGGAAACCTGCCGGAAGAGATCAGTTGGTTCCTGAACCGTATCCACGGCGGTTGGGGTGTGGTTGCGCTGGCGATCATCCTGTTCCATTTCGCGCTGCCGTTCGCGCTGTTGCTATCGCGCGATCTCAAACGCGATGGCCGCCGAATGATCGGGCTCGCGGTATTGCTGATGTTCATGCGGCTGGTGGACATCTACTGGTACGTGGTGCCGAACTTTGCTCATGCACGCGGACATTTCTACTTCAGCATCTGGTATCTGGTAGCTCCAATTGCAATCGGCGGCTTGTGGCTGGGATATTTCTTCTACAACCTGCAGCAACGGCCGATTTTGCCGGCGTACGAACCGCAAATGCCGAGTTTGCTGCACCAGGGGTCGGGACATGGCCACTAATCACGACGAATACGATCTGCTCCGGAATCCGGCAGTCGACTACGACCGCACCGATCTGAGTCCACGCGGGATCCTGATGTTTCTCGTCGGCTTGCTGGTGGCGGGCATCTTCATCGAACTGGTGATCTGGGGAATGTTCCGGTTCCTGTCGCACAGCCCGTTTTTCGCCAAGGGCAATCCCAGTCCGATGGTTAACGCGCAGAAGTTGCCAACACCCAACGTGGAGGGTCGCGACTTCGAGAACACGACCGGCGTGAACACGTCCATTTTTCCGGAGCCGCGGCTGCAAATGGATGACGTCGTCGACATGAATAAGTTGCTGGAGTCGGAACATAAGATTCTTTATGCTGCGCAGCCTTTCCTGGATGCGAATGGAACGGTGCATCTTCCGATTACGGACGCGATGAAGTTGATCGAGGAACGCGGTCTGCCGGTGAGGAGCGCCAGTCCGTCGGGCAGTGCTGTGGCGCAAAAAGCAACTCCGAGCGCGGGAACTCCAGCGCCGAAGGCGCCACCCGAGGGGCGATAGAAGTAGTGAGAAATTAAACCGAGCGGCGCGATGTTAGAGAGTTCGCGCAAGAAGTGGAACAGGCAGTGAAACGCGGTTGGTTGTTTGCAATAAAAAAGCTGGTGCTGGGAGCAGCAATAGCAATGAGCGCATTCGCGGTGGCGCAGCCGCCGTCCTCATTTACTAGGGATGCGAGTCAGCCAGCGTCGCAGGTCAATCCAGATGACCTGAAGAATGTAGGGATTGATCAGCGGTTGGATCAGGAATTGCCGCTGGGATTGCAGTTTAAGGACGAGACGGGCAAGACGGTAAAGCTTGGCGATTATTTCCAGTCGGGCCGCCCGGTAATCCTGAACCTGGTGTATTACACCTGCCCCATGCTGTGCGGGGAGGAGTTGGCGGGATTGTCCAGCGCGCTGGGCGTGCTGAAGTTCACTCCCGGCGACGAATATGAGGTAGTGACGGTCAGCTTTAATCCGGATGACACGCCGGAGATTGCGTCGGAGAAGAAGAAGATTTACATCGACCGCATGAACGAACGGCTGGAGAAAAAGACGGACGGCGCGGGATGGCATTTCCTGACCGGGCAACAGGCGGAGATCAAGCAGCTGGCTGATGCAGTGGGGTTCCATTACAAGCGCGACGCGCTTACTGGACAGTACATTCATTCGGCGGCAATCATGATCGCCACGCCGCAGGGCAGGCTGGCCCAGTATTACTACGGGGTGGAGTTTTCCCCCAAGGATTTGCGCCTTGGCCTGATTGAGGCGTCACGCAACAAGATCGGCAACCTGGTGGACCAGGTCACGCTGTACTGCTTCCACTACGACCCGAAGTCGGGGCGATACGGCGCGGTAATAACCAATGTAATGCGATTGGGTGGAGCGGTGACTTTACTAGTGCTGGGAGGATTCCTGATCGTGATGTATCGACGTGAACCTCATGATTCCCGAAAGGGAGCAGGACAGGCCTGATAGATATGTGGAAGAACTTGCCACTGTTTCCCGAGCAAGCCTCGTCGATGGCGAGCCAGGTGGACGGACTCTATTTCCTTCTGATCGCAGTGTCGGCGTTTTTTACGCTGCTCATATTTGCGCTCGTGTTCGTGTTTGCTGTGAAGTACCGGCACACGGCGCATCCCAAGGCGGAGCATATCGAAGGCTCGCTGCCGTTGGAACTCACGTGGACACTCATTCCGCTGGGCATTTCGATGATCTTTTTCGCGTGGGGATCTTTGATCTATTTCCAGGAGGCGCGTCCGCCACGCGGCGCCATGGAAGTCTATGCCGTGGGTAAGCAGTGGATGTGGAAGTTTGAGCACGATACCGGGCAACGGGAGATCGACGCGCTGCATTTACCGGTGAACCGTGACATCAAGATGATCATGAGTTCGCAGGACACCATCCACTCGTTCTTCGTGCCCGCATTTCGCATCAAGCAGGATGTGCTGCCGGGCCGCTTCACTTCAACCTGGTTTCATACCACCAAGGTCGGCACCTATCACCTGTTTTGCGCCGAGTATTGCGGAACTGATCACTCGGCGATGATCGGCGAAGTGGTAGTGATGGAGCCTACGGCGTACCAGGCATGGCTGGCCAACGGCGGCGCAACTGGAACCATGGCGGCGAATGGGAAGGAATTGTTCGCTCAGTTGGGATGCGCGACCTGCCACCGGTCCGACACCCAGGGACGTGGTCCGAACCTGGTTGGTGTTTTTGGCAAGCCGGTTCAACTGGAGGACGGACGCACCGTGATGGCGGACGAGAACTACGTTCGCGAGTCCATCCTGAACCCGCAGGCAAAGGTGGTCGCAGGCTTCAAGCCGATCATGCCGACGTTCCAGGGACAGGTAACGGAAGAAAGTTTGGGAGCGCTGGTGAGTTATGTGAAGTCGCTGGCGCAACCGCAGCAGAAGGCGGCCGGTGGAGCTCCGACAGCGGGCGCGGCGAACCAGAGCAACTAGGGCTTTAACCCTGAAGGTGTGTGACATGGCAACTGCTGTACAGACAACGGTCGAGACGCAAAACTACCTGAACAACGGCTATGGTCTGAAGTCGTGGCTGCTGACGAAAGACCATAAGCGGATCGCGATCCTCTACCTGCTCTCGATCACCGGCATGTTCTTCGTGGGCGGGTTCTTTGCCATGCTGATCCGCCTCGAGCTACTGACCCCTGCAGGTGACTTGGTTTCGTCCGACACCTACAACAAGCTGTTCACCATGCACGGCATCACCATGGTTTTCTTTTTCCTGATTCCATCGGTTCCCGCTGTGCTTGGCAACTTTCTGATCCCGCTCATGGTGGGAGCCAAGGACCTCGCGTTTCCCCGGATCAATCTACTGAGCTGGTACCTGTACATCATTGGCGCGACGTTTGCGCTGGTATCGATGGTCATGGGCGGAGTGGATACGGGCTGGACCTTTTACACTCCGTTCAGCACCACCTACTCCAACACCCACGTTGTCGGGACGGCGCTGGGCATCTTCATCGCCGGTTTTTCTTCGATTTTCACCGGACTGAACTTCATCGTCACGATCCATCGCATGCGCGCACCGGGATTGACGTGGACACGGCTGCCACTGTTCTGCTGGTCGAATTACGCGGCCAGTCTCATCATGGTGCTGGGTACTCCGGTCATCGCCATCACGATCCTGCTGGTCGCGCTGGAGCGCCTGTTCCACATAGGAGTGTTCAATCCGGCGCTGGGTGGCGATCCGCTGCTCTTCCAGCACCTGTTCTGGTTTTATTCGCATCCAGCCGTCTACATCATGATCCTGCCGGGCATGGGCGTGATCAGCGAGATCGTGACCTGCTTCTCGCGCAAGCGGGTATTCGGCTATGAGTTTGTCGCACTGGCCTCGATTGCCATCGCGGTGCTGGGTTTCCTGGTCTGGGCCCACCACATGTTCGTCGCCGGCATCTCGGTTTACGCCGCACTGGTCTTCTCGCTGTTGAGCTATTTGGTAGCGATCCCTTCGGCGGTGAAGATCTTCAACTGGACAGCCACGCTCTACAAAGGCTCGATACGCTATGACACTCCCATGCTCTACGCGTTCGGGTTCATGGGCCTGTTTACCATCGGCGGGTTGACCGGAGTGTTCCTAGCGTCGATCGGAGTCGATGTTCACGTGACCGACACCTATTTCGTGGTGGCGCACTTTCACTACGTGATGGTAGGTGGCATGGTGCTGGCGTACATGGGGGGCTTGCACTTCTGGTGGCCGAAGATCACCGGCAGGATGTATCCCGAAGGATGGGCCAAGTTGTCGGCCCTGTTTGTCTTCGTGGGATTCAACCTGACGTTTTTCCCGCAATTCATTCTGGGTTACATGGGCATGCCGCGCCGCTACCATGCGTATCCGCCGGAGTTCCAGGTGCTGAACGTGCTTTCTACGGCGGGCGCGTCAGTGCTCGCGCTGGGCTATGTGCTGCCCATGATCTACTTCACGTGGTCGCTGCGCTACGGCAAGCTAGCGGGACCGAATCCGTGGAACGCCGTCGGCTTGGAGTGGATGACGTCGTCGCCGCCTCCAACCGAGAATTTTGCCGAGACGCCGGTCGTGACCTGGGAAGCTTACGACTATGAGCATCAGCCGGACGAGGAGGTCCCCGTTGGCCACTAGCGATATCGAAATCGCTGAACACGCGCTGCAACACCACTTCGCCGACATGGACCAGCAGAAGGAGACGTCCACCTTCGGCATGTGGCTGTTCCTGGTCACCGAGATCATGTTCTTCGGCGGGCTGTTCTGCGCCTACCTGATTTATCGTTCGACCTACTACTCGGCATTTGTCGCAGGCAGCCAGACCATGAACATCTGGCTGGGAGCGACCAACACCGCGGTGCTGATCTGTAGCTCACTGTCGATGGCGCTGGGTGTGCGCTGCGCACAGACCAACAAGATCAAGATGATGGCCGTTCTTCTGTTGATCACCATCGTTTTCGGATTTGCTTTCCTGGGAATCAAGGCCGTCGAGTACCACGAGCACTGGACCCACCACCAGTTCCCCGGACCAAACTTCCAATTCGAAGGCGCGGAGGCCGAGGGAGTCAGTCCGCAAAATGTTCAGATTTACTTTTCGCTGTACTGGGCGATGACCGGTTTACACGCGTTGCACATGATCATCGGGATTGGGCTGGTTACGTGGATCGTGATCGCAGGGTGGCGCGGCGCTTATGGCCCCGATTATTACAGTCCGGTGGAAAACGTCGGGCTGTATTGGCACTTTGTTGACCTGGTGTGGATTTACCTTTTCCCGCTGCTCTACCTGATCAGTAAGAAGCACGGCGGCTAAGCGAGGACCCATGGCACTGGAAGAACATCGTCAACATGTCATAGCCACCAGCATTTACGTGGGCATCTGGGCCATCCTGATGGTGCTGACAGCAACGACCGTGTTTGCGTCGTTCATCGAGCTGGGCGACTGGAACATCGTGCTGGCACTGACCATCGCGACCATCAAGGCCACGCTCGTGGTGCTGTTCTTCATGCACCTGTATTACAGCTCAAAGCTCACCAAGGTCACGATGATCGCCGCGATTTTCTTCCTGTTTCTGCTGCTGGCGCTGAGCATGACGGATTATCTGACGCGGTCCTGGCTGACGAACCCGGGCCACTAAATGAAAACGCTTTTGACGGCGCCCCACCTCGCGTGGGGCGTTGTTGTTTTACCGCGAATTCGATTGAAATGAAGAAGTCAGGGACCGTCGAAGTAGTAGCCCTGACGGGCGCGCACCCGCATTCTTGGTGCGTCGTTCAGTTCCAGGCGCACGGCGTGGAATCCGGGCGTCGGCTGCGCTGGCTCAAAAGAAATGGAGTACTTGGTTCTCATCTGCTGCTCCATATCGGAGAAGATGGCAGCCAAATCCCCGTCGGAACTGGCCACGTAAAGCCGCCCACCGGTTTCGTCGGCTAGTCGCCGCAGCGTCTCATCGCCCGGCGCCGGCCTGCGCTTGTCGTGGATCGACAGTGCATAAATCTGGATCGCTTTGCGCTGTGCCAACGCAATTACATCGCGCATTCCGTGGAGGCTTCCTGTGTCCTCCCCGTCGCTGAAGAGCACGATGATTCGCTGTGCCGGGTCGTGTTCGACAAATTGCGGGAACGGGCTGAAACAGGCAAAGAAAAGCCCATCATAGAGGTTGGTTGTGTAACCCAGTTGTTGTATTCGGAGAAGTGCCTGGCGCAAGGCCGTGGTGTCGCCCGTCGCAGGCTGGAGTAGCTTCACGTGCCCGGCGAAGGCAATCAAAGAGGCGCTATCGGTTTGCGGCCGCAGCACCTGTTGCAGGAAGGATTCAGCCGCGGCCTTTTCCCGGGTAACTGCTTTCCCGACGGAATCGCTCACGTCGAGCAGGATGCCGAGCTGAAGCGGCAGGCCATTGGTGCGCGAAAACTCACGAATCGCCTGCACCGGGGATTGATTGTCGAAGACGCGAAAATCGCTTACAGAGAGGCCGTTCACCAGCCGGCCACGCTCGTCGGCCACGGTGAACTGGAAACGCACCTCGGGAACCGTCCGCTGTATCGTGTATCCGGCGAAGATGAATGCAGTCAAGGTCGAAGAACCGACACCTGGCATGCCGGTAGGGGACGAAACAGCGATTACCTCCGAGCCTTGGGTTGCGGAACTCGGCAACTCAGCGGCCGCCACTGATATCGCCGCCAAGAGGACCAGGGCTCCGCAGTTGAGACTCTTCTGCCGCATAGTCGGTTTATCGGCCTGCCTACGGCCCGCATGAGCCGTGAACCCGAGCTGTCAGCCTCAAAAAGCAGTTTCGATGTTGGGGGAGGAATGTCGGTTGCAGAAAATAATCCAGGTAGTCAACCCCTTTGGCAATCGTTCATCAGACTTTAATCACCTTGTAACCATCCCGGATATACCGTAATCCTGTGATGCTAGGACATGAGAGCTCTGCCAACACCGTCGGCTACAATACAGCCGTGAAACAAACCATTTATGCCGTGGAAGATGACACGGACATCTCCCGCCTGGTACGCCATCATCTGGAGGCGGCCGGCTACGGCGTCCGTTCCTTTGCGGCCACCACCGGGGTAATGACGGAGGCGGAAAAACAGACCCCCGCGCTGTTTCTGCTGGACATCATGCTGCCCGGAGGCGATGGTCTGGAGTTGTGCCGCCGCATCCGCCAGACGCCGGCACTTTCGATGATTCCGGTCATCTTCCTCACCGCCAAGGCCACTGAGTCCGACAAGGTCATCGGCTTGGAGTTGGGCGCGGATGACTACATCCCCAAACCCTTCAGCCCGAGGGAATTGGTAGCGCGAGTGCGTGCCGTGCTGCGGCGCTTCGAACGCCCGCTGGCGCCCGCTTTGGTAAAGGCCGGCGACATTGAGATCGACAGTGGTGGCATGACCCTGACCGTGCGCGGTGTGTTGACCCAAACCACCGCTACGGAATTTCGTTTGCTGGAATACCTGGCTCGCCATCCCGGCCGTGTGTTCACCCGCGACCAACTGCTCGATGCGGTGTGGCGCGACACCCACTATGTGACGCCGCGCTCGGTGGACGTGTACGTCCGCCGCATCCGTGAGAAGATCGAGGCGAATCCGGACGAGCCGCGTTACCTGAAAACGGTGCGCGGGGCAGGATACCGCTTCGAGGTCCCCAAGCTGTGAAAAGTCGCATTTTTCTTAAGCTGTTCGCCGCTTCCCTGGTACTGATCGCGGCCTGCACGCTTACGATGAATGTGCTGATCCAGAAAGCCTGGGAAGGAATGTTACGCAGCGAAATTGAAAGTTCGCTGCGCGAGAAAACCTTACTATTTGCATCGCGTGTGGCGAGTGCCCCACGCGACTCCCTTCAGGAAATTGCAAAACAAGCGGCGCGAGAGTCGAACGAGCGCGCGACGGTAATCGACTCTAGCGGCACGGTGCTGGCTGATTCCGAAGCGGATCCCGCCACCATGGAGAACCATGCTGGACGTCCGGAATTTGCCTCTGCGCTGCAAGGGCAAATGGGTACCTCAACCCGGTCTTCCCACACTGTGGGAGTTGACTTCCTCTACGAAGCGGCGCCGATTCCGGGAGGAGCGGTGCGGCTGGCGCACCCGCTGTCGGCCATTCGCGAGGCGAACCGGCGCGTGACAATCGACCTGCTGAAGAGCTCAGCGGTGGCGGCGTTAATCGCCTTGATATTGGCTTTCATCGCCACTCAATCCATCGGACGGCGTCTGGCGCGCATTACTGATTTTGCGGAACGGGTGGCGGCGGGCGATCTCGCGGCCCGTATCGAAGAAGAATCAACCGACGAAATCGCGCATGTCGCCTCGGCGCTGGACAAAACCGCACGCAAACTGGAGGAAGGGTTCCGCACCGTGGAGTCCAGTCGCCAGACGCTGGAGACAC
The DNA here is from genome assembly GCA_963696575.1 of uncultured Acidobacteriaceae bacterium. GTDB lineage: Bacteria > Acidobacteriota > Terriglobia > Terriglobales > Acidobacteriaceae > DASRAA01. Next base: position 485,188 of record CAVOKT010000004.1, read on the forward strand.
TACTCAACTCGATGCAGGAAGCCGTCATCGCCGTTGCCGACGACGGCCGGGTATTGTGGGCCAATCAGCGGATGGAGCGCTTGCTGCCCAGTGGTATCAGGCTCGGCGAGCCGCTGGTGCAATCGGCTCGCGACCCCGAAATTCTGCGTGCCGTGCAATCGGCGATGGAGACTCGCGATATCACCGTAGCGCGCGCGGCGAAGCTCTTTTCGGGCCGGATCTTCGATGTCACAGCCGCTCCTATGCCGGGCGGAGGTGTGGTCGCCGTGATGCACGATCAGACTGAAGTGGAGCGGGTCGAGAAGACTCGACGCGATTTCATCGCCAATGTTTCCCATGAGCTGCGCACGCCTTTGACCTCGATCCAGGGCTACGCGGAGACCGTCCTGGAGAATGCAAACCTGAGCGAGAGCACCAGGGAGTTTCTCGAGATCATCCGCAAGAATGCCTTGCGAATGTCGCGGCTGACAGAGGACCTGCTTGTCCTGGCGAGGGTGGAGTCGGGCGAACGTGGCTTGCAGCTCGAATCCGTCACACCTGAAGAATTGTTGGAGGAAGCAGTCCAAACCTTTCGAGAGATTGCTGACAGCCGCGGAATTGAGTTGGTCGTGATGAATACCGCGACATCGCTGGTGCCGGTTGACCGCGATGCCATCCATCAGGTGTTTGGCAACCTGATTGACAACGCCATGAAGTATGGTGATGGCGGCCGCAAGATCCTCATAGGGGCGTGCGAAAAGGAAGACGGCGTGCAGTTTTACGTGCGGGACTTCGGAGCAGGGATTCCCAGCGACCATTTGCCGCGGTTGTTTGAGCGCTTTTACCGCGTCGACAAGGCACGCTCGCGGGAGTCGGGAGGGACCGGACTGGGACTGGCGATTGCCAAACATGTCGTGCGTGCGCACGGCGGGTCGATCAAGGCGGAAAGCGAACTCAACCACGGCTCGACGTTCTACTTCACACTGCCGCGCGAGGAAGTCGCAGTGCGGGTATGAAGGCGGCGTATTTACCAGGCGCCTTTACAGCGCCTCGCGGGATAGAACAGCATAGTTGGAGATCTCAATGAGTTCGGCCGAGTCAACGCCTTCCAACCCCGAAGCGATAGGAGTTCACTTGCAGCAGCTGACGCTGCAGGCTTGCCAGGTGGCCAGAATCGCAGCCGGGATCGTGGCAGAAGGCATTGCGACGGGCGTGCCCGCGGTTCTTGACGGAATACGGGAGCGAGAGAAGGAACTGGACACTATCGACCGTGAGATCGACCAGGGCGTGACCTCGATCATTACCAAGGTCACGGAAGAGCAGGCGCGCGAGTTGCTGGCCTGTCTGAAGTTCATGATTGGCCTCGAGCGTGTTGGCGACCTGCTGCTGAATTGCAGCAACCGGGCAGCGTCGGTCGGCAGTCGCATCGATCTGCAGGACATCCGGGACCTCACCCTGATGGCGTCGCGGCTGGAGAAAATGCTGGGTGATGTGCACGATGCCTTCAGCCAGCGCGACTTGAACAAGGCCCTTGCGGTGTTGCGCGCCGACGCTGAGTTAGACCGCTTGCGCAATCTTGTGTTCATGCGTCACCTGGATCAACACGACAATTCGCCTCGTCAGGAGAGCTTCCACGTGCTGTTCATGACTCAGTCGCTGGAGCGCGCCGGCGACCACGCCAAAAACCTCGCCGAGGAAGTCTGTCATCTGGTAAGCGGCCACACTGTCAGGCACGTGCTGCGGTCCTACGACAAGCCGGTAGAGCAGATGTTTATCGACGACCTCAGACGAAAACAAAAAGCCCGGGAGGCTCCTGCCGGCGGGAAGTGATCCCACATTGTGATACATCTGACAGAGTGAGGCCCTTCTTAGAGCAGTTTCAGGGTCGCTGTATCCTCGGCTGGACGGGTAGAGCGACGCTTCAGCGACGCGTCAATGCCGCCTTTCCTGGATGTGAGCCGAGCTTCAGCCCGGCGCACTCTTAGAGGTCATAGCAACTGCGAATCTGCTTTAGATTTTCTGTCCCCAAGCTCCCCGCGCTACGCAGTCCCTGTCGGCGCCCGCGCGTCGTCCACAAAAGTGCCTTTTGACTCGAAATTCACCCTTTTGTAACAGAACTGTAATAGTCGCCGGGTAGAAATCGATAGAGGCATCGTCAGGAGGAAAACTACGTGATTCGCACTCTCAGGGTGGTTTTTTGCGCTGTATTGCTTACCTGCTGCGCCCTTGCGCAAACGCAGTTAAACGGGGCCGGCGCCACCTTTCCCTATCCCATGTATTCCAAGTGGTTCAGCGAGTATCACAAGGCACATTCCGATATTGAGATCAATTATCAGTCGATCGGGAGCGGCGGAGGAATTCGCCAGGTCACTGCGGGCACAGTAGATTTCGGAGCCAGCGATGGGCCGATGACGGATGAGCAGATTGCAGCGTCGAAGATAAAATTGCTCCATGTCCCGACGGTGCTGGGTTCGGTCGTTCCCGCATACAACATCCCGGGAGTCACCGAGGAATTGAAATTCACGCCCGATATCCTGGCGGGTATTTTTTTGGGCAAGATTAGCAATTGGTCCGATCCGGCGATCGCCAAGGCGAATCCAGGCGTCAAATTCCCCAGCCAGTCCATCACGGTGGTCCATCGTTCCGACGGCAGCGGCACAACCTATGTCTGGACAGATTACCTATCGAAAATAAGTCCCGATTGGCAGGGAACCGTCGGCAAGAGCACCTCGGTAAAGTGGCCGGTCGGCGTAGGTGGCAAGGGCAACGAAGGCGTGGCCGGCATGATTCGCCAGCTTCCTGGTTCGCTCGGTTACGTCGAGCTCATCTACGCAGTGCAGAACAAAATACCGTATGGCAGTGTGAAGAATTCGTCCGGCCAGTTCATCAAGGCCAGCTTGGAGAGCACAACGGCGGCGGCGGCCGGCGTGAAGATGCCGGCGGACTTCCGAGTGTCCATCACCAATTCACCGGCCAAGACCGCGTATCCCATCGCCAGCTTCACTTGGCTGCTGGTCCCGACCAATCCGACGGATGCCAACAAAGGCAAGATCTTGAAGGACTTCCTTTTCTGGATGCTCGGCGCAGGTCAATCCATGACCGAGGCACTTTCCTACGCGCCTTTGCCCGCGGGCGTGGTCGAAATGGAGAAGGCCGCCATAACCAAGCAGGTCCACTGAGGAGATGCGCCTCTGAACGCGGCAGCCTGCTCCCCATTGCCGGGATCCGGCTCTCTCAGGGTCGCCGGGCTCTAGCCCGTTTTTACGGATTCCTGGTACGGTCAGCGCGATGAACTCGCCACATCAGTTCGAGCCTAGTCAAAAGCCAGCGACGGCGATCCCGACGCTGGCGCAGACTGCCACTCAACGAAAGGAGTTTTCGGGCTCTTCCGTCCTGCAGCGAATCCGGCAGACGCACCCTCGCAGTAGCCGTATTCCCGATGCAGTATTTGCTCTTCTGATCCTGCTAACGGGCATTTCGGTATTTGTCATCGTCGTGTTCGTGGCTTGGGAACTCATCGATAAGTCCCGTCTCTCCCTGCATCAGTTCGGACTCAGCTTTTTCTATGGACATGATTGGGACCCCGTTAACGACGTATATGGAGCGGTGCCCTTCATCTACGGCACCCTGGTCTCGTCGTTTCTGGCGCTGCTAATTGCTGTGCCTCTCTCGGTGGGTGTGGCCGTCTTCGTTACCGAGATGTGCCCCATTCGCCTGCGGGCCATCATCTCGTTTCTGGTGGAATTACTGGCTGCGATCCCAAGCGTGATTTACGGACTGTGGGGAATTTTCGTGCTGGCGCCTTTGTTGCGCGAGTACGTCGAACCCTTCCTGGCCCGGACATTAGGGCTGGACTGGATTCTTTAGCGGCCCAATGTACGGAATAGGAATGCTGGCAGCGGGCATCATCATGTCCATTATGGTGATTCCGATCATCGCGTCTATCACCCGCGAGGTGCTGACGGCTGTGCCGCAGAGTCAGCGTGAAGCCGTGCTGGCACTGGGTGCAACGCGCTGGGAGATGATCCGCATGGGCGTGCTGCGCAACGCGCGCATCGGGATCGTGGGCGGCATCATTCTGGGCTTGGGCCGCGCGTTGGGTGAAACTATCGCGGTCACCATGGTCATCGGCAATCGTCCTGAGGTTTCGAAATCGTTGTTCGCTCCTGGCTACACCATGGCCAGCGTCATCGCCAATGAGTTCACCGAGGCCACTGGAGATCTTTATTTGAGCGCGTTGGTGGAAATCGGCTTGGCCCTGTTCCTGGTAACGCTGATCGTCAACGCGCTGGCGCGCCTGCTGGTGTGGAGCATTACCGGCGGTACCTCGGGGAGGGCCCGTGCCTGATCGAAATGTCGGCGCGAGAACGGCAAGAATGAAGCAGCTGAGTCTTTGGCGACGGGCTATGAATCAAGCTGCGAGCTTGTTTGCGGTTGGCGCTGCGGTTCTTGTGCTGGTTCCCTTGCTCGCCATTTTTGCTTACGTGCTCATTAAAGGTGCGGGCTCAGTCAATATCGCCTTCTTGACCCAGACGCCAAAGCCTCCCGGCGAGTTGGGAGGCGGCATGGCCAACGCAATCGTCGGCACTGGGCTGATCCTGCTGGTTGCCAGCGCTCTGGGAGTTCCCCTAGGCATCGGGTGCGGGATTTATCTCGCGGAATACGGACGCGGCCGGCTCGGGGACCTGGTTCGTTTCACTGCCGACGTGCTCAATGGTGTGCCTTCCATCGTCATCGGCATGGCCGCCTATTCGCTCATCGTGCTCCGGCAAAAGCACTTCTCGGCCTATTCCGGAGGCGTCGCGCTCGGGATCATGATGATTCCCACCATAGCCCGCGCCACCGAAGAAATGCTGTTAATGGTGCCGAACGTTGTGCGCGAGGCCGCCCTCGGATTGGGCATCCCCAAATGGCGCACGACGTTGTCCATTACCTTGCGAACCGCATCCGCCGGGGTGATCACGGGATGTATGTTGGCCTTCGCGCGTGTGGCCGGCGAAACCGCCCCATTGCTGTTTACCGCATTCGGAAACCAATTTTGGAACTTGAAGCTGAATCAGCCCATGGCTGCGCTGTCGCTGCAAGTGTACGTCTATGGTCTCTCGCCCTACGATGACTGGCACCGCCAGGCTTGGGCGGGCGCGTTGATTCTGATCGTCATGATCGTAGCTGCCGTAGCTGCGGTACGAATCGCCACCAGCCGTGGAACCTTGAAGGGAGCCTCCTAGCCGCCATGGGTGTTGGAATTGAAGTGCGCGGACTGAACGCGTGGTATGGCAAGAACCTGGCGCTGCAGTCCATCGACATGACCGTGCCTGCCAACCACGTCACGGCCGTGATCGGACCATCGGGGTGCGGCAAAAGTACCTTCGTGCGCTGCCTCAACCGCATGCACGAAACCATCCCCGAAGCGCGCGCTGAAGGCGTAGTCAAAGTCGGCGACATGGAAGTTTACGGCGACGGTACAGATCCCGTGGAGATCCGCCGGCGCATCGGAATGGTCTTTCAGAAGCCCAACCCATTTCCCACTATGTCGATTTACGACAACGTAGCCGCCGGACTCCGGCTCAACGGCTTTCGCAATCGCAAACAGATGGACGAACTGGTTGAGCGCTCGCTGCACCTGGCAGCGCTGTGGGAAGAAGTGAAAGACACGTTGCACAAGAAGTCGGGCGCCAGCCTCTCCGGCGGACAACAGCAGCGGTTGTGTATTGCCCGGTCGCTGGCTGTGGAGCCGGAAGTGCTGCTGATGGACGAGCCTGCGTCGGCACTCGATCCAATTTCGACCAGCAAGATCGAAGAACTGATTTTTCAGCTGAAACAGCACTACACGGTCGTCATCGTTACGCATAACATGCAACAGGCAGCGCGCGTGGCCGAATTTACCGGCTTCTTTCTGATGGGCAGCCTGATTGAGTACGACAAGACGGAAAAGATTTTCACCACACCCGCCGACAAGCGGACGGAAGACTACATTACAGGTAGGTTTGGATAATGCGAAGCCGGTTTCAGCAGGGACTGGACGAACTTAGGGATAAACTTCTGCGCATGGGCGGACTGGCGGAGCAGGCCATCGACCGCGCTGCCGAGGCGTATCGCACCCGCGACGCCAAATTCTGCCAGATGGTGTTGACCGGTGAGAACGACATCAACCAGGCGGAGCGCGAGATCGATGAGCTCGCACTCGATCTACTCGCCATGCAGCAACCCATGGCAGTGGACCTGCGCTTCATTTTGGCGGTGGTAAAGATCAATGCCGACCTCGAGCGAGTAGGCGACCAGGCTGTCAATATTGCGCAGCGCGTCCTGGATCTTATCAGCGAGCCCGAGGCACCGCTGCCAGTGGATATCCCACGCATGGCGGCAAGCGTCACCACCATGGTGCAGCGGGCGCTCGAGTCATTCCTCGATGGCAAGGCGGAGATTGCTGAGGCCGTGCTGCAGATGGACAATGTGATCGATCGCATGAAGGACGAAGCGTTTGTCGTCCTGGTGCAGAAGATGATCAGCGAGCCTCAGGTGACGCGCGCCGCCTTGAACGTACTCCTGATTGCGCGCAATCTGGAACGCATTGCAGACCATGCTACCAACATCGCGGAAGACGTAATTTTCTGGGTGCGCGGTGCCGACGTTCGCCATGGCGGAGCACACTATCGTTCCTAGTGAACATGAGTAAAGCCCTATGCTCCGGCGCATGGGAGCAGGCTGACAGTTCAGAAGACGGAAGGCCGGGGCATACGCTCCGGCCTTTTGATTTATGTGGTCATGACTGCGCGAGCCGCGCTGGGTTCGACAGGGGCTCTGCGGCGGAGCACCGCTGCGGAGATGAGAGTAATGATGAGTCCGACGGGCAGGGGCTCCATGAAGGTGTAGGCCATGTTGACCAAGGGGTTCTGGTAGAGCTGCTGTGAGTGCTGTATCGCAGCAACCTGCGCCGCGGTGGTGGCGGGATCAAGTCCGGAGGACTGGACCTTGTGAATCTGTGCGGCGAAGTAGCCGTCCATGAAGTGGGGCATGAAGTTGAAATAGAGGACCTCCCACATGGCGACGTAGCACACGCTGGTGATGAAGGCGATCAGGATGCCGCAAGCGAAGGCGCGGCCGAAGGAGATTTGGCCGCCGAGGGTGTTGTCGCGGTAGCTGCGGATGCCGAAGTAGATCAGCAGGAACGACGCCACCATGATGGTGTAGCCGAGAGCCATGCTGTGGCCGGAGCCGATCTTGTCGGCGATGAGCAGCGAGCCGCCCATAAGGACGGAGATCATGACGCCGGCGATGAGGCCGAAGGTGAGGACGGTTTTCTTCATGTGAGGCTCCTGGTGCGACTGAGGATGGAGTCATGGTGCCGTGTAATCGGGCCGGATGTCGTCATACTTTCGGATGATTTTGCAGAAATAGAGCGGAAATCGTCCTTTCGGGTGACGCGGTTACGGCAGCAGTCCTAGTTCTTTGCCGCGCTGGACGGCCTGGGTGCGGCGGGCGGCTCCGAGCTTGTCGAACGCGCGGGCACAGTGTGTCTTCACCGTATTTTCGGAAACGAAAAGCTGCGTGGCGATCTCGCGATTGCTTAAGCCGTGCGCGACCAGGGTCAGGATTTCGAGCTCCCTCGCCGTGATGCCGAGGGTCTGCTGCTGGGCCGTATTGGGAGCGAAGGGTTCGTGGGCGGGAGCTTCCGCGGGGACAAGCACTTCCTTCACAACGACCGTTTCGCGGATGGTTTCGCGCTTGCGCGTGATGCGCAGGCCGAGCCAGATGCCGAAGGTCGCAAACAGAATGGCGACAAGCGCGCCATAGAGCTCGACGGAGTGCTCGATGATGACGAAGCGGTATTCGGTGTATTGCAAGATGGCGATGAGGAGGCCGCCGACCAGACCGAAGATGAGGACGTGACGCTTCATGATGGGGTTGTGAAAAAGTATATCCCCGCCTGCCCCTGACTCCCCTCACGCCTCACCGAAAATCGAGAGTTCCTGTCCGGCGCCAGCGGCTACCAATGGCGCTTTTCTTTGTCGCGAAAACCCTCGCAACAAAAAGTCCCAGCCGGTGGGGGACGACGGCTGGGACAACGCCAAAGAGGCACTTCAGGAGACCATCTACCAGGACACATCGGCAGAGTCCGGCTGAAGTTTAGCCGCCTGCGTCACCGACAAGAACCGTCGGTTCAAGGGGCCTTCCCCCCTAACATTTTTTCGATTTCTTGCCCGGCGACTCTCGCGATACACTCATTTGCCATGATGTCATTCTCCCGCCGTCGCTTTCTTCAAGTCGGAACCACGGTCGCTGCTGCAGCGGCCCTACCTGTCAATGCGTCCGCCACCGAGAGCAGCGATAAATTGCCGCCCCCGATCGCCAGCTTGAAGTCCATGAAGGACCAAGCCACCCCGATCAGCGCGGAGGAACGTGCTGCCAGGGTGGAACGGGCCCGGCAGTTGATGGCGCAAAACCATCTGCAGGCCATCCTCGTCAGCAACGGCAGCTCACTTCCTTATTACAGCGCCGTGCACTGGTGGCCGAGCGAGAGATTTTTTGCCATGGTCCTGCCGGTAAAAGGCAACGCCTTCTTCGTCTCTCCCGCCTTCGAAGAGGGCCGAGCGCGCGAGCAATTGGAGGCTGGGCCGTTCGGCACCAAGGCCGAAGTACTCATCTGGCAGGAGAATGAAGATCCCTACCTGCGGGTGGCCCAGGGTCTGCGAAACCTGGGCATCACTACCGGCGTATTGGGAATTGAGGAAAAGACCCCGTTCGTTTTCAGCAACGGAGTCGCCTCCCATGTGCCCGCCATGCAGATCGCCAGTGCGACTCCCGTGACCGCGGGATGCCGCATGATCAAGAGCGAGCACGAGCTTAGCTTGATGCGCCTGGCGTCTAAGGTGTCGATCACCGCTTACGCCGCGGCCTACCACTCATTGCAGCCGGGTATGACCCAACATGAGTTCCAGGCGCTGGTTGAATCCGCGCACGCGCAGCTTGGATTTCATGGCAGTGCCGACGCTCAGGTTGGCCCCTACTCCGCAACGCCCCATGGGTCGATCGCGCCGCAGAAGATCCAGGAAGGCACCATCGTCTTGATGGACGGTGGCTGTACCGTGGAGGGTTATGCCTCCGACATCAGCCGGACCTTTGTGTTGGGAAAACCTACCTCGAAGATGAACCAGGTCTTCGACATCGTGTACAAGGCGCAAAGCGCCGCGCTGGCGGCGGCACGCCCCGGCGTGGAATGCCAGTCCGTCGACGCAGCGGCACGCAAGGTCGTCATCGACGCCGGGTACGGGCCGGGATTCAAGTACTTCACTCACCGCGTGGGTCACGGCATGGGACTCGATGGACATGAGTGGCCTTACCTGGTTCCGGGTAATACCACAGTAGTGCGTGCCAATATGACCTTCAGCGACGAGCCCGGCATCTACATCCCTGGCGAATTCGGCGTGCGGATTGAGGATGACATGCAAATTACAGCTGACGGCGCAGAGTTAGAGGCTCCCCGCAGTCCTTCCTTGGAGAACCCGTTTGGGAATTCCTGATTAGCTCGTTAATTCAAAACGGGAAGCCGGAACTGAATTGTGCGAAGTATTGTCGCGCGTCCTCTCCTCTTTGAGGTATAGCTGTACGTGCGGGCAGTGCGCTATTTCGAAATGCGTTGAGTGTCTAGTTCCGCAGCCGCGCCCACCGTCGCCTGCAGCTACCTGAAGCATGCAGGCACTGAAAATTGGATCGACGATGCGGATAACGCTTGTAGCGCGATCATCTGCCTGAGAACTCGACTCCGTATGAGTCCCTGGGAGAAGTCCGTGGGCACAAAAAGCAAGTCCAATGGCGATCACGAAGTCTATGAACGGCAAGCGGCCATCTGCAAAGCCTTCGCTAATCCCACCCGCCTGCACCTGATCGAAATGCTATCGCGGGGCGAACGCTGGGCCTCGGAACTGCAGGAGGGGTTGGGTATTTCCAAGGCGAATCTGTCACAGCACCTCGCCATCCTGAAGTCCGCGGGAGTGGTCTCAACCCGCCGCGAAGGCAAACAACTTCACTGCGGGATTGGCATGCCGGAAGTCAAACAGGCCACCGCCGTGCTCCGCAGTCTGCTCAAGGCCCAGGGTAAAGAGAGCCGCCGCTGGTCCTGAATCCTGAGACCAAAGCCGGGCCGCGGAGTGTACGCCTACCTCGGTCAAGAGCCGTGTCGCTGCGAAACCGCTGAAGCGCCGCCTACGAAAAGCCCGAAGGGCGTGTTATGACAGCCCAGCACGAAGCGGAGTGGAGTGCTGGGATGCATGCATATTGAATATCCAAGCGCCTCGGGCGCGCTGCCCCGCGGTGGGAGCGCCAACAGTTACGTGTCAGGGCACGGCTTCACAGCTTGCGGAAAAACCCGATTTCGAAGAGCTTTGCGTCAGGGCATGACTTATCAGAGCTCCGCGTTAATTCTCTCTCGGCGGGCCGTTGGCAAATGTGGGAGTGGCGAAAAATCTGTTATGCATCTTTTCAAGCCGCCTCAAGCGCGTTTCGCGTGGACTACCAGCACGTGCTTTTCACGACAGAGACTACCATCGCGACAACTCTAGTACGGCAAGCCCATTCACGGGAACGTCAAGTTCGATTACACCGTTTTTCATTGTCACCACTTCCGGCGCAGCCAACACACTTTCGCGATTGAGCTGTTCAATCTGCGCCTGCGTCGGGTACCGCGGACTGCCCATCGCACGATACGCGGCGAGGCTATTGCTGTGGCTCTCGTCGACCCGATCGGATCAAGGACGGCTCGGCAGCATTGACGTTGCGGAATTCGAGGCGAAAATGTTGCGGCGTACCTTTCTGATCCGGTTCAACCTGGTTCCAAACTGCGACAACCAGGGTGCCATCCGAACGTCGCGTCACCAACACGCTATTTGCGGCATTGGCGAGACGTTCGGATCCGAGAAGGTGCAGCAGAGCGTAGTCGTAGAATGCGGGCTTCTTGATACCGCCGACCGCGATGAGGCCGAAAGTATTGTGGAATGGGCCGTCGGAAACTCCGCCTTCTTCGAACACGTCGTCGAATGTCCACCACGACATCATTTCCACGAGCCCGTCGCATTGCACGATGTCGTAGGCCAGCGCCGGACCGACGTAGGTGCTGTCGCGGGCGCCGAGATCGCCGTAGGAGGGAACGTTCCACTCTGTCCAGAACAGCGGAAGCTGCGGACGCTGCGAAGCCTTGATCTGGTCCTTCACCTTCTTGATGGCGCGACAAACGCGCTGGTTCATCGGAATTTGTTCGTTGGTGTGAAACAGATTTTCAACCGTGTCGTCGCCATAGCCGTGGCTCGAGACGAAATCGATCGGCACATTCTGTTGCGACACATGGGCCAGGAACGGCTCGATCCAGTCGGCTGCGGCGGTCGAGGGGCCGCCGACGCGCAACAAAGGCGAAACGGCTTTTGAGATCCCGAGCGGTGTGGTCGTATAGCTCAAAATATGTCGCCTGTTTGGGATTCCCCGCCCAGAAATCGATGTTGGGCTCGTTCCAGACTTCGAAATACCATTGCGAGACTTCCGCGATACCGTAGCGGTCAACCAGGTGCTGGGCAAAGTGGCGCATCAAGTCGTCCCATTTGGCATAGTCTTTTGGCGGCGAGACGTTCTGCTTGTACCAGAAGGGGTGAAGGGCGTTCGGGTCAGAGGCCAGCGCTTTTGGCATGAAGCTGATCTCGACCATCGGGCGCACACCGTTGGCCAGCATGCCATCGTAGATCTGGTCCACGTAAGTGAAGTTGTACTTTGGCTTGCCTTGCTTGTCTTCGCTGTAGACGCCAACTTCGTCATGCAGGATGGCGTGACCGCGCACGTAATGGAAGTCGGTCGCCTGTTTCACTTCGCGCATGTCGCTTCGGTAGGCGGCGCGAAGGGCCAGGACCGCTCGGCCTGAGCCGAACATCTGCTCCCAAAAATGCGGGAACGGAGTGCCGGGGGCGGCTGCGTCAATGGAGACAACCTGAGGTGCGGTTTGCGCGGAAACGGCTGTCGAAAACGAGAGCAGGGTGAAGCAGAGGAGAGTCCCCACCCCACGACAAAGGGGATCCGCCAGACGGCGTGTAAAGGGCACCCCCTCCCCCCTCCCCCTGAGATCTTTAAAATCATTGAGATACGCACGAAATGTTGCGCAAAGTCTAGATAGCGAAGGAGTTATCTGTAACTTATAGATTGCAAATGAGTTGGAGTGGCAGTAGCTCAGCGTGAGTGGCGAGTGGCTAACTTCCAATTGCCTATCAGTGCAGCTCGTGTTGCCCTCTCCTAAGACGGTATTTGGGTTCCGCGTACCCGAGACAGGGTCTGTTCCGCCGGCTAAAGCCGGCTCAGACGTATACAGCGAATCGATATCCGCGGGCTTATGCCCACGGCTAACCCAAATGTCGCCCTTCGGGCTTGCGATATATCCGAAGGCAGACGAGGAACCACACAATCTTTTGAAAAGGTACAAAAGGAAACCGGAGTGCGAGCCATGCTGCGGCGCATGAGGGACTTGAGCGGGATCAGACATTGCAGCCTCCAAAATATGGGCCAATAGCTGTCAGCTTCCAGCTATCGGCCGGCGAGCTAACAGTCAGGTGGTACAAGCTGCCCGGACACTGGAGCAGCAAATGAAACGTCTTCGTGGGAACACAACCCCACGTTAGAAGCGTGGCAAAGGCGCAGAGAGATTGCAAGAGATTTCACACTAAATGTCGCGAGGGATTCCCGATTTAGGAAAGCCTCGGCCCGGCGTGGAGGAATGGAAGCATGAAACGCAATCACGGATTGGCGACTCACGGCTGACTCCCGGGCTAAAGCCCGCTCGGGATGACAAAATTAAAGGCTCTATGCGGCGCAACTGAAGCCGCGCCCCTTCCAAACCGCCGCCAGACACAGTTTTCAGGAATTCGAAAAGCCCCAAGGCGTTTTCCCCCGGCGGCATGAAGGCCCGAGGGGACAAAAATAAAACGATTTGTGCGGCACGGCTGAAGAGGCCGTTGCTAACCTCTGCCGTCCCTCCGGTGTCTGTGTCATAGCTGGGGTCGTTCAGCGATGACAGATAATTAGAGTTCGAGTTTCCGATGGTGGCACGAATCCGAGATCGAAGTTCTTAGCGTTGATGCAGGCGACCGATGTTGTAGGCGATGGCGGCCAGGATCCATTCTGTTTTCACCGCCTCCAACCCACGTCTGCCGAACCGTCGCATCCCGCGTTGTTCTTTCAGCACCCCAAACACTGGTTCCACTACCGCTTGCCGCCGTTGATACATCTTGCGTCCCGCTGCGCTGCGCAACTTCTCCCGCATCCGCAGATGTTCGGGATCGCGAATCGCCCTACGCCCGATTCCCCCCGCCGGTTTCCCGCTCGTCATCTCATGCCGCAGGTTGTTGTCTGGCACATACAGATCGATGCCCTGCCTACTGCACTCCCGTAAAGCTGTGCCGCTGAAAAATCCCGCGTCTGCCGTCACCTTCGCAGGACGTTGCCGACATTGCCGCTCCACCTCGTCCACCATGGGCAACAGCGAAGCGTTGTCGGTCGCGTTCTGTGTCACCCGCGCGGCCACAATGAAGTGATCGTCGCTGACCGCGATATCCGCCGTGTAACCCAGCACCCAACCATCGCGGGTGCGTAAAAATCGGCTCTCCGGATCGGTCTGCGACACCTGCCGCCGTCCCGCCTTGGGCAACTTCTTCAACCCTTGGTGGGCTTCGGCCAACGCTTGTTCCAAAACCTCCGGTTGCGCCATCGCCAACTCCGTCCCCGCGCCTTCGTCCGGATCCGGCGCTAAGACCCGTTGCTGAAACCGCCGCACCTGCCGCCGGTCCCGCGCTCGCCGATCCCGCTCCGCTTGCTCCTCGTCCACCACCCGCCGCCGCGCGGCATTGGCCTGCACCCGGGTCGAGTCAATCGCCACGTGCCCCAACCGCACCACGCCCGCACGCCGCGCTATCTCGATCGTCTGCGTGAACAAGTCGTTGATGGCCCGCGCGTGCCGTCGCAGAAACTCGGATCAATTTCCTACAACACCCAGCACTCCGCCTGCGGCTCCGTGCTGGGCTATGATGTTCCGTGCCTCCGGCACTCGGCTCTCGTGATTCCTGTTCCACAGCCGAGCAGGCGGACCAAATTTAGTAACAACCTCCAAGCCGTCCCGTTCCCTTTCAAAGCCATTAGAACTGGAACCTGAATTCGATGGTGGCGGTGCGCGAACCCAAGGCCGACTGAACCTGGCCAAAGTTGGCGCTGGTGATGAAGTTACTGATGCCGCCGTTCCAGGGATTGCTCAGGGAGCTTCCTTTCAGGTTGAGATTGTTGAACAAGTTGAAGAAGCTAGCACGGATTTGCAACTGCGCTCCCTCACCCATGACCGGCATGGTCGGTAGTCCGAACGACTTCATCAGAGTCGCATCTACGTCGAAGTAGTGAGGACCCGGCAAGCCGTTGCGGATGACGGGAGAGACCGTAGGCGCCGCGCCAACAGCCGGGAACGGCGGCGTAGGCACCGCGGGATTGGTGTAATACGCGAGCGCTCCATTGGCGAAGTTCGAGTTGTTGGGACCCGAGTTCGGTCCGTTGCCCGGGCCGGACATGAAGGCCGAGTTGCTGGTAGAGATGTTCACCGGAGCAATCTGGTTACCCGGCCGGATATTGCAATCCGCACTGGTGGAAACCACTATGCATCCCGTGGTGGGGCTGTAAATCGGCGTCCAGGGGAAGCCGGAGTGCCAATTGAGAATGCCGGAGAGAGTCCATCCTCCGAGGACCTGGCCCTCCCAGTTGTGCTTGCCGAGAAACCAGGGAGCTTGCCAGACGCCAAAGGCCTTGAAAGCGTTGCCTACGTTGTAGTCGGCAGGTCCCCACGAGGCACCAGGGTCCCACATGTAGGGATCCAGGTAATACGGCTGGGAAGCGTTGTCCATCAGTTTGCTCCAGCGATAGTCGGCTTGGAACTGGAACCAGCGGTTGAAGCCATGGCGGACGCCGACGAGCATGGCATTGTAGTTCGAGTTGCCGTTGTCGGCATTCCACTGTGTTTGCGTCACAGTTGGATTCAACGGAGCACCAGCCACGCCATAGACAATATTTTGGTCGTACTGGCGAGTGAGATGGTGGCCGGTATTGCCCTGATAGCCGAGGGTGAATACCCACTGATAGTTGAACTCGTGCTCGATCTCGAGCGAGTAGCGGTAGTTATAGGTCGTCGGCAACGACGATGGAAAGCCCGCTACGGTGGTGGTTCCGTTGAGAGGAAGGTTGTTGGGACCAAAGCCAGAAATGGTGGAGGGGTTAGAGGGGAAGCCGTTGAAGTTGTGGACGTTGTCGGCGGTCGAGTAGAGAATCGGAGCTGTAGTGACGCCACCCGTGGCGAAGAGCTGGGGATTAACGACGATCGGAGGGTTGTCACGCCCGTTCAGCGAAATCGCTTCCTCCAAGCCGGAGTATCCGATACCGAAACCACCTCGGATCACGGTCTTGCCGCCGAACTTCTCCGGCGACCAGGCAAAGCCGATCTGAGGCGCGAAGTTGGTCAAAGGCACATTCCACAAGTGGCCGCCTTCGATCAGCTGCATTCCCGTCAGAGCATCGGCTGTGCTTGGGCCCAGAACCAGGCGACTCATGTTGTTTTCCGTGGAGTAGGGCGAGCCGAAATACTCCCAGCGCAGGCCGAGGTTTAAGGTCAAAGTCGGGCGAATGCGCCAATCATCCTGGAAATAAAGACCCCAGACGGTGGAGCGAACGTCTTTTCTCACCGAAGTGGGATTACCAGTAAGCGGGTTGAATGCGCCATTTTCGCCGGAGGGAGCGTCGTTTAGAAAATCCCAGATGTTGTTGAAGAAGTACTGCGGTCTGGCTGACCACGGCGCTTCGTCAAGGAAATAGAGACGGGTCACGTCGCCGCCGAATTTGAAGCTGTGGGTGTTGTGGACTTTGGTGACTTTGTCGGAGAGATTGTAAGTCCACTGATCGAAGACGCTGGGCCCGGGAGCTCCGAAGAACTGAATGTTGGTGCCGCCGTACGCACTCGACTGGTTCAGTGGGGCGAGATTGTCCTGAGGCAAACCCCAAGGCTCCTGAGGGTTGGATGAGATCTCGTTCCAGCGCCAGCCTGCAGCATTAAAGCGTAGTTCGTTCAGCACGGTTGGGGAAAACGTGTGGTTCCAGAGCGCGGTAAAAGCGTTGTTGGTCTGGGTGTGATTCCAGAGGTTGGCGGCGCGGACCGGACCGTTAAAGTTCGTGGTACTTAGGGGAACCCAGTAGAGCGATCCGGCGATCAGGTCCCGGCTGGTGACATTCCAGTCGACCCGTCCGTTGTACTGGGTATTGACGTTGTTCGTAGGGTTCACTGAGTTGACATCGAACAGGTCAGCAATGCCATCGAGCCCATTCCCTATACCGGGGGTTCCGAAGCCGCCAAAGGTCGGGTCTTGGGTTCCCAGCGGCGAAGTAAGCGGTGAACCTACATCCAGACCTTGGCCCGGTATCGCGTTGCAGTTGACGCCTTGGGTGAGTCCGATGCCTGCACAAGTTGCCGGCAAAATGGAACTGAAGCTGGCGCCTTCGCCAGGATAGGTAAGGAACTGGTTGGCAACGCTTCCTGGCCGGGAAGCGGCATTGAATTGCGGGGTGGTGTACCAGCCAGTGGCGGTGGCAACGGAACGTTGGTCAGCCGTTCAAGGGAGAAGAAGCCGAAGAGCTTGTTCTTGATGATCGGGCCGCCGACACTGCCTCCCCAGGTATTGAATCGTCCGGTGTCGCGCTGCAGGCCGCGCTCGGAAGCGGTTGGTGTTCGATGGCGTGAAGTAGGAGAAAGGTCCGTTCCAAGTCTGATAGGCGTTCAGGCCGGGGCGGTTGAGGCGGAAGAATCCGCTGCCATGCCAATTGTTGGTGCCGTTTTTTGAGATGACCTGCATCTGGGCGCCGCCGAAACGTCCGTCTTCAGCGTCATAGTCGTTGGTAACGATTTTCATTTCCTTGACGGACTCTTCATTGGGCGTTATGACCGCCGCACCGGCCCAAGCGATGCTGTTGATGCTCACGCCATCGAGAGTGATGTTGTTGGCTTCAATGGGGTTGCCGTTGGCGATCACCTGAACTTTGTTTTCGGTCTGGAAAATCCCGGAATTCGATCCTGAGCCGCCGGGGCCAGTGTTTCCGGGTAGATTGTTGGTACCGCCTCCGGCACCTTGCGAGCCATCGCCAAATGCTCCAGGGGCTAATTGGGCCAACTGGAAGACATCGCGGCCAAAGGAAGGCATTTGCTGTACCTGCTGACTGGTGATGGTGCCGCTGATCATGCCGGTTTCGGTGTCAATGGCGGGAAGTTGGGTGCCGCTCACGGTGACGGTCTGAGAAGCTTCGCCTACTGCGAGTTCGACGTTGACCGCGTTGGCCTGCTCGGCGATGACCTGGACGTGGTCGAGGACCTTCTTTTGAAATCCAGATTTCTCGACGGTGATGGTGTAGGTGCTGGGAAGCAGCGCGTTAAACGCATAGGATCCAGCATCTGTGCTGGTGGCCTGCAGAGTCTGGTTGGTTTCGTTGTTGGTGAGGGTCACCGTCGCACCGGAGACCACGGCTCCGGAAGGATCGGTTACGATTCCCTGGATGCTGGTGCGATACTGAGCGTGGCCAACTGCGGTCAGCCAAAAAATAGCGCACGCTACGAGCAGGCAGGCGAGAATCAGTTTTTCGAGACGAGAGGTACTTGGAATGTTGCTAGAGGAAACTGAGGCCAGACGCTGGCTGCTGAATGACCCAAATCGGCGAGCTATGTTAATCATCTTCGTCCCCACATTCAGTGTTTAAGAGTTTGTTTTGCTGCACCCGCCGCACAAATCATGGCGAGAAGTGCAACCCACTCATCTGAAGCAGATCGACGAAGGGGCTTACCCGACAGCGATTAAGTCGTCACTGAATCGCGCTTGCTACCCCGAACATGCGCTCGTGCCGTGTACTGCCTAACGGCATGAACTCGTGTTCCGGCACAATAGATGCTGTCGTAGGGCGGCGGGTTGCGGATATTTCTGGAATTCTGGGACGAAAGACAGATCGCGGTTTCAGGGTGGAGACTCAGCCCTACGCCGTTTCAGTGGGCCGCGGCTCTTGTCAACTATGCAGTCGGGTAGGGACTTGCTTAAGCTCAGACTCCGTCATGCGCACCGCTGCGCTCCGAGACCATTATTTCTTTGCCGGAGATCGCGGAGTTGTGGGGGCTTTCTCAGTAGGCTGCTCAGCCGCCGGCACCGCCTCGTAAGTCAAATCCACGTCGGCATGCACGTCGATGGTGCCGGGCGAGATCGGTGCGAGGTTGGTGGATTGGAGCTTCTCAAAGCTGATTTCCCGTGGAGGGGAAACGATAACCGGTTGGCCCTCCTCGACGGTCAACAGCCTCACAATTCTTAACTGCAGTGAAGTGGCGAGCGCCGCAGCTCCCGCTTGTGCCTGGTGGGCTGCTGCCGCGAGAGCTTGTGCGCGTGCTGAGTCTTCGTTTCGTACCGTGAAGGTGAGCCGGTTGATACTGGTCGCCCCCGATTTTACGGCGATATCAACGACAGTCTGCAGCTTGGAAATATCGTTCAAAAGCAGGCGAACCGTGTTGCTAGCGGTATATCCGGCAATTGTGGGCGCTCCTTCTTTCGGGTACTGATAATTGGGATTCACGGAAAAATTGACGCCATTTATGGTGGCCGAAGGAAAGGCAGCATTGAGTTCGTGAATTAAAGCATCGGACTGGCGCTTATTTTGATCCGTAGCCGCTTTGGCAGTGGTTGCCTGGCTCACAACTCCGATATCAAATTGCGCCTGGTTCGGCTCTACCGAGATGGTCGCCTGGCCGTGAACCCGGACTGACGCAGACCGGCTGGCATGCGGCGACTCCTGTGCCTGCATCATTGTCGTGGTCACGCAGGCTATGAGGATGGCTGCGAATCGCAGAAGCGGCCTTCGTCCGCCTTCGCCATGTATCAACTCGTCGGAGCTCGATCCTGAATTAGAGTCGGCGGCCCACATGTGGGTAATATAAGCCAGAATGGGGCCATTAGCAGAGTGGGCAGGCCTCCGTGAAATGCGATGACAACCCTCTCGCGCCGCCGTTTCCTGTCGCTGGCAGCAGCACTCCCGGCCTTTTGCGCTTTTCGGAAAGAAATTCCCACTTCGGATGACGCCTTCCTGGAAGATTTGTCGCACCGCGCATTTCTTTTTTTCTGGGAGCACGGCGATCCTCATAGCGGGCTGGTGCTGGATCGGGTCCGAACGGATGGAACGGCGATTCCGGGGCGAAATCTGGAAGTCGCCAGCATTGCGCTGACTGGTTTTGCTCTCACTGCGATGTGCATCGCCTCAGACCGTCGCTGGATCGATCCCAACAAGCTGCGGGAGAGGGTTCGTGCCACGCTCCGATATTTTGCATACGACCAGAACCATGTGCGCGGGTGGTATTACCACTTCGTGAACCGCAAGAGCGGCGAGCGGGCGTGGAACTCGGAACTCTCCACCATCGACACGGCCCTGTTGCTTGCCGGAGTGTTGACCGCCCAACAGTATTACAACGACGACGCCGAGATCGTCGCGCTTGCTTCCAGCGTTTACGAGCGAGTCGATTTTGGCTGGATGCTGGACCAGCGAACGGGGCTGTTGCACATGGGCTGGACCCCGGAAAAAGGTCTTCTACGGGCTGAGTGGGCAGCCTATGACGAGCAGGCGATTCTCTATCTGCTCGGCATTGGCTCACCCACGCATCCCATTCCTGCCGAATGCTGGTATAAGTTTGACCGCCCAGTCATCGACGCCTACGGTTACAAGTTCGTGGGCTACGGGCCACTGTTTACGCATCAGTACTCGCAAGCGTGGCTCTATCTGGCCGGTCTTCGCGACGGGCCACCGTACGAGATCGATTACTTCCGAAATTCCGTGACCGCTACTTACGCTCATCGAGCCTACTGCCTGAGTCTTCGTGGAATCTATCCAGGCTATTCCGAGTATCTGTGGGGCACGACCGCGTCTGACAGCGACATCGGCTACGTGATTTGGGGGGATCCGTTCTCGAGACGTGACCTGGATGGTACGGTCGTCCCCTGCGCGGCCGGTGGCTCGCTGATGTTCGCGCCCGAAATCTGCCTCCCCGCGCTTCGCTACATGCACGAGAACTTTGCTGCACACATTTATGGCCGCTACGGATTTGCCGACGCTTTCAATCCGCAAACTCTTTGGGTCGACCCCGACGTGGTCGGTATTGATGTCGGCATCACGCTGTTGAGTGCGGAAAACCTGCGCTCTGGGCGCGTCTGGCGCTGGTTCCAACGCTCATCGGCGATCCAGCGCGCCACAGAACAGTTGTTTCAGCCTTATTAGAGGGACGGTGGCGAACAGGTGGGCCGCCTGTATTTGCGGCTGCCTCGATTCGAGGTCTGCTCGATCGCATAAGATTACGAGGATATGATCCGAGCTGCATGGAAGTGCTCGAGATCGACGGGGATATATGAATTGTTGCTCTAGCGCCGGGCGGAATCGAAAGTTGGGAGCAGCCACTATGTTCTCCGCGAAGTTTATTGCATGTCTCTTAAGCCTGCTTATCGTCTGTGCCACGGCAAAACCGATGCTTGCTCAGGCCGCTGCGCAGAAACGCATCGTGATTGCGGCGGCCACGGTGTTCGACGGCAAGGGCCAGGTGCTGCACGACACACGCATTGTGGTTGAAGGCTCGAAAATCGTTGCTCTCGACCCGACGGCCGGCCCGGTGGACTACGATCTGCGCGGCCTGACTGTGTTGCCGGGCTGGATTGACGCGCACGTGCACATCACGTGGAGTTTCGGCAAGGACGGGAAGAATGCGGGCATGGGTGGGACCACACTGGATGACGCTTATCGAGCTGAGTCGAATGCCTGGGTCACCCTCATGGCAGGATTTACGACCGTGCAAAGCGTCGGCTCTCCGAACGATATTCCCCTTCGCGATGCCATCGCGAAAGGAGCGATCCCTGGCCCACGCATCCTTACCGCGGCCGAGCCGCTTACCCAGCAGGGAGAGAAGGCCGGTACGCCGGAGGAAATCCGGGCTTATGTACGGAAGCAGAAGGAAGCCGGCGCGGACTTGATCAAGATCTTCGCGTCACAATCCATCCGGCAAGGCGGCGGAATGACTCTTTCGCAGGAGCAACTGAACGCTGCCTGTGACGAAGCAAAGAAGCAGGGGCTGCGCACGCTGGTGCACGCCTACAAAGATGCGGTCCGCGCCGCAACGCTCGCCGGATGCACCGAGGTCGAGCATGGCACGCTAGCCACGGACGACGACTTGAAAATGATGGCGGCGAAAGGCACCTACCTGGATCCCCAGGCAGGACTGGTCATCGAGAACTACCTGCTGAACAAGGATAAATTTCTCGGCACACCCGGCTATACAGCAGAAGGATTTGCGGCGATGGAGAAAATCCTTTCGATGAATCACGAGCTGGTGCAGCGCGCAGTGAAGACTCCGGGATTGAAGATTGTTTTCGGTACCGATGCTTTGGCCGGCTCTCATGGGCGCAATGCCGAGGAGTTCATTGATCGTGTGCGTGACGGCGGTGTCGAGCCAATGGCGGCGATGGTCTCTGCCAACTCTCTGGGCGCGGAAGCGCTGGGTATGTCGGACCAGATCGGCTCCATCGCGCCCGGCCTGCAGGCTGACATCATCGCGCTCGACGGGGATCCGCTGAAGGACATCACGGCGGTTCGCCGCGTCGTCTTTGTAATGAAGGGTGGCATTGTTTACAAGGACGTCGCGCGTGAGGCGATTCCGGCTTATGCAGGCGTCCAGCCCTGATTCGAGACTAGCAAAAAGTTGTTCTGCTGATTTAGCGTGGGGATACGGAGCGGGCCTCTGCCTCCGGGCGGACCTGCCTCCCGTTCCGCAATTCCTCCTCTATCCAGCGATAGGTAATCGTCAGACCCTTGCGAAGAGGCGTCAAGGGCTCCCATCCTAGAACGGCACGGAGCCGCGAGTTGTCGCTATTACGGCCTCTGACGCCTTGCGGCTTTTCCGGGTTGTGTAGTTTGTGCAGCTTCTTGCCGGCGATCTCGCAGACGAGGTCCACCAGCTGGTCGACGCTCACCATCGTTTCCGTTCCGAGATTGAGCGGCTCGGCATAGTCACTGGCCATCAAGCGCAGCAGTCCCTCAATGCAGTCGGAGATATAGAGAAACGAGCGCGTCTGCGCACCATCTCCCCAAATCTCGATGGAACCGCCATCTTCCGCGAGTGCCACTTTGCGGCAGATAGCGGCGGGCGCTTTTTCTTTGCCGCCATCGTAGGTGCCGAGCGGTCCGTAGACATTGTGAAATCGGACTATGCGCGTTGAGAAGCCATAGTCGCGGAAATAGTAGCGGCAAAGCTGCTCGGTGAAAAGCTTTTCCCAGCCGTACCCGGGCTCGGGATCAGCGGGCATCGCGTCTTCTTCCCGGAGCGGCGTCACATCGGACTGGCGTTGCCGGAATCCCGGGTAGACGCAGGCAGAGGAAGCGAAAAGGAAGCGCTGGACGCCATTGGTGCGGGAGGCCTCGAGCAGGTGGGCGTTTGTCAGAACGTTATTGCGCGCAATGTCGGCGAATTTGGCGGTGATGTAGCCGATGCCTCCCATGTCGGCAGCAAGGTCGTATACATGGGTGATGTGCCGGGTGGCCTCCAGGGCCTCGCGCCAGTCGCGAAGATCGCGCAGTTCGAATTCGTCAGCAAGGCTGGCCTCGAACTCCGGGTACTTGATATCTACACCGCGGACCCAGTGTCCGTCGCTCTTCAGAGCCTTGACAAGGTGGTGCCCGATAAAACCTCCGGCACCGGTGACCAGAACGCGATTGCTCGATTTCACGTGGCCTCCCTTTTCATAAGCAAACCTGCCAAGCATATCCGTCAAGGCTGGAAGCTTATTACTCCTCCTAGATTTCAGTTCTTATGGTGAAGCTCGGTTGTCCTGCATTCATGCTGTAGATCTTCGAGATGTAAATGCCTAATACGCCGAGACTGAGCAATACAACCCCAAAAGCGAAAGTCATCATCACGATAAGAGCGGAAAAACCGGGTGGAACGCTGGAAGTCAGCTTGACGATAAGATAGTAGATTCCGATACAGAAGGAGACTCCGGCCGAGAATAATCCAAACCAGATCATTAGCTGCAAGGGCAGAGTACTGTAGATCACCAGAATGGTGACTGCCATGTGGGCCAGCGTGGCCAAAGAATAGCCCGACCTGCCATTCAGCCGTCTGTCGTGCCGGACAACGACGGTTGACATGTCCGAGGTAAACCACGCCAGGGCCGGATCGAGAAAGACCCACGCCCCCACCCGGTAATGGAACGAGTCGAGGATTTCGCGGCGGATGAGGCGAAACGAGGAAGCCGACGGGACGTTCGGAGCCATCTTCCGCACCAGCAGACGAAACAGGGAGTTACCGAGCCGGTGCAGGAAGTCATGATTCTGCTCCGGGCAGATTCCGTAGACAACATCGAGTTGTTCGGCGTGGGCCAAGTTCCAAAGTTTCGGAATTTCTTCCGGCGGAGACTGCAGGTCGTCATCCAGCGTCAGCACCCAGTGTCCACGGGCCTGCTGCAGTCCACAAATCGTCGCCGCCTGCTGACCCGAGTTTCTAGCAAGCTTCACTCCCCGCACCCGTCCGGCACAAGAATTCTTGAGTTCGCGGACGATCCTCCAGGAGCCGTCAACGCTTCCGTCGTCGACGAAAATGATTTCGAAATCGAGGCCCATGTTGGACAAGACAGTGCTCGTGCGTGCGAACAAGTCATTCAGAGTGGCTTCGCTATTCAGTATAGGAACGACGACTGAGATATCAGGTCTGTTCTCCTCAGGCATAATGTGGGTCCCGAACCAACAGCACCACTCGAAATCAACGACTAATGTGCCGTCCATACTACCCTGAACGCGCTCCATCCGGGCCAGGAATTTCGCAGTTACTCGGAGGACGCCGCCTCGGTTTCCGCGATCTCCAGCCGCTCCCATTGCAAATCTTCGAGCACGACGAGGTCCTGGGTGTACATGCGGTAGTTGTTGCGGCGACTGGTCGGCGCCTCCACGGTGAAGTATCGCGGCGGGAGAATGAAAGCCGCCCAGCGCGTATGGCAGTTCCGTTTGCGGATCCATGATGGCGACGCGCAGCGCGTAACGGCCGGGCACGAGAGGCAAACGAGGTATGGTCACGGTGAATTCGCCTCGACCCGCAGCGACGGGAAACGCTTCCATAAGGCCCTCGGAGGTGATGGCGGTTGAGAGGTCAGAAGTGAGCAGGCTGAAGCCCCACCGACAATCCACGCTTGAGGCCGCCGCATAGCGGACATAGACACGGGCAGGCTCTCCCGTGTAAAGGCACGAAGCGTTGATCGGCTGCATGCCGTAGTCGTCAATGTTGACGGCGCTGCTCGTTGTGACGGGAACGACAGCCGCCGCATCGGCGAGCGCTGGATCGATGGCCAGGGGGTCATCGGGAGGAACGCGGGCGGCGCGAAGATATTGCGCTACTCCCTCGACGGCGTCTCCGTCCCAGATAACGATGCCGTGATTGAGCACGATGCAGCGGTCACAAATGAATTGCACGAGGTGCGGATTGTGTGACACCAGCACGAGCGAACCGCCACGCTGGAGATAGCGCTGCGCGTGTTGGATGCAGCGGCGCTGGAAACCGATATCGCCGACGGCGAGGACCTCGTCAACCAGCAGGATTTCAGGCTCAAGATACATAGCGACGGAGAAACCGAGCCGCGCGCGCATGCCGGTGCTATAGCCGCGGACGGGAGAGTCGATGAAGTCCTGGAGTTCGGCGAAGGCGACTATTTCATCAAAGGCGCGGTCCACACGGCGACGATCAATCTCGAGCACGGCGGCCGCGAGGTACACATTTTCGCGACCGGTCAGGAGGGGATCGAATCCGAGCCCGTGTTCGCTGAGCATGGATAAGCAACCCGAAAGCGCGATCTCGCCTTCAGTGAGGCGCAACGAGCCGAGCATGAGCTTCAGGAGGGTGGACTTTCCGGCGCCGTTCAATCCCATGACGCCGAGGCTCTGCCCGCGTCGCAGTTCGAACGAAACGTCGCGCAGGGCCCAGAATTCATCCGGTCGAAGGGACGCGGTCTTGCCCCGGCCGACCACGTCCTGCAGGGCATCGAGCGCCATGTAGCGTAACGAGTGGTTGAGCGTCCGGCAAAACTTTTTGGATGCACCCCGGACAGAAATAAGAACGTCTGCCTGCCCGGTGGAGGTGCGAATCGGTTCCGGAATTTCGAAGGTCGTGCATCGGCGCTACTCGTTAACCTGCTCGATCGCAACCCAGAGCACGACGCGGGCGCAAAACCAGGAGAGCAGCAGAAGCAGACATGCGCCGCCGATGATGACAAGGCTGCGAATGGGAGTGATGGCCGTTCCCGTCAGCAGCAGCGAGCGCGTGTCGGCAAGAAGGGGCGTGACAGGGTTGAGATTCATGATGACGCTTATCGCTCCGTGTGCGGGCGGGGGAAAATACACGGGCGAGAAAAAGAACCAGAGAGTGGTTACGGTCCCGAAAATCCAAGAGATATCGCGATAGAGAAGACCGAGCGGGGCTATCAGCAGGCCAATGGCCATGCCCAGCAGGGCGAGTCCCAGTATCCCGATCGGGGCAAGTACGGCGGTGGGCGGTAACGGCATTCGATACCAAAGGACAGCAGCCGCGATGAGGGCAAGCTTCAGCAGCAGGTTTACGAACACCGGTCCCAGCTTGCCGAGGATGATTGCCTCAGGAGGTGCCGTGGTGCGGGACAGCAACCGCAATTCCGAACGCAGACCGTAGAGACTGATGTTCAGTACTTCGATGAAAGTCGTCCAGAGAACAACGCCAACCAGCACGTAAAGCGCATACGGAACGGCGGTGGAGTCAACGTTGAGAATACCGCTGCGATTGAATCCTAGAGCGAGGGCCGTGAGCGCGAGCGGAAGCAGTAACGCGCCGAGGGGGCCAAGCAAGGAATGGCGGTATAGGCTACGTATGTCACGTTTCGCGATTTCGGCGGCGAGCGGGCGCGAGCGCAGAAGATCGCGCCACACGCTACCAAGGAACTCGGCCGGGCGAGCGAGTGGAGGCTCGTGGGTGCGAACGATGGTCCGCATCAGAGGCTGAATTCTATTCAACGCGCGTGGGCAAAGCAAGGATTACAGTGGAAGCAAGTTGCGCTAGAGGCGAAGACCGTCGCACGATGATCCGTTCAGTAGCAGGCACCTGCTCCCTTGGGTTGCCTTTTGCTGCTGGTTGTAGCAGAATTTCTGGCTCACGAAGCTTCCCGCGCCAGTGACTGAGTGGCCATGCGCAAAATCTTCTGCGACGAGAACAACGAAAAGCAGTTCCGGGAAGATGGCTATGTCGTCTTTGATCTGCTCGATGCGGACGCGATCGCCGATTTGCTGTCGTTTTATGCGGCGGCGTTTCCGACCAGGCGCGAGGTAGTTCCTTACGCCCGCGAGCTGCCCTATTACATTTCGATTTTTGACCGGGACGCCTCGCACAAGCGCGAGGTGGACGAACGCATCTCGAGCTACGTGGCACGGGATATTGACGCGCAG
This sequence comes from uncultured Acidobacteriaceae bacterium, assembly GCA_963696575.1. Taxonomy (GTDB): domain Bacteria; phylum Acidobacteriota; class Terriglobia; order Terriglobales; family Acidobacteriaceae; genus DASRAA01. The sequence continues at coordinate 511,729 of CAVOKT010000004.1, forward strand.
CTCGAGGATTATGAAGTCTTCTACTCCAACTTCATGATCAAGTTCCCGGGCGACGGCCAGATCGAGGCCCACCAGGACTTCAACTTCGTCGACGAAAGCCATGACACGGCATTCAACTTATGGTGTCCGCTGGTTGACACGGACTCTCAGAACGGCGGGCTGTATGTCATCGCCGGCAGCCACAATATTTTCCTTACGCAGCGCGGTCCGAACTTGCCGAAGGCGCTGACCCAATACAACGACCTGCTGAAGCGCTACGCACGCTGTGTCCCGTTGAAGAAGGGCCAGGCGATCGTTTTTGACCATAAGCTGATTCATTACTCGCCTCCGAACCGTTCCGAGCAGGTCCGGGTGGCGATCCAATCCGTGCTGAAGCCCCGCGAGGCGGCTGCAGTGCACTACGTTTTCGATCAGGTGACGGAGCGAGTGAGGGCGTATCGCATCGACAAAGAATTCATCCTCAACAATGATCTGTGGAGTGCACGACTCGACGACCGCACCCAGGACCACGAACAACCGCTCATTCCGCTGCCCACGCCGGTCGAGGTGGAGGACGGGCTGATCGGGCTGGCTGTGCGTCAGGCGAAGCGCCGAAGCGCGAGCAAAAGTCGAAGAGTGCTGCGCGACGATCAGCGGCAACAGGATCTGGACGAGAAGGGGTTTGTCACGCTGCCCCTGCTCGGACCTGAGGAGAGGCAGCACCTGAAAGAGCTGTTCGTGCAGTCGACGGGTGGCTCGGTCGAGAACACCGCCTACGGCATGTATATCGGGCTGGAAGAGACTGACCTCGAGCGCAAGCGCGAGGTGATCCGGGAAGTGCTCGCAACGGTTCTGCCGCGAGCCCAAGAGCATTTTGAGGACTGCAAACCGCATCTGGGCAGCTTCCTGGTGAAGGCTCCGGGCGCCGACAGTTACACCTACCCACACCAGGACTGGACGTTCGTCGATGCGCCAGAGTATCGCTCGATGACAGTCTGGACTGCGCTGGTGGACGTGGACGAAAGTAACGGCGCGCTGGGATTTGTGCCCGGCAGCCATACATTCTTCGATAAGGCCATCGGCTCACCGTCTCCGGATTTCGCGACATGTACGCAGGGGCATGAGGCAATCCTCTACGAGTATCTACAGTTCGTGCCGCTCAAAGCGGGCGAGGCTGTGGTGTTCGACAATCGCACGATTCACGGCGCCATGCCGAACCATAGCGACCAACTCAGGCTCGCGGTCGCCATCGGCATGACTCCGCAGGAGGCGCAACTCCACCACTACTTCCTGGTGCCGCAGAGCCTGCGGGGCAGCAGCCGTAAACTTGCGAAGCTGAAGGTGGATTCCAGCTTCTTCGAGAAGAACACCGTGGCTTCGCTGAAGAAGTTGTACGACTCGAACCAAATGCCAGGTGACTGCGAGATCGAGTTACTGCTGGACGACGAGTTCCTCCCGTTTAGCGGGGAGGAAATTCGCAAGCTGTGTGAGCGCTCAGGCTTACGGCCGAATGGGCACCGCCTTGCGCCCGGGCAGTCCAGCGGGAATCGCGGCACTGCGACAAATGCGATGGCCGGCTCGAGCGTAAAGCGGCTCTGGGCGTCGCTGTTCGGGCGGTCGTCATGAAACCACTCTTAGCCGATCCGGGATTGTGGGAGCAGTTCGAGCGAGACGGGTTTGTCACGGTGCGCCTGCTATCGCCGCAGCAGGTTGGCACTCTCCTCGCGTTGTACCGGGAAACGGTGCGGGAGAGCGAAGTTGGCGGTTTGTATGAGAGCAGCCGGAACAAGCCGTATGTGGTCAATCGGACGATCAACGAGGCCATTCGCCGGGAAGTTAGCGCGGCAGCCAGCCAGATTTTTCGGCCCTCCAGGATTTACGGCGGCACATTCATGGTGAAGTCGCACATGGATTCGGAGGTATTGCCTCTTCACCAGGACTGGAGCGTGGTTGAGGAGGAGCAGTACTCCACGCTGTTCGTGTGGTGTCCGCTGGTCGATGTCTCGGTGCGGAATGGTTCGATTTTCGCACTGCCGGGGAGCCATCGCTGGTTCAACTCGATGCGCTCGGGAACTTATCCTTCGAACCGTTACATTCTCGCGGAACAGTTGCAGAGACAAGTGAGGGACATTCCGCTGCAAGCGGGCGAAGCGATTCTGTATTCCGATGCGCTGTTTCATGGAAGCCATGCGAACAACGGAGACGCGGATCGAATCGTGGTGACGGCCCGGGTGATGGAGGAGGAGGCGCCGCTGGTCTACTTTCAGAAATTCAGCGACGCAGAAGTCGATGTTTACGAGGCGAGTCCCGAGTTCTACCTGACGCACATCGACGCGCTGGCGAAGGGGTTGATGCCGGACGGCGGTACCAGGCTTTACCGGCGACCCTACACGCATGTTCCGGTTACGCGTGAAACGTTGGAAGCGAAGGTTGTCGAGAACTTTGCACCGCAGGAAGATGAGAAGCCTATGAAGCTGTTTCGGGATCCGGAGAAGCAGAGCAAATTTGAAAGGGACGGTTTCGTCGTGCTCGACTTAATTGGTCCCGCGGAGGTGGCGGAGTTGCTGGCGTTCTATGGGTCGCTGCACAACGCGCCCACACCACAAGGCGGATTCCAGGTCAGCCTCGACAACCAGAGTTCCGAGTTCGTGCAAAAGGTAGCGGAAAAGCTGATCGCAACCGCTGCGCCGCGAGTCGACATGCATTTTGAGAACCACCAGATCTTCACCGCCAGCTTTGTGACAAAAGGACAAAATCCGCAAGGTTTTGTACCACCCCATCAGGACTGGACGTTCGTAGATGAATCGCATTTCTGGTCGGCGACGGTGTGGTGTCCGCTGGTGGATGTCAATGCCGATTATGGGGGGCTAGCGCTGCTCAAGGGAAGCCATAGACTGTACGATCACGTTCGGCCTTCACCATCGCCGCAGTACAAGCCTCCTTTTGCCGACCAGCTGTTCAGCATCTTTCCGTACATGAAGGTCCTGGAACTTCGCGCGGGGCAAGCAGTCGTGTTCAACAATCAGACGCTGCATGGGTCGCCGCCCAACACGCGGCAGCAGACAAGGATTGCGTTCGGCATCGGAGTGACTCATCGCGATGCGCAGCTCAGGCACTATTACCTGTTGCCCGGCAAGGTCGACGTGATGGAGGGATACGAAGTCTCACGCGAATTCTTCTACAGCTACAACAATGCGCGGCTAGCGGCGATGTACGAGAAGGGGGAACGGCCCATCGGTCTTAATAGTATCGGGACTTTTGCGATGCGCTACCGGCACTATGAAACCAGCGAACTTGTCGAGAAAACAAGTGCTGCTGGAAATGTCAGGGACGATACTTTATTGCAGCGCGTCAAGGGGTTGGCCAAGGATTATTCGGCTGCGCCGCCCATCAACCCGGCGCAGGATCCTGCTGCGGAACGTCGGCCTTTGTGGAAGGTGTACACGCCGGCGAACATCTACCGGGAGATTCGATATCGGTTAACCAAGGCGCAGTGATGTGAGCGAAATCCCTCAGGTGGAGATTTAGAGCTGCGTCGCGCGAGAGGCGAGCGCACAGAGGGAATGCATACCGCTGGGATTGCCAAAGTCTTTAAGCGCAGCGATGGCGGCTTCAAGATGCTGGGTGCGGACTTGCTTCGTGCGGTCGGGTATGGCGTGCTGCTGGAGCAGGACGAGCAGCTCTTCGTGACTGCATCCGTCGTGACCAAGCTGGCGCAGCTTCGAGCGAACGGCTTCGGAGCTCTCCTGCCACAGGTAGATGAGAGGAAGCATCGGACGACCCTCACTGAGGGAATTGCCCACCGGCTTGCCCATCGAGCCGGGTTCGCCGATGAGATCCAGCAAATCGTCATGGATCTGGAAGGCAATACCCATCTCGCGCGCATAAATTCGAATTTGCGCAAGTTGAGCTTGCGTGCCGCCGCCCAGTAAAACCCCCAAAACGCCTGCAGCGATAAAGGGCGATGCAGTCTTGCCTTCGACAATGGCGAAGTACTGTTCCTCGGAAATCCAGCGGGTGGCGCGTAATTCATCAAACTGCCCCCGGCAGCAAGTTCTGGCGAGTTGATTCAGTGCTTGCATTGCCTGCAGCACAACTTCTGGGGAGTGGCGTGGACTGGCGTCCGCGAGAGCGGCAAAGGCCCGTAACAGCAGGTCGTCGCCAATCACCAGCGCTTGTGCAACGCCCAACTGTTCGTGAAGCGCCGGCATGCCACGGCGCTCCGCGGCGTGGTCCATGATGTCGTCGTGAAAGAGAGACGCGCCATGCAACAGTTCGATGGCTTCCGCCGCCATCAGCACATCGTCAGGGTCGCCGCCGACCGAGGCGCAAGCTGCAAACACGAGGTATGCGCGCAACATCTTGCCGCGCTCGAAATAACGGGAAACGATATCTCCCGCAGGTGCATTGCGGAGGCGAGTGCAGAGGGCTTGCCGAGTACGCTCCACGAAGCGTGCGTAATCGACCGGCAAGTTCATGTAGAGGGAAGCCTCTGCGGACGCCCAGTTATTAGCGCCCAAGCGCGTGTCACTTGATGCGGCCATGCTACCGTGCCATCCTCGCGACGAATGCGGCTATACGTGGAGGGGAGCATACCACGCAGAGCGCCAGGCGGGGAAAACAATAATCGGAGGCCGGGCCGGCTTTTTCGTGCCTATCGGGAGGCTAACGCAGCTCGAGCTGAAAGTCCGGGAGATCCTTCCCTGGCGACTGTTGCATGCGGTTGATGAGCCAGGGAGGTGCAGCCACTAATGCGGCCGCAGCACCGTGAATGCCGAAGGCGGCTCTGCGCAGAGACGCCGCGCACTGCAAGTAGCTCGCGGCAGTGACTTGGGAGTACAGGATGCCATCGTCGGCTTCGCGCGTAACGACGTATCCCAGTTGCTGGTTGAACTGCACGACCCGCTGCAAGTTGGCTCTATACCGTGCCCGTAAGGATTGGAGACGAAGCACTAGGAAGGCAAAATCCATGAGTGCGAGCACCGCCTGCGCCGGTTCTGGACGCCCGATGAAGCTCGGATCGCCGACGAATCCACCGGATTCGCCGCAGGCGTCACTCCAATCGATCGCTTTGATGTCAAAGAGTCCGAAGGGTATGTCGCCCGCGCACGCAACAAAATACCAATCGCGCTCGGAATCGAGACCTTCGAACCACAGCGTCTGCCGCTCAGGCCCAATCCATTCCCGGTAATGCATGTAGGGGCGCACCCAGGAGCTGTTGCGCCATTGGCGCACCATCTCCAGATCGTCAGGATCGAGTCTGCGGAGTGTGATTCCGAAGCGGCTGAAATGCATATCGCGCGACCACTTCAATCGTAAATGCACTACTGGCGGTGTAACGAGGCGAAATGCGTCCAAGGTGAACGTAGATTACGTTGCGGGGGCATCGATCTCGAGGAGATCGGGGCAAAGCACCGATTCGGTGGCGAGAAGGGCACTGCCCCAGGAAAATCCTGCGCCGAAGCCTGACATAACGATCTTCTTCCTGCCGTTTGCGAGTTCGCTGCCCAAGTGCCGACAGATGGTGACCGGAATCGTGGCGCAGCTCGTGTTGCCGTAGTCGAGTAACGTCTCTGGAGCTTTATGCGGCGCAATGCCAAGCTTCTTCAAGAGACACTCATTCAAAACGCGATTGGCCTGATGAAAGATGAAGTAATCCGGCGTCTCCAGGTCGACGTTTGCCGAAGAAAGCAGTTCCCTGATATTGGGCGCAACATACTTCAGTACAAAGTGCAGTACATCCATGCCACGCATGGAGAGGTGGAGGGGCGCACTTGCCGGATCGTGTTCCTGTTTGCTGGTGGACAAACTCTCGGAACCGAAGGGCTCGCGCGCTCCCCCGCCACGCATGTAAATGACCTCTGCGCCTTCGCCGTCGCCACCGAGATTGAAGTGCATAGGTTCAGTATCAGTGTCGAGTTCGACTAGTGTGGCAGAACCTGCATCGGAGAAGATCGGAACCGTGCTCCTGTCCTGTGGCGACAGCAGGCGAGTGATTGTATCGCCGACGAGAAGCAGGCCTCTCTGAATCCTTGCGGCGCTCATCAGGCATGCGAGCGAGGCCAGACCATAGACGTATCCAGCACAACCCTGGTTCACATCGAGCATGTAGGCCGACGACGAGATGCCCAACCGCCGCTGGATCGAGGTGCTGTTGCCAGGCAGCAGATAGTCGGGAGTCTGGGTGACGAAGACGAGTGCCCCGATTTCTGTTGCGTCAAGATGGCGCAACTGCAGAACACGCTGCGCAGCAGCCAGGCATAGGTCTGAGGCACACAGGGAAGCAGGAGCCACCCTGCGCGTGCGAATTCCGACGGTTCTTACGAAGGCCTCGGCGTCAGTCCCGCTTAGAAGGTCAAGGTTTTGGTTACTGACGATCTGCGAGGGCACCGCAGCCGCTATCGCACTCAAGCGAATGTTGGCAATCGAGAAGTAGCCCATTTAGCGCTTCAGCTTTTGCGTGACTAGAGCGTGAAGGTCGCGTATCGTCCGCGTTCCGGCAAACTCATCGGCGGAGATGGTTACACCGTAGTCCCAGTCGAAGCTGGCCACCACTACGAGGGCTTGCAGCGAGTCCCATTCCTGCAAGTCGCGCAGGCAGGTTTCCGAGTGCAAATGCCCGGGCGCGACTGTGGTCAGGTGACGCTCAAGATTCTCGATGAAGTGCTGTACTTCGATCTCCACGGTCATACCCATCGTGCGTGCCAACCCGGTTACACGGGCGCCAGTTTCACGAGATGGTGTCAGTCGTAAGAGCTTTTGTCAAGCAACCAGTGAGGCATTTGCCCGTCACGTTGGTTTGGCGCTTTGCGATGGATTGAAGCAGGTCATGACGGTGTCCCCGGATCCTCCGCCGACCTCCAGCGCCGCGGTTCGAGCATCAAGGCAAGACGGATGGGAATGGCCGGATGCAAGCCCCAGCGAACCATGCGGTAGAGAAGGTTACGTCGGCCCCACGGGAACCTGCGGCTATCCAACCCAGGGAGCATTTCGTGGATCGTGCGCCAGAACTCGGCCTTGTTGAAGTTCAAATACTCCGGATCACGTTTCTTGAAGATCTCCATGCCGACGTGAAATGTCAGGTGGTCGCGATCGAACAGTTGGAAGCGTTGTGCGTGGCAGAACAGGTTTTGCGAAAAGATCATCTCGATAAACGGCATGCCGACGCAAACTCGCCCCATGCGGAACTTCGGATAGAGAGAGCGATGAAAGACAAAGCAATCGAACCCCGGGTGGGACGCGCCGTCCAACGCGAAAATCTGCGGCAGGTCTTCCAACGAGCGGTAATGATTGGGAATGCGGCGGCGATTGATGATGAACGCATCCAATCCGCTTCGGATGCGGGCCACGACCTCCTGGTAGAAGGTGGGGTGCAGGATGATGTCGACGTTCGTGTAGATGAGGTACGGCGCAGTGGAGCCTGAATACAGGCGTTGTACCAGATCTGCGATTATCGGTAGCTTGCGGTAAACGGTGAAAGGGTGCAGGTCGGCCACACAGCGGTCGAGGTCGGGGGTAAGCGAGAAGAAAGGAGGAATGATGTCGTGGTCTTCCGGATATTGTGCCGAAAGCAGCTCGATATCAGCTACATCTCGTGCCTGTTCGGCCGCTCGACGCATCGACTCGAACGTAAGCGGTTGGGCGTACGTAAGATCGCTGTCAAGCGGCGAGCGTACTGGATTGATGAGGTGGGCGATATGCAGGCGATCATCCATTGTTGGGGTGGTTTCTCAATGTGGACTCACGGTTTGGAAGAAGACTGCGCCAGCGGGGACGAGAGAACAGCGATGGCGAGGGTGTTCTGCGGATCACGGGCGACGACCTCGCGGGCGAGTTGGAAAGCCTGTTTGTACTGCTGTGTACGGAAGAAGTAGGTAGCGCGCAGCGCCTCGACGTTGACGTTCTCCGGAAACCATTGGCGGGCCGTTACGGTCATCGAGCCGAGGTTGTCGATCTTGTTCGCACGCAGATAGGCGCGGCCCAGCATCACGTAGGCCTCTTCCATCGTGGGATCCAGCAGAACTGCCTTCTCGAGATAGGGAATGGCAAGCTCGGTGTCTTGCTCGGACAGATACAAAGTTCCCAGGCAGAAATATGGGTCCGGACTGAGGGCCGCGATTTGCTGCGCCCTCAGGAATGAAAGCTCTGCCTTGTCGTAAATGCCTCGCTCGGCAAACATGCGTCCGATGGCAATCCACGCTGCCTGGAAGTCGGGATAGATTTCGATGGCCCGGGTAAAGGCCTTCATGGCGGCGACCTTGCGCTCCAGGCGAAGTTGAGGGGTCGCAAGCTCAGAGCTTTCCTTGTTCAACTGGTGGCCGTAGATGGCTTGTGCGGCGGCATTGTCCTCCATATACCGAATGCGGTTGTGGATCAGCGTAGCGTCGTTTTGCCAGTCGCGATTGGTGACGAATGTAGTTGCGAAATACGCAGTCAGTGCGATCGCGAACAGGCCCATTACGGCCGCTACTCTCGCACCCGTGAAGGCGGGCTCCTTCAGGTCGAGGGAGGCTAGGCGGTACAGGCCGTACACCACCGCAATGGCAACACCGACCGACGGCATAAACATGTAACGGTCGGCCATGGTATCGGGAGCGAAGAAGAAGAAGTTGGAATATGCCGAGTAGGTAGTGGCAAACGCAATCACCCCAAAAGCGATGGGAGACTTGCGCGGCAGGGTTTTCACAACCAGCAGGACGAGTGCGAGCAAGCCGACGATGGCGAACCAGGTCGCCGGATCTTTCCAGTGGTTTAGCGGAATCTGGTCGTATCCGTACAGATGGATCAGCGGATGAGGATAGACAAAAAGAAGCGCATATCGGCCGATGATGACGAGCGCCGTCGGCACGATCGTGTCGGTATGTGCCGACCAGAGAAAGATATTGTTGAGCACCGTCGAGTTCAGATGGACCGCTAAATCGCTTGCTACGGTGTTTTGGACGTGCCGGATACCGAGTACGACCGCAACGCAGCACGCAGCGACGGCGGCGCTGCTTACGATGAGGCGACGGCTTGGTTTCGGGTCGCTCGCGCGGTACCACACCACAAGCGGAACCAGCGGAAGTAGTGTGATGGCGTTGCTCTTCGAGAGGCAGGCTAGCGCAAAACATAGCGCGCCGCCAACAGCGGGCAGCCAACGCGCACGCTCGATCGCCTTGGCCAGCAGAATGATGCCTGAGAGGCCAAAAAGAAGTGCGAGAATCTCATCCCGGCCCTTAATGTTTGCCACCACTTCGACGTGCAGCGGATGAACGGTGAACAGGAGAGCAACGAGGAAGGCATACAGGGGATCGATTCGGCAAAATGTGAATCGCACAAAGACGAACACCATCGCACAGCTCAGCGCATACCAGAGAATATTGAAAGCGTGGCCGGCGTGAGGGCTTCCCTTGAAGATCTGATACTCGATTGCGTGAAGAGCCTGCGGGACCGGACGGTACTCGCTCTTGTAGGGAATGCTGACGCGGTTACTAAAGATAGCTGGAAGCGCTTTGATGCCACCGGTGGTGTAGTCGTTGGCGGTGATGACGAGTTTATCGTCCCACGCGTAATCGTACGGAACCGTATTCAGGTATTGCAGGCACGCGAGCAGGAAAATGACGAGAGGATAGATCCGGCGGGACAGCGGTTCGTGGGTCACGTCTCGCATCACATCCACGGACCGCCCCAGTTTACATGCCGTGAATGCAGCAGACCAACAGCAAGCCGCTCATTCGCCATGGGCCTCGCAGCTTGCGGTCAAAGAGACACTCATCTTCCCCGGGCCGGGAATTCGATCACAGCCTTATGTACCCCCGAGCCTCTTGTCCCGACCCATAAGTCGAAAGCGTCGGTCTGGGCATTAAAGCGCCCAGGACTGAAGTAAGCATGAATCGGCACAGTAATGTTCGGAGAAGTTGAACTAGGGTTCAGCGGATTGGTAATGATCGTCCACGAGCCTGCGTTGTCGAGGGAAAGGTACACACCGGCATCGATCGCACCGGCCACGATGGTGGACGGATCGAGCGGATCAAACTTGAGCAGACTGGGTTGCCAATAAGTCCCGAAGCTCAGGTTACCGGTAGTCCTTCCCAGGGTGGATTGATTGACGAAAGCAGGAAAAGTAGTCCCGCCATCCGCCATCAGGGTCTGGAGATTGTTCACCTGGTTCCAGTTTCCCCCGAAGTTCTGTGTGATCCAGATCTCTGAGCCATTGGTGAGACTGTTGACCCCGGCGAGAATGATATGGTTCCCGTCCGTCGGGTCAACATCGTAGGCTAATGCGGTACCTATGTTGGGCGGCAGCGGCAACGGAACCCAGTTGGCTCCCGCGGGGCCTTTGGGTTGCACGATCGCTGAGCGGAAGACGACGCCCTGCGATTCGGGATTGCCCGTCCCCGTGTGGTAAAACACATTCGGCTGGCCGCCAAAGTTGGCCAACTTGATATTGCCCGAGCTCGAGACGGCGGCGCTTGGCGAGTTCAAGGACGTCCATGCAATGGGATTCGCCTGGACGTTGTTCGTGAAGTAGACGCCGTCCGCCATATTGATCACGATCCCGCTTCCGCCAAACGCGATGATGTCCTTGCCGTTTTTGAAGCCGTTGACCTGTGCTGCGGAGGGGTAATTCGCAATGAAGTTGCCGTTGTTCCCCAATTGGTCGCGGTTGAACAACTGGAAGGCCCTTGCACCTGTGAAGAAGCCTTCGATCGAGAAAACGCGACCCGCCGCTTCGGCATTGTCATTGATGTCGCAGCAGGTGTAGTTGTTCCAGTTCGCGGGGGGCGGATTATGGCCTTCGGCGACATTCGTCGCAGCCCAACCACCGTCGTCCTGCAAGCCGTACGTTATCGCGTGCTGTCCCGGGCTTAGCCGAACGCCGTCAAATCCCCAGATCCAGGTGGCATGAGGTCGTGATGTTAGGCTGCACCCAGTTCGGGGTTTGGCACCTCGGATTGTCCGGAGTCGTGTTGCGATAGATTCCGCCATCGCCAGTGAACAACATGGGGCACGCGCCAGCGCCGAACTTAGGATTGAACATTACATCGCCGGTATCGTCATGGGCGCCGTCCTGCTCACTAACCCAACTGTTCAAAGGAGTGCGAGGCGAGCCGCCCGGTGCCGCAGTCGATGGCGTGATAGCGGTAGTCTTGAAGACGTTGATATCGCCATACCAAACATCAAACTGGGTCGACGTGGCCAGCTGGTTGGTCTTGATGTACGGGATACGCCCCTGGACGTTGTTGCCTCCATTTCTGAGGGGCAGGGTCAGTGACGTCGGCCAGGTCTTGCCACCATCATCCGATTCGAAAATATTGCTCTGCAGGTTTTCGGCCAGCAGCACGTAGCTCTCTTGCGGAGAGACGGCGATGCCATCACCCGGGCCGCTGTTTCCCGGGACGGGTCCCGGTGGGGCAAGGAGCAAAGACCAGGTGCCTCCGTTATCGGTGGAACGGAAGAACCCGTTGTCGCCGATCACATCGACGGTTTGGCGATCGTGCGCCACGACGGCATAGATCTGCACCGCCGCCCCACCGCCCGCCGCACTGGCGGACGGATCGATAAAGGTCCAGTTAACCCCACTATTCGTCGAGCGGGCCAGACCACAACTGGTGCCAATAAAAACCGTGCTCGGAACGTTCGGATTAATAGAAATCTGCCAACCCGCAGGCTGGGTCTTTCGTAGTGCCACTGCACAATTCAGCACGTTGAGCTTGTTAATATTCACCGGCGTCCAGGTCGCCCCGGCATCGTTGCTGATACTGATGCCTGATTGCGTATTCAAACGTCCGTCGAAGAACGACGTGGCGTACACCCGGCGGCTGTCAGAGGGATCGACCTTAACGTCCCAGGTTGCGGATGGCACGAAGCTCTCGAGCTTGCTCCAGGTGACTCCCTGGTCGAAGCTCTGATACAAGCCTCCGAATTCGGTTGCGGCATAGACTTTGCTCAGGTCAGCCGCGGCCCCCACATGATTGACGCGCCCGCCGCTCGAGCCATTTCTGCCGTCATTGGTACGGTCGGGATTGATGTCAAACCAGGTCGCCTTCTGTCCGTAAACCGGCGCAGACACACCAGACAAGATTCCCAGCAGGAGCGCCATGGGCGTCAGGAAACGACATCTCGTTGGTGTGAGTCGCATAGCTAGTTCCTCAGAATGAATTCTGACAGACCGGGGATACAAATATGAATTGCTGATCGGTCGTCCACTGATCGCCAGTTGGACGATTCACTCGCATGTTATAGGAGAGTCCCTCACTCAGCTCCTGCAGAACCACCGTGTTCCGGGCAATTTGCTGGTTGGTAGTCGCGTTTTGCAGAAGCTCCGTTCTGACTGACAGGAGCTGCGGAAACAAGCCAGGGCCGGTCAATCGCACCGCCTCCGGGTTACTCACCATGGCGCTATTGGAGGGAAGGCTGAAGCGCTTGGACACATCCGTCGAGAGCGCCGAAGAGAAATAGTTTCGAGTAAACGGGTCGTGATTCAGGCCGAGATCGATCCGCATCTCAGGGACGGGCTCCTGACCGGTCTGCTGAGCTTCCTGGGTGCGGGCTAAACGTGCGTTCACAACCTGGCTGGGAGCTTCATTCCAGGTGATCGTGATTCGAGGTACATACCCCTTCAAGCTTTCGGAATAAATGCACTCAGGAGTGATGATGGGTTCTGGTGCGGCCTCGCGGTGTTGCACCGTTCCGACGACCGCAGCCGCCAGCCTTGGGTTCGTGCTGACAAACTGATGCCAGTTTTTATCGAAATCCTTGAAGACAACGTCTTGCGGTTTGCTGTTCACCGTAACGTTTTGATTGAGATTGACCTCGTCGCGATCGCCCTGGAGAGCGGTCGGTTTGTTGCGGCACGCACTGCTACCGACGATACAAAGGGCGAGAGCCAACCACCCCACTGAGCGCAATTGATAGGTAAAATGCGCCATTATGTGTGAGATAGTATGCCTGCTACATGCCCACGTCAAGAAAAGTCAATCGGAAAAATCGTCATTTTAGAGGTATTCCGGCCTGGTGCGGACAGGCCGGTCGGCGGGGCCACTAAAATGACCGAACGTCCTGACAAGCGGACTTTCTGGGAAACCTATACCCTTTCAAACATCTGGAGCGAGATCAAGCTGCGACTCGCCGGCGGAAGGAATCAGCCCACCCACCAAGGACGCGCCACGGCCTCCAGAGCCCTACGATGACGCCCACGCGCGCGAGGTCGGCAGTTTCTATGATGCGCGTCATGCCGACTTTCTCCAGGTGTATGGAGACGTCATACAAGCCTTTAGAACAAAAGATGTTGCTGACCTGCTGGACTATCAGATCAGCAGCATCGGATTCACGCCGGGGCAGCGGGTCCTGGATGCGGGATGCGGAATCGGTGTCCCGGCAATTCACTTTGCCAGGCACGCACACGTGCAGGTGGACGGCATTACGATCTCGCAGCGACAGTACGATGCGGCGCAGGAGAAAATTGCGGCGGCAAACCTCGCAGATCGGGTCACCGTAGTCCACGGGGACTATCACAACCTCGCAAAGCACTTTCCCGCCGGGTCGTACGACATTGTGTACTTTCTGGAGTCATTCGGGCACTCGAAGGCGAAGCATTTTCTCATTAAGGAATGCTGGGAAGCCCTGAAGCCGGGAGGAACGCTCTATATCAAGGACCTCTTTCGGCGGATTCCGCTGAAGCCGGAACACAAGCTCGCCATCGACCGGGAAATCAGCAAGATCAATGCTGCCTATCGCTATGATGTTGCCGACCTGAACGCTGTCCTCGACGATTTACGAGGCAAGGGCTTCATTCTGACATGGCTGAAGACGATCGATTTTTCGCTCGAGCAGTTTGAAGACCTGGCGGTCTCGAACCAGTTTCAGGAACTTACCGGCCTGGCTCGGATCGAGAACTGGGAACAGTACGTGTTCCCCGTGGAGTTCTTTGAGATCAAGTGCGTGAAGCCGGAATTCGGTCTCGACGAGAGATTGGACCGGTATTTCCTGCAACAGCGGTACCATCGGGCGTTGGAAACGAGGGTTGACATGTAGAGAGAGCCATGTCTCGGGGGCAGTCGTATAGGTAATCTCAGACCTGCTGAACCATCCTCCCCTTTGTCTGCTCGAGCTGCTTGGAACGTGTTCAGAAACATAAACACACCGACACCGATTACCAAGTTTCGCGACCTCCTGTGTTTTCGGGCCTGCCGCGTTTCGGGGATACTATAATGGCACGACTTATGGCGCATACGTGTCGGAAACTGGCGAGCGTCCCTACCTTTCTATCGTCGTCGCATCTCGAAATGACGACCACGGCGGCGATATTCTAAAGCGAATGCAGCTGTTCGTGGGCGGATTGCTCGAACAGACACGTCGCTACTCTTTCCCCATCGAGCTGGTATTCGTCGAGTGGAATCCTCCAGAGAATCGGCCGCTTTTGCATGAAGTTCTCCCAAAGCCGTCTCCGGATGATTGCCTCACACTTCGCTACATCACGGTGCCTGCCTCGATTCATAGTCGATATCGGCGTGCCCACGACATACCACTGTTTCAGATGATTGCTAAGAACGTTGGCATTCGCCGGGCCCGGGGGGCTTTCATCCTGTGCACGAACATTGACATTTTATTTTCCGACGCGCTCTTTCGCTTACTGGCCGACAGGACGTTCGACAGGACACGTACTATCGAGCGAATCGATGCGATGTGCCTGAAGACGATTGATCCGCAGTGGAGTCTTATCAGCAGCTGGCGTGGTGTGGACAAAACATTATCAAGAGTATGGGTCGCGATTCCCGGTACAAAAACATCAATCTGGAACTGGTAGGTTTGCAGAACAAAGTCAGTGCCAAGAAATGGTTGTTCGACAAGATGGCGCTTGGCACGAGCTCTGTTCTGGAGTCGCCAAAAAAAGTCGTACCACCAGTTAGACCTCTTCGCTTGTGGTGACTTCACCCTGATGTCGCGTGAGGCTGGACCGCCATACAAGGATATGTCGAACTCGACTGTATTCCATGCATGTCGATTCGCTCGGATTGATCGCGGCCAACGTCGCTCGGCTACCGGCAGCACGTTTTTCCGCCCGATGCCTGCACTTACCACATCGACCACCCGTATTCAGAAGCAGCGGTTTCGGTGTCGCCGTTGACAAAGGTTAGGTTTCTTAGCGATCGCCCAGCCTCGGATTATGCATTCGTACATGGAGGTGGGGATGGATACACTGGCCAAACTGAAGCCGTACAATCTGAATCCCGCCAACTGGGGTTACGCCGACGCGGAACTGGAAGAATTCACCTTTAGGCCCCCGTCAGGCGCCGCTCGAGCTCCCGGCACCGCGTTTCCTCTGGTGACTTAATGTTGGAAAAAATTGCAATTGTCGGGATAGGGAGAACAGGCCTCTGCCTGGCCTTGAATCTGGAACGGGTGGGCTTCCGTGTGCTGGGCGTTGATAAGGACCGCCAGCGCGTAAAGCTGATTCAGGAGCGAACGCTCAGCAACCAGCGAACCGGGTGTAGAAGAGGCACTTCGTGCGGCTGCCGAACTGCGAGTGGCCGACAACATGGCGGCGGTTCGCGAGTTCGATCCCGAGATTGTATTCATTGCAGTCGATACGCCCACAGTGGACGAAGGCGGCTACGATCACACCCGGGTCAATCACGTGCTGGCAGATCTGTTCTCGCTGGAGTGGCAGCATGATCGAGTTGAGCTCGCCCTGGTGTGTACAACGTTACCGGGCTACTGCGATTCGAAGAATGAGTTGGCGAAATCTCATGGCTTTGGGCTGAGCTACACACCCGGATTCGTGGCGCAGGGAAGCATTCTTCGCGATCAAAGCTGTCCCGAGCAGATCCTGATTGGCGAGGCGGACGCGATAGCGGGCGAAACGCTGGCCCGCGTTTTGCGCGCCATGTGCAGCAACGACCCGCCGGTGCATCGGATGTCGCCCATCGGCGCGGAGATTGCGAAGCTGGCGCTGAATTGCGCTCTAACCATGAAGATCGCTTTCGCCAATGCGATTGGTGACCTGGCGACCTGCGTGGGCGCCGAGCCGGAGGCGATCCTTGACGCGATCGGCGCGGACTCGCGTATTGGCGGCAAATTCCTGAAGTATGGCTTCGGCTTCGGAGGGCCGTGCTTCCCGCGTGACAACCGCGCGCTGAACTTTTTCGCTCAGCAACACAACTGCGAAGTATTGCAGACCACCGCCACCGACGAGATGAATCGGCGACATCTGGCATTTCAGGTAAATGATTTCCTTCGTGCGTATGCCGAAAGCGAGCCCATTCATTTTTCTTACGTAACGTACAAGCCCGGAACGGAAATGCTGGACGAGTCGCAACCGCTTGCTTTGGCGGTGCAATTGGCGCAAGCCGGACGATCAGTAGTCATTCATGAGTCGCCACGCATGGTGGCGGAGCTGCGTGCTCGCTTCGGCGACTTGTTCGAGTATTGTGACGCCGACTCTCCGGAGCGAACATAGGCTGCAGGAGGTTCCAGTGCGCGTGCCTTTTAGGCGCGGAACGTCGTGGCTCCTGCTCGTCTTGTGTCTGATGGCACTCATAGTCCTCGACCCCACAGCAGTGCCACCGCGTCGCCTATGGTACGAAGAGCTGGCGAGACTTAAAAGGCAGCTCGACACAATGCCTTCCGACTTCGAGAAGACCACGTTCCTGCGGGAATATGTAGGGGGGTTGATCGATATCGGACGACCGGACGATCACAACCGGCACTTATATGAGTCGGTCAACTTGGAGAACTTCGATGCCGCTGAGTTCTATCCCAGGTTTCGGATCCACAGTCTGCCCGCTGAGTGTGGCATCACGACCTTCTTCTATATCAAGCTGCTGCAGGCGTTTGGATTCAAGGCCTATCAGTACTCTTTCGGGTTTACCGAACAGCCGTATGCGCGATTCATTCACAGTGTCGTGCTGGTGAATATCGACTTCCGGGGTACTCGGCGTCTCATCATTCAAGATCCCTATCTCGATCTAACCTATCGAGACCCTGAGGGCGCGCCGATCGACTTCCTCAATTTCCTGGCAGCCCTGAATCAACAAAGAGTATCGGCACATCGTCATGGATGCGTCATCCGTGGCGACATTCCTCCAGGTTCCGGATCCCACGTCGTACTATCCGTTTCTGAGCGAGAGTTGCCGGGCCAGGATGAACACAGCGTTGCGGCAAAAGGATGGGTCACTGAAGAAGCGAATTCCCATCGTTCGAAGTTATACCAACCTGATGCAGTCGCCGTGCGGCAACTTCGAAGCCGCGTTCGTGGATGTCATGCGCAAACACCAATTGCAGGAGCCGTTCCTCTACAGCTATATGCTCCGCGCAAGTGAGCTCGCCGGGAGCCCTGATCATGGCGAGGTGCAGGAAAGGATTGATGCGGTGCGACGAATGCCGCCTCCGGCTGACGTTGCGGAACGGTTGGTGGGCGATCGGTGAGGTTCGAGTTGTTTCAGAACCGCCGAACCTGCGCTCTTGGCAGACAGATTGACCACTATTGGTCAGCGCCTTAGCTAGCTGCCTGCGATCGTTTCGTCGATGATACTTTCCATGATCTCAACGTGCCGGCTTATGAGGGGGTGATTGTGGATGAAAGCGCTGGCCCGCTCTCCGATTTGGTGGACGAGGTCATCATCCTGCGCTAATCGGATCATGCTGGCCGCCATCGTTGCGACGTCGTATTCGTCTACAAGCACCCCGGTGACCCCATCTTCGATCAGTTCGGAAATGCCCGAATGCCGGGTGGCGACCACGGGCAGACCGCTCGCCATGGCCTCCATGATTGCCACTGGCTTGCCTTCCATGTCGCCCTGTTCCGGCGTGGTCACCGAATGTTGCACGAACACTCGGGCCTGGCGCATTTCCGAGGCCACCTCTTCCTGGGTCATGACGCCCTTGAACTCGACCCGGCTCTCCAGACCCAGGGCCCTGGCCAGAATCAGGCACGCTTCGAACAATTCGCCTCCTCCACCTTTACCGACCATTGTGAGCGTGGCCTCGGGAACAACCTCACTGACTCGATGAAATGCGAGCAGGGTGAGGTGAGGGCTCTTGGTTTCGGCAAAGCGCCCGACGGCGAGGAACCGTGGCGGCCTCGAACGGTGATCGGAATAAGGAAATAGCTCGAGGTTGACGAACGCAGGAAGATGGAAGAGCTTTTCCCGCGGCGCGCCGAGCTCTTCCAGGCGATTCAGCATGGTCTCGGAAACGCCAATGATGCATGCCGCTTCACGAAACAGATCCGGATATTGCGCGGAATATCGCTCCAGGGCCTGGCGGTTGAATACGTCATATCCGTGAAAGTAAACGATCAGGGGAATTCCCAAGTCTCTGGTTATCGGCAGCATCTGGTTCCCGACCGGACCGAACTCCGCCAGCACGAGTCGTATGTTCTTGGCCTGCAGATAACTGCGAATGCTGCTTTTCAGGAAAGTACTCTTCTCCAGCCGCAAAACTATTTCGAGGAACTGCGCCAGGGCCTGCAACGAGGGCCAGGCCGAGAGGAAGTGCCGGTCGTCGTTGTCGTACCGGGGCAGATCGTCTCCGTGGAGATAAGAGACCTTGTACCTCAGGCGCGAGACCAGACCCTGCACAAATGTTTCGGTGTACTTCCTCTTATTAATGTTAACCACTGCGATGTTGACGCGCGAAGCGGCGGGGTGTCGCTTGGAACTTGTCCCTTGGGCAAGCGATTGAGTCACCGTTTCGACTGCAGAGGAAGCCTGACGTTGTGACCCGCCGTAAGTCGCGACTGGCTGTAGTGATAGCGGAAATTGCGTCCTGAAGGCCTTGTCGAATGACACAAACAGCAGAACGTGGGCTAACAGGAGCGAAGAGAACCGCCAATCGAGTCGCACAAGATAGGCCAACAAAACCAGCGGAAGAACGACCTGGTAGAGCCAGTCCAACTGCGTCCTCGAGAAACGGTAAGTCAGGAAGGGGTAGCTCCGGCCGATCGCAAGCACAATGTGAAGTGACGAAATGACCACAAAGATGGCCGCGACCACAAACACCATGAAGCGGGCATATTCGCTCATTACCAGCAGATAACCGAGAAAACCTAATAGCTCGATAGGCAGGATTCCGTGCCGGATCAGGGCATGGATGTAGTGGCTTCCTTTGATCGTTGCGAGGGTCGAGATGCCGCTGCGAATGTCATTGGTGCGATCCAGTGCGAGATGATTCAGAAAGTGCCGAATGCCGAGAGCCATCTGCCATACGAACAACGACAGGGCGAGTGCGCGGTTTTCGCGATCCCCGGTCGCAAGAAAGAAGGTGTGAGCCGCTAATAATGCGGGTAGAGCGTACGCATAGCCTGCATCGGTAAGCACGGCCCAGATGACTCTCCGCTTCAGCCGCAGGGGAGGGATTGCGTAGGCGAGCAAGAGGCTGAATTCGATGAGCAAGAGTGCAATCGACAATCGGTCGAACGGCAGAACCAGCCAAGGGAGTAGGGCGATTGCAAGTAGTACGCCCACAAGGGTGAATCGCTTCCAGGGGTTCAGGCGGGCCAAACGGTTTGGCTTACCGGCAGCCGCATCAATGGGGATGTCGCAGAGGTCGTTGATGACATGCCCAAAACCACCGATCCCGATGATGGTGATCAGAGAGGCTGCAAGCAACACAAGAGCTCGGGTGAAGGGCAGGGCCGTGATGAGGGTGACGGAATAGAGGACGGCCAACAGGTTGGCAGCCTTAGCCTTCCACCAGTCTTGCAGTCGCACGGTTGTCGTGAGCTCAGAAATCGTCGAGGACATCAGCTACATTGAACCGGAAAATGTGCAATGGTAGCACTGGCCTGCAACTATCGCTCTCTCGCGTTTTCTGTGTAATTTTGGCTTAACAGCCCTCCTTTGTTTTCAGCGACTTGGACGGATTTTGTTCGTATGTCATTCATTTTATTGGTAGTTACAGCTATCTAAGTCTGCTGTAAGGACTTAGGCTGTGTTTTTGGCTGCCTCTTGGTCTTCGGCAACGGAAGCTGGCTGCTTTTTGAAGGATGCCGTCGGTTCGGGATTCGCAGCTTCCGCCGTTGCTGCCTTCCCGGCTGCGAGCCTTTCGGCAAGGAGCTTTTCGGCGGCGCGCTGGATGTTCTTGAGCTTGGCTTCGGCGACGTAGCGCGCGTAGTTGGCGCGGAAGAGCCTGCGCCGCTGCTTGCGATCGGAATTGCGCTGATGCTCCTTGCAGCGGCTATCCCAGGCTTTGTAGTCGCGCGTGTTGTAGAGTTCGGTCAACTCGATGTCCTCGGGGGTGTACTCGTAATTGGCAAATTCAGCGTCGGGAGTCGCGTTGGTAGGGCGGAGGGATCTCGGGGATCAGCGGTGCGCGGTCAAGGAAGGCAACGATGGGGTGCGCGGGAAAAATGCGGATCCCGCGGAAAACCCCCCGCACAAGCGACCTGCGTACGGGAGACACCCGATGATAGTGCGTCGCGGGCGGGGAAGGCGACTTCGGGTGGAGTGTTGGCGTCGATGCCTTCGGGGAGGCCGTAGTCGGCTTCGAAGTTGTCGTAGGCGGCGGCGTCTTCGGTGTGATAGGGAGTGTCGTGCCAGTGGGCGTTGTCGTCCTTGAGGCCGTCCTTGAGATTCTCTTTGGCAAAGCGGAGCGCCTTGAGCAGACCCATGGCGCGCCTGGGATCGATCATGTCGGCGGCGAGGGCTTCGGCGACCTGGCTGAGCGCCGACTGGATGGAGCACAGGCTGTCGAGCGGCGGCATGGTGATGTCGAAGGGTTGATGGCGGGCGCGGGACTGGGCCATGCGCAGGAGGCGTCCGCGATAACGAAGGTGGTAGCCGCAGAATTCGCGGTCTTTGGCAGCAGCGGATTTACAGGCGCGTCCGCTGTCGTAGGTGTGGGTGCAGGTTTTGTAGTCATTAGGTCTCCCCTTGAAGAAGTGGTCAGTGGCTAGTGGATAGTGGCTAGAAAAGCCAAAACCAGTCGCCAAGTGGGCGGGTTGTCAGTTGTCAGAAAAGACAAGTTGGCGACCGTCCGGGCATAGTTCTCCAGTTTTTAGGGTAGGGAGGTGTCAAGGGGAAAGTCTGTGATCTAG